>CAMUON010000001.1 GCA_947090525.1 uncultured Atopobium sp.
TGTTGCTGGTAGTAGAAGATTTCAGAGGACGGGAAGTCCAGTTCTCCGACAATGCTGTTAATGGTAAAGTAAGCTACATAGACGGTTTCATCTTCCTGCTGGATTTTCAAATATCGCTGTTTTTCTTCCACCAAACAGCGAGTAGGCTTAATCAAGTCATAGTATTTAATCAGCGTTTCATTATCCAGCTTTTTCTTTGATAGATGGTACTCATACTCTTCATAGGCAGTGCCTGTCTGTCCGTAAAGGTGTTCAATCAGATAGCCGAAGTCGTCCTTATCTAACCTGCGGATTTTGAAACGACGAGAGATTTTATTTTCTAAGAGCTTTTCCATCTTCTGAAAACGCAGGATTTCATCATTACTCATACTAACAAAATCGCCCATCAGCTTATGGTTCACATCATAGACAAAATCAGACAAAGCATTTTTTTGCTTCAACGGTAAGACTTTTCATAGAAAACTCCTGATCGTTGAGAAGCAACTTAAAGCCGATAAAGAAACGGTAGTTCACTTGATTTTCGCCAATCATGGATATTAAAGCGTCTGTCTGTTGGTCGATTTTGTCATAGGCAACCGCTTTGAGCTTGCCAGTGACTTCATTTTTGGAACGCTCTTGTGCAGAACGTATGCTGGATTCTGTACTGATTTGTAAAGCATGAATTTTGCCATCACGATTTTGTGCGATAAGCTGTCTGAAAGAATCATGCACTTGTATTTTCTGTTCTGGACTTAGAAATGAGTAATTGTAAGGAACAAGCTCATAGTAAGCATAACATTCCCCGTCTTTATTCCAGACGAGATTGTTTTCAATGTATTTAATTGGATATGCCATAAAATTCACTCCTAACTGCTGTAATGGCTTCTTGTGGCTGGTTTCTGCCAAGCGTTACTTTTTTTCCTGCATAGGTCAGCTTTGGTCGCAGTGCATAAGCAATGACAGACTTCAAAAATCCATAAGGCTTTTTACCATCAAAAGTTTTTGTAGACATAAACCATGTGAAAGCCACAGGAATCCCAAAGTATTTGAGAAATGCTCCCTCTATCATGGAAAGAGGGAGCAAGTTGCCAAGTATCATCACTGCAAAGAGTGACACGACAAACCATGTCATTTGCGTAAAGGTTATGGGAAACGGAAGTCTAAAATCATTGATAGAATACAGTACCTTTTCCACAGACCAGATACTGGTATAGCTTCGTATTTTCTTCATGTAATCAATCCTTTCATAAAAAATAGGGGTAGCTGATTGAGCCACCCCGTAAAATAGAAAATCTGCCAGTAGTAATGTACCGACAGATTTAATAGACGATTTCAAAAATCCCATGATTGGTTGAGATAAACGTTCCTGAAAGGTCTAAATCCCGACCATAGGCTTGATAATCAATATAGTTTTGAAGACTAGCTGGTACTTCGCCTAAAGCACCCGTTTCTTCAATGTAGTAGCGTGCCACGTCATACATATCATCACAATCGGAATGAATGATAATATCCTCTTGATGTTCGCTTAGTTCTTCAATGCTTGAAAAATGAGTGAGCAGAGCAGATAGCTCCGATTGTAATTCTTCGGGTAATTCCGATACCATTTCCCATAGTCGATTGAGTTCGCCAATGGAAGTGTATTCGTCAACCGTAAAGGGTAACTCGTAGTCATGAATGGCGTATTCCTCATATTCATCATTCAAGCCGATTTTCTCTTTGACTTCCTCAAAGTCAATGGGAAAGGTAAACCACGCACCGACCAATTCGCCCTCATTGTATTTGCCTAAATTCGCAATATAGACTTGCATATCGTCCATATATTCACGTCCTTTCTTTGTAGAGATTCAAAAATCCCTACCGCACTTCGTTTGGTGTACCATTCCTTTGCGGAACATAAGAAAACCACTTATATTCCACAAAAGAACGGTTTTATTTAAGCACCAATAATGCGATTGAATAGCTCTAGTAAAATGTCTTTTACTCCAGCAGCGTTGAAGACTAAGCCAACCGCAATAATCGCAATAATTAAAAAGCCAATCAGTTTGCTAAACTCACGCTTGAAGCCAAGATACAAGCCAATCACAACGATTGCTAAAAGCACCAGTGATTGAGCGTTTGATAGAAACCAGTTATAAAGGTTTTGTCCAAAATTCATAAAAATGTTCTCCTCTCTATATTCAATGAATTTGTATTTGAGTTATTTTTTTGTTGTTATCACGTCCTGTTCTTTTACTGACTGTTGCTTCAAAATCTGCTTGTGTCGGTCTGTCAGTTTCGCATGGTCGAGAATGTCTTTTACAACCTGCGTCTGGTTGATTTCATCAAGTTTAATCGCAACCTTTAAGGTCGGGGCAACTTGATGAGATAGCCAGTTCAGCGTCCTTTGGAAGGAGTAAGGCTCTGGTTTTGTGGTTAGTTTTAATCGTTCACGATTGTTCCCAATAAACCAAGCCCATTCTTCATTCAGTTTCCAATCAGAACGAGGTTTGGAATCGTCTTTATCTACAAAACGGATATACCGATTGATAATTTTAAAGGCGGTATGCTCTGGATTGTCATAGACGAGTAAATCACGGACTGCATAATAGGCACGCTCATTTTTCAATCGAATCTCAAAACGGTTTTTTACTTCTGCGTCTTCAATGGGAATATCATTTTTCTTGTACTGCTCGTAGTCCTTTTCATAGATACAGAAATAAACTTCACTTTGTAATGAACCGATATAGAGGGTGTTTCCCATACATTCCTTTTCCTCTTTGCGTACCAGTTCGCCACTGCGATAGCTTTTAAAACTGCGGAAGACGGAGATACATTCTTCCTGTTGGCACTTTTCAGTGAGTACAGGGATATTCAAAATCCCTGTCTTATCGTTAATGGCAAGGTCAAGGCGTTTCATCACACCGCCAGCCACCAAAACGTCCATAAAGAACTCATACCAGCTTCTTTGTTGTGCCAGAAGATAGCTTTCAAATTGTCTGCACCCACGACCTTTCAATTCCACCAGAACTCCTTTGTCCAGTTCATGGGAGCAAAGGACGAATATGTCGCCTAAAGCATAATGCTCTGAATAAGAATAGAAACCATAGTCCTCATGAAGAAAATAGGACAGTTTCAGTTGTAAGATGTTTTCGACCACCTGCTGTACGTCTGTTGTCGGAAAGCGAATCCTTACATAATCAAACAGCATTTCAAGGGGAGCGTCGGGATTGAAGCGTTCCAGAGCTTCCCAAAGGGACTGCTGTAAATCCTCTGATGGCTTGACTTTTCCTGTTTCAATATCGCTTAGATACTGCCTTGTAATACCAGTCGCAACAGCTAAACGGTTTTGAGATAGTCCATAAGCCAAGCGTTTTTCTTTTAAATGCTGTAACCAAGTTTGTTCATTCAGTAAAAATCCCTCCAATCAAAAAGGCGTATGTCAACTTTTAAAGCCCATTTGACATACGCTGAAATTTTGTAAATCCCTTGTAACCAAAGGATTTTCTAATGTTTTTTTGACTGTTTCCTGTCGATTTGTACCCCCCTGTTAGATACGGGGGGTTAAGTGCTGGCGTGGCTATTGCCACACCAGCCAGCAAGATCAGTCCACACCTGCGACTTCCGCTTCGCACGTCGCCTGCGTGGACTGTCTGCTGTTGGATAACTTTTTAATTTCCTCCAAGAAATCATATCCTTTTGGTACAAGGGGAGTATAAAACTCTGATATGACACTTGTTCCTACATCAACATAGCCACGACCTTTGATTCGCTTTAAGAAGAAATCCTTTTGTACGTCACTGCCAAACATCATGCCATAGCCCATTTCAGACATACGACCTAAAGCCACTCTGAAATTAAACTGATCACGGATTCCGTCGCCTAAATATTTTGCGTCTGGACGTTGACAAGCCAGTATTAGAAAGAAGCCAGCTTGACGACCTAACATGACAATCTGTTTCAGCTTATTCATAACTGCGGTGTTTTCTTTTGTTCCCAGCATTTCCATGAAAGCGACGTATTCATCAAAGATTAAGAAGTGTGCCGGGAGACCTAAGTAAGCATAATTTTTGCCAGTCTTATAGTTCTTCATCTGCTTCATTTCCTCACTACGTTTCATCATTTCTTCATAGAATGTTTCAATGCAAGAAAGCAAGTCTTCTTTTCTATAGTAGACATTTGCCATCACAGAACCTAAGTCCGCAAGGTCAGCATTTTTCGGGTCAAGAATATACAGTTTTGAATCTGTATGAAGCAAGGCTTCAATCAGTGTCAGTATAAAGTAAGTTTTACCGCCACCTGTACCACCAGCAATCAACATATGAGGGAGCTTATCATATTCCCACCATACGTTTTTCATTAAGCGAAGTTTACCATCTTTAGCTTCTACTTCATCAATAGAAATACGACTGGCTATGGTGTCATAGAGCAAAGTATATTCCACATAGGAATCCTTTAACTCTTTATCCGTCAGCTCACAGTACAAGCCACTCTCTAATTTCTTTTCCAAGTGTAAGAGTTGGTCTTGATATTTTCCCAGCGTGATTTCCACCCGTATCTGTATCAAGCCATTTTTAAGTCGATAATACATTTTAGGGAAGTAGGTTATCTTTTCCTTTGTACGACCAGCACTATCTTTAAAGAAACCCTCTGTTTTGACCTGTTCAGATTCATACCACTTGTTTTCAAGTATCATCTTTGCCAGTTTTTGACGGTGGTAAAGTTGTTTAACCGTATCATAGCGAACCCGTTTGAATACAAACGCTACCAGCAAGCAGATAAGAATTGCGACACTGAAACTGATAATTAAATAGGGAATGTCAATCTTATCTGCTTGTGATAGGTTAAAATCCTGCCAGTTGATCTGCTGGATTGTCTTCACATGAAACAGTCCGACAACCAGCAGGAAAACAGGCAGGAGTGACGCTATCGTAAAATGAAAGACTAAATCTTTACCAGATGGGCGAATCCTTTTACCACGCTGTTTCATGCGAAAAAGTCTCCTTTCTACCTAGCGACTATTTGTCTTGTGTCGGTTCTTTCTTTGCTTGTGGTTGAGCTTTGAATGAACTAGAATCCTTTGTCAGCACAATATCGTCTGCCTTGATATACCAGTCAACATCTGCTCCTTGATAGGTGGCAGTAGCAACGGTGTCCGCAATGGGATTGATAAGTTCCACCCGTGCGTTATAATCAAACTCTTTCAAAGGCACGCTGGCAGGAATACTTACTTGAATCATGCGTCCTTGTCCTTTGGATTTTAAGTCATAGGTACGTTCCTTGATTTCATCTGAAACCGACCCGTCTTCATTTTGGATTCTCACTTCACGACGTAGAGCAGAGAATTTCAATTCTCCAAAAGTCGTGTCTTTATCTAATACAATGCCATTTGCTAATCTCATCATTTTTCCTCTCTTTCTTTATTCTTTTATCATGTCGTCAGCATGTAAAAGGTAATTTGTAAAACCACGAGTGCCGATTTTGTAGCCCTCTGCGGTAATACGTGGATTGACTAACTTCACACGTTCCTCAAAGCCGAAATGTTTTTCGCCAGCTTCAGCAGGAAGCACCACCACAATATCATCTGCTCTTTGAACATCAGAATAGAGATTATAGCTTCTTGATAAGACAGTTAGCCGTCCGTTGATTCTTCGCTGAACGACTTTATCCTCGCCAGCAAATTCTAAATTGCCGAATGTTTTTTCCATGTTGGGAATCACAAATTTAAGTTCCATATTTTTACCTATCCTTTCTTTTTTATTGGCTGAATGAATGTTTGATGGTCTTAAAGAGTGGGGAACGACCTTTTGATTCTTGATTTTTTGTTTTCATAAGTTCACTTCCTTTCAAAATCGGGTAAAAAAATAGACACCTCATTTTTTGAAGTGTCTACCTATTAAATATTCAAATTTTATTGGAAGTATCTTTATATCTTCACTTTTCAAGGATAAATCGTCGTATCAAAGCTCATTCATAAGTAGTAAATTAGTAGTAAATTGAGTGGTTTTGACCTTGATAAAGTGTGATAAGTCCAGTTTTTATGCGGATAACTAGATTTTTATGCTATTTTTCTTTGAAAAAAAGCTCCCGAAGGAGCGTGAAATTCAAGTGGTGCGGCGTACAGGATTCGAACCTGTGACGTTCTGATTCGTAGTCAGACCCTCTATCCAGCTGAGGTAACGCCGCGTGACTAATAAGTATATTGAACCTAAGCGCGACTAATGTCAAGCAACTTTTGAAATTTTTTGTAGCGCGCGCGAAACCATGCGTTTGAGCTCGTTTGCTCTCGTGCGCACCTGCAGTGCCTGCAGACGGGCAAATTTATGTAAATGTAGAAATGTGCACAAAAAGACGAGCGAGCTATGGTATCATTTTTCCTTGCACATGGAGAGCTGACCGAGTGGCCGAAGGTGCTCGCCTGCTAAGCGAGTATAGGGTGCAAACTCTATCTGGGGTTCGAATCCCCAGCTCTCCGCCAGATTTGATTGTAGCCCCGCGTGATTCATGCGGGGTTTTCTTTTACCGCGGGCGCACGCTTCATTGCTTTGTGATTCTTGTACTGCCTGGTAGATGGGGGTCGTATGTCAGATTCTATGTCTAATTCTATGCCCAAGGACTCCGATCGTCATACACCTGCATCTGCGACTTCCCCCGCGACAACAGCACCTGCGGCGCGAGCGTCTGCGACACTTGCGGCTGACCCGGGTGCTCAGTCTACATCTCAGACGTTTCAGCATTTTGGCCGGCCCGTGCTTGTGTGTCGTTGGCGCCTTTTTGCCCAATCACTTCCCCTTGAAAATAGGCACTTGCGCGCCCTTTCGAGGAGATGTGTGCAGGGCTCGCAGGTGGACACGCACTTGGTTGCATGGGCTAAACAACATATCGAGTGGACGCTTTTTACCGGAGCTGTTGATCACCCGCACGGTGTGCTCATGCTTGTAATCGACGAAGAAGGCCAGGCAGCGATGACCGTGGGAGAGTTTTCGCCGCTTGAGAATCCTTCACTCGAGATTCTTTGCGCACGCGCACAAACTGCAGCAACAGAAGCTGCGCATACAGGTGTTGCGCCCGAGAGCATGTGGGCATTTTTCGACGGTGTGCTGTACTGGGGAGCGGGCGAGTTTGAGAGCCCGTCGGGTGCAAATTCACTTGTGCTTGATCTTGCAAAAACGCTTGGCATTGCGGTTGTGAGAAAGCCCAGTTTATTGCAGGAGATTCAGGACGGAGCTTCCGATTTTACAGAGCTTTGTTTGGTTTCGGATGAGCACGGCATCGTGTGCGATCGCGCTCACGCGGGCAGCATGACCACGCGCCTGTGCGAATACTATAAACGCTTGCTTGCAGCAGAAGAAAAGAAGACGCGCGCGCAGCATAAGCACGCATAATTAAAATCCGCGGAAGCCGTGCCCGATAATCTCGGTTGTATTCACGATGGTGGTAAATGCGTGCGGATCGTTTTTATCCAAAAACATCAATAATTTTGCAGCTTCGCGCCTGGTAAGCACGCTTACGAGCTCCGTTTCGGCGTCTCCGCTAAAGCCACCAAATTCCTTGCGTATCGTGGCTGTTCTATGCAGCTCTTTTACCAAAAAGCTCAAGATGAGATCGGGATTTTTGCTGATAATCGTGCATACTTTGCGCGTGCTCACCGATTCGATGACCGCGTCAACGACAAATGCCTTGGCAATATGGCCCAAAATGCAGTAGAGGCCGATCCTAGGGCCGTAGAGGATGGCGGAAATGGCGACGATAATCGCATCGACCATCATGAGGGCTTTGCCGATCTCGACCGCCGTATACTTTTTGAGAATCATGGCTAGAATATCGGTGCCGCCCGTGGACGCGCCAATGTTAAAGGCAATGGCCGAGCCTGTCGCGGGAAGTATCACGGCAAATGCCAGCTCAAGGAGGGTGTCATTCGTAAGTGGCGACGTCATGGGTATCAAAAATTCAAGTATTGTGACATAGGCGGAAAGCGCGAGGGAAGAGTACACCGACCATCCCACGGTCTTTTTGTCGAGAAACACGAGGCCGAGCACAACGAGCAAAATATTTACGGCCCACACAAAGGCGCTCAGGTGCAATGTAGGAAAGAGCGTTTGTAGAATGATAGAAAATCCCGAGGTACCGCCCATAGCAAAGTGGTTCGGAGCCTTGAAGCACATGATGCCGACCGCATTGATAAACAGGCCAATATTGAGGACGAGAAAAAATTTCAGGCGACTGGGGTGGTCACGCTTGTCGGCAATTTGCCTTCCCACCTCGACTTCTTGTTTGTCGAGTTGATCTTGAAACGCTTCCATACGGTCCTTTCCTTGTGCATGTGCACATCCAATATGCTCTCTCTGCTTTATTGTATAAAGTCACCGTGTTATGCAGATGCGTAAACCCATGCAAAGCTGTAAAAACATTGTTTGTCGACATTTAGCGAGGCTCCGCGCGCGCCCTATGGACCTGCGCTTTTGCGCGCGCGCCTTCCCGCTCGTCGTCCGCACCCGCATCTGCGCATCTGCCTTCCCGCTCGTCGTCCGCATTCGGCTTCCCGCATCCGCATCTGCGCACCCTCGCTCACGTACGCCCGCAAAAGCGGTTACAATACCCTAGTACATAAAACCCAACCGAAGGAGGGTGTGTTGATGAGTGATTTCAACGCATTGCATCCGCGCTTGGAAGCTGAGCAGGGTTCTGGGAAAACCCCTGCTTACGACTCATGTGATTCGCATGGGTCCGTGGTGGCTTCTGCGCACAAGATTACAAAAATCGCAACGATTGCAGCGCTTTACGCTGCGGCAACGCTTGTGGTTATGCTTTGTTTGAGCGGCTTTGCCTGGGGACCGATACAATTTCGGGTCTCTGAGGCGTTGTGTGTGCTTGCGTTATTTTTTCCAGAGGCTATTGTGGGACTCACCTTTGGATGCGTACTTGCAAATTTGATTAATATTGTATTGAGCGCAAGTGGATTTTTGGGACTATTGGACGTAGTGTTTGGTTCGGTTGCTACCTGCGTAGGTGCTCTGTTTACCTGGCATTTTCGTAAGCACACGGCGCTTGCCTTGCTGGGGCCTGTCGTGGCAAATGCCCTCATCGTACCTGCGTATTTGCCGCTTATTCTGCAGGGGCTTGGCTTTTATACAGTTCCCTTTACAGATATTGCTCTTGACGGTTCGTATTTGCTGATGTATCTCTTTGGTATCGTGGTTATCGGACTTGGTGAAGCTTGTGTGGTATACATTTTGGGATTGCCTCTGGTGAGTGCACTTAAGCGCGCAGGGATTGAGCGTTTTACCAGCATGTAGAGGCTCTTGCGGTGTCTGCAGCGCACAAGACGCGTTTGCCTCATGCGCCGCACCCTTCGCTACCAGCTCATTCGTAAGACATAGGAGCGTGATATGCATAAACATAGAGTATTTCCCGACCCGACGTTTTTGATATTTGCGCTCCTTTTTGTTACCTCGATTTTGCTTGTATTTCTTTGTTGGAATATCATTCACTCCAATATTTTCGCCGCGCTCGTCGCAGGTTTTGGGCTTGCATTCGCGATGATCGTCTGTGGAGCGTGGCTTTTTTCGCCTACCGATCGTCGTAGTCAAGCCACTGAGCGCACCTTGCGTATTGCCTCATCTACCTTGGCACACATGACAGACGGCCTTTCTGAGCAGGGGTGCATGTCGGTGTGTCAGCTTCTTTTGGGCGAGACAAGTGCGGCTGCGATTGCTATGACAAACACGCGCACTACCCTTGCCTACGTGGGCAAACAGCCGGGTGCCTCCCTTGTGGGCACGCCCGTTGCAGATGGCGTGCTCTCCGTGATCAAAAGTAAGCGCATGCAGACCTTTACCCTTGCTGACCAGCGCGAATGGCGCGATGAACAGCAGTGTTTTGTGGAGGGTGCCCGCAGCGCATATCCTTTTCACGCAGGCATCATTGCGCCTCTGGTTGTGAAGGATGAGTGTATCGGCACGCTCAAGCTGTATTTTTCTCATCAACATGACATGGATCATACGCAGTTGGCAATTGTGCGCGGCTTTGCTGAACTCTTGAGCACGCAGCTTTCGGCATATGAGCTCGACCGTCAAGCAGAGCTTACTGCTCGCGCTGAGGTGAAGGCATTGCAAGCGCAGATAAATCCACATTTTTTGTTTAATACGCTGAACACGATTGCTTCTTTTACTCGCACCAATCCCGATCGCGCGCGAGCCTTGTTGCGCGATTTCTCATCGTTTTATCGCCACACGCTCGAAAGTTCGCAGACGTTGATTCCCCTTTCTGAGGAGCTTGCACAAACCAGGCGGTATTTGCAGATTGAGCGCGCGCGTTTTGGCGATGACAGGATTTGCGAGACAGAACACATTCACCCTGCATGCATTGATATGCTGGTTCCGGGCTTTATTATTCAGCCTATTGTTGAAAATGCCGTGCGTCACGCGCTTCCGGATACCGGCGTATTGAATATTGACATTCAGGCGGTGATCGACGGCCGTGATGTATTGCTCTCCGTGACAGATGACGGGCTTGGGATGGAGCAGGAAGTTGTCGCGAGCCTTTTGGCAAAAGACAGCACTGCCCAAACGTCATCTAAGCACGGCACTGGCATTGCGCTCAAAAATGTTGCTGCTCGTGTTGAACGTTTTTATGGCGTGGGTTCAGGTGTAGAAATTGTGAGCAAATTGGAAGAGGGTACTTGCGTGAGCTTGCGTCTCGTAGGCGAGGCTCACAGTTCCTAGGGCCGTAGCGTATCATGTACAAGTGAATCTGTACGTTTGATATAATACACAATGATGTGCATTTTGGATGGACAATAAACCGACATCCGCAAGGCCTCGCGCCGTTCGCTAAACGCAAACGCCCAGCCCGTGCAATAGGGGGAATGACATGCAGATTCTCAATGCGCTCATCGTGGATGATGAGGCGCCCGCGCGTTCGGAACTCCGCTATCTACTTGAACAAACAGGACGCGTACACAGGATCGAAGAAGCGGCAAGCGCCCGCGCGGCAGTCGAAGCTCTTGTACGCAGCAAAGAAGACAGCGATCACAGCACCAATGTAATTTTTCTTGATATTTCGATGCCTAAAATGAGCGGTATGCAGCTGGCAGAAGCCCTGCATAAGCTCAACAATCCGCCTGTGGTCGTCTTTGTAAGTGCCTACAGCGAGTATGCGCTTGAGGCATTTGACGTGGATGCGGTGGACTATCTGATGAAGCCGGTAGAAACTGAACGCTTGTTGCGCGCACTTGATAAGGTTGAGCAGCGCGTGCAGCCCCTGCCTGTTGCGCACACGCCCGCAGAGCGCATTCCCGTCGAAAAAAAC
Source organism: uncultured Atopobium sp. (assembly GCA_947090525.1). GTDB lineage: Bacteria > Actinomycetota > Coriobacteriia > Coriobacteriales > Atopobiaceae > Fannyhessea. Next base: position 11,266 of record CAMUON010000001.1, read on the forward strand.
GGTCGCAAGGTGCTCATTCCCGTGGAGCAAATACGCTATATCGAGGCGCGCGACGATTATTCGTGCATTTATACGCTCGACGATCGTTTTCTTTCAACAATTTCATTGGCAAAGTTTGAAGCGAAGCTTTCAGAGCACGGATTCTTTCGCGTGCACCGCGGCTTTATCGTAAATCTTGAGCAGGTAGAAGACGTTGAATCGGTGTCGAGCGGTATCTTGCAGCTCGGTATCAAAAACGATCCCGACAAAAAAATTCCTGTCTCCCGAAGACGCGTCGTTGCGCTCAAGCGTGCGCTCGGGATTTAGCGGACTTTTTGCAACATGTAGGTGACGAGGAGGGCGCTATGAGAGTTGATATTATGTCCGACACGCATGGACACTTATCCGACAGCTTGCTTGCAGAGATTGCAGGCGCAGATGCCCTGGTACATGCGGGTGATATGTGTTCGCTTCAGGATTATGAAACGCTTTCTCATATAGCGCCTTTGTATATGGCAAAGGGTAACAACGATTTTTGTTACGATTACGGACCTTCGGTAAAAAATCTCACGCACTTTTTCCTTGCGGGCTTGCGTTGGCAGGTCTGTCACTTTCGTGAGCGGCTGGATCTTGTTACCGCAGATATTGCGGTGTGCGGACACACACATGTGCCGTTTATTACACATGATGAAAAGACCAATACCCTCGTGCTCAATCCCGGAAGCACGACCTTCCCCCGAAGCTCAGAAGGCGCCACGATGGCGCGTATCTACTGCTCAGATGGGCACATAGAATCGGCGGAAATCATACATCTTGCTTTGTAGCGCTCGCGCGTGACGTAGTTTGCGTTCTGTTTGAGGCGTAATCAGCGCGCTTCGTAGCGCTTGTGTCTTAGGCTTCGCGCGTGTTTTCGTGTTTGAGGTGTTTTGAGCGGGTTTTAAAATCTTTATCAAGCATAAATAGGGGAGCTATGACCTTGGTATATACGGCAAGCCAGGCAAGCGAAACGCAAAAACCTGCGATTACATCCGAAGCATAATGCACGCCCAAATACACGCGGCTTAACCCCACCGCAGCAATGCAGAGGCAAAAACCTATAGAGCAGAGATATTTAACGAATTTGTCCTCTTCGTAATGCCAAATCATCCAAACCAAGAGTCCATAAAACGCCATCGCGACCATCGAATGGCCAGAGGGAAAGCTATAGCCCGTTTCTGAAATCAAGCGAAAACCCACAGGTCGCGGGCGCTGTACGATTTCTTTTATGAGTTGATTGAGGATAAAGACAAGTATCAGATTTACCGCCGCACATGCTCCGGGGCGCTTGCCAGGGGCAAACGCCTCGATTGCCAAAAGCATAACCACCAAGACCACGGGGAGCGCAAGCTCGGAGATGGATTGCATGATGGGGGTAAGCCATTCGCGGCGCATATAAACAACTACCAGCTGATATGCGTTGGCATCAAGGGCTAACACCTCTCCCGTGAGCACTTCTCGCAACAGTCCCAAAAAGATAATAGTTGCAATAAATGCCAAGATGCTGAGGATATTGCGTCTCGTAAGTGCCTGCAAGCGGTGCACGACGGCTGATGCGCATGCGCTAAACGTCTGTTTCATGACTAAAGCACGTGTTTGCTGCGACGCTGTGATTATAAGTGTGCTTCGATCTCGGAAACGAGTTCTTCTTTGGGCATATTGCCTACGAGCGAATGCACGACTTTTGTGCCCTTAAACAAAATGACCGTGGGGATCGAAGCAATTTGGAAGCGCTCGGCAAGTTCGGGCTCTTCGTCGACGTTACATTTGTAGACGTTAAGCTTGTCTTTCATCTCTTCTGCAAGCTCGTCGATTTTGGGGCCAAGCGCGCGGCAAGGTCCGCACCACGTTGCCCAGAAATCGATGAGAACGGGCTTGTCCGATTGCTCGAGAATGCTTGAGAAATCTGAAGCAGTAATTGCTTGTGCCATAATAACTCCTCGTTCGTTCCTTATCTTGAACTGGTGCCACCCAAGCTTTTGGATGAGCTTGCGTAGGCTGTGCGCAGAATATATACCCAAATTTTGCCCGCCCTTGCAGGCTAAAAACTGGGTTATGCTTACAAGAAGTATAACGCATTGACCCCGGATTTTGATCGTCGGTCGTTTGCGTGTTTGTGGCATGTAAGAACGCTTCGTTGCGTCGGTTTTTGCTCAAGAAGGTGTGTTGCTATGGCAGACAATACGGCTAAGGATGGGGCCCGGGATATACCTAAGGCTAAGGCTAAGGCTAAGGCTAAGGCTAAGGCGGAAGAGAAAGCAGATCACCAGGTAGCTCATCTAGCAGATGATAGACCAACGCCTGCGCAGCATCTTGTTGATAAAACGAAGCAAGAGGTAGAAGCCCTCTATGCGCATGGCGTACGCATATCCGGGAATGCATTTTCGCCCCTGCTTTATATGGCCGTAGAGCTCGATGACGTGAGTGAACGCGCGCTCAAAGCGGCGCACGCAGCGCTTAAGCTTGCGCCGGAACATTGGTGTGAGGTGGAGCTTGGGAGCGAACTTGCGTCGCCTTGCGCCGATGAAGAGGAGCAAAATTATCTCATGCGCCTCGTGATCGCAACGCTTTCGCCTGCGGTTGTTGTGTGCTGCGATAGTGTGTCGGCCTCTGCGCTCGTGAGCGCCTATGCCCATACAGATGCTGAGATTGGTCTTCCTGTAGCGCTTGTACCAGGGGAAATTCGCCATATCTGTGGTTTTTCGTGCCTAGCGTTGGGGGATGTGTCCGCCTCTCTTACTAATGAGGCGTCCAAGCAGCAGTTGTGGTTTTTCCTCAAGCGCCTGCAGGAGCTTATGTAGCGTACATGTCTTCTGCGCGCGTGCGGGATTTCTGCGTATCTGCGCTTGCGCCCACGCTTGCACCCGTGCCTCGTTTGCGTCTTTTTGTACTATCGACTTCGCATTGTATGCAGCCATATTTCGCTCCGACGGGTACAAACAACCAGCTTAACACCTATAATTTTACGCACGTGTTCGCATTGTGCGACAATGTATATTTCAAAAATCCGCAGAAAATTTTGCGCTAAACTGTTGTGTGGGACAAAACATAAAGGAGCGTATTATGCAAACGCCAGCACCATCAATTTCTGCACCTCTCGATCCGACCCAAACTCAAGCCTGGAAAAAGCTTGCAGCACACATCGATAAGCTCAAAGAATCGGGCATCGATATGCGCGCGTGGTTCAAAAATGACCCCGATCGCGTCAAAAAATATAGCTTTGAACTCGAAGACATTCACTTTGACCTCTCCAAAAATCTGATTGATGATACCACGCATGAGCTCTTGCTCGACCTTGCACGCGAGCTTAAGCTGCAAGATCGTATGCATGCCATGTTTGAAGGCGTGCACATCAACACCACCGAGGATCGCGCGGTCTTGCACACAGCTCTGCGTCGCCCCGTCTCTGAAGAAGGCACGCTTATCGTCGACGGTCAAGATTGTGTGAAGGACGTTCGCCACGAGCTTGCACGCATGTACGGCTTTGCAGATGCGGTGCGCGAGGGTTCATGGAAAGGTATCAGCGATAAAGAGATCAAAACTGTCGTTTCCATTGGTATTGGTGGTTCTGACCTGGGCCCGGTTATGGTGTATGAGGCGCTCAAACCTTTTGCAAAAGAAGGTCTTTCGGTGCGCTACGTCTCGAATATCGACCCTTCCGATATGGCAGAAAAGACGCGCGACCTCGATCCTGAGACCACGCTGGTGATCATCGTTTCCAAGACTTTCACCACCCTCGAAACCATGACAAATGCGCGCATGGCCAGGGAATGGCTTCTTTCTGCGCTTAAGAAACAAGGTGCCATCGACGGCTCGTCTGCTTCCCAAAAGGCTGCGATTGCCAAGCATTTTGTTGCTGTTTCTACCAACTTGGAGCTGGTTTCCGAATTTGGCATCGATACCGACAATGCCTTTGGCTTCTGGAGCTGGGTGGGCGGCCGTTATTCGGTAGACTCTGCGGTGGGCCTTTCGCTCATGATTGCCTTTGGTCCTGAGATGTTTGAGCAGTTCCTCAAGGGTTTTTACGATATGGATCGCTACTTTGAGCACACTCCGCTCGAGCGCAATGTCGTTTTCCTCATGGGTCTTCTCAATGTCTGCTACGTTAATTTCTTTGGCGCAGAATCTCACGCGGTGCTTCCGTACAACCAATATCTCCATCGTTTTCCTGCGTATTTGCAACAACTTACGATGGAATCAAATGGTAAATCGGTGCGCTGGGATGCTAGCGACGTCACCACAAAGACGGGCGAGATTTTCTGGGGAGAAGCGGGAACTAATGGTCAACACGCCTTCTACCAGCTCATTCACCAGGGTACACGCCTGATTCCTGCCGACTTCATCGCGTTTGTCAATACGCTTCACCCCACAAAAGACGGCGCGCAAGATGTGCACGAGCTTTTCCTCGCGAACTTCCTTGCTCAAACGAAGGCACTTGCCTTTGGCAAGACACGCGAAGAGGTGCTTAAGGAAGGCACGCCTGAATGGATGGCAAATGCCCGCGTATTCAAGGGTGGACGCCCGACGACCTCGATTTTCGCAAGCGAACTCAATCCGCATGTCTTGGGTGAATTGATCGCGCTGTACGAGCACATCACCTTTGTTGAAGGTAGCGTGTGGGGTATCGATTCCTACGATCAATGGGGCGTTGAGCTGGGTAAACAGTTGGCAAAAGAGATCACGCCGGCATTTCACGATGATGAGAAGCTTGCGCAGCAAGATTTGTCCACGCAGGCGCTCATGGCTTTTTATCGTAAGCACCGCAAATAGGGTGAAGTTGGGCTTGTGAGCTCGCATATTTGAGCCTTTGTGAAAGCGGCGTCTGTAGGCGCCGCTTTTTTATGAGTGAGTGCCTTGTGGGTAGCCGCGACTGCCTTGTGTGCGGCCCTGGACGGGGCCTTACGTGCGCGGCACCTCTGTGTGCGTCCGCGCGTGCACAAGGCTTGCGCCGCGCGTACGCTTGAGGATTTTTGTTGATCTTGTCGATAGGCGCTCAAAACATGTTAGAGTAGAGCAAGTGAGTACGGCTGATGGTTCGGGCAACATTATGTTTCGAACCTGGTCAGGGTCGGAAGACAGCAGCCATAAGATGCCTCTAATGGGTGCCCGAATCATCAGCCGCACTTGTCACCACAGTCTTTCAGGGAATTTTATGGAATGTATCGCATTTTTGCTTGAACTTATCAAAGATCCCCGCATCGCTATTTCTTCTGCCATCGCTTCCGGCCCTTTTTTTGCGTATGGCTTTGTCTTTCTCATTATTTTTGTCGAAACAGGCGTTGTGTTTTTCCCATTTTTACCTGGGGATTCGCTCCTGTTTGTCTCGGGATTTTTTGCAAACAATCAAGGCTTTGACCTGGCACCGCTTTTGATCGTGGCGTGGTGCGCTGCTATTTTGGGTGACCAGTGCAATTTTGTGATTGGCCACGTATTTGGCCAAAAAATTATCGCGTCGGGAAAAGTTCGCGCGCTGACGCCTGAGCACATTCAAAAAGCCGAAGATTTTCTCAATAAATGGGGCAAGCTTGCAATTTTTCTTGGGCGTTTCTTCCCGTTTATCCGCACTTTTGTGCCCTTTATCGCAGGTGTGGGGAATATGGCCTGGCATAACTTCGTCATCTTCAACGTGTTGGGCGGAGTTGTGTGGTCGAGCATCTTTGTTTTGTTGGGCTATTTCTTTGGCGCTATTCCTGCGGTTCAAAAACATTTTGAGCTCGTTGTCGTGGGAATTATTCTCATCTCGGCCATTCCAATTGTTGTGGGCTTTATTCGCTCCCGCTTCGCGCGCGTCGAGAAATAGTGACCTTCATTGTGCGCGCTCACAACGCGTATCTTCTCGATATACTAGATACAAGCACACAATCTGAGGAGCTGTATGAACGCGCTGTATACCACCTACCGACCGCGGACCTTTGAGGAGGTCGTCGGCCAAAAACCCATCGTTTCAACCCTGGAACACGCTATCACATCCAAAAAAATTGGCCACGCCTATTTGTTTTGCGGCACGCGTGGCACGGGCAAAACTACCTGCGCGCGCCTCTTTGCAAAAGCGCTGCTCTGCGAGAGAGGGTTAGGCAATCTGCCGTGTGGCAGCTGCGAAGCGTGCGAAAGTATTGCACGTTCTGCGCACCCCGATGTGTTTGAGCTTGACGCGGCATCGAGAACGGGCGTGGATAATGTGCGCGCGGAGATCATCGATCATATCAAATATGCCCCGATACAAGGCGCGTTTAAGGTGTATATCATCGACGAGGTGCACATGCTCACCACTGCAGCCTTTAACGCGCTGCTCAAGACCCTCGAAGAGCCGCCTGCGTACGTCGTGTTTATTCTTTGCACCACCGATCCACAAAAAATTCCTGCCACGATTCTGAGCCGTGTCATGCGTTTTGATTTTCACAACTTGTCGCTCGAAGATATTCGCACGCAGCTTGCGCATGTGTGCGAAAAGGAAGGATTTAAGGCGGAGTCTCAGGCTCTTACAAAAATCGCTTCTCACGCGCGTGGCGCCATGCGTGATGCGCTTGCCCTTTTGGAGCAGGCGTCGGTGTATGCGGGTGGGGTTATACGCGAAGATTTGGTGTCTGAGCTTTTGGGCGAATTATCCGAGCAGTCCGTATATGCGAGCGCGAAAGCGCTTGCGCAAGGCGATGCGCTCTCCTTATTTTCCGAGATAGATGCAGCAGTTTCTCGTGGCTATGACCTGGTACAGCTTGCAAGCGATCTGGCGCTTTTGCTGCGTGATGTGTATGTGGTGACAATGGCCCAGGCAAACGCGGGCACGCGCGGGGATGCTAGTACGGTAGCTGCGCTCTTAAAAAGTGGGGCGGCGCTTGCAGATCTTGAAGCGCTTGCGCGCGCATTTCGTACGCCCGAGCTTGTGTCGAAACTTTTGCTGTGCTTGTCGCACGGCATGTCTGAGCTTAAAACGGCAAAAAATAAGCGTCTGAGTTTTGAATTGACTTGCTTGGAGCTCTTGTCTTTTGTGCCCAAGCTGAATGCAGCTGCTGCGGCGGCGCCCGCTCCTGTTTCTGCAGCTGTGCCTATCCCGGCGCGAACAACGGCTCCGGCTCCAGCTCAAAAGGCGGCTCCGGCTCCAGCTCCAGCTCAAAAGGCGGCCCCGGTTTCAGCTCCAGTGCCGGCTCAAACGCAGGTTTCCGCGATTCCCACGGCTTCCGTGCCCGTTGTTGTGCCTGCTCCGGCTCCTGTTTCAGCTCCTGTTTCAACTTCCGTTTCAGCTCCTGTTCCAGCTCCCGCGCAAGCTTCAACGCCAGTTCCTGCACCGGCAGCACCCGCTGCTTCTGTACCTGTGCCCGCACCTGCCGCTCCCGCACCCGCTCCGGCACCCGCAGCACCAGCTCCAGCCCCCGCGTCTCCAAACGCCCGATGGGAGGCGATTGTATCCGCACTCGTTGCGCAAAACCCCAGCAAAGGGTCCCTGTTGCTTAATTCAGCTTTGCGCGCTGATGATGGAACTTGTTTGACTGTAGAATTAGCAGCAGGTTCTTCGTTTGCCCAAAAGATGTTGGCAGAACCAAGCGTGCAAGCGCTCGTAGAATCGAGTGTGCGTGCGCAATTTGGAAATCGACGTGTGCGCTACGTTGAAGGAGCGCGCCCAGCCCCAGCACCAGCCCCCGCGCCTGCCCCGGCTCCGACTCCCAGCTCTACTCCTGCGCCAATCCCATCAGCTGCACCGACAGTTCCTGCATCTGCTTCGGTTCCAGTCCCCGCTCCGGTTCCAGCCCCCGTGCCCGCAGCACCTGCTCCTGCCAGGCCCGCGGCTCCTGTACCTGCAGCTCAACCCACGCGCCCAGCTCAAACCGCACCAGCGCCTGCACCCACTTCACCCAAACCGCATGCTCCGCGCGATCCGCTCGCAAGTATTCCTCGCCCGGCAACGGCCGCAAAAGCAGAAAAGATTCGCGCTATGCTTATAGATGCGTTTGGAGATGGCGTAGAAGAGGTCACATCGCCACAAGGTCCAAAGGAGCTCTAGCTATAAGCGTTGTGCGCGCACCCGCTCCCCGCGTGCGTTTCGTAGCTTTTGCGCCGTAGCACTATTAACCACTTGATCAAAGGAGATCCCATGAACATGCAGCAAATGATGAAACAAGCTCAAATGATGCAGCGCCGCCTCACCGACGTGCAGTCTAAGCTCAAAGATATTCCGGTAAGTGCATCCTGCGGCGGTGGCATGGTCAAGGTTGAGGGTACCGCTGAGGGTAAGATTACGTCCATTACAATCGATCCTGACGCATGCACTGCTGATGATGTGGAATTGCTCGAAGACTCAATTTTGGCTGCAGTAAATGAATGCTTGGATGCTGCGCATGAAAGCGCAAATCAGCAGATGAGCGCCGTGACAGGTGGCATGAATATCCCTGGTCTTTTTTAGCGCGCATGGCGTGAGTGAGTAGATCATGGAATCACAAAGCAATCAAGCGCTCGATATTCTCCTTGATGAGCTGGCAAAACTCCCAAGCATAGGTCCTAAATCGGCGCAACGCATTGCCTATTACCTCATGGAACGCTCCGATGAGGAGGCTCGGGCGCTTGCCCGCGCGATCCTTAGGCTCAAGGAAGAAGTTCATTTTTGCCCGGTGTGCTTTAATTATGCCACGAGCGAACGCTGCGCTATCTGTGAGAGCGCGCTTCGCGAGCGCGGACAAATTTGTGTGGTGTGCGAGCCGCGCGACATTGCCGCGATCGAGAAAACCCGCAGCTACAACGGCTTGTATCATGTGCTTGGGGGCGTTATTTCTCCCATGGACAACATAGGTCCCGCGCAGCTTCATATCAAGGAACTGATGGCGCGCTTGGCGTCTTCCGAGGTACACGAGGTGATACTTGCGACGAACCCTAATGTCGAAGGTGAAACAACCGCCACGTATATCGCGCGTTTGGTTCGGCCTTTGGACATTAGTTGCACGCGCCTCGCGAGCGGTCTTCCCGTAGGCGGGGATCTGGAGTACGCTGATGAAGTAACGCTTGGTCGTGCTATCGAGGCGCGCCGTAGTTACTGACATAGTTGCTGATTAAGCTGCTGACTAAGGTCTGCCGCCGCTTTTGCCTCTCGGTAGTCGCAGCATGAACAGCATACAAACATACAAAAGAGTTGATATGCCATATCGGAATCACAGTAATGAACATGCACGTAAGGCGCCCGTGAAGGGGGTCGCACGTACACCTGCGCCGGCACACACATCTGCACATACGCCCACGCTGACATCTGTATCTGCAGGCATACGCCGCGCACATACCGCGTCTCCTCGGGAGTTTTCTGCGCATCAGGTTCTTGCGCAAAAAAACTTGAAAACCTTGCACACAAACGAAGGCACATATGTCGAGCATAAGTGGCCGTTTCATGCTTTTTCTTCTGATTCGAGCGCACGTGCACGGGCTGCTCGCGTTCGCAAAACGCTTGCGCACACACGCTTGCGCGCCCGCTCACATAAAGTACGTGGGACAGAACGCGTATCTGCGCCGTCGTTTATGCGCGTTGGCCTTTGTATGTTGGGGCTTATTCTCGTTTTTTGCGTCGCGGGGGCACTAGTTCATGGCTATTTACAAGGCCTTTCTCAAACGCCTGTGCCCGATGGGGACGAAACGCAAATTGTTGACAGCGAAGCAAGCATCGAATACAAGGACATCAGTTATTACATTCGCGAGGGAGACGGGGGCAAACGCATGCTTGCGTCTAAGCCCGTTCATGGTACTGATGAAGACGAAAGCGACCTTGCCCAGCTCAGTGGCTCGCCGCTTGCGCTTTTTCTCTATCAGCGCACGATTTTGATCCCGGAAAACTTGGATGACGGAAGCTGGGACGTTGTCGCGTTTACCATTGGGGCGGGCGGGCTTCCCACGCAGGTAGTCGATGCAAGCGGCAATCCCGTTGTGGGGACGGGTGTCCTTGAGAGCGCAGAACTTAAGAAAGATTCCTTGCTTGTGGTAGACAAAACGGGGAAGAAAACGTCGGTTTCCCTGCGTTAGGGTCTGCGCCCGCAGCTGCTTATCCGCCCGCGAAAGCATGCGTTTGCGCCCGCGCGCGCCCGTACGCACAAATTATGCACAATTTGAAAATAGTACTAGACAAAACGAGGTGTCATTGGGTATGATAACTCTCGCGATGTTTTCACGGGGTATTAGCTCAGCTGGTTAGAGCGCCGGCCTGTCACGTCGGAGGTCGCGGGTTCGATCCCCGCATATCCCGCCATTTTGCATGCTAGAGGGCTTAGGGCAACTTAAGCCCTTTTCTTTTAGCTCGAGTGGAAACGCGCGGTCCTCTCGCGTGCTATTGCGCGAAGCCAAAACCCGCGCCCCTGCGCCTGCGCTTTTTTGGTTTATACTGAGAAGGTACCGTTTTCTACGCAAAAGCACGTGGTTTGTTGCGCAAAAGCGCGCCGTATTCGACATCACTTCCTGTTCGGCAACGCTTCGCGTGCATATGCATGTGCTGTTGCATGATGTTTGAGCATATTTCCTTATAGGTAAGGTCAATTTAGTGTCTACTACCTCTACTACCCATAGTTCTAGCGCCTGCGCGCCCAACGCCGATCAAAGGCCATGTGCGCATATGAGCGCACCCGCGTCTGCACCCGCGCCTGTACGTCTTGCGGTTTTTGATTTGGACGGCACGTTAATAAACGGGCAATCCGGTCAACTTTTTGCCTATTACCTCTACAAACGTGATCTCTTATCCCATCGAGATGTGTTGCGCCTCATGTGGTGGGCAACGCGCTATCTCTTTCACCTGCCTTACACGGAGCAAGAGGCGCGTGCGATTATCTTTGGCATGCTGGTGGGCAGGCCAAAGCAGGAAGTTCTGGAGCTCATGCGCGCCTTTCACGATGAGATGATACTTCCGCGCTACCGTGCGCGCGGCCTTGCCGAGATCAAAGCTCGCAAACAAGAGGGCTGCTACACGCTGCTGGTGTCTGCGACTTTCAAGGGGATCGCCGATTTTGCAGGTGCCTACCTGGGTGTAGATCATGTGATCGCGACGGATATGGCGTGTGATGAAAAAGGCTGCTACACCAAGGAAGTCGAAGGTGACGTCTGCGCAGGCGAAGAAAAAACCAAGCAGGCGTGCGCATGGGCAGATGCGCATTTTGGGCCGGGAGCGTGGGTGCTTGCCTACGCGTATGGTGATCATCATTCAGACAAAAATCTTCTTGCGACCTCCGAGGTCCCTTTTGCCATTTCCCCTGGTTTTGTCCTCAAACATATCGCGCGCAAGTACGGCTGGTCCATCGAAAACTGGAAGCGCAGCAAACGATGACCAAGGCGCAGGCCTCGCAGGCGAAAGTACAAGCTCGCATGAAAGCCCAGGCCCAAGTTCAAACGAGAGTCCGCACGAAAGCTCGCACGAAAGCTCAAACTGAGGCTCTCTCACCCTTGTATCTCGATCGCCTAGAAACGCTGAAAGACAAGGTATATAGCTATGCAGCCGCTCATTACCGCGCGTTTGACTGGAGAGATACGCAAGACCCGTATGCCATTTGGATTTCTGAAGTCATGCTTCAACAAACGCAGACCCAGCGCGTGGTCGCGCGTTTTCAAGAATGGATGGAGCGTTTTCCCACGGTAGATGAGCTTGCGCTCGCGTCCACAGCCGATTGTTTGGGCGCTTGGCAGGGAATGGGCTACAATCGTCGCGCGCTTATGTTGTTGAAAACTGCTCAGATCGTATCCAGAAACGGTGGCGTCTTTCCCCAAACAGAGGCTGAACTCACCGCACTTCCCGGCATTGGCCCTGCTACCGCGGCTGGTATTTGCGCGTTTGCGTATAACCAACACACCATATATATCGAAACCAATGTGCGCAGCGTCTTTTTGCACGAGCTCATGTTTGATCGCGAGCGCCCGCAGGACCGCGAACTTATGCCGTATGTGTCGCGTGCGTGCCCTCCTTCTGCAGCTGCTGATTCGCGTGAGCTCGACACTCCACGCATGTGGTATTACGCGCTTTTGGACTATGGAAATTATTTAAAAAAGACTCTTCCCAATCCGTCGCGGCGCTCGGGCGCCTATGTCAAGCAGTCGCGTTTTGAGGGCAGTCGGCGTCAGAAGCGCAGCTGTCTTGTGCGCATCCTGCTCGCATGCGATTTATCGGACGAGATTATGGATGTAGACGCGCTTACCCATGAGCTTAACCTATATGAGCAGGCACACGGGCGTCCTTTGTGTGATCAAACGTTGGTGCAAGAGCTTATGGAGGAACTCACGCGCGAAGGTTTTTGTGCGCAAGTTGGTTTGGGATGGCGTATCGCTTCGTCTTAGAGTGGTCCTGGTAGCACGCGCACGCTTGAGGAAACGCACGCCTAAAATGTCCAGATGCTGTATAGGGCGCTCTTGCAAACAACAATATATTGTGGTAAGGTGATACACCCGTCGCTTAGACGAGTTATGCTAATTCCCACACCGCAAAAGGAGATTGTATGCAAGAGCACCTGCCCACAGCCAATTCCTTCCCTCCATCACAGCGAGCCACGGACTTTGCTTTTTGTGATAATGGGTTGGGACTTCGCTCTATCAATTGGAATGCTATTGAGGATGAAAAAGACCTCGAGGTGTGGAATCGTATTACGCAGAATTTTTGGCTGCCCGAAAACATCCCAGTGTCGAATGATATCCCATCGTGGAACGGGCTTTCTCGTGACTGGCAAGAGCTTGTGCTGCGCACCTTTACGGGGCTCACGCTTTTGGATACGGTACAAGCATCTGTGGGCGATATTGCGCAAATTCCGCACGCACTTACCGATATTGAGCAGGCAATTTATGCGAATTTTGCGTTTATGGTGGCGGTGCATGCACGTTCCTACGGCACAATTTTCTCGACCCTGTGCTCGAGCGAGCAAATCGAAGCTGCGCATGCGTGGGTGATTCAAAACGACGCGCTTCAGGCGCGCGCAAAAGTACTGATTCCCTATTACACGGGCACAGACGCACTCAAAAGCAAGGTGGCGAGTGCGCTCATGCCGGGATTTTTGCTTTATGGCGGATTTTACCTGCCGTTTTATCTCTCGTCGCGTGGGAAATTGCCAAACACCTCAGATATCGTGCGTCTCATTTTGCGCGACAAGGTGATTCACAATTATTACAGCGGATACAAATACCAGCAAAAAGTCAAGAAGCTCGATAGTCTTGAGCAGGAGCGTATGCGCGAGTTCGTGTTTGATTTGATGTACAAAATTTCCGATCTCGAGAAAAACTATCTCTATGAGCTCTACGACGGCTTTGGCCTTGCGGAAGAGGCATATCACTTTAGTCTCTACAACGCGCAAAAATTCCTTCAGAACCTGGGCTATGACTCTCCGTTCTCTGAGGAGGAAACCCACATTGCACCTGAGGTGTTTGCGCAGCTTTCGGCACGTGCTGATGAGAATCACGACTTCTTCTCTGGAAGCGGCTCGTCCTATGTGATCGGCGCGCTTGAGCAGACCGAAGATGAGGACTGGGAGTTTTAGCATGGATGTCGTTTATTTTTCTTCTAAATCGGAGAATACCAAGCGTTTTGTGCAAAAACTGCAGGTATACGCGACGCGAATTCCTATTGAAGACGATCCGCACGCTCCTATACAAGTCGAGCGTCCCTATATATTGATTTGCCCCACCTATTCGGGCGGCGACAAAACGCGCGCGGGCAAAGTGATAGCTACAGGCGCGGTACCTGCGCAAGTCATCCATTTTTTGAATGACGTGCACAACCGCTCGCTCTGCCGCGGAGTGATAGCTACGGGCAACACCAACTTTGGCGATAGCTATGCCATAGCGGGGCCCATTCTTTCGCACAAATTGGGCGTACCCTTGCTCTATCAGTTTGAGCTTTCCGGCACTGCAAAAGACGTGTCATGCGTGCAAAAGCTTATCGAAAGCGAGCTTTCTCTGGGAAAGTAGCAAAAGCTAGACGCGGTTTTCGTGCTTTTGCGCTGAACACGGCCGCGCGTCAATTTCTGCGAACACTACATCACTTGTTATACCAACCTCAACCGAATGGAATATGTATGTCAAACGATTCTACCAACTCATATATTTCGCTTAATGCACTTGCGCAGTTCAAGGATGCCGAGGGCAAGTACCACTTTGACGTGGACAAACAGGCGGCGAAAACCTATGTCGATCAAGAAATCGCGCCCAAGTGCATGAAGTTTTCCTCGATAGAAGAGCGCCTGAACTATCTCGTCGCGCACAAGTACTACGATCCTGCGACGCTTGCCATGTATCGCGCAGAGGATGTTGAAGCGCTGTTTCGAGAGGCATATGCCTTTCACTTTGAATTTATGGGACTTATGGGTGCTATGAAGTTTTATGCAAGTTATGCGCTTCGCAGCGACGATAGGGCGCATTACCTGGAGAATTTTGAGGACAGAGCGGTCATGTGTGCGCTCTTTTTGGCCAAGGGCGATTATGCGCTTGCACGCGCACTTACCCTCGATATCTTGCACAATCGTTTTCAGCCGGCGACGCCTACCTTCCTAAACGCAGGAAAGCTTCGCCGTGGAGAGTATATCTCCTGCTATTTGCTGCGTATCGAAGACAATATGGAGTCGATCGCGCGTGGGATCAGTACGAGCCTACAGCTTTCCAAGCGCGGCGGTGGCGTGGCGCTATGCCTTACCAATCTGCGTGAAACATCTGCACCGATCAAAGGCTTTGCTCACCAGGCGTCTGGCGTTGTGCCGGTAATGAAGCTTCTCGAAGATAGTTTTTCCTACGCCAATCAGTTGGGGCAGCGCCAAGGGGCAGGGGCTGTATATTTGCACGCGCACCACAAGGACATCATGCGCTTTTTGGACACGAAGCGCGAGAATGCCGATGAAAAGGTGCGTATCAAGTCGCTTTCGCTTGGCGTCGTGATCCCGGATATTACCTTCAAACTTGCACAGGAAAATAAGGACATGGCGCTCTTTTCGCCCTATGATATCGAGCGCGAGTATCACAAGCCCATGAGCGACATCTCGATCACCGAGGAATACGAGCGCTTGCTCAACAATCCGCGCATCAAAAAAGACTACATCTCCGCGCGTAAATTCTTCCAGGTCATCGCTGAGCTGCAGTTTGAATCGGGCTATCCCTATCTGATGTTTGAAGACACGGTCAACAACGCCTCTGCTCACAAGGCTGAAGGGCGCATCGTGATGTCGAACCTTTGCTCGGAGATTGCGCAGGTACAGACCCCAAGCACACTGGCTTCCGATCTCAGCTATGAGCAGCTGGGCATGGATGTGTGTTGCAATCTGGGTTCTATCAATATTGCGCGTGCCATGGATGAGGCGCCTAAGTTTCCCCAGCTCATTGAGCATGCGATTTATGCGCTCGACCGGGTGTCCCGCGCGAGTGATCTTGCGTGTGCGCCTTCTGTCCAAAAAGGCAATGCACACAATCACGCGCTTGGCTTGGGAGCGATGAACTTGCACGGATTTTTGGCAACGCGCCACATTGCATACGCCTCGCCAGAAGCTGTGGACTTTACCGATATGTTTTTCTACGCGCTCAGCTATCATGCATTTCGCGCATCGTGTGTGCTCGCCCAAAGGTACGGAGCGTTTGAAGGCTTTGCGGCTTCTTCTTTTGCTGATGGTTCGTATTTCAAAAAGTATACGGATCACGATGTTTTGCCTGCTACAAAGACTGTTGCTGCGCTTCTTGCGCGCGAAGGGCTTGCACTTCCCACGCGCGAGGATTGGAAGCAACTCGTACAGGATATTCAGCAGTATGGCCTTGCAAATTCGCAGCTCATGGCGGTAGCACCCACGGGATCCATCAGCTATCTCTCGATGTGCACGCCGAGCTTGCAGCCGGTTGTTTCTGCGATCGAAACGCGCAAAGAAGGTGCGGTGGGAAGGGTGTATGTGCCTGCGTATCAGCTTTCCGAAGACACTATGAGCTATTACCAAGACGGCGCTTACGAAGTGGGATATAAAGCAATTATTGATATTGTTGCCGCAGCGCAAAAGCACGTAGATCAGGCTATTTCGCTTACACTTTTTATGACCTCTGATGCAACGACGCGTGATTTGAACAAGGCGTATATCTATGCGTTCAAAAACAAGATAAAAACCATCTACTACGTGCGCATTCGTCAAGACGTGCTCGAGGGAAGCGAGCATATCGATGAGCGCGACATGAATTTTTCCCACGCGGCTGCGGACGCAAGCGCGCCTGGCGCTTCTAAGCTAAGCAAAGGCGCGGACGTAGACGCAAGCGCGGACGCAAGTGCAGATGTAGACGTAAGCGCAGAAAAGTCTTCGCGCAAGCGTCCGAAAAACTTTGTGTGCACGGGGGCTAGCGACTGCGAAGCGTGCATGCTCTAGGGCATCTGCATTGTAGCGCTTGATATGGCAAAGTCGTGTTACACTGGTTTCAGCAGGTTTATGTGGGTTTTCGCTTGATGCGCCCCCGCCCCTCTCGTTCTTAGGAGATGCTATGTCACTCGGTGCTTTGTTGTCACAAGACTCTATTCAGCTGCGCGACGCGTGCCAGGACTGGGAGGAGGCCGTCTTCTACGCCTGCAAACCGCTCGAGGACGGCGGCTTTGTGAGCAGCGATTATGCAAAAAATATTATCAAAAACACTCACGAGCTCGGTCCGTACTTCGTGCTCGCTTCTGATCTTGCGCTTTTGCATGCCCGTCCCGAGCAGGGCGTTATCGAGACTCAGCTCGCAATTACGGTGATTAGGCAAGGCGTTGTCTTCAAAGAAGGAGACGAGCCGGTGCGCGTGCTCGTAGCACTTGCCTCCAAGGATCCCATTCGTCATATCGAGATTATGCGCTCGCTTGCAGGAGCTTTTACCGATGCTTCTGCGGTGCAAGCGCTTGCCGAAGCAACTTCTTCGCAAGAGATTTATGACAAGTTCATGAGCGTTAGCTCGTAAGCGCAAGTTCCATCGCATATGTTTGATAACAAGCGTACACTCAAGCTAATGCCCCACATGCGGCATGTTCTGCGCGTGCGCTTGTTTCTCGTATAAAAGTTTTAACAAATGCGCGCGCCTGCGCCCGCACTAAAGCTATACCGTGTAAGGTCCGCACACGAGTAAGGAGACGCTATGAGTGTCCACAAAATTGTATGTTTGTGTGGTGCCGGTTTGGGATCAAGTATCATTATGCATATGAATGCAGAAGAGGCAGTAAAGCAGCTTGGTCACCCAGAAATTCTCATCGATCACGGTACAGTAGCTGCTGCTCAAGCAGATGCTGCTGATCTATTTGTTGTGGGACGGGCGCTTGTACACGAAATTCACGGTGTTCCTCAGGATAGGATTGTTGTGCTCGAGAATATGTTGGACAAAGAAGAAATTGAGCAAAAACTTGCTCGAGCTATTCAATAGGCAATGCTGCAATAGGCAATAATGGCACGAAGCTAAGGAGAGTTTTGTGGAGGATCGCAACTACAAGAAACTAGAGCTCATGGCTCTAAAAATTCGCCGCGATGTGGTGAGTATGCTCTATCACAGAGGGTATGGCCATATTGGAGGGTCGCTTTCGCTCGTTGAGGCATATACTCTGCTCTACGGCAAACACGCGCACGTGCGCCCGCAGGATCCTTTGTGGAAGGACCGCGACCGCATTGTCTTGTCCAAAGGACATGCTGGTCCTGTCATGTACTCTACGCTTGCGGAGTGCGGCTTTTTCCCCAAGGAATGGCTGTTTACGCTGAATGATGGCGGGACGCGCCTGCCGTCTCACACCGATCGCCTCAAAACTCCTGGTGTGGATGCAACCACCGGCTCGCTTGGTCAAGGCACCTCTGAAGCCGTCGGCATCGCCTGCGCTCTCAAGAAACTTGGAAGCTCATCTCACGTCTTTTTGTTTGTGGGAGATGGCGAGCTCAATGAGGGCCAGTGCTGGGAAGCGTTCCAGTTCCTCGCGGCGCATCGCATGGACAATGTTATTGTATTTATCGATGACAACAAAAAGCAGCTTGATGGCTGGACACGCGACGTGTTGTATCCCTTTGACTATGCAGAAAAAATGAAAGCCTTTGGTTTTTATACACAAAAAGTGAATGGCCAAGATCTGCGTGCTTTGGATACCGCAATTACGAATGCCTGTGCGCACACAACGAGTGCGAACTGCATCGTTCTCGATACCGTAAAGGGCGCAGGGGTTCGTTACTTTGAAGAAGCAGAAGGCAATCACTCCATGAAGTGGGGCTCTGACGAGATCGTCGAGGCAACGAAGGCCGCGCTTGTCGAGCTTGACCAAAAGATTTCCGCGCTGGCCTATGAACTCAATGGCGCAAGTGCAAGCTGCCCCTGCTCTGACGAGGGCGAAACCTCAGCTTTTGCGGTGACTGCACTTATCGAAAAAGAATCTGCTCAAGAAAGGAGCGATGCCTAATGTATAGCCTCTCTCACAACTTGGGCGAAAGTGGTGCTCCCTACCGCGATGCGTTTAACAATACACTTGCCGAGCTCATGGATGCTTCAGACAAGATTGTTGTCCTCGAAGCCGACTTGGGCGGCGCTTCCGGCACGCTTAAGCTGCAAAAAGCTCATCCCGATCAATATATCGAAGTGGGTATTTCCGAGCAAAATATGATGGGTATGGCAGCGGGTATGAGCCAAGAGGGTTTTGTACCGTTTTGCCACACCTTTGCCCCCTTTGCCACGAGGCGCTGCTTTGACCAGGTGTTTTTGTCGGGCGGATACGCCCACAACACCATCAACATCTGGGGCTCAGATCCTGGATTTACGGTTGCGGCAAACGGCGGCACGCACACTTCGTGGGAAGACGTGGCGCTTATGCGCATGATTCCGCATTCGGTGATCTGCGACGCTGCTGATCCGGTGCAGCTTGCGTGGATCGTCCGTGAATTTGCGAAGACTCCTGGCGTGCATTATGTACGTTCGGGCCGCAAAGCGTCATTTAAGATTTACGAAGAAGGCTCGAGCTTTGAAATGGGCCGCGGCAATGTGTTGGCTGCGGGCTCAGATGTGCTCATCATTTCTGCTGGTCAGCTGCTAAAAGACGCGTTTTGTGCGCGCGATATGCTTGCCAAAAAGGGTATTTCTGCCGAGATCATCGATATGTTTTGCATCAAGCCTCTGGACAAGGAGCTTGTGCTTAAGGAAGTAGCGGGCAAGCGCGCGCTCGTGAGCTTTGAGAATCACAGTATCTATGGAGGCCTGGGTTCTGCAATTGCCGAGACGCTCGCGGAAGCTGGAGTAGCGATTCCGTTTGCACGCATAGGCGTTGATGAAGAATTTGGCCAGGTAGGCACTGCCGATTGGTTGCAACAAGCCTTTGGTCTCACCGCTTCTGATGTGGTGAATAAGGTCGAGGAGTTGCTTAAGCGCTAAGAATTTGCGTGAAGCATTTTCAGTCGTGCACGTGCACGGGCTTTGTGGCTGCGTATATACGCAGTTGCAGAGCCCGTGTTTGCATTAGGGCTAAAACGAAACTTTGGGAGCCTTCGCGTCATCGGGAGACGAAAGCTCAAAGCCTTTCTTTTTGGCGAATTTATCTCCACACAAACCCGCTATCACAACGCCGGGGAAGGTGGTAACCGCATTGTTGAAACTGAGCACGCAATCGTTAAAACTCATGCGTGCGTAGGAAATTTTGTCCTCGGTATCGCGCAGGTCACTTTGGAGCGCCTGGAAATTCGCGTTTGCTTTGAGCTCGGGATAGCGTTCGCTCACGGCAAAAAGGCGCCCAATTGTTTGGCTCAGCACATCGTCTGCCTGCATTTTTTCTTCTGGAGTCGAAGCTTTTGTAAGGGAGGCGCGCGCAGCGATAACGTTTTCAAGCGTCGTTTTTTCGTGCGCGGCATAGCCTTTAACCGTCTCAACGAGATTGGGGATGAGGTCGCTTCTCCGCGCGAGCTGCGTGGATATGGTTTGCCATGCGGTGTCGCAGCGATTCGCTTTGGCAACGATGCCATTGTAGAGTGCGATGAGGTATCCGAGTACGGCAACTACCAGGACAAATATTACAAGTGCAGAAACGGGGAACGCACCAGTCATGGGTCCTCCTTGGGTGTGAGATACGTCTGCTCTTTTGAGCTTGATTGGGTTAAGTATAGCAAAATTGCCGCGCCATTTATGAACGCGGGCACGTGGGAATGTCGGGATGATTGAGTGAAAATTAAAAAACATGGCGGAGGGGGAGGGATTCGAACCCTCGGAACGAGGTCATCGCTCAACGGTTTTCAAGACCGCCGCATTCGACCACTCTGCCACCCCTCCGGGCACAGATGCGCGTGAGCTGCGCGCGAAAGCTTTTTTAGTTTACAACATTTGTGTACAAAGCGGTAGTGAAACTTTGCTACCCTGGCAATTCGTGTAAAATTTGAGGATACCCAGCGGCAACAACAAGCCGCAACATTCGAAAAATTAGCAGCGGCAATGCGTGGCGGCGATATGCAGCGTCAGCAACTCAGCGACAACAGCGCCGCTGCAAGAAGTATGAACTGTCAGCGCCAGCAAGCGCTATCAACTAAGCATAGGAACGAGGACGCATGGACACACAGGAAGAAGCACTCAATCAAGCGCATACCCCAGCCCCAGCTCCAACTCCAGGCTCAGCCCCAACTCCCGTTTTAGCGCACGCCCTCGCTTCAGCGGCTACAGCTGAATCTCGCGCGGCATACTTTATGCGCGAAGCGCTAAAAGAAGCCCACGCAGCTGCTCTAGCTGGTGAAGTTCCCATTGGAGCTGTGGTGGTGTACGACGAAGACATTATTGCCCGCGCTCATAATAGACGCGAAACGGACGCTGATCCTGCAGCTCATGCAGAGTTTTTGGCTATTGAGGAGGCCGCGCACAAGCTCGGGCGCTGGCGCTTAACGGGCTGCCAAGTATTTGTGACGCTCGAGCCATGTTTGATGTGCGCGGGCCTTATGCTCAATGCGCGCGTAGATACGTGCAGTTTTGGCGCGTGGGATCCCAAAGCGGGAGCGCTCGGGAGCGTATATGATTTGAGCTGCGATCCCAGGCTCAATCACGCATTTGACGTGATACCTGGTATTTTGGCAGATGAATGTGGAGATGAGCTCACGTGTTTTTTCCGCGCACGTAGACAACGCGCGCGTGAGTAAGTTCGGCTGTGGCTGGCCGTGCCTGGGCGCATCTGCGCGCATGTACACACATGTAAATGCACTTGCCTGCGTGTGCTCGCATTTAATTCTGCTCAAACACATCCAACATAAACAAAAATTTATATGCGATAGCGCACGGCAAGGGGAAGTGGCCGCTTCGCTGCAACAAGCACGTTGTTGGCTGTGAGCTGGGGACTCTCTTCCGCCTCCGGAATGAGCCAGACATAGGGAAAGGTTTCCTTCATAAGCGCACACACGTGCCCAAATTCGCCCGTATCTTTGTCCGCGAGCGGGTAAATGAGGTTTGCCATGTACACGCCGTGCTCAGAAAGTGCCTGGTAAATGATGCGAGCGCCTTCTTTTTGGGCAAGCGTGATGAGTGGGCGCGCACCTCCAAAAGCATCGTTGATGATGCAATCAAACGAGCTAGGAGGCGTTGCAGCTGCCTTGTTTTCTATCGCGTGCGTGCTCGCACCGGCGCTTTCGATAGCTTTGACTGTGCCTTCGTGAGATTCCTCACACGCTGTGGCAATCTTTCGCACATAGGCTGCTCCATCTGCGCATACGATTTCTGCGTACGCAGCTTTGCCCGCCTGATCTAGGGTTTTGAGCACATCATTTACAAAAAAATAACGTCGCGCCCACTGGATCACAAAGGGATCAATCTCAACAACCGTCGTAGCTGTGTGATCAAGATGGGTCCACATCCACTTGGGAAGCGAAAATCCGCCACCCCCAATCACAAGCGCCTTATGCGCAGGCGCACACGCTACCCCTGCGCCTTTTGTGCCCGTACAAGCAGGCGCATCTACCTGGTCATTTGCCTCATCTATCATCTCGAGCACCTGCGCCATGTATTGGTGATACATACATGCGAGCTCTTGTCTATGTGAGGGCTCGGTATAGCATACCGATTGAAACTTATTTCCTATATTGAGCAGGCGAATCGGGCGTTTGTCTGCATCCTCGGCATCAAAGATGATAGCCAGACCAAAACTGCTCCCAAGAAGTATGTGCGCACCGCGCGCCCGCGCGACCAGGTAGACGAGGATCAGAAGAACGCTCGCCCCCAGAGTGAGCCAGAGCGCAAGCTCAAGAGCAGATGTAAGCATATTGTGCATTCTTAACGAAAACTCCTTGATACTTTGAGGATATCCAAATCTTTATTGTATTTTAGCAGTTGGCTCAAGTATACTAACGATGCAAGAAGTATGTATTGCGCGCGAATACGCGTCCACAAGCCTTGAGTCTTGCCCACGCTCGCGTTGCATACCAGATGCCATACATGCTGCACATTGGCGTATACGTATTGGAGGCAGAGATGATTTTAGGACTTGGTCCTGCAGAACTCCTTATCATTGTTGTTGTGGTTTTGGTTATTTTTGGACCCAAGAACCTTCCTAAACTCGGTAGCGCACTCGGCAAAACAGTCAAGAGCGTGCGTGAGGGCATGGAAGATATCGACTCTGATAGCTCAAGCAAAAAGGCAAGCTCCAGCGCAAAAAGCCAAGAAGCTGAGGATGTCGTGGTAGAGGACGCAGATTCCGACAAAAGCGAAAAAAGCGCTGCGAGCACAAGCTCAAAGAGCGAAAAGTAATTAGCCTGCGAAGGACTAGGCTTCAACGCCTGCAAGCGCGAGCGATACGCAATTGTTGCCTATGTACGTGAGCGCATAAGCACCGAGCACGTTTAGCGCATTTAGCACATTTACCTGCGCATATGCTCGTGGCTTAAGTCTCATGGTACGCTGAGTCCGTCGTCTAAAGCTCTCGTCAACACGCTCACAACCGTCCGAACACCACTGCAAGAAGGGTACCTATGGAGAAAAAAGAACTCATTCTGACGCCCGAAGGCCGCGAAAAGCTCGTTGAGGAGCTCGCGTGGCGCGAGGGAGAAAAGCACGAAGAAATCGTTGAGCGCCTCAAAGAGGCACGTGGATTTGGTGACTTGTCCGAAAACTCGGAGTACGACGCTGCGAAAGAGGAACAGTCCCAAAACGAAAGCCGCATTAACGAAATTCGCCAGATTCTCGCGACGGCCAAGGTTGTCGAACGCGGCGACGGAGAGCTGAGCGTATCTATCGGTACGAAAGTAGAACTTTCCGACAGCAAAGGTCACGCGGTAACCTTTACCATTGTGGGTACCACCGAGACGAACTCGCTCGAGCACAAAATTTCCAACGAATCCCCTGCAGGTGCTGAACTTATCGGTCATGTCGTGGGCGATGTGGTGAGCTTTTCTACCCCAAGCGGTAAAGAAAAAACGTACACCATCCTCAACATCTCTCGTTAATTGCTGGGGACCATAGCTGAGATCGCGCGTTCTCGTGCCTGTTTGTAGGTGCGAGACGCCTTTTATATCTATAGGTCTTGCTGTACGTTTAACTGCGTATATCTGCACCCTCAGGTTTCTCACGATTTTTCTCGTTCTCTAATGATTGAAGTAGAGCACAAACACACAAGGAGCTTACATGTCTAACGAAACACCTACCCCAAGCGCAGAGACAAGCGCCAACGTGAGCGCAGAGACAAACGCCGCCGCAGCTAACGCCGCCGCACCCGCAGAAACTTCCATAAACGACGAGCGTGCCCAACGCGCCGAGCGCAGACGTGCCCTTATTGCCGAGGGCGTGAATCCCTATCCCATCTCAAGTCACGTAGATGCATTTGCACAAGCGCTTGCCGATCAATACAAGGATTTGGAAGACGGCGCCTCTACCGAGGATGCGTGCACGGTTGCAGGTCGTATTCGTAGCCTCAGGCGTCAGGGTAAGGTAAGCTTTGCAACACTCGAAGATAAAACGGGTGCCATCCAACTCTTTTTGCGCATCAACAATATGGATGAGGCGTCCTGGGCGCTTTTGCCCAAGCTCGACTTGGGTGATATTGTGCAGGCATCTGGCGTGGTTGTGCGCACGCGCCGCGGTCAACTTTCGGTATCGGTGACCAAACTTGTACTGCTATCCAAGAGCCTGCGTCCTTTGCCCGAAAAGTTCCACGGACTCTCCGATCGCGAGATCCGCTATCGTCAACGCTACGTAGACCTCATCATGAATCCGCAGGTACGCGAGGTATTTGCCACGCGCAGTCGCATCATTTCTCTCATCCGTCGTTTCATGGAGAGCACGGGATACCTCGAGGTTGAGACGCCGATGATGCACGCCATCTTGGGCGGCGCCAATGCGCGTCCCTTTACCACGCATTTTAATGCCCTTGATTGTGATTTTTACTTGCGCATTGCAACCGAGCTTCCGCTCAAGCGTTTGATTGTGGGTGGTATGGATCGTGTCTTTGAAATCGGCCGTCAATTTAGAAATGAGGGCATGGACCTCACGCACAATCCCGAATTTACTTCGATGGAGGCCTATTGCGCCTACACTGAGCTCAAAGACATGAAACAGCTCACGCAAGACATGTTCAAACTTATTGCCCGCGAGGTCTGCGGCTGCAAAGAGGGTGAAGAAATCATATCCTACCAGGGAAAACAGGTGGATATGAGCGGGACCTGGTGCTCTCGTCCGCTCGCAGACATTGTATCTGATATCGTGGGTGAAAAGGTCGACATGGATACCGACCAGCAGACGCTCAGAAAGCTTTGTGACGCGCATGAAATCGCCTGGGAAGAAAGCTGGGGCGTGGGCAAGCTTCTCTTCGAGCTTTATGACGAGCTCGGCGAGCAAACGCTCGTGCACCCAACTTTCGTCTGCGACTATCCTGCGGAAGTCTCGCCTTTGTCTAAACGCAAGGACAATGACCCACGCCTTACCGACCGTTTTGAGCTTGTTATTTGTGGGCATGAATACGCGAATGCATTTTCCGAGCTAAATGACCCCGTTGATCAGGCAAAACGCTTTATGGACCAAGTGAAGGCAAAAGGCCTTGGCGACGACGAAGCAATGGGCTACGACTATGACTACGTCCGCGCTCTTGAATACGGTATGCCGCCTACCGGTGGTATTGGATATGGTATCGACCGCATGATCATGCTCTTTTGTGATCAAGCGTCCATTCGCGACGTATTGTTGTTCCCGCAGATGAAGCCGGAATCCATTAGCAAAGAAGACATCAATAAGCAGGTAGAAGGCTAAGTTTAGCGGATATCCGTACGGTGAGCTTCCGTACGGTGGACATCCGCACAGTGAGCTTCCGCGCGAACCATGTGCGCGAACTCACACTTTCATGCACTCATGCACTAAGGGGGCGTAACTCTATGCTCGAGCATTTTACCGATCTCAGTCGAAAAATTCTCTCGCTTGCCGAGGAAGAAGCACATGGCTTCGCGCGGGTATACGTTGGCACGGAGCACATTTTGCTTGCCTATTTGAAAGAGCCGAGCAATCAGGTGGCGGGCGTTCTTAAGCGATTCGGCGTGAGCTATACCAGAGCACGTGCTTGCGTGTCTGAGCTTACGCAACAACAAGAGAGTGGCGAAGCGGGGCACGTGCTGTTTACGCCTGCCGCAAAAAAGGCATTTAATCAGGCATTTATTATGGCTACGTCTAAGGGTGCGCCCTATTTGGTCACAACTAAGGAGCTCATCGTAGCGCTTTTGGGGATTCAAGAGGCGCGCGCGGCCTGTGTCCTCGAGCGCTTGCATGTGCCGTTTTCTGATCTCGCGGCAGCTATCGCTGATTTGGATGTCACGGATGAATACGATCCAGACGACCAAGATGCCGAAGACGACGATTTTGACGCAGATGACGATATGCAAGACGAGGATTTTGCCGAAGTTGCATCGGGCATTCCCGCTGGTATGCGTAGTGTTTCCAAGTCAAGTAAGCTACTTTTGCGCTACGGGAAAAATTTGGTGAAGAAATCCCTGGAAAAGGGTTTTGATCCTGTTGTCGGGCGTGACAAAGAAATCGAGCGCATTATCCAGATTCTTGCGCGCCGCCAAAAGAATAATCCTTTGATTCTGGGAGATCCAGGCGTGGGCAAAACCGCTGTTGTTGAGGGATTGGCGCAGCTTATAGCCCTTAAAAACGTGCCGCCTACGCTCGAAAACAAAGAAATTTGGACGATCGACATATCCTCTATGCTCGCGGGCGCTAAGTATCGCGGCGAATTTGAGGAGCGTCTCAAGCGTGTAATTGCCGAAGTTATCGCAGCTAAAAACATTATTTTGTTCATTGACGAAATTCATACCATCATTGGGGCGGGCTCTGCGGAAGGCTCAATCGACGCGGCGTCAATTCTCAAGCCTCCGCTATCACGAAGCGAAATCCAGCTCATCGGAGCCACAACGCTCGAAGAGTATCGCAAGCATATCGAAAAGGATCCAGCGCTTGAGCGCAGGTTCCAGCCGGTGGAGCTGTCCGAGCCGAGTGTTTCCGAGACGGTGCGCATTTTGCAAGGCCTGCGTTCGCATTATGAGTCTTTTCATCACGTGAGCTACGACGATCGCGCGCTTGAAGCGGCGGCGCGGTTGGGGGCTCGCTACATTCAGGATCGCTTTTTGCCTGATAAAGCGATTGATGTGATCGATGAAGCGGGTGCACGCAAGGCGGTCGAGAAGCACGATGAGCCCGCACGACTGACTCAGCTTCGCGAAAATCTTGTCGAGCTCAAACGCAAAAAGGAAGAGCTTCTTGATCAAGAAAAATATGAAGAGGCAGCGCTTTTGAGGGATCAAGAGCGCTCAGATGAGCTCCAGATCGCGCGCCAAGTTAAGTCGTGGAGAGACGAGCTCAGCAAAAAACTAGAAATTGTGACCGAAGACGATATTGCCGATGTGATTTCTGACATCTCGCACGTTCCCGTCTCAACGCTTACCGAACAAGAGTCCGCAAAGCTGCTTCGCTGTGAAGATGAGCTGCATAAACGCATAATCGGCCAAAAGGAAGCGGTGGAAAAAGTGGCGCGCGCGATTCGTCGCTCGCGCTCTCCGCTCAAAGATCCGCGCCGGCCTGGCGGCTCATTCATCTTTTTGGGTCCTTCGGGCGTGGGAAAAACCGAGCTCGCAAAGACCTTGGCCGAGTTTTTGTTTGGCTCGCAAGATGCGCTTATTGCCTTTGATATGAGCGAATTTATGGAAAAGCACGAGGTGTCCAAGCTTGTGGGTGCGCCTCCTGGATACGTGGGCTTTGACCAGGGTGGAGAGCTTACCAAGGCGGTCCGCCGCAGGCCCTATTCGGTGGTTCTTTTTGACGAAATCGAAAAAGCACATCCCGATATTTTTAACGTGCTCCTTCAGATTCTCGAAGAAGGACGTTTGACCGACGGGCAGGGTCGTGTGGTGGATTTTGCCAACACGGTGATCATCATGACGTCCAATATTGGCGCACGCGAGATCGCGAAAACTGCGCCGATGGGCTTTTCTGCGGCAGACGAAGCGGGACTTTCGTATGGCGAGATCAAGAGTCGCGTAAAGTCTGAGCTCAAGCGCGCGTTTAGGCCCGAATTCCTTAACCGTGTGGATGAGCTTGTGGTCTTTACTTCGCTTTCCAAGCGTGATGCGCGCGCGATTGCAAAGCTTATGATTCAAGAGCTTGCAAAGCGTCTACGTGGGCAAACAATGCTTCTAGAGCTCAGCGATGCTGCGCTTGACCTGATCGCAAAGAAGGGGATCGATCCTGTCTATGGTGCGCGCCCGCTTCGCCGCACGATCGAGCGTCTCGTGGAAGACAAGCTTTCTGAAGGCCTTTTGGCGGGTACCTGGCATGCAGGCGACAAGATCGTCGTGGATGCCAAAGGCGATGAGCTGGTGTTTAGCGAAGAAAGTCTCTCGCGCGAAGAGCTGGCTGCTCTCGCAAAAGATGACGCTCGCAGTGTCGCTTCAGACGCCGTGCCTGCGCAGACAGTGAAAAGGAGTTTTTCGTCGTCTTCGTCAAGTGGCCGTGGCACGAGAGAAGGCCTCTTCGCGCACACCGAGGTGTAGTGCACACCGAGGTGTAAGCGCATGCGCCCTTGTCCTAAATGCTCGATGGGCGCTACTATAGAAGCATGATACTTAGAAGAAAGGAGATGTCATGAGCACACAGGAAGCCAAGAGCAGCCCTGAAGAAACGTCTCAGCGCCTGCGCGAAGCTATTCGCCAAACAGCGCCCGGAACTGCGCTTCGTCTCGCACTCGATATGATTATTGCAGGCCATTTAGGTGCGCTCATCTGTATCGGCGACACCGAACATGTGCTTGCAGCCGGCGATGACGGCTTTCAGCTCGACATTTCCTTTACTGCAAACCGTCTCTTTGAGCTTTCAAAGATGGATGGTGCTATCGTTATCGACAAAAATTTATCAAAGATTTTGCGCGCTAATTATCACCTCAATCCCTCGCCCTCGTTGCCGACGGCAGAAACCGGCATGCGCCATAGAACTGCAGCTCGGATGAGCCTTTTGACCAAGGCAACCATTATTTCTGTCTCGGAGCGCCGCCAGGTCGTCGCTATTTATGTAAACGGTAAAGGCCATCAGCTGCAATCGGTGCCCGTGCTTATGAGCTCGGTCAATCAGCTGCTTGTGACCATGCAATCGACGCGCGCGCAGCTTGATCGCGCGCTTTTGCGCCTCACTACGCTTGAACTCGATGACTACGTCACGCTTGCCGACATTAGCGACACCATCTACCTCTTTGAAGTGCTGATGAGCGCTTCGGAAGAGCTTGAACACATCATTTTGCAGCTCGGTAGTGAAGGCAAGACGGTCGAAATGCAGCGCGAAGAGTTTATCGGCAATGCATCCGATGATTACACGCTTCTGATCAGGGATTATGCGAAAGATTCTTCCGAAGAGCATGCAAAAGAAATTCGCAAAGAATTGCACGCCACTTCTAATTCTCAGCTGCACTCGCCTTCGCGTATTGCTGAAATCCTGGGCTTTGAAAACAAAAACGATGAATCGATCATCGTTCCGCTGGGGCTTCGTACGCTCTCGAATGTCTCTGTTGTGCGCAAAGGCATGGCGGATAAGATCGTTGATGAATTCGGCTCGCTTCAGCAGCTTTTGGACGACATTGAACAAAACCCTGCGCGTCTCGACAATTTGGGCGTTGATAATCCCTCTATTCTTGCTGATAGTCTGTACAGAATGTGGGGTAAGCGCGCATGATCTGCGATACATGCGCTGTTATTGCTGCGGGGGGCAAGGGTCTTCGCTTCAAAAATCCCCACGGCAAACAATACACGCCGCTTTTGGGCCACCCGCTGTGTTTTTGGGCGCTTAAGGCCTGTTTATCGGCCCACTCGGTGGGAGCTTGCGTGATCGTGTGCGCAGACGAGCACGCGCAAGAGATGCGCGAGCGCGTGATCGATGCACTTATGTGCGAGACCGGGATAGCCGAGATCAAACAAAAGGCAATCTATCTCGCTTCTGCAAAAGATACGCGGCAGGCGTCGGTATATGCGGGTTTAGCGAAGGTACCTGCGCATTTTCGCTATGTGTCTATTCACGATGGTGCACGCCCCCTTCTTATGCCGAAGACCTTGGACGCATCGCTTGAGCTGCTGAGAAGCGATCCCTCGCTCGCGGGATGCATTTGCGCAACGCCTGTGACCGATACGATCAAACGCTGCGAGGATGCGCATGCTTGCGTTCCCTTGATTCAAGAAACCTGCGATCGGAGCCAGCTCTATGCTGCGCAAACGCCGCAATCTTTCGTGCGTACGAGCATCATTGCTGCTCACGAAGCAGCTCTTCGCGATGGTTTTGTGGGCACAGATGACGCGAGTTTGTGCGAACGCTTGGGGCAGCGCGTCGCATTGTTCCCAGCTCCGCGTGACAATATGAAAGTCACGTTGCCCGAAGACTTAGCTGTTGCACGCGCATTATTGTGCGCTCGCGCGCAAATCTCAAAGGAGTAGCCATGCGCATTGGAATTGGACTGGACGTTCATCCATTTAAGCGCGGCCGCGCATGTGTGCTCGGAGGGGTAACGATACCTTATGAAAAGGGGCTCGACGGCCACTCTGATGCAGATGTGTGCATACATGCGCTGATTGATGCACTTCTGAGTGCGTGTCGGCTTGACGACATCGGAGCGTATTTTCCGCCGACGGATCCTTCGCTTGCGGGCATTTCTTCGCTTGTCTTGTTGGAAAAAGTTGCTGCACTCGTGCGCACACACGGCTTTGAGATTGTTGACTGTGATCTTGTCATCGCAGCCGATGTTCCGCGCATCAGTCCGCATCGTAGCGCCATGCGCGCCGCTATGGCTGCGGCACTTTCAATCGATGTGGAACAGATAGGAATTAAGGCTACTACCTGCGAAGGTTTGGGCTTTGTGGGCCGGCGTGAGGGAATCGTCGCGCAGGCGGTGGCGCTGCTTGATACAGCTGCGACTGCTCCTGCAGCTGCGCCCGCTTTGTCCGCGTCCGACGTGCCAGCGCCTACTTCCACCGCATCCGCTTCTGCCGCCTGTGCGTCGCGCGCGGCACAAGATTCTGCTCACACCTCTACAGCTCATACACCTGCTCACTAAAGGAGTTCACATGCTTATCTACAACAGCAAAACGCACAAAAAAGAGGAATTTGTTCCGCACACTGCTAAGCGCGTAGAGATGTATGTGTGCGGCCCTACGGTGTATGACGAGATTCATATTGGCAACGCGCGTACCTTTTTGTCCTTTGACTTGGTCCGCCGCTACCTCAAGTACAAGGGCTATGAAGTGGTCTTTGCACAAAATTTGACGGATATCGACGACAAAATTATCGCCCGCGCGAATGAGCAAAAGCGCACGGCTGCCGACGTCGCTACAAGCTATTCAGCTGCGTTTATCGAGCAAATGCACCGTTTTGGCATTCTCGACCCCGATATTCGCCCGCGCGCGACGCATGAGATTCCCGAGATGCAGCACATGATCACGCAGTTGATCGACCAAGGTCATGCGTATGTAGCAGAAAATGGCGACGTGTATTTTTCTGTGAGAAGTGATCACAACTATGGGGAAATTTCTGGCCGTAATGTGGACGATATGCGCGCAGGTGAGCGCGTAGAAATCAGTACGATCAAGCGCGATCCGCTCGATTTTGCCCTGTGGAAGGCAGCAAAACCGGGTGAGCCCTCCTGGGAAAGCCCCTGGGGAGCGGGACGTCCTGGCTGGCACACAGAGTGCGCCGCGATGATTCACCGCTACTTTGGCGATACGATCGACATTCATGCAGGTGGACAGGATCTGATGTTCCCGCACCATGAAAATGAAAACGCTCAGGCGCGCTGTGCGTGGGGAAATCCCCTGGCCAAGGTCTGGATGCACGCGGGCATGCTGCGCGTGAATGGCGAGAAAATGTCGAAAAGTCTCGGCAATTTTTACACCCTAAAAGAAGTGCTCGATAGCTATCCTGCCGATGCCCTTCGTTTGCTGATGCTGCAGACACACTACCGCTCGTCGCTTGATTTTTCGTTTGAGCGACTCAAAGGCGCATGCGGCACCCTTAATCACCTCGCCGAATGCATTAAGAATTTGGAGTGGGCCGCGCGTCACGCAGATACGTCTACGCCTGTGGGCGAAGATGAGCGCGGGCTTTCCAATTTCGTTGACACCACCGAGAGCGAATTTTGCACGCAAATGGACGATGATTTCAATTCCGCTGCGGCTTTGGCAGCATTATTTGCCCTGGTAGTTGCAGCAAATAAGTATCTTGAACTCCACGGCGAAAAACCTTCGGCGCCGGTACTTTTGCGCACAAAGGATATGCTGCTTGAGCTTTTTGGCGTGCTTGGCATCGAAAGCATTCAAGATCAGGGCACTCATGTGGAGTTACCGCAGGAAGTGTGCGCGCTCGCGAAAACATATGCCGAGCTTACGACAGATAATGTGGACGAAGCAGCAGCGGCGCTCCTTAACGCCCGTACGCAGGCGCGAAAAGAAAAGAATTACCAGCTGAGCGACGCGATTCGTGACAGTTTGGCAGCTATTGGTCTGGTTGTGGAAGACACCGCTCAAGGAACACGACTGAAGCGGAGCGAATAAGCAGCGTTTCGGGCCTGCTCGCGTGACATCGAAAGGATTTTGAGTGGTTAAAAAGGTGAATCAGCGTAAAGCTGCTGTTCATAGTGCTTCTGCCAAAAGACGCGCATCGAGCGCTCCGCGCCCGAGCTCGCGCTCAAATTCGCGCTCGGACTCGCACCCGAACTCGCACCCGCGCGGACAGCAGCGCGGACAGCAGCGCCCGCAGTTGCATTCGCGCCCGCAGCGCTCGCAATCGCACCCGCGTGCTCAGCAGCGCTCGCAAAAAAATGCGCTTCCGTCTTCATATCTCGAAGGGCGCCGTGCCTGTTTTGAGGCGCTTGAACAGGGGGTATCCATTGCGCGCGCACTCGTTCAAAAAGACCTTGTGGCCGATGATTTTTCTCAACTAAAACAACGCTTGTGCGCGGCGAAAGTCCCTTTGAAAGAGGTTGACGCGAGCTGTTTGGACGCGCTGAGCTCGCACGGTGCGCATCAAGGCATCGTGCTTGAGCTGAAACCGTTTGTATATACCGAGCTTGCGGATCTCACGTCGCGTGTGTCTCAGCACGCGCACGAGCATCCTGGTGAGCCCATGCTTGTGCTTATGCTCGACCACGTGGTCGATGAAGGAAACCTGGGCGCGTGCATTCGCACGGCTGAAATTGTGGGCGCTCAGGCCGTGATCATTCCAAACGCGCGTGCAGCCTCGGTGGGAACGGGCACGTACAAAACTTCTGCCGGTGCGGTGCTACACATTCCGATCGTGCGCACAGCAAATTTGGCTCGTGCGCTTGCCGCACTCAAAGACGAGGGATTTTGGGTGATAGGTGCTACGGAGTATGCGGATGCGTCTGCGTTTGCAACGCCGTTTGAGGGAAATGTCTGCGTGGTGATGGGTTCGGAATACTCAGGGATATCCGAGGGCATCAGGAAATCCTGCGACTTTTTGTGCAAGCTTCCTCAGCGCGGCGCGATAGAATCTTTGAATGTTGCCCAAGCTGCCACGGTTATGTGCTATGAGTGGCTTCGGAGAAACGAAGGCAATTTTGTCGAATAAGCGGCGCAAAAAGAAACAAGCCGAAGCTGCACGCGAAAAGAAGGCGGCTCGTGCGCAAAGTTCGAAGACCTCAAGGACAGCTCGCACTTTGCAGGTCACAGCGGCCCCGAGCGCCCCACGTACCCTGCAACCTGTTCGCGCCTCGCAAGCTTCGCGCCCTGCGCAGCCCCTTCTCGTGGTCGATGGGTACAACGTGATGCGCGCGTCTGCGCGCTATGATCTCTTGATCGACAAAACAACCGATCCCAAGCATTTTGATACCGATCCCTTTGATCGCGCGCGTGAGCGTGTGATTGCCGATGTGGCGGCATATGCGCAGAAAAAATATGAGTGTTACCTGGTGTTTGATGGGGCTAATAATCTTTCGGATATCCCGCGCGAGACCAAAACGGCAGGTATCCACGTGGTGTATTCGCGCGCGGGCGAGACGGCAGATGATGTGATCGAGCGGCTCGTGTACCTGGCGCATCAGCAGGATAGGGAAGTTGTGCTTGTGACGTCGGATATGACGATTCGGCAAACGGTTGCGTCAGGTGTAGCGACACTTTCTGCTCAGCTGCTGGTAGGGGAGTTGCATGTGGGGGATGAGGCGCGCGATGCCTGTGCGAGCGTGCCGACAACGAGTAAGATGACGCTTGAGGAACGAATTTCGCCTGAGGCGCGCGCGAAGCTTTTTGCGTGGGCGCGCGAATCGTAGTTTTGGAATTTTTATTGAGCGCGCATTGTGGACTGGCGCAGATGCGCTGCTCGCGCTATGATGATCGAGTATCGCTGGCGTAGCTCAATGGTAGAGCCCTGGTTTTGTAAACCAGTTGTTGTAGGTTCGAGCCCTATCGCCAGCTCCATCGCATGCAAAACCGAGCCTTGTGCTCGGTTTTTTCTTTTTTCCGCATTATTATTGTTGTAAGATAGACACTGTTACGTCTGTGTTTGTAACTGCATGATGCTGCGTTAAAATTACTGGTGTGCGGCATTGCATTACGTTTGCAGTACCCAGAAGGGACACGTGTTTGTATGATGCTAGTAGAAAGCCATGCTCCTCTAAACTCCTTCGGGGGGGTATTATATTTTATTCGTCGACTGACCGTTTTTCTGATCGCAAGCATATTGCTTGTGTGCGCAAGCGGTATATGCGCTGGTAGATATGCGTATGCTGACGAAGATTTGCCATACGAAATCCGTGCAACCATTATTACGCAGGAACAATACGAAGGACTTTTACTTTCTACGCCCGGCAGTTTTTTTGGTTGGGGTGCGAAGCAGTACACATTCACTCAACAGAATTTGGTGTCTTCTACAACATTAGAGAACGGTCTAACAAGGTACGATGTTGTATATCAGGTGGATAAAATTGCCACAGCAAAACATCGCGCAGGTGAAAAAGTAAGCTATCGTCTTGAAAATGACGAATACCAGTTCGGTGATTTTCAAGAACTCACTATTAACAAGGATAATAAAAAAGGCGTGTATTATGCCGATTTTGTCTTTAAGGACTCACTTTATACGTCGGAGCCGTTGTCGCTGGTAGATGAGCACAATGCAAGTATTG
Organism: uncultured Atopobium sp.; assembly: GCA_947090525.1. Lineage (GTDB taxonomy): Bacteria > Actinomycetota > Coriobacteriia > Coriobacteriales > Atopobiaceae > Fannyhessea. The sequence goes on from CAMUON010000001.1 coordinate 45,815, forward strand.
TTCTTAAAAAGGACATTAAGAACTTTCCCATTACGCTTAATGGTGCTGAAGACACTGCAACCATTTCCGCAACTGAGGACAAACGTGGAAATGAAATCGGTGTTGATGTTGAGCCAAATGATGACGGTACAATTACAGCTTCGATTGAGCCATCGCAGAAGGCGGTTGGTACAACAGTTACCATCAACGGCGCCAAGTATACCGTTCAGTCTGTTGAGAAGAAGGATACTGGCTTTATTGTACATGTGAAAAAGATTGAAACGGTAACGAAGGATGTAACATTTACTATTAAACGTCCCTACGCCTTGGCTGCAATGAGCGGCACGCTGTGGAAAATTTCTACTGGATGCGAAACAAAAACCGTTAAAATTGATGTCCCAGAAGGCAGAGACGATATAAGTTTTACGCAGCGTATAACCTACGTAAAAGGTAATCCAACCATCAACCTGGCACTTCAGAAATTTCCTGGCGGAGCGATGCCTTGGGCTGGTGGAACGGACATCATTGATCAGGCCTTTGATGAAGCCAGGGGCGCGTATACTGCAACGCTTGCTCGACTTATGCAAATTAGAGTGTTTACCGTGGATCACACCCTTACATATAACACCCTAATGAAAGCGCCTTTTGTGCCAAACCTGCGTTTTACTCTCGCGGATGATAAAGGCAATACCATAGATACTAAAACCGAAGTAACAACGGATATGTATGGCGTTCCCGCATATACGCTGCACAATATGCTGCCGGGTACGTATAAACTCTCGCTATCAACAACCGATGCCACTACGCCCAGCACGTACAACTTGAGCGGTGACTATCGCATAACATTTAAAGAAGACGGAACACTATTGATGAACCACTTAGGGGATGGTGAACAAGCATCGTATTATGCTGCGGGTGCACCTACCGATAAAGCTGTTGGCAAAACTACACTTGCGGGTACAAAAACTAAATTTATTATTGCGCTTTCGCATAATCCAACTTTTGAAAAATCGCTTCGTGTAGCTGCCCCTGGCACAAATAACCAACATGCGTTCTCGTCAAGCGTATACGCTAACGCAGGCGATACAATAGAGTATGATATAGCGGTTACCCTTCCTCAAGACTATAAGCTTATGTGGAAGGTCGGCTCATTCTGTTCCTTTGGCTCGAAACAGTCTTTTACTTGCGCTGATAAAATCGATCCACGTCTGAATATTGATCCAACAAGTATTCATGTGCTTGATAAAGATGGTAATACGCTAGATAAGATAACTGCTACGTATGACGCTAATGCACGCATGATTACCTGCAAGGATATGCGTGACGCGCTGGTAAAAGATGTATACGATCCTCAAGATCTCATGGGGTCAATGAATAAACCGTTTGGACTAAGAGATGCAAAAGAGGTTTTGCACCTACGGTTTAACGCTACGGTTTCGTCGTTTAAACGCGATGGGAGCGCAGCTGAAGAAGCGATTGATAACCGTATTGCCGATTCAAAAACGACGATTTACCCATATGAAAAGATAACGGCAAAAACTCTCTGGCAAGATGCAAACGGTAACGAGCTTACGCAGCCGCCCTCATCCATATATGTGCAGCTACTTGCCAATGGCGCACCGCAAGGAAATTCCGTTAAGCTCAACAAAGATGGCAAATGGCAGCATGAGTTTACCAACTTACCAAGTAAAGATCAGGATGGTAAGGATATTGCATATACGGTAGCCGAGTTAACTAAAAAAGATGGCGCAATAGTTCAGGACAAGGGAACATTGACCGTTGATAATCAGAAGTTTGTTGCTGGATACGTGCGTAAGGACAACGTGGTAACTATTACGAATAAACAAGTATCGGTCCCTAAGCCACCTGCACCTGAACCGGCGCCTGAGCCACCTACACCGCAGCCAGAACCCAAGCCAACACCGGAGCCTCCCGTACCAACACCAGTACCACCGGCACCTAAACCAAAGCCCACGCCCGTACCACACGTGCCATCGTTACCGCTGCCACAGCCGCCCTTAACGCGCCTTGTACCTGCGGAGACTTTGCAAGCTCCTGCGCCCGCGCCCGCGCCACCCCCTGCTGCCCCTGAGCCCGCCCTCCCGCAAACAGGAGATGAATGCGCACCCGCGGCGCTACTGGGGAGCATTGCAGCGCTCCTTAGCATAAGCTTCTGCGCTCTTGGCCTTGTGTTCCGCACCCGTGCGCACGTTCGCGGATAAGTCTGCTGCGTCGCCTTCGTCTGTGCCAGTACCCGCGCTCGCAGTCTCAGCTATCCAACGCCAAGTACGCTGTAGCGGCCAGCACGAGAAAAAAATCTTTACCACCCCCCTCGAAATGGGTATAGAATAGCGTGGTTCCCTTGTATGCGCATCCTGCTTTTACGGCAGCGTTTCTGCTGCGCGATTGGGCGCGTACAAGGAGCGCAACTATTTCGCATCACATATTTCGAGGTAATCGCATGAAAAAACATGGCATTCTGTTCTGGATCTTTCCGTTTGCGTGCGCGTGTGCGCTCGCGGGAGCGTTTTTGTATGCTCCTGCGCGCTCGCTAGCTCAAGACCCGCAAGCACTTCCGTACGAGATCCGTGCCACGTTTATCACACAAAAAGATGCGTCTGAACTCGAGCTTTCTTTGCCAGACGATCCTTCGGCGACCGCCACTCAAGATGAGGACAAAACGACTACCACAAAGCTTAGCAATGAGTACAACAAGGAATACGTCGTATTCAACGTGACGCCAGGCGACGCCTCCAAGTATGCGAAAGGCAAGACTGTACACTGTGCCTGGAAGGATGACGATTGCGCACCGGATGATCCTCAAATTCAACCGCAAACATTGACCATTAAAAAAGATGCCCAGCATAACGTTCTCTACAGCGAGATAACCTTTCGTGAGAGTTTTTCCCAGCAGTATGATGTGGTTGTACAGGAAAAGGGCAATACGGGCTCTCTTACCAGCTTAAACCCTGATACGGTTACACAAAATAACTCCCCCTTTATGAAAGCTGTACCGTTTACAGTAGCAGGCGAGACTAAATACTTTGACATTGTTACGAATGAGGAAAGCGCAACCAATCTGGGATTGAAATATTATGTCCCCGTTGATGACAAGGGAAACGCTGCCCCGCTGAACTTATCTCCGTATACTTTGGGCATGCCCGTTTCCATTGGAAGCGAGAGCTATCGCATCGAGGATGCGCAAAAGGTCGACACAGAAGATGACCACAAATTTACCCTCACGCTCAAAAAAGCTCCCGTGCGCCATTTCACAATCAAGTGCCCGGTGACTGGGGGGTCCTATAAATTCCGTGTATCCTCGGATATAGACTCGACTTACAGAGTAGTCGCGGCACATGACGGCGATCAAGAGATCACCATCGATACTGCCCTTAATTTCCCGGAAAACAATTCCCGTCTGAGTATTGAGCCGGTCAAGATGGACGACGGCCCCAAGCCGCTTTGGGACACAAGCTCTATTTCTGTCATGCCGGACTTTGATGTAAAGACAAACACAATGCCCTTTGTTCTATGGCCTAAGAATCGTATACTCATAACGCCTATTGTGCTTACAGACCAGGTAACAGCTGGTACTGCTGTCGATACGCTTGCACAAGATACTCTATCTGACATGCAAAAAATTACAGTCACGCTGACACCAGTTACTGAGAACAATGGCGAAAGAGCAGCAGTCCCAGCTCCGCTTGTCGGCACTCAATGCGACGTCGCGCACCTTGGCATTATGGTTGATAGCGTTCAGCCGGGAACCTATCGCGTGACGTTTTCCTCCACCGATCCGCAAATCCTCAAGACCTATGATTTGAGTGTTGTATATACGCTTGTGCTTGATACCGATGGGAATGGCCAGATAAACTATACAGCTGGCGACGAATTTTGGTATGCGCCTGGCGCTAAAAGTAAGGATGCCGCAGGGCTCTATCCGGGTATAAAAACGAAGCTTGCATTTACCATTCCGCATAAAATCGGAATTGAGAAGCTTGTGAGAAATACATCAACCGCTCCCTTGCAAAAGTTTTCTTCTAGTGCAAAAGCCAAGGTGGGAGATACTGTAGAGTATCAGATCAAGCTTACTTTTCCTCGCGACTATAATCTTTTGTGGAAATATCCAGATTCCTTTATTCTGGGTTCTCCGCGCAAGCTAAAGCTCAAAGATACGCTTGATGCAAATCTTGCGCTTGACACAGCATCGTTCCAGGTAGTAGATGCAGATGGCAAAACTGTAGAGGGCATTACACATACGTATAACGAACAAACGCGCGACCTTTTGATAACGGATACCCGAAAAACTCAAGAACAGGTCATTTCAGAAGGGAATAAGACTCCTCAGGATGTGAAGACAGCGTCTGAGACCAAACTTAAGCTTCGAGATAAAGAAGAGGTTGTCTACCTGCACTTTAAGGCGAAGGTTAACGGTTTTGGGAATGAAAAACGTATTGGCAATACAGTTGGCGAATCTACAGCCACAATTGAGCAGTTAGAGGAGCCGGTGGCGCCCACGCCGCAGCCGGAGCCTCCCGCGCCAACACCAGTGCCACCGGCACCTAAGCCAGAGCCCACGCCTGAGCCACACGTGCCATCGTTGCCGCTGCCTCAGCCGCCACTCCAGATACCCGCGGCGCGCCTTATACCTGCGGAGACTTTGCAAGCGCCTGCGGTCACGCTTGCGCCTAAACCTGCGCCAGCACCTGCAGCGCCTGAGCCTGCTCTCCCGCAAACAGGAGATGAATTTGCACCCGCAGCGCTACTGGGGAGCATAGCAGCGTTTCTCAGCATAAGCTTCTGCGCTCTAGGTCTTGTGCTCCGCGCTCGCCCTCGTACAAGCGCCCGCGCATAAGGAGTTTCCGAAGCTTGTCGCTGCTAGTGGCCTCAGTGCCCGCAGCCCATGGTGCCCGCGCATAGGGCTTTCAGCGTCCGCAGTCTGCACCCGCAGCGCCCGCTCATACCAGTACCCACTGTCCGTACCTGCAGCCCTGCAGTTCCGCCGAACCTACTGTCCGTACCTGCAGCCCGCTCGCGCGTCCGCACCACCCCCGCCGCCACGCCCCCCAAATTTCCGCCAATTATGGTGGAAATATGAGAGAGATACGCCCGGCCCCGTGGTAGACGTTGACAAGATCTCGATTCAGTCGTAATATCTCTTTCGCTCATGAACGAAATTGCGTTCAGCAAAGCTCACAAATCCTGCGTATTCCACAGTGAATAGCTCTTTGTGACGACCGTTTTTGAGCTTCCTTGAAAATGGGGGTATGGCACAGCGGCAACTGCGGCGGACTGTAAATCCGCTCTCTCTGAGTTCCTTGGTTCGAGTCCAAGTACCCCCACCATTCGCCCGTGTAGCTCAGTCGGTAGAGCACTTCGTTGGTAACGAAGAGGTCACCGGTTCAAATCCGGTCGCGGGCTCCATTAGGCTTAATGCCGGTGTAGCTCAGCTGGTTAGAGCACACGGCTCATACCCGTGATGTCACTGGTTCGAATCCAGTCACCGGTACCAGCATTTTAACAGCGCTTGTCGCTGGTTGAAAGCGTTTTTGTCGCGCGCCTGCGCCCAAAAACAAGTAAGTGTAGATGGCCGATAAGGTTGTTTTCAAAAGGAGGACGGCAATGGCCAAAGAGAAATTTGATCGTAGTAAGCCGCACGTTAACATTGGTACGATTGGTCACGTCGACCATGGTAAGACTACCCTTACCGCAGCCATCACCAAGGTTCTCTCCGAGCAAGAGGGCTGCAAAGCAGACTTCACCGCTTTCGAGAACATTGATAAGGCTCCGGAAGAGCGTCAGCGTGGTATTACCATTAACGTTGCTCACATTGAGTACGAAACATGGGAGCGCCACTATGCTCACGTCGACTGCCCGGGTCACGCCGACTACGTTAAGAACATGATCTCCGGTGCTGCTCAGATGGATGGTGCTATCCTCGTTATCGCAGCTACCGATGGTCCTATGGCACAAACTCGTGAGCACATTCTTCTTGCTCGCCAAGTTGGTGTTCCTTACATCATCGTATTCCTCAACAAGTGCGACATGGTCGACGACGAAGAGCTTATCGACCTCGTCGAGATGGAGACTCGTGACCTCTTGAGCGAGTATGACTTCCCCGGAGACGATATTCCTATCATCCGTGGTTCCGCTCTTGGCGCTCTCAACGGCGAGCAAAAATGGATCGACTCTGTTGTCGAGCTTATGCACACCGTAGACTCCTACATCCCCACGCCTGCTCGTGACAACGAGAAGCCTTTCTTGATGGCTATCGAAGACGTTATGACCATTTCTGGTCGTGGTACTGTTGCTACCGGCCGTGTTGAGCGTGGTGAGCTTAAGCTTAACGACACCGTTGAAATCGTTGGTATTAAAGACACTCAATCCACCGTTGCAACCGGTATCGAAATGTTCCGTAAGACCCTCGACTTCTGCGAGGCTGGCGACAACGTCGGTATCCTTCTCCGTGGTGTAAAGCGCGAGGACATTCAGCGTGGTCAGGTTCTCTGCAAGCCTGGTTCAGTAACTCCTCACAAGAAGTTCACTGGCGAGATCTACGTCCTTACCAAGGACGAAGGTGGACGTCACACCCCGTTCTTCTCTGGTTACCGTCCTCAGTTCTACTTCCGCACCACCGATGTTACCGGTGACGTTCAGGCTCTTACCGACGCTAACGGCGGTAAAGTCGAGATGGCTATGCCTGGCGACCACGTAACCGTGACCTGCGAGCTCATTCACCCCATTGCTATGGAGGAAGGTCTTAAGTTCGCTATCCGTGAAGGTGGCCACACCGTAGGCGATGGTCGTGTATCTACCATTATCGAGTAGTACACGCAGCTTGAATCACTAACATAAGCTTTGTGCTTATTGAACAAGCGTATAATGGGTCCGGTGTTTCTTGAAAGAGGACACCGGGCTTATTTTCGAGTTAGATGACGCGTGCGTCCGCTTCTTTTTCTACGCTGTTCGCTTTGATAATTTGGTGGTTTTGTTAAGTTCTCCGTCTATTTGCGAACGAATATTGACAGTAAGAACTATTGAATGATAGCGTAAACTATCGTGTCGTCTTATCACGAGCGTATCCAAGACGACAGTACAGGAGGATTCATGCGTACATTGGTTACTCTTGCGTGCGCCGAGTGCAAGCGCCGCAACTACACCACGGACAAAAACAAATCCAACACTCCAGATCGCATGGAGCTTAAGAAGTATTGCCCCTGGTGCCACAAGCACACACAGCACAAAGAGACCCGCTAAGCAGGTCTTCTCATAGGCCAGTAGCTCCAATGGTAGAGCGGCGGTCTCCAAAACCGTTCGTTGTGGGTTCGAGTCCTACCTGGCCTGCCAGAATTTCCTCCGGCTTTCTCCCCTTGGGAGGGGGCCGGTTTCTATGATTTTGCCTTACTCAAAAGGAGTTTGACTGATGCCAAAAAAAGAGCGTCAAAGACGTAAGTCTCGCCAAGAACGTGCGCCCAAGGCACAAGAGGAGAGCTCTCGCACAAGTAGCGAGAAGGCTTCTCGCGGCTCAAAAGCAAACATCACTCAAGCTGCGCCCAAACATCACGGCAAAGCCGCACAAAAGGGCACGAGTACAGGCACGCTTGGCCGTATTCGCAACTATCTCTCGGGCGTAAAGACCGAGATGCACCGCGTTGTATGGCCGAGCAAAGCAGAACTCAAAGACTACTCCGTAGCAACGATCTTTGCGCTCATTGCCTGCGGATTTGCGATTTGGCTTGTTGATACCGGTTTTGTGGCGCTTCTCGTGCGTTTCACAGGTTTGAGAGGTTAGTCATGGCTAAGCATTGGTATGTTGTTCACACGTATTCTGGCTATGAGAACAAGGTCAAATCCGATCTCGAGCATCGCATCGAAACCTATGGCCTTGAAGATCAGATCGTAGATATCAAGATTCCGACAGAGGAAGTCGTGCAGATCAAAAGCGACGGTAAGCGCAAACATGTCGAGGCAAACGTATTCCCCGGCTACGTGCTCGTTCGCATGGAGGTCGACGACAATTCCTGGGCGGTTGTTCGCAACACCCCTGGTGTTACGGGCTTTGTGGGTATCGACGGCAAGCCGGCGCCCCTTCGTCGCTCTGAGTTCAACAAAATGATGCGTAAGTCCAACGCATCCTCATCTACGCCCGCGCCCAAGAACATCACGTCTGATCTTGAGGTGGGTATGTCTGTGCGCGTGATCTTTGGACCTCTTGAGAAGTTTGAAGGCAAGATTTCCGAAGTCATGATGGACGCAGGCAAGATTCGCGTAAACCTTACCATTTTCGGCAGGGAAACCCCTGTTGAACTTACGATGGACCAGGTAGAGGTTATCGCGTAGCGTCGTTTGGCGCACTACATTTGGCAACAGTGCAGATGCTGCTCACATCTGCGCGTTCACATTCGCTATGTCTTGGCAATGGTGAGGATTGGCTTCTTCAGGATGTAGCAGCTGGTATAGAGCTTTGCTTTGGATTTTCCAAAGCGCATACAGGAGGACCTTATGGCCAAGAAAGTTGTTAAGTTTATCAAACTGCAGATTCCTGCAGGTAAAGCTACCCCTGCACCTCCAATTGGTTCCACGCTTGGTGCAGCACAAGTAAACATCATGCAGTTCTGCCAGGCATTTAATGCCGCTACGCAGGACAAGGGTGGCGACATCATCCCAGTCGAGATTTCTGTCTACGAAGACCGTAGTTTCGACTTCGTTTGCAAGACCCCTCCCGCGGCTAAGCTCATCATCAAGGAGCTCGGCATCAAGGGTGGTTCAGGTGTTCCTCAGCGCGACAAGGTGGGTCAGCTCACGCAAGAGCAGCTTACTAAGATCGCCGAGATCAAGATGCCTGACCTCAATGCAAACGACATTGAAGCAGCTAAGAAGATCGTCGCAGGCACCGCTCGTTCCATGGGTGTTACGATCGCTGAGTAACTTGGCTGATTAATTTGGTTTTTTGCGCATATGCGCAGCTTTAAAAACGTGGGAGGGCCGAGGCCCGTTTGTACCACCTGGCTACCCCAAGGAGGTAGTATCATGGCAAAACATGGTAAGAATTATCGCAACTCTTCTGCGAAGATCGAAGCCGGCAAGGCGTACGCTCCAAAAGAAGCTCTTGAGCTTGTAAAAGAGCTTGCTTCTGCGAAGTTCGACGAGACTATCGAAGTCTCCATTCGCCTGGGTGTTGATACGCGTAAGGCTGATCAAAACGTTCGTGGTTCCATCGCGCTTCCTCACGGTACCGGTAAGACCGTTCGCGTGGCAGTCTTTGCTGAGGGCGAGAAAGCTCGCGAGGCAGAAGCGGCAGGCGCTGACATCGTTGGATCCGACGAGCTCATCGCTGATATCCAAAAAGGCGTTATCAACTTTGACGCAGTTATCGCAACCCCTAACCTCATGGGCAAAGTTGGTCGTTTGGGTCGCGTGCTCGGACCTCGTGGTCTTATGCCAAACCCCAAGCTTGGCACCGTTACCATGGATGTTGCAAAGATGGTAGGGGAGCTCAAAGCTGGTCGTGTTGAGTATCGTGCTGACCGTTACGGTATCTGCCACGTACCCGTGGGTAAAGTTTCCTTCGACAGCTCCGATTTGGCTGAGAACTATGGCGCGCTCTATTCTGAGATTCTTCGCGTCAAACCTTCGAGCGCAAAGGGTCGCTACGTAAAGTCCGTCGTCTTCTCTTCGACCATGGGTCCTGGCGTCAAGGTTGATTCGAGCGTTACACGCAACTTCACCGACTAGTTCGCATATGGTCCTAGGGGTGATCCCAAGCACTTCTGTGCTCTCGGGACTATCTAACGCGCGCGATCGATATATGAATTTAAAAGCAGCTGCTCTTGCGGCTGCTTTTTTGTATCTGTGATGGGGCTTCTTGTGCTGCGCGTGCGCCCGCGCTCATGCTGGCTGGGCTGCCTGCAGTTTATCGCCGTTCAAGGCATCCGCGCACTTGTCTGCTGAAAAGATTTCTAAGATGGGGACTACACTATCTTCTTCGATGGACGCGCCTGTGCGGGGCAGAGCCTGCGTCTGGATTTCCCCACAAGCCGGCATGAGCGCTTCTGGCCTGCGTCTGCAGCGCGCGGAATTCATTCACATATTTCAAATCGGGCGGAAACGTATAGACCTGCGCATATCCTTCTTGTACGAGCACGGCGTTAAAGCATTTGCTCGAGAGGTCGCTTGCAGAATTGGGGATATCGGTCCACACATAGCGCAGCAAACGGTGATAGCGGTCGTACTCAGATACATCCTTTTCGAGATACACTGTGGTGCCTGTGAGCTGGCTTTTCGTAAAATTCGACGCTTCCTTGCCATAATATTGTACGGCCTTGCGGGGGTGAACCGTTTCGGGTGTGTCCACAAGGATAAGGCGCACTTTCTCAGCGCCGCGACCGCGATTCACCACGATCGTGTCTCCGTCCACAACGCGGACGACGCGGGCCTGTTCAAGCTGGTCTCTACGTGGTAGATTGCCGAGGTCTGCAGGCGCCGCGGGAGTTTCTGGTGCTGCTGTTGGCGCGGACTCGGGCGCTTGCGCTTGCGGTGTTTGCGGTGCGTTGGGGATCCACTTGCCGTTTTGGTCTACTTGATAGCCATCGGGCGTGGTCGTGTTTTTGAGCATGGCGCCACTTGCGCCCAGATAGTAATTGCCAATCCAGCAATTAGAAACCATGTAGCCAGAGCCGTCAAAGTAGTAATAGTTGCCATCAATCTTTTCCCAAGTACCCGCTGGATACGAGCCGTCTGCATGCTGGTACCACCAGCCATTGCCGTTTTGTATCCACCTATTCGTGGGGATCCACTTGCCGTTTTGGTCTACTCGATAGCCATCGGGCGTGGTCGTGTTTTTGAGCATGGCGCCACTTGCGCCCAGATAGTAATTGCCAATCCAGCAATTAGAAACCATGTAGCCAGAGCCGTCAAAGTAGTAATAGCTGCCATCAATCTTTTCCCAAGCACCCGCTGGATACGAGCCGTCTGTATGCTGGTACCACCAGCCACTCCCATTATGTATCCACGTACTCTCTGCGCGCGCGTTGTGTCCTCGCAGTACGCTTCCAAAGCTTCCTACAAGCAGCAGAACAAGGATGCACGTGCGAAGCGGATGTCCGTGAGTTTTCATAACTATCTTCTCTCTATTACAGTCTCTTCGGTCGCTGTGCCTATGCTCAGAAGTGCGAGCATCTTATACTGCAGAGGCCTTCAGTATTGTTGAAAACGTTATCCCAACTATGCTAAAAGAAAGCGCGAACAACTTGTGCTGCCCGCGCTCTGTGCTCACATTAACAAGGCTGTGCGCCAGAGCCCTTATCTCCGCCTGCGCTCACGCCCGTTTATTCCGCTTGCCAACTTATCGCCTGATAGCAGCCCTTGCGCGCGGACTAGTGCATTGCTGCGCGATATCCAGCAGCTTCGGCATCGGCTGTAGAATCAAAGAATTCCGCGTTTGCCATCGACACTCGTTTGTAGGATCTCGATCCTGGCCAGTGATAGATGCGGCTCTTTACGTTGCCGATAATCTTGCCGTCAGCGTGGAGGTATGCAGGATCCGATGGGTTAAAGGCGCCCGCGCCTGAGCTTGATCCCCAGGTAGCGCCTCCGCCGTAATTCATTTCTGCGGGGATCCACTTGCCGTTTTCGTCTACTTGGTAGCCATCGGGCGTAGTCGTGTTTTTGAGCATAGCGCCATTGCCGCCCAGATAGTAATTGCCAATCCAGCAATTGGAAACCATGTAGCCAGAGCCATTAAAGTAATAGTATTGGCCATCAATTTGTTGCCAAGCGCTTACTGGATATGAGCCGTCGGCATTTTGGTACCACCATCCGGCGCCATTTTTCTTCCAGCCGCTGGTTGGGATCCATTTACCGTTTTCGTCTACTTGGTAGCCATCGGGCGTAGTCGTGTTTTTGAGCATAGCGCCATTGCCGCCCAGATAGTAATTGCCAATCCAGCAATTGGAAACCATGTAGCCAGAGCCATTAAAGTAATAGTATTGGCCATCAATTTGTTGCCAAGCGCTTACTGGATATGAGCCGTCGGCATTTTGGTACCACCATCCGTTGCCATTGTGTACCCACATGCTCTGAGCTTGGGCGTTGGTCATCGGTTGCAGGCAGCCAAAGGTAGCTACGACCAGCATAGCAACGATAAATTTATGCAGTGATAGTTTTCGAGCATACATAGCAGCTCATCTCCCTTGATCACGGTTTGCCTATGACTGTATTATACGCATAACTTGCACAAAACTAGCACAAATTTAGCGTATCGAATCTGTGCGCGCTCGTCCTCGCGCACGCTCGCCTTTGCGCCCGCGCCGATTATGCGCATCATATGAAGAGTGCCCGCGTAGACACTCATTTCTCAAGCTTTCCTTGCACATCGCAAAAAATCAGCTAAAATAAAGAAATTGCAGATAGGTGATTTGTGCCTTATCTGCCTTAGTGCACATAGCACGTTCGCTGCCAAAGACAGCCGGTGTCCTCTATGGACTTAAAGGGAGTTGCACAAACGTTGCAGCCCGCCTGCCGAGGTGGTCTGATAGATTGTCTTCTTGAGGGCCTCGCTTTGGCATTCGTCAAAGGGGGGTCTTATTTTATGAAGGCTCGCTCGCGCAAGCGCTCGTGCCCGAGTAAGTTACAAGGAGGTGTATCATGCCAAACAAACTCAACGTTTCTATGCTCGAAAAAGCACAGGAGTCCCTTGCCAATTCCAAGGGCTTGTTCGTCATCGACTATCGCGGTCTTACGGTTAAAGAAACGCAAGGTCTTCGTCGCGCTCTCTCCGAAGCGGGCGCACACATGAAGGTCTACAAGAACAACATCGTAAAAATCGCTCTTGAGAAGGCGAATCTCCCCGAGATTCAGAATCTCGAAGGAACTTGTGCCTATGTATTCTACGAGAACGATCCTGTAGATGCAGCAAAGGTTATCAAAAAGCAAAGCGAAGCACTCAAAAAGATTGAGTGGATCGGTGCTCTTGCCGACGGTGCAGCACTCGACGCAGAAGGTGCAAAAGCCTACGCAGAACTCGCAAGCCGCGAAGAGCTCGTTGCCAAACTTACCTTTGTTCTTGCAAGCCCCTTGTCGGGTATTGCTTCTGTTTGCGCAGGTCCTGCACGCGGTCTCGCTACCGCTCTCGACGCTGTTGCCAAGCAAAAAGATGCTGCCTAATTCTTGTCAACATCTATCGCATGTGCTTGCATATGCGCACCTATTCACATAAAAACAGGGCACCATGCCCCGTCCGCCTAAGGAGAATATCATGGCTGTAACAAAAGACGAAATCATTGAGGCTATTAAATCCATGCCTGCTCTCGAGCTTTCTGAGCTCGTTCACGAACTCGAAGACGTATTCGGCGTATCTGCTGCTGCTCCTGTAGCTGTTGCTGCTGCTGCTCCTGCAGCTGCTGGCGCTGCTGCTGAGGAAGAGAAGACCAACTTCGACGTTGAGCTCACTTCCGTAGGTTCCAACAAGATTGCCGTTATTAAGGTTGTTCGTTCCCTTACTTCCCTTGGTCTTAAAGAGGCTAAGGATGCTGTTGAGGCTGCTCCTAAGGTACTCCTCGAGGGTGCAAAGAAGGAAGACGCCGAGGCTGCTAAGAAGCAACTCGAAGAGGCTGGCGCTAGCGTAACCCTCAAATAGTAGCTTCTCTTTTGAGCCGGCGCTCGCGTCGGTTGGGTCTACATACAAAAAGAAGAGCTAGATCGTATGGTCTAGCTCTTTTTGTCATATCCTCTTATTTGTGAAAATATTGTGATCGATCGTGTGACGCATCACATTCTCGACACAAATGGCTGCCGTTAGCCTCCGTAAACCGCCAGTTCAATCCCTATAAGAGAAAAAATTTAGTCCTAAGCGTAAAATATGTCAAGGTCTTACATTGACGTCTGTCATTTCCTTAGTTAAATTGTTACGTTGCGACAATTGCCGCCTTCCACCCTTTTTGAAGGAGGAAAAGCCTGGTGCCTAAAGTAAATTCATCCCAAGGTGTACGTCCGAAGCAGCGCGACCGCGTCAGCTTCGCAAAGCTAGCTTCTGCTATGGAGCTGCCCAATCTTATCTCTGTACAAAAAGAGTCATTTGCTCGTTTTATGACCGATGGCCTTGCAGAGTCGTTTGCCGAATTCTCACCTATCGAGAATTCTTCAAAAACTATGGAAGTGACGTTTGGAGCGCATCAATTTAGCGATCCACCTCACACCATTAGCGAGTGTCGAGCAAAGGACATTTCCTATCAAGCCCCTCTTTTGGTAAATGTCCGCTTCATCAACAAAGAAACTGGCGAGATGAAAGAGCAGCTCGTGTTCATGGGCGATTTCCCGCTCATGACCGACCGCGGTACCTTTGTGATCAATGGTACCGAGCGTGTCGTCGTATCGCAGCTTGTGCGCTCGCCTGGTGTGTATTTCTCCGAAGAGCTCGATAATGGCGTGCAAACACATCACGTTCAATTTATTCCTGCGCGTGGTGCTTGGCTTGAGTTTGAAGTCGATAAGCACGGCCACCTGGTGGTTTCTATCGATCGTAAGCGTCGCCAAAATGCCACCCTTCTTCTTCGCGCGCTCGGCATTGCAGAGACCGACGAAGAAATTCTTGCGCTTTTAGGCGATTCCGAGATCGTAAAAGCTACGCTTCAGCGCGATGTGTGCACCACACGTGAGGATGCGCTTATCGAAATTTATAGACGTCAGCGTCCGGGTGAGCCGCCTGCGGTAGATTCTGCACGTTCGCTCATCGAGGGACTCTACTTCAACAACCAGCGCTATGACCTTGCGCGCGTTGGTCGTTACAAGGTAAACAAAAAGCTCGGCCTCGACGTCGATGCTAATGTAAAGATCCTTACTAAAGAAGATATCGTTACTGCGCTTCGCTATCTTTTGGCGCTTCACGAAGGTGATCCTACTAAGAAAGTCGATGACATCGACCACTTTGGTAACCGCCGCGTGCGTACCGTGGGCGAACTTGTGCAAAACCAGTTCCGCATCGGACTCAGCCGCATGGAGCGTGTGATTCGCGAGCGTATGGCGACGCAAAATCCTGATGACATTTCTCCGCAATCACTTATCAACATTCGTCCTATCGTGGCTTCGATCAAGGAGTTCTTCGGTTCCTCGCAGCTGTCTCAGTTCATGGACCAGTCGAACCCACTTGCGGGCCTTACGCACAAACGTCGTCTTTCGGCATTGGGACCTGGTGGTTTGGCTGGACATAAGTCTGGCTCGAGCCGTCGTACCAATGTTCCTACCGCTGTGCGCGACGTTCACAACTCCCACTATTCGCGTATGTGTCCTATCGAGACGCCTGAAGGACCAAACATTGGTCTGATTGGTTCGCTTGCTCTGTTTGCGCACGTAAACGAGTACGGTTTCATCGAAGCTCCCTATCGCAAGATTGTTGACGGCAAAGTCACCGGAGACATCGATTGGATGATCGCAGACGAAGAGGAAAATCACGTTATTGTTCCTGCTGACGTCGCCGTTGATCCTAAATCAGGCCGCTTTGTTGCCACCGATTCCAAGGGCAAGATTTATTATCCCGATACAGTCGTTGCACGTACACGCAACTTCGACGGTACCTTCGGTGCACCTTCTGAGGTAAGTGTAAAAGACGTCGACTACATGGACGTATCTCCTTCCCAGATGCTTTCCGCCGCAGCAAACCTCATCCCCTTCCTTGAGCACGACGACGCAAAGCGTACCCTCATGGGCGCAAACATGCAGCGTCAGGCTGTGCCGCTCATTCGTCCGCGCGCACCGTATGTGGGCACGGGTCTCGAGCGTGCAGCTGCGTATGACTCAGGCGAATCGGTATGCGCAAATCACGCCGGTGTTGTGGTCGAAGTCGATGCTGCACACGTCGTTGTCAAAACAAACGACGACCTTGAGCGCTACGACTTCCCCAAGTACCAGCGCTCGAACCAAAGCACCTGCATCAATCACCGTCCCGTGGTCCACGTAGGACAAGAGGTTGCAGAAGGCGAGCCTCTCTCCGATGGTACTTCCATCGAAAAAGGCGAGCTCGCACTTGGTGTAAACCTTACGGTAGCCTACATGCCTTGGGAAGGTTACAACTACGAAGACGGTATCGTCGTCTCTGAGCGTCTTGTGAAAGAAGACCTTCTGACCTCGGTAAACATCTCTCGTCACGAAGTTGATGCCCGTGATATTTCTGCTAAGCATGCAGAGGAAATTACGCGCGAAATCCCCAATCAGTCCGAAGAAGCACTTGCCAACCTCGATGAAGACGGTATTGTGCGCATTGGTGCTGAGGTAGGACCTGGAGATATTCTCGTTGGTAAGGTTACCCCTAAGGGTGAGCCTGCGCCTACGCCTGAGCAGCGCCTCATTGCCGCGATCTTTGGTAATCGCGCGCAAGACGTACGTGATACGTCGCTTCGCATGCCTCACGGCGCCTATGGACGCGTGGTCGACGTGGTGCGTTTCGTGCGTCCCGAAGATAAATCCAAAGAAAACGAGCTTCCTCCTGGAGTAAAAGAACTCATCCGCGTCTTTGTCGCGCAGCGCAGAAAGATTCAGCAAGGCGACAAAATCTCGGGTCGTCACGGTAACAAGGGTGTTATTTGTAACGTTTTGCCTGTTGAGGACATGCCTTATATGGCAGACGGTACGCCTATCGACGTACTTCTCGACCCCTTGGGCGTTCCTTCGCGTATGAACGTAGGTCAGCTTCTCGAGTGCCACTTGGGTTGGGCAGCAAGTCATGGTTACGACGTCAAGACTCCCAATTCCAAGGAAATTGTCGACGGCCCACTCTATGTTTCTACGCCAATTTTCGACGGCGCGACCGATGTCGAGGTACAAGACGCCATCAGACGCACCAATATCAATATGATCAACAAAGCCATGCGCACTTACGGCGAGCAAATGAACACCGCTTTTGTTCCACAGCTCAATGAGCAGGGCAAAACCACGCTCTATGATGGTCGTACGGGTGAAGCGTTCAAGAGCCCCATCACCGTGGGTACTTCTTACATCCTCAAGCTCGGCCACATGGTCGACGACAAGATCCATGCGCGTTCAACAGGCCCATACTCGCTCGTAACGCAGCAGCCTCTGGGTGGTAAAGCTCAATTTGGTGGCCAGCGCTTTGGTGAGATGGAAGTTTGGGCGCTCTATGCATACGGCGCGTCAAACGTACTGCATGAGCTTATGACCGTAAAATCCGACGACACCAATGGTCGTGTCAAGACGTATGAATCCATCGTTAAGGGCGAAAATGCTCCTCGACCTGGTATTCCTGAGTCGTTCAAAGTGTTGGTCAAGGAGATCCGCTCGCTTGCACTCGATATCGAACCTATCGTCTACAAGCAAGAAACTGCTCCTCGTCCCGAAGACACGCACGAAAAAGAATCTGCGCTCGACGTATTCTCGAGTGCAGACGGAGCAGATGACCTCATCGGCGGTTCCACGCTTATTTCTCACAATTCCGATGAAGAACTCATCGGCAACACATCTAAGGATAAGGAGTAGCGATCGTGGCAGACTTTGATTCCACAGATTTCGATGCTATCAAGATTTCGCTCGCCAGTGCTGATGATGTTCGTAGCTGGTCCTATGGCGAAGTCAAGAAAGACGAAACAATCAACTACCGCACGCTGAAACCCGAGAAGGACGGTCTTTTCTGCGAAAAGATTTTTGGTCCTGTGAAAGACTGGGAATGCTCCTGCGGTAAATACAAAGGTATCCGCTTTAAGGGTATCGTGTGTGAGCGCTGTGGTGTAGAAATCACGAGCGCAAAGGTGCGTCGTGAGCGCATGGGTCACATTGAGCTTGCGGCTCCGGTGTCGCACATTTGGTATTTTAAGAGCCCAGCCACCTTCCCGCTTGCCCGCTTGCTCGACATGAAGAGCAAGGATCTCGAAAAGATCCTCTATTTCGCGTCATACGTGATTACCGAGGTCGATAGCGAGGCACGCGATCAGGATGCTGAGGATCTCAAAGAAGAACTCGCGGCTGATCTCGAAGAGCTCGACGCTGAGTGCGAAGACGAAATCAAGCGTCTCCGCGCCCAAGGGGAAGTCCCCGAAGGGGAGGAATTCTCCGACGTTGAGCCGCTTGATGAAGACGAAATCGAGCGCGGCATCGTTGACCTTCGGGAAGAGTACGAAGACGAGAAACGCTTGCGCAAAGAAGCGTTCGACCGCTTTATGCAGCTTGAGCGTCGTGATTTGATTTCAGACGAAGCACTCTTCTCCGAAATGCGCCGCTACTACAAGATGTACTTCAAGGGCGACATGGGCGCAGGCGCCATCCGCGATTTGCTCCAAAGTGTCGATCTCAAGGCCGAGGCGAAGGAACTTCGCGCAATTGTTGCGAGCGATGATGCGCAAAAGCAAAAGCGCGAGCGTGCCGTTAAGCGCCTCGAGATTGTGGACGCCTTCCTGAAAGGCGGAAATGATCCCGCAAACATGATTTTGGACACGATCCCTGTGATCCCGCCCGACCTTCGTCCTATGGTTCAGCTGGATGGTGGACGTTTTGCAGCGTCTGACCTTAATGACCTGTATCGTCGTGTGATCAACCGCAACAATCGTCTTAAGCGCCTGCTCAACCTGGATGCGCCATCTATCATCGTCAACAACGAAAAGCGCATGCTCCAAGAGTCGGTAGACGCTCTCTTTGACAATGGTCGTAGAGGTCGTCCGGTTACCGGACGTGGCGGTCGTCCGCTTAAGTCGTTGGCTGAGTCGCTTAAAGGTAAGCAGGGCCGTTTCCGCCAAAACTTGCTGGGTAAACGTGTGGACTACTCGGGCCGTTCGGTTATCGTTGTAGACCCGCGTCTTAAGCTTCACCAGTGCGGTTTGCCTTCCGTTATGGCTCTTGAGCTCTTCAAACCCTTCGTTATGAGACGTCTTGTAGAGCTGAACAAAGCAGAAAACATCAAGGGTGCCAAGCGCGCCATCGATCGCGGAAGCGCGGTTGTATGGGATATCCTCGACGAGGTTATTCGCGGACGTCTTGTGCTCCTCAACCGTGCACCTACCTTGCACCGCCTCTCTATTCAGGCCTTTGAGCCCGTGCTCGTAGAGGGTAAGGCCATTCACCTTCACCCGCTCGTATGCGCGCCGTTCAACGCCGACTTCGACGGTGACCAGATGTCGGTACACGTTCCTCTTTCTACGCAAGCTCAGACCGAGGCACGCGTCCTTATGCTTTCGAGCAACAATCTGCGCTCGCCTGCGTCGGGTAAGGTTTTGAATATTCCGTCGCAAGACATGGTCTTTGGTGTGTATTACCTCACGACCGAAAAGACTGATCTTCCTGGTGAGGGTAGGGTATTTGGTGGCTTTAGCCAAGCACTTGCGCACTTCAATTCAGCCGGTAATATCGACATTCAGGCAAAGATTTTCGTGCGCCTCAATGCTTCTGATGCCAATGACACCGAGGGTGACAAGCCTGTCTTTAGGACTTACTCCGCTCGCGGCAAGCTTGAGACGATCGATCTCTCGGGCGATTCTGTGCGCTTTGAGACCACGATCGGCCGTATTATTGTGAACCGTCAGTGCTTGCCTGCTGATTATCCATTTATGAACTTCAAGATGGTCAAGGCAGATATCGCAACGCTCGTTAATGATTGCTGCGACCGCTACACGCTTTCGCAGGTAGAGCCTATCCTCGACGCCATTAAGCACGTTGGTTTCCACTACGCCACCCGCGCTGGCCTTACCGTTTCGGTGTGGGACGCAGTGATTCCAGAGGACAAGCCTGAGCTTTTGGAAGCTGCTCAGTCCAAGGTAGACGAGATTAACGAATACTACGAAGACGGCTTCTTGTCCGAGCGCGAGCGCCACAGCGAAGTTATTAACGTGTGGACCGATTGCACCGAGCGCTTGGGTTCTGAAATGCTCGAGGGCTTTAGCGACGACAACCCCATCTACATGATGGCCGACTCCGGAGCTCGTGGTTCCAAGACGCAGCTTCGCCAGCTCGCTGGTATGCGTGGTCTTATGGCCGACATGAGTGGTGATACCATCGACCTTCCTATTAAGGCAAACTTCCGCGAGGGACTTGAGCCGCTTGAATACTTCATTTCTACCTACGGCGCACGTAAGGGCCTCGTAGATACGGCAAGCCACACGTCTGACTCTGGTTACTTGACGCGTCGTTTGGTAGACGTTGCGCAAGACGTTATCGTTCGTGAGGAAGACTGCGGCACGCAAGACGGCGTGAAGTACCGCCTGATCAAGGCGGGCGAAAGCGACGTCGACGGCGATCTTATTGGTCGTTGCATACTTGAGGATATTCTCGATCCTAAAACAGGCGAGGTCCTCTTTAAGAAAGATGATTACATTGCATCCAAGGATGATTTGCGTCGTCTCGTGGATGCGGGCCTCAAGACGGTGGACTTGCGCGCACTCCTTACCTGCCGTGCTCGTTATGGTGTGTGCCAGAAATGCTACGGCTGGGATCTTTCTACCCGTCGTCCGGTAAATATCGGTACGTCGGTGGGTATTATCGCAGCTCAATCCATTGGTGAGCCCGGTACTCAGCTGACCATGCGTACCATTCACTCCGGTGGTGTTGCAGGTGCTGAGGATATTACGCAAGGTCTCCCAACGGTTGCACGTATGTTCGACGTTGTTGGCAATGTTAACGAAAAGATTTTGGGTCGTGAAGCAGATCTCGCAGCGTTTGGCGGTATTTTGCACATCACGCCTGAGCAAACTGAGTATCAAATCAGCATCACCGATGCAGACGATGCAACAAAGATTCTTGCACAATGGAGAGTTCCTGCATCCGTTCGCTTTATGCCTGGTATCGAGGATGGTTGCGAAGTGAATCCGGGCGATCAGATCACGCGCGGCTTTGTCAACTTCCGCGTGCTCAGAAGCCTTACCGGCATCGAAGAGACGATGCATACCTTCGTCAAGTCCGTAAAGGATGTATATACGTCGCAAGGTGTAGATTTGAACGACAAACACATCGAGGTTATCGCACGTCAGATGCTGCGTCGTGTTCAGATCACCAATCCTGGCGATTCCAACTATCTGCTGGGACAATACGTCGATCGTTACGTCTTTGCAGATACGGTGGCAAAGATTTGTGCAGAAGGCGGCAAAGCGCCTGAAGCAGAGGCTGTGATCCTGGGTACCCTTAAGGTTGCTTCTTCCATCGATTCGTGGCTCTCGAGTGCATCCTTCATCCGCACTGCCGGCGTTCTCACCGAAAGCGCTATCAAGGGTGAAGTGGACCACCTGCTCGACCTTAAGTCCAATGTTATCGCCGGCAAGAAGATTCCTGCAGGTACGGGTCTCAAAGCCTACGACGACGTCAATCTTACCTGGCGCGGCCGCGACGTGGACGGACCTTCGGCACCCAACGCCAAGACGCTTCCCGATTGGGCTCCCGATAGCCTCAAAGCTCTTGAGGACAAGCTGCCCAAGCAGCTCGACTGGATCGGAGACGACTTCTCCGGAAACGGCGTCTATTCCAAGAATGGTCGCTCGCTGTCTTCCGAAGACGCCAAGCTCTATCTCTTCGATGACCTGGGCGTGTCTCAGCGCTGGACCAACAAGTTTAGCGAAGTGGGCATCGAGACCGTGGGTGACCTTATCGGCAAGACCGAAGATGAGCTTCTGCGCATCGACGGCATTGGCGCAAAAGCGATCGAAGAGCTCCGCGAGGGCTTGGAGGCGCGTAACCTTCTCTACATCCTTGAGCCCGATGAGGACGAAGCAGATAGCGAAGACCTCTCGCAGCTCTTGAACATGGTCTTCTCGCCCGATCCCGACAACGACATTATGCTGGGTACGGCCGCTCCTGCAACGCATACCTTCTCTGAGGATGAGTTTATCGGCGGTCACGAGGACGGCGATAGCGAAAGCGAGAACTCGGGCGTTATCAACGAGGATCTCGACTCGCTGGGTGATTTGCTCTCCAGCGTTATGAAGCAGGACAGCAAGGAGTCTGAAGACGAAGAAGAGTAGTTTTCTCTTTGCCTCGCACATGATTTGTATAATAAAGGCAGCTTGCATATGCAGGCTGCCTTTTTGCGTGCGTAGGCTGCGCGTGCGGGTGCGGCCGTGTGTGCAAGCGCTTGCGCGAGAATTTGCAGATGAGAATTTGTACATGAGGATTTGTGCATGAGGTTTTATATGCGGGGTTTTATACGCAAAGATTTGTGCGTGCTCTGTTATACGGGCTGTCTTATGTGAAATAAGTTATATATGGGTAACAAATTTGGGTAAGATAGATAAAAATGATCGGTAGTTGCTCGCTAAACATGATCGGTAGCTGCGATGCGCATTCGTGAAGTTTAGCCGAATTCGATACAGTTATCCTCAATTGTCTCAGCTGCTCGTCTCTAAGGAGTTCTCATGCCTCAAACTGCTCGCTTCGAAGATAAAAAGATTCAGGATGTTCCTGGGCACTGGTTGCTCGCGCGCCTCGGAAAACGTGTGCTAAGACCTGGTGGGCTTGCGCTTACCCAAGATGCGCTTGCCCACGCAGAGATCGAGGGCAAGGAGGTCGTGGAGCTTGCCTGCGGCATTGGAAGAACGGCTGAGGAAATTCTTACGCACGCGCCCAAACGCTATACGGGCATCGACGCGAATCCCGACTCGGTTTCAATCGTGCGTGCGCTTGTAGGTGCGAAAGGGAGCTGCGTGCTTGGGCGCGCCGAAGAAACTGGACTTCCGGATGCTTCTTGCGATGTGTGCGTGTGTGAGGCCATGCTTACCATGCAAACGCCCGCAAACAAGCGCAAGATTTTGCAGGAAATCACGCGTATCCTTCGTCCTGGCGGATTGTTTGTAAGTCATGAGCTGGGTCTTTCGCCTGATTCCTTGGATCCTCAGCTTGAGAAAGAAATTCAGGCGGATATTTCTCGTGCAATTCGTGTAAACGCAAAACCATTGCGCGCTCAGGCTTGGCAGGAGCTGCTTGAAGAAGCAGGCCTAAAGCCCCTGTGGACCCGCAGTGCTCCGATGGATCTTTTGAACCCCAAGCGTGTTCTTGCGGATGAGGGCTTGCCGCGCATGCTTCACATTATCTGGAACGTCCTTACGATCCCGGGAGCGCGAGCGCGTGTTATGGAAATGCGCGCGGCGTTTATGCGCAACCACGATCATCTTGCAGGTATTGCGTTTGTCGCGCAAAAGCCACGTAACTAAGTGAACAAAGGAGAGTAGTATGCCTGATACAAACCCAAGTGCGCGCCCCGCGCAGGCTCAAAACACCAAGCCTCAAAAAGATGCCGGAAGCTCCGAGGCGTTGGTGGGCGTTCTTGCACATACTGCGTGCGTAGAAGATAGCATTCTGTCCAAGGTGCCTCTTGAGAATGATGTGCTGCAGCTGACGCTCCTTGCCATTGCGAAAGGCCAAGCGCTTTCTGAGCACACATCGCCTAAAGCGGTAGTTGCAACCGTTCTCGACGGTGAACTTGAATTCATAGTCGAGGGGAAGAAATATGACATGCACGCAGGTGATAGCGTGTATTTAGCACCTGGTGCTGTGCATGCGCTCACGGCTACCAAGGACACGCGTCTGCAGCTTGTAATGGTTAATTGCTAACTAGCTCGCTGCGTAGTCTTTTTATAGAGCTTTCTATAGAGTTGTTGTGAAGTATAGATACGCCCGGCTAAGCGTACTTTTGACAACAGGACTTTTTCGGCGTAAAATTCCTACGCTTATGAAAAAATACAGGCAGATGCTCTTGCGTTTACGAGAGTTTTTGAGAAGTATTGGCTACAGAAACATCTACTTCTCCCAAGATTTGCCTGTTCGTAAGCCTCATCGACAATCAAAGACGGTGGTGCTGCACAGTCTTGGATACATAGGTGCTCGCGCACCGCTATTCTATATTGTTCTAGTAAGGAGAAGAGCTTTGCCTACAATCAATCAGCTCGTTCGCGAGGGACGCGTTTCTCACAAAGCAAAGAGCAAAAATGCCGCCCTCCAGCACAACCCCCAAAAGCGTGGCGTATGCACGCGTGTGTTTACCACTACGCCTAAAAAACCAAACTCTGCACTTCGTAAGGTTGCTCGTGTCCGCCTGGTAAACGGTATCGAAGTCACCGCTTACATCCCAGGTGAGGGCCACAACCTTCAAGAGCACTCCATCGTTCTTATCCGCGGTGGCCGTGTTCGCGACCTTCCTGGTGTTCGTTACAAGATCGTTCGTGGCGCGTACGACTGCGCGGCAGTTCAAGATCGTAAAAAGGCTCGTTCACGTTACGGCGCTAAGCGTCCTAAGGAATAAGCTCACCCATCTTGATCAATCGCAACTCTTTTGCCTTCGGCAAAAGAAGTAAAGGAGTACATTATGCCGCGTCGTTCAGCTGCCGTCCGCAGAGAAGTAATGCCGGACGCTGTTTACAACAATCGTCTTGTTACACAACTTATCAACAAAGTCCTGCTTAACGGCAAAAAAGCCACTGCAGAGCGCATCGTTTATGGCGCCTTCGATCTCATCAAAGAGGCGCAGGACCAAGACGCTCTTGCCGTCTTCAAAAAAGCTATGGACAATGTTCGTCCTACGCTTGAGGTCAAGCCTAAGCGTGTTGGTGGTGCTACCTACCAAGTTCCTATGGAAGTCAATTCTCGTCGTGCAACGACCTTGGCTATCCGCTGGCTCGTCACCTTCTCACGCGCCCGCAAGGAAAAGACCATGGCAGAGCGCCTTGCGCACGAAATCATGGATTCCGCAAACGGTGTGGGTTCTTCTGTTAAGCGCCGTGAGGACCTCTTCAAGATGGCAGAGGCCAACCGTGCCTTCTCGCACTATCGTTTCTAAAAAAGTAGTCACTATTAGTCACTATTAGGAAAGTAGTTATAGATGGCAAAAGTTAAGTACAAACTTGAGGATCTTCGTAATATCGGTATCATGGCTCACATCGATGCTGGTAAAACGACTACCACTGAGCGTATCCTTTATTACACGGGAAAAACTCACAAAATCGGTGAGGTTCACGATGGTGCTGCTACTATGGACTGGATGGTTCAGGAGCAGGAGCGCGGCGTAACCATTACCTCTGCTGCTACCACGTGTTTTTGGAAAGATCACGTTATTCAAATCATCGACACCCCGGGCCACGTTGACTTCACTGCAGAAGTTGAGCGCTGCCTGCGCGTTCTCGACGGCGCTGTCGCTGTCTTCGACGCTGTAGCGGGTGTTCAGCCGCAGTCCGAGACGGTTTGGCGCCAAGCCGCTAATTACGGTGTTCCTTGCATCGCATTTATCAATAAATACGACCGCGTGGGCGCCGACTTCTTCCACGCAATCGAGACCATGAAGGAACGCCTGGCAGCTAATGCTGTTGCCGCGCAGATTCCTATGGGTGCTGAGTCCAACTTCTGGGGCCTTATCGACCTTATCACCATGAAAGCATGGGACTTCAAGGAAGATGCCAAGGGCATGATTTACCCCGAGGTTATGGACGAAATTCCTGCTGAATTCCAAGAACTTGCGCAAGAGCGTCGCGAGATGCTTCTTGATGCTGCATCCAACTTCTCTGATGAGCTTATGGAGGCTGTGCTCGAAGAGGCAGAAATCACTCCTGAGCTGCTCAAGAGTGCAATTCGTACCGGTGTGCTTGCCGGTAAACTCAATCCTGTCTTCGTTGGTTCTGCATACAAAAACAAGGGTATCCAGGAGCTTCTCGACGCTGTTGTCGATTTTCTTCCTTCTCCTTTGGACGTTGCAGAAATCGATGGTAAGGATCTTAAGGGTAATGACGCCGTACGTCACGCTGATCCTAAAGAGCCGTTCAGCGCCCTTGCTTTCAAGATCATGACTGACCCCTTCGTCGGTAAACTTACCTACATCCGCGTCTACTCCGGTCAGGCCGAGAGCGGTAGCTATGTCTACAACTCGGTCAAAGACAACCGCGAGCGCTTGGGCCGCATCCTTGAGATGAACGCAAACGACCGTGTTGATCGTGACGAGTGCTCTGCTGGTGACATCGTTGCCTGCGTTGGTCTTAAGAACACCCAAACTGGTGATACGCTGTGCGACGAAAAGAATGCTATTGTTCTTGAATCTATCGACTTTGCAGACCCTGTTATCGACGTTGCTGTTGAGCCTAAATCCAAGGCTGAGCAGGACAAGATGAGCGTTGGTCTTGCAAAACTTGCTGAAGAAGACCCCACCTTCCAGGTTCACACCGATCATGAGACCGGCCAGACCATTATTGCTGGTATGGGTGAGCTTCACCTCGAGATCATCGTCGACCGTCTGCGTCGTGAGTTCCACGTTGATTGCAACGTTGGTAAACCTCAGGTTGCATATCGTGAAACTGCTGGTCACGCTGTTAAGCATGTTCAGGGTAAATTCGTCCGCCAATCCGGTGGTCGTGGTCAATACGGTGACGCTATCATCGACGTTGAGCCGCAGGATCCTGGATTTGGTTATGAGTTTGTGGACGCAACTGTTGGTGGTTGTATCCCCAAAGAGTACATTCCTTCTGTTGATAAGGGTATCCAAGAGGCTCTCACCTCCGGTGTTATTGCAGGTTACCCTGTTCAAGACCTTAAAGTTACGCTGGTTGAGGGTTCTTACCACGAGGTCGACTCCTCCGAAGCAGCCTTTAAGATTGCGGGCTCCATGGCTATTAAGGCAGCTCTTCAGCAGTCTGATCCTGTGCTGCTTGAGCCTATCGAGAGTGTTGTCGTCGAGACGCCTGAGCAATACATGGGTGATGTTATGGGCAACCTTACCGGCCGCCGCGGCAAGATCGAAGGCATGGAAGATCGCGCAAACACCAAGCTCATTCGCGCAAAGGTTCCTCTGGGAGAGATGTTTGGTTATGCAACCGACCTTCGTTCTCAGACCCAAGGTCGTGCATCCTATACGATGCAATTCGACTCGTATGAGGCTGTTCCCAAGAGCATTCGCGAGCAAATTGTAAGCAAAGCAGGCGGAAGCGCCAACTAGTATTTCTAGCCTAAGCAGCTCAGATGCTGTGTAATTGGAGGTATTGAAGTGTCAAGTCAAAAGATCAGAATTCGCCTGAAGGGCTATGATCACGAAGTTGTGGATCAGTCCTCGAAGCTTATCGTAGATACTGCGCAAAAGACGGGCGCACGCGTGTCCGGTCCTATTCCTCTGCCTACCGAGCGTAACCTGTACACGGTTATCCGTTCACCGCACAAGGACAAGGACTCTCGTGAAGAGTTCGAGATGCGCACACACAAGCGCCTCATCGACATTCTCGACCCCAGCTCTTCTACGGTAGATTCGCTTATGCGTATGGATTTGCCTGCGGGTGTAGATATCGATATTAAGCTGTAGAGCGCGAGCGCGCTTGTGGTGCGCGCCTTCGGTGCGCGCTGCACGCAGTTTAAAGCATATAGAGTGTTTTCGAAAAGCTGGGATTTTTGTCCCGGCTTTTTGCTACTCATGCGCGCGAGCGGGAGCTGAAAAGCCTGTCTTGTATATTCATATGCGCTCACTACCGGAAATTCTGCTGGTAAACCCTTTGCGCTCGCGCGGGGCACATCACTTGGTGTAAGTCATCTGCGCCTGCTAACAGGGTTTTTCCGGAGAGCGCGGAAACCACAACGCGCTCCCGTAAAAACCCTTCTTCGCAGGCGCGGTAATGCGCTCTCACATAAAAGCCGCTAGCGAGCGCGGGAAGTTCTCTCATAAAAGCTGCTCCCGCGCAGGAGGTCAAACAGGCTTTTCAGCGCCGCATGCGCACAAGCAGTGCGCCCGCGTGGGGGCCGGGCTTCGGCTCGCACGAGCTTAGTGGTGCGTAGAAAAAAACGGGTTGATGTCGAGATTTTTCGCCTGATTTTGGCAAAATTTGCGCCTACGCGCGCCTCTCAAAAAAGCTGCACCGCGCGTAGCTGCACATATAAGAAATTAAACTATCTAAACTAGTTAAAAATTTGATATTTTGTGTGACATCAGCGGCATTTTTTCTACGCCCGACATGGACGCGAGAAAGGTATCTGGATTTTGCCCGAATGCCGCAGGAGAGAGAAGTTCCAGGCTCGATCTTGCGCAAGCGAGGAGAGCGTCCAGACGCAGTGTGCACGGCTAGCACATTTTTTTATCGCTAAACACAATATTTCGGTGAAATACGCTTCCTCACCCGCAAACGGTAGGTATAACTTGGGTTACGCCCCGCGTGCTTCGGTCATGAGTGCTTTCTATGGCTTCGTCCTCAATATAAACCCCTTTTCACCTTACCTTTTTCACATATATTTCTACTCTTGAAATCGAAAAGTTTCACGCGCTTGCATGCCATGCATGAATGCATGCACTGATTGCAGCATTGATCGCATGCGCACACACAAGCGACGTGAGACAGGTATCGTCTGGTGAAAGGACCGTATTATGGGCGTTAATTTAAGTGGTAGAAGCTTTCTTAAGCTACTCGACTTCTCTACAGAGGAAATTCAATACCTCATCGATCTCTCTGCTGAATTCAAGCGTATGAAGCTTGCAGGTGTTCCTCACCGCTATCTCGAAGGCAAGAACATCGTCCTTCTCTTCGAGAAAACCTCTACTCGTACCCGCTGCGCATTTGAAGTAGGCGGCATGGACCTTGGTATGGGCGTCACCTATCTTGAACCCGGTTCTTCTCAGATGGGCAAGAAAGAGTCCATCGAAGACACCGCGCGCGTTTTGGGACGTATGTATGACGGTATTGAGTACCGCGGCTTTGCTCAGGAAAAGGTAGAGTGCCTCGCAGAAAATGCAGGAGTACCTGTATGGAACGGCCTTACCACCGAATTTCACCCCACGCAAATGATCGCAGATATGCTTACGATCAAAGAAAACTTTGGCCACCTCAAGGGCCTCAATTTCACCTTTATGGGAGATGCGGGCAATAACGTCGGCAATTCCCTCATGGTTGCATGCGCAAAGCTTGGTCTTAACTTCTGCGCTTGCGGTCCAAAAGAGCAAATGCCTCATGCTGACCTTGTTGAAACATGCAAACAGATTGCAGCTGAGCACGGCTCCACCATCACGCTTACCGAAGATGTGCACGAAGGCACCAAGAATGCAGATGTCATCTATACCGACATCTGGGTCTCGATGGGTGAGCCCGATAGCATTTGGGCAACGCGTATTAAGCTCCTTGAGCCCTACCGTGTCACCAAGGAAGTTATGGCAAATGCTGCAGATGACGCAATCTTTATGCACTGCCTGCCTTCCTTCCACGACACCAACACCACAATCGGTGCTGAGATCGCTGAGAAATTCGGCGTCAAGGAAATGGAAGTTGCTGACGAAGTATTCGAGTCCAAGCAGTCCAAGGTCTTCGACGAGGCTGAGAACCGCATGCACACCATCAAGGCGGTTATGTACGCAACGCTTAAGTAGCTTGCAGGTAATTTACAGCTAGCTTGCGGATAGTTCGCAGGTAGCGCGCAGCTGCTCGCCCGCGCGCAGTACGTGAAAAACCGCAGATAGTTGCCTTACGGGGAGGCAGCGCCGCCGTATCTGCCTCCCCATTTTTATCACGATAAGGAGACGCTATGAGTCAGCAAGAAACGCTTGTTGTTGCGTTGGGCGGAAATGCACTTGGCAAAACGCCGCAGCAGCAACTCGCACTTATCCAAAACACAGCAAAATCGCTGGTAGATATGATAGAAGAAGGGTATCGCGTTGTGATCACCCACGGCAATGGACCTCAGGTGGGCGCCATCAAAGTTTCAACTGATTATGCCGCTCAACATGGTGTGGGACCAGAGATCCCCTTTGCCGAATGCGGGGCTATGTCGCAGGGCTACATCGGTTATCACTTGCAACAAGCCATGACGAATGAGCTTGCGCACCGTGGAATCAAGAAGCCGGTCGTTTCTATCGTCACACAAACCCTCGTTGATGCGAAAGACCCAGCATTTCAGCATCCCACGAAGCCCGTCGGAGCCTTCTACACAGAAGAAGAAGCTAAGAAACGCATGGAGCACTCAGGCGATATCTACGTAGAAGACGCAGGTCGCGGCTGGAGATGGGTCGTTCCGTCCCCGCTTCCCAGCTATATTGTGGAGACCGATACGATTAAATCTCTCGTCGAGAGTGGTTGCGTCGTCATTGCCGCAGGTGGTGGCGGTATTCCTGTCGTTAAAACCAAGGATGGCTACAAAGGCGTCGCCGCTGTTATCGACAAAGATAATACAGCAGCCCTTCTTGCGCACGATATCAAAGCTGATCGCCTTGTAATCCTCACCGCTGTTGAAAAAGTTGCAATTAATTTCAACAAGCCGAATCAGGAAAATCTTGATTCCATGTCACTTGACCAGGCAAAACGCTATTGCGACGAAGGCCAATTTGCACCCGGATCTATGCTTCCCAAGGTCAAAGCCTGCATGAACTTTGTCACACAAAGCGCTCAATCCGAAGCACTCATCACTTCTCTTGCATGCGCAAAACAGGGCTTGTTAGGCAAAACCGGCACTCGTATTGTCGCTGATCAGACGCAAGGAGACTAATATGGACAAGACAACGCCTTCTCAATCAGCGCAAACTCAATCGAACGCCGCTTTTGAAGTCGCGAAAGCCGCTCCCGCGCCCGAGAAAAAAGCGCACAAATTCAAATTCACCGTTCCAAGCGCTTTTACCATTCTCTTCATCCTGACCGTTTTGGCAGCGCTTTGCACTTGGGTTGCTCCCGCTGGTAAATATGCAAAATTAAGCTACCAAAAATCATCTCAAACCCTTGTGATCGAGCACCCACAAGGCAACAAAGATTCCATTCCTGCCACCCAGGAAAGCCTGCAACAGCTGGGCATTGACATCGACATTTCCCAGTTCACCACAGGTGCTATCAATAAGCCGATTTCCATCCCTGGTTCCTACGAATCGCTTGGTAAACGCCCTGCTCAGATCTGGGATATCCCGGTTGCGATGGTGCAAGGTACCATCGAAGTGGTCGACATCATGGTGTTTATCTACATCCTCGGTGGCTTGATCGCGCTTGTGCGTCACATTGGCGCATTCGAGGCGGGTCTCGGTGCGCTTACTCGAAAGACTAAAGGTCACGAGTTCATTTTCATTTTCGCTGTTGCAGTATTCATGGCGCTTGGCGGGTCATTCTGCGGCATGGAAGAGGAAGCAATCGCGTTTTATCCCGTGCTTTGTCCTATCTTTATTGCAATGGGTTACGACTCCATCGTGTGCGTGGCCGCGATATTCTTGGCGGGATCCATGGGTACCGGTTTTTCGACCATCAACCCCTTCTCGGTCGTTATCGCTTCTAACGCAGCAGGTATTCCGTTTACCGATGGTCTGCCGTGGCGTGTGTTCGGTCTCATTGTGTCGGTGGGATTCGTTATTGGATATATCTGGCACTATATCAAGAAGATTCAGAAGGACCCCACGCTTTCGCTTACCTACGAGGACAAAGAGGACTTTGAGCGCAACTGGGGCGTGACCAATACGACAAATGCGCCACTGCCTGAGTTTACTTGGAGAAGAAAAGTCATCCTCTCTCTCTTCGTGTTTGCATTCCCGCTGATGGTTTGGGGTGTTATGGCACAACATTGGTGGTTCCCAACCATGGCTGCGTCCTTCTTAAGCATCGTGTTGATCATCATGTTTATTTCTGCAACGGGTAAGGAACGCTATGGTGAAAAAGAGCTCACCGATGCATTTACCGAAGGTTCATCGCACATGGTGGGGGTGGCGCTCATCATTGGTCTTGCGCGCGGTATCAATATCATTATGAACAACGGCTTGATTTCCGACTCGCTCCTCAACTTTGCAACTCAGCTGGTAGCCGGCATGAATGGCCCCGTTTTCATCGTGCTCATGCTCTTCGTATTCTTTATCCTGGGCTTTGTTGTACCCTCCTCATCAGGTCTTGCTGTATTATCCATGCCTATTATGGCTCCTTTAGCCGACACGGTTGGTATGCCTCGTTTTATCATCGTGTGTGCATATCAATGGGGACAATACGCTATGCAATTCCTGTGCCCAACGGGCCTGGTTATGGCTACCGTTCAAATGCTCAATATGAAGTACCAGCACTGGTTTAGGTTCTCCGTACCGGTCGTTATCTTCATGTTGATATTCTCGGCAATTCTTCTGGTGGCTCAAGTAATTTCTGTAGGGGCTATTTAGTTGATTGCTGCTACATGGTGGCGCGCTAGCGCGCGTTGGCGCGTGATGGCGCGTGATGGTGCGTATTGGCAGGCGATGCCCTGTGCTGGCGCGCGCGAGCGTATGATGTCATGCGGTGTTTCGTGTTGATGCGTCTGTGCATATGTGCATGTTTGCCTTGCACACAACTTGTTCAAAGAATATCATGAAATGAGCTAGCAAGCTGGCGGGCTTTACCCGTCAGCTTGTATGTTTAGCTGGGGAAATGAAGTCTATATGCTGCGTATACATAAACTAAGCGCTTGTTCACGCGCTGCACGCAAAGACTCTCATTTCAGCCAATTTCTGCTGCGTTTTGTGACTACGCACGAGGGGAGCTTTGCTCATGTCGTCAGTTGTGATGTTTTATTATGTTTGGAGTCTTGGGGTCATCATTCTTGCGGGCTCTGCTCTGTCGCTCTCGTGTTTTTTGGTCACGCGCCAAAAGTATTACATTTTTTTGTGTTTGATGCTTTTTGTCTACTACTTTGATGTGGCCTTAGTTGCTCGTACCGATTTTACGATACAAAACAGCTGGTCACACCTCTATTACTACATCACCGATCCTATCGAGTCCACGCTTTTGGGCGGTCTTTTGGTGGGGAGTATGTGGGCCTGCTTTCTTTCGTACATCGAGAAAAATTGGAAGCAGGCACTCATTCCCTCTGCCGTCTTTGTTGCCTTATGCATCGGGGCGCTTGCCATTCCGGCTGCAAATATTCGGGAATTTGTATTTTTCTCTGCGCGTGGCGTGGTCGTAGGATCGCTTCTTGTATATATGCTCGTACATACTCTGACTACATCCGACGCGACAGAGCGCTTGCGCTGCAAAAAACATCTGCTCTTTTGGACGCTTTTGGTGTGTCTTTGTGTGATGGGATTTGCTTGGAACATATTTTTCATGTTCTACCTGCCTTCTTCCGGTTTCAACATGTCGCTATTAGGGTTCTTGCCTGAGCATTCAATGGTCGAAAATCTTTTTTACATCATCTGGGTAGTGTTTGGCGTGATTAATAGCGTGCGCGTGCTGTCGCTGCATCTCAGCAGCGCTGCGCTCGAGGTAGGAGGGCCAAAAAAGCAGTTTGTCTTGCTTGCCAATGAGCATTTTGCGCACAGTTACAATCTCTCGCCGCGCGAAGAAGAAGTCATGCTGCATATCGTCAATGGCGAGGGGCGTCGGGATATCGCAAATAAACTTTTTGTTTCGCCGTCCACGATAAAAGTTCATACGCACAACATTCTCAAAAAGACACATACCTCATCAACAGGGGATTTGTTGCAGCTGTTTTGGCGAAGCGTATAGAGGCCAAGCGCCTCCGCCCGCGTTTGCTCGCGCAAACGCCACTGCCCGCATATTTCTTGTCCGCGCTCTATGCTAGAATTATGGATAATTTAAGAAGATCCGCTACATGTTGAGCGAAGCGTTTTTGGATTTTACCTTATTCGCTAGAGAAAAGAGGCAGTATGCAGTGCAATCGTTGTGGCGCATCCATAATCGAAGTGATGCAGCCCTGTCCCCGCTGTGGTAACAGCTGTATCTCTGCCGCAGTAAAACACCCTAGTTTTAGCTCTTCGTGCGATAAGGGCACAAATCCTAGTTCCGCTCAGCACGATCTATCAGACCAGCATTCTTTAGATAAAGAACTTGTTGATCCTGTTGTATCTGTTGTATCTGCTGATCCTGCAGTATCTGCAGCGTCTGGTGTACAAGGATCCACATCCTCATCTACCTCCAAGACAACAGCTTCCACTGCAGTGATGCCGCGCGTGGTGCTTGTACCTTCTGAGCGCAAGACATGCAGTTCAGCTAGCTCTTGCGCAAGTACTTCTCACACACAACCCTCAAATCCACAAGCTCCTTCGTCCAAGAGCAGTGCCCTTAAAAAGCGACTGCTTATAGCATTGTCGTCTATTGCGGTTGTTTGCGTTGCTGTATGTGTGGGGTTATTTGCATACTTTGCGAATCGCGTGGGAGATAACGACGTTCGTGCCATTCTTGATGACTCATATATTGTGCAACAGGGGCTTATAAGCTCAAACTATACTGATCCGTCACCCTACCGCATACAAGCGCTTTCGATAGACGATCAGCATGAGCTGAGCCAAGCAGAACAAGCTCAGCTCAGCATGCCCCCTTATATTGCTGAGCAACGGCCTCATAAGGTTGTTTGTGATGCCAAGATTGCGAATGACAGTATCGAATCGTCCTTCAAAGCCACCATGTACGTGGTGAAATCAGCGGGGAAGTGGACTGCCATATCTGGTCCAAGTGTGGATACAGATACTCTGGATAGCAAACCTCTCAAGGGCATATCGGGAAAAGCGCTGGGCAGTGATCTGGATAGTTCGCAGATGTCTTCGGAAGGGGATTTGCAGCAAGAAGAAGATGGTTATACCAGCACAATTACCACGGTCTCACATACTGATATGTGGTATGGCACCATTACTACTAAGCACAATCTTCGTTTTATGTTTGACAAGAAACAAGGATGGACTCCTGCTCCTGCTAATGATAATAAAGAAGAGATGAGCGTCGAGTGGAACATCAAAGGAAAAACTTTTGTCAAAACCGACCGAGACGATTGGTTTGTCAGTACCGATAACATATCGATCGTGGTGAACGATATCGATGACACAACAGCTGATCTGAGTTATTCAATTAGCAGTACACCAAAAATTGAGGGCCCCAATTTTCATGCGCTCAAACTAAGCGGGAGACGTTCCGCGCGCGTAAGCTTAGATCCTGGCAATCGGCTCAGCTTGGTTATGCAAGATCCAGATAATGGGGTGACCATAACCATACATGATGGGGGCTTATACCCGATTGGCTCCCATGCGCAAGGCAATTCTTTTGTGGCATTAATCAAAACGAATAGTGTGGTGAACAGCTTCTTTATGACCACCTACTCCAGACAAGTTACTCTGCAAATGCAACAATAACGTGTGTATCACCAACGTGCGGCCAATACAAACTCGAGTTGCATGACATATGTAAAGTGGTTCTTTATTAGGTTCTTATGTGGAAAGTGAGGCAAAGATTATGGAACGTCTTATGTTTAGTTGCCCCAAATGTGGCTCGGAGCTCCATGTGGGTGATGCTCAGTGCCCTGGTTGCGGAGTTAGCATTAACACTTCCGCCTACGCAGCTGCTCGTGAATCATACACGCCCAGTCAAGCTTCTGCTTCTGTTGCTACCTCGCAACCTGCACAAACACCCGCACCTGCGCCTCAGTCTGAGTCTCCTTCCACGTCACAGTTCTCAGCTGCGTCCACATCCCCATCTTCAGCAGCACCTGGTGCTGAGCGTGCCTCTCAAGTATTGAGCGATACTGCGCAGCAAGCAGCAGCTCAATTTAACAATGTTATGTCCTCCAAAGAAGTTGCTGCGGCAAAAGACAAAGCCAACCATTTCTTTAGTTGGCTTTTGGCCTCCTGGAAGCACCCTACTCAACAACGGGTGGTTCCCAAATGGTATGGACCTATCTCATTTGCGTTGCAAGCGGTGATTATCTCCCTTATGGGACTTGTATCATCTAGTCATTTCATATCTCATCAGCAAAATTATCAAGCGTATCTTGCTCCTAAGTATCAGGGCATGGTTGCCTACGGCTCAAGCGTGGTAAATAACCTCGCGTTTGACATCATGTTCAAGCTACTGTTTGTTACCTTGATCTGCGAGTTTATCTTTATTGCATTTGCCTATCTTGGATACAAACTTACCCACACTAAACAGCTGGGGCTTTTGGACTTCATCACACGTGTTGCTCAATATGCAAGCATCAACTTCCTCTTTGCCTGCATCGCGTTTGTACTCAACCTGGTGTCTTTAGGAATTGTGGGGTCGATCCTACTCGCCTTTACAGGGCCGATTCTATTCATTGCGGCTATTATTGCAATGGCGGAACACGCCGATCAAAATGGTAAAGACGTGATGCACGTGGCGTTTTTGCCTGTTTTTGGTGCAGCGCTCTCGGGGATTATTTATTTTATAGCGGTCATAAGCATCTTCATTGGGGCTATAGGTAGTGCCGTTAGTTCGTTTAGTCATCTGTTTTAGCGCGCTATGAGAACTTAATAGGTGAGGAAGAAGCTGTAGGCGTACAGTGCGGCTAGCGCTTATTCATATAGGTATCGACATCGGCTGCAATTTGCGCCATCAATTTGTTCGCATGCCCTGCCCCAATATCGCTCAAAACTACCACCACGTAGGGATGAGCGCACATGACAATGCCGCCATCATGGCGAATGGTGTTGAGTGAACCAGTTTTATGTGCAAAATGACCGCTGGTAATTCCTTGCGTAAGTCCTTCATCATCTGTCTGCTGGCTGAGATAGTTAAGCGCTTGCTCACATGCTTCTGTACTCGCTGCATGCTTTTGTGCAAAAGCGCGCAAGAGAGTCGCCATATCATTTGCCGAAGTCCAGTTCTCAATACCGGTATTAAGCTGCATAAACTTTCGATTAAGCACGGTGCGCGTACAGCCAAGCTCTTGCGCGCACGTGTTGATGGTTTGTATCCCAAGCGCATCAATCAGCGCGTTCGATGCAGTGTTATCGCTATACATGATCATATAGCGACAGAGCTCATCGTAACTGTACGAGCGGTGCTGTTCACTTTGAATTTTGCCTGTACCTCCCACCACATGCATATCGCGCAGGCGTACGCGCGCGCAAGGGTCAATACGTTTTTGGTCGAGTGCCTGGGAATATGCTGCGAGAATTGCAAGCTTGATCATGGATGCCGACACAAAAGCTTTGTCGGTGTGCAGCTTACAGTAGTCTCCGCTGTCTACATCAACCACCGCAAGCGCAACTGTATCGCCATAAGGATCAAGACGCTTTTCAAGCTGCTGTCGAAGATTGCTTAGCTCTTGAGCCGCGCGTGGAGTAGTCGCACTTGTCGTGTCATTGTGCGCGCCCGCATGCCCATCAGAGATATTCTCTGCTTGTGAATTTTCTTTTGTTGTTGGGTTATTCGTGCTATGCGGATCACAACTATCACAGCTATTGTGAACTGGTGCAGAAGATAGCAACGTGTTGCCCAGATCGCACAAGCCCAAGCTTACGCATAGCACTATAGCTATAGAGACGGCTCCCGCAAGTGCCCAAAGCATCATAGGATAGCTGGGGCGTGGGTGATCGGAGCATTTGCCGGAGCATTGCGGACCATTCATCTCAGTCTTGAGCTGTGACAACCTGTTTTTTCTTGATGAAGTGCCTGTATAAGCAGTCGAAGAAGGCATTGAGCCTCGTGCAGACTTTTGAGCTGCAACTGGAGTTGTACGAAAATGTTTGCGTGTCATGGCGCACCTTTAGCTGCAAAATGTATGCTTCATCTGCGTTAAACCTTGAGATAAAGCCAAGGGCTGTAGCCATCGTGCGCCTTTGCAAAGTCTTTGAATAGCTCGTTATTCGCAGCGGGAATGCCAGTGAGAGACACTTGATTATGTCGCGGTTGATACCAGGGGCAATTTTGCTCAAAATACCTTTGAATGCCCTCATTAGTAAACACATATCCCTGTCGTGCAAAAGGCTCGTTCCAGGCAATGCAAAGCTCTGCAGGGTTGAGATGCTTGGCAACCAGTTCATCCATTGTATAGGAATGCGTATCAGAGTCGGCAAGTACGAACCCATCGCTGTCACGCTGCACTTCTCCCGAAAGCATGCCTCCATTTGAGCGCGCACACTCAAGCCTCACCGTGCTTTGTACGGTGTCTGCGACAATATCCCCCGAAAAAGAACTACTAAAGTTCCCATAGCCATCCCTAGCAAGCGCTTGGATGACTTCTTGTGTGGATGCTTTATCCTTCCAAGTTCCTACAGTAACTGCCCATTTTTTGTCGAGCTTTGCTTGGGGAATAGTTCTTGTTTCAACAGCAACTGCGCTGTATCCTTTGGCGGAATAGGACGCCGCTTCACGTTCTGCATCACTTTTATCGTCGCTCTGATAGACCCACACTCCCCAAAAAGGCTTGCTGGGATTGCAGGATATGGAAAGAGAGGGCGTTTTTTCAACATTGGTTTTGCTTGGCTGAGTGTTTTTTTCTTCTGAAGAGGAACTTGTGTGTGCCGTGGTTACTTGCGTTGAAGCGGTGTTTTGTTTGCGGAATAGTACTACTATCAGCACCGTAAGCACGACAATGAGACAAACGCCCAACACTGTCGCGAGTGCAATGAGCTGTTTTTTGGCGCGCGTCTCATGAGATGTAGGCGCTTTGTGTGTCTCGGGCGCTTGAGTTGTTTTGTGAGCGGTGGAAATCTTGAATGATGATTGTGGCTTGACTGCCGTTTGAGGAATCAGTTCTTCGGGCAGAGTTACTTGTGTTGGTTGAATTGCTGCACTGGTGTTAATCGGCAGATCCGACGTCTCGTTCTCACGAAATGCAACTTCTTGTACAGGAAGCAGACATGTTTCTTCTGCAGACTCTGGCGTAATTGCTTTGGCGGCTGTCTCCTCCAGGGGTCCTTGAGATGTTTCCTTGGGAGTTTCTTGCCACAAATAAAGATCTACGTCCTTTACTTCTAAGCAGGAGAGCGGCATGTGGGCCACTTCAGCAGAACTCTGAGCAGGAATACTGTAGCGAAGGGGCTCTTCAGGAAGTATCTGCTCTTGTTCAGTGTCTGCGTTGAGTGTGATGCTTGCGCAACCATGAATCCGCTCTTGATCATCCAGATTGCGTAATTTTAGATGCAAGCTGAGGGTATTTGTTGCTGGATCGCGTGTGATGTTGAGGTATTCACAGCTGAGCGCACATGGTTCGCTGAGATGTACATGTTGCGCGCTGCTGGCGTCACTCGAGCTCAAATGGTAAATCAAATATTGGGGAGTTTCCATGGGCTATACCTTACCTAGCGAGGAGTATGAGTTGTTATTGGTGACTCGGAAGTTGTGCACGGCTTGTAGCATGGTATGCATCGTTTCATCAATGTATGAATGCAACCTATAAATGCAGGGCATGCAAAGAAAACTCACACAACAAACTGTGTTCATCTTACACCTTTTGAAGCAAGTATGAGTTCTTCGTGAAGTTTGGCGCGACCACTCCAAACAAAGTAGACTAATAAAGCTGTGTTTTTATGGGATTTTTATGCCTGTTGCTTGTCTCATCCTGTGTAGAGACACTGCTCGCAACAAGTTTTCCCAGGTCATAGCATTATTAGGATGTGGTCCGCTGGATATGCGCATACAGAAGGTATGCATGAGGCTCCATGACCACCGAGTGTAAGGAAAACATATGGTCACAACGATTCTTGGTCGCAAGATCGGTATGACGCAAGTCTGGGACGAAAACGATAACATCGTACCTGTTACGGTTATCCAAGCTGGTCCTTGCGTTGTGTCACAGGTTAAGACCAAAGCCACAGACGGCTATGAGGCTGTTCAGCTTGGTTTTGGCGAGATCAAAGAAAAGCACGTCAACAAGCCCATGGCTGGCCATTTCAAGGCTCAAGGCGTTCAAGCTTCTCGTCATCTTATCGAGGTCCGCGTTGATGACGCGAGTGCCTACAAACCAGGCGATGTCGTGAGTGTTCAAGACTTCGCAGAAGTCAGCTCCGTCGACATCATCGGCACCTCAAAAGGTAAGGGTTTCCAGGGTACTATCAAGCGCTGGAACTTCTCTTGCGGTCCTAAGGCTCACGGTTCTCGCAACCAACGCGAGCCTGGTTCTATTGGTCAGTGCTCCTATCCTGCTCGTGTTCGCAAAGGTCTTCACATGGCTGGACACATGGGCGATGAGCGCGTAACGGTCAAAAATCTTAAGCTTGTTCGCATCGATGCAGAGCAGAATCTCATGCTCGTCAAGGGCGCAGTTCCTGGCGGCAAAAATGCTCTTGTCTCGATTCGTATGGCCTAAGGCCCCGTGCAAACCCTAGGCTACCAAGGAGATTAAGATGTCTAAGATTCAAGTAAAAAACGTTGAGGGCAAGAGTGTCGAGACACTCGAGCTTTCTTCCAGCGTTTTTGGCATTGAGCCCAACATCCCTGTCGTGCATCAAGTAGTTGTTGCATACGAAGCATGCCTTCGTCAGGGCACTCACTCAACCAAAAACCGTTCTGCAGTATCCGGTGGAGGTGTTAAGCCTTTCCGTCAAAAGGGCACCGGTCGTGCGCGTCAAGGTACTATCCGCGCTCCTCAATGGGCAGGCGGTGGTGTCGTATTTGGTCCCACCCCACATTCTCACGCCCTTCGTGCCAACAACAAAGAAAAGAAACTCGCTATGAAGAGCGTGCTTTCTGGCAAACTTGCCGATGGCGAGCTTTGCGTTGTTGATGCGTTCTCGTTTGAGAAGCCAAGCGCAAAACAAGCAGCTTCTGTTATCGCTGCTCTTGGCCTTCAAAACAAGCGCGTGACCCTTGTCGTCGATGACGATGATGTAGCAACCTACCTTTCATTTAGAAATCTCCCCAAGGTTGTTATCTACGCATCATCCGAGGTAAACACCCGCATTCTTGTTGACAACAAAGCGCTTCTCATGAGCGTAGCTGTTGCCAAGCAACTCGAGGAGGCGCTCAGCTAATGACTTGTGCCTATGAAGTAATTATTCGTCCTGTTGTTTCAGAGCGTTCATTCGATTTAATGAATTCTGGAAAGTACACCTTCGAAGTAGCACCAAGCTCTCCCAAAGAAGAGATCGCGCAAGCTGTCGAGAAACTCTTTAGTGTACACGTTACCAAGGTAAACACCATGTGGGTTCGCCCCAAGACGAAGCGCGTGCGCTACGCTCTCGGCAAAACTCGCAAGTGGAAAAAAGCAGTTGTAACGCTCGCCGCTGGTGAGCAAATTGAGGTTTTTGCCAATAGTGCAAATGCCTCTCAAGAGTAAAAACCTGCCATAATCAGGCAGGTTTTGCCGCGCGCAATATGGATACGCGCGGTTACGTGGAAGTCCGGTGTAAGTAAGCAATCCCTAAGCTTATTTGCCAACGGAAAAGAAGGGAAATTAGGTTATGGCAGTAAAGCATCTCAAGCCTACAAGTGCAGGTAGACGCTGGCAAACTGTCTCCGATTTTGCGGAGATTACCGCCACTAAGCCTGAGAAGTCGCTCCTTGAGCCTCTCTCTCACAAAGGCGGTCGCAACAACAATGGTCGCATCACTACTCGTCATCAAGGTGGCGGCAACAAGCGCAAATACAGAAGGATCGACTTCAAGCGCAACAAAGACAATGTCTTTGCTAAGGTTGCCACGATCGAGTACGACCCCAACCGCTCTGCGCGCATTGCACTTCTTCACTATGTCGACGGCCAAAA
The DNA here is from genome assembly GCA_947090525.1 of uncultured Atopobium sp. Taxonomy (GTDB): domain Bacteria; phylum Actinomycetota; class Coriobacteriia; order Coriobacteriales; family Atopobiaceae; genus Fannyhessea. Next base: position 87,092 of record CAMUON010000001.1, read on the forward strand.
GGCATACATTCTCTGCCCTGAAGGTCTGTCTGTAGGCGATCAAGTCGTATCCGGTGCAAAAGATATCGACATCAAGCCCGGAAACGCAATGCCTCTGAGCGAGATTCCTGTAGGTACGCTCATCCATGCAGTAGAGTTCCAACCTGGTAAAGGTGCTGCTATGGCACGCGCTGCAGGTACTTCTATTCAGCTCATGGGTAAAGACAATGGATATGCAATTTTGCGTATGCCTTCGAGCGAGCTTCGTCGCGTGCTCCTCACCTGCCGTGCAACGATTGGTGAAGTGGGCAATGCCGAGCACTCCAATATCGTGATCGGTAAAGCAGGACGTAATCGCTGGGCTGGTGTTCGTCCTACCGTTCGTGGTACGGTCATGAACCCTGTCGACCACCCACATGGTGGTGGTGAAGGTAAGAACCACACCTCTGGTCGTCCATCCGTTACTCCTTGGGGTAAACCTACCAAGGGTTACAAGACCCGCGACCCGAAGAAGGCTTCGAACCGCCTCATCATTCGTCGTCGTCGTTCTAAATAGTCGGATACCTAGGTAAGAGGAGATTTAAAACATGAGCAGAAGTCTCAAAAAGGGCCCGTTTGTGGAGACTCGCCTCCTTGCGCGTGTAGCCGCTATGAACGAGGCCGGAAAGAAAGACGTTATCAAAACGTGGTCGCGCTCTTCTACTATCTTTCCCGAGATGGTAGGCCACACGATCGCGGTCCACGATGGACGCAAACATGTCCCTGTATATCTTACTGAGTCAATGGTTGGTCACAAGCTAGGCGAGTTTGCGCCTACGCGCACCTTCCGCGGCCACAAGGCATAAGGGGGTAGATGATGGCTAATACAAATTCAGTAGAGGTAAAAGCTACGGCTCGTTATGTCCGTATGGCACCTCGCAAAGCACGTATGGTTGTCGATCTTATTCGCAACAAGAGTATTGAGCGTGCTACCGAGGCTCTTCAGTTCTCCACCCGCGCTGCTTCTGAGCCCGTTCTTAAGGTTCTCAAGTCTGCAGTTGCAAATGCCGAGAACAATCACAATCTGCGTGCCCGCACACTCTATGTAAAGGCTGCGTATGTGAATGAAGGACCTACGCTTAAGCGCATTCGTCCTCGTGCAAAAGGTTCAGCTTCTCGTATCAACAAGCGCACGAGCCACATTACGGTAGTCGTCGCACCTGGAAAGGAGGCGTAAGGGAAGTATGGGTCAGAAGGTACAACCAACTGGTTTCCGTCTCGGCATTGTCGAGCAATGGCGTTCCCGCTGGTACGCCGGTAAAAAGGATTATGCCTCCCACGTCGGTGGCGATCTTGAAATCCGTAAGTATCTCAAGAAGCGTCTGGCATCAGCAGCTCTTTCGCGTGTCGAAATTGAGCGCGCTGGTGAAAAGATCAAAGTTTCCATCTTTACATCACGTCCTGGTATCGTCATTGGTAAAAAAGGTACCGAGATTGATGACCTTCGTCGCGACGTGCAGCGTATCGCTGGCGCGGCAAAAGGCGATGTAAATGTTGAAGTTGTCGAGATCAAACAACCCGATCTCGATGCTCAAATCACCGCTGATCGTATTGCTGAGCAGCTCGAAGGCCGTGTAGCTTTCCGTCGCGCAGTTCGCAAAGCCGTTCAAGGTGCTACCAAGGCAGGCGCTAAGGGTATTCGTATTCAGTGCTCCGGCCGTCTGAATGGTGCCGAAATGGGACGTATTGAGTGGTCTCGTGAAGGTCGCGTGCCTCTGCACACCCTTCGCGCAAAGATCGACTACGCACAATCTACTGCAAGCACCACTATGGGCGCAGTAGGAATTAAAGTTTGGATTTATCTCGGCGAAAAACTTCCAGGACAACCAGCTCCCAACCCCGCACTTGAGGGTTCCAGCCGTCCTCGCCGTCGTAATGAGAGGAGGAGTCGCTAATGTTAGCACCGAAACGTGTTCTTCACCGCAAAGTACAGCGCGGCTCCATGAAAGGTCAAGCAAAGGGCAACACCGAGCTGCATTTTGGTAGCTACGGCTTGCAGGCACTCGAGGCTCATTGGATCACCAACCGCCAAATCGAGGCTGCTCGTATTGCTATGACACGTTACATGAAGCGTGGCGGTAGGGTATGGATTACTATCTTCCCCGATAAACCTATCTCCAAAAAACCTGCTGAGACTCGTATGGGTTCCGGTAAAGGTAACCCAGAAGAGTGGGTAGCTGTTGTAAAACCTGGTCGTATCATGTTTGAGATCGACGGCGTGACCGAAGATATCGCGAAGGAAGCGCTCCGTCTTGCTCAGCACAAGATGCCTATCAAGACCCGGGTTGTTGCCCGCACCACGGATCAAGTGGAGGAGTAAACAACATGAAATACACCGAAATTCGTGAGCTCACCGACAAAGAGCTCGCTCAAAAACTCGAAGACGGCCGCTCTGAGCTGTTCAATTTGCGCTTCCAAATGGCAACGAGCCAGCTCGACAACACAGCTCGTCTGAAAGCTGTTAAGCACGACATCGCTCGTGTTCAAACAGAGTTACGTGCCCGTCAACTTGCAGCTCAAAAAGCCGCAAAGAACTAGTTGCAGGAGAGATAAGTTATGGCAGATACCGAAAGCAGGAACGCACGTAAAGTTCGCACCGGTGAGGTCATTTCGCTTTCCGGCGACAAGACCATCACGGTACAGGTTACGTATCGTAAGCACCACCCCAAGTATGGCAAAATGATGACCATTCACAAAAAGCTTCACGTGCACGACGAAAAGAACGAGTGCAACCTGAGGGACAAGGTACGCGTTATGGAGACGCGCCCCTTATCCAAAACCAAGCACTGGCGCCTTGTCGAGATCGTCGAGCGCGCAAAATAACGATTCGATGCCCGTTTTTTGCGTGAGCAAAAAACTATAAGGGTTGGAGGAACAGCAATGATTCAGATGGAGACTATGCTTGCCGTCGCCGACAACAGCGGTGCTAAGCGCGTCAAATGCATCAAAGTCTTGGGTGGCTCAAAGCGCCGCTATGCTGGCCTTGCCGACGTCATTATGTGCGCCGTGCAGGAGGCTACCCCAGGTGGTTCAGTAAAGAAGGGTGACGTTGTTCGCTGCGTTGTCGTTCGTACTGTAAAAGAAACTCGTCGTAAAGACGGCAGCTATATTAAGTTCGATCAGAACGCTTGTGTTTTGGTTGACAAGCAAGGTGAGCCTAAAGGTACGCGTATCTTTGGACCCGTTGCTCGTGAGCTGCGTGATCACAAGTACATGAAGATCGTCTCGCTTGCTCCTGAGACGCTTTAGAAAGTGAGATGCTCATGGCTAAGATGAAAATCAAGAAAGGTGACCAAGTTCAGGTCATCTCCGGTAAAGACAAAGGTAAACGCGGCGAAGTGCTTCGTGCACTTCCTTCCGAGAACAAAGTTGTTGTCGCAGGCGTTGCCGTTGTCAAGAAGGCTCAAAAGCCTACGCAAGCAAATCAGCAGGGCGGCATCGTTGAGAAAGAAGCAGCTATCGATGCTTCTAATGTCGCTTTGATCGATCCTAAGACCGATAAGCCTTGCCGCTGCGGTTTTAAGGTGCTTGAGGACGGTTCCAAGGTGAGAATTTCTCGCCAGTCTGGTGCCGAGATCAAATAGCACCTGAATACGCGCGTGCGCGTGCTCGCGTTTCCAAGCGTGATCGTATGCGCGCGTTTACAGTTGCATGACAAAAGCCCCGCATTAAAGTGCGGGGCTTTTTGTGTAGCCTCGGTGCCGTTTTGAGCGGCGCCGTTTTTTCTGGATGTATATATAACTTTAGGGTTATCTGCTCTCTAACGCGTCTCTTTTTGTTAATAGGTATAGGCAGTACTGGTTCATACTTATGTCCTCTTGCTTTGAGTGAAGCGCTAATGACCGGTGCAGTTCCTTGGGGATTCGAAGTTTGAACTGGCCGGAATATTCTTTTACTGTTTCAGGATCGGGGATTGCAACGCCATCCTCCATCGCCGTTTCAATCCAACACCTTTTAGCCTCTTGAACGTTGTGGATGGATTCTTCGATAGTTTCTCCGCAGGAAATACACCCTGGTAGGTCTGGGTATGATGCTACGAATCCTCCCTCTTCCGGATCGGCATCAATTTCCATTCTGTAGGGTGCGCGCATGTATTCTTTAATCGTCTTCATGTTCCGCTTCCTTTTCAACGACTGCTCTGACCATCTCTACATAGACTTTCTTTATCCGCGCATGTCTAGGTATGGTAATTGGTGAACAACCTTTTTTTCTGAAGGTGACATGAGAACTTCCGCCCTTTGGTTCTCGCATGGTGTACCCATACTTTTTAAGAATTTTCTCCAACTCTGCAAATCGAAATTCACAAGAAAGTAAAGAGAGCTGGTGCAATAGCTTGTCCCACTGTGACATATAGTCCTCTTATCAAGTAGTTTATATGGTGTCATATATGGTGTCAAGATATGAGAAATGTGAGGGTTTACGCGTGCGCTTAGCCCTCAGCAAGAGGAGCGCTGATCAGGCGATCGTAGGCAAGATAGCCAAGCCCCAGCATGACGAGCGCCGCAAATACCGCGCCTGCCAGATAGGTCGCATCTCCGCCAAATATATAACCCAGGGGATTGATACTTGCAAGTACCGATATTCCAAGCACTGCATAAAAAATCAGGATCATAAGCATTGCCCACTTTTGTCTCTTAAATGCGCGTGCTGTTTCATGCGTATTATCCCAGCTAAAATTGGGATCACTCGCATCGAGCATAAGAGCTACCGTTTCCATAAGGATAAGCGCCGAGAAGGGTATGAGCAGCACCACAAGACGCTCAACGACGCTAAGCGGCAGAAACAAATTGTATAAAATCTCATCTATAACGAATATTGCTCCCGTAGGCAAAAGACATGAAAAGAGCTTCGCACGCATAATATCTCGAGCTAAGAGGGGGATAGTCTGCATATGCCACCATTTATTTCCTTCAAGGGTTATGGCATAGAGACTCATGGGCAAAGTAAGCGTATAGATGGGAATGCAGGCAGCGGCCGCGCAGAGCATATGGCCTGTGTTTTGTAGCTTCATAAACGGCCATACAAAACAGAGAATCAGTGGCAGGGCTAGGGCAAGGAGCAGAGGAATCGCAGCATTCATCGCAACGGAAGAGTTACGCAGGCAGAGTAGGCCATCTTTCTTTGCAATCGCGAGCATGCTACGGTGCTTTTGAGAGAAATTCTCCCACGTATATGTCCGCGATCTCGCGGATGGTTGAAGCGTCGTATCAGCATTTGGTTTGTCACTACCTTTTGCGCGCAGCTCTGCAGCCGCTTCTGTCGTATCGAACACAAAAGATCGTGTGGCTGTATGCATCTCTTTAAGCGCAATAAAGGAATCGAGATTTTGCGCTAACCAGCGTGCTACCAGGTAGTATACGATGATGACCGGCACGGCTATAAGAGCGAGCACTACGGCGTCGCCCGCACACGCCTGGCTAAAGAGTGTAAGCGCGTATTGCGCCCATCCCACGTAGGCGAGATAGGGGACCACAAAGTCTTGGACGTCAGGCATGGCTAAACAGTACCCCATAACGACCACGGGAAGAAGCACCACGCACGAGACGAGTACGATCACAAACATCGGGCCGCCGCGGAATTTGCGTTTAAGCGCGTATCCGCAGCAAAAGCAAAAGATGCTGATGAGCGAAGTATAGAGCGTCGCGAGCACCGTACCATATATACCAAGTCGCGCGCACGAGGCAACATCGCTATAGGGTATCCACGCGCCAACAGCGCAGATCATAACGAAAAAACTTGTGATAAATGAGGCTTCGAGCCCTTCAATAAGGCGTACCCATGCGATGGTCGTCTGAGCAATAGGCATGGCTTTAAGCTGCTCATAGCGCCCCGCTTCGAAGAGTTGTGCGCCCACACTCATAAAATTAGTCATCAGTACAAATGCGCAGGCAGCAACAAACGCAGCAGACGGAAGTATGCTAGGCCCCATAAAAGCAATCAAGTTGCTAAAGAAGTCTATGAAAGTTTTGATGAAAATTGCCGTGAGAACAAGTGTGAGAATAACGCCGCGTATGGCAGGGTTTACCAGGGGTTTTTTGGTGCCTCGAGTTTTTGGAGAAAAGGCTTTATTCCACGAATCAAGCCACTCGGCTTTCATGAGCGTACATATTTGTTTTGCCAGCATCTTACATCACATCGTTTTCTGTGCTGCCGTGGGCGTTGTCTTGCACACTATTTCCTGAGAGTGCTCGGGTGTGTTCGTTTCCGGAAGTATTGAGCTCGTTCATAAAGAGCGCTTCGAGCGAGGAGTCGTGCGTGAGCTCAGACATCGTACCTTGCGCAACGATGCGGCCATTTTTGATCATCGCGGCCTTGTTGCAGAGTTTTTCGGCAACTTCCAAAACGTGCGTTGAGTAGAAAACGGCGCCTCCTGCCTCGCAAATTTCGTGCATTATTTCTTTAAAATGAAGCGTAGCTTCGGGATCGAGACCCACGAACGGCTCGTCAAGCACGAGCAGGCGCGGTTTGTGCAAAAGCGCTGCTATAATCGCAATTTTTTGCTTCATACCGTGTGAATAATCCGCACAGCGCATGTTGAGCTTGGGCGTGAGGTCAAAGAGGTCGGCATAGGTGTGCATGCGCTCGCGGGCAAGGCGGCGGTCAACGCCGTACATGTCGGCGACGAAGCGCAAATACTGGATGCCGCTGAGGTAGTCATAGACCTCCGGATTGTCGGGAAGGTAGGAAAACACTTGCTTCGCTGCGAGCGGCTCGTCCACGATGGAGTGTCCGTCGATGGTGATAGTGCCCTCGTCGAAGGCGTGAATGCCCACGATGCTTTTGATTGTAGTGGTTTTTCCTGCGCCGTTAGGGCCGATGAAGGCAAAAATATCACCGGGGTCAACGTGTAAAGATAGGTCGCGTACGGCAAAGGTCTCGAGGTTCTGAGTTTGCGTGTTTGCGTTGGTGTGAGTGTCTTTTTTGAGCTTTTGCGCAAGCTTTTTTAGGAAACCGATCTGAGCAGGTCGGTATGTTTTTGTTAGATGGTCTATGTGCAGCACGATGACCCCTCCTTTTGGTGAAATGTGGAAATATTTTATCGCATTTTCCACGCGCGGGCGATAGCAAGGTAGTGTCCGCATGGGCTTAAGTACGGGCTTAAGCTCGTGAGTGCGTCTGCGCCAGCCTTTTCCTGCTCAAACCCTTCCCTCACGTTGGGGCTTTTTGCTGCGCGCACGCGAGCTGAAAACTCTGGTAAAACTTCCACGCGAACGATTCTTTATGACGTCCAGCACGAGCGAGGAAGCTGTTTTGTGGGAACGCGTTGTGGGTTTTCGCGTTCTCCACAAAACAGCTGGTAGCTCGTGCAATAGATTTGACGGGAAGTATATCTCGAGGGCTTTTTTCTGATGGTTTTCAGCTTCCGCGGGCGCGTAGAAAAAAACGGGTTGATGTCGAGATTTTTTGCCCGATTTTGGCAAAATTTGCGCCCGCGCGCGTCACTCAAAAAAGGCACACCGCGTGTAGCTGCGCATATAAAAAATTAACCCATCGAAATTAGTTGAATATTTGATATTTTGTGTGACATCAGCGGCATTTTTTCTACGCCTCCTCGCGAGCATCTCGCGAGCACCCCGCCGCGCCGCGTCAGTCCTTTCTACGCTTGTGTCAGCCAAAGAATCCCGTGGATACAGTTATGGAAAATATGTGAATTCTGGGGGGGGGTGGACATATTTTCCCTGAATTCTTTCTTAAAATTTTGATATGGGTGGGTTGACCCCAATTAATGAGAAGACCCCAGAACTAGCTCCATACAGCAGAGCTAGATGATTTGGAGGGTTATTATGGCCACATCACATACTCGCGCTGTTGCGAGCGCAGGTTTGAGCACGCGCATGTCGACCACGGGAAACGCGGACATGAGCGCGTTTGCACATTCGCTCACACACCTCGGCCGCGCGATTGCGTTTGCTGGCCTGAGCTCGATACTTATGGGTGCTGCGGTTACACTTGGCCCAGGTACTGCGTGGGCGGGCGAAGCTTCGCCTCAGTCGCTTGCATCCAAGGAAGTTGAGAAAACGCCTGCACTCGCGTCCAAGGAAGCCAAGCGATCTCAGTCGCTTGAAGCGAATAAGAAGGCGAAAGCGTCTGCGTCTGAACTTAAAAAGGCGGAGACAGAGTCTGCGCTTGAAGCAAAGCCGGCCCCTAAGCAGGGAAAAAGCGTTAACCAGATGGTTCAGCGCGCTGCAATGGAAGTCCGCGCCCCAAAGCCCGCTCCTCCGCAAACTCCTGCGGCTCAGACAACAGAGCTCAAAGTGAGTCTTTGCTGGGAGACCATGAACAAGGATAATAAAAATGCGCTCATTCAGGGCAACAGCGATTTTGGTCAGCTAAATTTTGAGTCTTGGGACTTTGGTTCTACGCTCGATTCTTCCAGGAAAGATGTTAAAGATGCGTTTGGAAAAATTCAGTTTCAGATAAAAGATACAACTACAAACAAGACGGTCACAACTGCTGGTACCTATGATCCTAACACTGCTACAAGCGCAACAAAAAGTCTGGGTAGCTATGTTACCGGCCATACGTACGAGGTATCCGTGGTAAATAGCACTATTCCAAGCCCGTATTATGTGACGTACAACAATGTTTCTACAGATGAAGGTGATGAATTTACTCCAGATGCTACTAGCTTCACCTGGACGCCATCCAAAGCAAAAAATAAGAAATCTCAAAATAAATATTTTCGCTTGAATGCCCTGGAAATCGTCTATGCCAATGACGAATCGGTAGCAGCTAACTGTTTTTCATACGAGCAACCAAAGAAAACTGACGGTAGTTATCGCTCCGATGGCGACTGGAAGTTTACCTACAACAAAGAAAATATTTTTGCGCATCTGCGTGTGAAAGATAATAAAATTCAGTTCCCTAAGACCGATCCTATTAAACCGGGCTTTAAGTTTGTTGGCTGGCAGTTCTATGTTGCTCAAAAGAAAAACGGTAGGCCGTACACATCGTACGACCGTATGGGCGACGATGATAAAAAAATAATAAATGCTGCAAGCGTTGCGTACGTGCCATTTAACGAGCAGACTACCACCCATCCTTATTTGTTTGCTGTGCTTCGGGACAACAAGGGCGTAAATACGTTTGGTAGCAAGCTCGGAACTCAATATTGCTCTACAAATCATACCTTTGTGGTGTTCCCCAAGTGGGAGGCTGCTGGTTATAAAGTTACCTTTATGAATGGCGACGCGCAGCTTGCACAAGTAAAGGTGCAAGAAAACAAGGCTATTGATACAGACAAATGGACAGATCAATCGATGCCTAATGATCCTACAAAAGACGGTTATGTCTTTAAGGAGTGGAATACCGATCCCACTGGTGAAGATAAATCTGGCGTATTTAACGGCATGACTATTGTCAATAAAGACACAACGGTATATGCGCAGTTTAGGAAAAAGGAGACGCCCGCACCTACGCCTGGTCCATATTATCCGCTGCCAGAGCCAACGCCTGTACCTGACGTGCCAGCACCCGCGCCAACTCCAGAACCTGAGCACAAGGTTCCCGCGATCGAGGCTCCAGCGCCCGCAGTACCAGTGACTCCTACAACGCCTGCATCTGCTCCTAAGCATACACGCACGCTTCCGCAAACCGGAGATCTGACCTTGCTTTCTAGCCTAGCTGCACTTCCTGTAGCACTTGGCGCATGTCTCGGTGCTGGCGCAGCGCTTGTCATGGGAGGTCGTAGCCGCGCTCGTAGACGTCATAGCGCTCGCCGCTAGTTCGCGCTCATTACTAACAGCACAACCTACAGATAAACTCCGCCCGCACGCGCTCGAGGTCGCCATGTTATGCGTCTCTTCGCCTCTGCGGGCAGTTTTGTGTAAGCCCGGGCGTGCTCTTACAAAACGCATCGCTCCAAATTAGAAAATTACCCCACTTTGTCACGTGTTTGAGGGCGCTCGCGGCCTTCGCGCATCGCAGGGCGCACATCCGCATTTTTCATTTCCTCAGGTAGGCGCATCGCACCTTTTTGGCACGTCTCTCAAAAACGACCCAAACTGCAATTTTCGACTCCAAAACACGTGACAAAGTGGGGTAAAGTTGCAATATCGCTCGCTTCATTTTGTTTCACTCATAGTCCGCAGCGCGTACCGCATCGATATGCAGCTGTCGCGTCCTCGTATGTGCGTCAGATTACGGAAAAGACATTCTGTGATCGCGCGCTCTCCCTCAATTGCGTTACTCTCTTGCAAAAATCCGTGGGGGGGGGGTATTATCAATGTATTAAGTTAACTTTCAGCTTAAACGACAGAAGTAGTATCTTCTCCCTCCTGTTCTCCGGCATTGGAGTAGCAATGAAATCGCAGCTTAAACGTAGCAACTACTGGCAATTCTCAAATCATAATGCGGCGTTTGCAATTGCGTGTGCGCTTGGCGTTATGCCGTTTGTAGCGCTTCCCACCTTGGCGTATGCTATTTCAGAATCTAATGTAGAAAGTCCAGCTGTTAAGCCAAATTCCGATGGAATTTATGATTTTACCAACGACACTGATGTAAAAAATCCCTTCCCCAATGTAATTACGCCCGCTGAAGTCAAAGAGCTGCAGGATAAAACAACATCTGTTAGACCTCTTCCCTCTATTCAAAAGATTTTTTATACACCTTACGGCAAAAACTTTTCTGTAGAGAATGGCCAAGCCTCTGGCGATACTAAAACTGTTGATGAAATTATTAATACGTATAGTGGCAGGCTTGGGAGGATTGATTTTTTCATATTTATCCCGCGGGTTGATAAAGAAAGCGTATATACCGGTGATGGTCAATTTTATCCATACAGATCGTCGCGTGAGCTAAAAAATCCGGATGGATCAGCAAACCTTGACCTCAATAAAGCTCCCGATAATAAGATTCCATATAGGCTCGAGGTAAATGGAAAGCTTATTGGATCCAATTTGGCTGATAAGACGAATATCAAAGTTTATATGAGAAAGAACCAAACGTATATTCATGTTGTTATGGAGGGTGACAACACTCATGAAGCTATTTTTGGCTATGAAGGATTTAATCATGAAGATTCGTCTGGAGTTTTCGGATATGTCGCCTTTTTACCTGAATGTGGCGCGCAATTTCATTTTGTTGATGACTTGCAATATCGCAATGTAGCGCACATTAAAGACACGGGTGGGCTCTCTCAGCGGAGTGCTGGTGAAACTGATAGATTCTCTACTAAGCCGTTTGCTAAGTTAGATTTGTCCGATTTGGCTGGCGCGAAAAATATTAACGATGTAAGGTTTGGCAATAATCAGGTAGTCAAAAATATGTATACGCCGCTCCTTAGCTACGATGGCGATCCAAAGAAAGATAAGCGTCCGACGATGAAGGAGCTAACCAGCACAAACATTCCTGGTTATCTCTATTACAGCAACGATATCGATACGCCCGAAGGCGGCATATTTACCAAGGATAATACTGAAAAGTTTGGCAACTACGACTACGGTATTATCCGCGACAAGGACGATAATCAGCTCACAACCAAGCACTATTACGTAACCTATCGTCCAATTCCAACGCAGCTTGTCGTGCAATACAAAAATAATGACGGCTCGTATAAGGACGCGTCATACAGCCTGCTAAACGCTACAAACTCCCAGGTCACAGGCGGATTCAAGGCGTCTATCGCTAATGTTGCGGTGCCTCAAAAACCTGCACTTGAAACAATGATCAAAAGCCAGAACACCGTGCTTTTGAGCGCCGGAGCTGGTTATGTATCAGATGGTCTTGCATATCTCGCGCCCGGCTCATATACGGTGACTCCGCTGGCAGAAGCCCCCGATGGGTATGAGTGGGTTGTAGAAGCCGCGCAAGCAGCTGGCACAACAGCACCTGCGCCCACGCAAGCTGCGGCTAGGGAAGCGCATATTACAGCACCTGTACATAAAGACGATACGAGTGCATTGCAGCAGGTTGTGACCTTTGTTTTGCGTAAAAAGATCGCGCCACCGCCTCAGCCTGGGCCGTATCCGCTGCCAGAGCCGGTACCTGTACCTGTGCCTGAAGTGCCAGCACTCGCGGCAACTCCAGAACCTGAGCGCAAGGTTCCCGTGATCGAAGCTCCCGCACCCGCAGCACCCGCAGATGCGCCCGCGCCTATAGTGCGAAAACGTCCGCGTGCCCTTCCACAAACGAGCGATCCAATGGCAATTTCTGCAGTTGGGGAGCTTGGCATGATATTTGGAGTCGCAGCGGGATCTCTTGCAGCAGCGCTTCGTCGTAAGCGTCGCAACCGATAAGCTAGCTTTCGCCCGTATGTGCTGCTACCTGGCATTTTGCTGTCAGGGCCGCAGCTGCGGCCTTGTTTTTACAAAAGCTTGTGCTCCATATTAGAAAAATACCCCACTTTGTCACGTGTTTGAGGGCGCTCGCGGCCTTCGTGCACCGCAGGGCGCACATATCCATTTTGCACATCCCCAGGTAGACGCATTGCACCTTTTTGCCACGTCTCTCAAAATCGCCTCAAAGTGCAATTTTCGACTCCAAAACACGTGACAAAGTGAGGTAATTTTCTAATATCGTTCACGAAACCCGTTTCTACTGCTCCTACGTGCGGCTGTTCTTTCATAAGGTTCTGCATGCAGCTGAGCTGCAGATTCAGCTTTCAAGATGCTATTAAGACATGATTGAAGCAGCTCTATAAACCCTTCAGTCTTATCTTTTGAAAAAAGTGTAGGATTTCTTTTTCACTAAAGGTAATATTGATTTGAACCCTTTGTCACTCCTCGTTTTTAATTTTTTTGACCAATAAATTATAGCTAAGGGAAGGGCACGTGGCTCTTTTTTGTCCTGTAGGAGCATATCGTTATACGGGTGCTGCTCTTCGTCGTAAGTCGTATAGTACTTCTCTATGAACCCTAGGGGTATGTATGGATGCCTTGATCTTCTTTTCGTTCTCTATTTCTTTTCTAGTTATGTCAATTCAGTTGTTTAGAAATAAGTGGCTCATGTTGATTTCAGGCTACAATACTATGCTCAAAGAAGAGAGAGATAAAATAGATGTAAGGCCATATGCTATTGCCGATGCGCGGGGTATGGCAGCTACCAGTCTGCTTATGTGTGTATATGGCATCAATTCGTTAGGATTAGCTATTTCGAACGCATATATGCTAATCGCCTTTATTATTTCTTGGACACTATTTATTTGGTCGCTTGTAAGTATGTTCAAGCTGATGTTTAAGAATCAATCAAAGTAGCTCCAGTAATTTCATACAATGGCGCAAAATTGCGAAACAAAAAAGAGTTAAGCGCCCCTCTGGCTCCATGTTATATTCGTATAGCTCGCGCGAGCGGACAGAACATGTTATGGCGAGAGCCGCAGGAAGTACACTAGAAACGCGTGCTATGCTTGCTCCTAGATCTCCCGTTACAAAAGCTTGTGCTCAATATTAGAAAAATACCCCACTTTGTCACGCGTTTGAGGGTACGTACGGCCTTAGTGCACCGCAGGGCGCACATATCCATTTTGCACATCCCCAGGTAGACGCATTGCGCCTTTTTGCCACGTCTCTCAAAATCGCCTCAAAGTGCAATTTTCGACTCCAAAACACGTGACAAAGTGAGGTAATTTTCTAATATCACTCGTTCCATTTTGTAGCCCCCGAGAGCATACGCACTCCGAAAGTGTCTCCATCGGATATATCCCCAGCTCAATCGTCCAAAATAAGTCTCAAAACATTTTTAAGCACCTTATGCTTGTGCTTAGCTTGCAGCTATATCCCTTTTCTCGATAAGCAGCTCATGTTGTAACCGCTTACTGACTAAATTTTCCGTCAAACTGTTTCCTTATATCAATTTACGCCATATTGTGATATTAATATTGCATGGAACTCGTATTAGGCTACATAGAATCCCTGGCATTCTGGCGAGCACAGCGCATCGCCAATAATCCCATAGCTATGTCTCGAAACCCTATTCTCAGAGATGTATATCCTTCGCTGGGATATCACGAGCGCACCATTAGCACTGAAAGTAGCTCGCACCGATCGGTGCCTCCTATAGCGTTTGATGAATACAGGCGTATTCCGCTTGCAGAAATTAAAAACTATATAACTTATAAGCTTGATCCACTGACGTTATGCGAGGATTCTCTCAGCCTGGTAAGAAATATGAGTAGCTATGCCGTCTCGTCTATGCTTGCGTACAACATGTATAAGCGCATTTCGTGTGAACATGCTAGGCATTCTGTAGGTTCTGTCACCGATTGTGATATCCACGACGCTAATATTGACGGTTTTGCCCATGCCTCCCACACTAGTCGCATCATTCATGGTCCGCGAAACTCCAATGTCTATGCCGTAGGCGCTAACCGCGTACCGCGTCTCGCACGCATGTCCTTTGAGCGCTTGCATGCAGTTAGATTCGTCCCCGATATATCTAACATTTCTGTCCTCCACTTTATTGCGCCCCGCTCGCAGCGTGGTCTTTGCCAAACGAACAAGCAGATGACATATATAAACTCTACACTTCCGCATGGGTCTCTACATAAACTGTTTATCAGAGCAGCTGAGCGAGATAGCTTTGGTCTTCCTGAGTCGCTTAATCTCTATATTGTCTCTCCTGAGCTTGCGGTACTTCTTGCAGCTCAGAATCTCAGAACGTTGTGCCTGGAAAACGTCTGTTCTACGCCCAGGTGTCCTGCGCGCACCCGTGGCAAGCTTCTCTTTACGCATAACGTGATCTCCCTGGTAAACGAGCTATGTGGCAGCTATGGTTATGATCCGCTGACTGCATCTGGAGCTACGTATGGTCTGGACCCTCTTACTTCCGTGCAAAAAATCAGGCACTATGCCGAAAAAATGAAGCGCATACATGGGTGTGGCAATCTGCTTGTCGCGCTGGATTACTGTTATGATAACCTGGCATCGGTATTTGAAGGTGTGGTTGCTAGTGCACTTATGTTACCTACAAGTATGGGTGGGATTGCCTTCCCTGAACTGGAGATAAATAAAACTCGCACGCTTAGCGCCGACAGACTTCTTACGCCGCATCATAAGAGTATTACTCCTGATTTGAGCTCAAGGAAGCATAAACTGGTAATTGAGTGCAACGGTCTTGAGTTTCATAGATCAGATGAGTCCATTAAGGAAGATCATCGCAGGTTAAGAGATTACGTTTCGCATGGCGAACGTCACATTCCGCTTACTGTCAGTGACGTCAAAAATCCCTTGGCACTCTCTCACGTTCTTGAGGAAATTGTTGCTGCATGCCACGATACGCTTGGTGCATCTAAAACCTGTTATTTGCGCAAGATTATTCATAATGCTAAGTATCAAATGGCCAGACAAATCATGCTTGATCTGCAGATGTCGTAGAACTTCCTCGGCCGCATGTGCTGCTATTTGGCTTTTTGTTGCCGGGGGTGCACTTGCGGCCCTGATTTTACAAAAGCTTCTGCTTCATATTAGAAAAATACCCCACTTTGTCACGTGTTTGAGGGTGCGCACGGCCTTCGCGCACCGCGGGGCGCACATACGCATTTTTCATTTCCCTAGGTAGGCGCATCGCACCTTTTTGGCACGTCTCTCAAAAACGACCCAAACTGCAATTTTTGGCTCCAAAACCCGTGACAAAGTGGGGTATTTTTCTAATATTGCTCGCTTCGTTTTGTTTGAGATCAAAAATTGGGATCCCACGGCAGCTTACAAGCCACACATCTCGTGTTGCACAAACTGCAGCTCACGTATCTCGTACGAATTGAGCATCACTCTTCGTACGCACATCGCGCGCTAAACCTGCACCCGCAGGGCGGCGCGCCAGCGTTTGCGCGTCACGCCAGCATGAGCTACCCGCGATGACCCTCAAGCTGCCGCGGGATCCGAGAATGTCCTCCCCACAGACGTTTACGCCCCAAGCTCCACGTCTTTTTTGGTGTTTTCGCGAGCACCCCGCGCGCCGCGTCAGCGCGACGCATCTTGCTGCCTCCGCCCGCCGTGCCAGCCCGAAATGTGGAATTATCCTGATATTTTCACAAAACCATGCGAGAGCTCACGCTCTTCTCAGCAAAAAGAATCAAGAAAAGGTATCATTTACCGTTGCGTCTTCATAGGGCATAGTTATGCCGCGCGAGGTCACTAAGAATATAAGAGTAATTTTTCTTATGTACCTGCGTTCTCGCTAATTAGGTCCCTCGAAGCGCTCACTGGCTTTCGGCACGGTGCCGAAAGGTGCGAGGCGATCCCCGCACGTAAACCCCATAGTAAGGAGTGTCCTATGGCAAAGAAATCCGATACAATGCCTCGTCTGAAGGCAAAGTATGTAAACGAAGTGCGCGCAGCACTTCAAAAGGAATTTGGCTACAAGAATGTTAACCAAATCCCAAAGATCGAGAAGATCGTTGTAAACATGGGTGTTGGTGAAGCTGCAGGCGACCACAAAGCTATCGAAGGTGCTGTTTCCGACCTTCGCGACATCACTGGTCAGCAGCCTATGATCACCCACGCTCGTAAATCCATCGCAACCTTCCACCTTCGTGCAGGTATGGCGATTGGTGCTAAGGTCACCCTTCGCGGCGACCGTATGTACGAGTTCTTCGATCGTCTGATTTCTATTGCTATCCCACGTATCCGCGACTTCCGTGGTATTTCTGCCAAGAGCTTCGACGGTCATGGAAACTTCTCCATGGGTGTTACCGAGCAGCTCATCTTTGCAGAAATCGACTTCGACAAGATCGATCACACACGTGGTATGGACATTACTGTTGTAACAACTGCCAATACCGACGATGAAGGTAGAGCTTTGCTTACTGCCTTCAACTTCCCCTTCAAGAAGTAGTTGGCGCGCGCATATGCGCAGCTTGACAGTTGTGTTTGCCCGTATAAGACGGGCTGGAGAAGGTTCTGGGATCATCCCAGGCAAAAGGAGGATTTGTGGCTAAGACATCGATGATCGTCAAGGCAAACCGTGAGCCGAAGTTCTCAACGCGTACACAAAACCGCTGCCAGCGTTGTGGTCGTCCCCACAGCGTCTATCGCAAATTTGGTTTGTGCCGTGTTTGCTTCCGCGAAATGGCTTGTACAGGCGAGCTTCCTGGCGTGCGCAAAGCAAGCTGGTAAAGCTCTGGTGTGTAGGCATCTTTGCTATGGGCAAAGTGTGAACCACACGCACAGTTTCATCACGAACGAAGGAGAAGGAATCAATGAAGGTTACCGATCCAGTAGCGGACATGCTCACGCGCATTCGCAACGCTAATTCCGCTGGTAAACCTGAGGTCTCTATGCCCTCAAGCAAGGTACTTGCTGAGATTGCTCGCGTTATTTGCGAGGAGGGATATATTGAGTCCTTTGAGGTAGAAGATACCAAACCTCAAAAAACCCTACATATTACGCTTAAATATATCGACAAGCGCACCCGCGTAATCCGCGGTATTCGCCGTATCTCTAAATGCGGTCTGCGTATTTACTCTACAAAAGACAAGCTCCCCCGCGTCTTGGGTGGTCTTGGCACCGCAGTAATTTCTACGTCAAAAGGCATGATGTGCGACCGTGACGCCCGCAAACTCGGCGTCGGCGGCGAGGTTATTGCCTACATTTGGTAATCGTTACAGATCTAGATAGGAGCAGACAATGTCTCGTATTGGTAAAAAGCCTGTCTTGGTCCCCAGTGGAGTAACGGTGACCATCGACAACAATCACGTTTGCGTAAAAGGTGCAAAAGGCCAGCTTGAGCGCACATTTTCCGAGCTTGTAGTTATCAAAGAAGAGGGAAGTGAGCTCCTTGTTGAGCTTGCTGAGCCAACGGTCGAAGCAAACGCACAACAAGGTCTTACCCGCACGCTTCTTCACAACATGGTTCTTGGTGTTTCCGAGGGCTTCGAAAAGCGTCTTGAGCTTGCAGGTGTTGGTTACCGTGCATCTCTCAAGGGCAAGGATCTCGACCTTTCTTTGGGCTACTCGCATCCTGTTATCTACGCGTGCCCCGATGGCATGTCCTTCGAGGTACCCGACAACACTCACATTGTGGTAAAGGGTATTTCCAAGGAGCAAGTCGGCCAAGTAGCTGCCGAAATTCGCTCCAAGCGTCCGCCTGAGCCATACAAGGGCAAAGGTATTCACTACGAAGGCGAGCACATTCGTAGAAAACTTGGTAAGGCTGCTAAGTAGTCTCAGTAGTTTTACTTCGCATAGAAAGTCTGCTACCCCGTTAGGTAGCGGCATGTTGAAGGAGAAAGTATGAACAAGAACCAGGCAAAGCTTGCCGGCCTTCTTCGCCGCAAGCGCCGCGTTCGCTCTAAGGTATACGGTACGCAATCGCGTCCCCGTTTGAGCATTCACCGCACGAACGCAAATATCTATGCTCAGGTTATCGACGACTGCGACGCGAAAGTCATTTGCGTAGCATCCACCCTTACCCCTGAGGTCAAGGAAAAGATCAAGCTCGGCTCCAACAAAGAAGCAGCCGAGGCTGTAGGTACCCTCGTTGCTGAGCGCGCACTCAAAGCCGGTGTGAAAGAAGTAACCTTTGATCGTGGTGGCCACATCTACCATGGTCGTATTAAAGCTCTAGCAGATGCTGCCCGCGAAGCGGGACTGAAGTTCTAGGAGGAATTTGAATGCCACGTGATCGTAAGCGCCAGGATGACTCCGAGCTTCAGGAGCGCGTAGTTTACATCCATCGCGTATCTAAAACTGTAAAAGGTGGACGTCGTATGTCCTTACTTGCACTTGTTGTTGTAGGAGACGGCAAGGGCAATGTAGGTATTGGTATGGGTAAGTCTGCCGAGGTTCCACAAGCAATTCAAAAAGCTGTGGACGATGCAAAAAAGAATATGTTCCATGTGCCTATCACAGAAAATGGTTCAGTTCCTCATGCTGTTAAAGAGCACTATGGTGCTGGTTGTGTATTGATCCAACCTGCTGTACCTGGTACTGGTGTTATTGCTGGAGGTCCTGTTCGTCCTCTGTTTGAAATGGCTGGAATTACCAATGTACTGTCTAAGTCATTGGGTACCGGCAACGCTCTTAACATGATCAAAGCTGCCGCAAAAGGCTTGCAATCTTTGACAAGCCCCGAAGAAGCAGCTGCTCGTCGTGGTATGAGCGTAAAAGAGATGTTTAATGGAAAGGAGGCCTAAGCACCATGGCTGATAAAAAAGTAAGCGTTAAGCTTGTTCGCAGTGCCGTTGCATCTGTGAAAAAAGATCAAACATTGACCTGTCGTGCAATGGGTCTTCGTAAAATTGGTGACGTTTCGGTTCTCCCTGATAACCCAAGCGTCCGTGGAATGATCTTCAAGGTAAAGCACCTTGTTGAGGTTGAAGAGAACTAGGAGCAATTCATATGCAACTCAACGATCTTCGTCCTGCACAAGGTTCCAAGAAATCACGTAAGCGCATTGGACGCGGTAATTCTTCTGGTTTTGGAACAACCGCTGGCCGTGGTACTAAAGGTCAGCTTTCTCGTGCAGGTGGCGGTAAGGGAGCAGGTTTTGAAGGTGGTCAGCAGCCCTTGGCTATGCGTCTTCCAAAACTTCCCGGCTTCACCAATCACAGCCGCATCGAGTACACTGCGGTAAATGTTTCTCGTCTGGATGCTCTCTTTGCTGATGGAGACACCGTAAATGACGAGTCTCTCGTAGCAAAAGGCGTTATCAAGAACACCTTTATTCCGGTAAAGGTATTGGGTGACGGCACGCTTTCCAAGAAACTCACCGTTTCGGTAGACAAGATCTCCGCCTCTGCCAAGGCAAAAATTGAGGCGGCCGGAGGAAAGGTCGAATAGGAGTGTTTAGGGGAATAGCAAGCGCGTTTCGCATTCCAGAGCTCAGAGGCAAGATATTCGTCACGGTGGGCATCCTTTTGCTCTATCGTTTTGGCGCATATCTACCGGCGCCGGGCGTGCCTTTTGCGCGCATGCTTCAGGCATTCCAAGAGGCTTCCGCAGCAAGCGGTGCCATGGCTGTGCTCAACCTGTTTTCGGGCGGTGCGCTTTCGCGCGTTTCGGTGTTTAGCTTGGGTATCATGCCCTACATCACCGCTCAAATTATTTTGCAAATGTTTCAGGCTGTTGTCCCTTCTTTGGCCGAAATGGCCAAAGAAGGCGAGAGCGGCCAGCGCAAGATTACGCAGTACACGCGCTATCTTACGGTAGCTTTGGCGCTCATCAACGCCATCGGGTACTATTTCTTGTTCAAGAGCTACGGGATCAATTTCCAAAGCCAAGGTTTTCCTGAGGTGGTTGAGGCGTGCATCATTGTTGGTGTGCTTCTCGTGGGTGCCATCATCATTATGTGGCTTGGTGAGGTTATTACCCAGCGTGGCGTCGGCAACGGCATGAGTCTTATCATCTTTGCCAACATCATGGCTGGTCTTCCTTCTGCTCTTACGTCTACAATCAATACTTCAACGCTTGGTATGATTACGACTGTAGTGACGCTTTTGGTGATTTTGGCTATCGTGCCCGTTATCATCTTTATTGAGCGCGGTCAGAGAAGAATTCCTATTCAGTATGCTAAGCGTGTGATGGGTCGCCGCATTATGGGAGGTCAATCCACCTATTTGCCTATCAAGGTGAATACGGCAGGCGTTGTGCCTATCATCTTTGCTTCGGCTCTGTTGTACATGCCTGCGCAGCTCGCGGTGTTCTTCCCGCGTGTCGATTGGATTCAGTCCTTTGCAAATTCGCTTGCATCGGGTTGGGTCAACTGGGTACTTTCGGTATTGCTCATCGTATTCTTTGCGTATTTCTACACGGCTATGGTGTTCAATCCTGAGGACACATCCGACCAGCTCAAGAAGCAGGGCGGCTTTGTTCCGGGTGTGCGTCCTGGTGGGGCAACTGCTTCCTACATCAAAAATGTTCTCGATCATATCACGCTTCCGGGAGCATTATTTATGGCTGCTATCGCGGTTATCCCGTCAATTTTGTTCAAGTTTACGGGGAATACGCTTTTGCAGGCGTTTGGCGGTACGTCGGTCCTCATTATGGTGGGCGTTGCGATGGATACCATCTCTCAGCTCGAGAGCCAGCTCAAGATGCACAACTACAATGGTCTTTTCCACTAGTTTTTCGTAGCTGAGCATGTGTGTTACATAGTGCGAGTTAAACGGAGTCTTTTTGGCTCCGTTTTCTTTTAGCAAGCTCGCATGCTTGCTCGCGTGCTTGCTCAGATGCGCCTGATGCGCCTCGCCTGCGCGAACGTAGCTTTCGCTTCTAGCTCAGCTACGCTCTTGCTTGAGCCGCCTCCCATGCGCGCCGTCTCAAAACGTGTTACATTGTTTTCATCTATAGATTAAGCGAAAGGTTTGGATCCTATGAATCTCGTGCTTTTAGGCGCTCCTGGTGCTGGAAAAGGTACTCAGGCGCAAAAATTGGTGGCAGAGTATGGCTTTGTCCATATCTCAACAGGCGATCTCTTGAGAAGCGCCGTTAAAGCCCAGACTCCCTTGGGAAAAGAAGCAAAATCATACATGGACGAGGGCAAACTTGTCCCCGATAGCCTGGTGATCAACCTGGTAAAGGAGCGTCTCTCTAAGACTGACATTTCTCGTGGTTTTTTGCTTGATGGTTTCCCCAGAAATTGTGAACAAGCACGCGTACTCGATGAAGAGCTGCAGCAAATGGGCATTGAGCTTGCGGGTGCTCTCTACGTTAAGGTTGATTTTGACCTCATTACCGAGCGTTTGAGCTCCAGAAGAACGTGCCGTGCGTGCGCTTATACCGCTGGCAAAGACGTCACCACCTGCCCTGCCTGCGGGGGAGAGATGTATCAGCGCGCAGATGATAAACCCGAAACGATTCAAAAGCGTCTCCAGACCTATGAAAAGGAAACAGCACCTTTGGTTGCCTACTATCAAGCGCAATCTAAGCTCAAAGAAGTTGATGGTAGCGCTTCGCCAGATGCTGTATTCGCACAAACTAAGGAGCTTCTCGGTCTATGATTCACATAAAAACTGCTGCGCAAATCGAAGACATGAAGCGAGCAGGTGCTCTCTCCAAGCAAGCCTTGCGCTTTGCGCAAACCCTCATTAAACCTGGCGTTTCGACAAAAGAAATCGATGCTGCTGTGGAGAATTTTATACGCCTGCGTCAAGGCATCCCCACCTTCAAAGGATACTATGGCTATCCGGCGAGTCTTTGCTCTTCGATCAACGATCAAATCGTGCACGGCATTCCATCTCCCACAGCCATTCTCAAAGAGGGCGATATCGTCTCCATCGATACCGGTGCTACCGTTGGAGGCTGGGTCGGGGATAATGCCTGGACATTCTACTGTGGATCGGTAAGTGCAGAAACAAAGGCGCTGTGCGAAGTTACGCGCGATTGTTTGCTTGAGGGCATCGCTGCTGCTGTTCCTGGAAATCATGTAGGCGATATCGGCCATGCGGTGCAGGTACTTGCCGAAAAACACGGCTATGGTGTCGTGAGAGATTATGTGGGCCATGGTGTAGGTCACGACATGCACGAAGACCCCAATGTTCCCAACTATGGCAAAAAAGGACGCGGCGTTCGCCTGCAAGAAGGCATGGTTATTGCTATCGAGCCCATGATTACGCTCGGTGACTACGCAAGTCACACTCTTCCCGACGGATGGGGAGTTGTGACTGACGACGGCTCATGGGCAGCTCACTTTGAAAACACACTCGCCATCACAAAAGACGGTCCCGTTGTATTGACGGCTGATGAGTATGGTAGTGAATGCGCGATGCAAGGCGGCGCTCCCATGGATGCCGAGGCGCGCTAGTCTTTTTCTAAAGGCCCCCGTTCGTGGAGCTGTTGGTGCCTTGCGCCATTTGCGTGCTGCGTGCCGCGCGTCCCGCGCCTCAACAAATATGTACAATCCGTGACTGTATTTTATTTCGTGCTGATTTTATGTATGATAGATCATCGCTGTGATTTATAAAAAAGAAAGTAGGTACGGTGAGTAAACAAGACGGAATCGAGCTAGAGGGAACAGTGCTAGAACCCTTACCAAATGCTATGTTTAACGTAGAGCTCGAAAACGGAAAAACGATACTCTGTACTATTTCCGGCAAGATTCGCATGAATTACATTCGTATTTTGCCTGGCGATAAGGTTACGGTGGAGATTTCCCCCTACGACCTCACACGTGGTCGCATTACCTATCGCTACAAATAACCTCGTGTAAGTTACAGCAAAGCGCCTGCGGCTGGGCGTTGTCCGAGAGATGAAGGCATACGCCACGATCTCGCTACCAGTTTATTCGTACTACTGGGAGGAAGTTCAAATGAAGGTACGCCCTTCGGTAAAGAAGATGTGCGACAAGTGCAAAGTCATTCGTCGCCATGGCAAGGTTTACGTGATCTGCGAGAACCCTCGCCACAAGCAGCGTCAGGGCTAAGAGAGGAGCTCGAAGTTGGCACGTATTAACGGTGTCGACCTGCCGCGCGACAAGCGCATTGAGGTCGGTCTTACGTATCTATACGGTATTGGGCAAACAAGAGCAACTCAAGTTTGCGCCGAAACCGGAATCAATCCAGACACGCGCGTCAAGGATCTGACAGAGGACGAAGTTACAAAGATTCGTGATTACATCGACAAAAACTTCACCACTGAAGGTGACTTGCGTCGCGAAGTTCGACAAAATACTGCTCGCTTGATGGAGATCGGCTGCTATCGCGGCCTTCGCCATCGTAAGGGTCTTCCTGTTCGCGGTCAGCGCACCCACACAAACGCTCGTACTCGTAAGGGTAAGAGACGCCAAATTGGTGCTAAGAAGAAGGCCTAGGAGTAGATTATGCCAAAGAAACAAGTACGCACCCAGCATATTCGCCGCTCTGAGCGTAAGAATATCGCCGTGGGTCAAGCTCATATCAAGAGCACATTCAACAACACAACTATTTCTATTACTGATCCCCAAGGCAACGTTATTGCTTGGCAATCAGGCGGAACTGTTGGCTTTAAGGGCTCGCGTAAATCCACTCCATTTGCGGCTCAAATCGCTGCAGAAGCATGCGCAAAAGCAGCTATGGAGCACGGCCTTCGCAAAGTTGCAGTATTCGTGAAGGGTCCGGGTTCTGGTCGCGAGACCGCAATTCGTTCTCTTCAGGCAGCAGGTCTTGAAGTGTCGGGTATCCAGGACAAGACTCCTGTACCTCACAACGGCTGCCGTCCATGCAAACGTCGTCGCGTGTAGTAAGGAAGGACAGTAACTATGGCAATTGATAGGACCCCTGTCCTCAAGAGATGCCGTCAACTCGAGATTGAACCTGTTGTTATGGGAATTAACAAGAAGTCCAATCGTCAACCAAGACAACGTCGTCGTCAGTTGAGCGAGTATGGTACTCAGCTTCGTGAAAAACAAAAAGCTAAATTTATCTACGGTATTCTTGAGAAACAGTTTCGCGGTTATTACACCAAAGCTATGAAGGCTGAGGGTATTACTGGTGATAACCTTATGAGTTTGTTAGAAACCCGTTTGGATAATGTTGTATTCCGTCTTGGTTTTGCACGTACTCGTAAAGAGTCTCGTCAAACAATTCGTCACGGACACATTACCGTAAACGGTAAACGTGTAGATATTCCTTCTTATCAGGTAAAGGCTGACGATGTTATTGCTGTTAGCTCTAAAGCAAAAGATTTGCTTCCTATTAAGGAATCTCTTATCGTTTCTGAGCGTATGGCAGTTCCTGCTTGGCTTGAGGTTGATGTAGAAAAGCTTCAAGGTAAAGTTCTTCAAATTCCTGTACGCGATCAAATTGACCTTGATATCGATGCTCAGCTCATCGTTGAGCTCTATTCTAAGTAACCTGATTGGCAGGAGGTATTCATGTCAGAATTCATCCGTCCACAGGTTAGTGTGGTGGATATTTCCGAAAACCTTGCTCGAGTCAATGTTGAACCGCTTGAGCGTGGCTATGGTGACACATTGGGTAACTCCATGCGTCGCGTCCTCCTTTCTTCCCTGGAAGGCGCTGCTGTTGAGGCTATTCTTGTTGATGGTGTTCAGCATGAGTTCTCGACTATCGACGGCGTGTACGAGGACGTTACCGACATTGTTCTCAATGTTAAAGGTCTCGTTTTCCGCGCAAATGGTTCTGGCGAAGAGGCAGAAGCTTCAGTTTCGATTGATGGCCCCTGCACTCTTACCGGTGGAGACTTCAAGATTCCTGCTGAATTTGAGCTTATAAACAAAGATCATGTAATTTGCACATTGGGCGAAGGTGCCCACTTGAGCATGCGCATGCGCATTGGAACAGGTCGCGGCTACGTAAGTGGCGACGACAATGAGCGCGACGAGGACCCAATAGGTGTTATTCACGTCGATTCGCTCTACTCTCCTGTTCGTCGTTGTGCAAAGACAGTTGAACCTTGCCGTGTTGGTCAACACACCAATTACGACCGTCTCGTTCTCGAGATCGAGACAAACGGGAGCATCACTCCTCGAGACGCCGTCCTTGAGGCTGCAGACATTATCAATCAGCACATGAGCGCCTTTATGGAGCTTGCTGATGACGACGAAGAGCCGCAAGAAGATGCTTCGATTTTCTCCACCGAGGAGGAAGAGGACAATGCTGAGCTCGACAAAGAGGTCGAGGATCTCGATTTGTCGGTTCGCTCGTACAACTGCCTTAAGCGTGCTGGCATCCACAATGTGCGTCAGCTTGTGGAGTTCTCCGAGAACGACTTGCTTAACATTCGCAACTTTGGTGTTAAGAGTATCGAAGAAGTTCGTGAGAAGCTCGAAGAAGCTGGCCTGGGCTTAAAGCCATAAGACAAAAGCCCATACGTATGAGGAGACGCTAGACCATGAGACACAATAAAAAAAGAGGTATGAAGCTTGGCACCGATGCCAGCCATACTAAAGCAATGAAGAAGAGCTTGGTTTGCTCCTTGCTCGCTAATGATCGTATCAAGACGCTTGAGGCCCGTGCAAAGGCCATTCGTCCCGAGGTAGATAAGGTTATTACCTGGGCAAAGAAGGGCGATGTACACGCTCGTCGTCTTGCTATCGCAAAAGTGGGCAACAAGGAAGTTGTTCGCGAGGTATTCGAAAAGGCCGCTCAAGGTCTTTGGGCCGATCGTGCAGGTGGATACACCCGCATTATGAAGCTTGGTCCTCGCAAAGGTGACGCTGCAGAAGTAGTACTTATCGAGCTCGTTTCTGAAGCAGTCAAAAGCGATTCCAAGCCTGCTGTAAAGGTTGCAAAGGTTGAGGAAGCTGCCAAGGCTGATAAGGCCGAAAAAGCTGCCGATGCTCCCGAGGCGTCCGCGCCTGCAGAGTCAAAAGACTCCACGGAGGAATAGGCAAAGGCCTAAGGGTCATAGCTTTGTGACCTGCATGCTTGCATGTTATGATAAAGTGGCTTCGCGCATCAGTGCGGAGCCACTTTCCTTTAGCCATACCTAGTGTGGACGTTGCGCTAAAGGGTTCCATTATAATGGGTTTCATTTCCTAAAGGGTCCCATTTCCTAAGCCAGATCTTCTACGTCCAAGCTGGCACTTTCAATTCGATGAATCTGAGGCCACGATATGCAGCTTGCATTCGAACATATCGGCTTTGCGTACGACGCAAGCACGCGCGACTGCAACAGCATGGCCGTTCGCGACCGCAGCGCAGGCACCCGTGATTGCCGCAGCGCAGACCCGCGCGACCGCCACGACGCGAGCATGCGCGACTGCAACAGCATGGGAGCTCAATTTTCGCTTTCCGATATCAATCTTTCGCTTAAGACAGGAGAGCGACTTCTCATTGTAGGCAAAAATGGCGCTGGCAAGTCTAGCCTCATCAAGCTCCTAGCAGGGCATATGCCGCTGCAAACGGGAATTATTCGCTGCGGCGCTGATGTGTTTTCTGCGCGTAGCCCTGTGTCGCGTTCCTTTCTTTCGCATCGGGTTGGATTTATTCATCAAGATCCGCAGCTTGCGTGCGTAAGTCCCTTGGTGCGCTCATCGCTCGCGTTTGCCCTTATTCAGCAGGGACTAGCAAAAGACGAGATAGATGAGCGTATACACAAAGCACTTTCTGCTGTCGGCGCAGAAGCCTTGACCGATCGCGTTTGTTATGAACTTTCGGGGGGCGAGATGGCGCGGGTTGCACTCGCGCAAGCGCTTGCAAAACAGCCCTCATTTTTGGTGCTCGACGAGGCGTTTTCTGAGCTTGACCCTTGGGCACATAGGGAACTGAGAGATCTGGTGTCTCGGCTCATGGGGGAGTCTTCGCATCCCTTGGGTGTGCTCGAGATTTCTCATGATCCACGAGATATAGAAGGCGCTACGAGCGTGTGTGTGCTGGCACAAGGGCGTGCGTATGCGCAAGTTGCGCCGCAAGAATTTCTTGCTTCGGAAGAGCTCATGCTGCAGGCAGGCTTTGTAACACATGCACCTGCGCCCGCGCCCGCTCAAGCAGCTCCCGCACCCGCTCAAGCAGCACCTCTCCCTTGCGCACACGTCCTCACAGCTTCTGCGCTTGTGCTTCAGCCGCAGTTCCAAGCTCTTTTTGCTGAGCGCGCAGAGCACAGGCCCACTGCACATGTGCCCACGGCGCCAGCTTCTTCGCTTGCGCAAGCATCGCATCATCTCACACTGCAATCCGGCACCCTTCACCTCCTCATTGGAGCTTCGGGTGTGGGCAAAACCACGCTTGCGCTTACCCTTGCGGGGGCGCGTGTGCCCCTTTCGGGGTCGGTGCATTTTGACGGAAATGCCCCTTCGCTTGGGCGCATTCCCTTTGTATTCCAAAGGACGGAGGATGCGCTTTTTTGCCCAAGCGTGCTCGATGAAGTGGCATATGGCCTGGTACAGAAGGGTATGAGCGCGAAGCAAGCACATCTGCGCGCGCGAAAGAAGCTTTCTATTCTGGGAGTTCCCGAGGCACTCTTTCATGCAAATCCCTATGAATTGTCGGGCGGTATGCGTCATCTCGTAGGACTTGCTGCAGCGTTTGCGCTCGAAGCGCCTGCATATATCCTCGACGAACCGAGTGTGGGCTTGGATGACCCAGCATGTCGGCGTCTGATTGCGCACATCCAGGAGCTTTTGGCACGGGGTGTCCTTATCTTGCTGATCACGCATGATGCGGCGTTGTGGGAGCCTTTGCATCCGCACGTTCTTGCGCTTACGGAAGGACGCGCGGTCAAAAGTCTAACAGAAGATGAAGCGCGCGCGCTCTTTAGTGCGCTCGCAACACCTGATACGTTTACAGCGCCTGCGGCGCTTAAGAATTCTGCTGCATCCGTAC
The DNA here is from genome assembly GCA_947090525.1 of uncultured Atopobium sp. GTDB lineage: Bacteria > Actinomycetota > Coriobacteriia > Coriobacteriales > Atopobiaceae > Fannyhessea. Next base: position 115,245 of record CAMUON010000001.1, read on the forward strand.
CGCCCACCATGCACGCGGACGATATTCTGCGTTCCATATACCTCAAAACCCCCGTGAGCGCCACTCAGACGCCCATAGCGCCTCTCGAGAGGAACATTTCGCTCACTCATAGGCTTTTAGACAAAGTGCCCTTTCTGGGCGCCTGTAGAGACTTTTACGCGAGTATGGAATGTGCGCTTTTGTTTGTGGCGTTTGCGCTTGTCATGCTTTTTGCGAGTGCGCGCTTAGAGATACTAATTCCGCTTGGCATAGGCATTGCGGTGCTCGATCGGGTGGTGAGCACATATGGGCGTCCTTGCCGCGTACGCACATCTGCGCGCGGATCAAAAGCTATGATTGTTGTTCCCGTTCTTATCTTTTTCCTGATCTCGTTTGTGTGCAACGCGCTTGTCATCGGACATGCTGGCTCTGTAGAAGATGCGTATATAACGCTTGGTATGGGGCTTAGTATTCGTGTATCGGGCGTGGTGAGAAGTATCGTAGCAAGTCTGCGCATTGGATCGATGATCGTGCTTTTGCATATCTGTATGCAAAGGATTGATATGACATGGGCAGCGCATGTACTTTCGCGCCTGTGCGCGCCGTTTGTTTGTTTGGGGATGTCTCTGCAAGAAATCGAGCTCGCGTTTTCGATTGCACTTTTGGCAATTCCTTCTGTCTATCGCGAATTACGCACGTTAAAACTTGCTCAGTCGATGCGAGGATGCCGTTTTGATGATGCGCATCTTTTGCGGCGGCTGCGCGTCTGGACGGCGGTCTTTGTGCCGCTTATTATGAAATTGTTTATGGAAGCAGATGCGCGCACACATATCATGCTCGAGCTGGGATATCGGGGGGAGCTTCCTCAAAGAAACACCAGATCGCACGCGGTTCTTATGTTCGTGCACCTGTGCGTCTTCACGGCTATCGTCGTGTGCGTGCTGTGTATGCACTAGCTGCACATCTTGTGCGCCCACACGCCTCAATCTGTTCAATCAACAAAGTGAGTTATCATGTCTACTCAACATTCTCTGTCCACGTCCGCTTCCCGCGCGAGTCTTGCACCTGCAGCGTCTGCAGTACCTACAGAACCTAAGCCACCTATATCCGACGTTTCCTCGAATGCAGCTAACGATTCCTATGCCCAGCTGGTGCTTCGCATTGGCTATAGGGGAGGGGATTTTAGTGGCTGGGCCTTTCAGCCGGGTGTGCGCAGTGTAGAAGGCGAGCTCACTCGTGCTTTAGAAACCTTTCTAAGGCGTCCGTGTGCGCTTGTTTGCGCTGGTAGAACCGATGCCGGCGTACATGCGCATGCGCAATACGTAAGCCTTGGGATATCCGAGGCGGAAGCAGCTCTTTCGCGCGAAAAAATCATGCGCGCGCTCTCTGCACTTACCCCAGACGACATTTCTATACGGAGCATATATCGCGCCGACCCATCGTTTTCTGCGCGTTTTTCTGCAACTTCGCGCAGCTACTGCTATCGCATAGCGCTTGGCTCAATCAAGCCAGTTCTGACCGCAGGTTATGTGTGGCATGCAAGCCATATCCCGCATGTGTGTATGGACGATATGAACGAAGCGGCGCAGGCGCTGTTGGGCGAGCACGATTTCACCAGTTTTTGTAAAAAAGTATCCGCCGAGCGTCTCAAAGAAGATGGTCTTTCGCTCTCAAGGCGGCTTACCAAGCTCTGTGTTGCGAGGGATTATGTGCTCGGTGAACAGATTCTTCGTATCGATATCGAAGGTAATGCGTTTTTGCATAATATGGTGCGCATTATCGTAGGGTCTCTCATGGAAGTGGGCCGTGGTCAACGAGATACTCGGTGGCTGTCTGAGGTTCTTGAAGCTCGTGCGCGCGAACGTGCTGCAATGACTGCTCCTGCCAAAGGTTTGGTGCTCGAACAGGTGACTTATCCTGCGTTTTCGTTGAGCCCCTGGGAGTAGCGCGCGCGTAAGCGTTTTGTGGTTGTGTGTACGTCCTTGCGTGTGTGAACACGTCGTGCGCGCCCGGCTCGCACCCTTTTTTTGTAAAAGTCTTGTATTTCTTGCTCGATTCACGACTTCCTCACAAGTTGGGGGCACTTTTCTTTCATACTAGTCACAACATCTACGGTTAAGCTGTATTGGCTTCGGTAGCAGCTTGTGTCACAAGAAAGTGCAAAGCATATGGCTTTGAAGGCTCCCAAGATCTCGATCATTATGCCTGCGTACAACGTTGAGAGTTACGTTTGTCGTGCGGTTGAATCCTTACAGCACCAAAGTCTCGAAGACTTTGAGCTGCTTGTCGTAGATGATGGCTCAACTGATCGTACGGGCGCCATTTTGGATGCGATCGCCGAGCGTGATATACGCATCACCGTATTTCATACCAAAAACGCAGGAGCTCCCGCTGCTAGAAATTACGCACTTGCTCACGCGCAAGGAACATATGTCTTGTTTGTAGATGCCGATGACTGGGCATCGGGTCGTATGCTTGCGGATATGTACCAGTTTGCCGAAACATACCAGCTTGAGCTTGCAATTTCTGGCTTTTACATCGATACCTACTACGGTCACGACAATCAATACACCACCGAAATCAAGCAGGCGCCCACGCAAGTATTTGCGTCTCAAGAGGCATTTCGTCGCAGCGCCTACGATCTTTTTGACAAAAACCTTTTGTATACGCCCTGGAATAAGCTCTTTTTACGCTCGCGTATCCAAACGCTCAATCTGCAATTTCGCGACACGTTTTGGGATGATTTTCCCTTTGTGCTCGATTACATTCGCGATGTAGCGCGTGTGGGCGTGATGGAAGAGCCCTACTACCACTTCATTCGTGCACGTAAAGAGTCCGAAACTGCGCGCTGGCGCAAAGAGATGTACGAAAAGCGCGAAGAGGAACACGGCTGGATGTGCGATTTGTATCGTCATTGGCAGCTCGAACATGATCCTAAGAGCTTTGAGATGATTCAGCGCCGCTATATTGAGCGTCTTGTCGGTTGCATCGAAAATGTGTGCAATCCTGCGTGTACGCTTTCGAAAGCGGAAAAACTTGCACATATCAAGCACATTATTTCTACGCCTCAGGCCCAAAAAGCGGTGTTGTTTACGCACCCGCGTTCAAGAATGATGAAGTGCATGTTGCTCCCCATTCGCTACAAGAATCCCGAGCTTTGTTACCGGGAGGGCAAGCTTATTTCGTTGGTCAAACGCAAGTGCACGCACGCATTTGCGGTGTTAAAAGCACGACGCTAGCGTACGTGGCCGTACCGCCTGCGCTCGCGTCCGCGCGTTTTCTGGTGTTTGTTGATGCATGCGTGTTCATACATCAACACGAGAAAGAAGGGATGCGGTCATGGCATCAAAAGAAGAAATTGCTTCTGCACTACTCGAAATTAAGGCTGTTTTTTTGCGCCCGAGCGATCCTTTTACCTGGGCAAGTGGGATTATTAGCCCCATTTATTGCGACAATCGACTCACGCTGAGCTATCCAAAAACTCGCACGCTCATCGATGAAGCGCTTGCAGACAAGGTTCGTGAGCTTTATCCGAATGTTGAACTGTTGATGGGTACATCTACCGCAGGTATTGCACATGCAGCGATAGCTGCGGATCGCTTGGGTCTTCCCATGGGATATGTGCGCGGAAGTGCCAAAGATCACGGCCGCAAAAATCAGATCGAAGGTCGCGCTGAAGCAGGCGAGAAGTGTGTCGTAATTGAAGATCTCATTTCTACAGGCGGAAGCGTACTTGAGTGCGTGGAGCCTTTGCGTGAGCGGGGCTGTGATGTGTTGGGTATTGTGAGCATCTTTACCTATGGTATGCAGCGCGGACTTGATCGCTTAGCGGCTGCTCATATTTCTAATACGAGCCTTTGCGACCTGGATACGCTCGTCAAAGTAGCTGTTGAACAGAAGTACATTCAGCCCGAAGACGAGGCAAAGCTTCTGAAGTTCAGAGACAATCCTCAAGATCCTTCGTGGAGACACTAACGTTTGCAAGAAGTAGAACTATTCGAAAAAATTGGAAGTAAGAGAAAGGCGTGAGGAAAAGCTCACGCCTTTTTGTAGTGTGTGCTCGAACACGTGCTCGAACATTTGTGCAAACGCAAGAGAGCTCTCAATATGAGAGAGCTGTCAACCTATACACACAAGAGAGCTCTCAATATGAGAGAGCTGCCAACCTATACACACAAGAGAGCTCTACACCCTTCACCAAGTGCCATAGCTGCTTGCCTACGCGCGAAAGCCCTCAGTAAGCGCTCGTTGTGCAGCTTCTGCAGCGCGTGCACAAGTGTCGTCATAGCTCAGTGCAAGGTCTCCCTTAACTTTTCTGAGCACATAATCAGATACGCGCATTTTCCCAGGTGGGCGACCAATTCCACAGCGTATGCGTCCAAAATCTTGTGTGCCGAATTTTTGCGCAATCGATTTTAAGCCGTTGTGTGCATTGAGCCCACCACCCCATTTAAGTTGGATGAGCCCGGGCTCTAGATCTACTTCATCATGAATCACAAGCATCTCAGAGACATCGATAGATAGCGCACGCAAAAGCCTTGAAAGAGGGCCGCCGCTTGTGTTCATAAAGCCTTGAGGTTTTGCAAGATATATGGTCTTTGTACCGTGTGAGCTGGTAAGAGAGGCCGAAGCTACCAAGCAACCGCTTTGCTGTTTCCAATAGCTCACGCTAAACAGTTCTGCGAGGGCATCGACGGCTTCAAATCCAATATTATGAGGGGTGTGCGCATACTCGTCCCCTGGATTTCCAAGTCCAGCAACGAGAGAAATTGCATGTCGTGTGTGGCTTTGTGCGTGCTGAGGATCTGTGCGCATCATCTGCTGTGGCAATTCTACATTTCCGAATGACCACCGCTGCATTCCGACACGGAATGATTGGTGTAGACGTTATAGATGCAGGCTGCGACCGTTTCTGCAACGGTAATCGATTTGATCTTGGAACCCGGCGTATTTGCAACGGGGCAGGGGATTGCATCAGTCACAACGCACTCCATGATGGGGGCGTTTTCGAGGCGCTCAATTGCCTGGCCAGAGAATACGCCGTGCGTAGCAGATACGTAGATGTCGCCTGCGCCCATCTCTTTAAGTTTAGTGATGGAGCCCACAAGGGTACCTGCGGTATCGATCATATCGTCGTTGATAATGCAGGTTTTGCCTTTTATGTTGCCGATGATGCCCATCACTTCGGCGGCATTGTGCTTGGGTCTGCTCTTGTGCGCAATTGCAACTTCACAGCCCAAGTAGTCGGAGAGCTTCTTGGCTACCTTTGCGCGTCCCATATCGGGGGATACGACGACGGTGTTTTCCCAGTCGAAGTCCTTTTTCTTGAAATAATCGCCAAAGAGATAGAGCGCCGTAAGGTGCGTGACGGGAATATCAAAGAAGCCCTGAATTTGGCCGGAGTGGAGATCGACCGTGATGATACGATCAACTCCTGCTGCTTCCAGAAGATTTGCCACAAGACGTGCAGTAATCGGTTCACGTGAAGAAGCCTTGCGATCTTGACGAGCATATCCGTAGTGCGGAATCACCGCGGTAAAGCTTGCGGCAGAGGCACGCGTAGCTGCATCTGCGACGATGAGCGTCTCCATAAGGAGGTCGTTGACGTTTTCGCCGGCAATGCTTTGGATAAAAAATACTTCATCGCCTCGAACCGACTCCATAAAGCGTGCGTATATCTCGCCATTCGCAAACTTATCAAGGGTCAGCCCTTGAAGCTGAAGGTGCAAGATGTTCGCAATGCGCTCCGAAAGCTCTGTAGCTCCGCTGCCAGCATAGAGTTTGATCTCTTTTTGATAGGTTGCCGGCTCACACAACTTTTCGTACATGCCCTAGTCCTCTTTCTCGAGCTGTTCCCAATACGCAGATGCCCATTCTTCTTTGATGAGCTGTTTATTGCGTTCCAGCGACAATGCCCCTGCTGGAACGTCTTTTGTAATACAAGAACTTGCACCAATAAGTGCATTGTCTCCAATGGTAACGGGAGCAACGAGCATCGTGTCGCTTCCGATAAAAACATGATCGCCAATCTCGGTGTGACTCTTGTGTTTGCCATCGTAATTGCAGGTAATTGACCCGCCACCGATATTGGTGTGACTGCCCAGCTTGGCATCACCTATGTAGGAGAGGTGGGGCACCTTGGTGCCTTCGCCAATTTCTGAGCCTTTGATCTCTACATGTGTTCCTGCTTTTGAATTGTTTTTGAGATGCGCGTGCCCGCGAATATATGCGCGTGGACCACAAGCGACGCCATCGTCTACTGTAGACGAGACAATCACGGTTTCGTCTATCGTGCACATGTTGCCTACCTCGGCATCGATGAGCCGCGATTGTGGGCCTATGACAGAGCCCTCTCCCACTTTTGTATGTCCGAAGAGGAAGCTCTGGGGAAGAATTTCGGTATCCGCGCCGACTTCAACTTCTGCGCCGATCCATACCTGCTCGGGCGCGAGCATGCATACGCCTTCGGACATGAGTTTTGTATTGATGCGCATTTGCATAATTTTGGTGGCTTCGGCGAGTTGGATGGGGTCGTTAACGCCTAAAAGTTCGCGGTAGTCATCTGCTTGAATGCACGAAACGGGTTCTTTGTGCGCGCGAAGGAGCGCCACCATGTCGGTGAGGTAGTATTCGTGCTGCGCATTATTGCAGTTAAGCTCATTGATGTATCGAGAAAGCCGTCTTCCACAAAAGCACATGATGCCTGAGTTGCACAGCTGTAGGCGCTCGCGTTCTTCTGGAGTGCAGTCCTTGTCCTCGATAATAGCAACAAGTTCTTGTCCGAGCATTTTGAGACGGCCATAGCCTGCGCAATCGGGGGGCGTCATACCCAGTACGGAGCAAGCATTGTGATGCGCTTTGTTGAAGGCTACGAGATCTTGAATGGTTTCTGGCGTGATAAGCGGGCCATCACCAAAGAGCACACATATCGGTCCCGAAAACGCCTTGAGCGCTTGAGCGACGCACATGACGGCGTGGCCCGTGCCTTGCTGTGTGGGTTGCGTGACAAAGCTGAGTTTATGAACCTTGTCTTCGTAGTGAATGGATTTGAAATAGGAAATGACTTCTTCGGACTTAAAGCCAACGACGATCACGATATGATCTGCACCGGCTTTGCGCGCTGCTTCTGCTGTCCACCAGCACATTGGTTTATCGAGGAGTTTGTGCATGACTTTTGGATGAGAGGATTTCATACGGCTACCCTCGCCAGCTGCGAGAATAATAGCGGTTAGAGGCATAATATGCGGCCTTTCAAGTCTTGGGGTAGTGTCGGGGACAAACCAGCTTTATTCTCTCATATTTCAAGCGCTATGTTGGGATCATTTCGTTTTTACATGATGCGCTCGTTTTGAACAAACAGCTTGGTTCTGAGGGTACAGTGCGCCCGGGTGTGTCCGTACGTAGAGCTTGCGCCTGTGGCTGCACAGCTCGGATCTTCGTGCGCTGGTTAGAGGGCTATGAAGGATATAGAAAAGATATAGGAGAGATATAGGAGAGATATAGGAGAGATATGAGAGGCCTTGAGCCTCGGCGCCTCGGAACAAGCATACAAAAAAACCGAGCAACGAGTGCTCGGTTTGAAATTCACTGGCTGGAGCAGCAGGGATCGAACCTACATTCCAGGTACCAAAAACCTGTGTCCTACCATTGGACGATGCTCCAAGAAAGCGCCTTTGTAGCTTACTACATTTTGCGAAAGCCTGTAAAGTGGAATCTGGGAAAAAGATCAGCGTGCCTAAAAATAAACGATTCTTTCATAACTTATCCCGCGCGTGGAGAATGTGGCTATGACGCGCACAGTCTCGGTGAATTTAAGCACGCGTGTATGCTTCTTATGCTTATACTTCGCCAAATGCAGAGCATAATGCATCAAGCAAGACGACCGCAAAGGTTTGCGCATCTTCTGTGGTAAAGGTTCCGTCATAGCCAAGCCCTTGCGGAAGCTCGAGGACCACTTCATGTCCTTCTGTATGTGCATGCGCGCATGCGGCTTTGAGGCGCTTGGGTAGTGTATCGATGTTTTCGCAGGATAGCGTAGGCGTTTTTGGACTTTCTTCGTGAGCACAGGTGAGTGTGATGACAAGTTTGCCTTTACTCGCTGCAGATGCTTTGTCTTCTACCAGCTCGATGCCGTTTTTTTCGCTGGTCGCTTGTGCGAGATTCCAAATTCTTCCCGCAATATTTCTGGAAATGGGATCGCAGGCGGCAAGTGAAAAGTGTAAGCGCTCAAGTATGGCTTGCGCTTTGGTGAACGAGACGTCAGTTTCCGTTTGGGGCATGCTTGTCTTTTTGCCTTCCCACACGTGGTGGAGGCGCTCGATCGCATCAAAGGTGTCCTGAAAGACCATGCCATCGCCGAAGCTGCCTTGGCTTTCCTGGAATTCTTTCACAGCGCTTTCGGTATGCGCGCCAAAGTAACCATCTTCGTCTCCGCAGCAAAAACCGAGGATGTTCAAGCATCTTTGGAGCTGGTAGACGTCGTTTCCATGAAAATAGGGGAGACGTAAATAGAGCGTACGATCGCCCATGGTATAGCACGCGTCCACAAGCGCGCTCCAGCACGCCTGATCAACCTCGGGCGCAAGCGATAAATTGTGACTCAAACGAAAACGTACAACAGCCTCAGCCGTTGTGCGGCTAAAGCGCTCGTGCGCAAGCTCTTGGTCATCGATGGCATAGCCAAGCTGCAAAAGGCGGGTTTGGATATCCTTAACCGCGGCTCCTTCTTGCCCTTCACGAATTGGCTCCATGTCATGTCTCCTTCTGGAATGTTGATATCCGGCCAGCATACATTCTTAGATGCTCGCTCAGCCCCGATCTATTTTATAGACTTTTTTGCATGCGTGGCAATACACGCAGCGCCGTTGCCGAAAAATTTCCTCATCCTCGTCGCTCAACAAAGAGGCGGCAGAGATCGTCCAAAAGCGCGCGCGCTTCGTCTGTAAAGAGATCGGGCACAAGTGCAGCTTTTGCATGCGCCAACAGCTTCTGAGCGGTTTCTTTGCTTGCAACATCTGCGCCTGAGCACTTGATGAGCGCAGCCGCCTCTTGTGTGCGCTTGGCTTTTGCTTCAGCGCATTCTTGCTCGCGGGGCGCTGAGGGATTGAGAAGCGCCTGTAAGCGCTCTTGTTTATTCTGCGGGAGATGGCGCAGCGCATAGAGGCTTAAGTATGTTCGTTTGCCTTCGAGAATATCGCTTCGAAAATCCTTGCCCTGAGCTTTTGAATCGCCAAATATATTTAAGTAATCATCTTGCAGCTGAAACGCAAGCCCTGCTGCTTTGCCAAAGGAGCGAAGAGCTGCAATCGCTCTTTTGGGAGCGTTTGCACATATTGCTCCCAAGACAAGGGGGGTCGCGCACGAATAATAGGCGGTCTTTTTTTGAGCCATCACGAGGTAATCGTCAAGTTCCAGGTCCCAGCACGCGTCTCGTGCCCAGCCAAGATCAAGCGCTTGACCCTCGATGGTTTCTTGCTCCATGCGGCAAAATTCATCGATAAGCGCATGCTTTATCGAAGGCGCGAGGCCTTTCTCCTGCATAATCACCCGAAGGGCATACACGAGCGCGCAGTCGCCCACATTAAGGGCAAGGCCAATGCCTTCTGTTTTGTAAAGACAGAGTTCTCCTCGACGATACATGCTTCTATCTGCGATATCGTCGTGGATAAGCGCCGCCGTTTGAAAATGCTCGCAGGCGGTGCACATTCTGAGAAGTGTCTCACGCTCTGCGCTATGGTCAAGAAGGGTTTTGTCAAAAAGATATGCGCCCAAAAGCCAGAGCGCAGGGCGTATGCGTTTGCCTTTTTGCAAAGAAAAATGCGTGAAAGGATCATAGAGATAGCGTTTGAGATCTTCTTTGCTTCTTAGGGTGTAGTCAGGTGCAGACTCATCTGCTGCGGAGCTGTCTGCAGTGTCTGCACGCACGCCCGCGCGGGCATCGTTTGGGAAAAGCGCTGCTTGCGCGCTACTTTCTTCGATTGCGCGTACAAGATGCGGAAGCATCGCGCCAAGAAAACGCTCGAAGGGCTTATCTTGAGATGCGGTTTCTTGTGTATGCGTTGCTTGCGCATCTATGCCAGGTGCAGCGTGTGTGCATATCGTTTCTTCTTGAGGTTGAGACATCGGGCGTTATGCCTTTTGTGCGCTTGCGTAGCCATCGGGATTTTCCGATTGCCACTTCCATGAATCGCGGCACATATCATCGATGGTGTATTGACTTTCCCAGCCCATTTCACGCTTTGCCTTGGAACAGTCGGCATAGTTTGCAGCCACATCGCCTGCTCTTCTTGGCTCGATAACATAGGGAATCTCGTGTCCACAGGCCTCGGAAAATGCGTGAATGATCTCGAGTACCGATGTCCCCTGTCCGGTCCCCAGGTTAAAGATCTCGCAGCCCGTTTTGTCCTTCATCCATGCAAGTGCTTGTACGTGGCCTGACGCCAGATCCATCACATGAATGTAGTCTCTCACGCCCGTGCCATCGGGTGTAGGATAATCATCGCCAAATACGTGCACACAGTCACGTTTGCCTACCGCGGTTTGAGCAACATAGGGCAAAAGATTGTTGGGGATACCCTTAGGATCTTCTCCCATAAGTCCTGATGGATGCGCACCAATGGGGTTGAAGTAGCGCAAAAGTACGACGCTCCATTCGGGATCAGCATGTGCGGTATCGGCTAGGATTTGTTCGATCATCCATTTAGTCCAGCCGTAGGGGTTCGTAGCAGGCTTTTTGGGGCTGAGTTCGGTAAGGGGTAAGTGTTCAGGATCGCCGTAGACGGTGGCCGAGCTTGAGAAAATAATCGATTTGCAGCCATGTGCGCGCATGCAGTCGATGAGAACGAGGGTGCTCGTCAAGTTGTTGCCGTAGTATTCGATCGGTTTCGTTACCGATTCTCCCACCGCTTTGTATCCAGCAAAATGAATAACAGCATCTATATGGTGGGCATCAAATATGCGCGAAAGCGCTGCACGATCGCATACGTTTTCCTGGTAGAACGTAAGATTTTTGAACGCATCGTCGCCTACAATTTGATGAATGCGATCCAAGACGAGCTTACTCGCGTTTGAAAGATCATCGACGATGACAACGCGCGCTCCCTGCTCAAGAAGCGTAAGCGTTGTGTGACTTCCGATAAAGCCCGCGCCGCCCGTGACGAGCACGCACATAGATCCAAGCTCTTCTTGAGTATTCATAAGCACCTCGTTCATTGATGTGGAAAACCGCGCCCATGCGCCTACCTTTACGTTTGCGCAGCTAGAGCGCGATATAGATGATGCGATTGCACCATTGGCGCGGCTTCATATATGCTGTGCTTATTATAACGCGTAACCCCCGCTTCATTTTGCAAGCGCTAGAGCAATGAAGAGTGTAGAGCCAAAAAACAGTGAAGACACAAATATATAATGCTCGCAAAGAGTACCACCCACTCCCGCGTTCCAAATTCCATCCGTCTCCAGCTGCTTCGTTTCATTTCTGCATGATAATGTCTCGCATCAAGCGCCTGAGCAACCAGTTTTGCATGGATGAGTGCGCTTGCAAAGAGAGCTGGCAAGATGCGATGCGCATAGGTAATGAGCGTGAGCATGCTACTTTTTCTGCTCGTTTGGCCTGCTTCTTGGCAGCGTACGGTATCAATGAGCGCTCTTGCTTCGTGCGATAGAAGTGGTACAAAACGAAGCATAAGCGCGAACGTGCAGCCAAGCTCACGATTAGGAAAGCCGAATCTTCTCAGTGGCTCAAAAAGCGTCTCGAACGCATGTGCAAACTCGGTTGTTTGCGTGCTGGTGAGCATAATGTGCACCGCGCACAGTGCAAACAGCATGCGTATGGCATAGATGAAAGCTGTGTATATGCCTTGTACATACAGCGTACATGGCCCAATCGCGAGCAGAGGCTCACCTTCCTGGATAAAGAAGCAATTGCACAGAAACACGCATATGAGCACATAGACGATAGGCAGGAGCGCATTGATCAGGCGCTTGGGGCTGAGCTTTGCCATCACCATAAGGGCTGCAGCTCCCACGGCAACAGTTGCGAGTTCGACCATGTTTGAGCACGTAAATGCCAGTACAAGGTATGCGGATACAAGACAGATCTTGAGGCAGGGATTGAGCGCGCATAACATGCTTGAAGGAGCGGGAAGAGCGACGTGATCTGTGCGGAGCGTCGTGTGCGCGAGCTTTGGCGCATGATCTAGCTGTGACTTTTTCTGCTGCGTACGATGCGATTGTGACTGCGGTGCTTGCGCGCGTGGGCACTGCGATTGTGGTTGCGGCTTTTTCTGCGGAGAGCATGCAATCCGCGGACAGTTGTTCGATCTCAAAAGCATATCCAGATTATGCAATAAATCCGTGCTCGTTATGCACATATCGAGATTCAGCCCGCCTTCGCGCATAAGCGCTGCGGCCCATTGCTCTGCCAGTGGAAGGCCGAGGCCATAGCTTTTTAACTGTGCTTCATGTTGAGGCCTAAATACCATGGCGGGCGTTCCTTGCATAACGACTGAACCCTTATGAAGGACATAGATGTAGTCTGCCCGCGCCGCTTCTTCCATATTGTGTGTGGTATATATGCAGGTATAGCGGGGTGGAAGCGCGATCATCAACTCGAATACATCGCGCGCGCTATACGGGTCGAGCCCGCTTGTGATCTCGTCGAAGAGCATGAGCGCTTCTCCCATTGCACATACCTGTGCAACGGCAGCTTTTCGCGCTTCACCTCGGGATATGCAAAATGGCGAGCGATCTTTTTTGTCCAAAAGTCCCACAGCTGCAAGCGCTTGCGCGGCCTTTTGTGCCGCATCTTGCGCGTTCCATCCTCGTGCTGTAAGCACGCGCGCTACGTCTTCTTGAATGCTGGTTGAGAACAATTGTTTCTCGGGGTTTTGCATCACAAAGCCTACGTGCGTAAGGAGCTTGTTTTGGGCAGCTGTGGGCGTAAGCGTTTGATTATCGTACTGAATGGTGCCTGTTTGTGTAGCGACAAGTCCCGATAACATGCGCAAGAGGGTCGATTTTCCAGATCCTCCTTCGCCTATGAGAGCATATCTTTTTCCGCGTTCAATCTGAAGCGTGATATCCGATACGCCGCGGCACTCGTCTCCCTCTGTGCGCCCATAGCGAAAACTCACCCGGTCAAGGGAAAGAAAAGGGAGCGCGCGTGCGCTTGATTGTTCTGTTAGCGTGTGCGCAGGCGTGAGCGCGTGCCCAAGCGGCGTTTCGGGCTTCGTGTTGAGTGTACTTTCGTGTCCGCCGTGAGCTGCGCTTTCGTGTGCATCACTAGCTGCGGTTTGAGTGTTTGCGCTAAGTCTTCGCGCGAGCGCTTGTGCAAACGCAGTTTTTGACCGAATAGCTGGCATATCAAGTCCATGGCAATTGCAAAGCGCCTGGATACGAAAACAAAGCGGTGCAGAAAGACCAAGTGCCTGCAAGCGCTTCTCATCAGAAAAAAGCACATCCGGCGTCGTATCGCAGACGATGCGCCCCTTATCAAGCACGATCACGCGCGTCGCGTCGAGCACATCTTCCATCAAATGCGTAACGTGCACGATCGTAGCAGCAGCCTTTGCATAGCTTCGAATTGTGCGCATAAGTGTTTTTCGCGCCCACAGATCAAGCTGAGCTGCAGGCTCATCAAGCACTAAGATCTCAGGATCAAGCGCAAGCGCGCCTGCAAGCGCGAGCCGTTGTTTTTGACCGCCCGAAAGCTCAAACGGATCTGTGCGGGCGTAGGTCATCAGATGTGTGCGCGTGAGCTCTCGTGTGACCCGCTTGGTAATTTCGTCTGAATCGAGTTCTAAATTTTCCGGTCCAAAGGCAACATCAGACGCTACTTCCTGCGTTACAAATTGATCGTCAGGATTTTGAAATACGTATCCAAGCTGGGTTTGAGCGTGTGCATAGGAGTTAAAGTCTTTGCGCCCATCGTGCAAGACGCAAGCGTTAAGCAAACACACATGCCCTTCATCGGGAGCAAGAAGACCTGCGATGACCTTGGCAAGGGTAGATTTGCCCGATCCATTTGCTCCTACGATCGCTATGTATTCGCCGACGTGTGCGCTAAGCGTTATATCGGCAAGCGCGCGCGTCTCGCCAAAAGAGACGCCTACCCCTTCGAGCGAAAACGCGAGGTGCTCACCTGTTGTGTGTGCGTACGTGTCTGGATGCATATCTGGGTGTTTGCGCGTATCTTGCTGCATGAAATCGCTTCACAATGAGTTAGCGCGTGAATAGCGTGCGTGTAATACGCCGAGCAGGTCCCAAGACTGCAAGGAAGATGATGCTATTGAGCACGAGTTTGATCAGATTAAAAGGAAGCAGCAAAGGCACGATCATCGCCACTACGACTTCAAACGGTGCTTTTGTATACAGAGGTGTGATGATAAGATTTGCGCCCAAGCACACAATAAGGCAGATAAGCGCACTTATCACAAGCCCTATGACAAGGCCTATACGATGTGGAAATCTGCGATATATGAGGCTTACGGGTACGACAAAGCTAAGACATGAAATGCTCGCCATGAACGCCCCAAAAACGCCGGTAGCTGTGCCAATATGCACGAGATAGGGGATAATGCTCAGCACAACAGCCATGCCCGGCCCAAACAAAGCTCCTCCTAGGAGCGCAACCACAACCGAGGGGTCGTATTTAAGCCACGTAATTCCTGGCATAATGGGAAATTCAAGCATAAGAGTGCAGAGCGCGCTTAAGCTGCTGAGGAGTGCGCAAAGGGCAATTTGCTGCGTTGACCAGGACCTTGTACGCGCGCGCGTGGCGTGTGTGCTGTCGATATACGAAACCGCAGACTTATTTTTCGGCGTATCACCACGAGAAACCGCAGGTGCGTGATGCGTATCGCTTTGAGATGCCGTGTCTGTGTTGTGTGTATTGTTGCAATGGGCGCAAGCAGCGCCTTTTGTAGCTTCATGCGAAGCCGAATGTGTATCACACATAGTGTCTCCTGTTTCTTTCATCCGGACTATACCGTTGGCCCTGGATTCTAACCAGGTCAGCCACATGTGGCGCGCGGGCTTAGCACAAAAGCGCCTTACCGCCAGTGGGGACTTACACCCCGCCCTGAAACTTAGTACTACGCTAGCATGTATACCCGTATGAAAGCAAGTCTTTCTGTGCGCTGCTTCTTTTTCGCAGTCGTTTTGTGCGCGGCGTCACACTTGGCTATACTAGAGAGTTGTATCGAGGGTGTCTTTGCACTTCTGTTCAGATCCCGCGCATACAAGAATGTGAGCCCAACCAAAGGAGCGTGATTAAGGCATGTCTGACAGTGCCGATCATTTGCAACGTTTAGCTGCACAAATGCAATCCATCGTAGGCACCGACAACGTGTTGTTGGACGAAGTTTTGAGTGAACATACAACCTTTCATATAGGTGGTCCCGCGGATATTTTTGTAACGCCTGAGACACCTGAGGATGTTCAAGAATTGGTGGCATTGTGCCGCGCCGCCGCGGTAGATTTCTTTATTTTGGGGCGCGGATCGGATCTTTTGGTTGATGACGAAGGATTTCGGGGGGTTGTTATTGCCCTTTCCGAAGGATTAGTAAATGTAAGCGCAAACGGCGAGACAATGACCTGTCAAGCAGGCGTGACCCTGCGCGAAGCTTCAGAAATGGCTTGTGAACTGGGGCTTTCTGGTCTTGAATTTGCGTGCGGGATTCCGGGATCTGTGGGCGGCGCATGCTTTATGAATGCGGGCGCCTATGGCGGGGCAATTTCTGACGTATTGAGCTCAATTAGAGCCCTTATGCCCGATGGCTCCATAGCTACGATTCCGCATGAAGAACTACACCTGGGATATCGCAAGTCGCGCGTCAAAGACGAACATTTGGTGGTGCTTTCCGCGACGTTTTCGCTGCATGAGGGCTCGCCCGAGCAGATTCGCAACAAGATGGACGATCTTACTTGTGCGCGCGAAGAAAAGCAGCCGCTTGAATTTGCAAGCGCAGGGTCTACCTTTAAGCGCCCCGAAGGGCATTTCGTAGGAAAACTGGTTACCGATGCCGGCCTTAAGGGATATCGTGTAGGTGATGCGTGCGTAAGCGAAAAGCATGCGGGCTTTGTGATCAATGTGGGACATGCAAGTTCAAAGGATGTGCACGCGGTGATTGAGCATGTACAAGCCGAGGTCAAGCGCCAGTTTGGCGTGGAACTTGAGCCAGAAATCCTCTTTGTGGGAGGGCCCATGCCTGCAGCTCACACGCCGGCACAAACGCCTGCATCTACACAAGCGTAAACGCATGCGCGCTTGTTGCGCGCATAATTCATGCGAAATTATATATACTGCTCGTGTCACTTCGCCAGAAGCGCGCAAACGCCCGCTTAGTTCTTCAGTGAATTAAGCGGCGCGGGGAAATGACCGCCGCGATGTGCCAATACCTGGCCTGCATAGGCATTCACGGGCATTACGGGCGATGCTCCAAAGAGCCCGCCAAATTCGAGCATATCGCCCACCTGTTTGCCGATTGCGGGAATAAGGCGCACGGCTGTCGTTTTGTTGTTGATGACGCCGATAGCCATTTCGTCGGCAATGATACCTGCGATCGTCTCTACTGAAGTGTCACCGGGGATAGCAATCATATCCAAACCAACACTACATACGCAGGTCATAGCCTCGAGCTTTTCGAGGCTGAGAGCACCCTCGCTCGCAGCTGCGATCATGCCAGCATCTTCAGATACGGGAATAAAGGCGCCCGAAAGTCCACCCACAGAAGAGCTTGCCATGACGCCGCCTTTTTTGACTGCGTCGTTTAACAGCGCAAGCGCACAGGTTGTACCAGGGCCTCCGCAGGTATCTACTCCTATAGTCTCAAGAATTTTTGCGACAGAATCTTGCGCGAGGGGAGTAGGAGCAAGCGAAAGGTCAACGATGCCTTTCGTTGCGTGCAAGCGCTTGGCTGCTTCGCGGCTGATGAGCTCACCTACGCGTGTAATCTTAAATGCCGTTTTCTTGATGGTTTCGCTGACTTCGTCGAGGCTTGCGCTTGGCGAAAGCGCACGTAGAGATGCGTCCATAACGCCTGGTCCCGATACACCTACATGGATGACGCAATCGTCCTCGCCGCCTCCGTGAACTGCTCCTGCCATAAAGGGCGAGTCTTCCACCATATTTGAAAACACCACGAGCTTCGCAGCGCCGTAGCAATTTTCATCTTTGGTGAGTTCGGCTACGTTCTTTACGGTTTTTGCCATGAGAAGCACGGCATCCATATTGATACCCGCTCTGAGAGTAGCTACATTTACCGAGGAACAGACATGTTTTGTGGAAGCAAGTGCTTGAGGAATGCTTGCGATCAAACGTCTATCGCACGCTCCAATTCCTTTGTGGACGAGTGCAGAAAAGCCGCCAATAAAGTCGATACCAAGGGTTTCGGCTGCACGATCGAGGGTTTGCGCAACAGGGCTTAGGTCTTCGTCTTTGCAGGCAGCGCAGACAAAGGAAAGAGGCGTTACCGAGACGCGCTTATTTGCGATGGGGATGCCGTATTCGCGTTCCAGATCTTCGGCTACTTCTACCAGGTGCTCTGCGCGTGTAACGATGCGTTCGTATATGCGCTTCGAGAGCGTTTTCATATCTTCATGCGCGCATTCATACAGGGAGATTCCCATGGTTATCGTGCGCAAATCGAGTGCCTGTTCGCCAACCATTGTTCTGGTTTCGTATATCTCTTGAGCGGTAATTGCCATGGCGTCTCCCTTGGTCTTGTGGTTAGATCTGGGTCATGCTGTTGTGCTATGTTCTTAAGCTATTTTAAGCTATTTTATATGAGCTCGAGCTTCTCGAGGGCATAGGCGATGCCGTCGTCTTCGATTTGTTTCGTAATGAATTCCGCGCGCTCCTTGATAGAATCTTGCGCGTCTCCCACCGCGACACTATGTCCACAGAGCTCAAACATGCCGATATCGTTTCCTCCATCGCCAAAACAAATGACTTCTTCAGGGCTCAGTCCAAAATGTTCGAGCATGCAGGAAATGCCTTTTTCCTTGCCGCCTTCGCAGGGCATAACATCGATAAAATTATCGTCCCAGCGGCTATATTTGAGTCCACACACGTCGTTCATGAGCAGGTGTTCTTCTCCCGGGCAAAGATAAGCATTGAGCTGGTAGACGTCGTGTGTGAGCGCATGTGAGACATCTCGAACCTCGTACGTTTCGGACACGAGCTCTTCAACTGCGCGTACGCGTTCAGTGCGCCTGCTTGCAAAGCACAGATTTTTTTCCTGAAAGAGACAGTCATAGCGACCTTCTTGTATGCCTTTTACCACACATTCCATGGTGCTTTTTTCTATCGGCTGGTTGTAGATGACCTGATCTTTCGTGTAACAGTATTGACCATTGATCGTCACGTACGCCTCAAACGGGGTGATATCGATGCATTCGAGCATGTATGAGGGGCGTCCGGTTGCGAGTATGGGCATAATGCCTCTGTCTTTAAGCCTATGAAGTGCAGAAATGGCAGTTTCGGGCTCTTTGTGGAGCTTGTGACTCAAGAGCGTGCCGTCTACGTCGAAAAACGCGGCCTTGATGCCGCGGGGCTTTGTCCATGAGCATGTGGGTGAGGTCATATTCACTCCTTTCAAAACAGATGTTACGGTAGCATATGGCGAAAATATGCGCACGCCCGCGCGCAAAAGTTCTTCAAAATGATACCTGCCTCCATGAATGCGTTTGAATACTTACGATATATTTTCGAGCCAAATTTTTTTGAAAAAAATTGATGCGGATGGGTATTTATAAGCTGCGCCGATAAGAGCTATACGTTCTTTCTAAACGCTTTTCACAATATATAGTGGAAAAAAGCTTGCAATGCTACTATAAATTGTGTCATAGTAAGGACTGCGCCCGCGTCCGCTTAGATGCATCACGCGCGGCTTTCAATCTAACCAACATAGAAGTTTGACCCAACAGGTTCATGCTGCTAGGAGAAGTCATGAAAATTATCAAACGGAATGGTTCTGAAGTTGAATTCAATCTTCAAAAGATCATCAATGCGATTACGGCCGCCAATAAGGAAGTGCCTGCGGACGAGCGCTTGACCACCCGTGAGATCGACTTCGCCTCGCTCAACGTAGAGGATAGCTGCAAAAGTGCTGGTCACACGGTGACTGTTGAAGAGATCCAAGACATGGTTGAGGATCAGATCATGGGTCTTAACCACTTTAGCGTTGCACGTAAGTATATTATTTATCGCTATGTCCAAGCGCAAAAGCGTCGTCGCAACACCACCGATGACACCATTTTGTCCCTGATTGAATCGAATAACGAAGAGGTCAAGCAAGAAAATTCAAATAAAAATCCTTCGGTCGTCTCGGTACAGCGCGACTACATGGCAGGAGAGGTTTCTAAGGACCTCGCTATGCGCGAGTTGCTTCCGCAAGACGTCGTAAATGCCCACAAAGAAGGGCTTATTCACTTCCACGATGCCGATTACTATGCGCAGCATATGCACAACTGTGATCTCGTCAACCTCGACGATATGCTGCAAAATGGCACCGTGATTTCGGGCACTATGATCGAGAAGCCGCATAGCTTTTCTACTGCCTGCAACATTGCCACTCAGATCATCGCGCAAGTTGCATCGTCTCAGTACGGCGGCCAATCCATTTCGCTTGCGCATTTGGCTCCCTTTATCGATATTTCGCGCAAAAAGATCAAAAAGCAAGTAGAAAAGGAGCTTGAGCTCATCGGTGCTGCGGCACAGCAAGACAAGGTGAGCGAGCTTGTCGAAACGCGTTTGCGCGAAGAAGTCGCGCGCGGCGTTCAAACCATTCAATACCAGGTAGTCACCCTTATGACCACCAATGGTCAAGCGCCGTTTATCACCGTTTTCATGTACCTCAACGAAGCGCGCGACGCTCAAGAAAAAGCAGATCTCGCGCTTTGCATCGAAGAGATGCTCAAGCAGCGCTACCAAGGCGTCAAAAACGAAGCGGGCGTGTGGATCACTCCTGCCTTCCCTAAGCTTATCTACGTGCTCGAAGAGGACAATATTCACGAAAATGACCCGTATTTCTACCTCACAAAGCTGGCAGCAAAATGTTCTGCCCGCCGTCTTGTGCCCGACTACATCTCCGAAAAGATGATGCGCGAGTACAAGCTTTCTACCGGCGAAAAGCCTGGTGAGGGTGATGTGTTTACCTGCATGGGTTGCCGTTCCTTCCTTACACCCGATCGTTCTGAAGGCGGCTACAACAATGTGAGCTGTGCAAAGAACTATGTTCCTGGTAAACCGAAGTATTACGGTCGTTTCAACCAAGGCGTTGTGACCATCAATCTGCCTGATGTCGCACTCTCTTCGGGCGGAGATATGGACAAGTTCTGGCAGATTTTTGATGAGCGCCTCGAGCTGTGTCACCGCGCGCTTCGCTGCCGCCACGATCGTCTGTGCGGCACGCTTACCGATGCCGCTCCTATTTTGTGGCAGTACGGCGCGCTTGCCCGCCTCAAAAAAGGCGAGGTTATCGACAAATTGCTCTACGGTGGCTACTCTACGATCAGCCTTGGCTATGCAGGTCTTTACGAATGCGTCAAATACATGACTGGCCACTCTCACACCGATAAGGAAGCTACACCGTTTGCGCTTGCAGTGATGCAGCGTATGGACGACAAGTGCAACGAGTGGAAAGCAGCAGAGGACATCGACTATTCGCTCTACGGCACGCCGCTTGAATCCACGACCTATAAGTTTGCAAAGGCGTTGCAGAAGCGCTTTGGACTCATCAAGGGTATTACCGATCACGGATACGTGACCAATTCGTACCACGTGAACGTTCGCGAAAAGATCGATGCCTTTACCAAACTCAAGTTTGAGTCGCAGTTCCAGCGCCTTTCCCCTGGTGGAGCAATTTCCTACGTCGAAGTCCCCAACCTGCAGGACAATCTCGAGGCGGTTATCCGCGTAATCCAATACATCTACGAGAATATCATGTACGCTGAGCTCAATACCAAGAGTGACTATTGCCAGAATTGCGGCTATGATGGAGAGATTCAGATTAAGGAAGACGACGGCAAGCTCATTTGGGAGTGCCCCAACTGCGGCAACCGCGATCAGTCAAAGATGAATGTTGCGCGCAGGACCTGTGGATATATCGGAACGCAGTTCTGGAATCAAGGTCGTACGCAAGAAATCAAAGATCGTGTGTTGCATCTTTAAGCGCGGGCGGCCTGCGTGCGCGCGTGATAAGCGCGCTTTGTATGATTGATACGCCTATGCTGATAAAAGGATGCGTGTGTAGCGACAGGAAGTTGGATATTCGTGAACTATGCCACGATTAAATATTGTGACGTTGCAAATGGAACGGGCGTTCGGACCGTTCTATTTGTTTCGGGCTGCCGCTTGCACTGTCCTTTTTGTTTTAACGAGGCTGCATGGAATTTTCACGCAGGTACTCCTTTTACACGCGACGTCGAAGACGAGATTATCGAAAGCCTCAAACCCGACTACATAGACGGTCTCTCGGTACTGGGAGGGGAGCCGTTTGAGCCTGAGAATCAGGAAGGGCTGGTCTTTTTTCTCGAGCGCGTGCGCCAGCAATTTCCACACAAGAGTATATGGATGTATTCGGGCCACACATGGAAAGAGCTCATGGTGGGCGGGTGTCAATTTACCCCTTTCACCATGCGCATACTCAAAACGCTTGATGTGCTGGTAGATGGCCCATTTATTATGGCAAAAAAAGACATTAGCCTACGTTTTCGCGGATCGTCCAACCAACGTATTATCGATGTTCCTGCTTCGATTAAGGAAAACAAAGTTGTGTTGTGGCGAGACGATCCGCTCTATGAATCTCACGCGTGGGCATAGTGGAAAAACAGGCGCGCCTTTGGCGCGCCCTTTGCGTGTGCGGGATGCTGTGCGTGTTACAGCGTACGTTATGATGTGCGCTATGGTGCGGTATACCTTGTGATTTACGCCGCAGTTTCACGCTTTACATTGCGGTTTATGCAGATTCGCCTTCATCGAGAAGCGTCCGCACGCAATCAAAGTGCGTATGGGCTTCTTCGATCGCCTCTTTTGATCCAAACACACATACCAGTTCATCTTCTGCTTGATAGTGAATCTCTTCCCACAGGTTTTTAAGCTGCGCGGGCGTACACGCAAGCTGTTGCGCGCGAATCATTTCATGCCAGTTTACGGGCTTCTTCGAAAGTATGTCTGAATCCTCGCGCCGCGCCTGTACATAGGGTTTTACGGGCGCATCAAGAGCAGCAGTGCAGGAAACGATATAGCCTTCGAGCTCAGACGCGGTTGGCGTCCAGGATTTGAGCCAGGCGCTTGCGCGGCGATAGCGCTCAAGGCTTTCATCGAGTGCGGGATCTCGGTATGACCAAAAACTAGCGTATCCGCTTGCTGTATGCGTAAATCCTGCTCCATATGCTCCTCCGAGCACACGAAGCTCATTCCACAGGTATTCGAGGCTGAGCGCGCGCGCCGCAATATTCCAAGGGCCGAGAATCTTCGTATCAAAGTGTGCTGCTGCAGTGCCTGCACCAACAAAATTCACATGTGATGGAATGATAAATGCCTCGTGAAGCGGGGTAAGCGTAGGCAAGACGAGTGTATCTACATTGCGCGCAGCTGCTCGCGCCAAAAAGCCCTCATCGCGAACTATATGAGAAAGCTGCGTGAAATCTGCGGCGCTTCCGGTAAAGCTAATCGTAGCGTTGCTATCGGTGAAGAGGGTATTTGCAATGCGGGAAAGCCTAGTAGCAAGCGCTGATTTTTTGCTATCCCAGGCGTTTAAGAGATCTTTTAGGAAGAAATAATGATTGACGCCTTCGATCTCATCTGCAAGCGCCGCTCCCTGGCTCCGATACATTGCTAGTCGGTCCATGCAACATGCGTGCGCAGAGTTGATGAACGCCTGTTCAAGACCTATTTTTCTCTGGATCAACAAAGGTTTGATTTTGTCAAGCGTATCGAGCTTTGTTGAAGTTGCAATTTCTTGTATTAGACGCGGGATCTGCGCAAGTTTTTCGCTGAGCGCGCTCGCATGAATGACAAAGTAGGGATAGACTTCGCGCGGGTTTTCTACCTTGTGATAGATGCTGGTAAACGAAGAGAAGCCGCCCAGCTGGTCTTCGACCAAAATATCGAGGTCAGACGCCGAGTGCGCGCGTGTATCAAGTTTGCCCAAAAGCTCTTGCAAAATCCCTACGTAGGGGAGGTCTTCAAACGAAAGTACACACAGGTCAAAGTAGGCATAGAGGTAGCCGATTTGATGCGTGGGGAGCGGGTGATACAAAAAGGGAATCTCTGCGCCTGCTTCGCTCGTATCCAATGTACCTTGTTCTACCTTTGGCGATGCAGGAACTTCTCCTATATCGCTTATGTGGAGCTGAGGAAGGGTTGCGAGTGCTTCGGGCGTATCGGGTGCTGCTTGGCTTTGTTTGAGCGCTTCGGTGTGAGCGATAATCTTTTCTCGCTCCGCGGGCGTCATCTTGGATTTTATATGCTCAAGCGTGGTTTCTTCGTCTTGGCTTAGGCTATCTTGGCAGATGAGCTCGACTTGCGCCGTGTGCGTGCTTTCGCATACGACTTTGTATAAGAGCTGCTCAAAGTAGCCCTCATCGAGCGTTGCTCGCAATTGCGTAAGCGCATCCTGGAAGTGGAGATAATCCACGGCATAGCTATCGTCGTAGAGCCAGCCATTGAGCGTTTGAATGGAAAGGCACACGCCGTCGCTAGATCCGCCCCAATCGCCTTCGCGCAGGCTAAATTCCGTTTGCGAAAGGGCTGCTTCGAGGCGTTTTTTGTCGATGCCTTTTTCTGCATATTCGCGGCAGCTGTTTTCAACAAGCTCGCGGAAGCGTTTGCTTACGCCTTCCTTTGCACCTTTGAGCTGGAACATGAGCTGCGGCTGGAGGCATGCATCGATAAGCGATGCATTCATGTCTTTGCCAAGGCCTGCTTCGAGCACCGCTTTCTTCAAAGGGCTTTCATTCGTTGCGCATAATACATCACAGAGGATAGATAGCGCGATCGCTTCTTTTCTCATGCGATAGTCGCCAATCACATAGCCCAAGCTTATGCTTTTGTTCTCCTGAGCAGTCTTCATGGGAACACGTACAAGACCGGGGCATACCGGTTTTTGGTAAGTGAGCGCGTGAGGAGTTGCGCTTTCGCGCTCGCTCTCAGCGCCTGCGAAGTGCCGATCGATGTGTTCCAACATGCGCAAGATATTCAAATTTCCGTATAGAATTGTGTAGCTATTTTTGAGCGTGTAGTGATCGTGGTGCGCTTTGAGAAACGCCTCGCGTGTGAGTGTAGGGATGTCTGTGATCGTGCCGCCAGAGACATACTTATAGCAGCTATCAGGGAAGAGTGCCTCGTTGAGCGCGTTATACATAACGGTATCGGGATTGGAAAGCGCTCCTCGCATTTCATTTAGCACTACACCGTTGTAGCTAAGCGGGTCATTTGCGCTTGCGAGTTCGTAGTGCCAGCCCTCTTGTTCAAAGATGAGCGGATTTGTATAAATATTGGGATGGAGCACCGCATCGAGGTAAATATCTGAGAGATTGATGAGGTCCTGTTCATTGGTGCTCGATACCGGATAGACCGTTTTGTCCGGAAAGGTCATCGCATTGAGGAAGGTCTGCATACTCGTTTTGAGCAGGTGAACGAAGGGCTCCTTCACGGGATAGCGTTTTGATCCGCAGAGTACCGAGTGTTCAAGTATATGAAAGACACCCGTAGAATCTACCGGTGGCGTCTTAAACGCTATGCTAAACGACTTGTTGTTGTCTGCGCATGCAAGCCAGAGCGCCCGTGCGTTGCTCGGCGTATGCGAAAAAATGTATGCGCATCCCGAAATTTCGGGTATTTCTTCTGTGCGCTCAAGCTTGAAATGATGATATACCTTGCCTGGTTCAAGCTCAGGAAGGGGTGCTGAGTAGGCGGCATGCGCAGAAGTAGCTGTCGAAGTAGCTGTCGTTTGAGACATAGAGATCCTTATCGTTTTATAGCATACGGGGTATGAGCTACCGTCGTATGCAGGTGCATATCGTATTTCTATTGTACAAGATTGTAGGCTGGCCACTCGCACGCGGACTTACGTGTGGCCAAGTTGTGATCTTATGTATGCACAAGGAGTTACGCCCGCGCCCAATTGCAGATGTAAGCGCTATGTTACTATACTAATAGCATCTCGTATATCGCTCATATACCTGCGAAAACACGGAAAATGATAGCTTCGATCTTGTATCTTATCCACAGAAGGAATTATGCAGGGTCTGTTCAGAACTGTACAGAGCCTCTGAGTTTCAAGGAGAGACGGTGGCACCAAACGCTCATATAACGCCTGCACCAGTGAAAGATGACGTTTCTTCGGCAACGTCGCAGCATCGCGGAGTTTTTCGTCGCTTGTTTTCGACATTCAGAAATAAGCATAGACTTGCGTGGGGCATCATGCTTACACTCATAGGCGGAAGCTTGTGGGGGATGAATGCGACGCTCTCCATGCACATTATGAGCCGCTATCATGCCGATCCCTTGTGGCTTGCCTGCGTGCGCGAGCTTTGTACCTCGGTACTCTTTCTATCGCTTGCAGCATATACTATGCCTCAAAAATTGCAGGCGCTTCTTCATACCAAAAAAGACATGTGGATGATGCTCGTGATGGCTTTCGATGTGATACTTATGTCGCAGGTCAGCTACCTCGAAGCGATCGCACGCACCAATTCTGCAACGGCGACCGTCTTGCAAAATTTGGGTGTCATTCTGGTTATGATATATGTCTGTGTAGTCAATAGGCGCCGTCCTCGCAAACGCGAGCTCGCGGGGCTTATCTTGGCTGTTCTGGGCACCTATTTTATTGCTACGGGAGGCGATCCCACAAGGCTCATCCTCCCGCTCGATGGCTTTTTGTGGGGCATGGTTGGGGCGTGTGCGGCGGCACTTTTGTCTATTCAGCCCCTCAAATATATGCATAGATATGGAAATTTTGCCGTCAATGGGCTATGTTTTTTGTTCGCCGGAGTGATTCTTGCCTGCTATTGCAGGCCTTGGACCTGCGTACCTGCCTTTGATGCTGCAGGATGGTTGTGCATGGTGGCGACCGTTTTGGTGGGGACTTTTGGCGCGTATGCATTTTTTCTTGAAGGTGTCAAAGAGGTGGGCTCGGTGCGCGGCGTCATGCTTGGCACGAGTGAGCCGCTCGCCGCAACGATTTCTGCCTGCGCCGTTATGGGCGTGATGTTTAGTCCAGGTGAGCTTCTCGGTTTTGCGATGGTTATCGTGATGGTATTTTTGACGGCATAGCCTTGCCAAGTAGCGTAGCTGCATCATGTGTCGCGGCTAAGCTTCGCTACATAGCTTTGCTACGAGATTTCACCACACATGCTCGCTAATTCCGCGTCACGAAACTTCGCCACACAAACATTGCTGAGCAAGGAAACGTGCGCTAGAAGTATGTACGCTTAAATTTTATTCATTTCCGATACGCAATTTGCATACCAAAAGCTCGCATTGGGCGGGCAATATTTACGCGCGGCTGACGGCGTGGGAGCTGAGCCATATCCCTTGGCAAGGCCACCTACATGCGCATATATCGCGCTATCCCAGTCGCTCCAGCTCGAATTACCCCAGCCCCATGCGTTGTGGGACCTAAAGCACACGGCACCCTTGGAACTTTCGATGGTAGAAATTGCCGGTGACCAGCGCGGATCTACGCCCTTATCCCATGCTGCCTTGGCAAAAGTTGCGCCGTGGCCCGCAAGGGGAGAGCCTGCAAGATAGCGATCAATGCGGGGCGCCCATTTCGCGACAAAGTCGTCTCTGTCGACGTCGAGCGCTTCGGGACGTATACCTTTGGAGGATGCCTCTACTGTAACGGTATTTCCTTGTGCGGTGGTGAAACTCTGTCCCTGAGCAGCTGCAGCTTCTGCTTCTGCTGCGGCTGCGGCTGCGGCTTCTGCGCGCGCCCGCTCAGCAGCTAATTCTTCTGCACGTTTGCGCGCGGCGACAGCTTCATCCATGCGCTTTTTGGCTTCGACAACTGCGGCTTCCTTGTCGCGTTTGTCCTCTTCGAGCGCTTGCTGCGTGTTTTGCATCTCGGTGACGGCGCGTGTGAGCTTGGTTATCGCTTCATTATTTTTGGTTTGCACGATATTGAGATACTGCATCATCGTGATGAAATCGTTAAAATCGTGCGCAGAAAGTACCAGGTTCAAAAGACTCGCGCCTGAGCAACTCATGCGATAGAGCGTCTTCAGTGAGCTTGCTGCTTGCGCGCGCAAACGCGGCATACGTGCTTTGAGCTGCTCAAGCTTTTGAGTGTGCTCTTTGTAGGCGTCATCTGCTGCCTTAGATTTTGCTTCGGCATCTGCGAGTGCTTGAGCTGTTTCCTCAACTTTTGCCTGCAGATTATCTGTCGAGGGCTCTTCCACGATTTCGGTTTGCGTATCTGCATACGCACTCGTTTGAGGAACTATACATTGTGATGAAAGAAGCACAGCGCTCAGCCCAAAAGTGGTAAGCGCTGCATGAGCTTTGTGCATTCTAAAAACCTCTCGCGACCTGGGTAGCTTCACAAAAGCATGTGGGTCATCGTGTCGTATCATTTATATCAAAACATGTAATATATAATGATACTACCTGTACCCAGCTTCGCGGAAAGATTCAAAAGAAGTGCAGAAACGCGTTTGCGTTATGCGTTTGCGTTATGCGTTTGAGCTATTTGATGACAAGCGTATCGCAGAGCGGATAGCGCACCAAAAAGGTCGAAATCGAGCCCAAAAGCGCATACTTTATAGACGAAAGTCCGCGTGCGCCACAAATGATGAGGTCGGGCGAGACAACATCGAGCATCTCTTCTTTGAGTGTCTCGCGTATACGTCCTGCCTGGACAAGCACTTCTACCTCGCAAATGTCCGCGTCTTGTTCGAGCTCATCGAGAGCCGGTTGAATGGACTTCATAAATCCAACCTTGAGCCCCTCGAGAATATCTGCCGGATAGGTGCTTGCTGTTTCGAGAGCCGAAGAATCGATAACGTGCCCAATGACTAGCTTGGCGTGGGTCCTTCTGGCGATTGCCGCCGCCTTTTGCAGGACAAAGTCCTGTTCTTCACACCCATCGAGCGCAACAAAAATCGTGGAGTAGCTGAGATTTTTTTGATCATTCATATGCACGGCTCCAATCTCTGTGTGGGCGTCACTGTATTATTGATAGTGTAGCGTTTTGTGGGGGAGCTTGAATGGCTTTTAAGTAAACGGTTGTTAAATCGCTCCCAGCGAACAACGCATGCATATCTCGACTTTTTCAGGACGAACATCTTAGAAAGAAGCTTTTTCGTGTTTGATTTATCTATGGTTCAAGAACTTATAAAAGCCCTCGTATTTGGTATCGTCGAAGGCATTAGCGAGTGGCTGCCCATATCTTCAACCGGGCATATGCTTCTGCTCGAACGTTTTGTGACCTTGCATACGACAACTGCCTTTTGGAATATGTTTCTTGTGGTGATTCAGCTGGGCGCCATTTTGGCCGTGTTGGTCACCTTCTTCTCCCAGCTCAACATATTCAGCGCGCGCTTGAATGCGTCCGAGCGCCGTCTTCGTCTCTCACTTTGGGGGAAAATCATTCTTGCCTGTATACCTGCAGCAGTGATAGGTATTCCTCTTGACGATTGGATGGAAGAGCACTTGGGAAGCCCCTTTGTGATTGCGGGCGCACTTATTGTCTACGGTATCGTCTTTATTGTGATTGAGAAGGCCCGTGCGCTTCGAGAGCGTGCGCGTCTCGGCAAAACGTCCGCCTTTGCGCGCGTGTCTGCGCCAGTTTCGAGCGCTTCTTCTTCGCAGCCGAAGCACCTCAAGGCTCCTCAGGCGCCTGCTTCTGCCTCTGCGACTGCCCCCCTTGAACACATAAGCTGGGCGCAGGCCTTGGGCGTTGGGTGTTTTCAGGTGCTCTCGATTGTCCCTGGTACCTCGCGTTCAGGATCGTGCATCATAGGAGGATTGCTTTTGGGGCTCGATCGCATTTCCGCGACGC
Organism: uncultured Atopobium sp.; assembly: GCA_947090525.1. Classification (GTDB taxonomy): domain Bacteria; phylum Actinomycetota; class Coriobacteriia; order Coriobacteriales; family Atopobiaceae; genus Fannyhessea. Next base: position 144,233 of record CAMUON010000001.1, read on the forward strand.
AATTTACCTTCTACCTTGCGCTCCCGGTGATGTTTGGGGCATCGCTGTTGCGTATTGTCAAGTTTGTGCTGCATGGCAATGTGCTGAGCTCAACGGAGCTTGGTATTTTGATCACAGGACTTCTGAGTGCCTTTCTAGTGTCGTGGGTGGTCGTTTCCTTTTTGCTCAAGTATCTTAAACGGCATAATTTTGTCCCGTTTGGCTGGTACCGCATTGTGTTGGGCGTGATTGTTGCTGCCTATTTCCTTTTGTGTAGTCCTGTTGCGTAGGCTGTTCGGATAAGGTATTCGCGTAAACCCCTTGCGTAGACCCTTTGCGCAAGGGGTCTACGTATTTCGTGCGTGTGTCGTGCGTGCATACGCCGCATTACATGCCGGCGTGTGCTGCAGTCGCAACGGCTGTACCAGCTGCTTTTAACAATTTTTTGTCAGATTTCTGAACATAAGGTTACAAGTCGTTAAACAATGCGCGCTGATTTATGCGTAACTTTGCAAACAAGTTACCATTGATATGTGCGCATAGCTTTGTTAAATTACTCATATATTGAGTATGACAGTCAATATTTACACAATATTGCATAATAATACCGTGCGTATATACATAGGAAAATGCAGACTTATTCTGCACAAGCTCTTCTTAAAGGAGGTAGCGGTATGGCTCTTTCGTTGAAAAATACGCCTGTTTCTCGTAGACAACTTTTGCGTTTAGTGCTGGGCGGCGCTTGTTATGTGGTGGCAACTTCCCAGGTAGGCTGCAGTTCTGAGGCGCCAGCACCTGCTCCTTCTCAAGACTCAGCTCCTGCGCAAAAGCCACTCGACCGCGAAGCGTTTGATGCGCTTATCGAGCAAGCACCACTTTGCGATAGCTCTGATATCGCAGCCAATTCATGGGCAAAAAAGATTGCTGACGCTGGTGTTTTGCACCTGGGCAATACCAAAAATTCCACGCTATTCTCGTTTCTCGACGATCAAGACAACGAAATTCGTGGCTTTGACGCTGGTCTGGCCAAGATGTTTTGCCGTTATCTCTTGGGCGATTCAAAGAAATTTGTGGACAACGAAGTTCAAGCAAATACCCGTGAATCTCTGCTTATGAGCGGCCAAGATGACATCATTTGGTGCACGTATTCCATTACGCCGGAGCGCCAAAAATCCGTGTCGTTTGCGGGTCCATACTTCACCACGCGTCAATCCCTTTTGGTCATGAATTCGAATAGCTCCATTAACTCGCTTGCGGATCTTGCGGGCAAAAATGTTGCGGCTCAATCAGGCTCGGTGGGGCCTGTTATTTTGTCGGAAGCTTGTCCTGATGCGCAAGTCCAGGAATTTACGAGCGACGAAGAGGCACGTACCGCGCTTGAGCAGGGACGTGTGGATGCATACTCCATGGACAAAATGTGGCTGATGAGCGATATGGTCAAAAATCCTGGTAAGTATAAGCTTGCTGGCGATGAATTTGGCCCCGAGGACAATTACGGCGTCGGCCTTCCCAAAGATTCGGATGCGGTGCAGTTTGTCAACACCTTCCTCAAGCGTCTCTACGCGACCTCGCTTCGCGATGAGTTGTGGAAGATCACGATTGGTGACCGCGTGGGAGTAAGCGAAGTACCAGCTCCTCCTGCTATTGCAGAGTAAGTTTTGTATGTGTGCGCATGTGCGCACCCGCGCGCTCGTCTGCGCACAGCTTGTTTTGAGCTTTGCATAAATACACACGATTTTTGTATATTTACGCCTCTGCTCAAAGTGACGCAAATTGTAGAGTACCTGTGTACGAGAGATTTGTTAAAGACTCTCGTACACGTGAAATGTATAAGCTTAGTCATTTTCGGTATGCTAAGAGGGTGGTAGTTTATCCGAGACATGCAGTTCTAAATGATGTGGCCTATAACGCAGAAGCTTCCCGCTCGTACGCAGGAGCGAAGCGGCATCTAACGCGTAAGCATCTGCGCGCACAGATCTTTTAGCTGCACGATAGCTTGAACCACAGCACAACACAAGATACGACCGCAAGGAGAGTACGAATGGCATTTTCTGTTTCGAATACACCAATTACCAGACGCGAATCCCTTACGCTTGCGTGGGGAGGATTTTGCGCATATGCAGGACTTTCCCTCTTTGGTTGCGCACCAGAGACAAACAGCGCTCCCAGTGGGGAAGCGGCTAGCCCTTCTCAAAAAGTTACGCTCGATAAAGAAAAATACGACGCCCTTATCGCAAAAGTGTCCGCGCTCGATGCGGCGCAGATCCAGGCAAATTCCTGGGCACAACACATCAAAGATGCGGGCGTGTTTCGTGTAGGTGGAGTTAAAACTTCGATTTTGTTCTCTATGTTCGACGAGGCAGACGGGCGTTTGCGCGGCTTTGACGCAGGCCTTTCTCAGATGCTCGCCCGCTCGATTTTGGGTGATGAATCAAAGATCGATCTCGTGCAGGTGACTTCCAACACGCGCGAATCAGTGCTCCAAAATTCCCAGGTAGATGCTGTATTTGCGACGTATTCCATAACGGATGCGCGCAAAAAAGTCATCTCCTTTGCAGGTCCATACTACTCTACGCAGCAAGGCATTTTGGTTGTACAGGACAACAACACTATTCAGGATCTTGCAAGTCTAGACGGCAAAAATGTCGCAGCTCAATCGGGCTCTACCGGGCCTTCCATCTTGGCAGAGCTTGCACCGGGTGCAAAGGTTCAAGAGTTTGCAACCGATGAAGAGGCACGCGGTGCGCTTACACAAGGTAGAGTCGACGCATATGTCATCGACGAAACGATGCTTCGCGGTGCGATCGTGCGCAATCCAGGCAAGTTCAAGCTGGTAGGCGAGTCGTTTGGTCCTAAGGATGTCTACGGAATTGGTCTTGCACTCGGATCTGACGGCATTCAATTTATCAATGCATTTTTGAAAGATATTGAGGATAAAGGTATATGGCAAGAGCTGTGGCAGATTTGCATTGGCGATCGCACCGATGCAACAAAGGCGCCTGAGCCTCCTCAGCTCGGGTTATAAAACGCGCGCAGCCGCGCGCAAGCAGTTTGGTTTTAGGTTAAGAGGATGGTATGAGTTTTTACGAATTGTGGAATGCCTGGGGGACAAACTATATTGTCGCCTGGTGCGTCACCATGAAGATGGCGCTCATTTCCTTTGTGTTATGCATGATTCTTGCATGTTTTATCACTATTATGCGAGTGAGTCCCATCCGGCCTTTGCGCATAACGGGAGATGTGTACGTGCAGATATTCCGCAATATTCCTGCGATTTCGCTTCTGGTCATCGTGGTATATGCGTTGCCACATCTCAAGCTTATTTTGCCCTATGATCTCTGCGTGATCGTGTGCTGCGTGCTCATCGGATCCTCATTTGCCTCCGAAAATATTATGTCGGGAATCAATACTATAGCGATCGGTCAGATTGAGGCGGCGCGCTCCTTGGGGCTTACGTTTATGCAGAGCCTCACGCAGGTCGTGCTGCCTCAGGCATTGAGGTCGTGCGTCCTTCCGATGACCAACTTACTTATCGCGATTGTTTTGACGACTGCGATTGGCTCGCAGGTACCTCTCGTTCCGCAGGAACTCACCGGGATTGTCAGTTATATCAATACACGTGCCGTAGGTGGTATTCCTGCGTTTACGCTTTCTGCCTTGGGCTATGTATTGAGCTCCCTGTGTTTTTCCTATCTGGGTAACAAACTTGATAAGGCGGTGAGAATCAAACGATGAGCTCTTCTCATATTTCCGTACGCGATGCGCTCTATGAGCAGCCCGGTCCCGCTACCGCCCGTATGATTCGTATCGGTACTGTGCTTTCTCTTATTGCGCTTGCCATCGTCGTCTTCTTGATTGTGCAGCGTTTTTATGTGACGGGCCAACTGGCGCCGCGGTATTGGAATTTCTTCTTGCTTCCTACGACCTGGGCATTTTTGCTGGACGGGTTTAAGGGTACCTTCATGATTTCTGTGGTCTCGGGTGTGCTTTCGCTCGTGCTTGGCTTGGTATTTATGCTCTTTCGTATCAGCCATGTGCTTGTACTTCGCATGTTTGCCCGTATCTACATCGATTTCTTCCGCGGAGTGCCGAGCCTTTTGCTCATCTATTTTTGCTTTTTGGTGATTCCGCAATACGGGCTCAAGCTGCCGTCGTTTTGGATGATGACGCTTCCCATTGCCTGCGCTGCATCTGCTGTGCTTGCTGAGGTATTTCGCTCAGGGGTAAACGCAGTTCCCAAAGGTCAAAAAGAGGCTGCTCAGGCCCTTGGTTTTACGCGTATGCAGGTTATGTACAAGGTTGTGTTGCCGCAGGCGATACGCTTTGTAGTGCCGGCGCTCATCTCGCAACTCGTAGTTGTTGTGAAAGACACAACGGTGGCGTATGTGGTGAGCTATCCTGATCTTTTGCAAAACGCGCGTGTATTGATCACCAATTATGATGCACTGGTCTCGGTGTACTTTGTTGTTGCGATCATTTATGTGGGCATCAACTGGATGATGAACAATCTCTCGCTTTGGTATGCAAGGCGCTCAAGCGCAGCCTCTCGTAGTGCTGTAGCTGGTGTTTCTATGGAAATGGGTGAAATCTAATGGCAGATTCTACAAATGACGTACACGCTACTTCTATGAATGCCGAAGCAGCTTCCAAAGCACAAGACAAGGCGGATTCTATGCTTTCGCAACATGGAGCTGCAGATGCAGATGCTTCTCGGGTGCTCGTGAGCCTCAACAAGGTAAATAAATATTTTGGCAAGCTTCATGTGCTCAAAGATATCAATCTTAGCATTAAGCAAGGCGAAGTTGTGGTTATCATCGGTCCTTCGGGTTCGGGCAAGTCGACGCTGTGCCGTACGATCAATCGTCTCGAGACGATTGACGCAGGCACGATCACCATCGACGGTGAGCCGCTTCCTGCAGAAGGCAAAGCGCTTGCGCGCATGCGCAGTCGCATTGGCATGGTATTTCAATCTTTTAATCTGTTTGCGCACAAAACCATTCTCGAAAATGTGTGCATGGCACCTATGACTGTGCTCAAAAAGCCGCGCGCCGAAGTCAAACAAGAAGCCCTTGAGCTGCTCAAACGCGTAGGCGTGGAAGCGCAAGCCCACAAAGTTCCCGCCCAGCTTTCCGGCGGACAACAACAACGTGTCGCAATCGCCCGCGCGCTTGCGATGCATCCAGAAGTCATGCTTTTTGATGAGCCTACGAGCGCTCTCGATCCCGAGATGATCAACGAGGTGCTCGACGTTATGGTGTCCCTTGCGCGTGGCGGGATGACGATGGTGATCGTGACGCACGAGATGAGTTTTGCCGCACGTGTGGCAGATCGTATCGTGTTTATGGCTGATGGACAAATTTTGGAGGAAGCCGCTCCACAAGAATTCTTTGCACATCCAAAGACGCAGCGTGCGAAGGACTTTTTGGATTCTATTGCGGGACATTAGCGGTTGCTTCAGCCTTTCTTTGATTTCTTGTCCGCTCTTGCGTGTACACTATTCTTACGGTGAAGCATGTGCGCTTACGCGCGCTTTTGCACCTTGGTAATAGCATCTTGCAAGATGTGTGTTTAATCAGGGAAGGGTTTGAATTTATGCACGACGATCTCAATTTCGATCTACAAGATACGCAATCAAACGAGCGCGCTGCGCACAAAAAGAGCGCTTCATCTGCGCTTGATCTTTCTCTTCTCAACGACGAGCAGCGTGAAGCAGTGCTTTGTACCGAGGGGCCACTTTTGGTGCTTGCGGGTGCTGGTTCTGGCAAGACGCGCGTGCTTACACATCGTATCGCGTATTTGGTCGAGGAAAAAGGGATTGCGCCTTGGCAAATTCTCGCGATTACCTTCACCAACAAAGCAGCAAAAGAGATGCGTGAGCGCGTAGCTGCGCTTCTTGGTGGACGTACGCGCGGCATGTGGGTATCTACCTTCCATGCTATGTGCGTGCGTATTTTGCGTGATGACGCGGACAAAATTGGTTACGACAAGAATTTTTCTATTTACGATACCGATGACCTTAAACGCCTGGTCAAGACCATTATGATTGAGCTCGATGCCGATCCTAAGCAAATTTCGCCTGCGGTTGTGTTATCGCAGATATCTCAAGCAAAAAATGCGCTTATGAGTCCTGCTGATTTGCATAAAAAGTTTGAGGGGACGAATGCCAGAGGAGAGCTCATAGCCGATGTGTATGAGCGCTTGGAACGACGTCTCAAGAACCTTTCTGCAATGGACTTTGATGACCTTTTGCTTAAATGTCACGAGCTTTTTTCTAAGTATCCTGAGGTACTTGAGTCCTATCAGGAGCGTTTTCGCTATATCTTGGTCGACGAGTACCAAGACACCAATGCGGTGCAGTATGCGCTTACCAATATGCTTGCGCGTAAATACAAAAATCTTATGGTTGTAGGCGACGATGACCAATCGATTTATTCGTGGCGTGGCGCTGATATTTCGAATATTTTGTCGTTCAAAAAAGATTATCCCGATGCTCATCTCGTAAAGCTCGAGCAAAACTATCGCTCAACGGGGCATATCCTTTCTGCCGCGAATGCCGTGGTTTCGCATAATGCGCGTCGTGAGAAAAAAGCGCTCTATACCAAAGCAGGTGCTGGTGCAAAGGTAGAGGTGTTCCAAGCTCAAGACGATCGCGACGAAGGACGCTGGATAGGCGCTGAAATCGAAAAACTGCACGATAACGGCACGGCCTTTGGCGATATGGCTGTGTTTTATCGTACAAATGCACAATCGCGTATTCTTGAAGATATGCTGTTGCGTGCCGGCGTGCCATACAAAATTGTTGGAGGCACACGCTTCTTCGATCGTGCTGAGATTCGCGATGTGATGGCCTATCTCAAAGCGATTGTGAATCCCCGAGACGATGTCAGCGTGATGCGCATTATCAACGTCCCACGCCGCGGGATTGGACAGACCTCTATAGAAAAAATTCAGGCGTATGCGCAGGCACATAATTGTTCCTTCTTCCAGGCCTGCGAAGTGGCTACTTCAGCAGAGAGTGACGTTGCGCTTACCAGTCGCATCCGCGCACAGCTCGATTCTTTTGTAAATCTTATCAAGGAAGAAGCGCGCGAGCGGGGAAGTCTTGAGCAGATAGTGAGCTCAATTATCGAAAAAACGCACCTCATCGAGGCACATTTGAGCGAGCACAGTGTGGACGGAGAAAGTCGCGCCGAAAACGTTCGAGAGTTTGTAAGCGTAGCTGCCGAGTTCGAGGCTTCGCACGATGATATGCACGAGGTGCTTGAGAGCTTAAGCGACCTTAAAAAAGCAGGTGTTATCGATAACGCCCAAGCTCCAGCCGCGGATTCGACCCCGGCTTCGAATTCAAACTCAGCTGCAGACTCGACCCCGGCTTTAGCTTTTGGCTCGGATGCTGCAGAAGCGCTAGCTTCGGCCCCTTCACCTGCCCCCGCAGCGCCCGAAGCCGCGAGCGATCTGAATGCTCCAAGCGAAAAACTTGAAGCGTTTATCGAATGGTTGTCGCTTCGATCCGATCTCGACACGCTCATGGGCGAGAGCTCTGCGGTGACACTGATGACGGTGCATGCTGCAAAAGGCCTGGAATTCCCTATCGTTTTTGTGGCGGGCATGGAAGATGGGATATTTCCGCATACAGGATTTGAAAAAAGCGACTGCAATATCGAAGAAGAACGTCGTCTTGCGTATGTTGCGATCACGCGCGCCCGCAAAAAGCTCTTCCTCACGCATGCACGCGTGCGACATGTATTTGGCACGGTAGTGGCGAATCCAAAAAGCAGATTTTTGGACGAAATCAAGGACGAGGACCTGCATCTCATAGGAGCTGGATCCGATGGTTTTACGGGCATCGGCTGGGAAAAGCGAGGCGATCGTCATGCTACCTTTGGCTCTGGTCGCGCGCAGGAAGTATACGGGGGCCATATCTTTGGAAGTGCCACCCGCTCATCCAATACGCGCCATTCAAGTTCTATGTCAAGTTTCTCCGCACCAACAGCTCCCACATCTGCAGATACTAATTTTGTGCCGGGAGACCGTGTGATGCACAAAATCTTTGGCAAGGGCATAGTTAAGCATGCCACGACCGACACGGTTGAAGTGTATTTTGAAAAAAGTGGCAAGGTAAAGAAGCTGCTCAAAGGCTTTGCGCCGCTTACGCGCATCTCGTAAGCCATGCATCCGCGCTTGAAAGGAGAGATTATGTGCTCGTCCACAGATCCCATAGGCATTATCGGTGCTATGCAGGTAGAAGTTGATACGCTCATCAGCAATCTTCAAGATCCTCATCGCCTCGACAAGGCGCGCACAAGCTTTTTTGAGGGTCATCTTTGTGGTAAGCATGTTGTGGTCGTGCGCTCGGGCGTAGGCAAGGTCAATGCGAGCTCATGCGCGCAGATGCTCATCGATTATTTTGGCGTTTCATCCATTATCAATACGGGCATAGCAGGTGCTCTCGCGAGCAATCTCGAAATCGGTGATGTCGTTGTTGCAAGCGATTGTGTTGAACACGATATGGACGTGACCAATCTTTCGTATCCCAAGGGACAAATACCCGATATGGATGTGCTGAGCTTTAGTGCAGATCCCGCGCTTGCTGAAGCAATCGAGATTGCCGCACGCAGATCCCTGGCGTTTCCCCATGTATATCGGGGACGCATTGCGTCTGGTGACCAATTTATCCACACGTGTGCGCAAAAAGAGGCAATCTATCAGGAATTCGGAGCCTTGTGTTGCGAAATGGAAGGAGCGGCTATCGCCCATGTGTGCTACCTTCATAAGCTTCCCTTTGCGGTTGTGCGTACCATTTCTGATACGGCAGATGAGTGCTCTCACCTTGATTACCCAAGCTTTGAGAAAAAAACCGCTCACGCAAATGCGCAGCTCGTAGAACTTGTGTTATCTTCTTTGTAGTGGCTCAAAGGCTGCTTTTGAGTTTGTAGTGCAAGATGCTATGCAAAGGACTGCATCATGAAGAAAATCGCCAGCTTTCGCGTGAATCACAACGTGCTCGAGCCAGGTGTGTATGTCTCTCGTGTAGATTATGATCCTGTGGGCAACAACCCGGTGACGACCTTTGATATTCGTATGACTGCTCCCAATCGCGAGCCTGTTATGGACACGGCGGCAGTGCATGCCCTTGAGCATCTGGGCGCGAGCTATTTACGGAACGACCCTACATGGGGAAGTCGCGTGGTGTATTTCGGACCCATGGGTTGTCGTACGGGCTTTTACCTGGTGGTTTTTGGTAAATTTGAGCCGTGTGACATCATAGGTCTCCTCACGGAGCTCTTTAGCCATATTGTGTGTCACAAAGGTATGGTGCCCGGTTCTATCGCCCAAGAATGCGGCAATTGGCACGATAGCGATCTTACGATGGCAAAATGGTGGGCACAGCGCTTTTTGAGAAATACGCTGCGTGCAATTGATGACGAGCATATGCATTATCATGAATAAATGCGCGTATTCATTGCCGATGCGGAAAGTTGTACGTGAACATGAGCTTCTGCGCGCGCTCTAATACAGCGGCAAATCTCGTGTGAGAGGGTCAATATCCTCAGGATAGAGCGGCTCAAACGCGAGGCAGGTATAGGTGGGCGTGCCGTGAAATTCCGTGATCCCGGCATCTCGTATAAGCGCAACCAAAAGCCCGCGCTCCCGTCCCTTGTGCGCGAGTTCCAAAAGTTCTTCTTCACTATCCACATAGACGCATATTTTTGCGACGCCTGCTGAAAACCAGGCGTCGAGGGCTGTTGGCGTTACATCTGCTGAGGACAGATCCTCTTCCTCAAGGTATACAAAGCGCTCGCTTTCGTCGAGCTTGATTTGTGTGAGCTTGCGCTCCTTTGCAAGTGCCATAAGCACGGCTTCTACCGCAGCATGCGCACTTTGAGCAGCAATTTTCCCTTTGCGCATTTTGAGGTCACGACGCATCACGATGAGCTGTTTCGCTTTGTAAGAAGCGGTGGATGAAGCTGTGGATGAAGACATATATTCTCTTTCTGTTTGTGAAACGTAAGAAGCGTGCTTGCGCGCCTGCGTATCCGCTGGCTTTGCCCGCGCCCAGAGCGTCAGCACCCGCAGGGCCCGCGCCCGCGCTCCCACATGCAAATTTTTGGCGAGCTTTTCCCATGTTTCGTCTATAGGTTTTATACTAAATGCTAAGCGCTTCATATGTAAAGATTCGCCAACAAAAAGCGCTTAGCTGCCGTAGCTCATACATGTTTATGTGCTCGTCAGCGCGCATAGGCTACGATCATTCGTGAGGAAACTATGGATCCAAAATATGCATATATCGGTGTGTTTGATTCGGGTTTGGGTGGTATTAGTGTCCTTTCGCATCTGGTTAAGACCCTTCCTCATGAGGATTTTTATTATTTTGGCGATACGAAACACAATCCGTACGGAAGCCGCACGCAAGCAGAAATTTTTGAGCTCGCGGAAGGCATTGTCCGCACTATGATTGAAGACCAAGCAAAAGCGATTGTGATTGCCTGCAATACGGCAACGTCTGCTGCGGCTGAGCGCCTGCGCGAGCTTTTTCCCACGACGCCTATCCTGGGGATTGAGCCTGCGCTTAAGCCTGCGTGCATCGATCCTGCGTGCAAAAACGTGCTGGTCATGGCTACGCCCAAGACGCTTTCGTTGAAGAAATTTCAAACGCTCGCAGCGGCCCTTTCCGCTTCGTACCACACGCACGTGATACCTCTTGCCTGTGATGAGCTGGCTTCGTGTATCGAGCGCGAGGACGCAGATTCTGTGCAGCTAAAACAGCTTGTACATGAGCTTTTGCAGCCGTATGCGCATAAGGTTGATGCGGTGGTATTGGGATGCACGCACTATCCGTTTGTCAAGCACGACATACTGCGCGAATTGGGACCGATTCCCTGTTTTGATGGGGCGGAAGGTTTGAGTGTGCACGTACAAGATGTACTGACTCAGCAAGACCTCCTCAATCCGCAAACCTGCGCAGGTACGGTAACCTTTTCTTCAAGTGATACGAGTGCTCACACGCTCGACAAATACCAGCGCTTTTTTGAGCGTGCGTGCGCAGAGGTGTGATCCTGCGAAAGCTTTGCAAGATTTTAGTGAAACATTGCAAAACCGTGCGCGCACTTTCGCAAGATGCACTTTTTGTATGTGCGCGTGTGCATTACCTGTTTTGGTTCATACTAGAGATGATGTTCATCGCGTTCGATGAAGCTCGGACACAATCGAAGAGAAGAACAGGAGCGCATCATGGTATTTCAAACTACTCCCAATGAAGTATTATTTTTAAACGATTCAGGTGGGGTCGAAGGACGTGTGCACTGGACCGACCCCGATAAAGATGGCGTTGTCGATATCGACACTACCTATGTAAGCCCCTCAAATAGAGGGCTTGGTATGGCGGGCCGCTTGATGGGCCGTGCTTTTGCAAATCTGAAGGATGCAGGAAGTAAAGTGCGCCCAAGCTGCAGTTATGCTAAGTCCTGGGTAGACAAGCATCCTGAGTATCAGTTTATGATCGAATCATAAGCGCGTGCATCAGGAGAGCTTGCATGGTTGTACTCGGTGCCGTGATCAACGCCCTTTTGGCTGCTTTAGGTGGCTGTTTGGGCGTTTTTTTAAGACGCTATGTTACGAAGGATCTCGGCGACTTTTTGCTCGTTGGTCAAGGTCTTGTGTGCGTCCTTTTGGCTGTTCAGGGCATTATGTCCAATAGCTGCAATATTTCTGTGGTGACGATCTCGATTGCCTGTGGCTTTTTTATTGGGCATGCGCTTCATATAGAAGAGCACATCGAGAAGTGGAGTGAGCGCGCGTGCGCCTACGTTGTTGCGAAAGGGGCGCATGGTCAGTCTTCGCAGCTCTCTCAGTCGTCCCAGCCGGTTCAATCCTCTCAATCCTCCCTGTCATGCCAGGCGTCTCAATCCTCCCTGTCATACGGCTTTATCTATGCTTCGGTATATGCGTGCACGGGCGCTATGGCAATTATGGGGTCACTTCAAAGCGGGCTTGTGCTCGATCACACAACGCTCATTGCAAAAGGCTTCATCGATCTTGTGGTGTGCTTTGCGCTTGGCTCAGTTTTGGGCATTGGCGTGCCCTTTTGCGGCATTAGTATTTTTATCTACGAGGCGCTTTTAAGCGTATGTGCAAGTTTTCTCAGTGGCTTTTTGGTGGGTGAGGTGCTTGCGGGGATTCTCATCGTAGGGTCTTTGATCTTACTGGTCATCGGTCTCAATCTTATGCATATTACCTCATATAAGGTCGCAAATATGCTGCCAAGTGTATTTTTGCCGATGATATTTGTGCCACTTTTTTCGCTACTTTCTCATCTTGTGTAGCCGTACTTTATCGCTTCATAAAAGTTTGCGCGGAGATTTTTGCAGGCTCTGTACGCGGAAAATTTGAAGTCGCCTGCGCCTGCGCGTTACAGCTTGTAGAGCTTCTTCTCTTTGCGCCTTCTAGGCGTGATAAGGTACCGCTTGCGGGAATTTATCCGCTTAGCGCTCATCCTTTCCCATTCTTTTCGTTAAGCTAGATGTGACAGTTACACATGGAAAAGACGGATGGGGGCTCATGATGCAGCTGGTATACATCATAGGAGCGCTCGTTGTCGTCCCGTTGTGTGCACTCTTGTTTGTGTGGCACCGTAGGAGCTCTTTACCTGAGCGCCATCATGCGCACCACGACACCTATACTGCTTCGACCCTGTTTATCTACTCGCTGAGCGCTCTCACGGTGTGCATTACCTGTGTGGGAGTGTGCCTTACCTGTGCGCTTCAATTCGTAGCTATGCCGTCTCCTTGGGATGACATGATTGCGGCGGCAAGCTTTTTTGCGGCGTTTTCGTATACACTTTCGTGTGCGCTTATTATTGTTTGCCGCTACAGCATCCAAACCTACGAAAACGAAATGCACCTCACGACCCTCATGGGCGCCACATACGTTATTCCCTATGCTGATATTGTCAGTATGTATTGGACGAGCCGCTCGTCGTTTTTGGAGGCGCCTGCACTGCGTCTATGCTATACGCCTGTGCCTGATCAGTCCGCGCATCACGCGCACCCCGTGCATATCAAGATCTGGGCGTTATTGGATATCGATCAGATTCTTTTGCGGATCAATCGCTTCGACGTATTGCATGCTTCGCGCGATAATGTGTCGTAGAACAGCTGGATCAAGCATTGTCGCATGCTTTGTCTTTCGTTCTATCTTGTACTCTATCTTGTGTGCAACTCGCATCAGTGCCTCTGCAATCCCATGTGCATCTTTTGCGTGGGTGTTGTATGAACGCGCACCTCGCGTACGTTTTTCATCCCACTCTTAGCGTTTATGTTTATGATTATTTTTTGATAAATGTACCTCGTGTGATTTAGAAGATCTAAGTGTGGTTACTCTATATTTTAGAGCTTACTACACGTACAGCCTGATTCAGGCGTTCGCGTGCTCGGCTCAGCATTGAAATCTAGGGAGGTAGTATGCCTGGAAAACGAAAAGACGTTATTTCGTGGGATGAGTTTTTTATGCGCGTGGCGCAGGCCGCCTCTATGCGGAGCAAAGATCCCCATACGCAAGTAGGAGCCTGCATAGCAGATACCAATGATCGAATTTTGTCGGTTGGCTACAACGGTACTCCTTCTGGGTTGAACGACGATGAGTTTCCTTGGGCGAGTTCGGATGATCCCTTCAAAGACAAGCACAATTTTGTGATTCATGCCGAAGCTAACGCAATTCTCAACTATCGCGGATCTCTCAAGGATATGCAAAACGCAAAGGTCTACGTCACCCTCTTCCCGTGTCAAGAGTGTGCAAAGATGCTGGTACAGGCAGGTATCGGAGAGGTAATTTATTGGGACGATAAGTACAATACGACCGAAGGTGCCGCGATTGCGCGCTCCATCTTTGATCGCTGCAATATCCGCTATCGACAAATTGTCATGAATGGTGAGCACGCGTAAAGAATGCAAAAGCGCACGCGCGCAAAAGCATAGCGCGGCAAACCACGCGTTTTGTGCGTGACGCTCTATGCGCTCAAATCTGCGCGCTCCCGCTTCACCTTTTGCATGTTGCTTTGCGCATCTAAACATCTGCATGACTACTCGCATTTCATGCGTAAACGAAAGGAATATGATGAAACAATTCAAAACAGAGAGCAAAAAACTGCTCGACCTCATGATCAATTCAATCTACACCAACAAAGAGATTTTTCTGCGTGAGCTCATTTCTAATGCTTCAGATGCTCTGGATAAGCTCGAGTTTCGGCGTCTTACCGATTCCGCGCTCGCAGATGGAGTGGAAGCTCGCATAACGGTCGCGTTTGATAAAGATGCACGTACCATCACCGTAAGCGATAGCGGTATCGGTATGGACGAGCACGATCTCGAGGAAAATTTGGGAACTATTGCTCACTCGGGATCCGAGCAATTTAAGCAGCGGCATGTGGATGGCAAGAACGATAGCGATCAGGCAAAGCATGAAGCCGATAGTTCGCTTCCGGAAACACTCGATATCATTGGCCAATTTGGCGTGGGCTTTTATTCTGCCTTTATGGTGGCTGAGCGCGTGCGCGTGGTCAGTCGCGCTGCCGGTGCCAAGACGGCATATGAATGGTCGTCAAATGGCGAAGACGGCTATGAAATCGCGCCCTCTACAGAGCGTAGCGATGAAAAAGACCATGGTACCGACGTTATTTTGTACCTCAAACCCAGTACCGCAGACGACGATACGGATCACTTCTTGTCTGAGTGGACGCTTACCGACCTTATTCATCAATATTCAAACTACATCCATCACCCCATTCAGATGATGGTTGACAAAACGCGCGAGGTATCTCAGCCCAAGGATGCCGATGCGGACGTTGATGCGGACAAGGACAAAGATTCTAACGCAAACAAGACGCCAGAAATCGAGCACTATCAAGAGCTCGAAACCATCAATTCCATGGTGCCTATCTGGAAAAAGCGCGAAAGCGATGTAGAAGAAAAAGACTACAAACAGTTCTACACCTCCACGTTTCATGATTGGAACGATCCTTTGTGCAAGATTAGCTTCCATGCGGAAGGTGCGCTTTCCTACGATGCACTTTTGTTCATCCCATCGTCTGCGCCCTTTGACCTCTACAGCAAGGATTATGAAAAAGGCCTTGCACTTTACTCTGCCGGCGTTTTGATTCAGGAAAAGTGCGCAGATCTCCTTCCCGACTACTTTAATTTCGTGCGCGGCGTCGTGGATTCACCCGATATTTCTCTCAATATTTCGCGTGAGACGCTCCAGCAAAATGCCCAGCTCAAGGCTATTGCTCGCCGTGTCGAAAAGAAGGTGTTGGAAGAGCTTAAACGCATGCAACAAGACAAACCCGAAGACTATAAGAAATTCTTCGATGCCTTTGGTAGGGGGCTTAAATTTGGTATTTACAGCTCCTACGGCACGCGTGCGGAGGAACTTTCGCCTCTTCTGCTCTTTAGTTCTGCAAAAGAAGGCAAGAAGATTACGCTCGAAGAGTATGTCTCTCATATGAAAGAGGGACAGGATAAGATTTATTATGCCTGTGGTGACGACGAAAAACGCCTGCTCAAGACCCCTATGGTGGCGAGTGCCCAAGCGCACGGCCTAGACGTTTTGCTCTGCACGCAAGACGTGGATGAATTTATGTTCCAGACCTGGCGTAGCTACAAGCATAGTGTTCAGAAAGACAAAGCCCCTCAAGACGCAGATAACAGCAGTTCTGTGGCTCAAGAGGTCAAGGAATTTGCGTTTACCAATGTGAGTACGTCAGGCCTTGATTTCTCTTCAGACGAGGAAAAAGAGGAAGCCAAGAAGGCACAAGAAGAGCACAAGGACGTATTTGAAGCGCTGAAGAAGGCGCTTGGCGCTCAGGTAAAGGATGTGCGTGCCTCAGCGGAGCTCGAAGATGCACCTGCGCGCATTTGCGCTGAAGGTGCCGTATCGCTCGAAATGGAGCGCGTGCTCAAGCAAAGCCCCGATGCTTCGCATGCTCCTGCTGCTGAGCGCGTGCTTGAGCTCAATCCGAAGCATCCTGTGTTTGAGAAATTGGTTGCCTCAGCTGCTTCTCATGATGAGGATACACTCGAGCTCTACGCGAAGCTTTTGCTCGATTCAGCGCTTTTGGTGGAGGGTCTTGCGGTAGAAGATCCGATTGAGTTTGCCAAGAATATCAGCAAATTGATGTAGCAAGAGCTTGCTAGCGCAAAAGTTTGATAGCGCAAGGGCTTTGCAGAGTAGGAGTTGTAGAAGGACGCTGTGCGGGCAAAAGTCGTTTCTGTGGAAGCACTGCTTGCACGATCGTTCGCATACGGCGCTCCTGCAGGTGACCAATGCGTGTACATACATAAAACGGTATAATCAAGTCTAGCGCGCGTGCGTGGGGTAGGTCCCTGTTTGCGCGAGCTAGACTGGTATTGATTGTTGGTCGGAGAGCGAAGGCGAACGCAATGAAGCAAGGCACACAAGCACCGGATAACACAGCTCAGTTTGATCGTTTACCGCGCACCAGCTCCCGCAAAGTTTCCCGCAAAAAGCAGGCAGTTTTTAATTTTCTCAGCGACAACAGAGATCGCTACTTGAGCGTGGATGAAATTTACGAACGTCTCATCCAAACAGAAGCGCAAGATCTTCCCAGCAGAACCACGATCTATCGCGCAGTCGAAGCGATGGTAAAGGACAAAACCGTTGCAAAAGTTGTCGTGCCTGGTGGTGGGGAAGAGTCGCGCTATCGCATTATCGATGAAAACGAAGGCGGACGCGGACAGCTTGTATGTGTGTGCTGCGGGCGCGTAATACCGTTTGACTGCGATAGCCTTGTGAATTTTGCTGAACATATACAGCTTGAGCATCGTTTTTCGGTAGATCTGCTGCAATCGCTCATATACGGGCGCTGCGCGTTATGCGCGCATCATAGCTCGCAAGACGTGCATAAACGCGCGCGGTAGCATAGGCCAAAAGATCCGTATCCACAGCTAGCGCAAAAGTCCACGTTCAATCAATTCTTGCTGAACAGTTCTAAACATCAAGTCCACGTCCTCGAGGCCCAAGTGTTTTTCTTTGTCGCCTGTAAGCAGGGTTTTTCTTCTGCGCGCCCAATTTTCGAGCGACGCTGGGCTCGATTCGCGCGGGAGCGTTTTGACTTCTGGATCGAGCTTGCGGCAAATATCACGTGAATCGATCACGATAATTTTTCCGCTTTTACGCGCTTCGGCATAACCGTCCAAATGCAACATAAACCATGAGTCCTCAAATGCCGCATTGTGCGCCATGATGGGGAATGCGCTAAATGCAGCAAGCAGGGCTTTTTGCATAGATTGCGACTGTCTAAAGGGAGTTTTGTCGGCTATATCGTCCCAGCTAATGTGGTGGATTTTGCTGAGCGGCACGCCCTTTTCTTTATATAGCGCAGGCATCCCAAAGTAGGCGCTGTGGCCATCGCGAGGACGAGCGTCGCGCGAAAGATCCATAAATTCCAGGCCGATATTGATGATGTAACCACGATCGGGGTAGCGTGATGTAGTTTCGAGGTCGACACCCAAAATTGTCCCCCGAAACGGTGCTTCTGCATAGGCAATTGACATGTCTTGTAAGCCCGTACCAGCGCTTTTTGTAACGGCGGCGACGGTTCTACCCTGCATGCATGCGAGTGCGCGAATAAGATCCTGATCGCTTAGACTCCGCGCGAGGCTTTGTCCGCCTACGCGCTCTAAGCGCTCGATGCCAAAGCTGTCGCACAAATCGCGATTCCTATCAGCGCAGCTTCTCACAATATCAAAAGAAAACGGCTCTTTTCCAAGCTCAGCTGCTTTCCACGCTTGTGTGAGCTGAGAAATAGCATCTTCGTTTCGTTTGCGTTCTTCGGTCATCGCATTTGTCGTCGTAATAATACCTGGTAGTGTAGCCGATAGGGCGTGTTCGAGCGCCTGCTGAGTATTCATGGTCCCTCGTTTCGTGTGAATCAACACATACGCGCATGTGCGTATGTGGGCCGTTTGCAGGCACGCATGATGCCTGTATGCACGCTGCATGCGCGTGCTTCTTGCTTAGTTCTTATCATAAACCGAAGCAAGGACAAGAAATATGGACGTCTGCGCGGACATGGTCAGATAGTTTCGCGCATGTATGCGCTCATGACGCGCGCGCACGATGTAGCTGCGAATTAGTTGACTTCTTCGACGAAGCTTACATAGTCAAGCGTTTGAATGGCATCGATAAAAGGCTGCTTACGAGCGCCGCGCGCGAGTTCAACGGTAAAAGTTGCCGCTCCGCCAAACTTACCCGCTTCGCCCTTGACCAGCTGAAAATTGGAAAACGAGCAGTTCCAGCCATGAAGCTTCTTGAGCAACAATTTTATACCGTGCTTATCTTCAAATTCCACGTAGAGCGAAAAGATTTTTGCATTTTCGTGGAGCCAGTGATCGATTTTGTTGAGCGCCATGAAGGTAAAAATCACGAAGAAGACGGCCATGAGCGTGCCTTCAACATAGCCAGCCCCTGCGCAAAGTCCAATGGAGGCGCACGCCCAAAGGCCCGCTGCGGTGCTTAAGCCTTGTACCTCGTTTTTGCCCGTGATGATAATAGTGCCTACGCCCAGAAAACCAACACCGCTTATGACCTGGGCACCAATGCGTGCCATATCCACGCGTGCACTAGGAAATTGGTGCGTGAGGTATTCGCTCACGATCATAGCGCAGGCAGCGCCCAAGCACACGAGTACGTGGGTTTTGACGCCCGCGCCCTTATTTTTGAACTCGCGCTCAAAACCGATGAGCAGACCGACAATAGTAGCAAGGACGAGGCGTAAAAATATAGCGAGTGTACTCCAGCTTGAGACAAGTGTTAGAATATCGCGCAGCATGATTCACCTTCTTTAGGTATGTGGGGTATTGAGAGTATAGACGATTTGGTGCGCCTATGCTAAGATTTGTATCTTTCGCGCTAAATTTCACGCTTGTTCCACAGAATCGCACGTGATCGGGGGACATATGGCTTGCAATCTATTGCATACAAAAGAGTGTACGCGCCCGCGCGGTGCAGCTCATCCTCTTGTTCTGCGCGCGTGTGCGCTGCTTCGTTTCGTTTCGTATATCGCCTGCATTGTAGCAGTGGAATGCGCGGCGTCGTATGCATATGTGCTTGCGCCTGCATGGGGCTTAGACGGCATGATCGCTTACGAATATGCAGGTGCGGTGGCTGCGTTTGTGGGATGCGTTATGTTGGGTTTGCATCATATATTGCATAAACGTCCCCATGACATGGCATTTTCGCATAAGGTGTATGCGCCTGCGCTGTATCTTTCTTGTGCCTTGAGTCTTTTTGAGTTGAGCTCGTTTGTGTGTGCGGGAGAGGAGCTTTCGCAAGAGGCAGCGCTGCAAAGCTTGCGCGTGCTTGTGCTTTGTTTAGGCGTGGGTTTCTTCGAAGAACTGCTGTTCAGAGGCATTATATTTCAGGGTCTTTTGCGCGCGTTTAAGCACAGGTCGTATGCTTTTGGCGCGAGCGCATTTCTGTGCTCGCTTATTTTTGGTATTGCGCATATCGATGTGTTGAGCATAAACGTGATGGATCCGCTTCAGTGTGCACAAGCTATCGGAAAAATTGCGCAGGCAGGGCTTAATTCCTACCTTTTTTGTGCGATCGTGTATTGCACGGGATCGGTGCGTAGCCCAAGCCTTTTGCACGCGGCATGCGATTTCATATTGATGTTGCCATCCGTAGGACTTTTTGGCTATGATGACCAGGCAATATATGTGGTCGAGGGGCCCGAGGGTGTCTCTACGCTTATACTGTATTTGATCTTGAGTTGTATCTTGCTCGTATGTTGTGTGCGCGCCAAGCGCTTGATGAAAAGCTATCCTGCGCGCACATTTTAGCGCCAGCTAGCTAAGTTTCACCAACACCTTACCAGTGCACGATAACGGTATCGCCCACGTTGATAAGACCATAGAGCTCAGCTGCCTTGCTGGGCGGTAAATTGATGCAGCCGTGACTTCCGCTGCTTTGATAAATCTTGCCACCAAACGCACGTCGCCACGGGGCATCGTGAAGGCCCACCATATTGCCGATAAATGGCATCCAATAATCTACATGCGATTTGTAATCTGGCTCGCCGTCGTGATTGGTATCAGCACCGATGAGGGTCTGATTACGGTTTTTGCTGTTGATGGAATAGGTACCGGTAGGGGTTGCGTGAGGACCATTTTTGCCCGATACCAGCCAGGACTGCCACAAAATTCCGCCGCTTTCGTCGTAGAGACGTGCATATTGATTAGTCAGATTGATATCGATGTGACGCCCGCGCTCGCGCGCACCTTCCGATTCGGGAGGTGCTCCTGCAGGCGTTGTGCGCAAAATGGACACAGGCAGCGCGATAGGGGTATTTGCCAGGTTGTTTACGCTTTCGTTGAGGAGCTGCGTGAGCTTTTCATAATTGATTTTGGGGATTTTGGTTGAATCGTTCGTATTGATTTTGGGAAGAACTTCGTCTTGTCCCCAGGTCTCGATTGCGCTTTGATCGCAGCTCAGTGTCTTGGTATCGGCTACATGGAGCGCCTTAGCCAAAAGGGCTTTTGTGATCTGCGCGAGCTCTTCCTTTTTGTACATCACAGAAATCTGCAGGTCAAGAGCCTTGTTTGCTTTATCCGTGATGGCCTTGAGATCGGGATTGTCGGCTGTGAGCGTAGGCTTGAGAAGACTTTCTTCGCTGAGCGTAGCTTCAGATAGAAAAGCCGTGAGCGCTTGCTCTATTTCTTTGGCGACGCTTTCCTTGTCAAGGGCTGTTCCTACATGAGATTCTTGGATAACGAACGCACCGCTTGCTTCATCTAGCTGGGCAAATGCATCTACCGGATTCGTAGCTTCTTTGTTGAATGTGTCAACATATTCGCCGACTTTTGCACGCAATCCTGCCTCGTCAAAGCTCGGTGTTTCGTTGATTACCCCTTCTACGGGATGGAAGAGTTGCATAATCCATGCGTATCCCGGCGCGTAAGTTTGTATGGTTTGAGCTGCAACAGCTTCGGTGTCTACGCTTAGATTCACATCTGCTTGTGTGAGCGTGAAATCGGCACCTTGGCCGCTTACGTGCAAGTTATAGTTTTCGACATCTTGTGCGAGCACCTTAGAAAGCGCCTGCTCATCCATAAACGAGACATCGCGACCACCAAGAGTTGTGCGATACATAAGGTGTGAGCCAAAATACATGCCAGCAGCTACATACGCGGCGCACAACACTACAACAATGATGATAAACGACCACCACAGGCGGTGGTGCTTCAGCATGCCAATGTTGGATGTGCGAGGGGCATCTTTTGGCGCATCCGCTTCAGAGATGGTGGGCATTGAGCTTGCACTTGCAGAAGCGGGAACTTTTTGTGTCGTGGATATTGAGACGTGCGCGCCTTCGCTCGGACTATCTGTGAGCGTGGGCATGAGTTGTGTTTGCGCGGGATCTAGAGTTTCTCCTGATGAGGCGCTTGTGGACGGTTTACCAAAAGTAAAAGCCGAAGCGTTTGTTTGGATAGACGCTTCGTTTGGCTTTTTGAAATGAGCTGCATGTTTGGACAACGTTACCTCATTATACGATGTGAACAGTGCTGTGTTATACGTGCTACAAAGCTGTATTGTACGACAAGAGTAATTTTTTAATCAAGCGCATATAGTATCTTGCGCGCATAAATTTGCAGATACTATGTTGCACTTATGTAGTAGTTTTGCGCGCGTGCGCGCACGGTTCTTTTGCGCGCATTTTTAAGCCTTTGACCGAATTTATCTATAGTTCCGGGCGTGAATAAAAGATTATGTGTTATACAGAAAGAGTGTTGCCTGAGCGCGGGAAGTGATGTGGCTCATACGGCTATTCCCTCAGTCAATGCATGTCAGTATCACATACAATCTGGAGGCGGTAATATGAGCTCTATTTCTCGTAGGACCTTTCTTAAGGGCAGTGCTGTTCTAGGGACAACACTGGGGTTGGCTGGCCTTGCTGGCTGCGACAACAAAGGCACATCATCTAGCGCAAGCGATGCTGATCTTTCTCGTATTGCTTCTCAAGATGTCATCGACGCAGCCAAAAAGGACGGCAAACTCGTTGTCTATGGGTCTGCTGAGGAGTCACACGTAGCGGCTGTATGCGAGAAATTCCAATCACTCTTCGGTATCGATACGCAATACCAGCGCCTTTCTACCGGCGAGGTAGAGTCCAAGATCGAAGAAGAGGCGGGGCACCCATCTGCAGACGTATGGTTTGGTGGAACGACCGACCCATACAATGTTGCAGTAACCAAGGGCTTGCTCGAGCAATACGATGCAAAGAATGCTTCCCACCTCATTTCCGATGTATACAAAGACAAAGACAATCACTGGTATGGCGTATACAAGGGTATTCTTGGCTTCTTCTTCAACAAAGACGAAATGTCTCGCCGCGGCCTCGATGAGCCCAAAGACTGGCCCGACCTTATTGATCCTAAGTACAAGGGCCTCATTTGGCTTTCTAACTACAATACTGCAGGTACCGCTAAGCTTGTTATCAACACCATTATTCAGAAGTATGGTCACGACAAGGGTATTGAGTACCTCGTCAACCTCGACAAAAACATCTCCGTATACACCAAGAGCGGTTCTGGTCCTTCCAAGAATGTCGGTACCGGTGAGTGCACCTTGGGTATCGGATTCTTGCACGATGCTATTTACCAGATCGTCGACAATGGCTACCAAAACATCGGTCTTGTCATTCCTTCCTCCGGTGCATCGTTTGAGGTAGGCGCTACTGCAATCTTCAAGGGTTGCCAGCACCCCAATGCATCGAAGCTCTGGATCGAATACGCTTTGTCTCCGCAATGCGTCGATCGTCCGCAGGAAGTTGGTGCATATCAGTTCCTGGTTATCGACGATGCAAAGCAGCCTGAGGTTGCTACGAAGTTTGGTCTCGATCCAAACAACGTCATGAAATACGACTTTGAGGATGCAAAGAACAACACCGAGAAGTACGTCAATGATGTTATGCAGGCGCTCAAGGGCGGCGACGACCGTTTCAAGACTAAATAATTGCATGACCTGCACATGTGAGGGCTTGATCGTAGAGCGCTTGAGTTCTCATAACTTGTATAAGCGACAGCGGTGATGTTTGCGTAAACACGCTGCTTGTGTAAGTATATTGCTTGTACAATGCTTTGGCCAATACAAAGGAGTGCCACTTTCGTGAGCGCGAGCTTGGTGGCACTCCTTTCTTTTCGTACATAAGGAGGGGTTATGGCAAAAAGTCAAAGTAGTGAACTCGACCGCAAAAAGCTCCTTGCCGATCCTATTTTGGTTACGACTATCTCTGTCTTAGTCGCTTGCTTGGTACTCTTTATTCTCTATCCACTTGCCATCCTTATGGTGGATAGTATTGTAGGCGAACACGGTCCTACACTCGATATTTTCTCTCGCGTCCTGGCGATGCCCGCTTTTGAGACGGCTATCTTTAACACGCTTAACGTCGGCTTTTTCGTAGGTATTGTGGCCACGCTGATCGGCCTTTTGTTTGCCTATGTTGAGGTGTATGTCAAACTTAATAGTCGCCTCATGAGTGGACTCTTCAAGGTGGTTTCTATTCTTCCTGTTGTGTCGCCTCCGTTTGTGCTGTCGCTTTCGGTCATCATGCTCTTTGGTAAGGCGGGCATTATTACCCGTAATTTGCTGGGGATTTATGACAACAATGTCTACGGCTTCTGGGGTATTGCACTGGTACAGGTACTTACCTTCTTCCCCGTGTGCTACATGATGTTTCGAGGTCTTTTGCGCAACATCGATCCTTCTCTTGAGGAAGCTGCGCGCGACATGGGTGCTTCACGTTGGAAGGTATTTACCTCGGTGACGTTGCCGTTGGTGCTTCCAGGATGTGGAAATGCATTTTTGGTTACCTTCATCGAAAGTATCGCCGACTTCGCGAACCCCATGTTGATCGGTGGTTCTTACGATACGCTCGCTACCTCGATCTACTTGCAGATCACAGGCGCCTACGACAAGCAAGGCGCTGCGGCCATGGCAGTAGTTCTGCTTGCTATCACGCTTGCTATGTTCGTGGTTCAAAAATACATTCTTGAGGCAAAAAGTACCGCTACGCTTACCGGTAAGGCGAGCCGTGCGCGTATGCTTATCACGGACGCATCGGTGCGCATCCCGCTTACTATTGTCTGCGGACTTTTGGCACTTTTTGTGGTCGCCATGTATATCTGCGTGCCGTTTGGCGCACTCTTCAAGACCTGGGGATACGATTACACGCTTACGCCCAAGTGGTTTTTGGAGGTCTTTAAGCTTCACCACGGTATTCAGGCGTTTTGGGATTCGTTCTTCCTGTCCTTTGTTGCATCGCCTATCACCGCACTTTTGTCGATGATCATTTCGTATTTGGTCGTGAAGCGTAAATTTGCCCTCAAAGGCTTCATCGAAGCTGCGTCGATGCTCGCAATGGCTGTTCCTGGTACCGTTTTGGGTGTTGGATACATTCGTGGTTTTTCGGGCGGCCTCTTCCACACGGGCTTTATGCAGGGGCTTTATGGCAGCGCGGCAATTCTTATCATCGTATTTGTCGTGCGTTCTCTACCGACAGGTACGCGCTCAGGTATTTCAGCATTGCGCCAGATCGATAAGTCCATCGAGGAAAGTGCCTACGACATGGGGGCCAATAGTTTCCATGTGTTTATGACGGTCACGCTTCCTTTGATTAAGGATTCGTTCTTGAGCGGCCTCGTTACCGCCTTTGTACGCTCGATCACGGCAATCTCTGCAATCATCCTTTTGGTGACACCGCAATTTTTGCTCATCACCGTTCAGATCAACGAGTTCGCCGAAAAGGGCGCCTACGGTGTTGCGTGTGCGTTTGCAACCATCCTCATTTTGATTACCTATGGTGCTGTTATCTTGATGAATATCGCAATTAAATTCTTCGGCACCAGCGCAACCATCAGAGACAAGGAGTAGTCATGGCAAAAGAAAAAAAGGGTGTTCGTCTCGAGCACGTCTCAAAAATTTATAAAGATCCCAAGACGCGCCAAGATTTCTACGCGGTGCACGATGCAAATATCACGATCGAAGCGGGAGAGTTTGTAACGCTTCTTGGCCCTTCTGGCTGCGGAAAGACGACTATTTTGCGTATGATCGCAGGCTTTGAATCGCCTGATGAAGGTGAAATTTATCTTGCCGATGAGCCGATCAACGAGCTCACCCCCAATAAGCGCGATACTGCTATGGTATTCCAAAGCTACGCGCTTCTGCCGCACTACAACATCTTTGATAACGTGGCGTACGGTCTTAAGATTAGAAAAATGGATGCAGCGACTATCAAGGATAAGGTTGAGCACATTCTCTCCCTCGTAGGCCTTGAGGGCATGGAAGACCGCAAGACCAACCAGCTTTCCGGTGGTCAGCAGCAGCGTGTGGCCCTTGCGCGTGCGCTCGTTATTGAGCCCGGCGTACTTCTTTTTGACGAGCCGCTTTCTAATCTCGACGCGAAGCTTCGCGTAGACATGCGTACCGAAATTCGTCGTATTCAGCAGGAAGCAGGCATTACCGCGATTTACGTTACGCACGATCAGTCAGAGGCCATGGCGCTTTCCGACAAGATTATCGTGATGAAGAAGGGTGTAGTCGATCAGATCGGTGACCCGCATACTATTTACCACACTCCTTGCGATGAATTTGTTGCAGACTTCATCGGCGAATCGAATTTCTTGCGCGGAAGCGTAACCGAGGTCACCGGTACCTGCGGAAAAGCTCAGATCGAGCATTCGGCTGTAGCTGTTGCAGATATCAACAACAAAAAAGTGGGCGATGACATCACGCTCGTGTTGCGCCCTGAGTCGGTGCACGTGGCCGATAGCGGCGTCATTCCTTGCGAGGTCATTTTGTCTCGCTTCATGGGCCACTACCAGAATTATCACGTTATGTGTGGCAATACGCTGGTCAAAATTACGGAATTCAATCCCAAAAACAAGCGCATCTACGAAGTGGGTGACAAAGCGTACATCGACTTTTCGCCGAGTGATGTTCATGCGCTCTAGTGTCTCTTGCAAACTATGTTCTAATGTGTATCGAAAGCTGTAAATGATAAGGAGCGCTTCATCAGGCGCTCCTTATTTCGCAACACAAAAGGAGGCGCTCATGTCCTTATTTCTTGACCTTGCACGTGCGCGCTATTCGTGCCGGTCGTTTTCGGAAAAACCGGTTGAGCGTGCAAAGATTGATGCGATCGTGCAGGCAGGCATATGTGCTCCCACCTGCGTAAATAGGCAGCCCTGGCATGCGTGGGTAATCACTTCTCCAGACGCACTTGCTCGTGCGTATGCTTCCACGCGTTATAATTTTCACGCGCCCGTTGTTATCGCTCTTGGCGTGTATCCGGGGCATGGCTGGATGCGTCGTGCTGATGGTCACGACTTTATCGACGTAGATGGCGCGATCGTGACGACGCACATGATGCTTGAAGCCAAGGATTTAGGACTTGAGAGCGTGTGGGTGGGATACTTTGATCCGGCTGTATTGCAAGCAAACTTCCCCTCAATGAAAGATGCCCGCATGCTGGCCCTTCTTAAGATTGGCTATAAAAGTGAAGGGGCTCAGCCCTCAAGCTTGCATGAGGCGCACAAAAGCGTAGAAGAGCTTGTGGACTTTATCTAAAAACCATGTAGAGGGTTTTGTTTTGCTTGCTATGCTGCATATAATGCTAGTTTCATGCATGCGTATGAGTGATAAGCTAGAAGCGCTTCGCGCGGCGTTCGGCTCCAATAAAAGTCGAGCTCAGTTAGCGCGTGCATGTTTCGTGTTCAGCGTCTAGAAAAGGGGAGTACATGCCCTCGTCGCAGGATTCATTAGAGTTTTGTCCGTTTAAGGATATCGATTTTGATGAGGTTGTAAACCTCTGTGTGCGCAAATGGTGTAGCGACATCACGGGCGCCTATGACCGCATCATTTTTGGTCGCGTGATGACGACAGCTGCGCTTCAGCGCTCGTCGCTTTGTTATGTAGCTAAATGTAACGGTACGGTTGTGGGCGTGTGTTTTGCGGGCATTTATCGTGATCGCAAGATTATCTGCGATGATAGCTGGCGTAGACGCTTCGAAGATGTGATGATTGTCGCGCGCGACCGTGCTAAACGCGGTGGCGTTAAGGTTGAGGAGCGCCTGTTTACGAGGCTGCGCTTTTATACCATGGCAGACGTGTTTGTGGCCTCTGGGTACGCAAATTCAGAAGCCGAGATCAATCTCTTGATCGTCGATCCTCGATTTGCACATCAAGGCATTGGTACACGGCTTATTAGTGACATGGAAGGGCGCTTTCGTGCGGCCTGCGCGCGCGGATTTTTTCTTTTGATCAGCGCTGATTCCGACCGTGCATATTTTGAGCATAGAGGCTTCAACTGCATTCGCGAGAAACATATGCGCGATCGTGCGCGTACAGAGACGAGTGTATATTTGTACGGCAAAAGGCTCTAGCGGAGCTTTTGCGTAGGGAAGCACTAAGGAATTGCTTGAGCTTTTGTTTAAGTTTTTGTTTAAGCTTTTGCAGATGACGCGCACGTCTATGTGTGAGGTGGGCCATGCAAGATTTTCTTGATTGTTATGAGTCCCAGCGCGCGGGCGTGCGCGTATGCATCATCGCTTTTGCGTGCGCGCAAACATTTTTATTGTGGTGCGCGGGCTATGAGATGCTAGATCTGATATGTTTTGCAGTGCTTGGGCTGCTTTTGCTTGCGTCTGCTGTTGTAGATGCGCGCGTGCGCATTATTCCAAACGTTTTTATGATCTTGGGCGTGTGTCTATGGCTTGGTTACATGCTTATACTGGGATGTACGGGCGCAGGCGCTGGTGCTGATGTGCTTTCTCTTGCGGGCGCCCGCATCGCACAAAGTTTGTTAATACTCATTGTGCTTATACTTTGTGATCGTGTGCTTGTACGCGTGTCAACGGCTGGATCTGCTGCAGCTTCTGCACCGGTTTCTGCACACGCGCATGTGCCCGCTGCCACTCCTTCTTCTGCGCGCATCGGCTTTGGTGATATCAAACTTCTGGGGCTTTTAGGTCTTTGGACGACGCCTGAGATATTTCTTGTGCTCCTTTGCATGTCGTCTCTTTTTGGCTGTATAACTGCGCTTTTATTGCGCGCGCGTCACTTTCCCTGGGGTCCTGCTATCTATATTGCCTGGCTTGTGTGCATGTGTGCACCCATTGAGCTCTACGTGGGCATCTTTCTTTGATCCATAGCACATGTGTTGTGTGTGGGATAAAGTTCCTGGTACAGGCATTGTTTTACAAGTTGATTGCGCAGGCGTCCGCGCGCACACAAAAGATATACAATAGTCAAGCTTCATAACGGCTTCCACAGAAAGGAGACCTTATGTCACTTGATGTTCACGCGCCTGCATGCTCTCAAGCTTGTTCTCAATATTCGCATCATGCAGCCCCTCATGTCCCTCGGGGAGCGTATCTTTTGAAACTTGTATCAATCTGTGCAAGTGTGTATGGCATGAGTATGAATTGGGAAGGCTTATTTTCCCTAACGTATTTTACGAATTTATCCAATATTGCGATGTCGTGCGTGCTTGCGGTAGCGATTTGGCGACTTGCGCACGCGCGTTCGTGTGGCAGCTTAGATCCCGAAGACTCTGCAGGTCACGCCCTATGGTATCGGATTAAATTTGTCGCGACGCTTTCTATTTTTGTCACCTTTTTCCTCTACACCTGTTTTCTAGCTCCTACAAGTAGTTACGGATTTTTGGGTGCTTTTATGCGAAACGGCGGAGCAAGTTTTGCGACCCATGTTGTGGGGCCACTTTGCGCGCTTGCGGATTTCTTTTTCTTCGATAGAGCGTTTGCGCCTCGACCAGTAGAACTTTTGTATGGGGTGTTGCCGCCCCTTGCGTACGTAGGCTATGTGTGCGTGCTTTCGCTCGGCTTTGGCGTGCGTTGGAAGGGGAGCATGCTCGCGCCGTATAATTTTCTCAATTTTGGTGCAGAAACAGGATGGTTTGGATACAATCCTGGTCACATTTCTTCTACCAGCCTAGGGATAGGGGTGGCGTACTTTATCATCGTCTTTGCGCTTATATTTTTGGCAATGGCTGCTGGCCTTTTGCACGCTATGAAAGCATTGAGAAAGCGATAAAAAGCATAAAAAGTCGCGTGTATGCAGGCGCCCGAGATTGGGAGAATTTTTTGAATCATTTTCATAGGGCCTGTTTGTGTTACAATTAAGCACACTCAAGGGCAGATAACAGGCCCTATTTCTGTGCACTTAAGGAGTTTGATTTGGCTACAAAGATGTATTCGCGAAGAACTGCGCTCAAGCTTATGGCGATGAGTACGTCTCTTCTTTTCTTCTCGTCTCGCGTGGCTTTAGCTGACACGCAAGGCGATCTCGATGCCGCTCAAAAACAGCTCGATGAAGTGCAAAAACAGCTCGATGACATCTCTTCTCAGTATGAGGCGTTGGCGGCTGAGCAGGATCAAACAAAGAAGCAAATCGAAGACGTGCAAACGCAGATCGATGATACGCAGCATCAGATCGATCAAAAACAACAACAGCTCACTACAAAAAAACGCGTGCTGGGAGCCCGTGTTTCGAGTGCTTACAAGTCGGGCGCCAATAGCTTTTTATCGGTATTGCTTTCGTCAACTTCCCTTGCTGAGCTTTCGTCAAATATCTACTATCTCGACAAAATTTCTGCAGCCGATCGCGCGATGATCGACGAAGTCAATCGCATCAAAGCGGAGCTCGACGCAAAAAAATCCCAGCTCGAAGACACAAAAAGCTCGCTTGAAAAGCTCAAATCCGAACAAGACGAAGAGCTTTCGCGCATGCAAGAAAAGCAAGACGAATCCCGTAAGGTCATCGACGGCCTCTCTGCTGATGTCAAAAATTTGATGGCCCAGCGCGATGCTGAGCTCGAAGCTGCTGCTCGTGAGCGCGAACTCCAAGCAAGCGCTGCGCGTGCGGCCCAATCAGGAAAAGTCTCATATACGCGCGGCGAAGTGAGCGGAAGCTTGAATTTGGGCGGAGGATTGAGCGGAAGCCAGCAAAAAGTCCTGCGTATGGCGTATTCCATCGGTTCTCCGGGAGTGGGACTGTGCGCGATGTGGGTCTCTCAAGTATTTTCCGCTGCAGGTTATGGCTATCCAAGCGGAAACGCAAACGATATGTACAACGCATGGTGCACGAGTTCAAACAAGAGCACGCTGAAGCCGGGCATGGTTATCGCCGTTCCGACGCATCCACAGACGCGCGCGGGCCGCATTTACGGCCACATTGGCATCTACGTGGGCAATGGCATCGTACGCCAGAATATCGGCCGTATTTCCGAGCAGAGCC
Organism: uncultured Atopobium sp.; assembly: GCA_947090525.1. Lineage (GTDB taxonomy): Bacteria > Actinomycetota > Coriobacteriia > Coriobacteriales > Atopobiaceae > Fannyhessea. The sequence continues at coordinate 174,539 of CAMUON010000001.1, forward strand.
TAGATTCGTGGATCAGTTTTTATGGCAAGACTGCAACGCCGCGTTGGGGCTGGTGCATGGGGATTCCTCTGAGCTAGAGCACGCAAACCGCACGCTCCTGGTTGATTCTATGCGGACGTGCGTTTGTGCGAGTTTGCCTGGTTCCGCTAACATAACTCGCTAACACAATCTGCTAACACAATTTCTTGCACTACGTTAAAGCGGCTCAAGACCAAGATCTTGAGCCGCTTTTATTACTTCGCATCAGTAGAGGACGCGCTCGCGTGTATATGTGCTCTAGTGATCGCTCATCGCGAAGCCATTCTTCATGTCAAGCGATGCAGTATAGAGTACCTGCGTAAGCGTTTTGTCTGTTTCTTTCTTCAGACGTGCGCTCATCTTCTCGTTTGCCTCTTCAAGAAGCTTCGCTGCATCTTGATAGGAAAGCTCCTCGCGCGCAACCTTGCGATCGATTTCATTGATCAGGCGCCAACCAAAGGAGCCAACCGCTTCCTGGTAGTGCTCGATGTGATTGGAGCAGGTGTTGAAGTGCGGATCGCACAGGGCTGCGATCAGGCGATTTGCCCAGTAGAAGCTCTCACTCGTAGCAACTGCACCCGTATTGTTGAGGTACGCAGGCGTCGTATTCACATTTGCATAGAAGGGGACAAGAGCGTTGAAGGTATTGGAACCATACGCCATCCACTGAATGGCCTGAACCGCCTTGGGTGCCCACCCGCGCAGCTGAATAGCAGCAAGTTCGCTATTGCGATTGATACCGATAGGACGATATTTGCCGCGTGTGCTCTTAGGTGCGCGCTTGGAATAGGGATCGTAATCGGTACCCTGGTAGTGCAAGGAGAGCAGGTATTTGACATCTTCCATCGTGATCTTGTGAGGAGCGGCCATGGAGAAGGGGATGTCGTCCGATTCAGGACCCCATTGTGCATGCGGACCATCAAAATATTCAGGATAGAAGAAGCGGTGCATCGCCCATGCGCGTGGCGTATTGTAGACGTGATCGGCGTCTGAACGAGAACCAAAGGACAAACGCGGATTGATGATGATATGTGCGCCCTCATCGTCCTGGCAGCCGCATGTGCACGAATCATCGCAGGCAGCAGCGCATTCGCACGCATTGCCCGCCTTCTCGCAGTCGCATTCGTCACCGCAGCTGCAGTCGCTATTGCAGTTGCAGTCTTCGTCCTTGTCTGAGCAAGCGCAGGTGCATGCAGCTCCTTCTTGGCAGCCGCAGGTGCAGTCGTTATCGCAGCCGCATGGAGCAGCGCATCCGCACGCATTGCCCGCCTTCTCGCAGTCGCACTTGTCACCACAGTCACAATCGCTCCCGCAGGTGCAGTCTTCGTCCTTGTCTGAGCAAGCGCAGGTGCACGCGGCTCCTTCTTGGCAGCCGCAGGTGCAGTCGCTATCGCAGCCGCATGAAGCAGCGCAGTCGCAGTCACAATCGCTCCCGCAGCTGCAGTCACAGTCGCAGGTGGACGAGCATACGCAGTCTTCTTCGAATTCAACATTGAGATGATATTCTTCCATCCAATTTTTGAAATCAGAAGAGCACATGTTTTCTTGGGCAGAGGTGAGCGCATCGGTGAGGTCAAAGGCGTCGATACCGAGCTGGTTGGGCATGGTAACGTAGGCGTCATCGGGCACGCGGACGGCGATCCAGTGGTGTCCGCCGATGGTTTCGAGCCACCAAATCTCATTGCAGTCGCTAAATGCAATGCCATTCATCTCGTAGGTGCCATATTGCTCAAGCAATGTACCCAGGCGCTCAACGCCTTCACGAGCGCTTTTGATATAGGGGAGTACCAGGGTAACCATGTCTTCTTCGCCGATACCGCCAATCACTTCAGGTTCATAGTCGGCATCGCCTGGTTTTCCTTGAGCTTTTTTGTACTCAACCAGAGGATCTGCACCGAGCACGCGCTCGTTTGAGGTGATGGTTTCGGTGGCGGTCATTGCTACATTAGCTTCGTTGACGCCCGCTGCGCCCCAGATGCCCTCATCATCGATGGCATTGGGAACAGATGTGTAGCGCATGGGGTTGTCGGGAAGATCGATCTCTACGTGGGACAATACGGATTTGTAGTGCTTAGGTTGTTTATCGGGAGTAACGACGGTGAAGTTTTTCGCGCAGAACACGCCGCTTGGTGAGTCTTCGTTGCGAGCGATGATAGTAGAACCATCAAAGCTTGCGTCTTTACCAACAAGAATGGTCGTACAAGCCATGTGAGCCTCCATTTCGTGGGACTGGCGTGCGATTGCACGCGTTATTTCTATCATACATGGTACCCACTTTTAAAAGTGGTCCTTGACGTAATAAACGTATCCAAGGGCTACCAACGGTCCTCGCCGCGCGCCTAGCGCTTTTGTGCTCTTTAGCTCCTCATATTCAGGTGTATGCGCCTGCGCTTCTCGTTTATCACCTTTCTATGTAACAAAATTCTATGTAACAAAATGAATGATTTTTGCACATCCGTCGCTGAAGATAAAACTTGTGCGCTACACTAGGTGATATTGAAGGAGGACACGATATGGCAATGACATTTAAGAGGAAACTCCCCATTCCAAAAGAGATACGCGATACCATGCCGCTCTCCAAGGAAATGGCGGAAAAGAAGCCGGCTTTTGATAAAGAAGTGGCCGATGTTCTAACAGGCAAAAGCTCGAAAAAGCTTCTCATCATAGGGCCGTGCTCGGCTGACCGCGAGGATTCGGTGCTCGATTATACTTCGCGTCTTGCACGCGTAAGCGAAGAAGTTCACGATAAGCTCGTGATTATTCCGCGCGTCTATACGAATAAGCCTCGTACCAAGGGTACGGGCTACAAGGGCCTTTTGCACAACCCCGATCCCGAGGGCAAGCCCGATCTTTTGGGTGGCGTTCAAGCCATTCGTCACATGCACCTGCGCGTGATCGAGGAAACGGGCCTCTTTACCGCAGATGAGATGCTCTATCCTGAGAATTATCAATTTTTGATCGATCTTCTTGCATACAATGCGGTGGGTGCTCGTTCGGTAGAAAATCAGGAACACCGCCTCGTATCTGCAGGAATTCCGACGCCTGTGGGCATGAAAAATCCGACGGGCGGCTCGCTTGAGGTTATGCTCAATTCTGTATATGCTGCGCAAGCTCCTCAGACCTTTATTTTTAGAAATTGGGAAGTGGAAGCTTCGGGAAATCCTTTGGCGCATGCTATTTTGCGCGGCTACCTGGGGCTCGATGGAATCAATCACTCGAATTATCACTATGAATACCTCGAGCGCTTGGCCTCGCTCTATACGGCAGACACCTATAAGAACCCAGCTGTTGTTATCGACTGTAATCACGATAATTCCGGCAAGCGTCCGCTTGAGCAAATCCGCATCATGCACGAAGTGCTCGATAGTGCGCGTAGAAATCCCGATATTGAGCGCCTGTTCAAAGGCTTTATGGTGGAGTCATATATCGAAGACGGCAATCAGCCGGTAGGCGGCGGCGTGTATGGAAAATCCATCACCGACGCATGCCTTGGCTGGGACAAAACTGCAAGTCTCATTTATTCCATCGCGGAAACGCTTTAGCGCAGAAGTGCTTTAGCACAGAAGCGCTTAGGGAACTTGTTGTTTGGTTGATCTGTTGATTGCCTTTGTATCATTAACTGCGCATGCGCAAGCTGCATCTGAGCTTGCGACATGCGCGTTTTTGTGAGTACAGTTTGGCGTAGCTATACACGTAGCTGGACTCTCTATTTCCTATCAATTAACTTTGACTGTTGCGACGTGTTTTGTTGTGAATGGGATGAAGGGATATTTGCTGGTATTGCTTGCGCTCAGAATTCCTTTTTGTATTTTTCCAGTTCAGCGCCCTCTTGACGTATGTATTTCACCCTTCTACCATCGAAGCGACTAATAATGCATAATGCGTCTCACAAGCCAAACAAGTCATGTAAGCCCTAGGCTCGGTTTCTAGCCACTTGCTATATGATGCTCCTATCTGGGGATTTGTATGTCTTGCGTGACGCGTTTGGGATACAAGGGAGTATCGACGCATGAAAACACCTTTTATTTTAGACACCGACACCGCGCAAGATGATTGTGTGGCCATACTGCTTGGACTGCTTGATGAGGCAGCGGATTTACGCGCCATCACCATGGTTGCGGGAAACGTTGGCTTTGAGCGCCAGATCAAAAATGCTCAGATGAGTCTTAATGTCTGTGGCAAATTGGGCGAGGTACCCATACACGTGGGATGCTCTCAACCCATGCTGCGCCCCTGGGCTTCAGCAGAAAATGTGCATGGAGATGGCGCGGGCGGTCTTACCATGGACTTTGACCGTACCCAAATTGCATCCGAACACGCGGTCGATGCGCTTATACGTATCACCGCAGAGCATCCCGGAGAAATAAGTGTAGTAGCTATCGGTCCTCTCACCAATATTGCAACCGCAATAGTGAAGGACCGCAATTTTGTCAAGAATGTCAAAAGTCTCTACATCATGGGTGGCTCAAACAACGGGCGCGGCAATATTAGCGCGCCAGGTGAATTTAATTTCTATGTTGACCCCGAAGCGGCAGAGATTGTCTTTACTGCAGGATTCAAGGATATTGTGGTGCTCACCTGGGATCCTATCACTCTTCGCGATGCAACTATCACTCGTGAGGAATATAACAAGATGGTAGATAAGCCCACTCCGCTCGCTCATTTCTTCAAGCGGGTGTGTGATACCACGCTTGCATTTAATGAGTCTGTGGGCGTAAATGGCTCTACTCACCCTGATTCTATGACGCTTTCCTGCCTGCTTCACCCCGAATTTATTCTCAAAAAAGCCCCCTATCGTGTGGATGTTGAGACAAACTCTGCCCTCACGCGCGGATATGCCGTAATGGCATGGGATAAGTTTGATGTTAAGCCCAATGCATCGGTTATTGAACAGGCTGATAAGAAGGCCTATTTTGAGCTGCTCGATCGCATGCTTTCAAAGGAAACTACGCCCAATCTTCCTTTTAAGGGGCTCTAAGCGATGAATACAACTCAAAAACATGTCTCAGGCCAAGAAACAGGTCACGTGAATATGTGTGCTGCGGTTTCAGCTTCTCAAGATGGATGTACGAATACTCCGCACCCGCGCGAAGCGATAAGCTATTGCGAAGGCACTACCGTGCACATTTTGCACGGTGAGAGAATTTGTCCTCCTCTTGTTTTGGTAGCAATTATGCTGGTAATTGCAAGTTTTCAGCTCAATGCAACCATGCTTTCACCTGCGATCGGCGATATGGCTACCCGTCTGGGGACCAATGCAGGTGTGATAGGGTGGAGCTCTATGCTTTTCCTATCTGTAGCTGCAGGTCTTGCAATTTTCTTTCCCCCTCTTGCCGATAAGATTGGACGCAGAACTTCGCTGCTTATTTCCGTAGCGTTTATGGTTATCGGCACCGTGCTTGTGATTGTAAGCGATAGCGTTTGGTTGCTTATGGTGGGACGTTTTCTCCAGGGTTTTTGTGGTGCTACGTTTGCGTTGGGAAATCTTACTCTGCGCACCATTTTACCCGCGAAAAAGTATGGGTTCTATCTGGGGCTTGTGGCGGCTATCAATTCCGGTGTTGCGGGTATAGATACGCTTGCAGGAGGACTTATCGTTGATTTTGCAGGTTACAAGGGAATTTTTTGTACGATTCTCATAATCGAAATTCTGGCCATAGTGGGCGTTATTCTGTGGGTACCCGAAACAAAAGTTCCCGCTGCGCAAAAGATGGACTGGGGTGGCGCTCTCAGTCTTACCGGCTGTTTGTGGTCGGCAAATATGATGCTTACCTTTGGCTTTGGCTCTTGGGGTTGGATGAGTAGCTACACACTCACCGCACTTGCATGTAGTATTATCTTTGGTGCTGTATTTGTCTATTTCGAAAGTCATGCCGCATTTCCGCTGCTTCCTCTTTCCGAGCTGCTCAATCGACACACCTGGGGGCTTGCGACAACTACTCTTTTCACCATGGCTTCCGCATTTTCTGTTCTGATCTATCTCGTTCCTGCGGTTGCTCAAGATATCCATGCAGGTTTGGGAATGGGAGGTACCGTTTCTGCGCTCATGTACCTTATGCCCTTCTCGCTGGTAGGGTGGTTCTTTGCGCCTTTTGTAGGAAAACTTGCTCCCAAATGGGGATACCGTGTTATGCTTCGCCTTGGGCTAGCAGGCAGTATTGTATTATTATTCGCGCTGGTTGTGATGGGCTTTCAAAATCGGTGGGCACTTTTTGGTATTGCTGTGCTTATGGGGCTCACCTTTTCTGCACTTTCAAATACAACGCTCAACGCTATGGGTGTACTCTATGCCTCAGCATCGCGCCCCGGCGTGCTTCCAGGAATTACCTCCGCGGCATTTAACTTGGGGGCAGGAATTGGAACGGGAATTATGTCCTCTATGGTAGCAAGTTCCGTTGCTGTAAGTGGATCAGCGCTTGTGGGATACCATCATGCAGCACTTGTGGGTTGTGTTTGTGCGTGTGTAGCTCTTGTATTTGCGTTTGTATTGCCGGCAAAACACACCCAAGCAGGGGAAAAGATCTAGCTCTTATAGAGCTCCTGCATAGCTGCGGCTAAGGTATAGTTCATACGGAATGCTCGTGTAATTCAAGCTTATGTTACTCTGCAGCGGCCATAGCAATGCTATGGTTTGCTGCAGCAAGTGCGAGTTTCCGCGCATGCAGACGCTCGGCACGTGCCTGCATGACGATAGCACGAAGCTCAGGAATTTTTGCTGCGTCCATAGCAGGAGTGCCTTCGAGCGGATACGGAATACCGAGATTTTTATATTTGGGAACGCCCATGCGGTGGTAGGGAAGAAGATCAAGTCCGACGACATTGTCCCAATCGGCAATAATATAACCCACGCCCTTGAGTTCATCTACCTGATCGGTGATGCCCGGAACAACAACGTGGCGAATAAGCACAGGAATACGTCTGCGGCACAATTCATCGCCAAACGCGCGCGGGCGCATGTAGTTTCCCTTAACCAATTCCATATGACCTTTGGGGTCTGAATGCTTGATATCGAGAAGCACCATATCGGTGTGATCAAGCAGCTCTGCTACGGCCTCGGGGTGGCGCGGATTAAAAGTAGCACCTGAGCTGTCGAGACAGGTGTGAATGCGACCTTTTGGGTCGTCGTGGGCAGCTTTGAAGAGGGAGCCAACGAAGTGCGGCTGCGCGAGCGGCTCTCCACCGCTTGCAGTGATGCCGCCGTTACGATAAAACGAGCGGTTGCGCTCATACACCTTCATAAGCTCCGAGACCTGCATAATCGTGCCCTCTTTGAAGCCCCAGGTTTCGGGGTTGTGGCAGTATTTGCAGCGGAAGGGGCAGCCTTGCATAAAAACAACAAGACGAGTCCCCGGACCATCGACCGTGCCCATGGTCTCAATAGAGTGAACCCGCCCACTCACTTCGAGCGGGTTCACAATAGTACGTTTGGTGTCAGTTCCACACATTGCGTACAGCGCTCGAATTTAGAGGGCTTCGTGGAACGTACGAGAAATAACGTCATCTTGCTGTTGCTTGGTGAGTGTAGTGAATTTCACTGCATAGCCAGAAACGCGAATGGTAAGTTGAGGGTATTTCTCTGGGTGAGCCTGTGCATCAAGCAGCGTGTCTTTATTAAAGACGTTGATGTTGAGGTGGTGGCCACCCTTCTCGGCATAACCGTCAATCATATTGACGAGGTTGTCGATTTGATCCTTAGATGCTGCCATGGTAAATCTCCTTTCTGTGTGCACTAAGGGAGCGGGGGAGCTCCCTCGCTCCCTTAGTTATATGCAACACTAATCTTCGCAGCCTTCCTTAGCACTTGCGTCAGCTTCGCATGCGCAGTCCATCTTGTTCTCGATGGTAAAGTCAGCCGTCTTGAAGTCGATCTTTGATACGTCGTCAAGCTCAGCCATCTCGCACATATCGCAGCTGCCAAACATGACATCTCCGCTCTTACCCAAAGCACCAGGTACGATGGAGAAGGTGTTTGAAATACCGTCTTCTGCATCACGGAATGGAAGCTTGGATACCGATGCAAGAGATGCAACAGCACCGTGCGTATCGCGTTGATGCATGGGGTTAGCACCAGGAGCAAATGGAGTTCCGGCTCTACGCCCATCTGGAGTATTACCCGTTTTTTCGCCGTATACAACATTAGAAGTAATAGTTAACACAGAAGTTGTAGAAACAGCGTTGCGGTAGCAGTTGAACTTGCGGATCTGCTTCATGAAGTACTCAACAACGTCGTGCGCGATGGTGTCGGCACGGTCATCGTCGTTGCCGTACTTAGGATAGTCGCCCTCGATCTTGAAGTCGGTAACGAGGCCAGTTTCGTCGCGGATGACCTTGACCTTTGCATATTTGATAGCAGAAAGGGAGTCAGCAACAACCGAAAGACCAGCGATACCCGTTGCAAACCAGCGGTGAACATGCTCGTCGTGGAATGCCATCTGAATGCGCTCGTATGCATACTTATCATGCATGTAGTGGATGACATTAAGTGCATTGACGTAGACACCTACGAGCCAGTAGACCATGTCGTGGTACTTCTGGAGAACGTCGTCGTAGTCGAGGTAGTCGCCTTCGACAGGACGGTAGCGAGGACCAACTTGCTCGCCGGTGATTTCGTCGCGACCACCGTTGATAGCGTAGAGGAGGCACTTTGCAAGGTTTGCACGAGCGCCGAAGAATTGCATTTCCTTACCTACAACCATGGAGCTTACGCAGCATGCAATCGCGTAGTCGTCGCCGTGGTAGACGCGCATAAGGTCATCGTTCTCGTACTGAATGGACGAAGTGTTGATGGAGATCTTTGCGCAGTAACGCTTAAAGCTCTCAGGCAGGCGTGTAGACCAAAGAACCGTAAGGTTAGGCTCGGGGCTTGTGCCCATGTTTTCGAGGGTGTGCAGGAAACGGAAGGAGTTCTTGGTGACCATAGGACGGCCATCGATGCCGATACCACCGATGGACTCGGTAACCCATTGTGGGTCGCCGGAGAAGAGTGCGTTGTACTCAGGCGTACGGGCAAATTTGACCATACGAAGCTTCATGACCAAGTGGTCAACGATTTCCTGAACTTCAGACTCGGTGATGGTGCCTTCGCGCAGGTCACGCTCTGCATAGATGTCGAGGAAGGTAGATGTGCGGCCAAGAGACATCGCAGCACCGTTTTGCTCCTTAACGGAAGCGAGGTAAGCAAAGTAGAGCCACTGAACTGCTTCTTTGAAGTTCTTTGCAGGCTCGGAGACGTCGAATCCGTACTCTTGAGCCATAATGTTGACTTCTTTAAGTGCACGAATTTGCTCGGAGAGCTCCTCACGGTGACGGATGGTTTCCTCATCCATGATATCGTGAGTGTTTTCCTTTTGCTGTTCCTTGTCCTCGATCAGGCGATTGAGACCATAGAGCGCAAGACGACGGTAGTCGCCGATGATGCGGCCGCGGCCATAGGCATCGGGAAGACCGGTGATGATGTGAGAGTGACGGCACGCACGCATGTCCTTGGTGTAGACGTCGAATACGCCGGCGTTGTGCGTTTTGCGACGGTCGGTGTAGAAACGTACGAGGTCAGGATCTACTTCGTAGCCGTAGCTCTTGCATGCAGATACTGCCATGCGGATACCACCGTTTGGCATCAAAGCACGTTTGAGAGGCTTATCGGTTTGAAGACCTACGATTTGCTCGTACGGCTTGTCGATATATCCTGCTGGGTGGCTGGTGATGGTAGACACGATCTTGGTGTCCATGTCCAGTACGCCGCCCTTTTCGCGCTCTTGCTTGAAGAGTTCCATAACCTCAGCCCACAGTTTTGTGGTGGCTTCAGTAGGACCTGCCAAGAACGAATCATCTCCTGTATAAGGAGTGTAGTTGTGCTGGATGAAGTCGCGTACATCGATTAGATGAGTCCACTCTCCACCGTTAAATCCACGCCATGCCTCTTTCATTGGATGCGCTCCTTGTTCGTACTTTATAGACTCTTCATAATTTACCAGAAATTGAAACGTTTATACCTACGATTTGCTGAATGGTCGACTAAAAGCATTTATTGTGATGAGCGAGCTTATCTGACCAGAGATAATTAGACGATGTATACAAAATACAATACGGATATACGAGTCGCGCTCAGCTTTGTGAGTGCTCACTATAAAAAAGTACGAAAGCATGATAGGCTGGTTATATGGACCAATATAAAAAAATGTAATAATTCATCCCCCAAAGCTATGATTTCGTTTTGTGTTCCTGAAAGGATTTATGCCCCATGGCTTCGAAGCACGAAGAGTTACATACAAAAAAGCTGAATAATTCTGCTCCTGATACCAAACCGCTTGCCGAAAAAGGACTTGACAAAAAAGAATCGCGCGATTATGCAGCAGAGAAATACGAGCAATCGCACAAGCTCTTTATTAGCTATCACCCATGGCAGCTCTTTTGTATTGCGGCCGTTCCGGGCGCCTTGTCCATGCTATCTTCTGCGATATATGAGATTGCAGACGGGATTTTTGTTGGACAGATTTTGGGCGAAGAAGCGTTTGCAGCTATTAATCTTGCCATGCCGTTTGTGATCATGTTGTTTGCCTTTGGCGACATGGTGGGAGTGGGCTCATCTGTGCCGATTTCCATTAGTTTAGGTGCTAAAAAGCGCGACCGCGCGAACAATATTTTTACCTGTGCGGTGCTCATGATTTTGGTGGGAGCCTCGGTAATTGGCGCTCTCTTTTGGGTGCTTGCGCCCTGGATGATGGAGCTTATGGGTGCTACGGGTTCGCTTCGGGATATGGCAAGCGATTATTTGCGGATGTTTGCGCTGTTTGCGCCTTTCGGCACGATACTGTTTGCTGTGGATAATTATTTGCGCATTTGCGGCAAGGTCAAGAGCAGCTTTGCGCTTAATCTGTTTACCTCGACCTTTGGCTGCATATTGGAATTTACTATGCTGAGCATTTTTCGTATGGGAACGCTGGGAGCGGGTCTTGCTTTTTCGATTGCGATTTCTACGGGCGCATGCTTAGCGCTTATTCCATTTATGATGAACAAGATGCTTTTGCGTTTTGTCCGCCCGCGCATCAGCAAAGCGATTATCAAAGAGATCATGCTGAGCGGTACTCCCGCCTTTTTGAACGACGTGGCGGGTCGCATTACGCTGATTTTGCTCAATTATGAGCTCATGGTGCAGGCAGGAGTACGTGCAGTTTCGGTGTATGGCTTTTTGATCTTTGCGGGAAGTTTTATTTTTCCTCTGCTCTACGGCATCTGTGATGCCTTGCAGCCTGCTGTGGGCTACAACTGGGGGGCTAAGCGTTATGACCGCATTCGCCAGCTTGAGCGTTATATTTTCGCGACGGTAGGATTTGTGTCGTTGTTGATGGCGGCTATTATGGGCTTCTTTCCCGACTTTTGTACGCGGATTTTTATTGCCGATGCGGGGGAGGAGATTCTTTTGCTCTCGCGCGACGCTTTTTGTCTGTACGCGCTATCGTTTGCGTTTCGGTGGTTTCCTCTGTGCGTGCAGAGCTTGTTTACAGCGGTTGAAAAAACCAAGCTTGCGTCTACGCTTTCGTTTTGCTCGACGACAATTTTGCCGATTCTTGTGTTGTTTGCGCTGAAACCTTTGGGGCTTTTTGGGCTTTGGCTCAATGCTCCTGTCACCTGGGCACTTGCGAGCGCGCTTTCGCTTGTGATTCTTGTGATGTTTAGAAAAGAATTGCATCTTGACGGGGTGCCCGCGCGCGCAAGATAGACAATAGTAGTAGGCAGCTGCGGGCGTGATCTCGTATGCTGGGCTTGGGTTTTGTAGCCAGGCTTGGACATAGCTTTGCGCGCCTGTAAAGCTGGGTGCGTACAGGTTTTTTGTACGCACGCCTACTACACGCCTACTTTTTTGTACAACAAACCATGAATGAGGGTGAGCATATGGCAACATCATCTCCACGTGCAGCAGTATTTTTTGCTGAAGGTCTCGAAGAGTGCGAAGCGCTTGTAGTCTGCGATTTGTTTGCACGCGCGCATATTTCTTATGACAAAGTGAGCATTTCAAAAGAGCTCAGTGTTGTTTCTGCGCACGGTCTTTCAATTGCGTTGGACACGAGCATTTGTGATCCTTCGTTTTCTTATGACAATTACGACCTCCTTTTCCTGCCTGGAGGGCTTCCTGGTACGACCAATTTGGGTGCATGCGCTCAGTTGGGTGAGGCGCTTGTGGAGCAGAACAAAAAGGGCACGCTTCTGGCGGCAGTGTGTGCTGCTCCTTCTGTGTTTGCTGAGCTTGGCCTTTTGGAAGGCAAGCATGCGACGTCAAATCCAGGATTTCAGGATGTGTTGCGTGCGCATGGCGCGCTTGTTTCTCAGGATGAAGTGGTCAAGGACGGCAATCTTATCACAAGCAAAGGCCTTGGCACCTGCATTCCTCTGGGCCTTACGCTGGTTGGGGAGTTGCTTGGTGCAAGCGCTCGTGCAGATGCTGCAAAAAGCGTCGTCTACGAGGACGTATGTGCGTAGGGTAATGCGTTTCTAGCTTTTTATTGTGCGGATTTGAGCTTCTTGGACACGCGCGTGCGCGTGACTGTGTGTGACCGTGGGTGCGCGTGATTGTATGCGAATGCGATCCTGTGCGTGATTGTGTGCGCAGGCGTTGGCATAGCCCACTTTTTTGGATGCTCTCTCGCGCTATCTCAGACCATGCAAGGGGAATATCGTGGCGTTTGTTGAGTTTCGAGATGTATGCAAGGACTATCACATGGGCGATGTGCGCGTGCGTGCGGTAGATCACATGTCGTTTAGTATCGACGAAGGCGAGTTTGTCGTTATTGTTGGCGCTTCCGGCGCAGGTAAAACGACTGTTTTGAACATGCTGGGCGGCATGGATACGTCAAGCTCAGGAAAGATTATTCTTGACCATCGCGATATTTCCCGCTTCAACGAAAAAGAACTTACCTATTATCGGCGCTACGATATCGGTTTTGTCTTTCAGTTTTACAATTTGGTGCAAAATCTCACCGCGCTCGAAAACGTCGAGCTCGCAAGTCAGATTTGCAAGAACCCCCTGCCGGCGAAAGATGTGCTTGAGCAGGTGGGGCTCAAAGATCGCATGCACAATTTTCCCTCTCAACTTTCTGGTGGCGAGCAGCAGCGCGTAGCAATTGCACGCGCGCTCGCAAAGAACCCTAAGCTTTTGCTCTGCGACGAGCCAACAGGTGCCCTTGATTATCTTACGGGCAAGCAGATTCTTGCGCTTTTGCAAGATACTTGCACGCAAACGAAGAAAACAGTAGCAGTTGTAACGCACAATAGCGCATTTACGCATATCGCAAATCGTGTGATTCACGTGCACGAAGGCAAGGCAGTTTCAGTGGAAACCAATGCACATCCAGCACTTGCTGCTAGCGTTGAATGGTAGGCGCTCATGCATTCCTTAGCCCTCTTCATACGCCATAGTTTTCGTCAGATTCGCAGTTCCCGGGCGAGGTTCTTGGCTCTCATGGGCATTTGTGCGCTGGGAAGCGGCTTTTTTGCAGGGCTTATGATGTGTGGCCCCGATATGCGAAGCGACATCGATGCGTATTTTCGTGCGCAGCATGTCTGGGACGTGCGCATGATTTCTTCCATGGGCTTTTCTACAGCTGAAATTGATGCGATTGCGCACACCGATCATGTCGCACAAATTATGCCGTCCCATACGGTAGACGCGTCGATTCGTTTTCGGGATAAGCAGGCAGCTGCGCGTATTTCTTCTATTGATCCTCAGATATGTGCGCGCGCTTCTCGCGATGTTGGTGCTGGGGCTTCGGGTGCTCAGGATGGTTCAAGCGATGCAGCTGCGGCTGCTCCGGACGCTTCGAGAGATTATGCGTATCTCAATCGCTTGGAACTCATTTCTGGTCGTATGCCAACTCAGGCGGGGGAGTGCGTTGTTGCAGCTCAGGCGCCTGCACTTCCGCTTTCTTTAGGCGATGAGCTTGATATTATTTCTACGCAAGATGGGCTTGATACCGTGTTTGCGACGACGCATTTGCAGGTGGTAGGCCTTGTGCGCTCGCCCATGTATCCCTATACCCGAAGCTTTGGTACAACAACCTTGGGTTCTGGTGCTATTGAACAGTATATTTATACGCCTACCTCGACTTTTGCTGAAGATTTTCCCTATACCGAGCTGTTTTTGACACAAAACGAAAATCAGCGTTGCCCAAGCACGCTGCCTCAATATAAGGAAGAAAGCGCTGCCTTAAAAGCGCAGCTTGAGGCCAAAAAAGACGAGCTTGCAGATATGCGCCAAGCCTCTCTCAAGGCGCATGCGCAGAAAAAGCTTGATGCCAAAAAGGCGGAATTTGACGATCAAAAAGCGCAGGCAGAAGAGCAACTCAAAGAAGCAAAGGATACGCTTGCGCGCTCACATGATGAATTGTCCACGCATGAAAAGAGCCTTCGTGAGGGCAAAGCAAAGCTTGAAGCGGGACGCGTGCGTCTTGCGCAGGCAAAAGCGGATGCGGAACAAGAGTTTGCGCGTGCACAGGCCCAGCTGGATGAAGGAAAGGCCCGTATTCTGAGCGCGGCTGCTGCATCAGGCATGCGTGCGTCCTCGGTAGAAGAGCTCTTGGGAGAGATTGCGCACGTGAAAGAGGCGTTTGCGGCTGCGGGTGCAGGTGTTGGCGCTGGTGCCGGTGCTTCGGGTGCTGGTGCAGGCGCTGGGGCTTCGGATGCTGGTAACGTTCGCGCAGGTGGCGCGGGCGCAGGCGCAGAAAAAAACGCTGCTACTTCTGTGTCGGGATCGGAAGCTACTTCAGCGCAAGCAAAAGCCCAGGCAGAAGCCAAAGCTCAGGCAGAAGCCAAGCTCAAGGCACTTACTGAGCTCGAACGTAAAGCACAAACGTTAATTCATCAAGCCCGCGCGCTTTCCCAAAAACAAGCAGAGGCAGCTTCTACCTTTGATCGCAAAGCTGAGCTCCTTCGCACAAAAGAACACGAACTCGCATCCGCGCAAAAAAAGCTTGCACAGGGTCGCGCGCGCTACGCCGAAGGACAAGCGCGCTACGACGAGCATGCGCAAGAGACAGCATCTACCTTGGATAAGGCACAAGCCGAGCTCGATCGCGCTCAGGCAAAAATTGATGCGCTCGATATTCCCGATATCTACGTGCTCGATCGCACTCAGCACGAGGGCGCGCATCTCTTTGATTCTGATACCAAGCGCATGGATACGCTTGCCCGCGTATTTCCGCTGATGTTTTTCCTGGTAGCTGCACTAGTTGCGCTCACTACGATGACACGTATGGTCGAAGAAGAGCGCGGTCTCATCGGTATTTACAAGTCGCTTGGCTATTCAAATGTGCAGATCATGTCGAAATATCTGGGGTATGCCTTTGTTGCCTCGGGTGTGGGGGCGTGTATTGGCATTGCCGTGCTTACGCAGGTGCTTCCTACCATTATTATAAAGGCATACTCGGTGATTTATTCCATTCCGGTTTCAACGTTTCCGCTCCCGGTGTCATGGGATGTGTGCGCGCTCGCGTTTGGCCTTGGCGTGGGTATTACGCTTCTTGCTACCTTTATTACGACCTGGCGATCTTTGGCCGAAACGCCTGCTAGTCTCATGCTTCCGCGCGCGCCCAAGGCGGGCAAGCGCATTTTGCTCGAGCGTATCCATCCCTTATGGCATGTGCTGTCGTTTTCGTGGAAGATTAGTCTTAGGAATCTCTTTTTGTACAAAAAACGCCTGTTCATGACCATCATGGGCATCGGCGGATGTACGGCGCTCTTGCTCGTGGGATTCGGGCTGCACGATGCGATATGGGCGATTATCGATAAGCAATATGGCGAGATTACGCACTATGAGCTGACGGTTGGTATGAGTGATGAGGGCTTGGAGACCGATATCGTGCATGCGCAGGATATACTTTCTCGTCACGACGAAGTCACGCGCATGACGCGGGTGCACAGCCAGCATATGCTTGCGCTTGGTCCTGATAACGATGCGAGTATACCCAAAAAGACGCTGGTAGACCTTGTTGTTCCGGAGGATGCCGAGAGTTTTTCTCAGTTGGTAAGCTTGCGAAATCGCATCACAAAGGAGCCGCTTGAGTTAAGCGAGGCCTCGGTCATCATCTCTGAGAAGTTCGCGAGTCTCCATCATCTCGCTCAAGGCGATAGCTTTATCCTCTACAAGCAGGATAGGGTAGGTAATGCCCACGGCGGTGGTATCGAGCTTACGGTTGGTGGGATTTGCGAAAATTACATTGGCAACAAAGTGTATATGACAAAGGAAAATTACCAGCGTATCGTGCATGAAAGCCCACGTTTTTCGACGATTCTTGCGCAAGTTCCCACAAGCGCAGATGAATCGGTGCAAGACGCTCTCAGCCGCGATTTGTATAGTTTGCCGGACGTTTCGATGGTGTCTTTCTCGCATGATACACTCAATACCTATCGCAAGATGATTGCGGTAGTGGATATGGTTGTAGCGGTATTGGTGATTTCTGCAGTGCTTTTGGCGTTTATCGTGCTGTACAACCTGTTGAATATCAATATCGAGGAGCGCATACGAGAGATCGCAAGCTTGAAAGTGCTTGGGTTTACCAGGCGCGAAGTGTATTCCTATGTGTTTAGGGATAGTCTTTTGCTTTGCGTGATGGGTGATGCGTTGGGTATCGGGCTGGGCGTGCTCTTGGATCAGTTTGTGGTGCAAACGGCTGAGGTGGAGTACGTGATGTTTGCGCGCGTGATACATGCGCCAAGCTTTGTGCTTGCGTTTTTGCTGACGCTTGTTTTTGTGCTGTGCATACTTGCGATGATGTGCCCGAAGTTAAATAAAATCGACATGGTGTTGTCGCTCAAAAGCATAGACTAAGGCGCTCACACGCGTGTGGCGCGAGGGCGCTGAAAAGCCTGGCTGTTAAGGTCCCTTACGCTCACTATCGGATGTTTTGTGGATAGACCGAAGACATAACGGTCTACCACAAAACATCCTCCTCGTTCGCGTAGGAGGTCAAACAGGCTTTTCAGCGCGGCGGCGCACGCAGAGATAAGCTCGCGTGGGGGATGGGTGTCTACTCGTAAGCGCTTAGCGGTGCGTAGAAAAAAACGGGCTTTTGTCTACCAAAATATCAAATTTTCAACTAATTTTATTAGTTAAATTTCTTATATGCGCAGCTATACGCGTTGGGCAATTTTTTGGGGTGCCGCGGGGGGGGGCTCGAATTTGGCCAAAATCAGGCCAAAACGGTAGACAAAAAGGCCATTTTTTCTACGCGTCCCATCGCATGACAGGTTTCGACCCGTGAGCGCATCCGCGGAAGCCTTTTCCTGTATCAACCCTTTTTCCCACGCTTGGCCTTTTGCTGTGTGCGAATGGAAGAGAAACAACAGATAAACACGTCGCGCTCGCGGGGAAGCTTTTGTGTGGGAATGCATTATCGCGCCTGCGAGGAAGGGTTTTTACGGGAGCGCGTTGTGGTTTCCGCGCTCTCCGGAAAAACCCTGGTAGCAGGCGCAAATGACTTACATCAAGTGATGTGCCGCGAGCGAGCGCAGATGATTATGGAGTGTTTGACTTTCTGCGCGAGCGCTGCAAGAGCTGCTATTTTGTGTAGCCAATTTCCTTCAGCCAGGCATTAAAGTCGTTCTCGAGCTCATCGATCGTCATTGCTCGATCGTCCTCAAAGTCAAAGACCTGCGAGTAGCACTTGGTATATTCTCCGCTTAACTGATTGAACGCAAAGCCGGTTGTTTTGTATTCATCATTGATGATGTTCTTGTAGTGTCCGGTTTCGCCGCTTCCGTTTTCAAAATTAGCCTTTTCTTGGTCATACCAGAAGTCAAAGGGATTGTTCATGCCCCACGCAAGGTTTTCACCGACGTTAAACTGCTTTGTATGATCCTCTGTACGTGCAGATGCATTGGCATTGGATTCAGCGATTGCCATCAAGCGCCTGCTCACCATGAGCTCGCCTTTGCCTTCCTTTTTGCGCAGGTCATTGCACATGCGCAAAAACTTAAAGCATGCGCGTACGTTTTCGATGCTCGTTGCATCTTTTGGATCGCCTTCGTGCGTATCCTGGGCATAGCTTGCCTTTGTAAGCGCCTCATATGCCTCTATGTCACCGCGATCGCGGAAGTACGCAAACGCTCCTTGTTTTGCCTTCTCAGCCGCCTCATTTGCAGGCTCTTCTTGTTTAGGAGCAACACCTGGCGCTACATAGCGGAAGCTTGCGTCTTCTTCTGCAACCCAGCCAATCTTAACCAGGTGGTCGTGCTCTTCCTTGTTGGTTGTCCAGTTGTGGCGCATAGGTCTTTCATAGGGGTTGAGCTCGCGATACATCACATGGTCCCCGCCGGACATGATGGTGGTACGGTCGAGCAGCCAGCCTTTGCTCATCAGATTATCGCGCTCTTCTTGATTTGCAGTGTAGAGATGGAATTTTTCGTAGGGATTGTACAGACGATAGATAGCGTCTCCCTTAAGAGGCGCATACCAGCCAATACCTTCGTCACGCCAACCAATTTGGATAAGATGCGCGCGTTCGTCTGCCTCACGTGTATACAGGTGCTCGCCTGACCAGCTGTTATAGAGGCGATATATTGCTTCGGTGTCTGCAGGTGCCGTGGTTTGAGCGGTGGACGAGGTGGTGTTTGCAGTCTCAACAGCTGGAGTTTCGGCAACGGCAAATGTGGGCATGCACAGAGCGCCCACCGCAAGTGTTCCTGCTAGCCCAAGACCTGCGGCGATAGCCTTGAGCGTGTTACCAGCGCCCGCGACAGAAGATGGACAAGAAGAGGAAATAGGCAGCAAAGAAGAAAGCCGCGCTTTGTGCGTACGCTGTTTGAACATGACATTACTCCTTTTAAGACAGATGCCACACGATCTGAGCCGTGCGCGAACAAAGGCTTGACCAGGCATTTTGCTTGCTCGAAACCAGTACTATTCAGTATAAACTAATAGAGTTGTTGTGTTGAGAAGAATTCACCACACGGATTGAAAGTTGATGTACTACTCTAAAAGAAGGGAGCTTACAGCGAGGTAGGCTGAGAGGGATGCCTGCATCCGACCATACCTGATCTGGATAATGCCAGCGTAGGGACACATCATACCTGTGTTGTTGTGAGAATAGGCTTGCCCGCGTACATCGTGCTCATGCACTTGCCCGCGCCCGCACAAAGAGTGACGCCCGCGCACCTCGCGCGCACCTCACGCATGTCCGCGCACGCCCACAGCGACACGTCGTTGCACTGCGTTTTTCTGCAGTGCAGACAGCCATATGCGCAAGTGTGGTTCCTTCGCTTTGTTTCGTAAGTTGGTGGATACCGTGCTTCAGCGTTTGTTTTTGGCGTTTCTTTCAAAAAAAGTCATCATACCGCTTGCGACAACGCTCGGTCTTATCTTGATCTGGGAGCTGTTGGTAGACAGCTCCATCATCCCGAATTTTCTTCTTCCTGCACCCACGCAGGTACTTTCTGCGCTCATCCGCGACCGTGCGCTTTTGTTTGCGCACAGTATCACTACGTTGAGCGAAGCGTGCATAGGTCTTGTTTTGGGCTGCATACTGGGGCTTTTGGTAGCGCTCATCATGGACAGTTCCCGTATTGCTTGTCTTGCGCTGAACCCTCTCATCACCATTTCTCAAACGATTCCAACCATTGCGATAGCTCCCGTGTTGGTGCTGTGGCTCGGATATGACCTGCTCCCAAAGGTGGTGTTGGTCATTATTACGACGTTTTTCCCTATCACCTTATCATTGCTAGCGGGCTTTCGCGCAGTGGATAGGCAAACGATCGATCTCATGCGTATTCTTAAGGCCTCGCGTGCGCAGATGTTTTATCACGTGAAGTTGCCGTCTGCGCTCAATCAATTCTTTGGCGGGCTCTCGATCAGCGCGACCTATGCCATTATAGCTGCGGTTATTGCGGAGTGGCTCGGCGGTTTTTCGGGACTTGGCGTGTACATGATCCGCGTGCGCAAGTCCTTTGCTTACGATAGGATGTTCGCGGTCATCCTTCTTATTTCGGTGCTATCGCTCCTGTTGATGGGGCTCATTCGTATACTTTGGCACGTTTCAATGCCTTGGGAAAAGGCAGAAAGGAAGTAACATGAACAAGCTTTCGCGTCGCGCATTTATTGCTGGTGCTTGTGCGAGCGCCTGCGCTGGACTTTTTGGCTGCGGAAAAGCGGCAACGTCTGCGAGCGATTCCTCTTCTTCCACAAGCGCTTCGGGCGATTTGCAAAAAATCACGTTTTGCCTTGATTACACGCCAAATACCAATCATACGGGTATTTATGTAGCGCAAAAGCGCGGGTATTTCAAGGAAGCGGGCATTGAGCTCGAAATTGTGCAGCCTGCCGAAGACGGCGCCGAAGCGATGATTGGCTCTGGTCAGGCGCAACTTGGCGTGAGCTACCAGGACTTTATTGCAAATACCCTCGCGTCCGAAAACCCGCTTCCCATTGAGGCCATCGCAGCTATCATTCAACACAATACCTCGGGTATTATGAGCAGAAAAGAAGACGGGATCACACGTCCGCGCGCTATGGAAAATCACCGCTACGCTACCTGGAATATGCCGATTGAGCAGGCAACTATCAAGCATGTTGTGGAGAAAGATGGCGGCGATTTTTCAAAGATCCAAATGGTTCCCTACAGCGCAAACGACGAGGTACAAGGCCTCAAAGCGAATCTTTTCGATTCGGTATGGGTGTTTGAAGCGTGGGCCGTTCAAAATGCGATCGTGCAAAACTACGACGTCAATTACTTCGCCTTTAAGGACATCGACGAGGTATTCGACTTTTACACGCCGGTAATCGCGGTGAATACCGATTTTGCAAAGGAGCATGCTGGCGTCGTCGATTCGTTTATGACAGCGGTGCAACACGGCTATATGGACGCGATCAAAGACCCGCACGCGGCGGCAGACATTCTGCTCGAGGCAGCGCCTGAGCTTGATAGCAAGCTTGTGTATCAGAGTCAGGAATTTTTGGCGGGCAAGTATAAGGACGATGCAGAGGTTTGGGGTATCATCGATCCTAACCGCTGGGCGGCGTATTTTAAGTGGCTCAATGACAACAAGCTGGTGGAGAAGCCTCTGGACGTTACGAGCGGATTTACCATGCAATTTGTTGGCGAAAAATAAGGTGTAAACGATACTCATGGCCATGGATGTTTCAACAACGCAAACACATGAAAAAGCTCGCGGCGTGCAAGCGATTCTTCAGGCAAAGAACTTGGGGCTCAGCTGGGATGATAGTGAGAACGCGGGCGTGCGGGAGCGTGTCCAGCTTCGCGCGAAAGCGCCTGCACCCGCGAAAGCGCCTGCACCCGCGAAAGTGCCCGCCTTCTTTTCCGCTATGTTTTCTCGACTTCACAAAGCCCCTTCACATATGATTGTGCGCGGGATCAATATAGAGCTTCTACCTGGCGAAATCGTGTGTTTGGTTGGGCGAAGTGGCACCGGCAAAACAACTATTCTCCACGCGCTTTCAGGTCTTATGTGCCCACGCGAAGGGGAGGTTCTACTTCATGGGGATCCTTCGTTGGAGCTCCTTGGCCATGTAAGCTATATGTTTCAAAAGGATTTGTTGCTCAGACACAAAAGCATTCTCGATAATGTGTGCCTGCCGCTCGAGATTGCCCATACCCTCGATGACGAGGCACGAGCCCGTGCGAGCCGGCTTTTTCAGGATTTTGGGCTTGAAGGCACGCAAGAGAAATACCCCGATCAGTTGTCGGGAGGTATGCGACAGCGCGCTGCGTTTTTGCGCACCTATCTCATGGGAAACGATTGCATCCTTCTCGATGAGGCGTTTTCTGCGCTCGATGCGATCACGCGCACGCAGATCAGGTTGTGGTTTTGTTCCATGGTGTCTCGGTTAAATCTGGCAGTTTTGGCTGTGACGCACGATGTGGACGAGGCGGTGCTTATGGCGTCTCGGATTTACGTGCTCAAGCAGGCAAAAGATGGCCCGTGGGCAACAATTTCTGCAGAAATTGCGTCGCCCCGGATGCAGATGTCTTGCGAGCCGGAGGAATTTATGCTGAGTCCTGAATTTTTGGCGTGCAAAAAAGAGGTGCTCGCAGCGCTTTAGGGCTTTGGACTTGCGCGCGCTTGCGGCGCTTTAGGGCGCTTTAGGGCGCGCGCCCACACAACCGCGCGTTCGTTTTTTGCTAGCTGTTGCCTAGCTGTAACCTAGATTTGGCCTAGTTTTTTCCTAGTTTTTGCTGCTTGTGCCCTCATTTTTTGCGGACGAGGCTTGAGGGGCTGAAGCATTGTTTGGCTTCTCAGGCGTTTCTTGTTTTAGCTGCTCTTTTGGTTTTTGCGCGCTTGCGCCATCTTTTTCCGGCGCTTTTTCATTTCTGTCGTTCGTACCTACATTGTCTTTGGCGGACGTGCCTAAGGATTCTTCTTGTGCTTGCGCACTTTCGTTTTTCGCGTTTACGTCCGCATCCTTTTGCGCATTTTCTGCTTCTTTTTTAGTTGAAGTTGTGGGCGCCTGTGCTTGCGGCGCCGTTTGTTTTTTATGCTCTCTGGAGGCGTTATGACCTTGATCTTGGACAATGGGAGCAAGCACTTCTTTAGACCCAATACCAGCGCCTTTAGTTGCCACATTTACGACAGCGGCATAGATGAGCACGCAAAGAATCGCTACCCCTCCGCAGACTGTTCCAAGCAGTATCCGCCTTTTAGTACGTGCTTTGCGGAAGTTTTTCGCACGGAGTTCATAGGGGGCAAGGCGAGTCGCCTTTAGATTGCGCGGCGATTTCTTTGATGAGTTTCCTTCGTGCGCGCGTCCCAGATAGGTCGTTTTATCTGCGGCGGCGCGGTCATAATCTGCATATTCAGGTGCCGTGGAAAAGATTTTTCCTTGCTGGCGTTTAATTTTGTGCGCGGAGGCCTTGAGAAGCGAAGAACAGAGTTGCGAAGCAAAGGCAGACGCTGCTGCTGCTACGCCCACACCTATGATGGAGCCAGTAAAGCCGATCTGCGTACTGAGGACAAACGAAGTAAGCGCCGCGAGTGTACTTGCGCAAATCGCTATGAGCGAAACGTCGTTGAAAAAGCCTTTTTGTTCGGGCTCAGCATCCATCCCAGGGTCTTCCAAGTCTTGAGGAATGGTTTCATATGCGCGTGCCGGAGTGGGTATTGGAGTGTTTAGCTGGCCGTTTGGCTGGCCGTTTTGCTGACTGTTTACTTGAGCGTCTGTTTGAGTGTATGTGTGAGCGCTTGCGTCATATATGCTTCGTTTCATAGCGTTTCCTTTGCTATATAGATCTTACAATGCGCGCGATCGGGCTCGTGTTTCTCGTGCGTCGTGTGTTTTGATAGTCTTCTTGATAAGCTATATGAACTATAACCCGATTCATACATCTTCAAACAAAAAGACCAATCGCCTCACAAGCTGTGCACCTTTGTGAGTGCGTTATCACAGTTTGCCCACGATTTCGGCTTAGGTAAACCGTTATACCTACCTCGCGCGAGAAATATTTCATATATATTTCGTATAAGTTACGAGCTTAACGGAAGCTTATGCTAACAAGCGCTATCATAGAGATGTGTATGTTATATGGTAACGTCAAGGAGGTATTTCATGCTCGTTTCTGCAACTTCTATGCTTCGCAGCGCAGAGCAAGGCCACTATGCAATCGGTGCATTCAACACCAACAATCTTGAGTGGGCATCAGCAATTCTCGATGCTTGCGAAAAAGAACAAGCTCCTCTTATCATTCAGTGCACGGGCGGAGCAGCCAAATGGCAAACTTCGTTCAAGCTCGTTAAGGACATGGTTGAGGAACTCGTTAAGGTCAAAAACATCACCATTCCTGTTGCTATGCACCTTGACCATGGTAATTACGAAGAAGTGTTCCAGGCAATCGAGGCTGGATTTACCTCTGTTATGTATGATGGTTCTCGCGAAAATGATTTTGAGCTTAACCGCAAGCGCACCGAAGAAATCGTTAAACTTTGCCACAAGAAGGGCATTTCAGTAGAAGCTGAGGTCGGCGGCATCGGTGGTACCGAAGACGGCGTTACCAACACCGGTGAATTGGCTGATCCTGAGCAATGCGAGATTTTTGCAAACTTGGGCGTCGACGCGCTTGCCTGCGGTATCGGCAACATTCACGGCGTATATCCCAAGAGCTGGAAGAGCCTTTCATTTGAGCGCATTGCTATGATCAAGGAGAAGGTCGGCGATCTTCCTTTGGTTCTTCACGGTGGTAGTGGCGTTCCAACCGATCAAGTTCAAAAGGCAATTTCCATGGGTATTTCCAAGGTAAATGTCAACACCGAGCTTCAACAGGTATTTACTGCAGCTATTCGTAAGTACATCGAAGAGGGCAAGGACCTTGAGCCCAAGGGCTTCGATCCTCGTAAGATTCTCAAGCCTGGTCGTGAGGCTATTACTGCACGCGCAAGCGAACTCATTCGCGACTTTGGCTGCGACGGCAAGGCGTGGAACTAGTTGTAAGCGAGAGCGCCCACGCCCGCGCTTGAGCGTACGTTTGTGCTCGCAGCTCTACTTGCGTTTAGTGCGTTTGAATTGCGTATCTATGATCAACCGCAAAGGTCTCTTGGCCTTTGCGGTTTTTCTTTTTGTGCGCGCGTGTAAGCTGCTTACGCAAAACCCGCAGGCTTCATATCAGGACCTGCGGGTTTGTTAGTGATTTCGAGCAATGATCAGATCAAGCGAAGCGAATGCAGCGCTTGCGGCGAGAGGCGTTTAGAGCATTGCCAAGAGTGCTTGATAGATATAGCTTGCGACAACCGCACCAACGACTGGCGCAACTACAGGTATCCAGGCATAACCCCAGTCGGAGTCGCCCTTGTGAGGAAGCGGCAAAATTGCGTGCATAATACGAGGTCCCAGGTCACGGGCGGGGTTCATTGCGTATCCCGTGGTCGAACCTGTTGCAAGACCTACGGCCAAGATGATGATACCTACCAGGATGGCGCCCAAACCGCTTGCGAGCTTGTTTGGCCCCATGCACAAAATACCAAACATCAATACGGCTCCATCAACGGCTTCGCCGAGGAAGTTTGACCAGGTGTGACGAATAGCAGGAGCTGTCGAGAAGCATGCAAGGACGGTGCCGGTGTCTTCGGTAGCCTTAAAGTGCGGATAGAAGTGCAGCCACAAAAGTATGCTCGCTGCCATAGCGCCGAGCATTTGTGCGATGACATAGCCAGGGACGATAGACCAGGAAACGACGCCGATAGCTGCAAGTGCAATGGTGACAGCAGGGTTTAAGTGCGCTGGGCAGAAAATGCAGGACACGTATACTGCAAGTGTAACCGCGACCGCCCACCCGATGGTGATAGCAAGCCAGCCCGCGCCTTCAGATTTCGTTTTTTTGAGGCATACGCTGCATACAACACCGTTGCCAAGAAGTACCAGAATAAATGTGCCTAAGAACTCGCCAATCATATCAAGACTCATGGTAGAATCCCTTCTTTCTGATAATAGGGCGAACAACTAAGATCAATAGCAAAAAGAGCTCAAACAGCTATTAATAAAGTGTAGAACCGAGAGCTTACACATCCGCAGCTTAGAGCTGGTGCATGAGCGCTTCAAAGAGGTAGGCGCTCGATGTGGCGCCAGGATCTTTTTCGCCAATTGAGCGCTCTCCGTAATAAGACGCTCTACCTTTGGTTGCGCGCAGGCTCGTTGTGTGCTCTTGTGCTTGATCGAGCACCTCTTGCGTAAGTGCGCCTTTCTTGAGCGCTTCGAGTGCGGGTTGCCATACGT
The DNA here is from genome assembly GCA_947090525.1 of uncultured Atopobium sp. GTDB lineage: Bacteria > Actinomycetota > Coriobacteriia > Coriobacteriales > Atopobiaceae > Fannyhessea. The sequence goes on from CAMUON010000001.1 coordinate 200,259, forward strand.
CGATCATGGTCTTTTCTTCGGCTTCGGATTTGCCGGTAGCTTTAATCTTTTGGAGTCCCGTCTCAATAAGCTCGCAAATATCTTGCGTCTTGGTAGCAGACATCGCCATAGCAAAGAACGCAGATCCATACAAAGGACCGCTTGCGCCGCCTACCTTACTCATAAATGCCATAGCAACAGCTTTCAAAAGCGCACTTAAATCGGCTTCATTGATGCTTTTGATGCTTTCTTTTGCTGCTTCGGCACCACGGGCCATGTTGTTGCCGTGGTCTCCGTCGCCGATTTTTTGATCGAGCTCGCTGAGGTAGTTGCGCTCTTCTTCGAGCTTGTCAAACCATTCATTGAGCCATGCTTTATACGATTTCATAGAGTCACCTTACGTGTTGTTCGCCTTACGGGTTTTTTGTTAGTTGTTCCATGCGATGGTAGATACCTTGGCTTTGAGCGCTTCTACCCATTCGGGATCCTCGAGCTTGAAGAGGGTGAGCGAAAGGCCTGCCATATCGATACTCGTCATCCACTCTTCGACGCGGACAAACTTGATGTCGATGCCTTCTTGCTCAAGAATGGAGTGTACGTCGTTCCAGAAAATGAGGAGTTCCATCTGAGGGGTCGAGCCCATGCCGTTTACGAGGACTGCGTAAGAGTCGCCCGATTTCCAGCCAAATTTAGCTTTGAGCTTGGATACCAGTTCTTCTGCCATAGCGTGAGAGGGCTGCATCTTCATGCGTGCATACCCTGGCTCGCCGTGAATGCCGATGCCGTACTCAAACTCGTCATCCGAGATATCGAAACCAGGTTTGCCCACTTCAGGTACGGTAGCAGCGGTGAGCGCGAGGCCGATGGTCTTGATGTTGGGAAGCACTTTCTCAGCAATAGCTTTAAGCTCGGATACCGATTTTCCTTGGCGTGCATAGTAACCCATGAGCTTGTGGACGTAGATGGTGCCGGCAATGCCGCGCGCACCTGCTGTTTTTTCTGCATCTTCGATAGAAATATCGTCTGCGACAACGATGTGATCTACTTCAATACCCTCCATGCGGGCCATGTCTTCGGCCATTTCGAAGTTCATGACATCGCCGGAGTAGTTTTTGACGATGAGCAATACGCCGCGGCCATTGTTTGCAGCGCGAATAGCTTCAAGCACTTGGTCGGGGGTAGGGGAGGTAAAGACTTCGCCGCATACGGCGCACGAAAGCATACCGTCTCCAACAAAGCCAGCGTGTGCAGGCTCATGTCCGGACCCACCGCCCGAGACGAGACCTACAATATCAGGAGTTTTTGCGAGTCGGTGCACGACATGCGTATTGGGAATACGCTCCAATTTATCGGCATGAGCAAGGACAAGACCCTGTACCATTTGCTCGAGGACGTCGTGAGGGCTGTTGATAATTTTTTTCATGGCAAATTCCTCCTTTTTCTTTGCACATGATTTCTAATCATACAAACGACTCTATGCGCTGGTGCATACGGCAGCGCCCGCAGCTGCATGACTGGATATGCGAGCAGCTGCTCGACTGGATACACTACCGCTCGCGCTATTCAATTTTTTCGAAGATTGCGTCGATTGTTGCCTCTACGCTTTCGCCAATAAGGCACTGAACTGCGCAAACGTATGAGCCTTCAACGAGAGGCGCTTTCCATAGGACATCGACTTTTTCAGCGACAGAAGGATCGAGGAAGCTTACCGCGGTTTCGCTCGACATCCGCGCGCTTCCCATATCGCAAAATACAAAAATGTGCTCAGCATCCTGCACTTCTTCGAGTGCGGAAAGAACGCGTGTGGGGGTAGATCCAAGTTCGTGTGTATCGGTACCACCGGCAGATACTACCGTGAACTGCTCTTCGTCGTGTTTGACCATGTCATCTATGAGCTCTTTAAGTCCATCGGTGATCATAGTACTGTGAGAAACCAGTACGATTGCACGTTTCATGAAAGCCCCTTTCACGCGATTTGATGTCTACATTTTAACGGGGCGGGGCTTTCAGGAATGACATGTACACAGTATTTTGTGTAAGTGGTGGGCTGTAATCGGTGAATGGTTTTGGAATGTATATACGCTAGTTTATGCATCTACCACAGGCTTTATACCTGGAAATATAGAAGTTTCTGCATATTACTATGCAACTGAGTATAGGCTTTAATGTGCAATGCTCAACTTAGGATTGTACACGCTTACGCGCGCGGCTGCGGTTTGCGGGCGCGCGTGGTTTTTGCGCGAGATAGGCTTGTACGAGAAGGCCTTTCGCAAGAAGGGGTATCCATGGAGCTATGCTTTCGTCTTGGGGGCTAGCATCTCCTGCAGTGTGTTCCAGGCAAGTTCTGCGCATTTTACACGCGCCGGCATGTGAGAAATATCTTTGAGCAGGCTCGCGTCGCTTAGATCTTGGATATCGTCTTCGCTTGTGAGTTCAGCGCGAATCATGCGTCCAAAGAGCCCGCAAAGTGCCCGCGCTTCATCAGCGGATTTGTCGATGATACAATCGCTCATCATATCGGCAGAAGCTTGGCTTATCGCACATCCATGTCCTTGGTAACTCGCTTCTTCGATGATGCCCTGGTCGTTGATTTTGAGATAAAACACCAGTTCATCGCCACAAGAAGGATTAACTCCTGTATGCGAGATGCTGGCGTCTGTCATTTCAAAGCACCAGTCGGGATGATTGACGTGATCCATAAAGAGGGCGTTATAAAGGCCTTGAGCAGCGGAGGCAGAGCCAGCACCTGTAGCTGCGTCCGCGCCGCTTGCATGCGAACAAGATTCATGATTTTGCATATTATCCATTAAAAATTCCCCAAACCGTTTTAAGCCCGTCAATGAGGGCGTCGATATCAGATGCATCGTTGTAGAAACTAAGCGAAGCGCGGCAGCAGCTCTTGATACCAAGGGAAGTGAGCAGCGGCTCGGCACAGTGATGACCAGCGCGTATACACACGCCTGCCCCGTCCAGGATACTCGATACATCGTGTGGATGTACGTTGTGCACATTAAACGAAACAACGCCTACGTGATCGCGTACATCGCTTGATCCGATAAGCTCGATGAAATCAAGTTCAGCCAAACGCGCGAGCAGATAGCTACAAAGTGCCTCTTCACGTGCAAAAAGGCGCGCTCTATCCTGCGCGGTAAACCAGGCAAGCGCTTGCGCTGTGGCGTAGATGCCGCAGGCGTCTTGCGTGCCCGCTTCGAAGCGCGTAGGCGCTGCAGCCCAACTAGCATCCTGCTCGCGGACAGAATCAATCATTTCTCCGCCGGTCAAAAACACGGGAAGATCCTGCAAGAGCTCGTGTTTTCCCCACAACACTCCGACACCAAAGGGGCCAAACACCTTGTGCGCAGAAAACGCGAGAAAATCGCAGCCAAGCTCTTGAACCGACACCTTCATATGCGCAACACTTTGCGCAGCATCTAGCACAACAAGGGCGCCTAGCTCATGTGCTGCTGCAGCGATGCGCGCAATATCGTTTTGCACGCCGAGGACGTTTGAGACCTGCGTGATGGCGACAATCTTTACGCGATCGGTGAGCTTGCGCTCAAGCTCTTCTTCAGATATATGAAAGTGTTCATCAAGGCGCAGGAACGTAAGATGCGCGCCCATTTCTCGGCACGCTTCTTGCCACGGAATCAAATTGGAATGGTGCTCCATGATGGATACAAGCACTTCATCGCCGGGTTTTAGCTGTGCCTGCGCGAGCGTGTGTGCGGCTAAATTGAGCGCTTCGGTGGCATTTTTTGTGAAGACGATTTCGTCCGAGGCGGGCGTGTTGTCTGCATGGTATGCGCCGATAAAGCGGGCTATGCAGGACCTTGCATCTTCGATAGCTTCAGTCGCTGCGACCGAAAGACCATAGAGCCCGCGCAGGGGATTTGCATTCATGGTGGTGTAAAAGTTCTGAAACGCTGCGATCGTGCATGAAGGGCGCTGCGCCGTAGCTGCGCTATCGAGGAAGTGCAGGTGAGGCGCTTGCAGGAGCAAAGGGAAATCCTGTTTGTATGGATTGTCGTAGATATCTATCGGGGCGTTTTGTGTGTTCATGCACCGTCTTTCTCGTTAACTGTGGCGCGGAGATGCTAGTAGCGCTCGCGCTCATGCTCGCGCAGGTCTTTGTGCGTGGGCTGGCTGGGCTTTTAGAGCGCAGGCGTAGTTTCTCCCATTGCATCCATAAAATCTTGCGCGAGGTCTTGACCTATGGCTTCATGCGCTCGTGCAAAAATCGCTTTTCTCGAAAGTGCATCGGGGGCGTGAATCGCTGCGTCATCAAAAATTGCACGGATGCAAAGCATATTTGCTTCTTCTTCGTCGATGCCGCGATCTGCAAGGTATCGCAGCTGCTCAGGGCCTAGAGAACCAATGGAGGCACCATGATTGCCTAGCACGTCGTCCTCATCGCAAAGAATCACCGGCAGCGTTTCGTTGACAACATTATCCGACGCCACCAACACCGTTTCAGCTTCGTTTCCTTTGGATCCCTTTGCGCCGTGAACCAGATCGATCGTTTCGCGCAAGGTTTTGTGTGCAAAATCATCCAAAATGCCATTTGAAAGCATGTTGACGCGCGTATTGCGTCCGCGTTGACGCGCAATATGATTGACGTCGAGGCGCTCGTGACCGCGTACAAAGTAGCGAAGCATGAGGTCCAGGCGGGATCTTTCGCCAAAAAGATCGGCGTAAAAGCCAAACGCTACCTTTTGTCCACCAAGGGCGTATTGGCGCACATCGATTTCTGCGCGTGCATCTGCGCTGATGCCGATGCCTTGGAGGTGCTCGTGCGTATCTCCCAGAGCAACCACTTCGATAAGATGGACGCGAGTATCGCGCTCGGCTATGATTCTGCACAGATTTGCCGAGGTAGTAGACTCATTATTGTGCGAGTACGAGACGCAAACAATAGTTGCTTCGGCTCCCTCACGCACAATGATACCGGTATCCTTGGCTTCGAGATCGTCCGCAAACACCGAAAGGACAATAGGCTCTTTGCGCGCTTCGCCCTTAGGCACTTCGATAACGTGGGCATCTGGTGCGACCGCTTCGATCCAGGCGACCGCCTCCTTGCCAAGGCCCACTTCTACGCGGCTAAAAAGTGAAGGAAGTCGCGCATAGAGCGTGCCACTTTTTTGCGGTTTTTTTACACGAAACGGAATGGTATTGATCCGTAAGTAATTCCAGGTTTGCGAAAGAGGCACATTGACCATCTTGAGCGTCGTCTCTTCGCTTTCGGTGTGCATGCTTTTTTCGGAGGTAAAGGAGCTCGTATTGAGGTTTTCGGGCGCAATTTGCGGCGCAGATGCTGGTGAACTCATTATCCAATCGCTCCTTCCATCTCGAGTTTGATCAGGTTGTTCATTTCAACGGCGTATTCGAGCGGAAGCTCTTTGGAGACCGGGTTGGCAAAGCCGTTGACGACCATCGTGCGTGCTTCGGATTCACTAATGCCCCTGCTCATGAGGTACAAAATCGTGTCATCAGAAATGCGGCCGATCGTTGCTTCGTGGCCAACGCTTGCTGTTGCGCAGCGTACATCGTTTGCAGGAATCGTATCGGAGCGGCTGATATCGTCGAGCATGAGTGATTGACAGCTGATAGATGCCTTGGAATAGTGCGCGTTTTTGCCTACGATCATCGAGGAACGGAAGGTATTGATGCCGCCATCCTTAGAAATCGATTTGGTATCTACTGATGTTTTGCAGCCGCGTCCATTCATCACGATCTTGCAGCCGGTGTCGAGGTTTTGCGTCGCGCCGGCAAAGGTAATACCGCTAAAATCGCAGGTAGAATAATCGCCCTGGAGAATAGTACTGGGATAGAGATAGGAAATATGACTTCCAAAGGAACCCGATACCCATTCCATGCGGGAATTTTCGCCCACGAGCGCGCGTTTCGTATTGAGGTTGTACATGTTTTTGGACCAGTTTTCGATGGTGGAGTAGCGCAGACGTGCGTTTTTGCCCACATAGAGTTCTACCGCGCCTGCATGGAGGTTTGCCTCGTAATATTTAGGCGCCGAACAGCCTTCGATAAAGTGTAAGTCTGCCTCGTCCTCTACGATGATAAGGGTGTGCTCAAATTGTCCCGCGCTCGACGCATTGAGGCGGAAGTAGCTCTGAAGCGGGTAGCTGAGGCTCACGCCCTTGGGCACATACACAAACGATCCTCCCGACCACACAGCATAGTGAAGCGCTGCAAATTTGTGATCTTTAGGGGGAATAAGCTTTGCAAAGTACTTATGCACGACCGGTTCCCACTTGGGATCTTGCAGCGCATCTTCGATCGTGGTGTAGATCACGCCTTGCTTCGCAACATCTTCGCGCATGTTGTGGTAGACGATTTCTGAGTCGTATTGTGCACCAACGCCGGCTAGGCTCTTGCGCTCAGCTTCTGGAATGCCCAGGCGCTCAAAAGTCTGCTTGATATCTTTGGGCACATCGTCCCAGGAACGCGCTTGCTTGGTCTGCGGACTCACGTAGGTCGAAATATGGTCCATATCAAGGTCTGAGCAATCGGGGCCCCAGTTATCGGCCATATCGATATCGTGAAAAAGCTCAAGCGCTTGCAGGCGCAAGTCGAGCATCCACGCAGGTTCGTGCTTTTTTTGGGATATGGAGCGAACAATATCAGGCGTAAGCCCGTCGGCGTAGCGCTCGTATCCTTCTTCGCTCATCACAAAGTCGTAGAGCGAGCGATCGACGTCCTTAATGTCTGAGCGGCCCTTTTCGTCGAGGCCGACATTGGAATTGGCACCACGATCGACGTAGTCGCTTGCCTCGGCAAGGTCGTCAAAGGCGTCAGAATCCGCGTCTTTGGCTATATCGATAAGAGATTTTTCGTTCACAGAGCACCTCGTTATAAGTTGGAATCTTGATCGCTTGCGTGCTCAAGCGCTGCTTCGTATTCTCCAAAGCCGTGGGTATCGATGTGATCGATGAGAGAAGCAGGACCTTGCGCCATAATGTGGCCTTTGACCATGACGTGCGTCGCGTCCACATTGAGGCGCTCAAGAATGCGCGTGTTGTGTGTGATCATCAGAAGTGCGCCGTTGCAGTCGCGGCGATACGCTTCGATGCCCTTCGAAACGATGCTCAGTGCATCGACATCAAGACCAGAATCTGTTTCATCGAGAATAGCGAGCTTGGGGCGGAGCAAGAGGAGCTGGAGCATCTCGACTTTTTTCTTTTCGCCGCCCGAAAAACCAACGTTGAGCTCGCGCGTAAGGAACGATTCGTCCATATCGAGCTGCTCTGAAATCTCGGCGACGCGCTCACGGAACTTGCGTGCGGAGAGCTTGAGCTCGGGACGCTTTTGGCAAATAGTACGCAAGAAACTGTATAAAGGAACGCCCGGAACTTCCACAGGGGCTTGGTAGGAGAGGAAAATGCCCGCGAGGCTTCTGCGATCAGCGGCATCTTGCGTGATGTCGTTTCCTTCAAAGCTGATGGATCCCTTGGTGACATGATACACAGGGTCTCCCATGATGACGTGGCCGAGCGTGGATTTACCGGCGCCATTGGGGCCCATCATCACGTGGATCTCGGACGGTTGAATGGATAGATTGATGTCGTGAAGGATGGGTTTGTCTTCGGTTCCCGCGTGGAGATGAGAAACCTGTAAGAGTTCCTGAGACATAGCTTCCTCTTTCTTTTGCATAGGTAGAAGCAGCGCTTCTGTGCGCTTGCAGCTGCGATCATGCATATGTGGTAGGTATCAACAGCTACTGAGCTTGTGAACTGCGCGCGCGGCTTTGTGCAAGCGTTTCTGCAAGCGTTTCTGCAAGCGTTTCGTGTGTATACTTCCTCTTTGTGTATAATCTCTTCCTATCCTACCCCTATGAGGGATGCTTCATAAGCTTGAGCGCAGGGTTCACCAAAGTTTTATAAGATGCGCGTTGGTCTGTCAAAAAAATCGCAGCTCAACTATGGTATGCTGAAATACAATCGCATGCGCGCGCTCGTTCAGCCCCAGCTACTTAAAGGCCTAATCAAGCGCACCTGCGCTGTTTCGCGCAGCTCTTGAGCAAGCGCTGTCGTAGCGAGTTTTTTGCAAAATATAAGAATTTATGCATATAGGGGATGATGTTGAGATGACCACCATTGCTATGCCTTCCACAAAGGACTTCGTACCCGACGATGCAAACACTACGATCTATGACTATCTCTTATGGCGAGGCGATATCGATATTACTAAAAGCCCGCTTAATCCTTGTGATTATCTGATCTTTTCTGTATTGAGCTATAGCGACATTGCGGTGCTTGAGCAGAAGTCCCACCAAAAGATCAAAGACATAGCCTCCCTTGCAGCGAGCTACCTTCTGTCTACGCCCAAGGGAGAAGCCATAGATCCAAGCCTCATGCGAGGATTTTTCATTCCGAATCGGCGCTTTTTTGAGGCGCTTGCTGCGTCTTCTCGCTATGATTCGTTTGCCCTTCTCGACTATGAAGATCGGGTAGATATTGAGAAGAATATACAATTCTCTGCATATACATGGGTCATAAACGATGAACTCATGCTGGTGTGTTACCGCGGAACCGATATGTCTTTGGCGGGATGGAAGGAAGACTTCCTCTTAGGAATAGAGGTGGTACCTGCGCAAACGATGGCGCATCGCTACCTTTGCCATGCCTGTGAGCAGGCGCGCGCGCGGAAGTGCACCCTTGTAGTCGCTGGTCATTCAAAGGGAGGAAATCTCGCGGCCTATGCTGCGGCTTCGCTGGATGAGAACCTTCGTGCATCTATTGAGCGTGTGTACAATTTTGATGGGCCGAATTTTTCGCATGCGCTTGATCTGCCCGACCCATATACCTTATTTGGCGCGCGCTATGTGCGCATTATGCCTGAATTTAGCGTGGTGGGGCAACTGTTTGATGATGAACATGCGCCAAAGCATTTTGTCAAAAGTATCGCTTCGGGCATGATGCAGCACGGGCCATTGAGCTGGTGTGTTGTGCGCGATCATTTTGTGGAAGTGCCCGCAGCCGCCCCTGCTGCCACGCGCTTTGCCACAAATCACAAAAACTGGGAAGGCAATCTTTCAAACGTCGCTGAAAAACAGATGATCGACGAGGTATTTGATGCACTATATGCAAGTGGCAAGCAAAACTTTGACGAAATTCTTCAGGATCCGAGCTGCTGGAAAAAGATTTTCGATCACGCTACCTCTATGAGTAAATCTACCCGCGCGTATTTGGGAGAATTTGTAGAGCTTATTTTTAACGACATTGCGCACTTGGCAAAAGATTCCTACAAAAGCTTTACGCAAGACGTAGGCGATGTCGTAAAACATTTCCTCGAAAGCCTGTCAAAGTCGGCGTCTTCAGCGCGCGCAAAGCGAAACGAGCCGGAGTCTGTAGCGATCACGCGCACGCCTTTGTCTTCTCCTAATCAAGTGGAAAAACCCGCAGGTAAAGATAGCAATTCTGCAGCTACAACAAGCTATATTGAGCTTCCTTCTCGCCCACATTCCCGGCTTGGAGAATAGTTCTTTTTTCGCTATGCTGTAGTGGTTACGAGTTTTTAGAGACAAGAGCAGATCATGATAAGCCCCTCTATAGTCGATTTTTTGACGCGCGGTATTCAGGCGCGTGGACGTGCGATTCTTTTTGTGCCGAATTTTCAAAGTGTATATGCGCTGAAGCGAGAACTTGCTGCGTATCCGTCACTTCGTGGGGGTGTCGTGGTTGTGCGCGTCGAAGATTGGCTGCGCGAACGTTGGGGACTTTGGGCTGATAGAGCGCTTGCACCTATCACTTCGACTGCGCGCGTGCTCACGATTCGTGCGCTTTTGGATGAGAGTTTGGATGAGAGTTCTGAAGCGGTGAGCGATGAGCTTACGCTCTCGCCGAATCAAGGTACGATCGATCTCATTTCCGAGCTTGTGGAGTGCGTGTTGCCCGAGCTTGTTGCGTACGTGCCCGGCAAGGAAGACACGCCTTCGCTAGCGGCGCTTGTGCGATTTGGCGCACGCTATCAACAAGCCATTCATGCGGAAGGGCGTTGTGAGCTCATTGAGACTATCCCATGGCTCTGTGAATCTTTTACGCGTACCCAGTTTGAGCTGCCGTTTTGTGTGGCATACGGTTTTTGCGGGATGTCGCACCTTGAAGCTATACTCTTTGAGGCGCTTGCTCGTTTGACTGAATTTCGCTCTATTTCTGAGGCGGCCTCGCGAGAAGAGGCGAAAGCTCTGGCGACTTCGTCCAACGCTACCGTTTCCGAGCAGAATTTTGAACCTCATTCCGGACTTCATTCAGAATCAAACTTCGACCTTCATTCCGGGCTTCATCAGCTCATGCTCTGCTTGGAAGAGGGGCGAAGTCATACGCTCGATCCATCGGAGGATGTGCGCCTACTTTTACCTGCAGGAGCGCATGCCGAGGCTGAGCTTATTGCACGCTCAATTCTTGAGGATGAACCCGCTTCAGCTAAGCTTTTGCTCACTAGTCCCGATCCTCGGCGTATGTTTGAGGAGCTCGCACCCAAATTGTGTGCGCATGCTGTTGAGGTGAGCGCAACGCTTAATCAGAAGCTTATGAGCACGGAAACGGCGCGCGCGATCTTTGAGTATCTCTCAAGTGTTTCTGAGCTCATGATTCTTAACGAAAGCTGGCCTTTGCCCGCCGTCATGGATGAATTCACTACAGTCGATATTCCTGTGGGGCATATGCAGTGGTGGCCGCCGACAAAACTCATCGATTTTTTGATGAGTTCATGTGCGCATACAAGTCTTGCGCACAGCTATCGTCTCGATGCGCTCTGGCGCGGCAATAGGTTGCTCACACCTGCCGATGTATTAAAAACGCTTACAAATCCTCATAGTACAAGCAGCGTATGTGCTCGTAGCTGCAGTTTGCTTATGCATGGTAAACTTCTTCAGGCGCTTTCGATTCTTGCCCAGGCGTATCTAGAGCCGGTATCTGCAGAGCCGGCTGATTATTCGATCGATGAATACGGCGACCCCAAAATTTTAAGCCCGCGCAAAGAAAACGCATGGCAGCGAGAAGAGGCCCGTACAGTTATTCTTAAACTTATGGCGCTGGTAAAAGACATGCAGGAACGTCCGGAATTTGCGCCTTCTGCGCTTGCGACTCCCTCCGGTCTTGCCCGCGCTATCGAGACGTTGCAGCTTTTGGCACATCGTACATCTATCGTGCTAAATCCCAAGCTTGCGCCTGCAGCAGCCGCTGTTGAGTCTGAAGCCGCAGCCCCCGCACTGAGAGCGCCTGCAGCAGCCGCAGCAGCTGACATACTCCCTCGTAAACGTCTCTATATTGCAGCGGTAACTGATGCGAGCGAGCTCGAGCCTGCATCGTTTGATACGGTCTACATAACGGGTCAGACAAGCGAGGAAAGCCCGCTTCCCGATCCCGATAGCTTGGCAACAAGCATAGCTCAGCGCCTGCACGTGCTTCACAAGCTCGATCCGCAGGCGCAGTTTCGTAGCGCTTACGCAAAGTTCATGCGCTTAGCTTCGCATCGTTTAGTGTTTGAGCGTGTGCTCTTTGACCGCACAGGACACGTGACGTATCCTTCGTGCATACTGTCTGATGTACTCGATTGCTACAAATTGGTGTGGGACGCGCAGGCGCAGAAATTTGTGAATACGCTCGTGTACTCACGTTTCGCGCTGCATGCAAGCGAGGAAGCAGTAAGCAACAACTTGCGCATAGCCGCTGCACCTGCACGTATGTGTGCAAGCGAACGTCCCCGCCCGCAAGGCTCGATTGATTCTGAGCACAAAGAACTTTTATGCATTGCTCCTGCGGGAACAAAAGACACAGCGCCGCATCTTCCCTTTGTGTCGGCCTCTCAGATAGAAGCCTATTTGCGCTGCCCCTACCAGTGGTTTTGCGAGAGACGACTTGCGCTCTCCGAGCTTGATGCTCAGTGCTCTCAGCTCGAAGCGGGTACCTTTGTGCACCGCGTGCTCGAGCTTACGCATGCGCGACTTCTAACGCACGCAAAAGAGCGCGCGGCGTCTTCAGCGGATCCTTCTCAGGGTGAGGAGCTCTATATACCAGGTGCGCGGGCGGATTATGACCCTGCGCAAGCACATGACCTGCTCGACAAGATGTTTGACATGCATAAGACGCATCAATATATTCGCCACAATCAAAAGAAATATATGCGCGAGCAAATTTTTGTCCCGCACACGGTTGAAGACGAGGGCAAACTCGATGGCATGAGGCGCGATCTTCATTCCTTTATCGATTATGAGTCTACCGTGTTTCAGGGCTTTAGCCCGCGCTTTTTCGAGCTGTCGTTTGGCAAAGAGGAGCCGTTTATCCAATACGGCGGAGCCTACGTGGTGGGTTCTATCGATAGAGTCGATGTGGATGCGCACAACAATGCAATCGTGATCGATTACAAAAACCGTAGTCCGCGTGGTTTTGAAAAAGAATATGCACTGTCCCTTGATGAGCTCATCAAGCAAGCTGAACAGGACGCGGAAGATTCAGATGTTGAAAACTCTTCTGCGTGCTCGTTCGCGCTTCCTCAGCACATTCAAACGCTCATCTACGCGCGCATGTTGAGCCGCCTGTATCCCCAGCTCAATGTGGTAGGGGCTCTCTATGTATCGACGAAACATCCGCATGCTATCTCAGGCGCATGTGATGCGGGATATCTTGCGCGCATTGTGGGCGAGGACAAACTGAGAGCTTCACTTGTATCCCAGCTTGCAGTGCCCGAGACGTTTCGCTGCAAAGAGTCGAATGAAGAGGGCTTCGCTGCACTTCTCGATGCAGTCGAACACATGCTTTCGGGCGTGATTGCTTCTATGCAAGCGGGACACATTGCAGCTCCTGCTCCTTCTGCGGAACATCTCAAAGCGTGTTTGTATTGCAAAGCGCTTCTGCGCAATCAACATATGACTTCCCTGGCATAAAAGAGGCAGTAATGAAACAGCGTTTGTGCGATACACATACTCAAAACAATGGATCTACCAGCACTTCTCATGAATGCAGGAGCGCTTCCGCAGATGTTTCGCATGCTCAAAGCAAAACGTCAACGGCTAGTATCGGCCTAAGTGGTGCGCAAAAGGATATTGCAACGACGCTCGATCGCCCCTTATTTGTCGAAGCGGGCGCGGGCTCGGGTAAAACCTTTACCCTTACCCAGCGCGTGCTTTGGGCGCTGTCTCCTGAGTCGGGGCGTGCGGGGAAGCCCTATATCGAGGACTTGTCCCAGGTGTTGATCATTACCTTTACTCATGCAGCGGCGCGCGAAATTAAGGAGCGCCTGCGTAAGAGTTTAAGAGAAGCACACATGCCGGATGCAGCCGCTCAGGTAGATAGCGCTTGGATTAGCACCATTCATGGCATGTGCAAACGTATACTTATGGCTTGCGCGCTTGAACTTGGGATCGATCCGCGTGTTCAGGTGGCAAATGAAAATGAGCGTCTGCGGCTGCGCTTACAAGCAGAGCGCGACGTGATCATGGCTAAGTATCATGAGCAGGAAAAAGATCCGCTTTTTTCTTTTTTGCAGGAATACTATGGGCTTGCAGATGCAACGCCAGGGAATAGTGGCATACACACAAAAAGCCTGTTTATGCTCGTGCGCGCCCTTTCTTCGCGTGCGCATTTACACGAAAGCGGCTATCGCTCACTCAAAACGATTGATCCCAGCATGTTCATGCAGTCGATGAGTGCGTTGTATCGCCATCTCGTCGTATTTAGAGACGAAGCGAGCTTGAGTGCTACAGAAGAAGCGGCGATTGCGCGCACGCTCACACGCTTTGAAGAACTGATGCCGCGCGTACAGGAGTTTGTAGCGAGCTTTGGCGCCTGCGCCCTCACGCTTCGGGTCAAAGAGATGAAAGCACTTGAACATGAGCTGGTAGAGCTATACAAAGCGCTTCCCGCGGCGCGCTCAAAGAACAACAAAGAAACGATTTTTGCGTTTAAATGCGAAGCATATGCGCTTGTCAAGAGCTTTCCGCTTGCGATTGTCGCGCACTGTTTTGATCTGTGCAAGGAGCTTGCGGCAGCCATTGACGCCCGCTATCAAGAGCTCAAGCGCGCAAGTGCTGTGGTGGACCAAGACGATCTTATAAGCCTCGCGCTTTCTGCGGTGGAAAAGGCCCCGCAGGTATTAACAGAGCTCAGAGCGCAGTTTAAGCTCGTGATGGTCGACGAATTTCAAGATACCGACAATAAGCAGCTCAAACTCATTTCGTTTCTCGCTGGTGAGCATCAGAAGCATTTAGCGACCGTAGGCGATGCGCAGCAATCGATTTATAAGTTCCGTGGTGCAGATGTTTCGGTCTTTTATGCTCGTAAACATGCATGTGATACGGTATTTCGTCTGGATACCAACTATCGTAGCCACGCGGATATTTTGTCATTTGTTGCAAAGATTTGCGATGGCCGAAATAAAAATGATGCGTGCCCTGGCTTGTTTCCTGAGTTCATGGATCTGAAGCCTAATGAATCACGCAAGAGCACCTACCATGCGGCGCCGCTTCCTCGCATCGACGTAGAAATGGTGAAAGCGCCTTCTTCTATGAGTTTGCCCATGCACAAGGTGGAAGCATATATGTGCGCGCGCCGCATGAAAGCCTATATTTCCGCAGGTCAAGAGCCTGGAGACATGGCGCTTCTTTTGGGAAAAACTACGCACTGTGATTGCTATCTTGATGCGATGCGAAGAAGCGGCATTTCGTGTGTGGTAAGCGGTGGCTCGTCGTTTTCATTTGCGCCTGAGGTGAGGGTGGTTGCCGATCTGTTGCGTGTGCTCGCTAATCCGGCAGACACCAAGCGCGGCCTCTTTCCGCTTTTGACCTCTCCGCTTTTTGGGCTTGATGATCAGGATTTGCTTGATTTTGGGTCAAAAGCCGAGCTCAATAGCTCACTTCCTATCAAGCGTCCTTTGCATCGAGGGTTGGAACAGATGACGTTTTATCACGACCATGTGCCGAGTCTTCGTGCTGAGCGTGCGCACAAGGTGCTTATGCAGGCACGCCAGATGCTCCCCACCATGCCCGTGAGCACGGTTTGTCTTGAGGTGATTAAACGCTCAGGGTGGCTTGAGCGCCTGAGTGCCGAAGGAGCGTCGGCTTTACCTGTGCAGGCGAACATTCTTGCTGCTATTCACTATATTCATGATCTCTGCGAGGAGCTTGGACTAGGTCCTGCGCGCGCGGCAAAAGAATTTGATCTTTGGCTTGATCAGCAAAAAATTCCGCCGGCGTCTCTGGCGGGAGGTGCGCGCACAAGTGTCCAGGTCATGACCGTGCATGCGTCGAAGGGTCTCGAATTTCCTATGGTGTTTTTGGCGGAATGGTCGGCTCCAAAACCACGTGCTACGCAAGCGCTCATATATGCTCCTGATCCCCACGATCAAACGGGTGATACAGAGCTTTGCCTCTTGACCGCTTCTTCTGCCGAGACCATATCTACTCCCAAAGGTTTTGTTGAGTTTTGTGCATCAAAGGAGCCGGAATCTCCGCAGGAGTGGCTGATGTATGCGGCGCGCGTCTGTGCGCAAAAAGATGAAGAGGAAAGTTATCGAGTGCTTTATGTGGCGCTTACTCGCGCGCGCGAGGCGCTTTGTGTGATGCTCCCTCTGACCTTAAGCGCGGGCGGCCTTCAGCCTGATCTTGCAGCGCGTGTTGCGATGCGCTTGGGTATCGAAAACAAGGATGTGGGGATCGGGGAATTTGATTATCAAGGGACGCAAGCGGCCATACTTCATGTGTGCGAGCTTTCCTACAACAAAAAGGACGGCGGGACATGCGTTTCTGCGAGCGATGCGTTTCCGGGGCTTAATCGTCTTAGCTATCCAGCTTCTCCAAAAGAATGGGAACAGTTTGATCTGTGTGCGTCGGCTGTTACCGAAGCTGCTGCGCCTGCGTCTGAAGCAGCGCCTACGACTGCAGCGCCTACGGCCGAGTCTGTGTCTGCGCCTACAGCCCCCGCAGCGCCTACAGCGCCCGCAGCCCCCGCGCCCGCCGCATTTTCTCTCTATACGCAAGATGCGTGCTTTGACGATTTTAGCGTGAGTCTTGTGCGCAATACCAATGGCTTATACAGCTATTCTTTTGTGCAGGCGCAACAAGAGCTTATTGAACCTGCGGCAATTGATTCTTCAAAAAAGCATTCCTCGCATGAGCCAAACTCGTCCGAAGCGGCGACGACATTGGGCTCGTGTTTTCATGCGCTCGCGCAGCTCATCATAGAACAAAAGGGCGCCTATCCTTCTGAGGAGCAGCTGACTACTCTTATGACGCTTAGATCCCTGCCTGTGCGCGTGCAGAAACGTGTGCGTTCTGCGCTTGAGAGATGGTATCACTCTAAACTTTTTGCGTCTGCTCTTACATATCCTTCTGTCCGCGCGGAAGTGCCTTTTTATGTGCCGCGCGCTTCTGCATATGGATCTGTGCTGGAAGGCGCGTTTGACCTTTTGTGCTCAGATGACACACAGCACAAGGCGCTCGTGATCGATTACAAAACAGGTGATAGATCGCTTACGTCTCAGGCTATCGAAGAGCGGCACCGCTTGCAAGCAAAGCTCTATTGTGAGGCGCTTGCAACCCTTGGTTACACGGATATACGCTGCGCATTTGTGTGTGTTGAACTTGCAGGCGAAGGGGATGAGCCTTTTGTGGTCTACTACGATGCAAATGAGCTTCTGTCCCAGATGCCTGAGGCAGCGCAGAGCCTCTCATAGTATGTTCATACACACGCGCAGGTATATTTCTTGTCCGCGCGAGGGTATACACTTATATCCAACCAAGCTTGTTTTCTAGTTGTCTGAAAGAGGAACTGTATGGCATTTGTTCACCTCCATAACCATTCGGACTTTTCGATTTTGGATGCGTCTACCTCCATCCAGGCTATGGTCGATGCTGCGTACGAGCAGCATATGCCTGCGCTTGCTCTTACCGACCACAGCTATATGTTTGGCGTGCCCAATTTCGATCTGGCGTGCCGCAAATACAACGAAGCAGCGCTTGATATGAAGCAGTGGGAACACGATGTGGAGTGCCTCAAGCGTAAATGGGACAACGAAGAACCAGCTCCAGACGATGAAAACGCGAGCATACATGCGCGCCGTCATGCTCAATGGGAGCGGGATATGCGTGTGTTCGAAGAAACACACGATATCGCAGAAGTAGAAAAGCTGCGCCCGGCGCCTTCTCTCAAGCCGATCTTTGGCTGCGAAGCGAATCTTATCCCCGATGAATGCATCGAAAAAGGTACGAGCCAGATCCGTTGGCATCTCGTGCTCTTGGTAAAAAATGCCACGGGATACGTGAACCTCATGAAGATGATGTCCAAAGCGGCAAACGAAATGATGTATTACAAGCCGCGTTGCACCTTCGCTATGCTTGAACAATATCACGAGGGTCTCATCTGTTTGAGCGGGTGCGCAAAGGGTGTTATTGCCAGCATGATTATCCAGGGACGCATGGATGATGCTCGGCGCTGGGCGCTTCGTTTTAAGAAGCTATTTGGCGAGGATTTTTATCTCGAAATTCAAGATCACGGCATTGCGCGCGACAATTGGGGCGGCCTTTCCGAGCGAGATATTGCTGAGCGCATTGTGACGCTTGCGCGCGAGCTTGATATTCGGGTAGTTGCCACCAACGACGTGCACTATTTTTCCGAAGAAGACTTTCAGACGCGCGACATTTTGAGCTGCATTGGTCAAGGCGCTCACCTTAACGAATCGTATGAATCGACGCTTCCGGGCTCTCAGTTTTATTTCAAGACCGAAGATGAGATGCGCCACATTTTTTCCTGGGTGCCCGAGGCGATCGATGAAACGGTTGCGGTTGCTGACAAATGCACCTTTGAGCTCGATTGGACGCATATGTACTTGCCCAAGTTTCCAGGGCTTGCAGAAGGCGAGACATCCGAAGAGCGTTTTCGTAGCGAATGCGAAAAGGGTCTTGCAAGAAAATATGGCCCCAACTGGCAAAACACAGAGATCGCAGGCGTCAATGTAAAAGAGCGCTTTGAGTATGAATATGGCATTATTTGCTACAAAGGATTTGCCGATTACTTTTTGATCGTGCAGGAGTATGTGCGCTGGGCAAAGGAGCACGGCATCGGCGTAGGTCCTGGTCGTGGCTCTGCTGCGGGTGCTATTGTGGCCTATGCTATGGATATTACCGCGTTCGACCCGCTCGAAAACGGCCTCATGTTTGAGCGTTTTCTTTCGCTTGAACGTAGTGAAATGCCCGATATCGATATGGACTTCGACGATGAGCGACGCCTGGAGGTTGTGCAACACGTGCGTGAGCTCTATGGCTCCGATCGCGTGTGCCACGTGATCACCTATTCCACGATCAAGGCAAAGCAAGCAATCAATGACGCCGCGCGCGTGTTGGGCTATCCGGTCAATTTGGCGCAGAATCTCTCCAAGATGGTGTCTTCCGATCCAAAAGCCAAGCTTGAGTACACCCTTCACAAAACCGAGGGCAAAGAAGATATGTTCAGCCCTGATTTTTTGGAGAAATATCAAACAAACGGCGACTGCAAACGCATCATTGACGCAGCGCTTTCGATTGAAGGCCTCACGCGTGGTGAAGGTGTGCACGCCTGTGCCATTCTCATCGCGCCCACGCCGGTAAACGATCACGTGCCCACCAAGCTCGATACCAAAGGTGGGGTAGAAATTACCCAGTACGAGGGGCACTCGGTTGCCGATATGGGCCTTTTGAAGATGGACTTCTTGGGGCTTCGCACGCTCACGGTCATTTCGCGCGCGCTCGAAAATATACGCGCAAGCTATCCCGACCTCTCTAAGCTCGATGAATTGGGAGACGGCGTGAAAGCTTGCCTAAAGCCAGGCGCACAATCTATCGATCTCGATCCCGAAAAAATTCCTTTCACCGATCCCAAAATCTATCAACTTGTAGGATCGGGTAGAACAAGTGGTGTTTTCCAGATCGAATCCGAAGGCATGACCGCCACCATCAAACACATGCGACCGCGTGAATTTCGCCAGATCGTCGCTCTGATTGCGCTCTATCGCCCTGGTCCTTTGGGCGCTGGTATGGTCACGACCTACATCAATCGTATGAATGGCCGCGAGCCCGTTGTGTTCTACGACGACAGATTATCCGATATTTTGGACGAAACATACGGAACGATCGTCTACCAAGAGCAGGTCATGCAGATTTCGGTGAAGATGAGTGGTTTTTCCAAGGGAGAATCCGACTCCAAGATCCGAAAACCCGTTGCGAAGAAAAAAATCAAGCTCCTCACCAGTACTATTTTCCACTGGGAAAACGGTGCTGATGAGACCACATACGATCACTGGATGAATGGCGCTCTCGCAAACGGCTACAAAAAAGACGTCGCGCAGCGCATATGGGACGATGTTTTGGAATTTGCTTCCTATGCATTTAATAAGTCGCACTCTGCGGGATACGCCATTCTCGTTATGCAAACAGCCTGGTTAAAGGCCTATTTCCCGCGTGAATACATGGCGAGTGTGTTGACATCCTACATGGGCAAAACCGACAAAATCGTGCATTATATTAGCGCATGTACGCATGAAGGCATAAAGATTCTGCCGCCTGATATCAATGAAAGTGGACGCGATTTTACTGCGACGCCAGAAGGCATACGCTTTGGTTTTGCAGGTATTCGAGGCGTGGGCGAAAGCGTTGGCGAAGAAATTATGCGCGAACGCGCGCGGGGAGGCGCCTTCACAAATCTCCACGACTTCATCGACCGCGTTCCTGCTTCAGTTGCTAATCGCCGTGTGGTGGAAGCGCTTATCAAGGCAGGCGCATTCGATTCAAGCGGCTATCCCAGGCGTCAGCTCATGGGCTTTGTGGACAAAAATAATCCTTCAAATATTATCGATTCCGCTGCTCAAAGGCAGCGCGAACGCGCGCACGGCCAGCTTTCGTTCTTCGATCTGATGGGAAGCGTCAAAGGTTCTGGTTTCGAGAAGAATATCGATCCCCCCGATCCAACTGACATCTGGGATACAGGCTTTATGCTTGCGCAAGAGCACGAAGTCTTGGGCATCTATGTAAGCGATCATCCGTTGAGGCCCTATCTGGTGGCGCTTGCGCGCTCGCGCGACGTTTCCTTGCATGAGCTAGAAGAATCTCAAGAGCTCATCGACGAAGCCACAGGAGCTCAACATACTGTCTACAAGGTTAAAGAAGGCCAAGTCTTGCGACTTGCAGGCATGACCGCACCTGCGCTCGTGCAGCGGCGTGTGACCAAGCAAGGCAAGCAGATGGCCATTGTCACGCTTGAGGATATGGAAGGTGAGATCCCTCTCGTCATATTCCCCAAGGTATATGCCTTGTGCGCGGACCTTCTCAAGGGAGAAGTTGCGGAAGCACAGGATTCGAGCGGCCAAAACATCTTTATCAAAGTGGTAGGTAAGCTCGAGCGCGGCGAGCGCGGCAACCAAGTTATCGTGCAAAGCATAGAGCCCCTGCAGCTCCAAGGCGCAATCAATGAGATACATGTTATGGAGCTCGCGCTCAGCCTCAGCAGACTCAATCCTCAATATATCGAGATGCTCAAAAGCGTATTGCTACGCTATCCAGGTCTTGATAGGATCGAGCTTTTGTTTGAGAGCTCCGATCACGATCTCGTGCGGATGCGCTTGCCGCTTACGATTGATGCAACAGATCCTACGCTCAAAGCCGAGCTCAAGGACATGTTTGGGAGTGATTGCACGATACAGATCGTAACCTCTGCGTGAGCGTGCAAGCTCTTATGAGCAGGCGCAATGCAACAGCAAAATCCCAGGCAGAGCGCTTAGATGTGATACAAGGTGAACGCGTATGAATTGTTACATTTCTCAAGTACAGATACCTACAGATGATATCCACCAGGTGATGCATACGGTTGAGCAGGAGCTCATGCGCGCTCGCGCTGCGCGGGCTACGCTCTGTGTACTTCCGTATAGCTTTGCTGCAGCGCTTGAGGTATTGGAGCCGCAGCGCTTGTCATCTGGCTTTGAAGAGCTAGTTTTGCGCACGCGGGTTTCTCTTCTCTATCCCATATACGAATTTGTGAAAGGCAAGCGCGTGCTTAGCTGCTATTTGCAGACGAAACGCGGGCGCATGTCCGCAAAAAAGTTTCGCTATCAGGGTATTTCCTTCGCGTGCATACTCGAAGGAAGCTCTGATTTAGGCGAGCGTTCTTGCACTGATATCGATTTTGCGTTTTACATGGTAGAAACTCCATTTTCGCTGCATGCTCTTGATGTGGCAGGTGCTTCGGGTTATGAGCTCAGCCGTGATAGTTATCGCAGGTTTGACGAGTGTATGCGTAAGATCAAGCGCCCGCTTGTTATTGTCTCTGGGATAGGTGTGTATCGTGATTGCGTGTTTCCTGGAGGAAGTTTTGTGCTACAAAACGTTTCGCAGATAGCTCTTGCTTCTGAACTCTTTCGTGAGGAAGCATTTGTCTTTTCGGTTACCAAGGACGCACCCGATCGCGCGAAAGCGGCAGATGCTACAGATGATATAGATGATGCAGATGACAGAGATACTGGGGAAGAGCTGCAAGATCTTGAGCAGCTGCTGGGCTCTTTCGCGCGGCGCGCTTACGCGCACAGGCGTAGGCACGCAAATGCAAACGCAAGCGAAAACGCTTCCTCGCTTAGCTTTAGCTCCTGTACGAATACTCGTACGGACACGTCTATGAAGAATACGGCAACAGTTCCCGCTCCGAGCACGTCATGCGCTCACGTGCTTGGTTCTACCTCAAGCTCTACATCAAGCTCTACACTTCCGCCAGCATTGAGCGAAAACCCTGTGCCAGAATCTCTTGCTTCTTTATACGCAGCGTCTCACGCGGCTGATGATGCACATACGTGCGCGGATAAAGCATATTGTCTCTGTTGGGATGCACTTGTATATGCACTTAAACAAACATTCCAGGTGTGTTCTCAGAAGCACTTGCTCATCGTGCTCGATGGTACGTATGCGAGCTTTCTGTTGTGTCTTTTGGCCTGTGATGCAGGTCTTCGTGCGTACGTGCAGCTCACCTTGTGTCCGCGTTTGATTTCGCGCGAGCTCAATCATCTTTCTACGCTCTTTGCGCAATCACTCCAGCTCGAGTGCATAACGCTTGATAATATTTCCTTCGGTCACGGGTTTGAAACGCTTGCCGACAAAATGTCTGCACGTGAGTGGGCATATGCTCGACAGATTCGCATGCAGGCAAGCGCTCTGGATGCGCGTGTGCTATCGGGTATCACAAAAACTGCCCGCCTGCTCAAATGGGGCTCGTTCTTTGATGAATGTAGTGACCTGGCGCCGTTTGGAGATCTGCTCGAGACGGAGCTTGTGCGCGTGGGTGCTTGCCGCCTCAAGCGAGAAAGCGGCATTTATGAGCGCATACGCAAGCTCATGCCCAAAGCGCGAGAAACCAAGGCGCTTCCTGTAGGCGAAGTTAGTGCGTACACGCTTGATGTATGCATCAATTATGTGCTGAATCTCACCAGGTATGGGAGCTGTGCCTATGCAAGTACTATTGGACATCCAATCGATTCTTTTGCCGCGACCACGCCTCAAGGAAAAGCGCTCTTTGAATTCATCTGCTCCGAAGTGCAGGCAGGCATGTACAATCGTTTCTTATCGATTCCATGCATATGCGTAGGAGGCCTTCCGCTGCGTGCATACGCTGCATACGCTGCAAACGAGCCTGCTACCTTGGGAAATGCTGCATCTAGAGGGCGGGGAGGAGCTGATGTGCTCAAAGAAATTATGGGTGCGTCCTCTCCATCAGGCCAGATTCTTATATCGAGCGTGTCAAGCCCAGAGGAAATTCCTCGTGCACTTTCAGAATTGCTCTCTTCGGCTGCGCATTCGTTTAAGAAAAAACCGAGGCGCAGGCGCCTACGCTCGCGCACGGGCGGGCGTCGTGAGGAGCAGATTGACCACATCGTCGAAGACATTCTTGAGAGTTGTCCTGAAGCTGCGCCCGAGTCCTTCTACATTATCGACAATAGATTAAATCCTGCAGAATATGCGCGCACACATACTTCAGCTGCATTCATGACTGCAGACCCACATGCTGCGTTTGCGGATGCAATGGATGCGATGTCTGCACGTGATGAGGCATCTGCGCATTTACGAGGCGTGTTGTCAATTCTTCGCGATTTTTGCAAAAGTAGCGCATTCTGTACGCACGTGGACAAAGATGCCATACTCAAGCGCGAGCAGGAGCGTTCTCAACATATGTTTGGCTCACTATTGGATTCGAATGTAGGTGAGCTCACAGATCGGCTTCAGAAAAATCCGTTCTCGGAAAACTAGGGCGCTTAGCCTTCGAGTCGCTTATACTTAAGCTAGCGCGCACTAAGAACATGTAAGAAAGGTAGCTGTGATTATTCTTGGTATCGACCCCGGTCTTGCGCATACGGGCTGGGGCATTTTGGAAACACGCAATTCAACGCTTAGAGCAAGGGCATACGATTGCATTGCTACAGATTCCAAGACGCCCTTGGATAAGCGCTGCTACCAGATCTACCAGGGAATTGTAGCGGCTATTGAACGCTATACGCCATCGTGCGTGGCAGTAGAAAAGATTTTCTTCGGCGAAAATCAAGCATCTGCCATAGCTACAGCGCATGCTCGTGGAGCGTTGCTCACCGCATGCGCGAGTGCATCGCTTAGTCTTTTTGAATACACGCCGATGCAGATCAAAGAGGCTGTAGTAGGCACGGGTACTGCCGATAAGCGCCAGGTTATTTATATGGTCCGCAATATCTGTGCGCTCGACCACGATCCGCGCCCCGATCACTGTGCCGACGCGCTTGCGGCAGCTATATGCCTTGCGAATCGCAGCCGTACACAAAAGGCACTGTTTGATCATGCGGCGCCTTCGATGCTCGAGCAACTTGAACAAGAAGAAGCCCAAGCCCGCGCTCGCGCTCGTGCACGCACGCAAGCGGCAACGCAAGCACGCATAGCTTATGCGCACGGCAAGGGCAATGTTATGAACAAGACACGTCAGAGCAGGAGAAACACCAAATGATCGTCCAATTACAAGGTATCTTACAAGATCTGGATGATACGCATTGTGTCGTCGTGGTTCAGGGCGTGGGCTATTGCTTAGGCATTAGTAGTAGATGCGCGCACGCGATATTTCCCCAGCTGGGGCAGGAAGTCACGCTGTTTACGCGCATGATTGTAAAGGAAAATGCGATTGAGCTCTATGGTTTTGAGTCTGTGCCTGCGCGAAGTGCTTTCGATCGCTTGATCGCGATTTCAAGTATTGGACCTAAGCTTGCGCTCGCTATTCTCTCTACCTATAGCGTAAGCGACCTCAAAACGATAGCAAGTACCAAGGATATTGATCGCATGAGCTTGGTATCTGGTGTGGGCAAGAAAAAAGCTGCCCGCATTTTGGTGGAGCTCGCTGATAGCTTCTCCAAGGATAAGGATCTTGTGGCAGAAGACGCAGATTCCGCAGGCACTGACGCACGTTCTTCTGCGTCTGCGTCCGATCCTGCTCTTATTGACGAGGCGAAGCAAGCGCTTCTTTCCATGGGCTTTACCACGCAAGAAATCGAGCTTGCCCAGGCGCATCTAGACGGAAGCGCCTATGCGTCGCTATCAACGCTCATATCTGCTACGCTTAAGCGCCTGGGTGGTGATCGCTAATGTGGGAAGCCCCTTCAGGTGATTTGTTCGAAGATGCAAATCCTCTTTCGTCGGCTACATATGACAAGACGGCAGAGGCTGCAGGCGCGCACGATCCAAGTGCGTATGATCCGCACTCGCGAAGCGTTGCAGTGGAATTGACCGAAGACGATTTGGATGTCGATCGCAGCCTTCGCCCTCAGACGCTCGATGAATATTTGGGTCAGAAACGTGTGCGCGAAAATCTGAGCGTGCTCATTGAGGCTGCGCGCTCGCGTCACGAAACCCTTGATCACGTGCTCTTTTCGGGACCTCCTGGCCTTGGTAAAACAACGCTCGCAACCATTGTGGCTCACGAGATGGGCGCGCACATCAAAACGACCTCGGGTCCTGCTATTTCGCGCACAGGAGATCTGGCGGCCATTCTTACCAATCTCGATGAGGGCGATGTCTTGTTCGTGGACGAGATTCACCGTCTCAATCACCAGGTAGAAGAGATACTCTATCCCGCTATGGAAGACTTTTTCCTTGATATCGTTATTGGCAAAGGTCCTGCTGCTCGTTCGATTCGTCTCGATGTGCCGCATTTTACGCTTGTGGGCGCAACCACGAGAACGGGCCTTTTAACTGGTCCTTTGCGCGATCGTTTTGGAATTTCGTATCGTCTTGATTATTATTCTTGCGAAGAACTTGCAGAAATTGTCGTCAGAAGTGCGCATATACTTGAGGTAGAAATCGATGCTGAGGGCGCTGGCGAAATAGCTTCGCGCTCCCGTGGTACGCCGCGCTTGGCAAATCGCCTGCTTAAACGTGTGCGCGACTATGCACAAGTGCACCATGCACAAACGATCACTCATGAGCTTGCCGAAGCGGCGCTCAGCTTTTTTGAGATCGATAAGCTGGGGCTCGATTGGATGGACAAAAAAATTCTGAGCTGTCTTGCGCAGACCTTCAAAGGGAATCCAGTGGGCCTCACTACAATTGCATCAGCAGTGGGGGAGGATCCATCGACCCTTGAGGATGTGTACGAGCCCTATTTGTTGCAGCAAGGCCTCATCATTCGCACGCCGCAAGGGCGACAGGCGACCGCGCGTACCTTTGAACATCTGGGTGTGCGTATGCCGTCTTGATAGCAGGATTTACAGCAGGTATAGCAGGCCGTATAGCATGTGTAACAGATGGTACAGCAGGCATAACAGGTATAGCAGGCCGTATAGCATAATCTCTTGTATGTTCACAACAAAAAGGAGTGCATCATGATTCACAAAGACTTTTTGGCCGAAAAACTCAAACTCTTTGCCGAGGCGTGTACGCGTCCTTTGGTTGAGGCTCATCTGCATGGAGACTTGTCCAATATCGGTGAAGTCGAAGCCGCAATTGGTGAGCTTCTCGAGATGAATCCAGACGTATGCATGCAACTCGCGCCCGCTTCTCTTACGACGATGATGAGCTTACAGGGAATTGGAAATGCGGTTTCTCAGGAAGTCGCGTATGTATTGCGCCATATTGCGTGTGTGTATGAAAAGACGGGAGATCAAGCGCATGCGAGCGCGCGTCTTTCTCAGGCCGAAGCGATCGAGCGCGCGTTTTCTTGTGACGGCACGCAGTGCCCGAAGGAATTCGAGGAGTTTGAGCAGACAATTTGTTAGCGAATTTGTTAACGAATGCGAAAATTGTGCTTATTTTCTGTAGTATATGAAGGATTTTTGGAGTATTATAAGAAATCGAAGTCGCGCGGATGTATCCGGCGCTTAGGTAGTGTTTGTATTGCATATGTTTAGCGCGTATGCGTACAACGTTTTGGGTCCTTTGGGACAAGAAAGAAAGGCACGACATGGCTCAAGGTACGGTTAAATGGTTCAATCCAGACAAGGGCTACGGTTTCATTTCTCGTGAAGATGGCGATGACCTGTTTGTTCATTTTAGCGAAATCAAGATGGACGGTTTCAAGACCTTGGATGAGGGTCAGGCTGTAGAGTTTGACGTAACGACCGGTCAGAATGGCAAGCTTCAGGCTTCTAACGTTCGTAAGGCATAAGCGCAGGCCGCATACTGTTGCTTCAAGTATTTCGTTATACCTTTTAAATTAGCTTTCCTATCTGGTGTATTTCAAAACGTACATATCGATAGCTATGTCATAAGCTGATTGAAATAGAGCCGCTTTGTGCGGCTCTTTTTTGTCTCATAATTCCCTTCTGGTATGAGAGGCGTTTCCTGACGCCTTAGTTTCCTGGTGCTTTATCTGTGTATCTTCTCATCCAGCCATGCGTCTAAGACGCGCGCCTGATTGTGGGTCTCGTCTTTTGCAGCATACAAAAGAGTTACATTACAATTCTCTAATTTCTGTAGACACAGCGCACTAAATTCTTGTGCAGCGGGATTGTTATCCAATTCCTGCAGGTAACGTTCCGAAAATTCCTTGTATTTATCTGGCGTATGGGCAAACCACTTGCGCAAGTCGGCGGATGGAGCAATCTCTTTGGCCCACCTATCAAGATGGGCACGTTCCTTGCTTATTCCGCGTGGCCATAAGCGATCTACCAGAATGCGAAAGCTGTCTGTTTCCTCATATGATTCATAGATGCGCTTGCAACGTAATTCATGCATATTGTTAGCCTCTCACCGCTATATCTACAATCTGCCTGGTAAAACCTAGGCAAACCTAGGAAAAGATGGCAGAGCCGAGCATCATAGAGATTGTAAGCTGCGCTCAATGGCTGTGTGACTGTACCGGATGAGCCTAGATGAGCGTATCGTTCGGGTCTTTTTCGATGGAGCGAATGATGCCCATGACGACATCATCGCTTGCCAAAATGCCCAGGAAGGACGCAAAATTCCTTGCGACACCAAAGAGCCCTGCATCGATTGAGGCCTTTGTTCCTTCATACACGAAGTGCTTGATTTCAGGCGTGGGGGCTAGAGGAATATCTTGCGTTTTGAGGATCTCGCGGAGCTCCTTCTTACTGAGACGGTCGCGAAAACCCTTCAGATCTGTTGTCGACCCGTCAGGAAATTCAATCTGCACGATTTGCGAGAGGTGCGGCATATAGTGCATAGCCGAAGCCAGACACGCCTCAGCAGCGAGTTTGTGGTTTTCCATAATCTGAATCCGCGACATTTGATAGTAGCAAAGCGCCAAGGCTTCCGGAGCATACGCGATCTCCATGTACTGGTAGAGCTCTGCTTTTGCTTCCTTCACATGGCCTAATCCCATGAGACACTTGATGAGTTGGACGTGCGCCTGCGCGTCGACAGGAGCGATTTTGATGAGGCGCGCGACATAATCGAGTGCTTTATCAAAGTGCTCGAGCTGCGCCCAAGCCACCGAAAGGCCAAGCAAGCATTCATAGTACGCATCGGGAACGAGCATGAGCGAAAGCTCTTGAGTGGTACTTGGCGCAGTCGCGCTCGCACGCGTACCAAAACCTTTGCCGGAAGTATCGTTTGCGGAAAAATCAACATTCATAAGCGAGGGAAAATCCAAGCTTTGCGAAAGATTCTCAAGCTGAGGCGCCTTAAGCTCAAGCGCTTTGAGCCGGACGTCGCGTATGGTTTGCTGGAGCTCCACTTGTTCGTACTGTTTGTTGTAGAGCGCACGATCGATGTAGTTATTGAAGTAGCGCCATTTAATGAGGTCGCTATCCTGGTAGAGCCCTCGTTTATCGATAGCTTTGAGGCAAGGAGTTAGCACTTCGATGCAGCTTGTGAAGTCGTTTTTGTTGCAGGCTGCAACGGCGCGGCCAACAGCCACATTGAGCTCATCTCCATGGACAAACGCCTTTGCAATTGCGCCGGGTGTGTTTTCGAGCGTGCCATCTATCAGGCTTTTTGCAGAGCGTTTGCAGGCTTTGCGCACCGCTTCGTCGGGCGTATTGTTGGCCAATTCCATGAGGACAGACACATTGTGTGAGCAGGCGTTTTCTTGGTCGCAACTGAGAAGCTTTGGCACAAGCGCGCGCATGATTTCCGCACGCTTTTCGTCCTCTTCTATAGCCAAATGAGACGCGTGCGTGCACCCAAGGGCATGCGCCTGCGCGGTATTGAGCTTCTTCGTGCTGTCGTACATGCTGCCGTAGCGTGCCTCGGGACAAAAGCGCGCTTCATCCAGGCTAAAGAGGGGGGAAGTAGGCTGCAAACTGCAATTTTCGAGAGAATAGCTCGGTACAAACGCACGATAAAAGCCAACAAGATCGCTCGTGTCTTCGCGATAGGCGTTTTCAAAGCGCGCGCGATCGAAATCAACCGAAAGGAGCGTTTGCGTCTGCATGTGCACCTTTCTTTCCGCAGCTATCCATACATGTTGAATCTGCGGTGACGCATCAAAGCAAATCGACGCCAAAAGCACTCCCAAACGAAGCGTGTATGCGCTTGCGCACATGTTGAGCATCTCGGGCGTTGCCTTCACGAGCTGTTTATTTATCGTCAAAAATGGAGGGAAGAGGCTTTGCGCGGGCGCTTCAAAAGTAAGGCCAATATTTCCTGCAGCTACATTGACGCGCCAGTTTGCTTCTAGGCGAATGGGGAGCGCGAGCGTCTCAAGCGCGTAGGAGATAAAGTGGCGCACGGCCCATTCGCTAGTGTTGGTAGTGCTATCTGTGCGTGCATCCGCGTTTGCGCTCGTATCTGCGTATCCGCTTGCGTTTGCGCGCGCATCTGCGCTCGTGCGGAGCTTTTTCTCAAGCGCCAAAATATTGGTCGCGTAGTCTTGCAAATAGCTATACGCTTCTTCATTTGTGAGGGTGCGCGCATCCATACTGTTCGTGCTCCCATCAGCATCTTTGACTTGAGGCTCGTGTAGTTTTTGATCGATGAGAACGATTGCATTGAGTGCTTGTTCGATGCGAAGGATGTATTGCTTAGCTTCGGGCGCGAATGCTTGCTGTTTGCTTCGGATATAGAAGAACCCTGTGGCATTCAAGCGAACAAATACAAGGTCAGGAAGGGTAACCGTATTGTCAAAGAGTCCGGAGTGGCGAAGCATATGCGCGGCAAAACGCTCGATGGCAACGGGTTCGCGAGAACTTTCTTGGGATGGCTCTGCGGGCGCTTGCGCCTTTTGGTTCGTTTGCTGAGCACGCGCGGCATCGTCTTGACCAGTAGAAGCGGGTGCTTTCGCCATGCGCTCGTGATCTTTTTCTTCGATCGACGTCACAAAAATTCTGAGTAGCGTCAAAGGATCTTCCGATTCGCAGAGAACCTCAGAGAAGTCATCGAGGTTAAAGGCATCGCTTTGCTCGTGTGCAGGCGCTTCTTTCTTGTCTTGAGCAGGCGTCTGCAGCGCTTGCGGTGTCTGCGGAGTTTGCGGTGCTTGCGAGGTCGACGCTTGCGGAGCTTGGGGTGCCTGCGCTGCCTCTTGAGCTGCTTTCTCAGTTTCTTCTCGAGCTGATTTCTGTGCTGCTTCTTGAGCCGCTGTTTGAGATTCTGCAGCAGAAGTTGCGGCTACAACTGGCTTTTGAGTCATATGTTCAGATGCTTGAGCATTCGCGCCCACGCGCCTGCACGTTTGTGCGTCCGCAGACGCATCTGCAGTCACATGCGCATTTGTGCTCGTAGCGCCCTTGCCTTTGCGCATGCGCCTGTGCTGCCACGCAAAGAGCAGCCACTCTGAGATAGCAGCTCCTGTTATGCCCAATATAATCGCTCGGTAAATGCTGCTGTGAAGCACAAGCTCATCGACAACAAGAAAAAGCATCAGAGCTGCGATGATTAGGGTAAGATACATGCAAAGTTCTTTTTTTATCGGCATAAATTCATTCCTCCATCATTTGATACTAGTATATCCATTTTTGGCCGCGTCTTGGGCGCGCATATGCGCGTGCATAGCAGCCGCCGTTTTTGCAGCGTGGACGCGGGCATCTTTGCAGTTTCTTGAACAAATGGTGATGCTTTTTTGAGGAGCCTGTGGTGATGAGCTGCGTATACTAAACTGAAGAAAAGCTTAAAGTTTGTACGCGTGCGCGTACAGCATACTAATAATGCGCCTGATGATGAGTTTGATGATGATAATAAGCGCAAGCTTTGCGAAAGGATTGGGATGCACATCATCGATATCGTGCTCTTATTCATAATTTTTGCGATTCTGGGTCTCTGCATTGCAAAAAGCGTACAAGGCATCGCAAGTGCCTGCGCTTCCTGCGGATCCAAGCGGTCCTGTCCTGCGCATACGCTTGGAGCATCTGCGCACGGCCCACGCAGCCTTGAAGCTCTTAAAGCACAGAATGTGTGCTGCCCCATGACCCAAGATGTTCTTGCACGTATGGAGCGTAAGCTTGGGGCCAATACCTCATCTGAATAGGACCCACGCCCCTATGCACAGCTACGCCTCGCTCGCGCTACTTTCGTTTGTCCTTCCATATGTAAATTTTTCTCTTTTTCCCGCATTCCCTCCTTTATAGGCGCTTTATAGCTGAAGGTGTGAGAAACTAGCACAAATGCATATGAAGGAGGCCGGGATGGGTGACAATCAGAATATCGATTTTGTTCTTCGTACCGTAGAAAAGCGCGGTATTCGTTCGATTCGTTTGTGGTTCACCGACGTGTTGGGCAAGCTCAAATCGTTTTCTATTTCATCTGAAGATCTCGAGGAAGCGTTCGTCGAGGGCGTTGGCTTCGACGGTTCTGCTGTTGAGGGCTTTGTGCCGCAGGAAGAATCCGACATGCTGGCATTTCCCGATCCCACAACCTTTCAAGTTCTTCCCTGGCGAAGCGATGATCAGGCAGGTGTTGCCCGTATTATTTGCGACATCAAAACGCCTCATCGCCAACCCTTCGAAGGTGATCCTCGTTCAGTGCTTGCGCGCATATTTTCTCAGGCAGAATCGCGTGGATATATTTTGAACGTGGGACCCAAGATCGAGTATTTTTATTTCGACAATCCGCGCGTCCCCAAATCGCTCGATAAAGCAGGTTATTTCGACCTCACGGCGTCCGATTCATTTACCGATCTTCGCCACGCTACGACGAGCATGCTCGAGCGCATGTCGATTCCTATTCAATATTCCTATCATGCACCCGCTCCTTCCCAAAATAGTGTGGAATTGCGTTATACCGAGGCAATTAGCTGCGCAGACAATATCATGACGGCGCGCTTAGTCATCCGCCAAGTTGCAGTTGCGCACGATTTATTTGCATCATTTATGCCAAAGCCTATAGCTGGTGTTTCGGGCTCGGGCATGTTCTTGTACCAGTCGCTCTTCGATCGCGACGGCACCAATTTGTTCTGGGCGCCCAAGACTGAGCATATTGCCCATTTATCGCCGCTCGCACAGCACTATGTAGCTGGTCTTTTGAAGTATGCGCCTGAGTTTATGCTCATCACCAATCCAACGGTTAATTCCTACAAGCGTCTTGTTGCAAATGGTGAAGTGCCGGTATGCACAACCTGGGGTCGCAAAAATCGCTCGGCCCTCGTCCGCGTGCCTACGCACAAACCTGGCAAGCATCAGTCCACGCGTGTGGAGCTAAGAAATCCCGATCCCACAGCCAATCCTTATCTCGCGCTTGCCATTACGCTTGCGGCGGGGTTGCGCGGCATTGACGAAGAGCTGGTATTGCCACCAGAAGCGCCGCTTGCGCATGAGTGTATAGCAGACGCTTCTCGAAACGATGCGTCCATGCGCCGTTTGCCCAAGAATTTGGGCGAAGCGGTGGAGCTCTTTGAGCAGAGCGATTTTTGCCGCGAAGTATTGGGCGATCATATCTATTCCTACCTGCTCAAAGAGAAGAAGGCAGAGTGGGAGGAATATTGCTCCATCGTCACCGATTGGGAGGTCCAGAAATGTTATGTCGGCATCTAAGGCTCAAAAGAACGCTTCGATGAGCATGTCTGTGTTTTCGCGCGGGCATGAGCAGTACTAAGGGGGAGTGCAATGCACCATAAAAATATTTTGTTTGTAGCCAATTCAACACGCTGCATTTCCATCATGCATGACCTCAAACAAGCGCTCGACGTCTCCATTCTTTCGGCAACGCCTACAACGCTTACGCAAGCGTTTGAGTCGGGCCATAATTTCGATCTCATTTTCATCGATTTGCTCGATCTCCCTTCAAAAACCTATCAGACTATCGATGCCTACCTCCTCGATCACACATCTACCAGCTTGCTTGTTGTGCAAGATCGCGAGCAGCTCAAAAAAATCAAGTTGCCCAAGCACGCGCCCTTTGATTTTGTTGTTGCTGAAGCGTCTGTGGATGAGTTTGAGCTGCGCGCCGCGCTTCTTTTGTGGTCGCAAGAAGAAGAAACCAAGAACGACGAAATTTCTATCGACAATATGGATATAAACCTAGCAACCTATCAAGTGCTTATTGATGGCGCTCCTGTGGACCTTACGCTTATGGAGTACTCGCTGCTCTCGTTTTTGGCTGCTCACCCAGGCCGTGCGTACTCGCGCGAGAAGTTGCTGCACCAGGTGTGGGGCTTTGAATACTGCGGTGGTACGCGCACGGTCGACGTGCACATTCGCCGCGTGCGTTCCAAAGTGGGTCCGCAAATTGCCTCTCACATTGCTACAGTCCGAGGTGTTGGCTATCTGTTTAAGGTGTAGCACAAGGTTAGTGCCCATACGCGCGGGTTGTGTTGGGTCGTGTGATCTGATTTCTTTGTGCGCGTGAATGTATGGGCTGAGAAAGGACGGATTATGACTACATCCGATCATGAATCTCAGCAGAACTCACAAACCAAGCTCTGCGATTGCATGGACGATTCTGCTACCAGTGCGCACGAAACAGCTGTTATGCCTACGGCTGTGCTTGCAAATTCTTCCGATCATACTGAACATGCTGCAAACGAAGCGCCGAAAGACTCCCCGCAAGACGTAGCGAAAGATGCGACTAAAGACGCGTCTCATGATGCAGCTACCGGTGTAACAACACCTCAAGACCAAGATGCTCAAGTGTCACACACAGCTGTTACAGAAGCTATGCCTATGCCTGTACCTGCTCCTACTACAGCATCTGCATCTGCACACACCATACCTGTTCATCCAGCCACATCCGCGCAGAAAACTCAGCATAAGACGCACCCGCACGATCCGCATCGAGCGCCCGTCACAAAAGCGGTTGTCGCCGGATTCCTTTCAGCGTTTGTACTGGTTATCGCTATAGCCGCAGGCGTGTTGGGTCTGAGCAATATTCTCGCACCCAAAGCTCACACAACTGGTGGTCAAAATCCGTCTATTTCCATAAATGCCAAAGACACCGATACTTCCGTGGCAAAAGCCGCAGCTCAAAAGGCGCTTCCTTCGGTCGTTTCGATTGGCGTCCAAAAAGCACAAGGTCAGGCCGTCGGCTCTGGTGTGATGCTCAATACAGACGGCAATATCCTTACTAATTATCACGTCGTGCGTGGTGCTCAGGCTGTTTCGGTCACTATTGCGGGCAAAACCTATGCCGCAAGCGTTGTCGGCTCTGATCCATCGAGCGATATCGCGGTCATCAAAGCCGATCTCGAAGGCGATACGGTCGTGCCTATCGAGCAAGGAGATTCATCAAAACTGCAGGTAGGCGACTGGGTTATGTCGGTTGGTAGTCCCTATGGTCTCAGCCAATCGGTGTCGAGCGGCATCGTAAGTTCGCTCGCGCGCAATCAAGCGCTTACCACCCGCGCAGGCACTACGCTCTATACCAATCTCATTCAAACAGACGCTTCGATCAACCCTGGTAATTCTGGCGGCGCCCTCGTCAACGAAGAAGGCAAGCTTGTGGGTATATGCACGCTCTTTTCTTCGACTTCAGGCGCGTTTTCGGGCGTCGGCTTTGCTATTCCTTCCAATTATGCGCTGAGCATTGCAAACAAGATCATCAAGGGCGAAAAGGTCACGCACGCCTACATTGGCCTTATGATGCAAACCATCAATACTCAAAATGCTGGTCACTATAAGCTGCCGGTAAGTGCAGGCGCCTATATCGTAGATACTATGCCCGATGGCCCTGCTGCGCGTGCAGGCATTCAAAAGGGTGACATCATCACCGCTGTTGATGGACATGAAATTACATCTGCTGATGATATGACGCTTGCCGTGCGCTCTCATGAGGTGGGTCAGACGATTAAAGTGACCGTACAGCGCGGCAAGGAGAAAAAAGAATTTGATGTCACGCTTACGAGTGACGAAAAGCTCCAAAAAGAGCGCGAACTCTATCAGCAACAACAAGAGCGCTCAAAGTCCAAGGGCTATATGCTCCAAGAAGAGGGTGCGCCCGATTCTGATGATGCGCCTGATGACGGGGATGATTCAGGAAATTCTGATGACTTCTACCAGCGCCTAAGGGAGTTTCTTAAGAAGCGCAGTCCTCGCCGCTAGGGCCTGCTTAGCCATCTCGTTCTAATTCGGTAGTTTTTTATGATGTCAGATCGTGTGCTATACAATGAATGTATATCATTGTTGGCACACGATTTTTGTGCCGGCGTGGATGATTGCTTATACGATTCTTTCGATTTGGGGAAGTTGCGTGCGCGATGTCTTCTCGTCTCAATCATAGTTCGCATTCGTCGGAGTCGCCTCAGCCCGCGCGGTCTTCGGCTTCGGAAAACTCGTCTGTTCAATTAAGCTTTGATGATTTTATTGCCCAATCAGGCTCAGGATCAGGCTCAGGTGCGACTTCAGATCCAGCACCTGCGCAAGCGCCTACGGAAATGCCCGCAACATCTGTGCCTGCGGAAACACCCGTGCCCGCAGCCGCGGAAGCGCATGCAGCAACCGCGCCTGCATCTGCGCCTGTACAAGCGTCAGTAGCCTCAACGCCCGCACAAGCGACAGAAACTGCTTCCGATCCACTCACTCCGCCTCAGGATAGTCATGCTAGCGATCCAAAGGCTCGTGTGCAGGAGCTGCGCAAACTTTTGGATTATCACGCCTGGCGCTACTATTTTCTTGACGATCCTCTCATTTCCGACTTTCAATTTGATAGCTACCTGCATGAGCTTTCCGAGCTTGAGAGTAAATACCCCGAGCTCGATGACCCCAATTCCTACACGCATCGCATCGGTGGTTTCGTCTCAAATAAATTTGCTGCCTGCGAGCACGCGAAACGTATGTATTCTATCGATGACGCGATGAATCTAGAAGAGCTTGATGCATGGCTTGAACGCACCGAGGCAGCACTTGCTGCGCAAGGTGTGAGCGCGCCCACCTACACCTGCGAGCTTAAAATTGACGGTTTGGGCATTGCGCTTACCTACAAAAACGGCCAGTTCATGCGCGGTGCTACACGAGGAGATGGCCACATCGGCGAAGACGTTTCGGAAAATGTTCTCACCATTTCTGATGTCCCGCGCCACCTTGCGCGCGAGGGTCTTGCTGCAGTTTCGCACCAGGGGCTCGATTCTATGCTCGAGATTCGCGGCGAAGTTTACATGCCCAAGCACAGCTTCTTTGAGCTCAATCAACAGATCGAGCGCGAAAATGAAACACGCGAACTCGAAGGCAAAAAACCCAAGCGAAATTTTGCCAACCCTAGAAATGCAGCTGCCGGTTCCCTTCGCCAAAAAAATGCAAACATTGTGGCTAAGCGAGACCTCAAGACCTTTATATACGCCATTGCAGACGAAAAACCCCTTGCACTACACACACAATGGGACTTTCTCAATTGGCTCAAAGCTTCGGGCTTTCACGTTAACTCACATGCAAAAACCTGCCAGGATGCCCGCGCAGTGCACGAATTTTGCGCGCACGCCCTCGAAGAGCGCGCGTCTCTCGATTACGATATCGACGGTGTTGTAGTCAAAGTGAATGACTTTTCCCAGCAAGAGTTCCTGGGCTTTACGGCGCGTGCCCCCCGCTGGGCCATCGCGTTTAAGTTTCCGCCTGTGCAAGTGCAGACCACATTGCAAGACATCAGCATACAAGTGGGAAGAACAGGCGTTTTGACACCGGTTGCTATCTTCGATCCGGTGAGTGTGGCAGGTTCTTGCGTCAGCCGCGCAACGCTTCACAATCTAGACGAGGTGCGCAGAAAAGACTGTCGCATTGGCGATACCGTTTTGGTACACAAAGCAGGCGATGTCATACCCGAGCTCGTAGCTCCTGTATTAGAGGGGGATTTGCTGCGTGCTCACAACGAGCGCCCCTTATGGAATATGCCTTCTACCTGCCCTGCATGTGGCTCTCCCGTTGTTCACGAAGACGGGGAAGTGGCGATCCGCTGCATTTCACTCGATTGTCCTGCACAGGCAAAGGAGCGCCTCATCCATTGGTGTTCGAGAAAAGCGCTCGATATCGATGGCCTTGGCGAAGAGCTTATTGGCCGCTTGGTTGAGAGCGGGCTCGTTGCGGACGTCGCCGATTTTTATACCGAACGTTTTGCAATCAGTTTGAGCGAAGTCAAGACAAACCGCAGCTATACGAGCACAAAGGACGACCATGAAGCTGGTGAAGCGGTGCCCGTAGGAGAAAAACTCGCTAAAAAAATTCTTGCCGAAGTGGAGCAGTCCAAGACCAAAGGCCTGGCGCGCGTCCTATTTGGCCTGGGTATTCGTTTGGTGGGCGAGCGCTGTGCCCGTGTACTTGCCGAGCATTTTGTAAGTATGGAAGCACTTATGCGCGCAACCGCACAAGAAATTGCAGAAATCGACGGCGTGGGCGAAAAAATCGCCGAGAGTCTCGTGCAATTTTTGCACGCCGCTACCAATCAGCAGGTGATCACGCGCCTCGAAAACGAGGGCCTCGTGCTTGCCGAGACAAACATGCATCGGTCTTTGGCGCTTGCAGGCTTTAGTTTTGTGCTCACGGGTACGCTCGAGCACTTTACGAGAGATACCGCCCGCGATGCCCTGCTTCAACTTGGAGCTCGGGTTTCGGGCTCGGTTTCTCGCAAGACGAGTTTTGTTGTTGCCGGCGCATCCGCTGGTTCCAAGCTCGAAAAAGCTCACGCACTTGGTGTTTCGGTATTAAACGAGGAAGACTTGCAAGAGATTCTTGACAGCAAAGCGCTGCCTGCGCGCATGCGCGATATGTTGAGTGAGTGATGCCGCGCGGCCACTTGATTGTCGCAGCTCCTACGCTCACGCGATCACGCCCGCGCTCGCGTACACACGCCAGCACCTGCGCCTGCCACAGCCCGCACGACCGCGCACACGCGCACGCCCTATAGAAAGGATGTTCATGGATACAGCTACCAACTCACAAGTTCCGGCCCCTCAGGCCCCCATTTCTGAGGGCTACATGGATTTTCTTGGCTATCGCAGCTATTACCGCATCGTTGGCGATCTTTCTGCGCCAAACCCTCCGCTCATCCTTTTGCATGGAGGACCGGGCTCGACTCACAATTACATGGAAATACTAGATCCGCTGGCAGCTGCTACCAATCGCGCGGTAATTAGTTACGATCAGCTTGGCTGCGGAAAATCTTTCGTGGAGCATCGCCCGGATCTCTGGAAGCTTTCCACCTGGATGGAAGAGCTTGCATGCTTGTGTGAACATCTGAAGCTTTCATCATTTTATCTCCTGGGTCAGTCCTGGGGTGGCATGCTTGCGCTGAATTATGCGCTTGAGGGTAGTAAAGCGGGGCTTAAAGGTTTGATTCTGTCTTCGACGCTTCCTTCTTCCAAGCTTTGGGCGCTCGAAAATCATCGCCAAGCTGCGATGTTGCCTGCTCATGAATGGAGCGCGCTCTGCAAAGCTGAACAAACAAATTCCTACGATAGCCCTCAATATCAGCAGGCCATCGACCATTTTATGCTCATGCACTGCTGCGATTTGTCCTACGATGAGACGGCTCCTGAGTGCCTGCGCAGGAAAAAGATAAGTGGCGAGGAGTCGTACCTCACTGCTTGGGGTCCCAACGAACTGGTTGCCTCGGGTACCTTGGCATCGTGGGATGTGATAGCGCGTCTGCCGGAGATTTCGGTGCCGGCGCTCATCATCAGCGGCACCGACGATGAATGCACGCCCTACATTGCAAAAACCATGTACGATGGTATTCCCCATGCGAGTTGGGAATTGTTTAGAGGCTGCAGACATATGTGTTTCGTCGAAGATACGAAGCATTATTTGGATGTTGTCTCAGCGTATTTGCTCAAAACTGACCGTAGTAGTGAAGTGTAGGGGTGCATATGCTTTCGTACACCAATGATATATTTGGCGAAGCGCTTCCGCTTGTGCTCATAAGTGTATGCGTGTTCGCGCTGTTTTTGATCGTCTTGGGTATATATTTGCGTTCGCGCAGGAAATAGAAACGTATCGGGGAAACGCAAAAGTAACGCCTGATCACGTGCGTCTCTTTTGCTG
Organism: uncultured Atopobium sp.; assembly: GCA_947090525.1. Classification (GTDB taxonomy): domain Bacteria; phylum Actinomycetota; class Coriobacteriia; order Coriobacteriales; family Atopobiaceae; genus Fannyhessea. Next base: position 239,052 of record CAMUON010000001.1, read on the forward strand.
CTCATGTGCAAAAAGGAGTGGTTGTATGTATGCGCTCAAAGCGGGACATGTGGTTCTACCTGGTCATGTAGAGCAGGGAGGGTATCTCATTGTGGAGGATGGTCGTTTTAGGGGCTATACGCACACGGCTCCGAGCGATTGTCATATCATCGATCGCAGTTCGTCTTGGATTGCGCCTGGATATGTAGATACGCATATTCATGGTTTTATCGGCCACGATGTGATGGATGCCGATGCGGAAGGCCTTGATTTGGCATCTGCCGCACTTCTCAAAAAAGGCACCACTTCCTGGGTGCCCTCAACGCTTACCCAAAGCGTAGAGGAGATCGCACGCGCCTGCGCAAGTGTAGCCGAAGCAAATGATGCGCGTGCTCACGACTTTATGGGTGCCCGCATGCAGGGTATCTTCCTCGAAGGCCCCTTCTTTACCGAAAAGCACAAAGGTGCTCAGAACCCACTTAATATGTGTGACCCGGATATCGAAATTCTCAAACACTGGCAAGAAGCAGCTCATGGTCTGATTTGCCGAAGCGGGCTCGCTCCTGAGCGTGCAGGTGCTGCTATCTATTGCACCCAAGCGAGAGAGATTGGTGTTGTCACTGCTCTCGGCCACTCCGATGCAAGCTACGAAGAGGGCCTTGCCTGCATCGAAGCAGGAGCCACCACTTTTATTCACGTCTTTAACGGTATGAGTGGACTTCACCACAGAAATCCTGGCTTGGTGGGATGCGCGATGGCGACACCTCTTACCTATGGCGAGCTCATTTGCGATGGTATGCACATCAAACCGGGCGCACTCAAAGCCTTCATCGCTGCAAAAGGCTGGGATCACACGCCGCTTGTGACTGATTGTTTGCGCTGCGGCGGGATGCCCGAAGGCGATTACATGCTCGGCGATTTCCCCATTCGCATGGAAAACAATTTGGCGCACCTGGTGATGGAAGACGGCACAACAGGAAATATTGCGGGATCCGTGCTCACGCTTGCCGAAGCCGTGCAGAATGTGGTGAAGTGGAACATCGTCTCCGCAGAAGAAGCTATTCGCATGGCGAGCGAGATTCCTGCCAAGGCATCGGGTATAGATGACAGCTGTGGACTCATTCTCCCTGGTAGAGATGCCGATTTTAACGTTCTCGATGAGAAGCTTCAGGTGCAAGAGACGTATTTGGGAGGTGAATGCGCTTATTCAAGCGCATCTGCATGCACAAAATAAAGCTTATTCTGAGTGACATCGACAATACGATTTTGCCGTCGGGCGCGCGTGAGATAAGTCCAGCTACCAAGGAGGCCTTTATCCATGCGCAAGAGGCGGGAATTGTAGTTGCTCCTGCTACGGGCAGAATGTATGCGCAGCTCCCGCCCATGTTTGGCTTTGAAGAGCGCTTGTATGCAAGCGCTGTCGCGACAAATGGTGCGCAGGTGTTTTTGCGCGGGCATGCGCTCGATGAAGTGGTGCTTCCGCGCACGTCTCTTCTTCAGCTCGTAGAGCGCCTCAAAGATATGCCTTCCTGTGGGCTTCTTGTATTTTTGGATCCTACGCCACTTTTGGTTGTGGGGAAAAAAGAAGACCTTGCGGTGCATTATGCCAGCTACGCCGACATATGTCGTCCGGTAGATGCGCTGCCTGAGGAAGACATCGTAAAGGCAAACGTCTTTATGGCTGCTCCCGAAGCGGGCACACGCGCGGTGATCGATACGCTCAACCGTGAAATCGATGGTCTCGACTTTGACTACCCTCACGTAGGCTTCTCGAATGTTATGCGCGCTGGTCACAACAAAGCAACCGGCATCGCACGTCTTATGCAAGCACTTGGGGCCACAGCTCAAGAGGTTGTTGCCTTTGGCGATGCGGGGAATGATCTCACCATGTTTCGGCTGGTAGAGCACTCAGTAGCCGTTGCCAATGCAACGGAAGAGGCAAAAGCTCTCGCACGCTGGCACACGGGCGTGTGTGCAGATGATAGCGTTGCCTTGGCTATTGAGAAAATAGTCGCGAATGAGTGGCCTTTTTCCGAGTAATCGTGATACTATGGGAGAGTGCTATGACGGAGAGGGCATATCTTTGTAATTGCTCAATTACCGGCGAAGCTAAGAGATAAGGATCCATGGGCTGCAAGATCCTTACACCGCCGAGATATGCGTTCACTCTACCAGCTGCAATCTTAAAGAAACTGCAGGTCTAAGCTGCAGTTTTGAGTAGGTGCGCCGGAATTTCTCACGACACGAGATCAAAAGAGGGCATGTATTCATGCCAATCGAGGTGGTACCGCGGAATCTTATCCGTCCTTGAGTTTTATAAACTTGAGGGCGGTTTTTTTGTATGCCGGGAATTTGAGCCGAGGCGTGTGAGCTGTACGTGCACCAGCGCCTGCTTATGTCTGCGACAGTGCCCACGCCCGAGCACCCGCGCTCGCACCTCGAATGAATGATGAGACTTAGACAAGGCTCGAAAGGGGATTCTATGTCGATGGCAGAAAGCCTTGAGGCTATAAAACATGAGGTAGAAGAGAGGGTTCAGGCGGCTGAGTTGCTTGATGCGCTCGAAGACGTGCGTGTGGGCGTCCTTGGCAAAAAGGGCTCGCTTACGCGCGTTATGCACATGATGGGAAGCGTAAGCCCCGAAGAGCGTCCTCACATGGGAAAGCTTGCCAACGACATTCGCCGTTCGGTGGAAGAGCTTCTCGCTGCAAAAAAAGAGGAGCTCACGCTTAAGAGTCAAGAGCAGCAATTTGCCCGCGAGAAAGTGGACATCACCCTTCCGGGGCGCCGTGCTGCGCATGGATATCAGCATCTGATTTCGCAAATTCGCGAGGAAATCGAAGACATCTTTTGCGGACTTGGATACACGATCGAAGACGGCCCCTATGTCGAGACCTGCTATTACAACTTTACTGCGTTGAATGCGCCCGAAGATCATCCATCTCGTTCTGCAAAAGACACCTTCTACCTCAAAGATCCCGCTCCTGAAGGCAAAAAGCCGCACGTGCTTGGCGAGAGCGATGTGTTGTTACGCACGCAAACTTCTGGCGTGCAAGTGCACGTTATGGAGGAAAAGAAGCCGCCAATTTATATGATTTGCCCGGGCGTTGTATTTCGTCCAGACACCCCCGATGCCAATCACCTGCCTCAGTTTACGCAGGTAGAAGGCCTTGTTGTAGATGAGGGTATCACTTTTGGCGATCTCAAGGGCACGCTTGATTACTTTACGAAGGAAATATTTGGCAAAGACCGCGCCACGCGCTATCGTCCGCACTTTTTCCCCTTTACCGAGCCGAGTTGCGAGGTAGATGTGTCGTGCGAGGCGTGCAATGGTGCAGGATGCCGTTTTTGTAAATACACCGGCTGGCTGGAGATTTTGGGAGCAGGGCTCGTCGATCCCAATGTGTTTGGGCACGTAGGCATCGATCCTGAGGTCTATTCTGGTTTTGCGTTTGGTATTGGTGTTGAGCGCGTCTGCGCCCTTCGCTACGATCTTTCCGATTTGCGCATGCTCATGACGGGCGATATGCGTTTCTTGCGTCAATTTTAGATGAAGCTGCGCGAGCGCGCTCTCAGGGCGCTTGCGTACAATTCTTCCAACTCGTATGTTGCTCAGTATGCAGAAAGGTTTGATATGCGTATTTCATATGAATGGTTAAAATCTCTCGTTGATATTCCTCAGGACCCTCATGAGCTCGAAAAAGAATACATTCGCACGGGCACCGAGGTTGAGGCAATCGATACGATCGGCGCCGATATTTCAGGCGTTGTAACGGCGCGCGTCCTCGAAAAAACGCCGCATCCCGATTCTGATCACATGTTTGTGTGCAAGATGGACGTGGGCAACTATCACACCGATGAAGCAGGAAATCCCACTCCTTTGCAGGTCGTGTGCGGTGCGCAAAACTTCAACGCAGGCGACATTACCGCTACAGCGCTTGTGGGAGCAGAGCTCCCCGGCGGCATTCACATCAAAAAAGGCAAGCTCAGAGGCATAGATTCCTGCGGTATGAACTGCTCGCTTTCCGAGCTCGGTCTCGAAAAAGAAAGCGACGGCATCGTGATTCTTCCACCTACGACGCCCGTGGGAGTAGATTTTTGCGAATGGAAGGGGCTTACGGATACGGTTGTGGACTGCGAAATCACGCCGAACCGTCCCGACTGCTTGAGCATGATCGGATGTGCCATCGAAACGTCTGCCATTTTTGACGAAGACACGCACATCGAGCTCCCGCACGTGGAACAAGAAAGCGCAGAAAAAACGAGCGATCTTGTCGCGGTAGATATTAAGGACAAGGGCATTTGCACGCGCTATACGGCGCGCGTCCTCAAACACGTTGTGATCAAGCCGAGCCCCGATTGGATGCAAAAGCGCCTCATGGCCGCTGGTACACGCCCTATCAACAATGTGGTCGATATTACGAATTACGTTATGTATCTCACAGGACAGCCTCTTCACGCCTTTGACTACAATAAACTTGCCCGCGCTTCCGATGGCAAAACGCATATCGCCATCCGCCGTGCACACGCGGGTGAAACACTTGTCACGCTCGACGATTGCGAGCGCACCCTTACAAACGATATGGTCGTGATCTGCGATTCCAATGACACGAGCGTCTGCCTCGCGGGCGTTATGGGCGGGAAAAATTCCGAAATCGACGATGCTACTACAGACGTCCTTCTTGAATCCGCTTGCTTTAACGCTGGCCACACCTCGCGTACCAGCCGAAACCTCGATCTCATGAGCGAAGCTTCCATTCGCTACGAGCGCCAAGTCGATCCAAACGGCTGTGCGCGCGCATCCGAAATCGCCTGCGCGCTCTTTGAACGCTACGCCGAAGCTTCCGTATCCAAGGATGTGCTCGATGTGTATCCAGAGCCTGTGGCTCTTCAAAAGATCGTGCTGAGGCCGGGTCGGGTATGTGCGCTTGCAGGCGCGCAGATTCCGGTTTCGTTTATGATCTCTCGTCTTGAGCGCCTGGGCTGCGAATGCGCTGGTGGAGCCACGGATTCTGAACTCATCGTGACGGTGCCTTCGGTGCGTGTTGATCTCACGCGCGAAATTGATTTGGTGGAGGAAATCGTCCGTCTCTGGGGCGAAGGCGACATTACGGCGACCCTTCCCGCCGCGCGCAATCATGCAGGGGGACTGAGCGAAACGCAGAAATGTGTGCGTACTATTCATCGTTTCCTGCGCGCGCAAGGTCTTTCCGAGACGACGACCTATCATTTTGCAAGTCCTGAAGATTTGAGCGATCTCGGCATGCCAGCTGAGGGAAAAGGCCTTCCGGTGGAAATTCTGCGCCCGCTCGTTTCCGAGCAGAGCCAGATGCGACAAGACATTCTACCTGGTCTTTTGCGTGCGTGTGCCTACAACAACGCTCACGGCGTACAAAACGTTTCGCTCTACGAAATTGGTCGCGTGTTTTATGGTCACAAAAATCAAACGCAACCTGCAGAGCCCAGCTATATCGCTTGTGTACTTTCGGGCGCCTGGGACGATGAGCGTTGGTGCAAGAAGCCCGCGCGGTTTGATTTCTTCGATGCAAAGGGTATCGTGGAAGCGCTTGCTGAGGAACTTCATATCAAGAAGTTGCGTTTTCGTGAACTCGATGCGGCTAGAGCGCCCTGGTTGCAACCGGGAGCAGCTGCGCAAGTACTGATTGGTGGGGAAGAGCTCGGTTGGATCGGCCTTATTCACCCCGCGCGCGCTCGGAAATTTGCGTGCGCTCAGCCGGTCGTTGCGTTTGAGCTTTCGCAGGCAGTGCTTTTGCGTCATGTGGATCTGTCTCGTCACTACGAGGAAGTGCCTACGCTACCTGGGGTTTCTATTGATCTTGCACTTGTGGTGGATGAGGACTTGAGCTACGAGAGCCTCATGCAGCGCCTGCATTCAGCTGGTGGAAAATTGCTGTGCGACGTGCGTCTCTTCGATATTTATCGCGATCCCGTGCGCGTGGGTGCGGGCAAGAAGTCGATGGCGTTCTCGCTTACGTATCGTTCTTCTGATCACACGCTTACGCAGGAAGAAGTCCAAAAAGCACACGCAAAGCTTATTGCAAAGGTGAGCAAAAGCTGCAATGCTGAGGTGAGAAGCGCTTAGATTGTGTTTGTGTGAGGCGCAGGTGTGATGTGAGCGCGGCGCGAGTGCAGTGCGATTGCCGAGCGCGTGAGTGTAATGCGCGTGAGTGTCGAGCGCTGTGCCCGCGCCCACACACCCGCGCCATTTTTTCGTATATTCGTAAGAGGTGTTCTTTGTGCCTAGTTGGAACGTTCATATTGCCCACGCAGAAGACCTGCTCAAACGCCATAGTCCGCACGAGCTTGGCATCAACGATTGGAACGCCTTTTTGCTGGGCTGCCTGTTGCCCGATGTGTATGTGGGGTATATGGTGCAGCCGCTTTCAAAAAAGCTTCCCTATCGCATGACGCATCTGGCCGATACGTCAAAAGTGCCCCTACCTGATTATGAGACCTTTGCGGCGCGTTATGTGTATGCGCGAGGCGCACAAGGCGCGCGAGACACTCATGCGCATGCGCCGTCAGCTGCGCACGACCTAATACTTGGCACCTGGTGTCATCTGATGGCGGATCACACCTACAATGCGCACACGCGCGTGTATTTGGCTGAGCATCATATCCCGCGCGGCGAGAAGGCGCGCATTGGCAAGCAGGGAGATCTTCAACTCTTTGGGCAAACCTTTGACCTGCATTCGCATATTGAGATCGATTCCGCGCTCCTTGCACAGGCACATGCATTTCCAGCATATGAAATAAATGATTGTGATCTGTATACCACTTCGAAAATCGTGGATAATATTGTGAAAGAAAATGCGCAGGCGCATCTCGATGCAACGCCTGCATATACCATGCTTGACCAGGCATTTTTTGAAGAAGCTTTCGAGGAACTCAAGTCGTTAATGGAGAGGAATTTGCTTGAGGCTTGTGGGGCTTAAGCGATCTAGCTTGAGGTTTTCGGAATTCGTGCCTGGGTCATTATCATACGTTTAGTGAGTATACGTTCAAAGCGGGGGAGTATGCCAGCATTTGCTAAATCAACGGGCGATTTATACTACGTCCAAGTGCGCGAATACGTGCGTGAAAAGATATACTCCAAGGAATGGGGCGTCGACGAGGCGATTCCTTCCGAGCACGAGCTGATGAGTATGCTTGGCCTTTCGCGTGGAACGGTTCAAAAAGCCATCCGCCAGCTGGTGGATGAGGGCCTTTTGGTGCAGCAACGCGGGCGCGGTACCTTTGTTGTGCAGCCCGTGATGGCAAGCCCGTCTTCGGATCACTTGCTTTCGTTTGGTGAATCCATGTCTGACCAGGGGATTTCATTCGAAACGCGCGTGGTGAGCAAGGAAGTCAAGCCGGCAGATCCTGTGTGTGCGGACAATTTGCAGATTGATGAGGGGACGCCGTATTTGTATCTGTGTCGTGTGCGCTATGTGCGCGCGCGTCCCGTGATGTTTATCGAAAGTCATGTGAATCTGGGCGTGTGTCCGGGCCTTGAGCAGGAGCGTTTTGATACGGTGCCTCTGTTTGCGCTTGTGGAAAAAACGAGCGGGCGCAAGATTGGCAGGTCAGAGCTCGTGTATACCGCGCGTGTGGTAGGAAAGAAGCGGGGCAAGTACCTCGAGTACGATGAACAGGCGCCGGCGCTTCAGATTGATCAGTTGGTGCGTTTGGATAATGGCGTGCCGTTTGAGTGGGGAAGCGTGTGGTTGCCTGCAAACCGTTGTGTCATTTCCAGTGAGACGAAGCGCTTTGTAAGTGAACATTAGGGTATACCTGCGCGTAATCGTGTGCGAAGGGTGCGGTATGTCTGCGCGTAATGTTATGCACGGGCAAGCGTAGAAAACCCGTTTTTCCTACGCGCGCACGACCTGCAGAAACACCTCGGATTCAAAAAATCCTCACAACTTTTTCCAAAGCTGAAAATTCTATGAAAAAGCTATAGAATATAATATACCTTTACATAATCACGACTTATATACTGACCTATATCAGGCTCAACGCCCCGGCAAAGTCGATAGGAGATTGTATGTCTACACTCGCTCCCAAATCCACGCAACCCGCGGATGTATCCTCACGTCTGTTCCAGCACACCCGCCGCGCGCTCTCTGCGGGCGCATGCTCTGCGATTCTCGCAGGAACAATGCTCCTGGGGGGGGGTTGGCCTAGTTCATTAGCCTATGCGGACGGCTACGTAGACGGCACGGGCAACAACATTTACTATGGTTACAAAACCGATGCGAGCTACAGTGAGGCTCGTTTTCACATCGAAGTGACTTATTACGACACACTTGATAACGCAAAAGCCGGCAAGGACGAGGGTAAAGACCCGCTCGGTAAATTTGTGCGCGTGCATTATCTCTCGAACTGCAACCAAAAAGACGGCGCCGCGGACGACTGGAGATTTCGTCCTATGTGGTGGTACGGCGTTCCTAAGGGCCTCCAAAATGTTCAAAACATTACCTACACGCGTGTCGAAAAGCTGACCAATCAGCGCGGGAATCAACCGTTTAGGCCTGCCGGGTCCTCTCAATTTACCTTCACGGATGGCAATGGTTATGGTGTTGTATCGCACAAAACCTACCAAACGCCAGAAGACTGGAAGGGCATTTCCAATTTCTATTTTAAAGACGACAAGGTACTTGCCAGCAAAGGCTGGAAGCAGCTGCTTGGTCTTAATGGTGGAACATACGATAATGTGGGTAATACAGCTGGTCAATGGGAAAGTTATCAAAAAGAAACGGACGGCCTGCAAGGCATTTTCGTAGACTGGGAGTCGGCGGGACAGCGCTTTTACGACATGACCTATGTTGGCGAAATGACTAAGGAAGCTTGGGAGAATCGCGATAAGAATCCTCTTCGTTTTGCTGCTGGTGTTTATCGTTTTGCAGGTAACTGGCACTATGCCGTAGGCCAAAAGCACGATACGCCAAAGATTGCTGATCATATCGGCCTTAAGTATCCTGAGCTTACACCTGTGAAAGATCTTAAGAACGTAAGCACCGATGAGCAAAAGACGATTAAAGAAAAAATTGAAAAAGCGAATGAAAGCACCAAGTACTTTAAAGAATTGGTTGCTGATAATGGTGTTGCAGTAAATAAGGACGGCTCTGCAACTATCACCTTCAAAGATAAGACTACGCGCACAATTTCTGCCGATTTGCTTGTCTTTAAGAATGAAGACGACAAAGACAAGTACAAGCCTATTATGCCTGCTCGTACGCCTGTCGTGAATCCGTCCAAGCTTACTGCTGATGATAAGAAGGCGGTAATTGCTGCGTTTAAGGAGAAGAACAAGGACAACAAAGACTTTAACGATCATGTGAAAGCTGATCCTGACGGCATTAAATTCAATGATGACGGCACGAAGCTCGTTGTTACGTACAAAGACGGTTCAAAGCTTGAAATTGACGCATCTGAGCTCGTGTGCCAGGGCGCAACCATTGCCGACTGGGCGCCGTATGTTGTGCCTGACTACATCGAAGTCGACGATCTGAAAAAGCTTAAGCAAGAAGAGATAACCAAGATTGTCAATGCTTTTGATACAGCAAACACTGGTATTACGCCGTATGATAAAGCAAAGACTAAAAATGGTAATACAGCACCTGTTGCGGTAGATCCCAACACAGGAAACGCAACCATCACCTGGGAAGACGGTTCAACCACCACCATCCCTGCGTGGCAGTTCTTGAAAGAAAAAGCGAAGCAAAACCCCGAGCCTTCAACGCCCACGCAACAGGGCGATAAAACTTTCATCGTTGAAGCGCCTGCAAAACAAACAAGAGTTAAATTTGATCCTTTCAAGATGACGGAAGCTGATTTAACTAATCAAACAAATACTCAGGCACTCAATGGTGCTAAGACTTTATATATTGGTGAAAAGGGAAAAGACGCTAAGGATCCTACTAAGAAAGTAAACATAAAGAGTGTTGAATACAGTGTTAAAGATGGAGTGGGCTACATCACCTTTAAAGCTGATGGCTATAAAGACGCTGAGTATCCAATGAGCGTATTCTTTAAGAAAGATCCGAGTGCGCCAACGCCTCAGACACCTTCTACGGAAACTAAGACGGAAACTGACAACGACAATCCAGGGGATACCTTCACATATAAGGTGACAAAGACGGAGATTGATGGCAATAACCCAACTGCTCCAGACGCCATTAAGGCCATGAAGCAGTTTGTCAAAGACAACTACGACAATGTTAAAGATTCCGATTTAGATGGTGTAAGTGATAGCATTTCAATTAAAACGACCTGGACTCCAAAACAAGGCACTGTGAATATGGGAGCTTGGGATAATACAAGTAATTGTGGCCCTGTAACATCTATACAGCCGTCTGATGACTTTGGCATCCAAGTGAATGGTCACCAGTGGGAAGATGATGATAATGGTGGCGGTTGGTCTGCTGGTATGGAAGGGACGCTGTTTACCATCAAAGCTAGCGATTTGTACGTCAAAAAGGGCAGTGCTCAACCTCAAAAAGATACCACGATCGATGATTTGAAGAAGCAAGCAAAAGCGCTGTTAGATAAACGCAGGAATACTGATAAGCTTACCAACGACGACTTGAAGCGCGCTGGTATCGTGGATCCTGATCAGCTGAATGATGACAAGATCGATAGCATGGCGAAAGGTCAAACAGCCGAGAAAGACCTGCGCGATCTTATTCGCAAGCTTACCGATGCCAAGAAAGCTGAGCGCAAGTACAATCCAATTCCTGAGATTGAAGTTACCGACCCAGAAAATCTGTCTGAAGATGATTTCAAGAAAGCTGTGGAAGCATTCTTGAAAGCCAATTACGATGGCACGGATTCACTAGCAGTAGATAAGGTGCCGTATACCGTTCCTACGAGTCTCAAGCCAAAAACAGATACCGTCTTAATGGAGCCTGCATCCGATACTAACGCAACAGGTATTTCATCGATTACATACGCAAACAGTGATTTTAAGACACTTATTTTCAAAGACAAAAATAAGAATCAGCTGTTTACCGTTTCTGTAAAATACAAGAAGAAGGCGGAAACCCCTGCACCAACGCCTGATGCACTTGGGCAGATGAAAAAGGACGCTAAGCAGCAAATCGACCGTAATCCTAATTTGACAAAAGAGCAAAAAGAAGATTACAAGAAGCAGATTGAGCAAGCACAAACCCCTGATGCGATTAAAGAAATTCTCAAAAAAGCTGCTCAACAGGGAAAAGATAACCAAAACGATCCGTCAAAGGCACAAACGATAACGGATAACAAGGGTGGCGGCGACGCAAAGAAAGACGCCGAAAAGAAGCAAAAAGAAAAAGAGGAAGAGCATAACAAGCAAAAGCTTGAAGAAGAAAAAAAGAAAGCTTCCGAACAGATTGACAAGCTTGATAACCTCACGCCCGACGAAAAGAACAAGCTAAAAGAGCAGATCAATGGAACGGGTACGGGTCAAGATCCCGATGGTGCAAAAACTCCAGAAGAGGTTCAAACAATCCTCAACAATGCGAAAGCCAAGAACGACGCCAAGGGCGCACTGCAAAACGATGCTGCTAAAGGTGCACTTCCATTCCTCGATCATGGTAATGCCGCAGACGATAAGAAGGATCAGCCCAGTCACGCTGATGACGCTGCCCTTAATGAGCTGCTTGGCACAAAGCCGGGTCTGAGCCAAGAGCTTAAAACTCTTGATGATTTACTCAAGAAGACAAATCCTGCAGCCACAGCTGACGAACTTAACAAGGCAGTAACCGCTGCAAAGCAGGCTAATGCGCGCAATGAGCGAGCCGCAAAAGACGCTGCTAACAAGCAACTTACTGAGAAGAAAGATGTGCTTGATAATGCCTACAACGCGTTGACTGAAGAGCAAAAGAAGTCAGCTAAAGAGAAGTACGATGCTGCTGTTAAAGCGATTAACGACGCTAAGACAGCCGTTGACAAGGCAACCAAGCCTTCCGAGATCAAAACAGCACTTGCAGGCGTGAAAGATGAGGTCATCAAGGCTGCGAACAGTGCTATTACTGACGCTAAAGGCAAGCGCGATACTACTCAGAACACGAACGACAGCAAAGAAGAGCTCGATAAGGAAAAGAAAGCGCAAATTGAGCGTATCAAGAACAGCGATCTTCCCGATGCTGATAAGAAGAAGGCTATCGAGGACATCAACAATGCCAAGAAACTGGGCGACCCCACGGCTATTGCCGATCGCGCGCTGAAAGCCAAGAAGATTGCCGACGCGCTTGCAGCGATTGACAAGCTTGAGCATTTGAATGATGCGCAAAAGAAAGCGTATAAAGATATCATCAACACCACTGATGCGCATAACATCAAAGATGACGACGGTAAGGATACCGGCAAGGACGACATCGACAACGCGCTTGCTGATGCTATTGCAACCGACAAAGCTATGGCGCGTCTTGAAGAGTTGAAGAAGAAAGCCGATGAGTTCCCCAACGGCGATAAATACAAGGGTTGTACTGACGAAAAGAAGAAAAAAGCGTTTAAGGACGCTGCAGCCGCTGCCGCTGCCATTCTTGATAAGGCCAATGGTGATGCCAAGAATGCAGATCAGGTTAATGAGCTGTACAAAGATCTGCTGAAAGCAATGCAGGCCATTGACGACAAAGTTAAGGGTGCAGGCGTTAACACCGATGCGCTAAGCAAAGAGATTGAGGCCGATAAGGGCTTGAAACCCGATGACAAAGCGGATCCTAAGAAGCCAGGCGATCCTCTGTACAAAACTGCATCTAAGGAGAAGAAAGCGGCCTTTGATCAGGCGCTTACTGATGCTGAAGCAGCATTGAATAAAGCTAAAGAAGATAACGCAAATCAAGAGAAGCCGGGCACTACTCCTCGCACTCCCGAGCAAGAGGCTAAAGATCAAAAAGCGGTAGACGACGCACTCCAGAAGCTTGAAGAAGCGCGTAAAGCGCTCGATGGCGTCAACACCAAGCCGTTGCAGACTGAGATCGACAAAGCTCCTACTGTTAAGAATGATGTAAAGTACACAAGGGCTTCTGATTCTAAGAAGCAGGCCTATGATGAAGCGCTTAAGAATGCTCAGGATCTTATCGATAAGCTGACTGGTAAGAAAACTCCTTCTCAAGATGATCATCTGGATACCAAGGAAGCTAAGCAAAAGGCTCTTGACGCTGCACTGAAGCAGATTGAAGACGCAAAAGCTGCGCTCGACGGTGCGGCGCCCATGAGTGGTTATCCCTTGATCGCGGTTATTCCGTCGGGTTCTGTTGACAATGGCAATGCACAAGATCCTGCTACCCAGCCTGGTAATACAGGTGCGGCGGCACCGAGCACAGAAACTAATCCGGCCGCGCCAGGCGCTCCTTCAGTGCCGGACGCTTCGTCCGCTCCATCCGCAGAAGCCAACGCTAACGCTAGTGCGTCTACAGAAACTGGGGCTGCGTCAGACTCCTCAGACAGCGATGACGCAAGCGAAGCGTCTGCGGTTGCACCTTCGCGTACAAAAGGTCATGGAAAGCATGCAAGTATCGCACAAACGTCCGATCCCTTTGCTGTAGGCGCGCTTGCAGCACCATTTGCTGCGCTCGCAGGAGCTCTAAGCCTTGGAGCTGCGGGTTCGCGCAAGCGCCTACGCTCCGCAAAGCACCTCAAACGCTAACATAGGCATACTCACAAGCTGAGACAGCCCTCCACGCTAGGATTTTTGCCGCGCGTGGGGGGCTGTTTGTGTTGAGGCTTTCCGCGACTGCAGAGAAGGGTTTTTCCGGGGAGCGCGTTGTAGTTTCCGCGCTCTCCGGAAAAACCCTGTTAGCAGGCGCAAATGACTTACACCAAGTGATGCGCCCCGCGCGAGCGCAAAGGGTTTACCAGCAGAATTTCCGATAGTGAGCGTAAAGGATCTTAACAGTCAGACTTTTCAATCCACGCTCGCGCGCGCACAAAAAACACCTTGGAGCGCCAAGCCCCAAGGTGTTTTCATTTTCACTTATGTTCTTGCAGCGTGATCAGCGACCAGCGCCACCGCACTCAGCGCATCCAGCGCACCCAACGCCACCGACGCTCAGCGCGACACACGCTCGCGACCTAAACCTACTGAATCTGAGCAACCATCGTCATGTTCGTAGACGTAATGTAGTCGCCCTGTGAAGGAGAGGTCTGAGGATCGCCAGCCGTAATAACGACGAGCTCACCCTTGCTTACAACTCCGTGCTCTTTCGCCACGCGCAGCGCATTGTAGCAGGTAGCGCTCAAAGAACCCTGCTCAGGCGTCTTGTATGCAGTAACACCCCAGTAGAAGCAGGTCTTGCGAATCGCGTGATTGGAAGGCGACATTGCAATGATCGGAAGATTCGGGCGGAAGTTCGAAATAAGGCGTGCGGTACGGCCGGAGTGCGTGGGGCAAATGATGCACTTTGCGTGCACACGATTGGCGCTTTCTACAGCACTCAAACCAATAGCAGCATTTACCTCGTCGCCGGAGTCGTGGTAGATGCAACGCTCGGAGAGGTAACGCTCGGTCTCCTTGCATACCGTTGCCATCATCTTGACTGCCTCAACAGGGTATTTACCTGCAGCACTCTCACCGGAAAGCATGACGCAATCGGTACCATCATAGATTGCATTTGCAACGTCGGTGACCTCTGCACGCGTCGGGCGAGGATTTCTGATCATGGAGTCGAGCATCTGCGTAGCGGTGATAACCGGCTTGTATACAGACGCGCATTTCTTGATGATGCTCTTTTGGATGTGAGGAACCTTCGCAGGCGGAATCTCAACGCCCAGGTCACCACGGGCAACCATGATGCCGTCAGAGTGCTCGAGAATTTCGTCGAAGTTTTTCACGCCCAAAGCGCACTCGATCTTGGGGAAGATATCAACATGACGTTGACCATGTGCAAAGCAGAGCTCGCGGATCTCGTCTACTGCAGCACCGTTGCGGATAAAGGATGCGGCGATGGCATCGATACCCAGCTCGCAACCAAAGATAATGTCCTTGATGTCCTGCTCGGTAACAGAAGGAAGGCCAACCTCAACATTGGGGACGTTGACGCCCTTGCGCTCGCCAAGCTCGCCACCGTTGTCGATCTTGCAGTACATGTTGGTGCCTTCGACACGCTCAACACAAAGCTCAATCAGACCGTCGTCGATGAGGATGATAGAACCCTCTTCGACTTCGCTAGGGAGTTGCTTGTAGTCGAGCGAGAAGCGATCTTTGTTGCCGATAACGCCGTCATCGGTGGTAACAACAGTCTTTTCGCCGGTAACGAGGGTAACTTTCTCGTGGTTTTCGAGCTCGCCGGTACGAATCTCAGGTCCTTTGGTGTCGAGCATGATAGCCACAGGAATGCCGAGCTCCTCGGAAATACGACGTACGCGCTCGATATTGGTGCGGTGGTACTCGTGTGAGCCGTGGCTAAAGTTGAAGCGGGCAACGTTCATGCCGCTTTTGATAATCTCACGTAATACATTATCGTCTTCTGTAGCTGGTCCCATGGTGCAGACGATTTTGGTTCTCTTCATCTAAATCCTTTCACCTATTTTTTGTTTCGTTTGAATTATAGTCTTTCCTGTGCTTTTGCAAGAAAAAATCTAGCAAACTACACTTCGTTCAATAAAGTCCTCGCCTTTGGCATAGTGCTCAGCGTTTTCGAGCGTGACCTGGCAAATCTGGCTCAGTGCCTCACGGGTGAAGTATGCCTGGTGAGACGTGATAACGACATTGGGGAAGGAGCACAAACGCGAAGTGACCGAGTCGAAGACCTGGCTTGTGCGGTCTTGGTAGACGTTTGGTCCTTCTTCTTCGTATACGTCGAGGCCGGCAGCGCCGATAGTGCCCGAAAGGATACCACGGATGAGTGCCTGCGTATCTACAAGGCCGCCACGACCGGTGTTGATGAAGATAACACCCTTCTTCATCTTGCCGATGGAAGCGTCAGAAATCATGTGGTAGCTCTCGTCGTTGAGGAAGGCGTGCAGGCTGATGAGGTCGGAATTTGCGTAGAGCGTATCGAGATCGACAAACTCATCAATAACGTGCTCATCGTCTACGAGGGATTGGTTGGGGTAGAGGTCATAGCCCAAAACTTTCATACCAAAGCCCTTGCAGATGCGGCAAAGCGCGGCGCCGATGCGGCCACAACCGATGATACCAGCGGTTTTGCCATGCAGCGTATCGCCGACAAGACCTGAAAGTGAGAAGTCGTTTTCGCGTACGCGGTTGTAACCTTTGCAGATGCGGCGGTTTGCGCTCAATGCCAAAGCGATTGCGTGCTCAGCGATTGCTTCAGGCGAATACGCAGGTACACGGGTGACTTTCATGCCTACTTGCTTAGCAAAATCTACGTTCACGGCATCGAAGCCCGCGCAACGCATAAGCACAAGGCCAACGCCGAGGCCGCGGAGCACTTCCAAGGTCATCGCGGAGATGTCGGAATTGACGAATGCGCATACGGCGTCGTAGCCCTTTGCAAGAGCTGCGGTCAAAGGAGTGAGCTCGGTTTTAGTAAAGTCCAGCTTGACATCGGGATATGCGGCAATTTCTTTGTTGAATGCCTCTTCGTCGTAGCTCATGCTACCAAACACCAAAACCTTCATGCGTGCTCCTTTGTGTGTATGTGTACAATGCAATTTTTTGTAGCTTTTACTCATGTTTATTTTATCCTAGTTTCTTGTCGATGTGATAGGGGAGCGAAATCCTTACCACATTTTCAAAATAGGATCATTGGCTTTTTTGCAAGCGGAGTTATTTGCTACGCATACGGCTCTCTTCGTGGGAATTTGCTGTGCAATTAAGCGCGTGTATAAGCTTTTTGTGCCCGCGCGGCTGCCCAAAACCTTCGCCTTAAGTCCGTTATATATGCACAAAAATGAGTAAAACCGGGAAGAATATGCTTTCCGGTCCTTTGAAAAATCTCCACATGATGCAAACGCTTGTGGAAAAAAATCGACCGCTTACGGATAAATCGCTTGGTATTTGCTATGGTTATCACCTTTTATTCGGCGCGCGTATGATCTATGTTAGAATTTTATTGTTCAGACAAACACGAGCGTGCACGTGTCCAAGCGTTTGCTTTTATTGGATTTTATTGGATACGAAGAAGTCAAGCGTGGGCGCGCGCGTGGAAGCAGCGGCGAGAGCAAGCGTAAAAGCGTGCGCCTACGCGTAGAAGTTGCCTCGTTTGTCTGATGAGTACACGCACGATGAGGGAGTATGTATGAAAACTCAAGAGACGATCGTTGTCGCACTCGGCGGAAACGCGCTCGGCAAAACGCCGCAGCAGCAGCTCGCACTTATCCAAAACACAGCAAAATCGCTGGTGGACATGATCGAAGAAGGG
Organism: uncultured Atopobium sp.; assembly: GCA_947090525.1. Classification (GTDB taxonomy): domain Bacteria; phylum Actinomycetota; class Coriobacteriia; order Coriobacteriales; family Atopobiaceae; genus Fannyhessea. The sequence goes on from CAMUON010000001.1 coordinate 256,346, forward strand.
TATCGCGTTGTGATCACCCACGGCAATGGACCTCAGGTGGGCGCCATCAAAGTTTCAACTGATTATGCAGCTCAACATGGTGTAGGTCCAGAGATCCCCTTTGCCGAATGCGGTGCTATGTCACAAGGTTACATCGGTTATCACTTGCAACAAGCCATGACGAATGAGCTTGCGCACCGTGGGATCAAAAAACCGGTTGTTTCCATCGTCACGCAAACTCTCGTTGATGCGAAAGACCCAGCGTTTCAGCATCCCACGAAGCCCGTTGGAGCCTTCTACACAGAAGAAGAAGCCAAGAAGCGCATGGAGCACTCAGGCGATACCTATGTAGAAGACGCAGGTCGCGGCTGGAGATGGGTTGTCGCTTCGCCCGAGCCCTTGCGTATCGTTGAAACCGAAACGATCACGCAGCTCGTAGAAAGCGGTTGCGTCGTCATTGCCGCAGGTGGTGGCGGTATTCCTGTTGTTGAAGGCGAAAACGGATTCGAAGGCGTCGCCGCTGTTATCGACAAAGACAATACAGCAGCCCTTCTTGCCCACGATATCAAAGCAGATCGCCTTGTAATTCTCACCGCTGTTGAAAAAGTTGCAATCAATTTCAACAAGCCGAATCAGGAAGATCTTGCTACGATTTCGCTCGAGCAAGCGAAGGGCTATTGCGACGAAGGCCAATTTGCGCCCGGATCTATGCTTCCTAAAGTCAAAGCCTGCATGCATTTTGTAGAAAGCACGCCTTCGGCAACCGCGCTCATCACCTCGCTCGCGCGCGCAAAGGCAGGTTTGTTGGGTGAGACTGGTACTTCCATCACCAAATAATAGGGTTCTAACCAGGACGTTTATGGTATGCTCGGACGACTTGTTCGCTATGCACCACACGTTCCCATATTTCATACACGGCGCACGCGCATAAAGCGCGTGCGTTTTTTGTTTTCCTCAATTGTTCGAAAGAATCTCCGGCTCATGCGATCGTGCCCATGCGTACGCCTCCGCCTGCCCCCGCGCCCGCGCCTTACGCGCTTGCGCCCGCACTTACAATCACGCACGCCCTCGCGCCCCGCGCCATGCTTCTCTACAATGTTTGTGAATCGCTAGCGCATGAAGCGCCTATTCGTCACAATGGATGTAAGTTTGATCCAGTAAGCGCCGTTCCTTGGGAGGATGTATGAGCGCGCAGCACCCGCTATCCATTACGAGAAAAACGTTTTTGCAAGGCCTTGGCTGTGCCTGGATAGCAAGTCTTGCAGCGTGTACACAAGAGCCCGCGGCCCCTGCAGATACCCCTGCCCCCGCGCCTGAATCTAGCGTTGACCTGGGCGAATTTAGCGCTCTTACGCTCAAAAGCGACGCATGGAACTATGACAAGACGATCGACTGCTACTATCAGCTGAGTGTGCCGTATTGTTTGCATCCGGTAAACAAGAGTTTTAATGCACTTTCGATCTATGTGCCTGCCGCCTACTTTAACGGCAAAAAACAAGGTTCTACCTGGTCGTGTGAGATTAATACTTCCGCTTCTGTAGGCGCCTATACTCCGCAATCAGCTCCTATCGTGATGCCGCTTAATTCTGCGTATTTCACCCCGCAAACAGCTCCCAATACGTTTGAGCCCGAGGGCTTAGCGCGCTATCTCAAGGCAGGCATGGTGTATGTATACGCCGGATTTAGGGGCCGAAGCAGCGGTTTTGAATCGGAGAAAAAGGACATGTTCCCGGGCGGAGCGCCTTGGAGCTTGGTTGATCTCAAGAGCGCCATTCGTTTTCTTCGCTATAATGCAAGCGTGTTACCAGCTCATACCGATTTTATCTTTCCGTTTGGCTACGGAGCTGCGGCGACGTTGTGTTCCGTATTGGGAACGGCGGGAGACGAGGAATTTTTCGCGCCCTATCTCAAAAAAACAGGCGCTGCCACTCACGATGCAAACGGCAAGAACCTTTCAGACGCGATATGTGGCGCTGCCCTGTGGTGCCCGCTTTTGGATAGCGTGCTTGGTGACTGCGCGTATGAGTGGATGATGGGTCAATTTGTCGACGACGAATCCAGAAAGCCCGAAACGTACAAAAAGCTTCTCTCCAAAGACATGGCAAATGCCTATGCAGAAGCTATGAATGCGCTTGGTCTTTGCGATGACAAGGGCGAGAAGCTCGCGCTTTCTCAGATCGACGACGGCAGCTATGTAGACGGAAGCTACTACAACCTCATCATGCAAACGCTTGCCGAAGCGGCAACCTATTTTGTCAAGCACACGCAGTTCCCCTATATCCAAACGCCGTCTCATATCGTTGAGCCGTCGTTTCCTGGTTTTTGCGCCTCTCATGTGCATCAAAAGCAGCAGGATAAGGGTGCGTCTGCTCAAAAAGCGCCGCAGCCAAGCCAAAATGATGCCAGCGCTCCTGCAAAAAATACTGCACCTAGTGCGCCCTCGAAAAACGCTGCGTCCCAAGCTCAGCCCCAAACGGCAGTGCCTGCGCCAGGTGCTGCAGATGAGCTCATGACCACCGGTGTCTCCAAAGTTCAAACGGTATCGTATGAATCGGTTTCGAGCTATCTCGCAGCCCTCAATAACGATAATCGCTGGATCTCGTACTCAAGCTCGCGCGGCCGTGTCGTGATTTCCAATCTTTGGGAATTTATCACGCATTGCAAGCGCCCGAGCAAGGCGGTTTCTGCTTTTGATGCGCTCGATAAATCCACGCCCTCCAACCAGTTCTTTGGCATCGATAACGAGTCGACACTTCATTTTGATCACATGGTGGCCGATATCCTAACAAAAAAGCAGGATGCATACCAAAAAGCTGACAAAAACTTCGATCCCAAGCTTGTAGAGAGCTACACGCAAGATACCGCCAAAAAGGATGCGCTCGGCACCGAGATGCCGTCTCGTGTTGCCGCGCTCGATCCGCTTCACCGCATTTGTGGCGCCTACCAGGATAGCTTTGGCAAAGCCACTGTCGCACCCTATTGGCGCGTGAATACAGGGCTTATGAATCACGCGTCCCCGTTGACTACCGAGCTCAATCTCGTCTATGCGCTCAAGAATTACAAAGGCGTAAAAGACGTGCAGTTCACGCCCGTGTGGGATAGGGGCTTTGAGCTCTGCGAACGCGAGGGACATCCTCAGGACAATTTCATCTCTTGGGTGCACGATTGTGTGGTACACCTGGTCGAAGACGAGCATGCGGCGCTCGCGGAAGGCAGAACATCTGCAGACGCAGATGATGCAAACGCTTCTGACGCTTCGGATAACTAACGCGCTCTTCTCTGCCCTCTAGGTGTTTCTCGATACCTACTTGTTTTCATAGTCGTAACGCCTGCGCAAACATCTCGCTATTCTTGTGCACAGGCTGCTATACTCTAAGCACTGAGCGCCTATGTGCGCTTTAACGTCCACAAACGTTTCAGGATTGTTTGAAAAGAGGTCTTATATGAATGCAGATACAAGAGCAGTGGTGAGCGTGTTGGGTTGCGACCGTTTTGGTATTGTTGCTACTGTCGCACAGGTGTTAGCCGATCATCGAGTCAATATCCAAGACATTTCTCAAACGATCATGAATGACATTTTTACCATGACGATGATGGTTGATTTGGCCGATTCTGACGACGACTTTGCAACCATTTTGAGTGAATTGCAGGCCATGGGCGAGCGCGAGCATCTGCAGGTACAGATGCAGCGCGAGGATGTTTTCCGCTATATGTATCGCCTGTCTTAGCGTTATTTTAGCGCTATTGTCTTAGTGCTTGCGATTTCTATCTGCAAGATCCTTGGCCGCAAGATCCCTGCTTGCAAGATGTGCACGCAGGGATCGAACTTATGACTCTGCAGGTTCAAAAATTCCCTCACTCGTATCATCGTCTTCGTCTGCATCATCGGAATCATCGTCGATGACAAGTGGTCTAAAGCTCGCTGTATCGCCGCCGATGAGCGAACTTTCAACCGTCTCGAAGGTATCGTCGAGCTCGGTTTTCATGCTGGCCGAGAAAATATCCTCATCCTCGCTTGTGATGCGTGCAAATTGCGCAGTCTGTTCGCTTGAGTTTTTTGCGCTTGAGGCATGCTTATTCTTTGTCACGCGCACGAGCTTGTGCTGGCGTTTTGCGCGCGTGAAGAGCGGCACGTACTCAAAAATAATGCTTGAGTTCTCGAGGCCATACCATTTCACGGGCGATCCGCAAAGGCGACGAATAATGTATTTTGCCTCAATAATAACGCGATTAAAGCCGGAGATGGTACTTTCGGGCGAAAGTACTTTGCGCAAGAGGCAGAATCGAAAGTCGCCGACATTGCTATTCTCACGATAAATCGAATATTTATGATGCTGCGGGTGCAGCTGCTTTGTTGCGATCATATCAGAAACGATCTGGTAGAGATAGGTGTTGATGCGCTGATTGACCCTAAATCCTAGGCGCAGTTGTACTTTGAAGACAAAATTGGTACCAAAGTTTTCAACCAAATATTCGTGCGTATAGGGCTCATTGGTAACTTTGATGTTGACAAACCAGTATGCCTTCGCACGCTTCGGGCGTTTGTCGAGGATCGAATAGAGAATATCGCGGTCCAAGCGGTCTTGCGAAGAATCATTCGAAAGAAACACGATATTGTCTGCGGTAAACGGCACTTCGCGGTCGCGCTTGAGACGCCTCAATTGATCGATATATTTCACAACGGGCAGGTAGACGGTTTGTGTGTGTTCAATTGCGGTTGAGCGGCGCCAGATATACATGATGGCAAAGAGCGCAAATGCCATAAGCACCGTAAAGTAGCCGCCGTGGAAAAACTTGGTCAAGCTTGAGAAGAAAAATACGAGCTCAATGGCCCCAAAAAAGACACCAAAGATAAAGGACGATATCGTCTTGTGCTGAATGCGCACCAGGTACACATACAGAAGCACTGTCGTCATAAGCATGGTCGCGGTGATCGCAAGGCCGTAGGCTGCTTCCATGTGATTGGAAGTTTGGAAGATAAGTACCACCAAAATGCAGCCGAACCACATGATGTTGTTGACCAGGGGAATGTAGATCTGGCCCTTGTTGAGCGAGGGATAATTGATCTTGACGTGTGGCATGAGATCGAGACGAATTGCCTCGGAAATGATGGAATATGAGCCAGTGATGAGCGCCTGAGATGCAATAATCGCAGCAAGCGTAGAGAGGATGACCGCAAAGGCTCTAAAATCTTGCGGCACCATCTGAAAGAAGGGGTTGAGGTCTTGAATGCTCGCTAAGCCAAGCGAATTGTTGTGCACGAGTATCCACGATCCTTGTCCCAGGTAGTTGAGGATAAGGCAGAGCTTAACGAGTGGCCAGGTGGCAAAAATATTTGCTTTTCCCACATGGCCCATGTCCGAATAAAGCGCTTCTGCACCTGTGGTACAGAGAAAGACATTGCCGAGTACCAAAAGCCCGGCAGCATTTACCTGCCGATCGAACAAAAACATAAGTCCGCGCAAAGGATTAAGTGCTCTCAGTACCGACAAATCGCTCATCATGTTGATAAGTCCGCCGATCCCCAAAAACAAGAACCACAGGGTCATAATGGGACCAAATGCTTTACCGATGGATGAGGTGCCTGAGCGCTGCACAAAAAACAGTATGCAGATAATGGCTATCGTAATGCCTACAACCACCGATTGGCGCGACCCAATGAGCGCGTTCATAAACGAAATCGTGCGCAAGCCTTCGATAGCGGTGGTCACCGTTACGGCAGGAGTCAAAATACCGTCTGCTAGAAGTGCCGCTCCGCCTATCATCGCGGGAATAATAAGCAGCTTGCCAAAGCGTTTCACCAAAGAATAGAGGGCAAAAATGCCGCCTTCTGCGTGGTTGTCCGCGCTCATAGCGACGCACACATATTTGATAGTTGTGATAAGGGTAAGTGTCCAGATAATGAGAGACAACGCCCCCAAGACGCTATCTTGCTGCATCGTCATAAGGCCGCCGTTGCCCATCATGATGGCTTTGAGCGTATACATCGGGCTCGTTCCGATATCGCCGTAGACGATACCGAGCGTAACGAGCATCATTGATGCACTGAGCGGAATGTGTAAGGGCTTATGCTTCGTGAGCTTTTGAGCGGAAGTCTGCGCTTGAGCTGATGGTTCTGGATGCTCAGGCTTCTCGTTTGTGGGTTCGTTTGGTACACGAGAGCTTTGAAGTGAAGATGTAGTCATGAACACCTAATTTCTAAACTTACTGACGGTACGTTAAAAGAAGCTATTATAATTAATTCCATATACATTATTGTTATCCTATATGATTTGTAAACTTATGCAAGACAGGAGATTATATGAGCGAGTCGCAATCACAATCCTCTCAAGAATCGAACATGGCGTGTGCCTGTTCGTGCGCGGGCGGCACGAATAGTAGCAATGGTGTAAACGCTGCAAACAGCGCTTTTGCGGCGCCTGCGTCTGCATCCGCGCCTTCGTCTGTTTCGCAAGAGTTTAAGGATCGCTTTGTGACGGTTGCTGCTCAGCCGCACATTCCTTTGCCAGATGCTGCTTCTGCCAATCTCGTATGGAAAGGGTCAGGAGCGAGTGCAGGCGAGACGATCAGCTATCGCGCAACCGCCGGTCATATCGATGTGCGTTCCAATTCGGGCGCGCTCATGGGCAATATGTTTTCTATGAGCTATATTAGCTTGGATGAGCAGGGTCTTCCTCAAAAAAATAGGCCGGTGACCTTTGCATTTAACGGGGGTCCTGGTTGCGCTTCTGTGCCTATCAACTTTGGTGGTATCGGACCTCGTCGCGTCAAGCCCGATGGAGTCAAGCACTTGCGCTTTCCTATTGAGGTAGAGGACAATCCCTCCACACTTTTGCGCGAGACCGACCTTGTGTTTCTCGATGCACTTGGTACGGGTTGGTCTACCTTGGCCGAAGGCGTCGATCATCATGCGATCTTTGGTATCGATGGCGATGCTGATGCTTTTTGTCGCGCGATTATTTCCTGGCTCGAAGAACATGGTCGTTGGATGAGCCCGGTCTATCTCTTTGGTGAATCCTACGGTACCACGCGAAACGCGGTCCTTATGCGCCTTTTGGGCGAGAAAGATGTCAAGGTGGCAGGCGTTACTATGCTCTCTGCGATCTTTGACTTTTCGCAGGTAGAAGAGGGGAGCGACCTCTATCACCTGGGTATGCTTCCTACGATGGCAGCCACTGCTCAATTCTTTGGCAAAGCAGGCGTTGGTATTGATGTTGATACCTGGTTTGATCGCGCGCTTAACTGGACCGATCATGTGCTTGCGCCAGCACTTCTTTTGGGTGATCGCTTGTCGGCAAACGAGGAAGAAAAAGTCGCGCAAGAGATGAGTGCATTCATAGGGCTTCCTGAGGCGCACATTCGCGCATGTCATTTGCGTATTACGCTCGACGATTTCCGCCGTCATCTCCTGTACGAAGAGGGCCGCGTGATCGGTCGTTTGGATATGCGCTACTCAAGCGATGCGCCTGTGGCCGTGCAAGATAGCAGCTCTTGGTTTGCGTCTCAAGATGCGGCAGACGATGCGGTGGAGCCTAGCTGGACCAGCGCCTTCCGCGACTTTTGTCACAACACGCTTGGTTACTCCTACCAGGCACCTTATATGTCAATGAATTATGACCCCGTGGGTATTAATTGGAATTGGAAGCACACGATCCCCGGTAAAGACGGAGCAAGCATGGCGCCGAATGTGGCCTATGACATTGCCGTCAGCATGCGCAGAAATCCTGCGATGAAGCTTTGCATCATTGGTGGGCGCTACGACGCAGCTACGACCTATTGGAACGTGCTTCATGACATCTCATGCCAGTTCTTGAGCGAAGAGCTCAAAGAGCGCGTTGAGTGGCATCGCTATGGTTGTGGTCACATGGCCTACACCGATGATCCCACGCTCGTGCAGATGAGTGCCGACATGGAAGCGTTTTACCAGAAGGCGTAAACGTTTGCCTGCTTGAGCGCGCGTGTCTGCACGCGCTTTTGCGTTTACGCGTGCGCGTGTGTCTGCGTGCGCTTTTGCGTTTACGTGCGCGTGTACCGAGCTATAGTGCATCATATATCGATAATTGCATCAGGCGCCTCAACGGGCGCCTGATTTTTATTTCTGAGCATAGGTTAAGCTGTCACGTGCTGCGCGAGCTAAAGCTTTCGGCTGATGATCCAGGCATGATGAATCCCGTGGTGGCGCTTGAAGTCTTCGGGGATGCTTTCTTGCGTGATATCCTTGCATACAACCCCCGTTTTCTCAAAGAGCTCGCTTTCGAGCTTAAAATTCTTGAGATTGCAGCAAAAGATCGCCCGTCCGTTTTTCGTGAGCAAGCGCGAAAGGCTGATGATGAATTCCGCATGATCGCGCTGGACATCCCAGGTTCTTTTGTGCATGCGATTGGAGTTGGAGAAGGTAGGCACGTCGCACAAAATGAGATCCCAGCGGTGTGTGCTATGACGTGCTTCTTGTATCCAGCGCAAGACATCTGCCTGGATAAACTCGTGCTGTTCCCCGACAAATCCATTGCGTTCCATATTTCTTCGCGCCCACGCTAAAGATACGGCGCTCATGTCGACGCTTGTAGTAAAGTGTGCGCCACCGTCTGCCGCATAGCAGCTTGCCGTGCCTGTATATGCAAAGAGATTGAGGAAACGCTTTGAACCTTTCGTGCGTTTTGCCATCTCGCGGATTTCTTCCCGTATCGTGCGCAAATCCAGGAAGATGCCGCAGTCGTGCCGAAGGGAGAAGTTGAGCTCAAAGGTGAGTCCTCCCTCATCCACCAGATAACTATCGGGCATGAGTGCGGGCTCGCGGCGTGCATAGGTTGTATCGCGTCTACTTGCTTTCGCGCGTGGGTCTTCCTGTACCTCGCTTTTTGTGCGTGTCTGTAGCTCTCGATTGTCTTTGTGGTACTGGCTTCCGCCTTTTGATTTTTCACGTGTTGTGAGGTAGATGTGCGTATCTTGCGCTTGGAGTATGATTTGCGCGAGTGTCACCACATCGATGAGGCGCTTTTTAGCCTTGAGGGGATCGACCGTTTTAGGCGCTTGATATTCAGAAATATGTATGATGCGCTTCTGCGCGCGCAGGCGTTCTTGCTCTTCTGGGCTGAGCTTGATATGCAGACTCGCCTGCTTGTTTGTATTGCGCGATAGGGTGTTTGGCGTATTGAGAGATTCAAATACATCGATCGCACAGGCATAATCGCTTAAATCGGCGTCGTAGACGCGGTAGCAGCTAATATCCTCAGCTTCAGCCCACTTTTTGCGTTCCTTTGCCATCTTTTTGAGGCGATCGGCAAATTGTTGCGCGCCGGCATCGAAGCTTACGCACTGAAGTTCCGTGCCATTCGTGAAACTTCCCGCAAGGTGCAAAGTATGTACCGGCGTTTGAGACGAGCGCGCCTGCGCCATATGCCCTATTGCAAGCTGGTCGTTTCCGAGACGCGTGTAAATATCTGCTGTCAGTCTATCCGAAAGGCACGATCTCAAAAGCTCGTCTGAGAGAAATATGCTTTCGGAGATTGTCGTATCAGCGGCGTTTGTGCTCGCAGCTGTAGCCGCATGCGCATCTGCGGGCGCATTCGTATCTGCGGGTGCATTCGCACCCGTGCCTGTATCTACGCTCTGAGCTGCTTTTGCAAGCGCAAGAATCTGATGCAGCACCCGCGCGCTTGTGGCATTGAGGCTTGGGTCTATCCCGCTTGCATCCACAATAAATACGGAAGATGTTATGTCTTTCTCACGTTTGCCCAGCTCGTGTGCGTGTTTATAGGCGCGGCAATACGCGTCAAACGAAATTTGCTGAAGCGAGACTGCACGCTCATCTATACCGCTTGCCCGCATCATGTATCTAATCGTCTTTTCGCTTTGGCGAGCAGCGTCTTCCTCATCGCAGAGGTAGATGCGTACGCGTGCGCGTTTACGGAGCGCGTTTTCGCTTTCTCCGCCCGTGCCTGCATCCTCGTGTTCGCGTGCAAACGTCCGCGCGCCCTCGCCCTTATTTGCATCTGCAGCAGGCGATGAATGTTGCATCATAGCTGCGTAGAGCTTTTCCCACGCTTTGGTATCGTTTTGCTTCCAGGCGTTGAGGCCCCAGTTTTTGTGCATGATATGAGGGGATAGGTTTAACGCTTGGCAAAGCGCTTCCATAGCGATCGTTCCACTTTGGGGAAAGAGCAGGTAGAGAGAGGGATTTGTATGCGTACACGCATGCTCCCACCCGGCATGCGCAAGAAGCGCTGCTGCGTAATCGGCGCGCAGAAAAGACAAGCGTTTGTGGGTGTTTTTCTGAGCTTCCCATCCTCTACGAAAGAGCGCTTCTTTTGAGAGGTCAAGGCCAACGCTTGCCTTATCGCCCGAAATACGAAGCGAAATCACAAGGTCAGGATAGCTGGTATCGATTGCCGGACGTGCACCTGTGCATTCAAGCATGCGGTCGCAGATCGCGTCCTTCACACGAAGCGCACTAAACTGTGAATTTTTTAGATTTGTGTTTACGCCGTGAGCGTCTATCTTGATCGTTGCGCGATCTTCTATATGCGCTTCCCAGGGAATGCGCACTGCTTCCGTATAAAGAATGTCGGATGAAGCAGCAGAAATATGCGCAAGTACGCATACGACGCGAGACGATAGGCGCGTATTGAGCAGGAACTGCAAAGCAGCTTCCCTTGTTGCAAAAAATACAACACGCCCGGTAAGCGGGCGAATTTTTTTGATGCCCAGCTGCATAAGTTCCTGCTTGATAAGCTCCTCAAAGCCCATCGCACAGCTTGCAAAAAATTCGTATACCTCGTCTGTGTGCGTGTCCGTACGCTCATCTACGTGCTCGCCTGTATCCTTGCTTGTGCGCGCCCGCGCAGCGTGTGCGTTAGTCGAAGGCGCTAAAGATGCTCTTTGCGACAGCACTTGAGTTGTTGCGTTGGATGAAGGAAGTGTTTGTTGTTCTGATTGCATGGCTCTCGCTTTTGTTTCGTTTCTAAAGCTCTAGCTTGTGGCATGAGAATCATTCTTAATATTCTCTATGCATCTTTATAGAATAAAGCATGAACACAAGCTCCAAGCGGCTCATTCCATCATTTGCCAAAGTTCCTATGTTTATTCTTCAAAAAACCGTCTATTATAGAGATTACGTATAACACTCTCGTATCCATGTGAATGAACGAAGCTATCGTTCTTGCGCCCGCGCTTGCGCGCTTGGACGATGGCTTTCGAGCAATAGGAGAGGATTGTAAAAATCGCCGCGCGCATGTGGTCTATGCGCTCGCGCCCGCGCCTGCGGAAGTTTTTGCACCCGCAGCGCTCACAGCGCCCGCACATGTAGCGTCCGTGCGATTTTTTAGACAGGTTCTTTCATAAGAACTTTGCGTTTGGCGCCTCGCGCAGCTTTGTTTTAGAAGTGCGCAGGTTTAGGTATCAACTAAGGAGATTGTAATGGATCAAGAAACTCAAGCACGAGTAGATCTTTGGGCCGCACATGTAGATGATGCAGAGCTAAAGGCCGAGCTCGATGAGCTCCTCGCGCCTGGAAATGCCGAAAAGCTAAACGATGCATTCTATCGCACACTCGAATTTGGAACGGCAGGCTTGAGAGGAACGCTCGGTGTCGGTTCCAATCGCATGAATATTTACAACGTCGCCCAGGCCACGCAAGGTGTTGCCGACTACTTAAACGCTCATTTTGAGCATCCAACGGTTGCGATCGCGCGTGATTCACGTTTGAAGGGTGAAGAATTCCAAAACATCACGGCAGGTGTTTTGGCTGCTAATGGCATACACGTGTATGTGTATCCGCGCATTGAGCCCGTGCCTTCGCTGTCGTTTGCTGTCCGCCACCTCAAAACATCTGCTGGTATCGTAATCACTGCTTCGCATAATCCGAGCATCTACAACGGTTACAAAGTCTACAACGAAAACGGTGGTCAGATTGCCAATGAATGTGCCGCCGAAATTTCTGCTTCTATCGCAAAGACGCCGATCTTTGGTGGCATCAAATGCCTCAGCTTCGAAGAAGGCATGAAACAAGGCCTCATCGAGTGGACACCTGAGGAAGTTATCGATTCGTTTATCGCAAACGTTATGAAGACTTCCGTACCCAATTTCAAAGCTTCTGATGGGTACAAGGTCGTCTATACGCCTCTTAACGGCACGGGACGCGAGTGTGTCACGCGCATCCTCAAAGAGCTTGGCATCAACGACGTCACCATTGTTCCCGAGCAGGAATTCCCCGATGGTAATTTCCCCACCTGCACGTACCCCAACCCAGAATTTCGCGAAACTTGGAATTTGGGCCTTAAGCTTGCCGATCGCATCAAGCCTAATCTTCTTGTCGCGACTGATCCCGACGCTGATCGTATGGGCTCCGCAATTCCTCACAAGGGCGACTACGTGCTGCTTTCGGGTAACGAAATGGGCATTTTGCTCATGGACTGGCGTGCGCGTATGGCAAAAGAAGCAGGCGAGGATGTATCAAAGAAGGTCTGCGTATCTTCGATCGTATCGTCCGATATGAGCGCTGCCCTTGCGCGTAAGTGGAATTTTGAGCTCAGACGCGTACTCACCGGTTTTAAGTATATTGGTGACCAGGTAGATCAGCTCTGTGATGAGCATGAAGAGGATCGCTTCCTCTTTGGATTTGAGGAATCCTACGGGTATCTTGCGGGCACGCATGCACGCGACAAAGACGCAATCACTGCAACCATGCTCTGTGTAGAGATGGCGAGCTACTATGCTGAGCAGGGACTCGATCTCTATGAAGCTATGGATAAGCTTTATCAGCGCTATGGCTACTATCTCAACAAGACCATAAGCGCTACCTTTGCAGGTGCTGCAGGCGCGCAAAAAATTACCGACATTATGGGTCGTCTGCGCAAAGATCCGCCGTGTGAATTCTGCGGACTGCGTACTGCGCGCGTGATCGATTACAGCCAAAAGCAGGAGATGGAGCGCGTAAGTGGTCTTCAAAAAGAGGCTCCTCAAGAGCTTCCTCAAGCCAATGTGCTCGAATTTAGGCTCGAAGGCAACAACAAGATTATCATTCGCCCCTCAGGTACAGAACCCAAGATCAAAGCCTATATATTTAGCTATGGATCGAGTAGGGAAGAAGCGATGCGCATCCAAAACGAACTCTCGAGCGTGATCGACGAGCTCTTTGCGTAAGTTTGCGTACGTGCTTGTGCGTACGTGCGGCCGCGCGTGCGCGCGATATCAAGGTAGCGCAAGCGTGCTTCAGCTCGTGAGGGTGAGCGCCCACGTCCGCGCCCGCGCAAGCAATTTTCATTCGCAAGAGACTCAAACATAAGGAAGGGCACAAGGGATTATCCCTTGTGCCTTTTGCTATCAAGACTATGAGCTTGTGCGGACTATGCGCTTGTGCGGCGGCTGCGGCTATTTCATAAGCGTAGAATTTCTGAGCTTATTGATGAGCACGACAAAGTCTTCGGCTGCTTCATTGTCGTCGCTTACCACCAACACAGTGTCATTACCTGCTACTGAACCCTTAACCTCAGGTAGGGACGCAGCATCAACAGCAGCAGCAACACCAGGAGCGGTACCGGGCTGCGAGCGAATGACGATAAGATTATCTGCTTGATCAACATTTGTGACAAACTCCGAGACCATGCGTTGCAGGTGCAGGTCTTCCGCCAAAACGTAGATGCCTTCCTGGAGTTTGCGCAGGCCCATATCGGCAATATCTCTGGAAACGGTTGCTTGTGTGCAATTAAAGCCGAGGGCTTGCAGCTGATCTACCAGTGCTTTTTGAGTACGGATGCTCTTTCCACGCACAACATCGCGTATTGCATCCTGTCGATTATTACGCCGCTTGACCATATATTCCTCCGAGCGAAACGCTGTTACAGATCCCCTTTAGATCCCTTCTGTAGTACTCATTGCAGTCGTGTATACGGATGATCTCAAGGTTAGCGTTTGGGAAGCTGTATGTCTCCCTCATAGCTCAAAGTGCTTACGCAAATTACAGCATATGGTGCGTGCCTCGCTTCATTCCGTATGACCTCTCACATCATACGACAACTGAGTATTTACACCTATAAAAATACATAACGGTGACTAAAAAAACAAGAAATGTTACCTTTTGTTAATATTTGCGCAATTATAGGCATCTTTAGCGTTTGTACTGGTTAAGGTGTAGCAATTTTTCATCTAGCTCACGCGTTTAAGCTCCTTGTGCCTGCATACAACCTGCATATATAGACCGTTTGCCCATATCATATATGCGTATCTCAAAAAGTAGTATAAACTGTGCATATGTATGCGTATGAAAGTTGTATGCGTTGTAGCTCGTATCCAGACTATCCCTACGGAAGGACGCGTATGTCTTTTTTGAACGATAGGCACGTTGGCACATCGCCTGCACGCACGCCCGCTCGTACAAGCTCGCGCAGGCAAGGCCGTGTTCGCGGCTCAAAGACCAATTTTGAAGAAGGCAAACGCCAGCGTTTTTTGCCGTATAAAAGCCACCGAAATTACCGCACGATTAAGGGCACTGACGCTGGTTTGAACATTCGTCACTACAAAGGATCGATTGCAGGTCATGCGCTGTTTAGCCGTTTGAGCGATGACGCCATCCTCTATGGACTACTTGCGCTCGCAGCGATTGTGCTCATTGCGCTTTTGTGTTTGCTCGGAAGCTGCGTGTCGTCGTGCGTGTCTCACGTTGCTGCGCCTACGACCAAAGAAGCTGCTAAAACAAATCCGATCGATGCGCGTGTAAGTGCATCTGCCTCGGAAAATCTTACCAATAAGCTCACGCCTAAGCTCAATTGGGCAGAAGACCTCGAGTGGATTGCTGCCCATGCAGATGCGTATAGTGATGAACGTCTGCCCGAGCTTGCCTGTTTGGAGCCTGAGAGCGCATCCTTTGTGCGCGCGTATGCAACAGATGGCCAGGAGCCCTATGATTTTGAGGACGAAGTTGTGCAAGGTACGGTGCCTGAGGTCTACGATTGGGATCCGCATTGGGGGAGTGTGACCTATGGTAATGGATGCATTGCCACCTGTGGTAGTGGTCTTACCTCGCTCTTTATGGCCGATGCCTATCTCACGGGTACGAGGGACAATACTCCTTCGGCTTTGGCCACCCTTGCTAAGGATTATGCAAGTGATACGCTCGGTACGAAGCCAGAATTTTTCACCGATAAGCTTAAAGACTTAGGGCTCAATATCAAGGAATACACGCCGTCTAGCGATAACCTCAAAATTGCTTCTGATGGTGATAAAAAAGTCGCGCTCATGCTCATCAATGAAAACGTTACGAATCCGTATAAGCATTGGATATTGGTAAGCGGCATGCGAAAAGATGGAAGCTATGTGGTCTATGACCCGGCAAGTGTTCGTGCGACGCAAGAGATGTGGCCGGGAGGAGCGCTTGCGTCTCAGGCGCAGAAGCTCTATGCAATCACGGCAGCAAAAACGGAGTAGCTCTAGCGTAGTAGCTCTGTCGTAAGAATTGTGGCTGCGTCCGTTGCGCCCGCATCCGCAACCCCTGCGTCTGCACCCCCGCGCAAGAGATAGCGCCAAACATACGGGTTACAGGACAAACATAATACAAAAGAAAATGCAAAAGAAAACGCGAGAATGGGTTCTAAACATTCTCGCGTTTTTGTGTCTATCCTGAATTTGCCCAGATGTGTACTGCACATCTATGCAGACCTAGACCTGACCGAATCCTACTCGCGCGCATAAGAACTCAGTGCTCAGAAGCTTAGCGCGCAGGAGCGGGCGCAGGCGGCGTCGGTGCAGGTGTTGGGGCCGGCGCTGGTGCGGGTGGCGTATTGGGCTTTGGGACAGGAGCCGGGTGTGGATTAGGACTTGGCGTTCCTGGCTGTGTACGCTCGCCCGGGCGTGTGTTTGGACGCTCTTCAGTTCGCCCGTTTGATTCGCCATGTTCGGGTTGTTTTTCTTTGTTTTCGTCCGCTTCTACTTTCTCAAGTGTGTCTTCTTCTTCGGTATTGAGCGCTTCAGGCGTATTCTTAAAGGTCCAGCTGGTATTTGGCTTGAAGGTGAGCGAACTTGACGCCTTGGGGAAGTCTTCGCGCGGAGCATCATCGAGCGCTTGATTGATAAAATCGCCAAAGATGGGCACTGCCGTATTGAAGGGGTGACCGTATGCACCATGGATGCGCACCGGCGCCTCTTCGGTATATCCGCACCATACTGCTACCGAGAGACTTGGCGTAATGCCGCAGAACCACAGGTCACGGTAGTTTTCGGAGGTGCCGGTTTTGCCTGCTATGGGTTGTTTGATGTGCACACTTCCCGAGAGCTGATTTGCTGTACCGCGGCCTTTTGTTACGCCCTTCATCACGTCGATGGTAGCTTCTGCGACTTCAGGCGAGAGAATCTGGCTCGACGAATCTTTGTGCTCGTACACGACATTGGAATTTCTGTCTTCTATCTTGGTGATCGCTACAGGATCGTGATGAATGCCGCCTGCTGCAATCGTAGCGTACGCTTCCGCCATTTGAATGACCGGAATGCCGTCGGTACCCAAGGTCATGGAATCATACGCGGGGAGCTTTACGCGAATACCCAGGTTGTGTGCCATTTCTGCAACTTTGTCCGCACCGATTGCCTGTATGACTTGCACAAATCCGGTGTTCGACGACACGGCAAAAGCTTGCGCGAGACTCAGCGCTCCGTAGCTTTGATTACCAAAGTTTTGAACACGCCAGGTAGGCGATGCCTGCATAGGCGAATTGCAGTTGATGCGCGTCTCGGGGCTCATGCCCTCGTTGATGGCTGCGGCGAGCGTGTAGGCCTTAAAGGAAGAACCTGGTTGGCGGTATGCTTGCGTAGCAAGATTGAACTGGTTGGTTGCATAATCCTTGCCGCCTACCATTGCTTTGATATAGCCGGTCTTGGGATCGATCGCGCAAAGCGCCGCTTCAAGACGCTTGTTGCCGAGCGCATTGAGGCGTTTATTGGTTGCGTTTTGGGCTTTGTCCTGGATCTGGGGATCGAGAGTGGTATATACCTTGAGCCCTCCTTGCATAACGGTATTGCGATCAAAATCGGCCAGAAGCAGCTGTTTAATATAGTCGGAGAAATAGGGGTAGCGGCCTTCTGTTTTGAGGAAGCTACCAGGATTTACAGCAAGCGGCTCAGTTGATGCCTGCTCGAATTCATCGTCCGAAATATCGCCCGAATTAAGCATGCGCTGAAGCACGATATTTCGTCTCGCTTGCGCATCTTGGGGGTTGATGAATGGGTCGTAGGATGATGGGGCTTGCGGAAGACCTGCAAGTGTTGCACTTTCTGCGAGCGTAAGATCCTTCGCATCTTTGTTGAAATAGGTGATTGCCGCAGCTTGGATGCCGTATGCTCCATGGCCAAAGTAAATGGTATTGAGATACATATTGAGTATTTGATCTTTTGTATACATTTTTTCCATCTGGATAGAAATGTATGCTTCGCGCACTTTACGGCGGATGGTCTGCTCAAATTGTTCCTTTGAGAGAACCGTATTGCGTACGAGCTGCTGCGTAATGGTGGATGCGCCTTCGGAGCGTCCGCGCGCCGTCTTGACGATCGCGCGCAGAATGCCTTGCGGATCGACGCCGTTGTGCTTATAAAAACGGCTGTCTTCGGTGTCAACGATAGCTTTGAGCACGTACGGAGAGATTTTGTCGCTTGTTACGCTTCGTCTATTTTGAAGATAAAATTCTGCCAAAACGGAGTTGTCAGCAGCATATACGGTTGTGGGCTCACCCACAACATACGCGTCGGCAGAGGTATAGTCGGGCAGGTCGCTTAGCCAGCTCGAAACCAGCGCGTTGAGCGAAAGCGCAAGCGCGATGCCCAGCAGGGCTAAGAAACCAAAAGCCCCGGCAATGCCAAACTTCACGGCATGGGTTTTGCTATGCTGCTTTGCTCTACGGGTTCTTGCGCCCATATATCCTCCTAGGGAGAGTCAATAATATCTTCATTATAAAGGCAAAACGGGACATGAAAAACTTTATGCCAAATGAGCTTATAAAAAGTATATATAGTGCGCACTGTAGTGCGCACGCACGCGTGCTGGTACACCCTCGCACATGAGACAAAGGGGAGAGGTTTAGCCGTGCGCATGAGCTTGCATGCGCACGCACGCTGTATGCGTCTTTTTCCTTTATGTTTACTCAATATGAGCGCATATAGATGTTCAAAACATGGTAAGGTTTTAACAAACATGAAGCGTGCGCTGCTGCCGCAGGCCGTATGAGTCTATGCGCCTTTGTCTGAGGACGCCGCTTGCGCTCGCGTTTTGTATATCTGCGCATATCAATCCCAATTTGGAGGGTGAACTCGTGGTATCGGTAGAAGAACAACTCAAGGTAATTACCTCGGGCACGATGCAAATTGTGCCGCTTGAAGAACTCAAAGCAAAGCTTATGCAACAACGTCCTCTTACTATCAAATTGGGCGTCGATCCAACGTCTCCAGATCTTCACTTAGGACATGCGGTGCCGCTGCGCAAAATGCGTCAATTCCAGGATTTGGGCCACAACGTGGTGCTCATTATCGGAAACGGTACAGCACTTATTGGCGATCCTTCCGGCCGTGATTCCACACGTCCTCCTCTTACCGAAGAGCAGGTCGAGACCAATGCTCAGACCTATGTTGCTCAGGCGATGAAGATTCTTGATCCTGCAAAGACCAAGATTGTGCACAACGGCGACTGGCTCAAACCCCTCGATCTTGCCAAGATGCTCAAGCTCATGAGCCAATTCAATGTCGCACGTATCCTTGAGCGCGAAGATTTTCACAACCGTTATACCCAAGGCCTTTCAATTTCGCTTCACGAATTTATCTATCCGGTATTGCAAGCCTATGACTCGGTCGTTGTAAAGGCCGATCTCGAGATGGGCGGAAACGACCAGATATTCAATCTTCTCGCAGGTAGAGACCTTATGCGCGCTATGGGCATGGAGCCTCAAGTCGCACTTACGATGCCGCTTTTGGTAGGTATAGATGGATCCAAAAAGATGTCCAAGAGCTACAAAAACTATGTCGGTCTTACGGATAGCCCAAGCGATATGTTTGGTAAGCTCATGTCTATCCCCGATGAGCTCATCGCCTCGTACTGGCGTTTGTGCTCCACGTTTTCTATCGACGAGATCGATGCCGTGGACGAAGCTTTTGCAAAAGGTACTGCCGATCCCTATGCGCTTAAGCGTCGTCTCGCAGAAAACATTGTTGACCTCTATCATGGTGCGGGTGCCGGTGCTTCTGCACGTGATGCTTTCGACCTTACGTTTAAGAAGCACGAAGTGCCCGAAGACATTCCAGAATTTCCGTTTAGTGTGGTAGAGCCCGGAGAAGACGGTACACTTTACCTGCCCAAACTTCTCGTCTCGCTGAACTTAGCTCCGTCTGCTGGAGAAGCGCGTCGCCGCATCGATGGAGGCGGCATCAAGATCGATGGGGCAAGTCTTCCCGCTGGATCTTACAATGTGGATGCGAACGTGATCGCGCGGGGCGCCGTCTTGCAATTTGGTAAACGTAAGTGGGCTCGTCTGGTGTAGGTTTCTGCCCGTCTTTTTGCATGCGCGTATCAATAGAGTTCTGTTAGTTTTGGGGGAAGAATGAAAGACCTTACGCTTGCTCATGTGATTTTTGAGGAGTCAAGTCGTTTTTATCAGGTGCCAACGCTGTACTATCGTGCAAATGCGGCCCTTGAGCGTATTGATTTGCATCATGCGCGTATGAGTGTAGCAGGAAGCTATGATTTTACGACCTTTATGAATGCATGTTCCATTCATAAATATCGTGAGTACACGCCGGTAGATTCAGTTTCGCTTCATGTGGAGTACAAAGGTGCACCCGCGCGTCTTATCCCTACCTTTGCCGAGGTCTACGCTGTCAGCGCTCAAATAAGTCCTGAGAGCTATCATCAGGTACTTCCTGCAAGTGAAGCGTGGCAAAGCATCGATTGCGAACTCTACGCGCCCGCAGACGCCATTCTCGTAGGATTTAAACTCGAGACAGAAGGTGCTTGCGAGATCAGAAATACGTTTTATCATACGAAGCTCAAAGACGAGCAAATTTCCACGCCTGAGCTCGCACTCGCTACTACTACCTTCAAAAAAGAACCCTTTATCATTAATAATGCACGCCGTATCAAGACCTATGTGCTTGGCTCGGATGAACCGATTGCTAAGCACTTTCACATGCATATCGTAGACAATGGACGTACGCTTCACGAAGAGGACGTCGTGTGTGAGGGTATTGAGCTGCACCCCAATCCTAATGCAGGTGGTTCGGGCGGATACGCGCGCGGTATGATCGAAGCGCTTGAGCAAACGCCCAAAGCCACTCACGTGCTTCTGATGGACGACGATGTAGAGGTCTGTCCGGAAAGCATTATTCGTACCTATACCTTGCTTTCTATTCTTTCCGATGAGTACAAGGATGCCTTTATCAGCGGCGCTATGATGTGCCTTGAAGCGCCCGATACGCGCTGGGAGGATCTGGGACATATGACGACGAATGGTCAGTGTCTCTCGCTCAAAAGCCCTGCTGCAATGACGCGTTTTGAGCAGATTGTTCGAAACGAAGTCACCTGCACACCTCAGGACCTTGCACAGATCATTGATGCCAACAACCAGTATGCAGGTTGGTGGTATTGCTGCATTCCTACAGCGACGATAGAAAAGATTGGGTTGCCGCTTCCGCTCTTCGTCCGCTTCGATGATATTGAATATTCGCTGCGTGCGCGCCCACGCTTTATCACGATGAACGGCATCGCCATTTGGCACATGGGCTTTAATACCAAGTACAGCGCTGCTGTTGAGCGCTATCAAACGACGCGCAATTCCTTTGTCGCGCAAACAACGACCAATATTTCGACCTTTGATGCGCTGTTTATACGCTTGAAGAGCTTGGTTGTGGGTCTTGACCTGCGAAAACTTAATTATCGTGACGCGAGCCTTGCGCTTGATGGCTTTGAGGACTTTCTGAAGGGACCGGAATTTATTATGAAACCGGGCCAGGTGGAAGAGCGTTTTATGCGTGCAAATAGGGAAGCAGAAAAACTTTTGCCGCGCGACCAGTTCCGCAGAAAAGTCCATGATGAGCTGGGTATCACGCTATCAAATGCGTACGGAAGCTCGTACTTGACGAGTTTTGAACAAACTTATGATGTTCCGCGTAGATTTATGCAAAAAGTTGTTGATATTCTCACCTATAACGGCCAGCGACACACATGGCTCGCTCACTCCAAAGATGAGCCAGCTGTCATCGATAGCGCGGGTTGGCTCTATCAACCAGGCATTATTTCGCAGCGAAAGACGCTCATCGTTACCAATCGTTTTGATGGAAGCGGAACCATCCGTCACCGCGATACGCAAAAATTCAAAGAACTGCATACGCGTCTTATGCGCGACATCGCGTATTTCAAGGCTCACAAAGGTGAAATTTGTGAGAGTTACCTGCGTGCGCGTGAAAAAATGACAAGCGTTGAATTTTGGAAGGATTATCTGGGTATATCCTAACGGATGCGCTCGCACGCGTAAGATCGGTACGCAGGTACAAATCAGGAAGGGTAATTGGTGCCGACAGGAGAGAACTCACACCATTCGTTGGAACTTTTAGCGCCGGCTGGGGGAGCGGGCGCTTTTTATGCAGCACTGTATGCTGGCGCTGACGCGATTTATTGTGCACTTGGTCACGATTTTAACGCGCGGCGCTCGGCTGATAATTTTAGCGAAGAAGAATTTCAGGCTGCAGTCAAAGAAGCACATCTCTTGGGCGTACGCGTGTATGTGCCCATCAATATTGAAATCAAAACTCGCGAAATTCCTCGCGTTTTGGAGCTTGTTGAACGCGCATGGATCTTGGGCGCAGATGCATTTATCGTACAAGACTGGGGCATGCATTACGAGCTCAAGCGACATTTTCCATTCATAGAAACGCATATTTCTACGCAGTCAAACATTCACGATCGCCGTGGTCTTTTGTGGTGCCGCGCGCAAGGGGCCTGTCGTGTGACCGTTTCGCGCGAGCTTTCACTCAAAGAATTGAAGCTCCTCGCCGAGACGGGTGTTGATATCGAGTGTTTTGGACACGGCGCGCTTTGTTTTTGTTATTCAGGATTATGCATGCTCAGCTCGCTCAACGGCGACCGTTCTGCCAATCGAGGGCTTTGTGCGCAGCCTTGTCGTTTGCACTATACGCTTCACGACGATCGTGGTCATGTGTATACCACCAAGAAAAACGACCATCTCCTCTGTCCAAAAGATTATTGCACCCAAGGTCATGTGCAGGATTTGATGGCTTCTCGCGTACACGCGCTGAAAATTGAGGGTCGCATGAAGCATCCCGCCTATGTGTATGCAGTTGTGCGCGGCTACCGTATGCGCCTCGATGCCTGCCTTGAGGGTCGTAGGCTTTCGAAAGCTGAAGAAGACGAGATCTCAAAGCTGCTCACGCGAAGTTTTAACAGGGGATTTACGACAAGCTACCTAAGAGGCGCATCCGATAACGATATGATGAGCTATGATCGCTCCAACAATCGTGGCCAATTAGTGGGCACTGTCGTTGGATCTCGCGATCTGGGCGTGTATAAGCGCCCGCGCCCTGATAAACCGGGGCGTTTTCGCTACAAACCTACCGCCGAAATCTCAGTTCTTCTCACGGAAGACGTGACGAAAGGCGATTTACTTGAGCTGAGAGAGGAAGGCCATTCCGACTTTCTCACCTCCTACGTGCAGGAAGATGCCCATGCCCACGAGACGATTCTCTGCCAAACTGCGCGCCCCATGCCCGCAGGCACACCAGTTCGTATGATTCGTTCCAAGACCTACACCGATATTGCAGATCAAGCGGCCCATCATGTGCTGCAGCGCAAACACAAAATCCGTGCCCGTGTGCGCTTGCGCCTGGGTAAGCCCTTTGAGCTTGAATTGACTTCGTGCATGACTGATGCTTCTGTGCGCATTCAAGGCGATGTGGTCGAGCCTGCCCGTACGCGCCCTCTTGAAGAAGCAGATGTTGTTGCGCATATTGGGCGCATGGGTGCTTCTCCATTTGATATGGTCGCGTGCCATGTCTTGATGGATGAAGGTGTAGGTATGAGTTTTTCTGCACTTCATCGCTATCGCAACTCCTGCCTGGAACAGTTGGAAGCACGCATTCTCAAAGCCTTTGATCCTGCGATGCGACAACAACAGATTGAAGCTGCAAAACAGACATATCTTTCTCTCCAAGATCTAGCGCACACGCCTGCAGCTGTGTTTGCAGTGCCCGCTCAGCGTATGCAAGAAGCTGCATCTGATTTTGAGATTTGTGCGCTTGTGCCAACGCCTGAACTTGCACAAGTTGCTGTAGAAGCAGGTGCTACGCGCCTCTATGCGTCTGGTGACGCGCTTATTCTCGCAGCTAAAGAAGGCAAAAGCTGGCCCGTGGGGTATACGCCTTTAGCCCTTCTCGATGAAGTTTGTCGTGAAGGCGATCACGCGCGCATCGATCCGTTTATCGAAAGCGGGCATGTGTGCGCAGTGGGCAATATGAGCGAGCTTGCGTATGCGCATGAGCTGGGATTTTCGTCTGAAATCAGGCCGTGCATTCCGGTTTTCAATACATCCACCATTGCCTGCCTCAAAGAACAAGGGGCACGCACTGTGTGGTTTTCGCCTGAGTTAAGCCTTGCCGAGATTTGTGAACTGACACGGAAATCTCCTATTCCAACCGGGCTTTTGGTCTTGGGGCGTCAACGTGCGATGACGACGGAGCATTGTGTGCTTCAGGCGGCTGAGCGCTGTATTCACAATTGCCCGTCCTGCGGTTTTCGTAAAAAACGCATGTGGCTGACCTCAGAAACGGGTGCACGCTATGCATTGAGGGTGGACCTTGAGGGCAGGACGCACATTTATGCGTCTCGTCCCTTTGATGCGACGGCGCATATGCCAGAGCTTATTAAGGCAGGTATGCACCTCTTTATGGTGGACTCTACGCTGCTTACGCCCGATGAAACCACGTTCTATATTCGCCGTGTCAAGCAGGCAATTCATGCCTATACAAGTCATGCACCTGCACTTTCCCGTCTCCAAGGACATACGACGTCTCGCCTCTTTGACGAGATCGGCTAGGTTTGAGCTCGAGCCTGTGCTTATGCTGGGATTTGGGTTAGGGCTCGATCTCGAGCTCTTTCCTGCGCTCGTGGTTGGGCTGGGACTTGAGCGTACGCGTGAGCCCCTTTCATATCGGGCTTTTATAGAAATCGCAGGCAGAACTCTTTGGGTATAGTACACTGTGAGTAATAATGCACAAACGGAAGGAATAAGCGTGTCCAAACGCAAGCTAACCGAAGATAATACAATCGAAGATAATGAACCTCGTGTTGATATGGCTACGCGTGATAGAGCTTTGCGTGATATAGCTGAAATGACTGCTGATGAAGCTGAGCTATCCCACGCAAATAGAGTCGATCAGGTTATGAATGAACTGTCTCTCGAAGATGAAGAGACACTTCGATCTATCGAAGCGATGCAGGCAGAAGACCCCTGGTTTTCTGAGGAAAATGAACGCGCACAAGAGCGCGCCTCTCTCGATGCAGAATCGAGCGATTTCGCGCCCGCACCCGCAGATGCGCCTACACCTTTGTCTGGCTCTACTAACATGCCTGCCGCTACTTCTACTGATAGCTCTCAAGATGCGTCCGCGCCCGTACCAGATCCTGCGTCCGCAGCAAGCGAGCCGCCTGCGGCTTCTTCTACAAGCACGCACACGCCCATCAATAGAGAAATCCTCGAAGCTACGCTTGACGTCATACGCGAAAGTTTGCAGGCAGATGGGGGAGACGTGGTGCTCGTTAACGTCAGCGACGACGGCGTCGTGACACTTGACATGGTAGGAGCGTGCGCCGGATGTCCGCTTTCCGAATACGATATGAGCGAAGGCATTGAGCGCATCCTCAAAGAGCATGTTCCCGGTGTTACAAAAGTTGAACCGGCGATGGTGTGGTAGCCATGTGGCTTAATGACTTCTACCACAGTCTCAATCCAATAGCGTTTTCGTTTGGTTTTTTTGCGATTCGCTGGTATGCACTTGCCTACATTGCTGGTTTTATTTCCGCAGGATATCTCATGTATCGCTTGTCGCGCACGTGGCACGATGCATTGACTCCAGATGAGGTCGTAAGCATTGTAAATGCTTGCATTATTGGGGTTATTGTGGGCGCGCGCCTTGCGTATGCGCTCTTTTATGCGAATGGCTACTATTTTGAGCATCCGCTCGAGATCGTGATGCTTTCGCAAGGCGGCATGAGTTTTCATGGCGGACTTGCAGGGGCTCTTATCAGCGGATATCTTATGTGTCGCTATCTCAAGCTTTCATTTTTGAGCATGTGCGATTTAGGCGTTATTGGTACGACCCTGGGTCTTATGTTCGGGCGCGTTGCCAATTTTATCAACGGCGAGCTCTGGGGCAAGGCAACTGATCTTCCCTGGGGTGTCATGTTTTCAGAAACAGGCGGAGGTTTTGTCTATCGTCACCCGTCTCAACTCTACGAAGCCGTTCTCGAAGGGCTTGTTGCCTTTTGCATTCTGTTTTTCCTTGCGCGCCGCAAAAAGCCTTTGTACCAGGGAAGTTATTTAGGAATTTTTTTGGTATTGTATGCATCCGCGCGCTTTTTGATCGAATTTGTGCGCTTGCCCGATGTGCAACTGGGGTATCTCTTTAATACGTCGTGGCTTACTATGGGACAGTGCCTTTCGATACCGGTATTTATCTGCGGAATTGTCGTGTTGTGTGCTTCCATCCGCTATGCGCGTCCGCAGAAGATTCATCTTTAAAGATAATTTTTTCTTGTCGTATTTTGATGAGATAGCGCATAAGGTTTATTATATATGAGATAGGCCTTGCCCGTTTGTACTCGTTTGATAGTGCTTGTGTTGGGCATGGCTGTTTTACCGAATTTAAGTAACAAAGGAGACGTGCATGTCTGGACATTCAAAGTGGGCTACTACCAAGCACAAAAAAGCTGCTATCGATGCAAAGCGTTCTGCCTTGTTCTCCAAACACTCGCGCAACATCACGGTTGCTGCTCGTAATGGTGGCGATCCCAATCCAGACAACAACGCAGCTCTTGCGGCTGCTGTCGCGCGTGCGCGCATGGTTTCCATGCCCAATGCTCGTATTCAAGCTGCTATCGATAAGGCCTTTGGTACCGGCGCCGATGCAGTAGTCTACAAGGAAGTCACCTACGAAGGTTATGGTCCTGCGGGCGTTGCGCTCTATGTGGAGTGCCTTACCGACAACCTCAATCGTACGGCTGCTGATGTGCGTTCAGCCTTTACTCATGCAGGCGGCAATCTCGGTACCTCGGGTTCAGTTGCCTTCCAATTTGAGCGCAAAGGTTCTATCGCGGTCACTAAGGAAGCATGCGCCGATGAGGATGAGCTCATGATGGCTGTTGCCGAGGCCGGCGGCGAAGACTACAAAGATGAAGGCGAAGAGTGGCTTATTTACACCGCCTACGACAAGATGCAAGCGGTTGAAGCTTCGCTCAAAGAGCAGGGTATCGAGGTCAAGGGTAGCGAGCTTACCATGGTTCCTAACAATCCCACCGATCTCAACGCTGCAGATGCGAAGAAGGTTGAGCGCCTGGTAGATCGCCTAGAAGAGCTCGACGACGTCCAAAACGTCTACGCTGCAATGTGTGTCTCCGATGAGGTATTGGCAGAGCTCGAGGCAGAAGAGTAAACGTTTTGCGAGCACGCGCATGCGCATGCACTTGCATTGTCATGCCGTGCTGCGCGCATCCTTTGTGCCTGTGCCTACATAGTTTGCAATCAAAGCCCTTGCTGAGGAGTGGGGGCTTTTGTTGTATCCCTATTTTCCGTATGCGCTATTACTTGTCCGAGCTGTGGTATAAAATTTGTTAAACTAATAGATACGCATCGTTTATTTGAGCTTTGAAGGAGATCCGTATGGGAATATTCAAACGTATATGCATGTTGATATACTCTCTCGCTGGATTTGTGCTATTCGGAGCATTTATTATAAGTACGCAAGCTAGTATGACTCCTCTTGCTCAGTATGTCATGACGTATGCGGTCGTTCGTCATGCCTTGCCTGCCTGCGGCATTATCCTGCTCATCGGATGTGTCGTGATGTTTTTACGCGCCGTCTTTACACGCAATCGTCGGGTAGTGATCATCACAAAAACAAAGGACAACCAGATCACGGTATCCAGAAACGCTATTCTTTCGCAAGCGACGCATGTGATCGAGGAAGATGGGCGTTTTCGCGTCATTTCTATCTATTGCAAAATGCGCAAATATGGTCACATTCGCCTCAGCGTGCGCACGCAGCCACTTACTACAGAAGACCTCATTCAAGCAGGTCAAGAGCTGCATGATCGCCTTATGCAAGGTCTTGTCGTCGTGGTTGGCAACAATGTTGATGCGATTAAGATCGAGTTTTCGCGGGCGGGATCCTATGCACAATCGCTTGATGAGGGCTATGCCGATGAAGAAGAGTTGTATGAGGATCTCTCTACATCCGATATCCAGCTTCCGCTCAATACAAAAGCGCCTGTACAGGCATCTGTTCCTGCGGTTTCTGCTTCTCCGACTCCAAAAGATGCGCCTACTCACAAACCCGCCATCACGATATCTCCCTCCCAGCTATCTTCGCATAGAGATAGTGCATCTTCAAACGAATAAGTCTTACAAGCCCAGCTAGCTACCTATACGAGGTGTACATCATGCAAGCTCAACATTCCGAAAATGCTCCCATATCCGAAGCGCCAGCTGCATCTTCTGATCATTCGCATGAGGATACGGCTTCGATGCTCAATGCAAGTCATGCACAAGATGCGGCGTCATCATGTTCATATACCAAGGCATACCAGGTGTTTCGCAGCTGGTGTCGTGGACGTGAGCACGCTGTCTTGGGCGCGGTCGTGGGTTTGATAGTTGCGTTGTGCATCTTTAATCTTGGCCTTCTCAAGACGCTTATTATTGCTGTGTGCGTGTGCGTAGGTGTTGCGTTTGGCCAGTATATCGATGGTAATCCGCGCATGCTTTCTATCGTCAAAAAATTGTTTCGCGACAACCGAAATTAAACGCATCGAGCTCGTTCAAATGATCATGTGTGAAAGGAATGCATATGGCTTTCCACAAAGCTGCTAACGCTCAAACATCAACAACAGATACCTCACCGTGCGCATCTGCTCGCGCAGATGCCCCAGATGCCTCAGTTATTGCAAGCATAGCCCAAGGGTCGGATAGCTCTGATGTGCAAGACCCAAAGGATCAGAGTCTTAAAAGTGCGCCCGTAGAGGTGCCTGCTGAGGCGGATACTGCTAGCCTGGATGCTGCCGCTCCAGACGACGCTTCAGACGTTGCCGCTACAGATGCTGGCACTCCAGATGCCGCGCTTTCAGACGAACCCGCCGCAAGCGTTTCTGCGGACGAATATGCGCCTTTGGACCAGATGTCTGAGGACTTCGAGACTTCTGCAGAAGATGCATCAGAAGATGAAAGCGACGACACGCAAGATTCGCTTACCTTTTCAAACGGCGTTATCGAGAAAATAGTTGCCCTTGCCATGCGTGAAGTGCCTGGTGTGGTAGGTATGAAGGGTAGCTGGTTCAATCGCGTACAAGATGTGTTGGGCGCGTCCGATTCGCGCAAAGGCGTCTCTGTGGAAGTTTCGCCCGATGCATCGGTTGTAGTGACGATCTCTGTATTGATCAAGTATGGCGCCTATGCCCCGACTGTCTTTGAAGATGTGAAGCGTGTGGTCGTATCAACGGTATATGGCATGACCGGATTGACTGTTGCCGGTGTGAATCTTCGCATCGAAGACGTCTTGACGCCCGAAGAATACGAAGCTCAGGATATGCATACCGGAGATGCACCTGCAGCTTCTGCGGACGCGTCTGCGAGCGCAGCGCTCACACCTACAGCAGATACATCTGCTCAAACGCCTGCTCAAGCGTCCGAAAGCTAGACTCATCCTCACTGCTAGCCAAGTGTTTAGAACGCAGCATCTTGTTTACGCTCGCTTATGGACGAGCCCATGCGACGAGCCTATGCGATGAGCTCATACGGCGAACTCATGCTCCAAAGGAGGGCTTGTGTCTTTGTTGTCAGCCTGCGCCTATCTTGCTGGGCGCTTTGTGTATCTTTGCTTGCACGTACTTCTCAAACGGAGTGCTTCGCAACTTCCTGGTCGTATTGCGCTTGCTATTTCGCCTCAATTTATTCGTGATATGGGTGGAAGATTGGGCGATTCATGTGTGTGCGTATGCGGCACCAATGGCAAGACGACGACGAATAACCTGCTCTGTCGTGTGATGGAGGCAAGAGGGTATCACGTCGTATGCAATCGTAAAGGCGCTAATATGCCAGCCGGTATTGCATCTGCGCTCATTGCAGATCCGCACGCTACAGCAGCATGTTTTGAGGTGGACGAACTTTCTTCCATTCAGATTCTACCGCAGCTGAATCCCCGGTATTTCATCCTGCTCAACCTCTTTCGCGATCAGCTCGACCGCGTAGGCGAGATGGATCGCGTGCAGGATACGCTTGCTCGTGCGCTTGCTGCTTCACCTCAAACACAGCTTATCGTTTGCGGGGATGATCCCCTGTCGCTTGGCGTCTACGAGCGCTTAAAGCAGAGTGGTACACGATCTCTCACCAGTTTTGGCATCAGCAAAGCACCAGCTCAAGCACGGGGGCGTGTGCCTGAGGCGCGCTTTTGTCAGTTGTGCGGGGCTGAACTTCGTTATGCATCGTATAGCTATGCGCAGCTGGGAGATTTTTCGTGCCCGAAGTGCTCGTTTAAGCGCCCTGCGCTTGATATGTCTGCTTCTGATATTGTGCTTTCTCCTACGAGCTTGCGTTTTAGTTTTTCTGTGCCAGATTGCAAGGCGTCCGCCCAGAGCCTTACGGCCAATTTTGGCGGCTTGTATATGGTGTATAACCTGCTTGCAATCTTGAGCTTTATGCACGCGCGCGGCATTGCAACAGACGTGTTGGCTTCGGTACTCAAGGACTATCATCCTGAGAATGGACGCCTTCAGCATTTTAGCTATGAGGGCCTTGATATTATTCTTAATTTGGCGAAAAATCCTACCGGTTTCAATCAAAATATTTCGCTTCTCAAGGAAGATCCTCGCTCAAAATGCATCTACATCTGCATAAACGACAATTACAACGATGGTCGAGATGTATCGTGGCTTTGGGACGTGGATTTTGAGCGCTTTCGGGAGGAGAAGGGCTGTGTGCTCTTTTGCGGGGGCACACGCGCGCATGACATGCAGGTTCGCTTGAAATATGCGGGCTTTGATGCGCCATGCGTGAATACTATCGATGAAGTGCTTGAGCGTGCATCTAGCGAAGATTCGCATAAGCCGCTTTATGTGCTCACCAATTATTCGGCGCTTTGGCCTATAAAGGCGCGTTTGGAGCATATCTGCGCGCACGCAGCTACAAGCCCCGCGTCAATGCGTTAAGTTTGCCGCATCCGTTCAAACTTTTTGCGCTTCCAAGAACTCGAGTCGTTTACATCCAACAGTTCAAGCTGCCTATCCATCCAGTATGTTATCAAAGGATATACCATGTCTGCTCTTACCATCATGCATCTCTATCCTGAGCTTCTGAATCTCTATGGGGACTCGGGAAATATTTTGGTGCTTTCGCGTCGCCTCGCCTGGAGGCATATACCTTACCAGGTACAAGAGGTGCATGTAGGAGAAACGCCTAGTTTTTCTGACGCCGATATCGTCTTTATTGGCGGGGGGTCGGATCGTGAGCAAAAAATTGTATGCGAAGCGCTCATGAAGTGCCGCAGTGAGCTCGCTTCGTATGTAGAGGATGGGGGCGTGCTTGCGGCAGTGTGTGGAGGATACCAGCTGCTTGGCCATTATTACCAAATGGGTGACGAAAAGGTGCAAGGACTTTCCCTGGTAGATCTCTATACCACGCGCGGGAACCCTCGTCTTATAGGAAATATTGCAATCAACAGTCCAATTTGCGCGCACCCCATTGTTGGCTACGAAAATCACGGTGGCCGTACCTATCTAGGAGATGGTGTTACCCCCTTGGGCACAGTCCTTCATGGGCATGGAAACGATGGTGAAAGTGGACAGGAGGGTTGCCTCTACAAACACGTGCTCGGCACCTATATTCACGGCCCCTTGCTGCCCAAAAATCCTGGTGTCGCAGATTACCTTATCGAGCAAGCGTATGTGCGCCATGGCTTTCATGGTATGCTAGAAGCACTTGATGATTCGTATGAACTCGAGGCTAACCGCGTGGCCTTTGCACGTATGAAGTCTGAGCACTAAGACATAGCGACATATGTTGAGTAGTTTTGAGCAATGTTTGAACAATGTTGAGACATATCGAGCTATAGCGACGCGTATCGAGTCATAGCAAGCCATCTGAGAAATGACAGTAGGTTTCAACGCCTACGGCAGAAGGTAGGTCATTATGCATACTGTTTGTGTATTTGGTAGCATCAACAACGACATGTCGGTCAACTGCGTGCGCATGCCTCAAAAAGGCGAAACCGTTTTGGGCAACACATTTGTGATCGCAGGCGGCGGAAAAGGCGCTAATCAAGCTGCTGCAAGTGCGCGTCTTGGCGCGAAAACCTTTTTTGTAGGTAAGGTTGGGCATGATCGTTTTGGCTCAAAATTGATAAGCGATCTGCAGGAATATGGTGTTAATTGTTCGCGTACGCGCACCTCTTCAGATGCTCCTACGGGAAGTGCACTCATCCTTCGCTCCGATGGCGACAACCGTATTGTGGTCGATCCAGGAGCTAATGCACACACAACAATTGAAGAGGTCACCGATGCGCTCGATACCTTGTGCGTGCCGGGTGATATTTTCTTGACGCAATTTGAATGCTCCAAAGAGGTATCTTTGCGCGCGCTCAAGCATGCAAACGATATGGGACTTTTTACCATTTGCAACCCTTCACCTGCATTTCCTCTGAATGATAGTTCGTATGAATCGATCAGCCTTCTCTGCCTCAACGAAACGGAATGCAGCATGCTTTCGGGCATTTTGCCACAAGATGAGACAAGTATTGCTTCTGCTCTTGAATATTTCGCCGAACGCGGGGTTAAAAATACGATTATTACGCTGGGCGCAGGTGGATGCGTGAGTCGCATGGGGTCAAGCTTCCATCGCCTGGACGCCTATCATGTAGAAGTTGCGGATTGCACGGGGGCTGGAGATACCTTCCTCGGCGCAATTTGCGCAAGTCTTGCCTATGAGCAGCCGCTCGAGAAAGCGCTGGAAATCGCAAATGCTGCGGCCGCGCTCTGTGTGACAAAGCTCGGCGCGCAGCCATCTATTCCTACTTTTGATGAAGTACAAAGCTTTTTAGCCAAGCACTAAGACTTGTGAGTTTTGTGCCCGCGGCACCTGCACTGGCAGTACCTGCAGCAGCGGCACCTGCAGCGGCGCCCGCAGCAGCGCCTGCACTGGCGGCACCTGCACTAAATGCAAAGCCCGCAGCTGCTATGGCAAAAGCACCCGCTGCAGCAGCCACTCCATAAAAGAGGGGCGTCTGCACGTCCTCACGCACGAGCTTCTCCGTAGGTTCAAGCGGGGTTGTGCGTGTCGTTTGCGCAAGCGCAGAAGCTTTTGCGCTCTTTTCCTGTGCAGCTTCTGGCACGGTTTTTTGCGCAGCTTCTGGTACAGGCGCTGGCACAGCTTTTTGCGTACGTAGCTTTTGCGAAGAGAGCGCGCGTGATGGCGTAGCACTTTGCGCTTGTGTATAAGCTGCTTCTGTGGTCTTCGCTTCTGCTGCGGATGCGAGCGTGGTTGCAGATGTGTGCGCAGCTGCGCTCGCATCTTCAGTCACTTGTGACGAAGGTGCAGCTACGAACACTTGTTGCACCGTTTGAGACGCTTCTTCGCTATCGCTTATGGGCAGGCCCGCGCGCTCGTTGCTTTTGTCCGCATGCGCAGACTCATACGCTGCTATTGTCGCTTGGTCCTTTTGAGTGAGCGCGCCATTTGTAGTAAACGCTTTGATGTGTGCGTTGCCAAACTCAAACGCAGATCCCTTGGCTATAAGCTGGCCAATTTCTTGTGGGCTTTTCCAGCTATATCCCTTTTGGGTGCGCACGCGTGCAAAACTTTCGTTTTCATGCGCAACTATCGTGCTTAAGAGATAGCGCGTGACGCGTCCTTTGGAATCTTCATCACGAGGGGTTCCCTGCTGTAGCGCCTGCGCAATGCCTGTTTCGAGATTGAGCCACGATTCTTGTTTGCCGTTTTTGGGGTTTATGCTTTGAATGCTTTGTACGCAGGCAAAACGCTGTCCTTTGCTAAGAGCAACGGGGCGTTTGAGTGTAATTGTTGAAAAGCCAGCAAACTCAACGCGGTCTTGCTGAGAAAAAAGCTGAGCCTTCTCGAGTGCGCTTCGCAGATCTTTTTGCCCCTCATCGATGAGATAGATGGAGGTCGTAACAACAGAATCTGCAGTGCTCGTGCGGGCGGATACCGCGCGTAGTACTTCATTTCCTTTTGCGCTAAAAATATTAGCAACGCGCGTGTTGGGATCCTGCGTCCTCAAAACAAAGGGCGTGTTTGCTGTAGAGATACTGAAATCGTAGGCATAATTGTTGTCGTAATCAAAGCCATCGTCGGGAATGTCTACGCTCATGGCGCATGGTCCCGTTATGGAATGATCGTAATAGGAGAGCCAAAAATAGCCGAGATCTTTTTGGTCGCTTGCATCTTTGATGCCATAGCTTTGCGATTTGAACTGGTTAAGATACCAATTTGCGTAATAATCTATATCTTCTTTTGATAGATTATAGGATTTGTATTTCTGGGCAATATAGCTTTTTACTTGTTCTGTGCCCTCTTCCTTTGTAACGCCAAAGCGCCGGCACAGCTCTTCGAAATCATAGTAGGAACCCCAGGAGTTCTTTACGAGCCAGGCTCCATTTTTCAGCGTGGATACGTCGTTTTTCGCCGCCTTGAATTTCTCTGCCTTGAAATCATCATCCCAGCCGACTATGGTAACCGCGTGGTTCATCATCGTGGGGATGGAAGAGTTGTACTGTGCACTTTCACGCAAATTGTAATAATTACCAGTAGTTGCGTCATCTGCCATTGCGCGATCGGCGTTGATGCCTACTTCCACAGCGCCATACTTCATGAGCGCTTCCTTGATAAAGAGGTTATTTTCCGCGTTGTGTGCGGCAAACAGATAGTTTCCTTTTTTATCCATACGAAAAGTATTGACTGCAGGCAGATAGTACACGCCATTTACATGCGCGATGGCGCGCGAGGAAGCGTTTGTGCCTGTATCGTGAGGAGTTTCATGAGAAGCATCATGAGGAGTTAAGCGTGTTTCAGGCTTCTGAGGAGCGGCGGATGCGTTTTTACCTTGAGAGCTATCAGCAAGGGGACTCGTATTGCGAAAGAGGCTCCAGTTTTTTGCCGAATTAAAACGTTCGCCCTCTTCAAACATGGCTTTCACATAGTCTTGAAGAGTTCGTATGTTGAGCTTCTGAGGCATATACGGCTCATCTTTTTCGAGCGCTATGCCTTTCCAATTTGTAAACAGCACTTCACCGCAGGAAAAATATCCACCTATATTGAGCGCATCTCCTTCGGTGCTATGACCGGGCAATACATCCTTCGCGCCTTCCGCTCCCTGCGACGGGGATTGAGGCGTATACGCATTAAGCGCTATCGCAAGCTCCGAGAGATCAAGCTTGGGAAGTTCATTCTCGAGGAGTGGCGCACTATCGATTGGGTCGTGTTCTGCGTTTGTTTGTGCGTTTGTGTTTACGCGCGTCTGCGTCTTTTTCTGCAAGCGTGCCCGTTCTTTTAGAATTGCGCTTTCTAGAACAGCAGCATTTGAGAATGCCCAGCAGGTGCCCATTGGTCCTTGATTTTTGACCGACGTGGATTCTCCTCTATTGGGCAGAAAATAACGGCGGCGTGCTGCAGCTTTTGCGCGGATTTGAAGTTCTTGATGAGATTGAGCATCTTGTGTTGTCTGCGATTGCGACGGGGTCTTCGCCATAGCATCACTATTTGCGATGATAGCTGCAGCCCCTGCAAGCGAGAGCCCGCCGTTTTCTGTTGTGAGAAAGCGGCCAACGTAGGAATTAAATTCGCCGGTTGTGTAGTTCTTTGCCCAGTTTGTATAGGCTGTCCAATCGAGATCATCGGTTTTACCGTCTTCATTAAAATCAAAGCTCACAAATGTGTTGAGCGATTCAGCGGCTTCGTTCGACTGAGCCTTGGGGGTAGTTTTCTGCTTTGCTTGTGCTTCAGCTTGTGCGTGCGTATCTGCAGGCGTTTGCGAGGAAGCAGAAGTCAAAAGCGCAGGCGCTGCAAGCGCTACAGGAGCTGCATCTACTGCATGCGTATTGGCCTTTGCTTCAGCAACAACAGTAGCTTCAGTTGCTGCGCGTTCAAGCTGGTGCTGCTCAAGGCCTTGTGCACGTACTGGGTTTGCGGCACACGCCATCATCGCTGCCACAAAGATCCTTAGCAACATGCGCTGTCTCGACCATGCTTTATGCCGAGCGCGAAGATTCAGTATATCTAACTGTATCTTACTGTTCATAATTCCTCCTTTGTGGCGTGAGCTGATTTTCAGCTTCATTTAAGATTAATGGTTCGCTATTAAAATATAAAAACTGCTTTTCGCATGTGAGAAATGGATGTTGTAACAAAATTGATATAAAAATTGATATACGCTATGTACCAACCTTCGCAGGACAAAAAAGTCTGCGCGCAACATTGCGTCTCGCTCGTAGTCTAAGCCCGCCACGCCCTTCGCTTTTTTTATATTTTTTTATCGAAACTTCACAAAAATGCCTATTCTTGTCCTTGCCCAAGAGTAAGCTTTGCTATCATGCATAAGTTGTATACGTACGGCTGATTGCTGATGCATGCGAGCGTGGCGGAATTGGCAGACGCGCTGGACTTAGGATCCAGTGAGCATTGCGCTCGTGAAGGTTCAAATCCTTTCGCTCGCACCATGTACGCAAACAATACCTGCGTTATGCAGCAATAATGCAGCAATAAGAGAGTTCGCCTTTGCTTATGGGCGAGGGCATGAGAACACTGGAGGAACGTTGAATATCACTGTCACCGCTGATAAGTCCAGCAATGATAAGGTCGTCGTGACCGTAACTGTCCCTGCAACCGATGTTGACGCAGCGATTGATGGCGCCTATAAAGACATTGCACGCAAATACGCCTTCCAAGGCTTTAGACGTGGACGCGCTCCTCGTCCTGTTATCAACTCTATCGTTGGTAAGCAGGCAGTTCTCGCACAGGCTACCGAGGATCTCATGGACAAAGTCCAGCCTCAGATGCTCGATGAGCTCGATCTTGTTGCGATTGCAAAGCCTGAGTATCCCGATGCTCAACTTGTAGAAGAGCACAAAGACTTCACCACTAAGGCAGAAGTTGCTGTTCCTCCTCACGCTGAGCTCGATTCCTACGACGCTCCTACCATCAAGATGCCTCCTGAGCATGCAACTGATGCTGAAATTGCGCGTCAGCTTGAGCAAATCCGCAGCTACAACACAAAGTACGAAGACGACAAGAGCGCAAAGACTGCGCAAGCCACAAGTGTTGTCGTGCTTGATGTCAAAAATAAGGAAGGCCTTCCTGAGCTCGAAGGCACCGACCGCCAGATCGTACTCGACAGCCCCTATGTTCCCAGCGAATTTGCCGAAGGCGTTGCTGGCATGAAGGTCAACGAGACCAAGGAAATTTCCTGGACACGCAAAGAGGACGATCATGAGACTCCTGTTTCGGTAAGCGTTACGCTCAAAGCTCTCAAAAAGAGCGTTGTGCCTGAGCTTACAGATGAATTTGCAAAGACTTCTACCGGTTTTGATACGCTTGAGAAGCTTAAAGAAGCTATCAAAGACGAGATTGAAAAAGACAAGGTCAAGTCCCTGCCAGCTCTTAAGGAAGATCGTGTTGTTGAAGCAATCGGCGAGCACCTTACGCTCGAAGAGGTGCCTGAGGTCTATCAAAAGCAGGTCTTCTCAGAGCTTGCCAATGAATTCCTCTCGTCGCTTCAGCGCCAGGGCGCTACGCTTGATATGTACCTTGCGTCTCGCGGCATCAAATCGGAAGACTTCCTCGCCGACCTTCATGAGCAGGCAAAAGAGCGCGCTCGTCAATCGCTCGCTCTGAATGCGATTGCCACGAAGCTTGGCCTTGAGGCCACCGAAGAAGACGTTATCGACGAATTCAAGGGTGCTTCTGCAGACTATAAAGCTGCCATGAAGCAATTCAAGGACAACGGACAGATGCCTGCAATTCGCGAGAGCATTCGTCGCACCAAGGCTGTGAAGTGGCTTGTAGAGAACGCTAAGGTAGAAGTGGTCGACGAGGCTGAGCTCGCTCAAAAAGACGAGGAAAAAGCCAAGAAATCCACTGCGCATAAGAGCACAAAGAAGACTGCTCCCAAGAAAGCCGCAGCGAAAAAGCCTGCAGCAAAGAAAGAAAGCGCAGACGCAAAGAAAGCTCCTGCAAAAGCAAAAGCAAAGAAGGATGCTAAGGCTACTTCCACTTCGAGCGCAAAGAAATAAGTTCTATAATCTCTTGGCAAGATGAACACATGATGCGCTCCGGGCTTGTGTTGCGGGGCGCATTTTCAACAAGAAAGGCTTCATATGACAACGCCTATGGCAACGCCCTTGATTCCTTATGTTATCGAGCAGACGCCCCGCGGTGAGCGCAGCTACGACATCTATTCTCGCCTGTTGAACGACCGCATTGTGTTTTTGGGAGAGGCGATTACGCGCGATTCTGCCAATTTGGTGATTGCTCAGCTCCTGCATCTGGAAAGTCAAGATCCCGACAAAGATATCTCTCTGTATATCGATTCGCCTGGTGGTGAAGTATATTCCGGCCTGGGTATCCTCGATACGATGAACTTTATCAAGCCGGACGTCTCCACGATTTGCGTGGGCATGGCGGCTTCTATGGCGTCGGTGCTTTTGGCAGCCGGTGCCAAGGGTAAGCGCATGTGCCTTCCCAATTCGATGGTCATGATCCATCAACCCAGCTCAGGAGCACAAGGTCAGCAGACTGATATCCAAATCGTTGCCGACGAAACCAAGTGGATCAGAAACCACATGAACGAGCTTTTGGCATCGTATACAGGACAGACAGTAGAGAAGATCAACGAAGACACCGAGCGTGACAACTATATGCGCGCTCAGGAAGCCAAGGATTATGGCCTTGTTGATAAGGTTATCGTGTCTCGCGCGGAACAAGCTGAATAGTTTCATCTAGTTGTAGTAGCTCGAGGGAGGGAAGCATGTCGAATCACTCAAACGGAAAACAACCTATTTGCTCCTTTTGCGGAAAAAATCGCCTGCAGGTGCGCAAACTCATCCAAGGGCCCGAAGGCGTCTTTATCTGTGATGAGTGTGCTCATGAGTGCAATAGTATCTTGAAAAAAAGCGAGCATGAGTTTGATTTCGACTTACGTGGTGGCTCTTCTATTGATGATTCTTCCGAAGAAGAGGAACTTCCCGTTCTCAAAAACCTTCCGACTCCGCATGAGATTTACGATGAGCTTTCTCAGTATGTCATGGGTCAAGAGGCAGCTAAACGTAGCATGAGCGTAGCTGTGTACAATCACTATCGTCGCGTGCTTACCAATGCCTGCGCCTTTGCCGAGGATGAGGATTTCTCGCCTTCGAGTTTTCTTGCTGCTGAAGAAGAAGTCGAGCTTGCAAAAAGCAATATTTTGCTGCTTGGGCCTACCGGTACCGGAAAAACTTTGCTTGCGCAAACGCTCGCGCGCTTTCTTGAAGTGCCCTTTGCGATCGCTGATGCCACTACACTTACCGAGGCTGGCTATGTAGGCGAGGATGTAGAAAACATCCTGCTCAAGCTTATTAATGCCGCCGATGGCGATGTTGCCCGAGCTCAAGTGGGTATTATCTACATCGACGAGATCGATAAAATTGCTAAGAAGGCAGAAAACCTCTCCATTACCCGCGACGTTTCGGGCGAGGGCGTTCAGCAGGCACTTCTCAAAATTCTTGAAGGTACACAAGCAAGCGTTCCGCCTCAAGGTGGACGTAAGCATCCTTCGCAGGAACTCATTCACATCAACACAGAAAATATACTGTTTATCTGCGGTGGAGCATTTGTGGGCCTCGACAAAATCGTTGCTGATCGCATAGGCAAAAAAGGCGTTGGCTTTAATTCCGATCTTGCGCGCAAGGTTGAAGATTCTCAAGACGAGCTTATGGCGCAAGTGATGCCCCAGGATTTGCACCGTTTTGGTATCATTCCAGAGTTTGTGGGACGTATTCCTGTGATCACGGCTACCAAAGAGCTTACAGCCGACGATTTGGTCAAAATTCTTACTGAGCCCAAAAACGCCATCGTTAAGCAGTACAAGTGCATGTTTGAGATCGAGGGCGTTGAGCTTGAATTTACGCCTGAGGCTCTCCGCGCTATCGCGGATGAGGCACTTACACGCAAAACGGGTGCACGCGGTTTACGTGCGATCTGTGAAGCCACGCTCGAGGAGACCATGTTTGACCTGCCAAGCGATTTAAGCATCAAACATGTAACCGTGACCAAAGAAGCTGTAGAAGGAAGCGCATCCCCAGAAATTGTGCGTACGCCGCACAATAAGCCGCGTAAAAGTAGGATTTCTACCAAGCGCTAGTTAGTTTCTTTCTTGATTATAGTTTTGATTGAGGCGCGCGCCATTTTCGGCGCGCTTTTTTTTTTCGCGGCAGCGTTTAGTGTTTAAGCGTTTAGGGCTTTTTTGAGCCTGCTAGAATTGTTAACACAACATTTTGCTGTTTATGAATCTCTTGATATACCTCTTCATTTGTGCATTTTTTTATGTGTGCTATTTCATCGAGCGTGCGGGTAAGTGAGCGTATAAGCGCATCTACGCTTGCACATTCACCATCTCTTCGCGGGAGATCTGTTTCGACCAAGAGTTGGTGAAGTGGAATTTGTGCCAGGTACGCGCGGCCTTTTTTGGTGGCAAGCATCTGTTCGCTTACCGAAAACCACGCTCCTCGCTGACAAAGCTCATGGAGTGAGTTGCCATCTCCACAAAAGGAATGACATATGCAAAGGCAATTATCCCATGCATGGTGCGTATCGAGTATGCGGACAAGCTCTTTACCTGCGCGTACGCAGTGAATGGAGAGAACCTTCGTATACACGAGCGACTCTGCATGCGGTAGCGACTCCGCCGCCTGCGCGAGCGACTCTGCTGCCTGCGGTAGCGACTTCTGAGCATGTATGCTCGTATTACTGCACCTTTCATCTGCGAATTCGCTGCGGGCACGTTCAGCACATACGCCTATGATTTCGTCGAACGCATCAAGTTGGCGCACCCGCACCCGCGCGCTCTCGCTCGGCTCTGTTCCCACAATACGCGGACCAAAATCGAGCCCAATTTCTCCTATAAGGGGAGAGGTCTTCATGAGCGCAAGGCCTTCGAGATATTCTGCAGCTGTGATGCTGTTTTTGCTGATCAACCACGGATGCATGCCGACGCCAGGAATTACGTGGCCCTGTGCGCGCATATCACGCATACGTGCACGTGCCTG
Source organism: uncultured Atopobium sp. (assembly GCA_947090525.1). Lineage (GTDB taxonomy): Bacteria > Actinomycetota > Coriobacteriia > Coriobacteriales > Atopobiaceae > Fannyhessea. The sequence continues at coordinate 296,868 of CAMUON010000001.1, forward strand.
CCCAGGACGTATGCCCATAGCAAGGACCGTAAGAGGGCTTTCAGCGAGCGCAGACATAAATGCGCCGGGCTCAGACATAAATTCCAGGTGCATGTGAGCATCGAGTAGCTTTCGCATCGCCGCCTCTTTTGTAGCTTCTTGCATGACTTATCGTGTGTCTTCCTGCAGTCTTTCTGCATAACGCCTTACGCGTGTTCTTACGTGTGTTCTTGCGGTCTTCTTGCGCACCTTCTTGCACGCTTTCGCACGGCGTCCACGTCCGCGCCTGCATTAGCGCTGATAATTCGCGTACGGATTTTCGAGCTTTGTGATGGCTTGTATGACGTGGGATGCTAGCATGTAACCCATGATGGGCGGAATATAACTCATGGTGCCGAGCATTTGTGCTTTTTCGGGGCGGGCTGTCCTTGCGTCCTCGCTTGCGTTCTTTTCCAGGGGCTTAGGGACTTCGCTTGAGTAGAGCACGGTGAGCTTTCGTATACCGCGCTTTCTGCATTCTTTGCGCATCACTTTGCACATAGGACAACTTTTCGTTTTTTCTATGGTTGAAATGCGAAAACGCTCGGGATGGAGTTTGTTTGCCCCGCCCATACTAGAAATAAGCGGAATCTCTTGCTCCTGACACCACGCTGCAATCGCCAGTTTTTGGCTGATGGTATCAATCGCGTCGATCACATAATCGGGGCGCGGCAGCGATTGCAAAAAGCTTGCGCAACTCTCTTTTTTGAGAAACGTTTGTTTGCACATCACGTCACAGTTCGGATTAATGTCGTGAATGAGCTTTGTCATGACATCTGTTTTTGCTTGGCCTATAGTCGAAACAAAGGCTACTGCCTGGCGATTGATATTTGACGGGCTCACAATGTCACGATCAATCAAAATAAGGCGCCCGCAGCCACCGCGCGCAAGCGCAATGGTCGCGTTTGAGCCCACGCCGCCGAGTCCTAACACCATGACTGTTGCGTGTTGGATGCGTGCAAATGCATCTTGTCCCATCACAAGTTCAAGGCGAGAGCTAAAGGTCTCGGGCGCGTCATCTGTTGCGTGTGCGTGCGCGCATGTATGCGGTGCATCTTCTTGCATGATTTATCCTTGTGGTTTGTTAGTCATTGTCCGCGTGTGCATAGTGCGGATAGTATTTGATTGTGGAGAGTCTTCGCCTCATATACATCAAGAAACGATATATGCTTTTGTCCTTTTCGTACCATTGTGTAAAGACGAAGCCCTGCTTGAGAAGGGCGCGCGCCTGAGCCTGATCGCTTTGCGAAACATAGTGCGTCAAGACCCAGGGATCTACATAGAGCCAAAGGCCCGTTGAAAAATCAAAATGACATGGCGTTTTGCTTTGTATGATTTGATCCTTTGTTGCAAGCAAATCTTCAATCAAATATTGAATATAATTCAATCCACCCGCCATCATATAAAAGCTCGATCTACCTTGTCTAAGATTGATTTCAAAGACCTTATATTGATGGTCGCGCTCATCGTATTTTAGATCAAAGTTGGCAAAACCTTGATATGATATATCTTCCAGGAATTTCTTGTAGCAATCGTAGAGCTCTTGATTACCCATAGGCGCAAGCGCATTGTAATTGCCGATATTAAGCGGAAGTACCTCGTCGAGGAGACATTTTCCTAAAGACATCATCTGTACGCCATGATCTTTGCCCACGTAGGCATTGAGCACATACATCTTTGAACAATCCCCGGGGATAAAATCTTGCAAAATGAGCTCGCCCGTGTATCCGTGATGGTAAATAGTGGTGACAACTGCCTGTAATTCCTCGGCAGATTCGCAGGTATACGCCTTCTTTTTGTTGGGAAAGTCGAGGTGATAGTAGCTGATGCTGTCGTTTGGCTTGAGCGCCACGGGGTAGCGTTTGGGCAGCTTAAAGTGTGTGTAATTGTCCTTTGAAATAATAGAGGTATCCGGATAGGGAAGGCCATAGGCCTCGCATACGCTGTAGAAGTCCTTCTTGTTTTCGAGTTTTTTCGCTTGCGCGGCCGTTACAATATTAAACAAAAATTCCTTGGATAATTCTTCGCTAAAACGGCTCACCAGTGCGGTATATCCGTCTGAGCAGGGGATAAGAATGCGAGGTATATCGGGAAATTCGCGCGTGAGCGCATGCAAGGTTTCAAGAAAGATATCGTTCGTTTCAAAATCTTCGCGCGTGCGCACCTCACAAATTTTTGAGGCGTGCGTATCGCTCAAAGGACGAATACCCAAACAAAGGCTCTTTTGGTGATATGCCTCATATATGCACCGCGCGACTCCATACGCGTTGATATCGGTACCCAAAATCACAGCCAAAAAACGAGGCTTGTTCATGCGTGTATGCTCCATTCTCTTGCACGTATCGGCTCGTCACGCGAGTCGGTTCGTCGGCTCGCGTTACACGAGGCACATTAGTCGCAGCGTCCGCAGCGCCTCAGCACGCTCGTTACGAGCACATCCATAGCGTCGAGCGTGTTATTGGTATCAAGAAGCGACAATTCCGTGCAGCCCACGATGATACAACCTTTTTCTTTGTAGCGCTCTTTGAGTTCGTCAAACTCTTTATAGGATCGTCTACCTGTGGTTTTGATGTCGTAAATGATCGCACGCAAAAGATCTTGATCTTCTTGCGAAGGATAGAGCACGCGTATGCCCAGTTCATCTTGGTAGCGCCCATAGACATTGCCCTTGATGCAGCCAGGCGTGCCAAAAATGACAGCGGAGCTATACCCAAGCTTCTTTGCCTGTAGGAGCGCCTCTCGGGGCATATCAATAATTTCTGCTTTTGTAAACGCGCGCATCTCGCGTATGAAATAATGCGAGGTATTGCAGGTGATCGCGATGTATTGCACGCCTGCTTGATCGAAAATCTTAAAATCTTGTGCTACTTGATCAAGAAATACATGCGCGTTTTCTTTGTGGTTCAGAATGATGTCGGTTCTATCGGGAAGGGATGCATGGTTGAGGATAATAGTATTGATGTGGTCTTGATCGGTGACGACGTCTGGCGTTTTTTCAAATAGCTTATTGAAAAATACGCACGTGGCGAGCGTTCCCATTCCGCCAAGTACTCCGACAGTGTAGGACATACGATTTCCTTTGTGTTGACGTTTGTTATCTTGAGCTTGAATGCTTTTGAATATATTTTTTGAATATATAGGTCAATTTTACCGAATAGGGGAGAGCGCGACAACACACGCGCGTAACCTTAATCGTGTCTACACGAGCATTCGCGCTCATCCGCTTATCGGCCGCGCCCTTCCGCACGCGTTCGCGCTCATTCGCTTGCCATCGCGCCCAGCGCCCAGCGCTCGTGCTCAGTTTTTGTACGCAATCGGTGAATATCACATCTTGGGCTATACTAAAAAGCACAGAAATCACGACGGATAGAGGGATGCTACGTGGAAGAGATGCCAAAAACCTATGATCCTCAAAGTACCGAACCTGCTCTCATAGAGCAATGGATGGAACATGGCTGCTACCAGCGCAATAAAGGCGTTGGTGACTGCACGGTTGTCATTCCTCCTCCCAATGTAACGGGCATTTTGCACATGGGTCATGCCATGGACGACACGATCCAAGATACCTATATTCGCTTCAAGCGCATGTGTGGCTGCTCTACGCGCTGGATTTTGGGTACCGATCACGCAGGTATTGCTACCCAAACAAAGGTTGACAAAAAGCTCAAAAGCGAGGGTATTTCTCGTTTGGAGATCGGCCGCGAAAAGTTTTTGGACGCGTGCTGGGATTGGACGCGCGAATACGGCGGCACCATTCTTTCGCAGATCAAACGCATGGGTTGCTCGATCGATTTTTCTGATCCTAAGTTTACGATGAGCGATGAATACGCCCGCGCGGTGCGCAAAGTGTTTGTGGACTGGTACCATGAAGGCCTTATTTACCGAGGTAAGCGCATCGTAAACTGGTGCCCTCAGTGCACAACGGCGATTTCTGACGACGAAGCGGAATACAAGGACGAAAAAGGTAAACTCTGGTACTTGCGCTATCCACTTACCGAGCCCTGTGGTGATATACGCTATGTGACGGTTGCCACCACACGTCCCGAGACCATGCTTGGCGATACGGGTATCGCCGTCTCTCCTCAAGACGAAGAAAAAGCCCAGCTCGTTGGCAAAACCGTTATGCTTCCTATCGTCAATCGCGAAATTCCTATTTTTGCCGATTGGCACGTAGATAAGGGCTTTGGTACGGGCTTTGTCAAAGTTACCCCAGCTCATGACCCCAACGACTATTGCATGGGCGAGACGCATCATCTTGAGCAGATCAATATTTTCGACGAACACGCGTGTGTGGTAGACGGCTATGGTGAATTTTCCAAGCTCGGTCGTGATGAATTGCGCGAGCGTGTGGTTGCGTGGTTTGATGAGCACGGATTGCTCGATCATATCGAAGACCTCAATCATGCGGTTATGCATTGTTATCGCTGCAACACGACGCTTGAGCCTTGGCTGTCTGAGCAGTGGTTTGTTGCGGTGGATAAGCTCAAGCAGCCTGCTTTGGATGCAGTAAATTCAGGCGAGATCAATTTCCATCCCGCGCGCTGGACGCAAACTTACCTCACTTGGATGGAGAACCTCAAAGACTGGTGTATTTCGCGTCAGCTCTGGTGGGGACATCGCATTCCGGTGTTTAGCTGCACTTCGTGCGACTGGCACGATGCTTGCATGGAGGATGTGTCTGAGTGTCCTATGTGTCACGCTCCTGTGGAGCAAGACGAAAATGTGCTCGATACCTGGTTCTCTTCTCAGCTCTGGACCTTTGCAACGCAAGGCTGGCCTGAGCACACTGACGAGCTTACCCTTCATCACCCGACACAAGTGCTTGTAACCGCCCGCGATATCATCGCGCTTTGGGTTGCACGTATGATCATGAGTTCGCTCTACTTTACAAAAGAAATTCCCTTCCATGATGTCTATATTTACGCCACGATTCTTGCTAAGGACGGCAGTCGTATGTCCAAAAGCAAAGGTAATGGCGTCAATCCCATGGATCTTATCGAGGCGTACGGCGCGGATGCTATGCGCTACAACTTGCTTACGCTTATTACCAACAATCAAGACGTTAAATTCGACGCCGTCTTGGACAAAAAGACGAAAGCTCTCAAATCGAGCCCCCGTACCGAGCAGGCAAAAAGCTTCGTTACAAAGATTTGGAACGCAAGTCGTTTTGTGCAAATGAATCTTGACGGCTACACCCCAGGGGCTGCGGAGCCGCAAACGCCCGAAGATGCATGGATGCTTTCTCGCTTGGCTTCTGTAGTTGCGCGCACAACTGAGCAGCTCAATACCTATCAATTCGGCGACTATGCCCGCGATATTCAGCAATTTTTCTGGAATGATGTGTGCGACTGGTATATTGAGCTCTGCAAGGGAAGACTTTTGGGTACGGATGCAGACGAGCGCACGCTTGCCCAGCGTAATCTCGTCTTTGTTCTCGATACGTCGCTTCGCCTTATGCATCCCGTGATGCCGTTTGTGACTGAAGCGATTTGGGATAAGCTGCCCGCATCTGGTTTGGGCGCGCATGACGAGCGTTTCCTTATGCTGAGCGCCTGGCCAAAGCCCGAAGCATATGCGCACTTCATCGATAGTGCTGCCGAGAATAATTTCGAATTGGCAAAGATGACGATTTCGAGCGCACGTTCTACCCGCGCCCGCTATAGGCTCTCTCCGAAGGAAGAGTTGCAGGTAGAGGTGCGTACAACGCCCGAAAAGGCCGAGATTCTTATGCAGCAAGCAGCGTTTATTGCTCACGTTGGGCATATCAAAGGCTTTTCTGCATCACCCTCGATCCCGCGCCCGCATGCAAGTGTGTGCGTATGTGTGGGTGATCTGGAGATCTTTATCCATCTAGAAGGTTTGGTGGATTTGGCGAAAGAAGCCGAACGCAGCCGTCGTGAGCTCGATAAGCTCAACGCTGAGTTTGACAAGATCACGAAGCTTCTCTCTGCGCCTGCATTTATCGAAAAAGCAGCGCCGCAGGTGATTGCGGCAAAGCGCGCTCATGCCGAAGAGCTCGCGCAGACGCGCTCCCGTGTGCAACAAGAGCTTGAACAGCTTGGATAGTGGTGCTCTAAAGGATGTTGTACGCATCGCTTGAATAGCTCGTGCTTTCTTTCGCACGGCTTATGCGCCTATGCGCTAGGCTGTGTGCGCGCATGCGCCTACGCTTGCGTTGTGCGCTTTACGCTTTATGCTTTATGCATCGTTTGCGCCGCGTGCACTTTACGCTTTACGTGCCATTCACTCACCCTTTGACACACAAGGAGATGAACCCCATGAATTCTGATCTTGAAATTGCAGAGCGTACACCCCTTGCCCCTATCGCGTCTATCGCGCAAAAATTGGGAGTGAGCGCTGATCTTATTGAGCCCTATGGCGCCTATAAGGCAAAAATCAATATATATGCGCACAAAGAGCGCGAAAACGCGTCCCTTGCAAAGCTTGTCCTGGTAAGTGCTATCAATCCCACGCCCTTTGGAGAAGGCAAAACGACCGTTTCGGTGGGACTTGCAGATGCGCTTTCTGCGCTGGATGTTCGTGCGTGCCTTGCACTTCGCGAGCCCTCGCTGGGACCGGTCTTTGGTATGAAAGGCGGTGCCTGCGGAGGAGGACACGCGCAGGTAGCTCCCATGCAAGATATCAATCTGCACTTCACGGGTGATTTTCACGCTATTGAATCTGCCAATAATCTTTTGGCTGCGCTTTTGGACAACCACATTCACCAAGGAAATGAACTTCACATCGATCCGCGCCGCGTCGTGTGGCGCCGCTGCATGGATATGAATGATCGCCAGCTTCGCCATATCGTGTCCGGACTTGGGGGAGCAACGTCAGGCGTTGTTCGCGAGGATGGCTTTGATATCTGTGCTGCGTCAGAAATTATGGCTGTGTTGTGTCTTGCCCGCAATATGCACGATCTCAAAGAGCGCTTAGGGGCTATGCTCATCGCCTATACCTATGACAAAAAGCCAGTTTACGCGCGAGATCTTGGCGCTGTGGGCGCGCTTGCTACTCTTTTGGTAGATGCTCTCAAACCTAATCTTGTCCAAACGCTTGAACACACGCCTGTGCTTATGCACGGAGGGCCTTTTGCCAATATCGCGCACGGTGCAAATTCGTTTGTAGCGCTAGATATTGCTCGTCGACATGCAGATATGCTGGTGACCGAAGCCGGCTTTGGTGCTGACTTAGGCTGCGAAAAGTTTTTGGATATCGTGGCGCCTAAGCTTCAGCAACGTCCTTCTTGTATCGTGCTTGTGGCAACGACCCGCGCGCTTAAATATCATGCGGGCCTTGATGTTTCTGCAGCTAAAGATCCTCATCCCGAAGCGGTTAAAGAGGGGCTCGCGAATCTATTTGCACACGCTCACAACATTCGCAACTATAGCGCTATTCCGGTGGTTGTGGCCATCAATGAGTTTGCCTACGATTGTGCAGAAGAGCTCGACATTATCACGAAGGCTTGTGCTGAGGAAGGCTTTGTATCTGCGCGCACGCGTGCCTGGGCAGAAGGTTCTCAAGGGTCGCTTGCGCTTGCGCGTGCGGTCATGAAGGCTTGCGAAGCCGCTAGTGAGCGCGGAGGTTCAAGTGATGGTGTGGGTGAGAGTGCGTCTGCTTACGCTATGCCTGTTGCGGACGCGTCTGCTTCCACAGCAGCCGCGAGCTCTTCACTCGCTCATCCAGCTGCTGATACACAGATCGAGCCTCTCTATGCTTCGGCTGCTACAATCAAGGACAAAATGGAGATGCTTGCGCGCATGTGGTATCATGCCGCGCGCGTAGAATGGTCGGCAAAGGCGCAAAAACAACTCAAAGAGCTTGAGGAATTGCAAGAGCATGCCGCGTCTCCGCTTGCACTCTGTGTAGCAAAGACGCAGTACTCCATTTCGGACGATCCGAGCCTCAAAGGCGATCCTCGAGATTACGTCTTTCATGTGCGCGAACTCGTGCCTGCGCTGGGAGCCGGCTTTGTCGTTGTGGTTGCGGCTTCTATTGTGAGAATGCCTGGCTTAGGAGCACATCCTAGTGCATTTAACCTAGATGTCGACGACAACGGACATATCACGGGGCTGAGTTAATGCACCTTTTGCGCATGGGGTGGTGAGTGTCTGGTCATAGAGGTGAAGCGCTCCATACGTTGTTCGCGTTTTGTTTGTGTAAAGGATAGATCATGCAAGAAAGCTTTTCCGCGAGCTCACAAGATATAAAGCTGCCTTTGGCGCCTGTCGCGTCAGCACCTGCGCAGTCGTTTACCCACATGAGCTGCGAAGACTTTTCTCGCGTGCTTGCCGCACGCACATCCACTCCGGGAGGCGGTTCCGCTGCGGGATTGGTTGCGTGCGTGGGAGTGTGTTTGGCTCAGATGGCAGCTCAGTTTTCTCAAGGAAAAAAGAGTGCACACGGCCATGACGCAGAGCTTCTTCGCTATATCGAAGAAGCAGAAACATTGCGTGTACGTTTTCTGGACTTATGCGATGCCGATGCACATGCTCTAAAAATTCTTATGGAAACTTTTGCGCTGCCCAAAAGCGAAGCTCGGCGAGCAAGCGCTCTCAAACAGGCGCTCGTCCGCGCTTATGAGAGTCCCTATCAGCTTTTATGCGCGCTTTGTCAAGCGATTCGTCTGTTTGAGAAGCTTGAGGATATAGCAACGCCGATGCTACTTTCTGATTGCGCGAGTGGAATTTTGTTTTGTCGTGCGGCGCTCGAAGCTGCGTGTTATAACGTTGTAGTAAACACGCGTCTCTTGCCCGACAATGAAAAAGCGCAGGCAGATGCGAAGTATTGCTTGCGTGCGCGCGAAGAGTACGTGTCCCGTGCAGAAGCGTGTGCCGAGCGCATTCGACTCTATTTATTGGATACAAACGCGTAAGTTTCGGAGGCTGAATGTGCATAGATCCGTCTGATTATTCACAGACGCTGAATGTGTAAGGCGTCAACGGGTCATGTATACAAGCATCATGTGCGCAAGCATTATGTGCGCAAGAGACTCTGCAAAGCGCACAAACGATAGCTTACAAAAGGGGAGGATATGGCTTTGATACTTAAAGGCGCGCCGGTTGCAAACGCACTTCTCGCGTGCCTTCGTGCACGTGTAAGCGCTTTAGCTGCGCAAACTATCACGCCTACGCTTGCTCTTGTTCAAGTGGGCGCTGATAGCTCTGCCCTCAGTTATGCGCGCGCAATCGATAAGCGTTGCAGTGCACTTGGTGCGCGTGTACAACGTTTTGAATTCGATGAAAACGTGTCTATGCAAGAGCTTAGATCTTGCATCGAAGGCATCAATCACGATTCCAGTATCCATGGTTGTATCATCTTTCGTCCGCTTCCGCACGGACTCGATGAACGCAGTATATGTGCAGAGCTCAGCTCCGAAAAAGATCTTGACGGCATTGGGCCGGGTTCGCTTTATGGCGTTTTTGCAGGTGAACGTGTTGGTTTTCCGCCTTGCACAGCGGAAGCTTGTCTTAAGCTTCTTGATCACTACGGGATCGAGCTCGAAGGAAAACGAGTGTGCGTGCTTGGCCGCTCACTTGTCATAGGCCGTCCTGTTTCGTTGTTGATGCAGGCAAGAGATGCCACCGTGACCATGTGTCACTCAAAAACCCGCGACCTCGCCGAGATCACGCGCGAAGCCGATATCGTTGTTGTTGCAATCGGACATGCAAACTTTGTAACAGGAGATATGCTGTCTCCTGGGCAGGTTGTGCTCGATGTAGGCATCAATTGGGATGCGCGCGCACAGAAGCTTGTAGGCGATTGCGATTTCCAGGCTATCGAGGAAAAAGTCGCCGCTATCACGCCTGTTCCTGGAGGAATTGGATCCATTACTACAGCGGTGCTCATGGAGCATTTGGTCACAAGCGCTGAGCGGGCGCTATCTGCTTAGCATGCTCTAACTATACCGTTTTGCACGGTTTTTATGCATATGCGATGCATGCGTGATTATGCAATGTTCATAGCTTTATGCATACGTAGATTTATACGAGGGGATTATGTATTCTTGGAAGTTTAACACAGAAGCGCTTTCCTTTGACGAAGCTATTTCCCGTCTTAAGCAGGCACTTCGTTTTGGTATTGTTCCCATGCTTGAGTCGGTGGAGGAGATGCTCGAAGTCCTCGATCATCCCGATCAGCACTACAAAAGTATACAAATCGCTGGAACCAATGGTAAAACTTCAACCGCGCGCTACTGTCAAGCGCTTTTGATGAGGTCGGGTGTGCGGGCGGCGTTGTATACCTCTCCCGGCTTGGTATCGTATACCGATCGTATTGAGATTATGGGAAAGACTGTCTCGCCGGCTATTTTTGCCGAAGGGATAGCACAAGCGCTCGCCGCAGCAGATGCGGTAAACGATAAGAGGCGTCAGCACGGACTTGATCCCTATAGCATTACTGAGTTTGATCTTTTGACTGTGGCAGCCTGCGTTATATACGCAAAAGCCGAGGTAGATGTCGTTGTATTTGAGTGCGGGATGGGGGGTCGCTGGGACGCGACAAGTGCCATTTCTTCCATCAAAACGGTTGGCATCACCGGCATTGGCCTTGATCACATGCGGATTTTGGGAGATACGGTCGAAAAAATCGCACATGAAAAAGCTGCGATTATCAAAACGGGAAGGACCTGTGCATTGGGGGAGCGTTGTGCGTATCCTCAATCGGTAAGGGATGTATGTCTTGAGCGCTGTCAAGATCAATCGGTTGTGCCTGTGTGTCTTTTCGCAGATAAAGATGGGTGCGCACCTGCTGCTGGGCCTGCAGCAGACCCCGCGGCAGCTCCTGTGTCTTCCTCAGCATCCGTTGCATCAGGTGCTCGCTATCCCAAAGCCAGTTATCACATCGATCATGCGCCTTCGTTTTTGGGCGATGACATGGTTTTTTCGCTCACGACTCCGCGCGCAAGCTACACAAGACTCAAAGCTCCTAAGCCCGAATATCAGGCGGCAAATATTTCTCTCGCGGTCCTTTTAGTTGAAGAGTTTATGCAGAAAGCTCTCAGTAAAACTGTGGTTGCAAAGGTGTGCGCTCACACGCCAACACCGGGTCGCTTCCAGATTCTCAGGCGCAAGCCGCTTGTCTTAATCGATGCTTGCCACAATCCTCAATCGGTAGATGTATTCCTCAATGACGTCAAAATTCAGACCTCTGAGCTCGCACAAGAGCCCATTCTTCTCTGTGCCGTACTTGCTGATAAAGATGTAGATGGCATCGTAGGAAGGCTTTCAAAGGTATTCACGCGCGTTGTGTGCACACAAACTGCTTCTCCGCGCGCGCTCAGTGCAGATGCGCTTGCAGATGTGTTCAAAAATTATCTAGGATATACGCCCAAGGCATTTGCGCATACTGCAGATGCGCTTCATGCTCTTGCTCATGAAGATATCGTTGCCGTGGGTTCCATAACGCTTGCAGGAGAAGTGGCTGCGTACTATCCTTTGGAGCACTCGTTTGAGTGAGCCTTTTGCAACTAATAAAGCTCTCCACATTCGCTGTCTCAAACGCTATACTTATAGTGTCGCATACGCTTTTTCCACGAAGGAGTAACGATCCATGTCAGATCTTATCGACCAAATACTTACCCCAGAAGTACGTATGGTGCTCTACCTTATGGTCATGTGCATCGTTATGGTGTACATTCTCTCGATCGTCTATGTTACCCGCGATGCTCAGCGCCGTGGTGCAGAGCCTTGGTGGATATGGGCGTTGGTATCGGTGGTGCCTATTGTGGGGCTTTTGACTTATGTCATTCTCAGACCAAGCTCCTACCTTATCGATAGGGAAGAGCAGGATCTCGATATTGCACTTCGTGAGCATCAGCTTTCGCACTACGGCATCTGCCCCAAGTGCGCAAGCCCTATCGATCGCGATTTTGTCGTGTGCCCGTTATGCAACACGCAAGTGCGTAACGTGTGCCCGACCTGTCATCGCCCGCTCAATGCTGACTGGAAGGTTTGCCCGTATTGCAGGACGCGTATTCAGTAGAAAGTTACGTACGCGCACCTTCTAGCAGTTGGCGCTCACGCAGCCCGCGTGCTACGTTTTATGTTCATAGCTAGTCATTACTGAGACGTCTTCGTGATATGCGAAGGCGTTTTTTGTGCGTTTGTCTACTCGTTGCCCACTCGTTGTCTGCTCTTTGTCTGCTAGCTAGCGTACGGGCGGGCAGCTCAATTTGTGCTGCCTTGAGCGCTTCGATTGCGGCGCACACATTTCCATACAAAAAGTAACCTATATCAAACTTTTACATATGTACGTTCCCACACAGTCTAAATGTCTTGTAAAGACTGTACATTTAGCTGAACAAAATACCTGGTACACCCTAAATTTTGCCAAAACATGTCCAGTGTTTGCTATACATATCCCTCAAAAGCATCTTTTTTCTTCACGAAAGAAAATTCTCGATACCCATTACCCATTTATCTGTAACTATAGTGTCAAGAAACATTCTGTTAACTAAAAACAAACAGAATATGCGTAAAGGGAACGATTGTTTGGAGGGGTTATGACGAAGACGGATGCTGCTGCAGCCAAGTCTGCAGCCGAAGAGCCCAGTCAAAAAAAGGACGGGGCAGTCGTAATCGATAGCGTCGATGCGCTCAAAGCGCAACTTGCCAAGATGCGCAAAGCACAAGAAGTGTTTGCAACATTTACCCAAGAACAAGTGGACAAGATTTTCTTTGAAGCTGCAATGGCTGCAAACGATGCGCGTATTCCTCTTGCTCAGGCGGCGGTTGCCGAAACGGGCATGGGCCTTGTCGAAGACAAAGTTATCAAAAACCACTTTGCCGCTGAGTACATCTACAATGCCTATCGTCACACCAAGACCTGCGGCGTTATTTTTGAGGATAAGTCCTATGGCCTCAAAAAGATTGCCGAGCCAATTGGTATCGTAGCTGCAGTTATTCCGACCACCAACCCCACTGCTACGGCTATCTTCAAGTCCCTTCTCTGCATAAAAACGCGTAACGCAATCATTATTTCCCCGCACCCACGTGCTGTTCAATCTACTATCAAAGCTGCGAAAATCGTCCGCGACGCAGCCGAGAAAGCAGGACTTCCCAAAGACATTATCTGCTGGGTAGACAAACCTTCGATCGACCTCACCAATACCGTTATGCACGAAGCTGATACCATTTTGGCAACGGGTGGTCCGGGTATGGTTTTGGCTGCATACAGCTCTGGTAAACCTGCTTTGGGCGTAGGACCTGGTAACAACCCTGCTATTATCGACGACACGGCAGACGTTTTGATGTCGGTAAACTCCATCATTCACTCCAAGGTGTTTGACTACGGCATGATCTGCGCGTCCGAAAACACAGTCATCGCACTCGATAAGGTATACGACCAGGTAAAGGCTGAATTTACCCGCCGCGGTTGCTACTTCCTCGAAGGCGAAGATGCAAAGAAGGTAGGCAACACCGTTATTATCGACGGCCATGTCAACCCCAAGATCGTAGGTAAAGCAGCTCCTGTTATCGCAGAAATTGCAGGCGTAAAAGTTCCCCCCAAGACCAAGATCCTCATGGCTGAAGTGACTTCTACCGATCCTTCCGAGCCCTGGTCACACGAGAAGCTCTCTCCGGTATTGGGTATGTATCGCGCAAAAGATTTCGACACAGCTCTTACGATGGCGCAAGATCTTCTCAAAGGAAGAGGTCTTGGCCACACCGCATCGCTCTTTATCAACACCAATGAAAAAGAAAAGATGGACAAGTACGAGAAGGCCATGAAGACCTGCCGTATCTTGATCAACACCCCTGCTGCTCAAGGTGGTATTGGTGACATTTATAACTTCATGCTTACTCCATCGCTCACCCTTGGTTGTGGTGCTTGGGGCGGCAACTCAGTATGCGGAAACGTAGGGGTGATGAACTTGCTCAACATTAAATCGGTGGCCGAGCGCCGCGAAAATATGCTTTGGCTCAAAACTCCCGATAAGGTGTACTTCAAGAAAGGCTGCATGCCCGAGGCGCTCAAAGAGCTCAAATACGTTCTCAACAAAAAGCGCGTCTTCATCATCACCGACCAATTCCTCTACAAGAGTGGATTTACCAAGACCATCGAAGATACCCTTGATAAGCTGGGAATTGTTCACTCTTGCTTCTGGAATGTCGCGCCCGATCCTTCGCTTCAGTCTGCAGAAGAGGGCCTCAAACAGCTCCGCGCCTTTGAGCCCGATACTATCATGGCAATCGGTGGTGGATCTGCTATGGACTGTGGTAAGGTCATCTGGTTTATGTACGAGAATCCGGGCGAAAGCTTTGCGCACATGGCAGCCGACTTCATGGATATTCGTAAGCGTGTGTATGAATTCCCTGCTATGGGTAGAAAAGCATACTTTGTTGCTATCCCTACCTCTTCGGGTACTGGTTCTGAAGTTTCTCCGTATGCTATCATCACCGACACCACAACGGGCATCAAATGGCCTGTTGCCGACTACCAACTCATGCCCAATATGGCAATTGTTGATACCGACAACATGATGACGCAGCCTAAGGGTCTTACGAGCGCTTCTGGTGCAGACGCTATGACGCACTGCCTTGAGTCTTACGTTTCTACTATGGCTTCCGACTACACCGAGTCTATGAGTCTCAAAGGGTTCAAACTCATTCTCGAGAATTTGCCCGTTGCTTACGACGAGCCCAACAACGTGCATGCACGTGACAAGATGGCAAATGCTTCTTGTATTGCTGGTCTTGCCTTCTCTAACGCTTTCCTCGGCCTTGTTCACTCTATGGCTCATAAGCTTGGCGCCTTCCATCACATTCCTCATGGTTGGGCAAATGGCGTGCTCCTTACTCGTATTATGCGCTACAACGCAGCTGATAAGCCGACGCGTATGGGCACCTTCCCTCAATATGAGTATCCTCACGCAAAGGCGCGCTACTGCGAAATGGCTCGTTACGTGGGTATTCAGGGTGCAAACGATGACGAGGTGTTCGAGAAACTCATCCAAAAAGTTCAATCTACCCTTGATTACATTGGCGTGAAGAAGACCATCGCCGAGTACAACGTAGACGAAGAGTACTTCCTCAAGACTCTCGACAAGATGAGTGAGCAGGCCTTTAACGACCAGTGCACCGTGAGCAACCCGCGCTACCCGCTCATTGAGGAGATCAAGAACATCTATCTCGACGCCTACTACGGAAGAGAGCCTAAGTTCTACGAGGACTAAACTTCGCCCGCGCTTTGATCGTCCTGTGTACGCTGTACGGTCCTTGCATATAGTTTGGCCACAAGTGCGCCCTGTAAGCATGTGCTTGCAGGGCGTGTTTTGTAGCCGCGGAGTGTGTTTTGTAGCTGCGGAGTGTGGGATCTTGTCTCTCACTGTGTTTGAGTAAAAATCTCGTTCTTTTTGAGATGGGGGAGCGCATGTTCATGCGATACGTTATGCTTTTGTTGTGCAGATGTATTTGACTTGCGCGCGCAACTACCAAAGCGCTCGCGCCTTCACATCCGCGCACCTAAGACCCGACGCCAGGAGGAATAGTGAGAGTCTATCTCGACAGTACAAACGACGTTATTTCCGCGTTTGAAAGTGATGAAACGCATGGCCTAACATCTAAACAAGCTCAAGCCTTGCTTGAGCAACATGGCCCGAACAAACTTGACGAAGCACAAAAAGAATCCATCATCCGTCGCTTTTTTGAGCAGATGGCCGATCCCATGGTAATCATGCTGATCGTAGCCGCTGTCATTTCGGCTGTTGTTGGGATATACAACGGAGATGGCGACTTTGCAGACGTCTTTATCATCATGTTTGTCGTCATCCTCAATTCTATTTTAGGCGTCGTGCAGGAGCTCAAAGCAGAAGAAGCGCTCGAAGCCCTTCAGGAGATGACAAAGGCAAAGTCGCAGGTCATTCGCGATGGACATGTCGTCAGCTGCCCCTCTTCTGAGCTCGTAGTAGGCGATGTAATTTTGCTCGAGGCAGGAGATGCGGTTGGCGCTGATTGCCGCATACTCGAAAGTGCAAGTCTCAAGATTGAGGAAGCAGCGCTCACGGGAGAGTCCGTTCCGATTTCTAAGATTTCGGAGGCACTTGAGCTTACGGGCGCAGAAGACGATATCCCGCTCGCCGACCGCAAAAACATGTGCTACATGGGCTCTACCGTAGTCTTTGGCCGCGGACGCGCAGTTGTTGTGGCTTGTGGTATGGATACCGAGATGGGAAAGATTGCTCACGCGCTCACAAGCGTAAAAGATGAAGAAACGCCGCTTCAAAAGAAGCTGACCGAGCTTTCGCATCTGTTGACCAAGGGTGTTGTGCTCATTTGCGCCTGTATCTTTGCACTTTCTCTTATAAAGCATGGGCTTGGCTTCTTAAACAATATTGAGCTTGTGTTGAGCACCTTTATGATCGCTGTTTCGCTTGCAGTTGCTGCAATTCCTGAGGGTCTTGCCGCAGTTGTAACGATCGTGCTTTCTATTGGCGTGACCAAAATGAGCAAGAAGCACGCGATTATTCGCCAACTTTCGGCAGTTGAGACGCTCGGGTGCACACAGATCATTTGTTCAGACAAAACCGGCACGCTTACGCAAAACAAAATGCGTGTTGTTGAGCGCGTAACGTCTAATCTCACTGCGCTTTTGCGCACGCAAGCACTGGCTTCAGATGCAGTGTATGATGATGCACAAAACGACGTACAAGGTGAGCCTACCGAGGCAGCGCTCGTATTTGATGCAGCTCAGGAAGGTTTTACCACGAGCATGCTTCGCGCCTCGCGTCCTCGTGTGGGGGAGGCGCCTTTCGATTCAAGTCGCAAAATGATGAGTGTTGTTGTGCGCGCACACGATAGTTATATGCAACATACCAAAGGTGCTCCCGATGTTGTGCTTGCGCACTGCACGAGCTACCTTTCGGAAGAGGGCATTGTTCCGCTGACGGAAGAGATCCGTGAAGATATCATGCGTCAAAACAAGGCGCTTGCAGATCGAGCGCTCCGCGTGATTGCAGCTGCGCGTCGTGATTGGCATGACCACGCGCCCGAAAACTTCGATCCTCAAACGCTTGAGCACGATATGTGCTTTGTAGGTCTTTCCGGTATGATCGATCCTGTGCGTCCTGAGGTTAAACAAGCCATTGCAGAAGCTAAATCCGCTGGTATACGCGTTGTGATGATTACAGGTGACCACATCGATACCGCTTGTGCGATAGCTAAGGAGCTTGGGATCATACATGACCGCTCCGAAGCGCTTATGGGTAGTGACCTCGATAAACTCTCAGATGATGAACTTCAATCTCGCATTGAACATGTGAGCGTTTTCGCCCGTGTGCAACCCGAGCACAAGGTGCGCATTGTGAGCGCCTGGAAAGCAAAGGGCAAGGTTGTTGCGATGACTGGAGACGGAGTAAATGATGCTCCTTCCATCAAACGCGCAGATATCGGCATTGGTATGGGTATCACCGGCACCGACGTCACCAAGAATGTGGCCGATATGGTGCTTGCAGACGACAATTTTGCGACGATTATCAATGCCTGCCGCGAGGGTCGCAGAATCTACGACAATATCCGCAAATGCATCCAGTTCCTCTTGTCGTCGAATTTGGCCGAAGTGATTTCGGTCTTTGTGGCTTCGCTTATCGGATTTACCATTCTTGAACCGACGCACCTGTTGTGGATCAATCTCATCACCGATTCTTTGCCCGCGCTCGCGATGGCGTGCGAGCAGGAAGAGCCCGGTATTATGAAGCGCCGCCCGCGCAGTTCGAAGGACGGCATTTTTGCTGGTGGTGTGGGCGTCGACATGGTATTTCAGGGTATTGCCATTTCGGTATTGACTCTTATCAGCTATTTTGTGGGCCATTACGTTGAATTTGGTACGGCAGATATTTCTCAAGTTCTCGAGAACCCAGCGCTTGGTATGCAGGGTATGACCATGGCATTCCTCACGCTTTCTATGGTCGAGATGTTCCACTCGCTCAATATGCGAAGCCTTCGCAAATCGATTTTCTCTCTTAAGCGCCAAAACTGGTGGCTGTGGGGGTCTTTCGCGTTTGCGCTGCTTTTGACCTTTATGGTTATCGAAACGCCGCTTGCCGAAGTCTTTAATTTTGCTGAGATTGGCTGGCTTGAGTACGGGCTTGCACTGTTCCTCGCGTTTTTGATTATTCCAATAGTTGAGATCGAAAAGTGGGTTATGCGTTTTATTTCGGCTCACACGCAGGCATAGGTCTTTGTTGTGGATCTGTCTCTCTTTCCTACGTTTGATGAATTTCGCCTTGAGAATGCAGGCGCGGACGCAGGTGCTGTAGCTGCGAGCGCGGACGCGCAAGCTCCTGCGGACGCGCAAGCGCCCGCGGACGAAGGCCTTGTGCTGGGTGTCTGCGTTTGCCTCGATCGAAGCTTTCCTTTGATTGCGTGCGCGCGTGGTATATTTCGCGCACAGTTTAGCCAGCGCCTGCGCAAAAATGAATCGTCTATGAACGTTTGTATAGGCGATTATGTGCTCATACGCTTTGTCGATGCCGATATTCCCTGCATTATTTCTTCCATTTGCGCGCGTTCGTCCGAGATATGTCGCTATCAGGGGAGAAATTTTCGCACCCGACAGGTTTTGGCAGCAAATGTGGACGCGGTGTTTGTTGTCCTTGCCCTTTCTGAACAGGATTTTTGTATAGAAACGCTTGCGCGTGCACTTTGTATGTGCGCGCATAGTGCATCTGAGGTCCGTCTTGTGTTGACGAAGGCAGATCGCGTAGCGCCTGCAACTCTTGAGCATACATGCCTGGCGATTGGGGATCTGTTTGGGAAGGATCTGCCAATCTCCGCGCTTTCTCTTTGTATAGATGCTGATAAGAACTCTGAATTCGGACGTGCCAAAGACTATGAAGCGCGTGCCGCTGCGCTTGGCATAGATTGGGGTCTTGAGGCGTTGCGCACACACCTTACGCGCCCTTCTCATGCACACACATCTACTATGCTTCTTGGCGAATCGGGAGTGGGGAAGTCAAGCCTTATCAATGCGCTTTGTGGGGTGTCTGCGCTTGATGTGGGCCGCACGCGGGCGCGTGATGATAAGGGGCGTCACACTACCACCCAGCGTCGTATGGTGCGCGTTGCTCCTTCGTCTTTTGTGATCGATTGCCCAGGTATTCGAAGTTTTAGTCTTGTTGGGCATGAGCAAGGACTCTATGAGCTCTTTCCAGAATTTGTTGCCTTGTTTGGGTCGTGTGGCTTTTCTAATTGCACGCATATTCATGAGAAAGCTTGCGCGCTCGAAGCGCTTGGTCAGCAAACACCCCGCTTACACAGGCGTTATCTCTTATTTATTTCGCTTCTACAAGCACTCGCACACGAACAAGCGCTTGCTGCACGCGCATAAGCGAGCGCTTCACAATTTCTCTATAACTTAAAAAATTTATACTTTCATTTTTGATATTGGGCGGAAATCAATATCTGATGCCTTGTGTTGTTACCATCCGATAGTCGCGCACGCACAGATCAGATGCACCGCGTAAGTGTAGCTCTTTCGCACCCGCTCTCGCGCATGTTTTTGCTTTATTGACGAAGGCGCTGCACGTTTAGTGCTCGTTTCTTGCAACCCATATTTTTCATTCTCAACTTTTTTCTCAAACGGGTATGAGACCATCTCTTGTACTGGAACACACAAAAAGTTGAGGTGTTGTATGTCACTCAAAATCCGACTTCTGTGCGCCTGTTTATGTGCAGCGCTTGCGGTGATTATCAGCGTGAATTATGCACAATCCATGCGTGCCGAGGCGCAAAAGCTCAAGCAAGACGTGCGCGCCCGTTTTGGCGGAGATGTCGTGAGTCTTGTGGTGAGCACGCGCCAACTCGATGCGGGGCATACGATTCAATCCGACGATATTTGTGTGAGGGACTGGGCAAGTGACCTGGCCCCAGAAGGTGCCTGTACCAATCCCGACGAGGTGATTGGCAAGGTAGTTCAAGCGCCACTTCCTCAAAACGCGCCACTTTCATCTCTTACCTTTGATAAGGGCGATCATGACGCGAAGATACCCGAGGGCTATGTGGCGCTTGGCATCTCTTCTTCCGATAAACAAAATTTAGGCGCGTTTTGTGTAAGTGGTAGTCGCCTGATCGCGTTTGATGCAAAAAGCAAGGGCTCCACCTGCATCAGCAAGGATATTATCGTGCTTTCAAATAATTCCGGCGACAGCATATACACTTCTGAACACGCGCTTCTTTTGGCCGTGCGTCCTTCTGACGTCGAGGCGCTTTTG
Organism: uncultured Atopobium sp.; assembly: GCA_947090525.1. Classification (GTDB taxonomy): domain Bacteria; phylum Actinomycetota; class Coriobacteriia; order Coriobacteriales; family Atopobiaceae; genus Fannyhessea. The sequence continues at coordinate 317,095 of CAMUON010000001.1, forward strand.
CAGGCGCAATCTAATCAAAGCCTGCGTTTTGTGTTGGCTGCAGGTGAGAGCAATGCTGAAACCGATCGCGCAGATGCACAAGATGCGTCTAAGGAAGCCAAAACAGATGCAAACCCTTCTGCTCAAACCGGATCACGTGAGGCGGGATCTCGACGTGCGCCCTTAGATCATATCGTGCGTACCAAGCATATACCGTCCGAATCCAATTCACGCGTTAGAGATGGAGCGAGTTCTGCTTCTGATTCTGGTTCTGCCGGAAGTTCTCATTCTGGTACTGATTCACGATCAAATTCAAATTCAAATTCTCGTCCGAGTTCAGAGTAGAAGGGTTATGTCATGAATACATGCTGGTTTGTGTGCTCGTCTCGGCAGCTAAAAACTCCTATGATGCGTTTGTCTCAACGCATCACGCGCCAAAAGCGCATGCACTTTATTGAGGATCCAAATCGCCTAAGAAGCGAAATTTATAGGGTTTCACCTCGTAATTGTTCGGTAATAGTGGGATTTTCCGAGCGTGGGGTATCCGATATCAACATTTGTGCAGCGCTTCTTAAGGATGGTTGTGCTCGAGTGATTTTGGTGGGACGAGATCTTTCGGGATCGTTTCGCTCGCGTGCTCATACAGCAGGCATTACCGAAATTCTCGATGTGCTGGATCTGAGCGGAAGCGATCTCGAGGCATTCTCTCATAGTAGTAACGCCCTTACACATAAGCATCCCTCCTCGGGATCGCCTTCTCGCGCAGAATCACATAAGCTAGCAATCGCAAAAAATATACAGCCTACAGATGGCGGCGATCCGCCCGTGAAGGCAGGAGCTGCGGCTGCGTCACCTGCACAGTTGCAGACGCAGGAAAGTTCGTGCGCGCGCGCTGAAGAGAGTATGCGCGTGCCTGCTGAAGATCTTGCGTGTACATCTCAAGCAGGCGCATCGCCTGATGTCTCGCTTGCTTCACGCCTTGATCGAATTGAACGCTCATGTGAGGAACTTAGAGCTTGTATGCACTCCTTACAAGCGCGAGATGCCAAGACAACATCCACTTCAGATGTCTGCGATACAGATACGTCTCAAGATATTGATTGCATGGATGATGAGCTTTTTGATGACGAGTTTGACGGTGATGAGCAGGCATTTATGTTGGCAAGCGCGCAGGCATTTAAGGAAAGTATGTCAGTTTCTGCGCAAGGAAGTGAGTTCGTGCCTCCGCAGACGCCCATGCCTGCTTCTGCGGCTTTGAATCAGCCTATGGCGCCGCCCGCACCTGCGCCCGCGGCTTTGCAGGGGAATAACTCAGCAGCTGCAAGTACCACCTTTTCCCAGCAACATTCTATTCCTTGCACTCCTTCTCAAGATGCGCGTGCGATGTCTTCTCGCGATATGTCGCTTGCACACGTACCTTCTGTGCAGATGCCAGCTTCTGCCGCGTTCCATTCATCTGTAGCAGGAGCTCCGTCGCCTCAGATCTTTGGACAGGATCTCTCTCAACAGTCACAGATGTTTGGTAGCAATACGCCTGCTCCCACCGCTCCTCTCATAAGTTTTGTTTCGGGTAGAGGTGGCATGGGCAAAACCGCGCTCTGCGCATGTATGGCATCGCTTGCTGCGCATATGGGCTTTCGTGTGGCGCTCCTTGATTTTGATTTAGCATGTGGAAATCTCAGTCTTTGTTTTGGTGATAGACAAGTGTCTGATCTTGCACGCTTGCTCGACAATAGCTTCGCGGGCGCAGCAGATACCAGCTGCGTAAGTGATGAAGCCCTTGCAAAAGTGGGTTTTTGTATAAGCGATAAGCTTTGCCTGTGGGGGCCAGTTGAGCGCGCAGAGATGCAAGAGCTCGTAAGCCCATACCTGGGGCAGCTCATGAATTATGTGCGCCGCACCTTTGATATTGTCTTTGTGGATACCTCGACTACCTTTACGGATGCAGTTGCTCAGGCGGTGCAGGCAAGTGCGCGCGTGATGATCGTGCACGATGATCTTCCCGATGCACTCCACGGGCTTGCAAAAACCTCTGCGCTTGCGGTACGGCTTGGTGTGGCGAGAGGTAGGATCGCGCGCATCGAGAATTTTAGCAACCCACACTCGCGCGTTGACCTCGATTTTGGTCGCAACGAAGTGGGGCTTGAAGGAGCAGAATCCTATAAAGTGCTTGACGGTGGTATGAACGTACATGAGCTTATGGCAACAGGTCATGTATTGGAATTGGTTGACTCGAAAAATAATTTTGTCCGATCTACACAAGCGCTTCTTACAGAGCTTGTGCATGACCTCTCGCTTACACCTGCGCACTCCCTTTTAGATCAAACAGTTCCCGCTCCCCGAAAACGCAAAATCAAGCTTGCTCTCTTTCGACATGACAAAGAGGCGGTCTAAATGTCGCTCTTATCGCGTGTTGAGCACGCTCAAAACGCAAAGTCTCAGAGTTCGCATGGTGTGTTTACGCGACCTTCGTCTACGGACACAAACAGGTCTGTTGTGTTTGATACGCATGTCGTAGAGATCAAAAAGCGCCTGCAAAAAGCATTGATCGCACGCCTCGGTCTCTCGACGATCACGAGCATGCTCGCAACCTATGACTCCGCTCGAGTCAAGGAAGAACTGAGTGTCTGCGCACAGGATATTTTGCTCAGCGACGAATTCGACGATGTTTTGCGCGACATGCACCCATCTCTTATCGATAGCGTGTGCGCAACAATTATTGGACTGGGACCCATTCAGGACCTTTTGGATGATCCTTCGGTTACCGAGATTATGATCAATGGCACAGCGTCTCTTTTTTACGAAAAAGAGGGCAAGCTCCATCAGGCGCGCTCGGTGTTCGAAAGTTCCGAGCAGATCATGATGATTATCGATCGCATTTTGGCACCACTGGGACGTCGTCTTGACAGAAGTAGCCCCATTGTAAACGCGCGTCTCGAGAACGGGGACCGTGTGAACGCGGTCTTTGATTCTGTAGCAATAGGCGGTCCCTCGGTGACTATTCGTAAATTTTCCAATCGTATTACCTCGCTTGCACGACTTGTAGAGCTTGGCAGCATTCCTTCCTGGTATGCGTGGCTGTTGCGTATGTCGGTAGCAGCTAGAAAAGATATTGCTGTAGCAGGAGGTACAGGTTCTGGAAAAACGACGCTCCTCAATGCACTTTCGTGTGAAATTTCAAAAGGCGAGCGCATTGTTACGATCGAAGACTCAGCCGAGCTAAAGTTTAGCGAGCATCCCGATGTCGTTCATCTTGAAGCACACGATAAGTCCATCGAAGGTACAGGTGAAGTGACCATACGCGATCTCGTAAAAAATGCACTCCGTATGCGTCCCGATCGTATCGTCGTAGGCGAGTGTCGAGGAGCTGAGACGATCGATATGCTTCAAGCTATGAATACCGGCCATGACGGTTCACTTACTACGCTTCATGCAGGTACGGCAAAAGAAGCGATCCTTCGTCTGGTGCTCATGGCACGCTTTGGGATGGATCTTCCTGCATCGATTATCGAGGAGCAGATAGCTTCCGCGCTCGATCTATTGGTGATGTCCGAGCGCGCAAGTGATGGAAGACGCTACGTGACCTCGCTTTCTGAGGTCAAGCGTAAAGCCGAAGGTGGTGTTGAACTCATTGAGTGCATTGCCTTTGATGAAATAGCGAAATCCTGGACGTTCAAAACAGAACCGAGTTTTGTGTGCGATTTAAGTTCTTCCCACTACGCCACAGAAGAGGAGGTAGAAGCATGGAGAGCATCGTGTATGTAGGCTCAATAGCTGTGTGTGCGTTTGTGGCAGCTGAGCTTTTTCTGGCTCCCATAAGTCACATACCTCAAGCGCTTATCCTCATCAAAGCTAAAACGCTCGCGCTTCGCTTTGTGCGCGTATGTGCGCAAAAGCAAAGTATTCGCACTCTCGCAGATCAGCAAACGGTTTCTGTCATCTGCCGCGCCCTTGTATCGAAGCTTCAAGAGCGTGGGTTTGCGATAGGGGAGACGGAAGCATGCGTGTTTTTGCTTACCGGCCTTGTCATAACGTTTGTTGGGATCGGATTGTTTTCGCTATCGTTTATAAGCCCACTTTTGTGTCTGTGTAGTTGTATTGCGTTTGCGCCTATGATTGCGCATCACATCGAAAACGCTAAAACTCAAAAACTTTCTCACGATATGCCCGATATTTTTCGAACGCTCGGGATGGCATTGGCTGCAGGGCAAACCTTTTCGCAGGCTATTGCCTATGTGGGAAAGCATCAAAAAGGTGCTGCAGGTCTTGCTTTCGAGGAGGCTTCGCTTAAGTTGCGCTGTGGTAGTTCAATATCTGAGGTGCTTCTTGATATTGCGCAAAACCTGCATGCTCCTGGCGTTACGTTTTTGGTGACGGCGCTCTTGATTTCGCAGCGCACAGGTGCTCCGCTTAAAGAGTTGTTTCGCAAAAGCGCAGGCCTTGTTGAAGATCAAGAAAAATTCAAGCGTCTGCTCGCAGTAAAAACAGCGCAAGTACGCATGAGCGTGCGCGTGGTGGTCAGTCTGCCAGTAATCCTTATCTGCGTGTTGTCCTGCATTTCCCGCGATTTTCAGCTGGGATTAACAAAGCCGGTAGGTATGGTGTGTCTCATTATTGCGTTTGCGCTTGATAGTGTTGCACTCGTGTGCATGCGCGTGCTCATGAGAGGAGTGCTTCGTGATGAATGAATTCATGCTTACGCAGGCATCTATTGCACTCGCTTCGTTTTCCGCTGTGCTTGTACTGTTGCCAAACACACTTCTTTCGCTTCCGCGCTCGGCACTTTCTCCTCCCAAGACGGGCCTTATTGCGCGCGTACAACGCGTACGCACGCGTATTTTGAAGACTTCGCTTGTGCGGGAATGTTTCGAGCGTATGGAGCTTCGCCGGCAGCGTATGCATTGTCTGCGCGAGCTTCCTTGTCTTCTTGACGTGGTGATCCTTGGTCTTTCGGCAGGACTTTCCTTTGATGCGTCGCTTGAACTGTACTGTACGCACTACAAAGGCGAGCTCAGCGCACTATTTCGAGAGACGATGATGCTCTGGCGTTTGGGTGTGCATTCCAAGCGTGATGCTCTGCTTGAGCTTTCTGCGCGCTTGCGCGTGAGTGCACTTACGCGCTTTGTATCTTCGGTGGTGCAGGCGCTTGAGTGCGGCTCTCCGCTTGTTGTTATTCTTGCCAATCAAGCACAGTGTATTCGAGATGAACAGCGCTCTCAACTCGAGGAGGAGATCGAAAAAGTGCCCGTCAAAATGCTTATTCCTATGGGTGTTTTCGTTGTTCCGGCTATGCTCATCGCAATTTTGGGTCCGCTTATCGCTTCTGCTCCTGCTTCGTAAGCATCTGTGGAAGCCTGGTAACAGTCTCTGAAAAGTAAGCAAAGACGTCTATTCATACGCGTTTGAAAAAACTCCTACTAGAAAGGATATTCCAGATGAATGCCATATATTTGCAGCTACACGCTCTTGCTCACAAATTGAGTGCCCGCGCGCGTCTCTACATTGATACATTGATTTCGCGTCTTGTAGGCCCTAGATATCAGGATATTTTGGTGCGTGCAGACGGTCAAGGAACGACAGAATATGCAATATTGGTGGGCGTGCTGGTCGTGATCGCAATCCTTGCCATCATCGCGTTTAAGGGAAAAGTGCAAGAGCTCTGGAACGCCATTCGTGATGGCATCAACCAACTCTAAATGACTCGTTCGACGAAGCAATCATGTATACAGTAAAGTCGCTATGCAAACGCATACAATGCCTGTTCAAAGGTCTCATACCTTATCTTTCGGTGCAACCCTTCGCTCTGTTTTTGCGCCCGCGTCGCGCGTGTTCATCGCGGCGGCATAACGTAAAAAGACGATGTTCTCGCAGACGATGGATAGCGCTCGCTCTTGGTATGTGCGCGCTTGTGGGTGTGTGTTTTTTGGCAGGTCGCGTTCGCGAGCAGGAGCGCAAGCGGTCTTTAGACGTGCTGCCTGCGCTTGTGTCCAAGGAGGAGCCTGCGTCCGAAGATCCTGAAACGCCCGAAGCGCAGTCTCGCACTACCAGCTCTCGTGAAACTCACTTAGATGCAGAGTCTGCAGCTGAAAACTCAGAGTTCGCACACGTGTCTGCAGAGCAAGCACCCGGAAGTGACCAGTCAGAAACGATCGATCCTCAGCTAGAGGCTTATGCAAAGGCATGCGTTGATGCAGATACGAGCTACAAACAGACCTGTTCTGCAAGCTGTGTGGCTACAGCTTCTGCACTTCTTCGTGCATATGAATGCGCAGGCGCATTTACGCTCAAACAAAGCGGCTATCTGGATCTGATGGGGAAGGTATGGGCGATGATTGTTCAGAAAGATGACGCTGTTGACCTCGTCTTTGTTCGAGAGACGGAAGATTTAGATTCGATCGTAATTCAGAAACAACGGCTGAGCGTCAAAGAATGGCAGGAGGATTATCTTCGCTTTGAAGGATGTGCAGATGATGATCAAGGAGCCGCGCGCGACAACAACTCATGACCACGCGTATAGCAAAGAAAAAGTGCCTGCATTTGCGCGCCCGCACCTGCGCTCGCGCGGGCATGTAGAAAGATCTTGCCCTAGCTGTGATTTCAACACGTGTCTACACGTTTGTTGTGGTCAAGCAACGCTTGAATACATGTTCGTTATGCTGGGCTTTCTTGCCATACTGCTCGCTCTTGGAGCGTTTGTGCACAAGCTTGGCGATTCTGATGTGTTGCAGCAGCTTGCAAACGCGTCATCGCATACGAGCGATCAAGGGTTCATGGGTGGGCTGCAGGATTTGCTGCTGTACTAGTAAGTGCTTCAAAGGGTCAAGAGTTTGCAAAAGAGGGCAAAGGACGTGGCAGATGGAAAGGCTTAAAGACATATGCTGCGGGTGCGCGAACGTGCGCACTCCTCTCAGTCGGCGCATCCGCTCCTCATTGCGTATGCTCTTCCGCATGTTCTTCCACATTCGGTTTCGCCCACGCTGCTGTCTTCAGCGGGGCACTGCATTTGTTTCTCAAAATTCAGGGCAGGCATCTGTTGAAGCGGCGTTTATGTTGCCGGTATTGTTCTTTCTCATGCTTTTGCTGCTGCAGCCTATCATCATTCTCTACACCAAGACCATGATGGCGTCTGCAGCGCAAGAGACTTGCCGCGTTGTGAGCACCGATTTTGATGCGTCATTTGATGATTGCCGCCAATTTGCAAAGCGGCGTCTACGCGCGATTCCCTCTCTTTCCCTCTTTCACGTAGGAGGGGACGATTCGTGGGATATTCAGATCACGCGAAGCAAGAAAAAGTCGGTTGTAGAAATAAGTTCGCACGCAAAAGCCTTGCCTCTGGTGGGGATGAGTGCGTGGGGCGTTGCTGGTATGGATGATGAGGGAATTGTTCTAAAGGTTAAAGCAGCGCAAAGTACGCAGCCAAGCTGGGTCAAGGGAGGGTATCGTGATTGGCAAAAAATCTGGACCAAGAAGTCCTAAAGCGAGCCTCTTCGCGCCTGTGCTTCCTGCGATTTCCGCGCCTGTGCCTGCGCCCGCGCCTGCAGAAAATCTAGCTTATGCACGTAGCGCATCTGCTGCATCGACTTCTCATCGCTCATTTTGCATGCTCGATGTCTTTATCTCAAAGGAAGACGGGTATACGACAATAAGTGTTGCGCTCTGTTTATTGTTGAGTCTTGTGCTCGTGTTTTCTCTTGTGAGTATACATACGCTGAGCTCGCGTGCTGCTGATATTCAGGAAGTAAGCGATGCAGTAGCGATGAGTGGATCCAATTGTGTCGCTGCATATACAACGATTGTGCAGCTTATCGATGCTTGCGTGTTGAGCTTAGGTCTTTCGGGCATGCTTGTATATGCAGCAGGATTGGTGATGTCGGTGATACCAATTTTGGGGCATGCGGCACCTTTAGTCCTTACGTTTGCGCAGAATATCATGCACGCGCGCACGGCATTTGCGAGAAGTGCGTACCGTGGGATCGGAGCCTTTGAAAAAGCGTTGCCATATCTTATTGCCTACAATTCACTTTCTTGTGCGCGGGCCAATTCTTCTGCAAATACATCCTATGTGGGGCTTGCTATTCCATATCCATTTCAGTCGAAAAGTGTCTTTGCCCAGCTAAAAGATGATGTCCCAACAGACGATATCAAGCAAAAGGGTGAAGAACTCTCAGAAGCGTCGAAGAAGATCAAAGCTCTTAAAGACAAGATGCGCGCCCTTCACGAGCGTGCGTGGCGTGCAGATTGCGTGGATGATCCATCATCTTTGCGTGGGCGCGCAAGCACATTAGCAGGTATGCCCGATGCAGAAAATCCTTCGTATACGCTGGAAGAATGGAAGTTTGAGTATGCGCTTGTCCGCGCGTCAAACTATTATGCCAATCGAATCGAGGCCGAAGCTCCCGAAAATGATTCGTGGGAAGAGTACCGAAGATCTTGCGCGCGTACGCGTTTTTATCAGTACGCGCAAACAAAGCTGAGTGAGGTACCTATAGGAAACGAAGACGAGCCGCCCGATTTGCCCGATCTTCCGCACGATCGCGCAAGTGTTCGCAAAACAAGCCTATACACCGAAAAAGTGTGGCCCTGTTCTCGCGAAAATGGATCGCTCGTTGTACATTGCTCCACAAGTTCGATGGACGCATCTCCTGTGGCATATGTGAGCCTTCAGGATATTGAGCAAGGACGCGCGCTTCCGAGCGATACTGACGGCATTTCATTGAAGGATATGGGTCGCGTGGCTTCAGCTTCTACCAACATTGACAATGGCTTTGAGCACTACTGGCGCATTATCGAGGAATGTTCTCACGAATATAAACGGCTTGCTCAAGAGGTAAGAGCACTTGAACGTGCGCAAAAAAAAGGTTGCGAAGAGGCGCAAAATGCCTTTTCACAGGCGATGCAGGCGCTTAAAGGCAAGCGTCCTCGTATCTGTCCACCTGGTGCGTATGGTTGTGTGGGTGTTGTTGTGCGTGCACACGACCTGCATCTGGTGCGGGAGTTTCCGCAGGCTTTTTGCGGAAGCGCGCATCTTTCAAGTGGTTTTGCGCTTTCGGGCGCAACCCTTGCTCCGGATGAAGATACCAAAAACGCAAATACAATAAAAAGCCTGGCAGATGGTATTAGAAAGGAGGATTTTCCATTGACTTCGTCGGTGGTCGGCTCACTTAGTTCTCTCTGGTCAGACTTACTTTTGGGGTATACAGACGCCTACCACAATTTAGGCGCTATGGCAGATCAGCTCTTTGCGAAGCTTGGACACATCGGCTTGGGCAAAATTGCTTCTTGGCTCAAAGGCAAATTAAGCGCCATCATCCAAACGCTCGATTTTGAGCCACCTGATCTTCGTCTGAAGAAGCCGGTACGCATTAACACGCAATATATCTTTGCAAAAGCGGGATTCAACAAACAAACGGAGCTTAGAAAATGGCTTACTACCTGCTCAGATGATCCCGAAGTACTCAAAACGCAAGCGCTCTCCAAAATTAGCGAACTTCTGGGCCTTGACAAATTTACGATTGCGGAATTTCCTGCGCTTGGATCTGGCTCGCCGCGTCCTTTTGTGGTGGACGTTAAGCGCCTCCTCTAGGAAGGATATGCAATGAGCTGCAAACGAAAGCACATGCCACAATACTTACGCGCTCGTGCATCTGAAGCTGGACAGATGTCGGTAGAGCTTGCGGTTGTCATTCCTGTTGTCATTGCAGTGTGCTTGATATGCTACAACGCTGGCAGGTATGCGATGCTTTGCGCCGATTTCGATCGTCTTGCACAAAATGCCTGCGTAGTATATGGCGTATCTCCCAGTGGAGAGCAAAGTAGTGCGCACGCTGCTGCAGAGATCAAGGCTGAGCTTGCAAGTGAACTTCCCTCTGAACTTGTGACAGTTGAGGTACAGGCAGAAGGCATGTCCGCAGATCCTCATCAGCCACTCACGTTTTTGATTTCTCCTTTGCTTACGCGCTATACCTGTGTGATGAAGTACAAGCCTTGGCCGCTTTCGTTTGTGCTCGCAGGTACAGAGCTTTCATTTGATGTAGGACTTGAACACAAAAAATCTCTTGTCGTTGACCGTTTTAGACCCCGGGTGGTGATGTAGTATGCTCCTTTCCATTTCAAGCATACCCAGAAACCAGGAGATCGGCTGGTTTATATATCTTTCAACCTTTTTTGAGCGCATATCTGGGCTTTTGGGTGCGCGCCCAGAAAGTCCCGGCGTATTGATCGACTCATGCGCAAGCATTCACAGCTTTGGAATGTGCATGCACATCGATGTCGCATTTTTTGATAGCAAGCTGTATTGTATGCGCACGGCCCGCGACCTCTCGCCTTCTCATATGCTGAGCTGCGCCCACGCAGCTTTTGTACTCGAACGTCCAGCGATCACAGCACCTTGGTTCGAAGAGCACGAGCGTATACGTATCGGTATTGTCGATATCGAGCGCTGTAGACGCATCGTAGCCAAGGATGCATGCACGAGTAAGGACACATGTACGAATAAGGACACATGTACGAATAAGGACACAGTATGCTTGCCTGCTTTCGCACCGTTTGTACCAAAGAGTGTGCGCCTCGCGTGCGGAGGGGATATGTGAAAAGTTGCGCACGCGGCCTGCGCCTGCGAACGGTAACCAAAAATCATCCGCCTACGCTTGGAAAAGAGGAACAGTATATGTAAATACCCAGCTAGAATACCCTAATTATACTGCCACCCACGAGAAAGGACGTATTCATGGCTCTTACAATTCAGTCATCTTGCGCGCGCAAGACCAAGTCGTGTCCTCGCTGTCTTGAGGAACTCTTCTCCGATATGCAGATTTGTTACGGTTGTTTGTATGATTTCTCGCGCGCGCACGCACCTGCAGCACCTGCAGTGCCTACGTACACAGCTGCACTGTTTCCGCAGAAAAAGGGAAGTGCTCAAAACGCACGCACGTGTCAGCTCTGCGTGCAAACTGCGAGCGCTGATTTTCGCATGCCTTTTGCCCATGAGCTTACGGTGGGCCGCGATGAAGATTGCGATGTGTGTTTGCACGCTCAAGCGGTGTCTGGCATGCACGTGCGTTTTTTCCGTGAGCAGGGAGACTACTTTGTAGAGGATTTGCACAGCGATAACAAAGCTCGCATCAACGGCCGCAACCTCGATAGAAAAATTAAGCTCCTACCAGGGGATTGTGTGGATGTGTGTGGGACGCGTTTTACCTTTTTGTGTGGCTGATTCTGTTCTGTCTCTGGCAAGGTTGCAGTCATAGCTCTGCTTTGAGCGCGCACGGGTCTGCACATGCGCCTCATTGCGCTTCACGTGCCAAGAGTTCGCCTGCGCGCAACTCTTTGCTAAAATGGGAGTACACGCTACCATTCTCATACCTTCGTATGTTTCAGTGATAGGACGACTCCATGCACGTTTCGCGCTTTCTTGGGAGCTTTTTCTATAGCTTTGGCTTTAACTCTGACCGCGTCGGCTACGCTTGCCGTGATCGAGCTTATTGCCTGTCCCGCACAGCTCGTACTCCTTATGCCCATATGCACGGCCTCTCGTTTGTGCTTGCATCTGTGCTTCTCTTCACAGCTATAGCGTTTATTCTTCCTTCAAAAGCGTTCGCGAAAAAAAGCTATCAGATCACATCAGTAGACATCCAAGCCTCAATCAATGCAGAAGGAGACCTTCGTATTCACGAAGAGCGGTCTTTTGTCTTTCACGGCACGTTTAACGGTGTGTATTGGAAGCTCCCTTTTGGCGAATATCAGGGGCGCCATCTCGAGCCCATGGATATTCAGGCTTTTGAGTATCGCGATGGTCATGAGATCGGATTTGTCCAGAACGACCTGGAAAAAGACAACACATATCAGGTAATCAATAACGGTGCAACCAAAGAGGTCAAACTCTATTCGTACCAGCGCAATCGTCGTGCACGTTTTGGCATTTCGTATACCGTGCCACGCGCGTGTTTTCGTTATGAGGACACGAGCGTGCTCTACTGGAAGTTTGTATCCGACGGCTGGGACAAAGCTTCGCAGCACGTGACCTGCGAGCTTTCGTTCGAGGATCTCTTCACTGAAATAGCTGCGAAAGACCCTCAATACGAGCTGAACGCGGATGCGTTTTCTCGCGATGTTGAAGCCTGGGGCCATGGTGCGCGCGGTGAAATTGCCCTTCAAGACAACAAGGTTATCTGCAAACTCGATGAGGTTGCACCGTCCGATTTTGCCGAGATGCGCGTCATCTTCCCGAGCGCGTGGCTATTTGCTGCGCCTTCACTCGAAGGAAAGAAGAAAGATGCTATCGAGGCCGAAGAGCATCACTGGCAAGAGTCTGCCCAGCAGGAGCTTCGCGCGCGCCAGATGGAGCTCTATGAACTTATGGTCTATGCGGCCATAAGTGCAGGTATTAGCTTGGTGGTACTTGCAATCCTTTGTCTTCGTCGTCATACGCTACTAAAACCTGATGCGCTTCACAAATATTTTCGTGATATTCCGTCCCTTGATCATCCGAGCGTTTTAAGCTATCTCTACGCGGGAAAGGTTGTGCCCAAGACCAGTTTGGTTGCTGCGATTATGAGGCTTTGCGATTGCGGGGTGGCAAAGCTTGAATTGGTGGGCACGACGGGCGCGGTGTCTGCGTCTGCAATAAACAGCGCTGCTGCTCCTTTGGCGGCGACTTCTGCATCTTCGTCAACGCGCGCTCCCAAGCCGTCCTACCGCATTGTATGTCTCAAAGAAAAAGATAGCTTGCACGCACCCGCAAGCACATCCGTATCGAGGCTTACGCCGCCTGTCCCCGGCTTTGAGGAAGAGACCCAGGCAATTGACGAAGCTGTCTATGATCTCTTATTCGCAACCGCGCGCGAAGGCGAGACATGCACCGGACGCGTCGTAGATCTTTCGCAACTATCAGACGAGATAGGCGCGCACCAAAAGCTGTATGCAAAGGCTTACGATCGCTTCGAGTCTCTCGTGCGCGCGCTTGCTCATGCACGCGGCTTCTATAGTCCTGCAAAAACAGCGCGGCTTCACAAAGTTTGGCGCGCGATGATGATGCTCATGGTAGTGGATATTTTGTCCGTCATTATTCAAATTGTGTGTTACCTGCAGTTGTTGAAAGGGGCCAAGCTTTCGTGGCATTGGCTTTGTGTTGCGCTGATTCTCTTTATTGCAAGCATTGTCCTGGCTCTTGTGTCGGCTGTGCTTACGTTTCGCACTACCCCCATAAGTGACGAAGCGCTCGATATTTTGCATAAGCTTACTGGTCTTAAACAGTATTTGTGTGATTTCACGCGCCTCAAAGAGAGTGTGCCGCAGGATCTTGTGCTCTGGAATAAGCTGATGATCATGGCGTGTGTGCTGGGCATTCCGCACAAAGTGATCGCCGGTCTTAGGCTTTCGTGCCCGCAGATGTTTGCGGGCGTTGATACGGATACGGCGGGCGCTACGAGCTTTGATATGCCGCTTTACTGGTGGTATACGTCGAGCATGTACGATACGGATCTCTTTTATAGTTTTTCGTCCATGTCCGATACGTTCGCTTCAGCTGCGCAGACGTTCGAAACTACCTCCATGTTGTCTGATTTTGGCGGGACTTCTTTCTCCTCGGGAGGAGGTGGAGGCTTCGGCGGCGGAGGCGGCGGTGGCGCCTTTTAGTAGCGGTGGCGCTTTTTAGTAGCGGTGGCGCTTTTAGCGCAAAGGGCCTTGGTGAGCCAAATGGCTTGGCGAGCCGAGTGTTTTAGGGGGTCGATCGATTATCTTTGGAGGACTTGCAAATTTCTTGCGATTGCGGCTTGACGCACAGCAGTTTTTTGGTATAGTGATTAAGCTTGCATTTTGTCGCACGCATTGTTTTGAGTGCACACGCTCCGTGTGCCTTTCGCGCGTTTGCGCGCTTACATATGACGATTGGCTGGGTAGCTCAGTCGGTAGAGCAGGGGACTGAAAATCCCCGTGTCAGGGGTTCGATTCCCTTCCCAGCCACCAGTTTTTTCTTTATCAAATATCCAGCTTTACCTGCAGAAACGTAAGCTTTACAATACATAAAAATTCATCATCTGCGCTACGTATGCAAAAGTGTAAATAACACTTGTACGTAAAGACAACATTCTGGAGAATCTCTATATAAAAAGAGCCCCATGCCGCAGCGTTGCCACGGGGGGTGCTCTCACTTTTAGTGTACTACAAACTGCGCACATGGAAACGCTGTGATGCGGCCAGAGCTACATCACAGCGATCTCTATCCCTATACAACAGAATAATTCACTTACACACTCTTTGTCCTATAGCGCTTTTTTGTGCCTGCGCTGCCTAGTTCATAGTTGTAGCTATCGTAGGATTTGCATAATTCTCTGCTCATGACGTGTTTTTCAACAGCTTGTGGAGCTGCGTGCGCGCACGTGATATAAAGTAGAATTAGTGTATGGGCAGAAGTATAGGCAGTGTGCGCGCATGCCACCTGTGCAGCTACAACCCATGCTCAATCCTCTTTGAGAAAGGTCTCTTATGTCTGAAAGCTCTCAACAACGCAACCACCCTATGCCAACCCCCGCAGCTCCCGCTCCCACGCCCCTTGCACTCAATTCCTTTGACGCAGTGTCTTCTGGCGAGCTCATCTTTCTCAATCCAGTCTTCCACAAAAAAATCTGGGGCGCGCGTCACCTCGCAGATGATTTTGGCTACGACATCCCTGATGGCAAAGTGGGGGAGTGCTGGGCAATTTCTGCGCATCCAAATGGCGATTGTACGGTTGCCGCAGGACCATTCCAAGGTACAACGCTGTCCCAGCTTTGGGACGATCAACCTGCGCTTTTTGGACATGTGGCGTACGAGCGTTTCCCGCTTCTTGTAAAAATCCTCGATGCAAATGACGACCTCTCCATCCAGGTTCATCCCGACGACGACTATGCGCGCGTGCACGAACATGGCTCATTCGGCAAGAGCGAGTGCTGGTATGTGCTGGCGGCGCGTCCAGGGGCGACGATTATTGTGGGGCAAAAAGCGCATTCGCGCGAGGAGTTTAAATCCCTTGTTGATCAGGGAAAATGGGACGAGCTTCTCAATGAAATACCTGTTCATGCAGGTGATTTCTTCCAGATCGATCCGGGTTGTGTGCATGCGGTAAAGGCGGGCACGATTGTGCTTGAGCCGCAGCAATCGAGCGACATCACCTATCGCGTGTATGACTATGACAGACGTCAAAAGGATGGAAGCCTTCGCGAGCTTCACATGCAGCAAAGCCTCGACACGATCAACTATCATGCGCCGTTGCTTACAGATGGCAAGGTCATGGCTCCTGAAGAGGAGGGACTCACCCTTTTGTGCGCGTGCAAGCGCTACGTTGTCCGGCGCCTTCGCGTAGCGGGTTCCAAGCACCTGCGCCCGCGTGCGCCATTTAGCTGCGTAAGTATTGTGGAGGGAGAGGGGTCAGTATGTGGCGTGCCTGTGCATAAGGGCAGTCACATGATCGCTTCTGCTCGCGCGACCTCGCTTGATTTTGAGGGCGAGATGACGGCGATACTGACATCGCTTCCCGAGGAGGCGAAGTAGCATGCGCTGCCTTCTAAGTGGCGAAACTTTTATATTTATTAAATAGCGTCTTCGTGTTACCATAGTTTGGAACACACCATTTTTTGGAACACATCATTTGCTTCCTTAGCTCAGTTGGATAGAGCATCGGTCTTCTAAACCGCAGGTCAGGCGTTCGAATCGCCTAGGGAGCACCAGAACATTCACACGCGGGTTGCGCGCTTGCAACTCGCGTTTTTTATTGCATCTTATTTCGTTTCTTATTCGCCTTTTTCTTGCCTATGTTTATCCCTCTGTCCTGCGTATCTACGTTGTCTTCTTGTGATTCGACGTGCATAAGCGCTACGACAGCTCCTGCCCAGCTCACGCTCCCGCCCAGCCCACGCTCGCACCAACATCTATCTCACGCTCCCGCCCACACCCAGCTCACGCTCCCGCTATGATCTTGGAGATTCTTCTTCAGCCGCTCACAATTTTAATTTTTCGATACCATTTTGTATGGCTTGCGTCATAATAGAAAAGGTATATATGTGTGGAAGGAGTCGGCGTTGATTTATACAGTAACCTTAAACCCTGCTATCGATTATGTTATGCATCCCGTTACCTTGGACATGGGATTTACCAACAGGTCTTCGAGCGAAGAGCTCTACTGCGGGGGTAACGGCATCAATATTTCAACGCTGCTCAATGAGCTTAATGTAGTAAATGTTGCATTTGGTATCGCTGCTGGTTTTACGGGCGACTACCTCATTCAAAAGCTCCAAGACGCAGGCGTTTCGGCCAATTTTGTCCGTCTGGACGAGGGCTTTACCCGCATCAATGTTAAGCTCAACGGCATTGTTATGACTATGTGCAACGGTATGGGCCCCAATATCAGTCAGGATAAGGTGGATGAGCTGCTCGATCGTCTTGAGTGCATCGATGAAGGCGACACCCTCATTCTCACGGGCTCTATTCCAAAGTCTCTCCCCGAAAACATGTACGACACGATCATGAAACGCCTGGAAAACAGAGGTGTTCGCTTCGTCGTTGACGCGCCGGGCGATTTGCTGATGAAGTCGCTTCCCGCTCACCCCTTCCTCATCAAGCCAAACAATCACGAAGTCGGGCGTATCTTTGACGCCACACCCGAAACGCCCGAAGACTGCATTCCTTTTGCGAAAAAACTTCACGACGCCGGCGCCCAAAATGTCATCGTATCCTGCGGCGCTCACGGCTCTCTTCTCTATGATGAACACTCCGAAATCCACATTTGCCCTACGGTCAAAATCAAGCTCGAAAATGCCACAGGTGCGGGCGATTCTATGGTTGCTGGTTTTGTTGCAAAAACGCAAGCTCATGCTTCGTATGACGAGGCTTTGCGTTTCGCATCTGCTTGTGGTACTGCAACCGCTGCGAGTAAGGGCATCGCTTCACGTGAAATGATCGATCGCATTAGTTCTGAGCTCGACAAACTTATAGAGCAAAAGTAGATCGAGGCAGCTTATTGCTTTTGGCTATGGGTTTTGTCTCGCTCCGCATGCCTTAAGCTCGCTCGATTCAAAGCGGGACGCTTGTGTACATGTTTGGTCGTGACGCGATTGTTTTCGTGCGCAAACGCCGGTTTGCCCGTCGTGTCACACGGCAAGGAGGAATTGCATGTTTGAGGGAATTAACGCATCGGATGGATATGGAATTGGAGTGGCACAGGTTGCTGTAGCACCCGATTTGTCGTTTACTCCTACCGCGCCGAGCGATCTCGAAGCGGAAAAGGAGCGCTACCGTCAAGCTCTGCAAAAGTTCATCGATCAAACAAACGCGCAAATCGAGCGTATGACAAAAACAGTCGGCAAAGAGTCGGCTGCGATTATGGCTGCGCATATCGAGTTTGCCGAGGACGAGGGCATCAAAGAGACGATCAATTCCTCAATCGAAGCAGGTATGTGTGCTGAGCAGGCAGTGAGCGAAGCTTACGACACCTACTTCAACATGTTCTCCAACATGGAAGACGAGCTCTTTAGAGAGCGTGCTGCTGATGTCGCAGACGTCAAAACCGGTCTTTTGGCAGACCTTTTGGGCAAGGAAGTCGTGGATCTTTCCGTCCTTCCCGAGCACTCAATCGTTGTCGTACACGAGCTGACCCCTTCGATGACCGCAGATATCGACAAAAAGAACGTAGCTGGCATTATTACCGAAACAGGCGGACGTACCTCGCACTCTGCTATTATCGCACGCGCGCTCGAGATTCCTGCAGTGTTGTCGGTTAAGGACGCTACGACCTCTATCAAGACGGGCGACATGGTGGTGGTCGACGGCACCAAGGGTCGCGTCATCGATGATCCAAGCGATGCTGAGCTTAGCAAATATCGTTCAAAAGCTTCCATCTTTGCCCAGGAAAAGCAGGCACTTGAGTCCTATCGTGGTAAAGAAACCCTTACGGCTGACGGCGACAAGGTGCTGTTGGTGGCAAATATCGGAAACCCCGATGACGCTTCTGCCGCTGCTGAGCATGATGCAGAAGGTGTAGGCCTCTTCCGCTCTGAGTTTTTGTTTATGGATGCCTCTGAGCTGCCAAGCGAAGATGAGCAATTCAGCGCCTACCAAAAAGTCGCGCTTCGCATGAAAAATCAGCCCGTCATCATCCGTACCCTCGATGTGGGTGGCGACAAAAATATTCCGTACTTGCACCTCCAAAAGGAAGATAACCCCTTCATGGGATACCGTGCGGTAAGATATTGTTTGAACAATCCCGATCAATACAAAGTCCAGCTCACGGCGCTTCTGCGCGCGTCTGCCTTTGGTGACATCAAGATTATGCTAC
This sequence comes from uncultured Atopobium sp., assembly GCA_947090525.1. Taxonomy (GTDB): domain Bacteria; phylum Actinomycetota; class Coriobacteriia; order Coriobacteriales; family Atopobiaceae; genus Fannyhessea. The sequence continues at coordinate 335,378 of CAMUON010000001.1, forward strand.
CGCTTGTGACCTGCCTCGATGAGATTCGTCAAGCAAAGAAGCTCGTGAGCGAATGCATGCACGACCTCGACGAGCGTGGTATTTCGTACAACAAAGATATTGAGCTCGGCACCATGATCGAGACTCCTGCCGCTTCGCTTATTGCAGATAACCTGGCCGAAGAATGCGACTTCTTCTCTATCGGTACCAATGACCTCATCGGCTACACGATGTGCGCTGACCGCGGAAACGACCGCGTGGCGTACCTCTACGATGTATATCAGCCGGCGGTGTTGCGCTCGCTCAAGCGCATTATTTCTGCAGGTAATGAGAAGGGTATCATGGTCGGTATGTGCGGCGAAGCTGCAGCTGACCCGCTCCTGATCCCGGTACTTATTTCCTTCGGTCTGACGGAGTTTTCTGTGAATCCTCCTTCGATTTTGCGTACGCGCCGCATCATTTCTGCGTGGACCAAGGGTGAGGCGGATGTATTGACCGAGAAGGTCTTGGGTCTCAAGACTGCTGCCGAGGTCAAGGCTGCACTTCAGGCGGCTGCGCGCTAATTTCTCTCATTCATAGTTCACAAGCCCTTTTGCTTCGTTTGTTAGCAAGAGGGCTTTTTTCTTGCGCACGTTTTTACTTTCTATTGTTTACTGATGCACATCTGGTTCATAATGGAAGCATACGAGTAGTTGAACCAACTCACACAGAGCGAGGAGTGTTATGCCAAACCTCAATTTAGGAAAAACACTTGTTATAGCAAATCCTGCTTCGCACAGTGGTCGTGGTAAGCAAGCTGCACTCCATGTCTCGCGCTTCTTCAAATCCTATGCATCAATTTCATCCTCTTTCGAGATGGTGTTTACCAAAGCTCCACTCGATGCGGTAGACATTGCAAAAGATACGGCGAGCTTTGATAGCGTCGTGGTCCTGGGCGGAGACGGGGTCCTTCACGAGGTTGTAAACGGCCTTATGACTATTCCTGCGGATGTGCGTCCTTCGCTTGCGCTTATTCCCATGGGCAGCGGCAACGACTATGCGCGTACGATTTCTCAAACGTTCAACAAGCCCGAAGTGGCGCTTGCCGAGATTTTTGCTGGTCATCATGCACATATGGATCTGGGTCGTGTTGTGAACGAAATGGGGGAGTGCTCCTATTTTGTTCAAACACTTTCATTTGGACTCGATGCAGCAGCTTCTCATGACACGACGATTCGCCGCGCTCAAAACGATAAGCAAGAGGGCGAAGGTTTATTTTTAACGAGCGGTTTTAAGATGCTCGCTTCTGGAAGCGCTGGTTTTCCCTCAACGATTGCGATAGACGACGGTGAGCGCCTCGACCTACCTACTATCGTTTTGGTGTGTAATATTGGTCCCACCTATGGCGGCGGCATTAAGATTTGCCCCGATGCGTCTCCAGTAGATGGTGAATTGAGTCTATGTTTTAACACAAAAAAGCCTTCGATACCTCACCTGCTATATCTTTTCGGAAGAGCATATTCTGGAAAGCACACCCGGTCATCTATCATCACAACTTGTAATGCAAAACGCGTAGATGTTAGCTTTGCAGCTGATGACACGCCATGCCAGGTGGATGGGGAAGTGTTTGGCGGTTCATCGTTTACTATCGATGTATTGCCTCATGAGCTCGACGTGATTGTGCCTGCACGCTGCAGCTTTTAACGCTTGTGCTCTCGCTAAGAATGTAAGCAGCTCATGGCTTGCAAGCTGTGCTTAAACATTGTAAGGAGTTGTGGCAGATAGCCACCTAAACACTGAAGGAGTATGCATGCAACAGCCAACACGTGAGTTTGTTTGGGGCCTTCCAAAGGCAGAACTGCATCTACATATAGAAGGAACGCTGGAGCCTGAGCTCAAGCTTAAGCTTGCTGCAAGAAATCACATCGATCTGCCTGAATCGAATATTGAAGATATCAGAGCAAGCTATAAGTTTTCTGACCTTCCATCGTTCTTAGCTGTGTACTATAAGGGTATGGAATGCTTGGTACACGAAGAGGACTTCTACGACCTCGCGTGGGAGTATCTCAAGCGAGCACGAGCAAATAACGTGCGTCATGTCGAAATGTTCTTTGATCCGCAAGCGCATACTTCACGTGGTATTGCCTTTTCAACTGTGATCGAAGGACTTTTGCGTGCTATCGAAGATGCGAAGGCTCTAGGAGTAGATGCTCGCCTTGTCATGTGCTTCCTCCGCGACTTTTCCGCTGAGTCCGCACGCCAAACTATTGAAGCAGCTCTTCCATATAAGGACAACATTATTGGTGTTGGCTTGGATTCAGACGAACACAATAATCCACCCATGAAGTTCTTCAATATTTTCGCCCGCGCCCGTGAGCTGGGCTGGCATGTTACTGCACATGCAGATGTTGATCAGGTTGATTCTATTAGCCATATCAAGGAGCTTCTCGAGGTCATCGAAAGCGAGCGTATCGACCACGGTACCAATATCGTAGAGGACTCCGATCTAGTTTCTTATGCTTGTGCACAACACACAGGCCTTACATCGTGCCCTATTTCCAATAGTTTTTGCAGCGGCGGAGATATGAAAACCAAAGAAGTGCGCGAGCTTTTGAATAGCGGCGTGCAAGTTTGTATTAATTCGGACGACCCTGCGTATTTTGGAGGCTATGTTTCCGATAATATCTGGGCGTTTGCAGAGCGTGAGCACGCAAGCATCGAGACACTCGCGCTTCTTTGCAAAAACAGCTTTAAGATGAGCTGGATTTCTGATGTTCAAAAAGAGCTGTGGTGTCAAGAGGTTGATGATTTCGTAGCTGCTTTTTCTCAAGCACAGTAGCGTTTGCCGTATGGATCGCACGTCTGGCGGGATACCATCAGACGTGCGTATAGTTGTGGAGCTATACACGTCTGCACATCACTACGAACATACATGGGGGAGAAAACATGGAGCGGCGGACGGGACTCGAACCCGCAACAAGTAGCTTGGAAGGCTACTGCTCTACCAATTGAACTACCGCCGCAAACAAACTGGTCGGGGTGACTGGATTCGAACCAGCGACCCTCTGCTCCCAAAGCAGATGCGCTACCAAGCTGCGCTACACCCCGAAACTGCGAAAGTAAGTATACGATAGCGCAGCAAGTTTCGCAAGCGTAAGCGCAGCACCCGTGCCCGTGACCTACAAAATCGGCACATCTCTTGAGGGTTTCGCATGGCCGAAATGTGCATTGGGGTATGTATTGAGATCTGTATTGAAGTGTGCAACAGGGCATGCATCGAGATATACATTGTATGATGAACTCGCTTCTTAAATGAGCCTCTTTGAATAATTTTTGATACAATAGGCGAGGATATATGCCCCAAACGAAATGGCATAATGCATAAAACACCTGTACTGGGCTCTCATGTTGTCTTGTGCAAAGAGTATTGGTTTTTTCCGGCGTAAGCTCCGGGATGGAAGTATATATATGCGCAGAGATCGGCAAATACATAGCATAGTCGAAGAGCGTTTTGGCGCCTCGTGCACGTGCGTACGCGCGAATGAGCTTTTGTGTGGCGCGCAAGCCGTGCAAACTGAATCCAAAGCTCGCATCCGGCCGCTTCGCGTTACCCTCGATCAACTGCGCGTTCTCGGTTCTTGCGAAGCCTGGCATCCGGGACTTTTTCGTCAAATGGCGCGCACGAGTTCTGGTATCACGTTGGAATTTACCACCGATTCGTCCGAAGTGATTGTGGAAGCTGTGATCGATCCCGAACCCAAAGGTACAAGTGCCGTTTTGGATGTCGCGCGGCGTTTGCGTCGCAACAACTCTCACGATGAGATTTGCGAAAGCCCTTCCACTATATCGAGCTGGGACGGCATCGCAATCGATATCGACGATCACGAACTTCCTGTGTTTATGCCTCGTCAGGGTGATGAATATTTTAGTTTTCTGCTTGAGGATCCTAAAGATGCGCGTGCCGCAGCTTCGTTGCAGCTGCCGATGTTTGGAGGCGTGCATACAGTGCGCATTCATCTTCCGCTGCTCAGAGGCATTACGCTCGGGAACATTTGGGGAAACGGGAGCTTTATTAAGCCTCTTTCGCGTGACTTGCCGCAGATGCTTATGCTGGGCGATTCGGTTGCGCAAGGCTTTATTTCAGGCGATCCGCGCTTGAATTATCCGAGGCTTTTGGCAGATAAGCTGCATATGCGCTTGATCAATCAATCCATAGGCGGGCAAGTATTCCAACCAGGGCTTTTGTGGGGAAGTCCCGCTCATATCTCACCTCAGCTCATCATCTGCGACCTCGGAGATAATTATCGCTACGAGCCATGTAGCAGGCGTTTGGTCATGCGTGATATTCATCGCTATTTTGAGGAGCTACACCGCCTATGGCCGCATGTGCCAACGCTGGTGATTACGCCTATTTGGAATGCTGAGGATGTCTATCCCATCCACCGCCTTTCGTGCGCACGCGAAGTGCCTCAGCTTATAGAGAACAAGGTGAGTGGCTATGACAATGTGTTTGTGGTAAATGGCCAGAATTTGCTCGAACACAATTCAGAGTTTATGGCCGATTACTATGGGCATCCTGGTGTGAAGGGCCATCGAGAAATTGCCCGGCGTCTTGAAATTGCTTATGAAGCACTCATGTTAAAAACCGATGTCCACACGCGCACGGAGGCACAAGCTCGGGCGCAGCTGCTTCTTGAGAAGGCACCTAAAAGCGCGTTTCCGCTTGCCTATAATCTTTCTGCGGGCATCGGTGTTTTGCGCTATGCTACAGAACACCTGGTCATCCTTGCATGTGGCGAAAATTATATGATCTATGGAGATGACGCTAAGTTGTGCGCGCAAGTACTTCGGGTGCTTAGACCGCGGGCGGGGGTGTGCGTATTCAATCCCAAGCTTGCAAAGGTTTGTATGCAGGTGCTTGGTCGAAGCGAAGTTCACCCGTACGCTACCTGCGTGTACGAATCAAAGAAAAAGCGTCGTATTTCTGCTTCAAGGCATATTCGTACGCTTGATCGCAGCTATCTTTCGACGATCCAAAAACACTATCGCTATGCTGCTGATATTCCCGAATCTGAGCTTCTTTCCGATCTCGACAGTGGTCATTTTATTGGTGGCTTTGAACACGGCGAACTGATCGGTTTTATTGGAGAGCATCGCTATGGTTCTATCGGTATGCTCGAGGTCTTTCGCCCGCATCGTAGACGTGGCTGGGGACAGGCGCTTCTTTCGTACAAGATCAATCAATTCCTCGAAGCGGGAAAGCTTCCCTGGACTGAGATCATGAAGGATAATCTTGCCTCATATGAGCTGCACAAACACATGGGATTTTTGATATTCCCCTTTGATCAGCAGTTTTGGATATAACTCTATGATGTTGGATCTCATACGGCAGTTCTGAACCTCAACCTGCGCTTTTGTTTGTCTTCCAACAGTTGCGGATCGCATGCGTATTTCTTGTCCTTGTGAGGGTGTAGACTGTGAGCATGGTTTTGCATACGTTATCCAAGGAGTGGCCTATGATAGTTCAAAATCCCTTTGCTCCCCACCTTACGGGCACGGTTTCTCCTGCTGCTCAAGCGCTTATTTTGGAACATGCGCGCACGCACTACACAAATCCTTGTGCCACGCGCGATAGCGATATCATACGGCGCGAGCCTGCGCGCGACGAAGCGTCATGCTTGCGGCCTGCGTTTGTACGTGACGTCGAGAAAATCATTCATACGCCTGCCTACAATCGCTTAGCGGGAAAAACGCAAGTGTTTTCGTTTCGTCCTAATGACGATCTGACCAGACGCAATCTTCACGTGCAACTCGTTGCGCGCATTGCCCGCGATATCGGGCGCGCGCTTTCGCTCAATCTCGATCTTATCGAGGCACAAGGGCTCGGTCACGATATTGGGCATGCCCCTTTTGGGCACATCGGCGAGCGTTTTTTGAGCAAAGTGTATCACGAGCATACCGGCGGCGCCTTTTTTCACAACGTGCAAAGTGTCCGTGCTCTTGATACGCTCTACAAGCGAAATCTCTCTTTACAGGTGCTTGATGGCATTATTTGTCACAACGGCGAATTTGAGCAGCAGTGTATCACGCGCTCTGCGCGCACAAGTTTTGCTGAATACGACGCGGTTGTACAAAGGTGCTGGCAGGAAGGGGAGTCTTTTATCAATACGCTGCGTCCCATGACGCTTGAAGGCGCTGTGGTCAGGCTCTCGGATATCATCGCCTACGTGGGTAAAGATCGTCAAGACGCGATTCGGGCAGGACTTATTCAAGAAGATGGATTCGATGCGCATCTGGGGAGCAGTTACAATTCCTGGGCAATTTCTGCCTTTGTTGCTGATTGCGTTGAGCATAGTTTGGGCAAGGATCATATCGAACTTTCTGATGAAGGTTTTCGTGAGCTTGCCCGCGCAAAAAAGGAAAATTACGAAAAAATTTATATGACTTCCGAAGTCGATGGGAATTTTGGAAAACAGACCGAAGAGCTGTTTGCAAAACTATTTGAGCATGAGTTGTCGGCACTTACACAAGGTGATGAGTCGTCTTACATTTTCCGGCATCACATTCAGCAAGTGCGCAAGTACCTCGAGCCCTATGGGTATAGCTACGACTGGGAAGATTGCCTCGCGCAAACGGTTACGGATTTCATCAGTTCGATGACCGATTCATACTTTATCGATGTGTGTGAGCATCTCTTCCCCGAAGCGCGAGATGTTTTTCCCACCTATCCTCGTTTTGCTTAGGATCTTGCGTGTGCGAAGCGTAGTATTGTGCCTGCATATTGTGTTTGCATGTAGTATCAGGTTGTTGTCGGGTCTTCTTTAGGATGTTGTTATGGATACCTTGTTTGATCTCAATCCTTCGTCTCCTTCGTCTCCTTCGTCCGGCAGGGACTTGCATGTATCGAGCGCGTTTGTGCAAAAAAATCAGCCGCTTGCAGCTCGTATGCGACCTCAGAGTTTGGATGAGTTTGTAGGCCAAGAGCAGGCTGTGGGCACACATTCGTGGCTGAGACGCGCTATCGAGCACGATATTCTCTCGTCGCTTATTCTCTATGGGCCTTCTGGTACGGGCAAAACTACTCTTGCTCACATCATTGCCGCTCACACAAAAGCATCGTTTATCGAGCTTTCCGCCCTTACTGCAGGCGTGAAAGATGTGCGAAGCGAGCTCGAGAGCGCGCGATCTCGTCTGTATACTCAAAACCGGCGTACCATTTTATTTATCGACGAAATTCATCGTTTTTCGCGCGCGCAGCAAGATTCTCTTTTGCAGGCGGTGGAAAACAGAGACGTTATTCTTATTGGTGCTACGACGGAAAATCCTTGCTTTGAGGTCAATACGGCACTCATTTCGAGGTCTCGCGTGATTGAGCTGGTGCGTCTTGATGATGACGCGATTACACGCATTGTGCGCGCAGCACTTTTGAGCCCACGTGGCCTAGACGGGGCGTTTGAGCTTGAAGATAGTGCTTTGGCGCTTGTGGTTGCGCTTTCGCAAGGAGATGCGCGCCGCGCGCTCACATCGCTTGAACTTTCTGCTCAGATGGCTTGTCCTACTGAATATCTTTCGTCTCCCAAAGATGCTCCTTCGGTGATTGCGATCACCGAAGCACATGTTGAAGAAGCTTGTGCGAATCAAGGTCTTGCCTACGACAAAGACCAGGATATGCACTACGACATTGTGTCTGCGTTTATTAAATCCATGCGTGGTAGCGCTCCCGATGCTGCGCTTTATTGGCTTGCCCGCATGCTCGATGCGGGAGAAGATCCGCTTTTTTGTGCGCGGCGCATACTTATCTGTGCATCTGAAGATATCGGAAATGCCGATCCACAAGCGATTTGTGTGGCGTCAGCAGCATTTCATGCAGCTCAAACAATTGGTATGCCCGAAGTGCGTATCAATCTGGCTCAAGCGGCTTTGTATTGCGCGCTTGCTCCCAAAAGCAACGCCTGCGAGAAAGGGATCGACCGCGCGCTCAAAGAAGTACGAAGCGGCGTATTTCGTGAGGTTCCTTCTTATTTGCGCGATCGGCATAATCTGTTTGCAAAGAATTTTGGAAGCTATCATTATCCGCACAACTACGCTTCGGGTTGGGTGGATCAAAGTTATTTGCCCAAAGGATTGAAAGAAGGAGCGTTTTTTGAGTCAAGCCCGCGCGGGTGGGAAGCTTGGGCAAGCTCGCAACTCGATGCCATAAAAATGAACGCGCGCAAAGCCTCTCATGACTAAAGATTGCTACAATAAGAGCTAAGCTCTCTACAAGCTACTAGCTCTAAGTTACAAGTTATAACAGCCAGAGCCTGTTGATGAGTTGTGTTTTGCCTGCGCGTTCTAAGAGATGGGAACCAAGACATATGGAACAGTATCTTTTGCCTATCGGCGTTTGTGTTGGCGTTTTGTTCGTGCTTGTTGTAGGTGTTGAGATTGTCATCACCATGCATCAGGTGCGCAAAAACTTCACACGTATCACTAATTCTACCTGCGAGACGCTCGATCAGGTGCAGCCCGTCGTGCAAAAGATCGATGCAAGCCTAGATGATCTTGCGCCAAGTATTGCGCGCATGGATGCACTCACCCAAAAAACTGAACGCACGCTCGATGCGCTTAATGAAGAGCTCGAGGTAGCGCATGTTATTCTCGACAACGCATCCGAGATTTCTAAGAAGACTATTGGTGTATCAAACGCCCTTACCCAAGCGGCAGAAAGCACGATTTCGGGTATTACGGGTTGTGCAAGTTCGTTTGCAAAAAACTTCATCAAAGGCTACAAAAGCGCACGTAAATCGGTAGAAGGAGTTCATACACCAAAAGAAATTGAAGGTATGTATGCCTATGGAGAGGCAGATATGCCTCAGACTCCTTCTACTAACGCTGGGAACGCAGCGTCCGCGCCTGGGTTTGCACACAAGCATGCGCGCGAGAAGAGCTATATCACCTATGGCGCAGCATCAGCACCCGCACCCGTGCCCGCAGCTCAAGCGCCCGTGCCCGCGCCTGTAACGCCTGCCGCGCCCGCAGCTCAAGCGATAGAAACAGCGCCCTCTTCCGCACACGAATCATCCCAAACGAGTTTTGAAAGTACTGGTACCACACATGCAAGCGAATAAGATTACACTCTCTATCCCTGCTTCCTATGAATATGCGCGCACGGTGCGCATGATGGCGAGCAATCTTGCGGTGGTATGCAAGATGAACATGGACGACGTCGAAGACATACGCATGGCTGCAGAAGAAGGCTTTGTGTATTGTTGTGCCACGAAACCTTCAAGCTGTGAGCTGGTATTTAGCGTGCGCGCGCATAGTTTTGCCATGGATTTTGCACTTGGGGATGAGGATTTTTCTTCGAAACAAGAAGAAGACGATTGCGGAGTGGACAGCGATATGAGTTTTGTTGAGCTCACACTCCAAGCGGTGTGTGATGAGTTTGATGTGACGAGTGCTCGCGTGCTTCACCTCGAAAAACACTTCAATGAAGTAGCCGCTGTAGAGGGTAGCTCGTCTTCTGCAGACACGCTCGCACAAGCTAAGTAGGTAGCCGTGAAGTCTACTCAAGATATTGCACATATGCCTTCAGAAGATGAAGGCGCTCAGCCCCACCTTGCACCCGTGTCTGCACGCGAGCACAATCGTTTGCTGCGGACTCCTCGTGGCAAAGCAAGCTGGGACCGCGAAACAACAAAAAAGCTGTTCATTGCCTATAAAGAGCACGGCGATGAGCGCGCCCGCGATCAGCTTGTCATGAATCATCTCAATCTTGCGCGCTTTTTGGCGTCCAAGTTCAAAAATCGCGGCGAGAGCCTCGATGATCTGGTCCAGGTAGCAACGCTTGGTCTCATCAAGGCGATCGATCGTTTTGACATATCGCGTGGTCTTGAATTTACCACCTTTGCAACGCCTACCATACTCGGTGAAATTAAGCGTCATTTTCGTGATCGCGGTTGGTCGGTACGGGTACCGCGCCGCTTGCAGGAGCTTTCGGCAAAGGTCAATACCACAACCGATAAGCTTACCGAAAAGCTGCAGCGAAGCCCTTCCGTGGAAGAAATTGCTCGTGAGCTTGGGGTGAGTGTTGATGAGGTGCTCGAAGCCATGGAATCAGCGCATGCGTATAGCGCGGTGTCTCTTGATATGCCGCAGGATTCCGACGACGATAGCGCGCAAGCTCCTTCGGTCCTCGATAAATACATTTCAGTCGACGAAGATCTTGAAGGCACCGATGACCGCATCGTCTTGGAAGAAGCAATAGCCGAATTTTCCGAGCGCGAACAAACGATCATCAAGATGCGTTTCCTCGAAGGATATACGCAGGTAGAAATAGCCAAAAAGCTGGATATTTCTCAAGTGCAAGTATCGCGCATCTTGCGCAAAACGCTCATGAAAATTCAAGAAAAGCTCGAGGCTTAGGCGCCTTGTCTTGCTTGTCCGTAGCGCCCGCATCCACGCGCACACTCGCGACCTGCGGAGCTTTAGCAGCCTGCGGAGCTTGAGCGGCCTCCATCTTCAGCGCCCGCAGTGTCCGCGCCTCAGCCCCTTGCGCCCTTGACCCGCGCAGCTCGCGCGCGATCCGCGCTTTGCGTATCAAATTCTGCTTATACGGTAGACATTTGCAAATGCGGAAAAAAACGAGACGCGATACCCGTAGAATAGATATTTGTATATTCATAACACGGTTTAAGAATACCCTAGGAGAGTTATGGCTACAGCCGAATACAAGACGATGACGTCTGCCGAGATACGCGAAGACTTTTTGACCTTCTTTGAGTCGAAGGGTTGCAAACGCTACGAGTCATCCTCGCTCATTCCAGAGGATCCCTCGCTCCTTCTTGCAAATGCAGGTATGAACCAGTTCAAGGAATATTACCAAGGCACCAAGACCATGCAAGAGATCGGTGCGACATCGTGCCAGAAGTGCCTGCGCACAAACGACATCGATAACATCGGCGATGCGCGCCACTTGTCGTTCTTCGAAATGCTCGGCAATTTCTCCTTTGGTGGTTACACAAAAAAAGACGCAATTACCTGGGCATGGGAGTTTATCACAAGTGATAAGCACCTGGGTCTGCCCAAAGATAAGCTCTACATCACGGTATTTACCAATGACGATGAAGCAGCTCAAATCTGGCAAGATCAAGGCGTTGAGCCCGATCACATTTCGCGTCTAGGCGAAGAAGACAACTTCTGGGCGGCAGGTCCTACAGGTCCTTGTGGCCCGTGCTCTGAGATTTATTTTGACCAGGGTCCTGAATTCGAGGGCGAAAAGCCCGGTGATGATGGGGATCGCTACCTCGAATTTTGGAATCTCGTCTTTACCCAATACGATCGTCAAGAAGACGGCTCCATGCCAGAGCTTCCGCACCGCAATATCGATACGGGTATGGGCCTTGAGCGCATGGCTGCGATTATGCAGCACAAAGGCTCAAACTACGAAGGCGACGTGCTTGATAGCCTCATTCACGTGGGCGAAAAACTCTGCGGCAAAGCCTATCACTCGAGCCGTGCAGTGGATACCAGCTTGCGCATTCTTGCCGACCACTCGCGTGCCTGCACCTTTATGATTTCAGACGGTATTCTGCCGTCGAATGAGGGGAGGGGCTATGTGCTCCGTCGTCTTTTGAGGCGTGCAATCTACCACGGACGCCTGCAAGGCATTCAGGGAGAATTTTTGTCCCACTATGCAGAGCAGGTTATGAAGCTTATGTCGGTGCACTATCCTCAGCTCGAGCAAAATAAGGCACTTATCCTGGGCATTATCACCTCAGAAGAGGAACACTTTTCTGCAACGCTCGATGCAGGAGAGGCGCTTTTGGAAGATGCACTCTCAGCGCTTGCAGCAGGCGAGGCCTTAAGCGGCGAGCTTGCCTTTAAACTTCACGATACCTATGGATTCCCCATCGACCTCACGCGCGAGATCGCCCTTCAAAAGGGTCACGCTACCGATATGGATGCGTTTAAGCGCCTGATGGATGCCCAAAAAGAGCGTGCACGCGCTTCGCAGTCGCGTGATGCGTGGGCAAATGCAAATACCGTATGGACAAAGCTTTCTGCCCAATTTGAGCCTACAGTATTTGACGGCTACGATCACAACGAGCTTGTAGGCGCACGTGTATTGGCACTTGTACAAGGTGATGAGCAGATTTCTTCTGCTTCTCAAGGCGAGGAAGTCGAAGTTGTACTCGATAAAACGACCTTCTACGGCGAGCGCGGCGGACAAGTAGGGGATACCGGCACACTTGAATCCTCTTGCGCGGGCTCTACCGCAGATGCCGTTCCCTCTTCTAATGATGCTTCTACCAGCGCACCTGTTTGCCTTGAAGTGTGCGATACACTTCATCGCCCAGGCGAGCTCCTCAGCCACATATGTAAGGTCACGCGCGGGTGTATCTCTGTGGGCGACTATCTCGATTGCCACATCAACGTGCACAATCGCGAGCTTATCCGTCGCAATCACACCGCAACCCACTTGCTCGATGCAGCGCTTATCAAAGTCTTAGGCGACCATGTAAGCCAGGCAGGCTCGCTGGTTGCTCCCGATCGTTTGCGTTTTGACTTTACGCACTTTGAAGCACTGACTCCTCAGCAGATTTCTGCTGTAGAAGACATGGTAAATGCCGAGATCTTTGCTGCAGAACCCATGGTCACTACGATCATGTCGCGCGAAGAGGCAAAAGCCACGGGCGCTATCCAGCTTTTCGAAGACATGTACGGAGATACTGTGCGTGTCGTCTCTACGGGAAGCTCTGCGCATCCCTATTCGCGCGAGCTGTGCGGTGGTACGCATGCGAGAAATACTGCAGATATCGGTTGCTTCAAGATCATTTCCGAAACCTCTGTCGGCTCAAATGTACGCCGTCTCGAGGCTCTTACTTCGCTTGCGTGCGTAGCATATATGAATGCCTGTGCAAACGAGCTCAATACCATCTCTCAGCAGCTCAAATGCCGTCCAGAAGATGTTTCTGCTCGTATCGATATGCTCAAGCACGAGCGCGCAGAAGATGCGCGCAAGCTGAAGCAGGCACTCATGGGCGCATCGTCCGATGTGATTAGCGATTGTGTGTCTTCGGCGATCCAATTGGATGGATATGCGCTGGCACTTGCCAAGATCGAAGGCGTGTCTCCGCGTGATTTGCGCGAAGTGTGGGATAGCATTCGCAGTCGTTTGGGGAATTCTTGTGCATGTGTGCTCGCTTCTTCGCAAGATGGCAAAGTTGGCCTTCTAGCTGCAGGAACAGAAGCTGCTTGCGAGAATGGATTCGACGCAGGTGCGCTTATCAAGGGTGCTGCTCCCTTCGTTTCGGGCCGCGGCGGTGGCAAAAAAGCCATGGCTCAAGCTGGTGGCTCAAATCCAGAGGGGATTCAAGCTGCGCTTGACTTTTGCCGGAAACGTTTCACACAAGAGTAGCATATGAGAGTTATGGCGCTTGACATAGGGGAAGCTCGTGTGGGCATTGCCGTAAGCGATGAAGCGCAAAAAATCGCGCTTCCGCTCAAAGTCTTGCCTTTTGCTGATGTTTACAACAATAGCCCAAGCTTTCGCTATCTCATTCAGGACTATGAACCGTGCTGTCTTGTGTGTGGACTTCCCAAAACGCAGGCAGGAGAGCTAGGACCCTGGGCGCAAACGATACAAAAACAAGCACGCGAGATCGCTTCGCGTGCGGGTCTTGATCTTTATTTTGTGGATGAGCGGCTTTCTTCTGCCGAGGCAAAGCGCATTCTTCACGAACAAGGCTATAACGAAAAGCAGATGAGGGGCCACATTGATATGGTGGCCGCCTCTCTTTTTTTACAAGCGTGGCTCGACTCGAAAGAGGTGTAAGATGGCGCAAGCCTCCAAGCAAACCCCCAAACATGGAGCTCATTCGGCTGTAGGCGCTTCGCGAAGCACTTTGCACACACCTGCGTCCACTTCTTCACAAGCTCCTCTGAAGCCTGTGAGCGCACACCCTCACACCCGCGCGCTCGCGCCCCATGCGCCTCACACGTTTAGATCGTCTCGCCGTACTCAGAAAGCAAATTCCTATCTTTTTGCTCATCCCCGCTCCAAGTTTTTGCTCATCTTGTTGATTGTGATCTTAGCGTTTGTGGGAATTGGCATTTGCACAGTTATCGTCCATGATCAGATGAGTGTTTCATCTTCAAAAAGCGCCATCACCGACGGCGAAGTTATCAAGATTACGATTCCCGAAGGATCAAATGCAGCGACTACGGCGCGCATTCTTCAAGATGCGCACGTGATTGAGAGCGCTAAGGACTTTCTCAAAGAGGTCATGAATGCAGACGCTGCTTCTAAGCTCAAAAGCGGTTCGTATTCGCTTGTTGCCGGAAGTAGTGCAAGCGAGCTTATCGCTCGTCTTATCCAAGGCCCCAATTCGTTTGAAAACGCGCTTGTGGTGCCAGAAGGTTTGAGCCAAAAACAGCTGGCAGATCTATTGAATCGTCAATACAGTATCGATCAGGATACCTTTATGGCTGCTTTGTCAGCATCAAAATATGTCCAGGATTTCCCCTTCCTCAAGGGCGTCGAAAACGATTCGCTCGAAGGCTTTCTCTATCCCAAAACCTACGACTTTGCCAATACAACGCCCACATCTGATAGCGTGATAAAGACGATGCTTGGCCAGTTCAAGAAGGAAATGCAAGGTCTTGATGCTCAAGCTTCACTTGCCGCAGTCAACAAAAAATATGGCCTTAAGCTGTCGTTTTATGACATGATCAAGATCGCTTCTATCATCGAAAAAGAGGCACTCACCGATGCGCAGCGTCCTCTGGTAGCGTCTGTCCTCTACAACCGTCTCAAAAATGATATGTTCCTTCAAAGCGATGCAACGATGGGCTACGTGACAGGCGGCGAAGTGCGCGCAGACGATCTCAAGAAGGAGAGTCCGTATAACTCCTACCTGCACAAAGGTCTTCCGCCTACCCCCATTTGTTCTCCTGGTACCGCTTCTATCCAAGCAGCTCTTGCGCCAGCAGATACCGATTATTATTATTTCTGGATTACCAAGACTGAGGAGAAATTCTCCAAGACCTACGAGGAACACAAGCAAGCGATTCAGAATCACAAGGATGAGAGTGAGGAACAGTAGAGAGTGAGTATATTTCGCGCGACTTCCTATCTTGAATCGATAGATCTGATCCCTGCGTCATATCTAGCAGCGCATAAGATTCAAATTGTGCTTGTCGATAGAGACAACACCTGTGTTCCGCGCAGCACCAGAAAGCTGCCACAAGCGGTGCGTTCGTGGTTTTATATGGTGCAAAAGACCTGCTCTATTCCCATCTATATCGTCTCGAACAATACGCATACAAAGCAAGTAGAAGCCTCCGCGGCGGCACTTTCGTGCAAAGCGATTTCTCATGCGATGAAGCCAAGTCCGCGCGCGATTACGCGCCTTCTGAAGCAGCTTGATATAGATCCTGCGCACGCGCTCTTTGTGGGCGACCAGGTCTTTACCGATATTGTTGCTGCAAACTTGAGTGGGTGTGTGTCGGTGCTCGTGCGCCCGCAGTCGCATCGGGATCTGTGGTACACCTACATCTTGCGTGCGTTTGAGTTTGTACTCTTACGCCATGTGCATTTTTTGTCGCGCGCCGATATTGATCATGGCGCTTTGGATGAGGTGCCTAAAGAGGCCTAATACGAATTTTGCAAAAGCTGGTTCTTGTAAGGAGATCTGAGCATATGTCTGATACACCTACTACACAACGTGCGACGGCGCCCCAGCCTGCGGCTCAGCCCGCAGCTCAGCCCGCGCTCAAGTCCGAACCTGCGCCCGCGCCTCTTATCCGCCAGTGGATTGCGCTTGAAAAAGGTTCCTGCGACCTGCGTTTGGGCGAACGCGCACTTTTGCAGGCGCCCCATATTCTCAAAACCTTTGTGGGTCTTCCGCAGCGTCTTGCCCTTTTTGTCGAAGATGGCGTAGACCCTGCTTCCATAGAAGAATTTGTGCGCGGCTGCACCTCAAGTGGCTTTCGAGTTGTGACTATTCCGCTTGAAGCAAATCTCTCGTATACTTTGTCTTCTGTAGAACTTATCGCGAAACATCTGCTTGATCACCACATTACGTCGGGTGATCTGGTGGGCGTATGCGCTTCTCAAACAGGCCTTGGCCTTGTCGTTGCAGCGTGCAGAATGTGGTGTGGGCAAACGGCTTCGTTTGCGCTTCCGCGCGATCTCGTGGGACTTGTAAGCGCCTGCGGTATGCCACAAGCGTTTTCTCTTGAACATACGCCGCGTATGCTTTCGGTGAGCGCGCAGTTCGATCTCGTTATCGCTGATACTACGCTCTTTGACTTTGATGTGACTAAACCTTCTACCAGGCAGTGTTTGGCATTTATGGTGGCTTCGAGCATGGCAGAATCAGATCAAGTGTTCAAAAAACTCTGGGACGCATCCTTTGATATCAAAGAAGGATCCAGTTTTAGCTTCTACGAGCAGCTGCTCGAAGCAATAAAGCTTCGCGGACGCATGATTTCTTCTTCGGCATTTTCTGTGCGCCAGGCCAGCAGCTATGGTGTAATCGTGGCAGACGCTTTTGCGCGCGTGTTACCAAGCACAACGGATGCAGCCGATTGTTTTGCAGAAGCGCTTCGTTTTTCGGCACGCCTTTCGTGCGCACAGGCGCAGCTTCCGGTAGATGATGTCTTGTGCCAAGACGAATTGCTCGACCGTTTTGAGCTGGGGATTGGCCAGGTTGATGTGGATCCCGACCAGTTATTCCAGGCTATACAGAACGCGTGTTTCCTAAGAAGTAATAAACAAATGCTGCCGCTGCCGCAGGCAATTGGGCGCGTGCGCAGCCAAGGTATCGATGATCAACTTTTGCGCGAGCACGCAAATGCCTGGTCAGAGGCACATCGGGCATAAGATCATGAGCATCTGTATTGAGTGGTATAACAAGTGTCTATTTGAGCATATGCTCAGCTAAAACAAAGGAGAGACCATGGATAGAGCGAGTATGGATAGGCGTGTAGCCCGTGTGCGCGCACTTATGAGCGAGCGCGGCTACGATGCTGTTGTACTGAGAAACAACCCCGATTTGCGCTGGATTTTGGGCTGTGAGCGCACCTTCGATTTTGAGCTCGCGCACACGGCATTCATTACCCAAGACGATCTGTGGCTGCACACCGATGGGCGCTACTTCAATACCTTCCATGAGAAACTTGGCCCCGATAGTCCCTGGCATATCGATATGGATACGATAGATCCGGCTCTTTGGGCAGCTCAACATGCCTATAAGACGAGATCTCGTATTGTTGGTGTGGAAGATACGCTCCAGCTTTCTTTCTTTGATGCTTTCAAGCGCTATCTGCTAGATACGTCAATTGCCTGCTTGTGCCCGCGTATGCATGGAGATATTCTCGATCTGCGCATGTCAAAAGACCAGCCCGAAATTGATGCGATGAAGCACGCGCAAACGATCACCGATATGGGCTTTACGCACATGTGTGATTTCATACGCCCCGGCATGACCGAGCTTGATCTCCGTGTTGAGCTCGACAACTTCATGCTTTCACACGGCGCTGATGCGCTTGCGTTCGATACGATTTGCCTTGCAGGACCCGATGGTGCAAATCCTCATGGTCAGCCGTCCGCGCGCAAGATCGCGCAAGGCGACATGATCGTGATGGACTTTGGTGCAGCGTGGGGCGACTATCACACCGATATGACCCGTACGGTGTGTGTGGGGACGCCTTCAGCTGAGGCGAAAAAGGTGTACGACACTGTGCGTCGCGCGCAGAAGGCAGTAGAAGATGTGCTCAAAGCAGGTGTCTTGGGAAGCGACATGCATGCGCTCGCCGCTTCTATCATTGATGAAGCAGGATATGGTGCCTACTTTACGCATGGTCTGGGGCATGGTGTGGGTCTTGAGATTCACGAGCGTCCCTACCTTCGTCTTGAATATACTAAGCCCTTGCCCAAGAATTCGGTGGTAACGGTTGAGCCAGGTATTTATTTGCCCGGTCGCTTTGGCGTGCGTATCGAGGACTTTGGACTTGTTACCGCTTCAGGTTTTGAGCTCTTTACTGAGTCTACGCACGAGCTTGTGTGCCTCTAGCTGCGGGTTTTCAAGCACAGCTTGTGAGGTTCTAGGCGCTTGCGCCTGCGTCTTGCAGGAGCGCTCGCGCCCATGCTTGCTTTTTCACTACTTGAACGTGTACGAAAGCCCTTCTTTGAGAAGGGCTTTTTTACAGCTGCGTGTTTTTGTTTAGGAATCCGTAAATTATTTACGTTTTGCTTTCGATATTTGTATAAACGTATGTATGAGTGCTGTGCAAGCTGTTCAGAACCAAAATGATTCAATTGTTTCGTAACTGAAAACTTTCTTATCGCATTTCTCTGAAATCATATATCTTGGCCTTACACCCGTTATAAGCCCCAAAATCTAAGGTTACAAAATAATTTCTTGACTAATCAGCTCATGCAAAATACTATTAGTACTTGAGATATGTACAAACGATGAAGCGTTTCAGCATTCCAAATAATCCATGTGATCTGTACCACTTGCTTTCGTTGTGGTTTGCATTCTTATTTGCTTGCTAAAACTGCTTTTTCATGGGACATGAGAAAGTGAGGTAGGGCAGTGGTTAGTATTGTGTTAACCAGTCATGGTGGTTTAGCTGAAGGCATTCTACAATCCGGTCAAATGATTTTTGGTCCCCAGGAAAACGTAGCAGCTGTATGCTTGACTCCTGATATGGGACCGGACGATCTCAAGGCTAAGCTCTTGGCCGCCACTGAATCCTTCGAGAACAAAGACGAAGTTCTTTTTCTTGTAGATTTGCAAGGAGGCACACCTTGGAATCAGGTCTCGTTGTTGCTTGATTCTGGCGAGCATCCTTCGTGGGTTGGCGTCGCTGGTTTGAGCCTTCCTATGCTTGTCGCAGCCTATGGCGCACGCCTTGGAGCAGATACTGCGCGTGAGGTTGCATCTGAGGCAATTTCAGAAGCGCAAGCAGGCGTCAAAGCTAAGCCCGAAGACGTTATGCCCAAAAAGCAAGTACAGGCAAAGGCCCAAGCAGCCGCTATCGCGCCTGGTACTGTTCTTGGTGATGGTCACATCAAGATCGACTTTGCTCGTATCGACACGCGTCTGTTGCATGGTCAGGTTGCTACTTCCTGGACCAAGGAAATCAAGCCCGATCGCATCATTGTCGTTTCCGACAAGGTTTGCAAAGACAGTCTGCGTAAACAAATGATTATTGAGGCATGCCCTTCGGGTGTTCATGCTCATGTCATTCCTGTTTCAAAGATGGTAGAGCTCACCAAGGATCCTCGTTTTGGTGCAACGCATGCTATGCTTCTTTTTGAATCTCCTGCTGATTTGCTTCAAGCTGTTGAAGCAGGCGTCGAAATCAAAAAAGCCAACCTGGGATCTATTGCTCACTCAGTAGGAAAAGTCGTCGTCAACAACGCTATTGCTATGGGCAAAGACGATGTCGAAGCCCTCGAGAAGCTCGTTTCTTTGGGCGTTGAGTTTGATGTTCGCAAAGTTCCTGCGAGTGCACCCGAAAACTTCAATGCTTTGCTGCAAAAAGCAAAGTCTGAGTTGGCATAAAGGAGGATTTCATGCCTATCATTAGTTTGATTTTGGTAGTGATCGTTGCCTTTTTTGCAGGTATGGAAGGTATTTTGGACGAGTTCCAATTCCATCAACCACTTGTTGCCTGCACGCTGATCGGTATCGTCACCGGTCACCCCACCGAAGGTATTATTCTGGGCGGTTCTTTACAAATGATCGCTCTTGGTTGGGCAAACATTGGTGCTGCAGTTGCTCCTGACGCAGCTCTTGCTTCTGTTGCTTCTGCTATCATTATGGTCTTGGCCCTCAATGGTGGCGCACAAGACACCCAAACTGCTATCAACACTTCCATTGCATTGGCAATTCCTCTGTCGGTAGCTGGTTTGTTCCTTACCATGATCGCACGTACTATTGCTATTCCTATCGTTCATGCGATGGATGCAGCCGCCGAGAAGGGCAACATTGCCGCTATGGAAGTATGGCAGGTTATTGCAATTGCTATGCAAGGTCTTCGTATTGCTGTTCCTGCAGCTGCGCTTTGCTTCGTTCCTTCGGAGGCTGTTAAGGCAGTACTCGACCAGATGCCTGCATGGCTCGCAGGTGGTATGGGCGTCGGCGGTGGTATGGTAGCTGCCGTTGGTTACGCAATGGTTATCAACATGATGGCTTCCAAGGAAGTTTGGCCCTTCTTCATTCTTGGTTTTGTTGTTGCCGCACTCAAAGGCCTCACCCTTATCGCACTCGGTGCCATCGGTGTTTCTCTTGCTATCATCTACCTCGGCCTCAAAGAAGTTGCTTCTCACGGCTCTGGTAGTGCAGGCTCGCAAGATCCTTTAGGCGACATTATCAACGACTATGAATAACGAAAGGAGCGAAAACATAATGGCAGATCAAATTAAACTTTCTCAGTCAGATCGTATGGCTGTTGCATGGCGCCATCAGTTCCTTCAAGGTTCATGGAACTTCGAGCGTATGCAAAACGGTGGTTGGTGCTACTCCATCATCCCCGCTATCAAAAAGCTCTATCCTGCAAAAGAGGACCAGATTGCTGCTTTGAAACGCCACATGGAGTTCTACAACACGCACCCTTATGTATCAGCTCCTGTAATGGGCGTAACGCTTGCACTCGAGGAGGAGCGCGCAAACGGAAAGCCCGTTGATGACGCAGCTATCCAAGGTGTAAAGATTGGTATGATGGGACCTCTCGCTGGTGTCGGTGACCCAGTATTCTGGTTTACCCTTCGTCCTATTTTGGGCGCTTTGGGCGCTTCTTTGGCATTGAGTGGAAGCATTGTTGGACCTTTGCTCTTCTTCATTGCATGGAACGTTATCCGTATGGCATTCCTTTGGTACACTCAAGAGTTTGGTTACAAGCTCGGTACCTCCATTGTTAAGGACGTGTCTGGTGGTCTTTTGAGCAAGATCACCGAAGGCGCTTCCATTCTTGGTATGTTCATCATCGGTTCTCTGGTTCAGCGTTGGGTTTCCATCAGCTTCACCCCGGTTGTCTCCAAGATCAACCAGGCTCCTGGTGCATTCATCGACTGGTCCAAGATTCAGCCGACTGCAGATGGTATCAAGAGCGCTATCACTCAGTACAACGCTTTGGGCGTCAATGGTCTTGACCAAGTTAAGGTTACGACCCTTCAGCAAAACCTCGACCAGCTCGTTCCTGGTTTGGCTGCTGTATGCCTGACACTTTTGTGCTGCTGGCTGTTGAAGAAGAAAGTTTCTCCAATCGTCATCATCCTTGCCCTCTTCATCGTGGGTATTGCAGCACGTCTTGCTCACATCATGTAAGATGTGTCTTTGTGAGTGTTCTTACGCGCCTAGAGTCTTCTAGGCGCGTTTTTTTATAGCTAGCTATGGAGCTTGGGTGCATGGAGGCGCACAGCTGCACGATTGCTCCAGCGCCTGCGCATACGTGCACACACATGTGCACGCCCCTTAATGCGCAGAGCCTTGCTCGCGCGCGCACGCGCTACAGTCTTGCGCTTGAATGTTTACCGAGAGTATCATAAGAAGCGAATCGAGAGAGCGACGAGAATTAGGAACGCAGATGGTTTCTTCCCAAAATACAAAGGTAACGCTTACTATTGAAGGCACATCTTTTCTCGGTATGACCTCCTATGGTAAGGTGATGATAGGGGATCGCGCGTTTGAATTTTATAACGACAAAAACGTGCGAGACTTCATTCAAATCCCCTGGTCCGAGATAGATTTTGTCAGTGCTTCGGTATTGTTTAAGGGAAAAATTATTCCGCGTTTTATGATTCAGACCAAAGGAAAAGCAAAATACTGTTTTTCAACGCGCGACAACAAAAAAACCTTGCGCGAAATGAGAACCTATCTCGGAGCCGATAAGCTCCTTCGTTCTTTGAGCTTTCTCGATGTCGTGAAACTTGGTTGTACCTTTCTTATTAAACGCCTGACCTTCGGGTCTCGGCGCTAAGCTCGAACAACTCGGATAAGCCGAGTTACACTTGATAAGACGAGCCACACTCGGACAGCTGAGCCTACATAAAGCTTCTACATACCGGGTTTCTACCTTTTGAAGGGCAATATACGTGTTACGCTATATACAAAAGGTATCGTTCCTTTGTATGTATGTGCAATGAGAAAGTGAGCAATAGATGGCAGCGATTACAACCGCAGATTTCCGCAATGGTATGGGTCTTACGATCAATGGAAAATATTACACAATTGTTGAGTTTCAGCATGTAAAACCTGGTAAAGGCGGCGCATTCGTGCGCTACAAGATCAAAGACCTCAAAAGCGGTCGTGTCATTGATCAAACCTGCAACGCCGGCACAAAATTCGAATCTGTCCAGCTCATTACCCGCGAAATGCAGTATCTCTACAACGATGGCGACGCATTTTACTTTATGGACAACGAATCCTATGAGCAAATTCCTGTTTCTGCTGATTTTATTGGCGAAAACAAGAAGTGGCTCAAGGAAAACGACAATTGCCAGCTCCTTTATGCTGATACCGAGCTTTTGGGCGTGAATCCTCCTATGTTTATCGAGGTAGAGATTACCGAAACCGACCCAGGCTTTAAGGGTGATACTGTACAAGGCGGCACCAAGCCAGCAGTGATCGAGACCGGCGCTCAGATTCAGGTACCTATGTATCTTAACCAGGGCGAAAAGGTTCGCGTCGATACACGCACCGGTAAGTTTGTCGCACGTGTATAGCGTATAACATAGAGCGCTTGCGTCGTGCCTGCGCCGGCGCGTCCGCGCGTCCGCGCTTGCACGTTCGCCTGCGCCACACACGTGCTTGTACGAGCTGCGTACTTGCACATTCTGTATACTAGACACAAGAAGCAACCGATAAGACGAAGGGATCACCATGAACACAGCAGTTGGTTCAGAGCTTTATATTCAAGGCCTTGGCGTATCATCTCACGTGATTGCGGATATCGTTTGTGCTGCGGCTTCTTCGGTTGAGGGCGTCGCACAAGTGGGATCTGGCGACATTGCTTCGAGCCTTATCTCCGTATTTACGACCAAGACCCTTCCTCAGGATCTTTCGGTTGAGGCGCACGTCGAAGACGAAAAGCTCTATGTCACCGTGCATGTTGCGGTATTTTATGGCTACTCGTTTGTGGATATAGCTTCCCAGATCAGAACCGTTGTGGCTGCGGCGCTTCAAGAGCAGCTTTCGTGCGAAATTGGCGCGATTGATATTTGTATTGATAGTCTTGTTTTTCCCAAGGAGTAGTTTGTGACTTCTGATAACAAAAAGCTCTTTAGCGGCAGGACTCTTGCCAGGAGTCAGGCTTTGCAGCTCCTTTTTCAGGCAGAATCTAGAAGTACGAGTGTTTCGAGCGTTCTTGCTGGTACCTATCTTATTTCGCAAGGGCCGCTCGATCCTTTTGCTGAGCGCTTAAGTCTTGGCACCGATGCGCACCGCGCTGCCCTCGATGCGCTTATCATTGAGCTTGCGCGCAATTGGGATATTACGCGCATGCTTGCAGTCGATCGCAATCTCTTGCGCCTTGCGATATACGAGATGTGTTATATCGACGATATCGATGTTGCAGTCACGATCAACGAAAGCGTCAATTTGGCCAAAGCGTATGGCACTGATGAGTCATCTAAATTTGTCAACGGCATTTTGGGAAAGGTTGCCGAGCTTATTGCGCACCATGATGAGCTTCTGGAGCGCGTAGGTTTGGAATCGAGCGCACCAAACGAATAGCGTTTATTTGTTTTGATGTGCGCGTACGCGGCGTCTTCTTTTTTGTATTGTGTACAGTTTTAGCGAGCGGAGTGTTCATGTCTTCTTCTACTCATACAGATGCTACCAGGGAAGACGCTGCCGCTTCTATGTCTCATTCTGCGGTCATAGAAAAGTCTGCGCTCGCACCAGAGAATACGCCTGCACCAGAGGATGCGTCTGCGCCCACAGCCTCTTCTTCGCATTCTCGTTTTGCTGATATTGGAGCTCGTCTCGACGAGATTGCAAAGCAGGTCAAGAGCAAAAACACGTCGCTTGATGAATGTCTTGATCTCTTTGATGAGGCTATCGCGCTTGGATCATCTGCGGTGGATTTGGTAGATTCTCTTCGTGATATTGATTTTGATGAGGAAGACGAAGCAGCATCCGAAGATGACGCAGCTCCTGTAGAGGAAGCAGCTCCTGCAGCGGAAGCGGCGCCCACGGCGCCCGAAGACAACGCAGCTTCCGCAGCTAACGCAGACAGCACAAGTACCTCTACCAGCGCCTCTTCTTCGAAATATACTTCTTCCTCTAATCGCTCATGAAAAAAGTTTCCGCGCAATCTAGAGTTCAAAAAGATATATGTTCATCCCCTGCAGAGGGAGCTTCCCCTCGCACGAACAGCGCCCCTCGCCTGCGCCCGTGCAAGCCGAAAAAGCATAGGCTCGATCGTGAGCTTGTACGTCAAGGTTTTTTTCCAAGCGCACAAGCGGCGCTTCCTTCCATTCTTGCAGGTGATGTGTCCAATCGCCATAGCCGGCTTACTCACCCGGGTGATCTGGTGGAGGAAGGCGAATATTTGCATGTAAAATCTGCGCTTCCTTTTGTGGGGCGCGGAGCTTTAAAGCTTGAACAGGCACTTTCTTCCTTTTCGATCTCTGCACAGGGGCTCAATTGCCTCGATGTGGGCTGCTCAACGGGCGGTTTTACCGATTGTTTGCTCAAACGAGGAGCCGCGCGCGTTGTGAGCGTGGATGTGGGTTATGCGCAGTTTAGCTGGTCGTTGAGGAATGATCCGCGTGTTGTGCTCTTCGAGCGCACCAATATTTGCGCTCTTCCTGCGTGCTATAAGGGGCCTTTATTCGATCTTGTGGTTTCGGATGTTTCGTTTACTTCTATCGAGACAATTTTGCCTGCGGTATATGAGCTCATGGATGCGCACAGCCTTTTGGTAACGCTCGTAAAGCCGCAATTTGAGGTGGACGCAGAAGAAGTGTCTCAAGGGGGGATTGTGCGCTCGTGGCAGCTGCACAAAAAAGCCTGCCTTCGCGCGCAAAACGCATGCATAAGCTCTGGCCTTGTGCCCCTGGCTCTGTGCCCCAGCCCTATTCGCGGACACAAAGGAAATCAAGAGTTTTTGCTCGTTGCAGCTAAGGGCGTATCGCCAAGCCCCGCCACTCTTGATGTAGATTCTGTTTGTCGCGACCTCGCATCTTCATCTCTTATAAACGGTGCTTCACAATGGGTACTAGAAAATAAGTGAGGCGCACACATAAGGTAGCGCAACGAAATAACGCAAATAAACAGCCCAAGCAACATGCAATAAGGAGCTCGTTGGTATGGTACGCGTGCTTTTGGTCCCCAATTATTCTCGGCCTGATGCGCTTGAAGATGCGCACAAGATCGAGCGACAATTGTTTGCTTCCGATATAGATGTGCTGATGGCACCCAACCCCAACAGCCTCATTGAGTCTGCGCCCGATCTTGAGGACTTGAATCTTGTCATTTCCTTTGGGGGAGACGGGACGTTGTTGTATGCAGCGCGCCTCATAGGCTATCGCGAGATTCCTATTTTGGGCCTTTCATATGGGCATTTGGGATTTTTGACTGCTGCTGGTCCAGAGCGTTTGGCTGAAATTGTTGCCCGTGCGCTTGCAGGCGATATGCACGTCTCGCGCCGCTCGACGCTTCATATTGAGACACATGCGCTCACGCCCGATTCAGAAGAGAAGATACTTCACAATTTTGCGCTCAACGATTTTTGTATCGGCCATGGATCTATGGGCGATATGGTTGTCTTTGATATTGCGGTGTCGGGCCATCATATCGATCGCCTGCGCGGGGATGGTGTCGTAGTAGCCACCGCAACAGGTTCTACGGGATATGCACTTTCTGCAGGTGGACCCATCGTGAGTCCGAGTTTTCGCGGCATGATTTGTGTACCCGTAGCTCCGCATACGATTCTTGCACGCGCGTTTTTGACCAGTCCATCCGATACGGTTGAGCTTACGATTTCTCAGACGCGCACGCGCGAGTGTTTCTTTTTTGCCGATGGTATACGTATTGGCAAGGGTCTGCGCCCGCTTTCTGCGACAGTATCTCAAGGTGAAGGAGATGTGCTTCTTCTTGATCTGAGCCAAGACAGCTTCTACCAGGCAGTTTCTCGCGTATTTTATGGTAGGGATAGCCATGATCGATGAGTTGATTGTAAAAAATCTCGCCCTTATTGCCCATGCGCGACTTTCTTTCGCGCCTGGCCTTACCGTGCTTACCGGTGAGACCGGAGCAGGCAAAACAGCACTGATATCTGCACTCAAACTCATTATGGGCGAGCGCGCACACGCGAGCTCCCTTCGTTTTGATAGCGAAAGCCTGGAAGTATCGGCGCGTTTGTACATAGATCCCAATGACGATGCCCAGGATACGACCGTATTCAGGAGTCTTTCCAAAGACAAAAAGACGCGCGTCATGATTTCTGGCTCTATTGCTTCGGTGCAAGAGCTCAAACAACGAATTGCGCCCTTTTTGGATCTGTGTGGTCAGCATGCGCAACAGCATTTGCTCAATTCAAATACCCATGCAAGCCTTCTCGATGCCTTTATAGGCAAAGACGCTTTTGAGGCGCTCGCGCGGTATCGCACGCAGTTTGCGCGGGTAGAAGAGGTAAAAGCGGCGCTTGTTCGCACGCGTGACTTACGCAAAACGTCTCAGGAAAAACTTGACGCTCTGAATTACATGCTTGAGCGCACGCGCGCGCTCGATCCCAAAGTGGATGAGTATGAAGAGCTGCTTTCTCGAACGAAACAAGCAGAATCCGCGCGTGACCTTTATCTTTGTGCGCACGATGCGTATGAAGCGCTTGTAGGGGAGGGAGGCGCTTCCGATCGAATCGACGCGGCATCCGCGCGCCTTCAAGCATATGCAAACATAGCTCCTCAATTGGCCGAGTACGTGTCTACCTTGAGCGACTGCGCGTCGTATGTGCGCGATGTGTCGCGCGCGCTCAGTGCGTTTTGGGAGCATATCGATCTTAACGCGCATGATCTTGAGCGTATGCAGGAGCGTATAGCTGCGCTGCAGGATCTTATGCGCGCATACGGCCCCACGCTGAGCGACGTCTTATCAAAGGCAGAAGCTGCGAAGACCTATATCTCACGTCACGAAAATTCAGATGAAATCGAGCGCGCCCTCGAAGAAGGACTTGTAGAAGAAGAACATACGCTCAAACGCTATGCAGACGAGCTGAATGAGCTGCGCGCGGAGAACAGTAGCTCCTTTGAGGAAGCGCTTAACCAGGTACTTCGTGATCTTCGTATGGCCAACGCTTCGATTTCGCTTACGCAGGCGCCCCTTCCCCAAAAGCTGTGGACAAGCAATGGCCCCAGCCGTGTTGAGCTGTTGTTTCGTCCGGGAAAAGCGGCCGCTCCGCTTCCTTTTGCGCAGATTGCATCGGGCGGAGAGATGTCTCGCGTGATGCTTGCGATTAAAGTGATACTGGGGGCGCGCGATCCGCAAACGACTTTTGTATTTGACGAGGTAGATGCCGGTGTGGGCGGTGAAACGGCGACCCTTTTGGCAAAGATGCTCTATCGCCTAAGTGCTCATCACCAGGTGATCGTGGTTACGCACTTGGCGCAGGTTGCTGTGTATGCTGATACCCACTACAAGGTTTCGAAAACTACGGATGACCTGCCCAAAACAAATATTACGGCACTTTCCGAGACTCAGCGTGTAACTGAAATTGCGCGTATGCTATCAGGCGATGTCTCAGATCTTGCCTGTGCGCATGCTCAGGCAATGCTTACAGAAGCAGCCGCTACAAAAGCAGCTGCTATAAAAGCACACGATGCACGCGCGTAGCGTTTTTGTACAGTTCGTGTATGCAATTTCGTATAGCGCATGATGCGCATGCGTAGCGCGCGATTTCAGTCATCTTTTTGTCCAATTGTAGACCTTCAGTGCACATGCCGCGCTCGCTCCAAAAGAGGACGTAAATGTTGTAATATGAAGACCCGTAGGAACACGATTTTTGTATCGTGTGTGCTGGATTATGCCAATACTTGCGGGAAGGTTTGACTCTTATGACAAAACACATTTTTGTAACCGGTGGCGTTGTTTCTTCGCTAGGAAAAGGTATCACAGCTGCTTCCTTAGGTAGACTTCTTAAATCGCGCGGCTACAAAGTCATGATGCAAAAAGCCGATCCATATCTTAATGTCGATCCGGGTACCATGAGTCCGTTTCAGCACGGAGAAGTCTTTGTAACCGAAGACGGCAAAGAAACCGACCTTGACCTTGGTCACTACGAGCGTTTTATCGACGAAAACCTTACCGCAAATTCCAATTTCACTACAGGTGTTATCTATCAATCGCTCATTTCCCGCGAGCGCGCAGGCGACTTTCTCGGCGGTACCGTGCAAGTTATCCCGCACGTGACCAATGAAATCAAAGCCCGCTTTAAGCGCATCGAAGAGCAGACGCAGGCAGATGTAGTTATTACCGAGCTGGGCGGCACTATCGGTGACATCGAGGGTCAATCCTTTGTCGAAGCTATTCGCCAATTCAGAAAAGAAAAAGGTCCGGGCGAGACACTCGTCATCCACGTGAGCTTGGTACCGTATATCGCCGCAGCTCACGAGGTCAAAACTAAACCGACGCAGCACTCAGTCAAGGAGCTTCGCTCCATGGGTGTTCAGCCCGATCTCATCGTCTGCCGTGGTGATCACGAGATTGGCGCATCTATTCGCGCAAAGATCGCTCATTTTTGCGATGTCGATGAGGATTGCATTTTTGAAAATTCCGACTGCTCGTCCATCTACGAAGTGCCTATGCACTTGGCAAAGCAAGATTTCGACAAAAAAGTTTGCGAAAAATTGGGCCTTGACGTGCGCACGAGTGATATGAGTGCATGGAATGCATTTACCGAAGCTATGCACGCAGCAAACGCGCACACAGATGTTACCGAGATCAAGGTGGTCGGCAAGTACACGCAGCTTCCCGATGCGTACCTTTCGGTGATCGAGGCACTGCATCACTCAGGCGTCTACTTTGGCCGCCACGTCAATATCACGCTTATCGACGGCGAAGAGCTCAACGAATCTAATCTCTCCGATGTCTTTGCCGATGCCGATGGTATTTTGGTGCCAGGTGGTTTTGGCAAGCGCGGTGTTGAGGGTAAAATTCTCTCGAGTCACCTCGCCCGCACGCAAAAGATCCCCTACCTCGGCGTTTGCCTGGGCCTTCAGGTCGCTGTGTCTGAATTTGCACGCAATGTATGCGGTATGAAGGGCGCAAACTCTTCCGAATTTGATCCCGAAACACCTTATCCCGTGATCGATCTTATGGCATCGCAGGAAGGCATTACCGAAAAAGGCGCGACGATGCGCCTCGGTACCTATCCCTGCAAGGTGCTCGGTCCTCTTGCGCACGAAGCCTATGGTCAAGAGCTTGTGTATGAGCGCCACCGGCACCGCTTCGAGGTCAACAATGCCTATCGCAATGAACTTTCCGAGCACGGTCTTATCATTTCTGGCCTCTCTCCGGATGATTGCTTGGTCGAGATGATCGAGCTTCCCGAAAGCGTACACCCCTGGTACGTAGCAAGCCAGGCACATCCTGAGTTTAAGAGTAGGCCGCTTCACCCAGCTCCGCTCTTTAGGGAATTTGTCCGCGCAGCTATCGCGCGTCACGAAGGTGTCGAGAGAGCTGCTGTGGTGAGCCCATATGCGCGCGGCTTTGAGGTTTCCAAGTCTGAAGCAGAGCTGTCCTCTGCCTCCGCGCTTCAATAAGCGCCTGCAGCATACGTATCGTTAGAATCGCTTGTCCATGCCGCGCCTTGATAGAGAATCTTCGCTTTCAAGTTCTGTGTCTCTCTTTTTGGACTACTTGATGGTCGAGCGCGGCTATGCGAAAAATACGATTTCTGCTTATGCTCGAGATCTTGCGCGCTACCTGGACTTTCTCAAAACACGTCAGATCACAGATCCTGCCTCGATATCCCCTCAGGACATCGAGGCGTTTCTTTCTGTGTTGTTCGAAGAGGGGAGAAGTGCCGCGACCGTAGAGCGTAATGTATCTGCGGTCAAGGGCTTTCATAAGTTTATGGTAAGCGAAGAGCTCTGCAAAAATCATCCAAGTGCAGATATTCGCCTCCCCAAAAAGCCGCTTCACCTGCCTTCTGTGCTTACGCAAGACGAAGTTGCACATCTTCTTGATGATCCTTTCCAAAAGGAGCTTATGCCTGCGCCTACCCCGCGAAAGAATGGCTCGTGTTCATACACGAAGCAGGCGCTCTTTTATCGTGATAAGGCGATTCTTGAGCTTTTGTATGGATGCGGACTGAGGGTGAGCGAATTATGCGGCCTTAGTCTTGCCAATGTTTCTGAAGATAGCGAGCTTATTCGCGTAATAGGTAAGGGATCGAAAGAGCGCGTGATTCCGATTCTTGGTCAAGCGCTTGCGAGTTTTGTTTGCTATCGTGACAACTGGCGCTGCTACTTATACAATCCTTCAAAAAGTGGCGATGCAGCGTTTTTGAGTTCAAGAAACACGGCAATCTCACGTCAAGCGGTCTTTGCCCTGGTTGAGCACTATGGGCGTATCGTGGGTATCTCGGGCCTTCATCCGCACACGCTGCGGCATAGTTTTGCCACTCACCTGCTCGAAGGGGGTATGGATCTTCGCGTCGTGCAGGAGCTTTTGGGTCATGCAAGTATTGCAACAACGCAGCTCTACACCCATGTCGATCTCACGCACATCCGAAGCGAATACATGCACGCTCACCCGCGCGCGCATCTTTCCCGTTCTGGTTCATAATTCCTTCATACCGCGCGCGTCCGTCCACACAGGGCGAGAATATGTTGTGCCGGGTGATTTTTTCTAACCCAAGATATAGAGTTTTTCCTGCGCACCCGCGTGCGTTTGTCCCTTCATCCCAAAAAATGCCCCATTTGTGTCGAAAAGTGTCGAAAAGTGTTGCGTAGTGGGGCAGTAATGCGTATAGTTATAGCTGTACTCAGTGGGATTGCTATCGAGATTGGAGGGATTGCGATGTATCTAACTGGCAGCTACAAACACAATTTAGATGCCAAGAGCCGCGTCACACTTCCTTCTTCATTTCGTAAGCAATTGGGAGACACCCTGTGTTTGGTGCCCCTTTCCGACTGCGTGTTGGGCTTTACCCCCGAAAGTCACAAAACGTGGATCGAGAGTTTCTTCCCTGGAGGAATTAACCCTCGTAATCGTCGCGACGTTCAACTCAAAGCCGCGCTTCTTGCGCGTACGATTAGCGTGGATGTAGATTCCGCTGGCCGTCTTGCGTTGAGTAAGCTCGACGAGAAAACGCGTTCGCGCCTTGGTATCGCTCATGAGCTGGCTATTGTCGGTGTGGATGATCATCTTGAGATTTGGAACGCTGAGCGCTTCGAAGAGCAGATGGAGAATTTCGACGACAATATCGACGCGCTCATGTTTGATGAATAGCGCGAATCAGCGTATGGCTGAGCTTGAGGGGTGAGTAGTTTGACATTCGAATATCGGCATGTGCCTGTGATGCTAGACGAAGTTATCGAAGTCCTTCATCCCGTGCCCGGGTCTGTGATCTGCGACTGCACTCTTGGTGGAGCTGGTCACACCGTTGAGCTCGCAAAACGAATTATGCCTTCTGGACTTTCCATTGGCATTGATCAAGACGAGCTCGCGCTCACCGCTTCTTCTGCTCGTATGAAGAAAGAAGCGCCCGGTGCAGATTTTTCTTTTCTCAAAGGGAATTTTTCCCAGCTCGATGAGCTATTAATCAAAGCTGGGGTAGCAGGGGTAGACGGCTTCTTATTCGATCTAGGCGTCTCTTCTCCGCAACTCGACATTCCCGAGCGGGGCTTTTCGTATCACGAAGATGCTCCACTAGATATGCGTATGGATCCGAGGAACAACACCCTAACTGCAGCTGAGGTCATAAACCACTATAACGAAGCCGACCTCACTCGGATTTTACGAACGTATGGAGACGAACGCTTTGCTTCCCGCATTGCAGCAGCTCTTGTGTCTATCCGTGCCCACAAGCCTATAACGACGACACTGGAGCTTGTTGACGTGATCAAACGTGCGGTACCTGCAAAGTATCTACACAAGACGAAGCACCCAGCGAGGAAGACCTTTCAAGCGCTTCGCATCGAAGTCAATCACGAACTCGATGCCTTGAATCAAGGTCTTAGACAAGCAGTTCGCTGGCTTAATCCTCGCGGGGTGCTGTGCGTTATCAGCTACCATTCGCTGGAAGATCGCCTCGTCAAACACATCATGAGCGAATATGCAAAGGGTTGTATCTGTCCTGCAGATCTGCCCGTGTGCGTATGTAATCATGTGCCGATTCTCGAATTATGCAAAAAAAAGCCTCTGCAAGCAGCGGCGTCTGAAGTGGAAACAAATCCACGTGCAAGGAGTGCTCTTTTGCGCGCCGCACGAAAATGTGCGCTATAAGAGCAGGTGCGCAGACCGCGCTTGTGTGCGCAGACCGCGCCCGCGCTTGCCTGAGTACTATTCGCAAGGAAGCATACGCATCCTCGCAAAATCAAAATAGTTCCGAGTGCTGCACACACTCATTTATCGTTTAAACGAAGCATATATGCAGCAAAAACAAAGTCGTGCGCGCAAGCGCACACACGCACTACGTGCAGCACACATTCTGCGCAAAGAAGGAGATGAAGATGGGATATCAAGGAAACGTTGCGTATGACGCAGACACATGGTCTGCAGAAGCGTATACGTTTGCCTATCCGCAAGAAGATGCGCGCCCATCTTCTGTCCAGCGCCCTCATTTTGGCGTTATCGAAGGTCGCGGCCTCGATGCGAAGGTCCGCGAAGGGGTGGGCTTTGCGTTTCTCAACAAGATCAAGCTTATCGTCTCGGTTGTGGTCATTTGCGCAGCTATTGGCTTTGCTCGTGTGGGACTTCTAAGCGCGCAAGTTGTGTTGCTTCAGCAAAATGCACGTATGAGTGCTGCTATTGACCAGGCAGAACTGCACAACAACGAGCTAAAAGTCGAGCGCAGCATTCTTTCTAATTCCTCGCGTATTGGTCGCATTGCAACGCAAAGCTATGGTATGGTTTTACCCGAACAAGTTGATACAATTAATCTTGATAGCGACTCGTCCAGCACGGAAGACTAGCGCGCGCATCCATGTTTTTAGCTAGCGCGACTTCGGGTATGTAAGGTTTATTATGAGCTCAAAAAGAGATTATGTACGCGGTGCGTCATACGATGATGCTTCCTCTGTGCGAGGCCCGCGCACGCGCACAAATCCACGTGATGAGCGCTTTCGGAATGCAAGCTTTGCAATTGTTGTTATTTTTTCTGCCCTGGCTTTGATTGTGGTGAGCCGTCTTGTGTGGATCCAGGTTGTGGATGCATCTCGTTTACAGCAAATGTCTTGGAAGCAGCGGACAAATGTAGTCACGCTTTTTGCGCGCCGCGGCACTATCTACGATAGAAACGGCAACGTTCTTGCCATGAGTCGCGAGTGTAAGACCCTCTACTGCAATCCTAAGCAGGTAAAAAATCCCGCCCGCGCGGCGCAAATCATTGCAGACAATTTGGGCGGAGAAGCGAGTAGCTATATCGAAGCGCTTACCCGCGATTCTGGTTTTTCGTATATTGCGAAAAAAATTTCCAATGAAGACGCCAAATCAATCAAGGATGCACTGACAAAAGAGCAGATCGAAGGCGTATTTTACCAACCCGATATCAAACGTGAATATCCGTATGGCAATGTTGCAGGGCAGGTCTTGGGTCTTGTGAGCAACGAAGGCGAAGGGCTTACGGGTATCGAAAATTATTACAACGACGTGCTGCGCGGCACTAACGGCGAGATGATTTTTGAAGCGGGCCGCGATGGCACACCAATCGCAAGTGGGGATCCCCATATCGTCGAAGCTACGCACGGCTCTGACATCGTACTTTCCATCGATATCAATCTGCAAAAAAAGGCCGAGGAAGTCCTCGCGCAAGGAGTAAAGGATTGCGACGGCGATTCGGGTTCGGTGATGGCTACAGATCCCGCAACGGGAGAAATTCTTTGTGCCTGTTCAGCGCCTGGTTTTGATCCGAGCAATCCAAGCGATCTTGCCGAGGGCGCGCTCAATCTACGTGCGGTTTCTTCGGTATATGAGCCCGGTTCCATCTTCAAAATCATTACCGAATCGATCGCGCTCGATTCCAAGCGTGTAAATCCCAAGCAGGTCTTTGACGTGCCCGCAAGCATCCAAGTGGGCGATGGTACGGTGACAGACGACGACCATAGAAAATCAGCAGCCGACATGGATCTGCGCGAAATCTTGCGCCGCTCTTCAAATGTCGGCGTCGCGCTCGTTGCGCAAAAGTGTATCGGCGCGGATGTGTTTGCCCAGGGCCTCGATAATTTTATGATTGGTCAAAAAACGGGAATCGATTATCCTGGCGAGGTAAAGGGTCTCGTGAAGAGTAGAATTGAATACGATGGCGCAAGTCTTGGCACCATGGCATTTGGACAGAGTCTTGCGATTCCGCCGGTACAGATGGTGCAAGCCGTATCATCTGTCGCAAATGGCGGAAATATCATCACGCCGCATTTTCTCTTGAGCAAGAGTGGAGAAGAAGTGAGCTGGGGTGTTAAGGGGAGAAGCATCTCTGAGGATACCTGCAATTTGCTCGCCGACTACATGCGCGACGTTGTCGAAAGTGGTACAGGTAAGCGCGCGCAGGTAAAGGGATATAACGTCTCGGGAAAAACGGGAACCGGTCAGCAAGCATCTCCTACGGGCGGCTACATTGCTGGCTCCTACGGGAGTTCGTTTCTTGGGTTTGCGCCGTCTGCGCATGCGCGCGTATGTTTGTATGTGGGCGTTAATGGCACGCCTCAGCATGGAAATACGGCGGCGGCGCCGCTCTTTGCAGAGATTATGAAAGAAGCACTCGAGGATCTAAACGTTGCAGCGCAGAGTGAGTAGGACCGCTCGTGCGCGCACGGGTACGGCGCGGACGGACGCTTGCGAGCTTTGCGGATGTGTGGCGTGAGGCTTTGTTTGCGAAGGATATGCGTACGAAAGAGTTACGTACGAAAGAGTTACGTACGAAAGAGTTACGTACGAAAGAGTTACATACGAAAGAGTTACATACGAAAGAGATACATACGAGGGTAGCATGATTGATTTTTCAGCAGAAGAAATTGCACGAGAAACGGCAGCACAGCTCGTGGTTTCGTCGCAAGACGTATGTTTTAGTGAATGCGTGATCGATTCGCGTCGCGCTTCAAAAGGCTGCATATTTGTCGCATTCAAAGGCGAAACGCAAAACGGTAATGTCTTTGCTGAGTCAGCGCTTGCGAAGGGCGCTGCAGGTGTTGTGCTAAGCGAGGAACCTTCGGCGGCGCTCCTTGCGTGTGCGCGCACACAGCATGCATTTGTGCTTCGCGCGGAGCATGATGATTGCGAAGAATTTTTGCTGCGCCTTGCCCACGCCAAGCGTCAAAAACACCCCGAATACATCGTGATTGCTGTGACGGGATCATGCGGCAAAACAACCACCAAAGACATGCTCTTGAGCGTGATGTCGTCTCATTTCAATAGTTTTGCAACGCCAGGCAACTACAACAATTTGAT
Source organism: uncultured Atopobium sp. (assembly GCA_947090525.1). Classification (GTDB taxonomy): domain Bacteria; phylum Actinomycetota; class Coriobacteriia; order Coriobacteriales; family Atopobiaceae; genus Fannyhessea. Next base: position 370,942 of record CAMUON010000001.1, read on the forward strand.
CGGGCTTCCGCTGACGCTTCTTATGACACCTCAAGATGTCGAGGTCATCATATGCGAAATGGGCATGAACCATCTGCATGAGCTCGACCGCATGTCTCTGTGCGCACGTCCAAATCTCGCTATCATCACCAATATTGGTACGAGCCATATCGGTCTTTTGGGATCGCGCGAAAACATCGCGCGCGCAAAAGCCGAGGTGCTTAAAGGCCTGGTAGCGCCTCTGGATGCTTCTTTTGAGCCCTGTCTTTTGCTTTCTCAAGACGATGATTTTACGCCATTTATTATCAAACATTTTGCTTTGCCAAATGGCATTACGACGCGCCTGGTGGGGCTTGGTAACGCGTCGTCTGAGAGCGTGCCAAGTGCGGCAAGCGATTCCAGCGATCCCAGCGCGCCAAGTGCGGCAAGCGATCCCAGCGATCCCAGCGATTCCAGCGCGTACGCATCTCCTTTGGTACATGCCGCGAACATCCATGTAGAAGATATCGCTTTTGATGCGCATGCGTGTCCGAGCTGCACGTATGTGTATGCTGCGGGTGCGCGCGAGGCTTTGCGTCTTCCACATCCTGGTGAGACGAGTGTGCTTGATAGTTTGTTTGCGCTCGAACTTGCCGAAATCTTGCACGTACCACGCAAAAAAGCGCTTTCTGCCCTTGCTCACATGCCTGTTGTCCACATGCGTCTCGAAGAGATTAAACGTCCACACACCCCCCTTATCATCAACGATAGCTACAATGCAAGCCCAAGTTCTATCGCAGGCGCTTTGGCCGTTTTGCAAGAGATTGATTGCAGAGGGAGACGTATCGCCGTATTGGGGGAAGTGGGTGAGCTTGGAGATCAAGCGCATCTTTTGCATGGTTATATCGGAAGTTTTGTTGCCGGGCAAGCGCTTGACCTCATCGTCTTTATCGGGGACGCGTATGCCGAGGATATGTATCGTGCGTACTGCATTATGGGAGGGACGTCTGCGCGTGTTCTTCGCTATCAAGATGTTGCTGAAGCAATTACAGAGTTCCCGAACCATATATCTGAAGATGATTGTGTGCTTATCAAGGCATCGCGCGCCGCTCAGCTCGATTTGTTGGTAGATCATATCGTGTCGACTGGAGATACAAAACAATGCTAGGAAATCCCACTTATCCTACCTATCAAGTGTTTTTGGCACTGGGTTTATCTGCGCTTATCGTGTGCGTATGTATGCCACTCTTCATTCGTCTCATGAAGCACGAGGGCTTTGGCCAGCAAATTCGTGCCGATGGCCCCTCGCGTCATCTCGTAAAGCAAGGCACGCCCACCATGGGCGGGGTCGTTATGCTGGTAGGCATTGTGATTAGCTCCTGTATTCAGTCGAGTAGGGGACTTAGCATCGTGCTTGCGATGGCGGTTATGCTTGCCTGCGCGCTTTTGGGTTTGCTCGACGATTTGGAATCGGTGTGTCACAAGCGCTCCTTAGGACTTACGCCCGCGCAAAAGATGGCGGGGCTCATCGTGATTTGCGTCGTCTTTTGTATTGCGGCTACGAATTTTGTTGGGATAAGTCCCGTTATCGAGCTTCCTGGTGGTTTCAAAATTGATTTAGGTATTCTTGCTTCGAGCTTTGTTGTTGCTGGTCAGACGATCACGATTTATTGGCTCTACCTCATTTTTGTCTTTTTGCTCATGGCGGGCCTTTCCAATGCGGTCAATCTTACCGATGGGCTCGATGGCCTCGCTGCCGGCTCTACTCTTGTGGTGATGATGTGCATGGCGATGGTCGCATTTCTCTACGACGAAGTTGATCTTTCCGTCTTTGCCGCCACAATTGCAGGCGCGTGCATTGGCTTTTTGTGGCACAATTCCTATCCCGCCTCCATTTTTATGGGCGATACGGGATCACTCGCCTTAGGCGGCGCCTTTGCGGCGCTTGCCGTTTTGACAAAAACCGAGGTTACCTCCCTTATTATGGGCGGCTTGTTTGTTATCGAAGCGATGTCGGTTATCATCCAAGTTTTGAGTTATCATTTTTTCAAGCGGCGCGTATTTTTGATGGCACCCATTCACCATCATTTCGAAAAATGCGGCTGGGGTGAGACGAAAGTTGTTATTCGTTTTTGGATCATTTCCGCAGCATTTGCGGCACTTGGTTTTGCGCTCTATTTTCAGCTTCGATAAGCTATACGTTGGCACGAGGTACCTATGATTGCTCAGGATATATCTTTTTCCTTCCCTTCGACAGTATGCGTGATGGGAGGCGGAAAAACGGGACGGGCGTGCATAGCGTGTATTGCTGCGTTTATGGAAGATCTGCATGCAGCACATGCACGTGCCGCGTGCGAGCAAGATACGCCTGCAGTGAGTAATACATCCTATGCAAATCCTTGCACAGCGCTTACTCAGCTTGATTTTTACCCTGGAAACACCACGCTCGATCCCAAGGACATCGAGCGTTTCACGCGCTTGGGGATCGGCATCTATCCAGAAGTGCAAGCGCCTGTTCGTGCGTATGATCTTTGTATTACATCTCCGGGCATCTCTCCGCAAACCGCCTTTTATCAGGCATTTGCCGCTGCTTCGCGCGAGATGATCGGCGAGCCCGAGCTTGCTTGGCGCTTAAGCCCTGCTCATTGGCTGGGTATTACAGGCACCAACGGCAAAACGACAACTACCACGCTCCTGCGCGATATACTTATCCGCGCCCACACTCCTTGCGTTGCGGTGGGCAATATCGGAGAGTGCTGCATCGATCATGTGCGAGGTCGCGCAGATGATGAGTGGTTTAGCGCTGAGCTTTCGAGCTTCCAGCTCGAAGAAAGCGTTCATTTGCATCCGCATGTGGCCGTTCTTTTGAATATTACACCTGATCACATCGAATGGCACGGCTCGCTTGAAGCATATGCGCATGCAAAAGAAAAAATATTTTCCCAGCTCACGCCAAATGATTATCCAATACTTTCGCGTGACGATGTGTGGTGCAAGGCGATTTTTGAGCGCTTATGCGCGCGCGGCTTGTCTCCCATATGCATCGACACTGATCGCGACCCCAAGACGACGCGCGCGGCATACTGTGCAGATAATGCTCTCTTTGTGCGCCTCGAGGAAGGCAAGGACATACGCATCACCGATCTTTCGAGTGTGTCGCTTAAAGGCACGCACAATATTCAAAACATGCTTGCAGCAGCTGCGGTGGCGATTTCGATCGGTATCGATCCATCCTATATTGCGCGAGTGTTTGCCGAGTTCAAGAGCTTAGAGCATCGTCTCGAAGCCGTTGCTTGCAAGAACGGCATATCTTTTGTCAATGATTCCAAAGCCACAAATCCCGATTCGGTGATCAAGGCTTTGAGTGCATATCCTGCATCTCACATCATTTTGCTGTTGGGCGGTCATGATAAACACACAGATTTGTCTCAGTTTGCTTTAGAAGTTGTGAGAAAATGTAAGCTAGCTGTTTGTTTTGGAGAGGCTGGTGCACGCTTTGAAGAGGCCCTTTTGCATGCGCGTACTCAATCCTCAAACGGCTGCTGCGCTTGCGCATCTTCTGACCTCGGCGAAGTCAAAAAAGCTTCTGTGGCTTTGGACAACTGCGGCGCTCGCGGCGGAGCTTTCCCCGCGTGCGAGATTGTACGAGCGGCCAAGCTCAAGGATGCGTTTCATGAAGCACTTGCACATGCTCACCAAGGAGACATCGTGCTTCTTTCGCCTGCGTGTTCATCTTTTGATGAATTTCACAATATGGCAGAGCGTGGGCGCTACTTCAAAGCGCTGGTCAAAGCTTTGTAGGACCTGGTAGAAACTGAGTTTTTGTGAAACGAGACACTCAAGAACACACAACGCGCGTATCTTCTTCTCGCGTGCGCACCTTCGAATCCAGAACTTCGCGTGCGAATGGGCGTACGGCCACTTCGCGCGGGAGGGATGTGCGGCCTTCGCGCGACGCACGTGCTGATCGAGCGGGCGGGGCTGATCGCCCTAACCGCGCTGATCGCGCTCGTAGCAGTGCGCGCTCCGCACGCGGCGCTAGCGCTTCCCGCACAGGTGAGCGCACGTTGTTCCTTGGAGCGTGGTATGCATCACTTCGCCGTGTACCTGCGCGTTTTATGCGTCCGCGTATACTTTTTGTGCTCGCGATTGCTATTCTTTCGATTATCGGGCTTTTGATGGTATTTTCGGCGTCTTCGATTACCGCGCTTACCAATAGCTTTCTCGGCAACAACCCTATCTATTTCCTCGTACGCCAAGCAGGCTTTATGGCGGTAGGAATACTGGGAGCTTTTCTCATTTCGCGCATGGATTATCACCTCTTGTGCCATCAATTTTTGTGGGGCATTTTTGGTATAGCGCTTATGCTTCTCCTGTTGATTTTTACGCCCATCGCTGGTCACGACGCAGGTGGAGCGAGCCGTTGGATTTCTATTGCGTCGTTTTCGCTGCAGCCGTCCGAGTTTACTAAATTTATTCTCGTACTGATGTTTGCGCGTATTGCCTGCGATTACCAGGATCATCTTTTTGATATGCGTGAATTTATGAAGCGTACTGCGCTCTTTATTTGTTTGCCTCTTCTATTGATTTTTGCGCAGCCCGACAAAGGAACGAGCATGGTATTGGTCATCACGTTCTTGGTGATGGCGTTTTATGCCGGTTTTTCGGGCAAATGGTGCTTGATCCTGACGGGCTTAGGTATCGTGGGGCTTTTGGCGATGTCGCTTCGTGATAATTATGCGCGTCTTCGGCTTCTGGGCATGCTTGACCCGTGGAAAAGTCCGGAAAAGTACGGATACCAGCTGATTCAGGGCTTTTATGCCTTCGCAAATGGCGGTCTTTTTGGTACGGGCATCGGTATGGGCAAACAAAAGTACGGATATTTACCCATGGCCTACAATGACTTCATTTTTTCGGTGATTGGCGAGGAAATGGGGCTTATTGGTGCTGTTGTTGTGCTCGCTTGTTTCGGACTCATCCTCTACTCTGGTCTCAAAATCGCGCGCCATGCGCACGATATGGAGGGCCGCTTAATCGTTGTGGGTGTGTGCATGATGTTTGTCATCCAAACAGCACTCAATATCAGCGGTGTACTGGGTATTTTCCCGCTTTCGGGAAAGCCGATTCCTTTCGTTTCTTATGGAGGGTCATCGATTATCTCGAGCTTTCTCCTCATGGGGCTTGTGCTGTCGGTATCTCGAAGTGAACGCCTGCCCCAAACAATCCATGATGAAGCGCGCCAAGATCTTCACGTGCAACAGGGTGGGGAAGGATTGGTATCTTTTGGCGATCCGATAGCATTCGAACAGATGTACGGCAAGAATCGTCGGTCTGAAGGCACGCGCTCGCGTTCCTCTCGAAAAGACGCATCTGATCGTTTGAGTGGACCGAGTCGTACAGGCGGCGCGGGTCGAGCCGCGCGCACAAGCGACGCACGTTCCGCCCAAGGAAATCGCACAAGCGGCAGAAGCGCCCGCACTCGCACCCGAACTCGCACCCAAGCGCCCTCATCAGCACCCATTTTGAGCTTCCTTATGGAAAAACCGCACGCCTCTTCACCTGCTTCCTCTTCTGTGTCACAATGGTCACACAGATCCAAAGATGAGTTTCAAGGGCGTGCATATATGAATGATGTTGATCAGTCGCGCCGTCCTTTATCTGCGCAAACGTCTTCTGTTGCGGCGCGCAGACGAAATGCTCGCCCAAAGCGCCCCAAGCCTTCTTCGCTTCAAAACGATCCGCATGTGCGTCTGACAAAAAATGAAAACGGCATCACCCGTATCGATGTAGGGCCAAGCCCCGTAGAACGTTTGCGCAATACATCTTCATCTCAAAGGAGGAACCGCAGTGGCAGATAAGCTCTTTGTTGCTATTGCAGCGGGAGGTACAGCAGGACACATCAATCCTGCGCTTGCCCTTGCCGAGAAACTCAAACAGCGTGGGCACCGGGTTGTATTTGTGGGTCAGCCCACGCGACTCGAAGCTAAGCTCGTTCCCGAGGCCGGTTTTGATTTTATTCCCATTCGCGTCTCGGGCTTTGTGCGCACGCGCCCTTGGACATTGCTTTCAGCGCTTTGGCATATTCAACGTGCGCGTTGTGTATTGGACGCGCAGTTTAAGCACACTTCTCCCGACGTTTGTGTGGGCTTTGGGGCTTATATCGAGCTTGCGCTTGTATCTTGGTGCAAAAAACACGATGTACCTCTTGTTTTGCACGAACAAAATTCTATTCCCGGTCTTGCCAACAAGATTTCTGCGCGCGTTGCAAAGTCTTTGTGCGTAGGCATGCCGTGCGCGCTCGATGCGTTTAAGGACAAAATTGGTTCCGATACGCAAGTGATTGTGACGGGAAATCCGGTGCGTTCGAGTATTTTGACTGCGGATAAAGAGCATGCGCGCACCACGCATCATATTCCTCAAGACGCTGTGCTTCTTGTGGTGTTTGGTGGAAGTCTGGGTGCGCAGCATATCAATGATTGTATGATCGCCCGCAAAAAAGAGCTGCTCTCGCGCCCTAATCTTTATATCATCCATTCTAGTGGCAAGGCGGATTTTGATCGAACTTCCCAGGCGCTTGCCCTTACAGAAGAGGAGAAAAAGCGCTGGCAGCTCATGCCGTATATCAATGATATGGGCGAAGTCCTCGCTGCCGCAGATTTTTGTGTATCGCGCGCAGGCGCTTCGTCGGTGGCAGAGATCGCAGCACTTGCGTGCCCGAGCATACTTGTGCCGTATCCTCATGCAACGGCAGATCATCAGCGCGCCAATGCGTCGCTTTTGGTAGATGCTCATGCGGCCATTTTGTGCGATGATAGCGATCTGGATAGCACATTTTTCTCGGATAGGTTGTTTGAACTCTGCGACAACGCATCGCTTCGCCAAGAACTTGCAGCTGCTGCGCAAGGTTTGGGACAGGCAAAGGCTGCTGATAAGCTTGCAGAGCAGGTTATTCGTGCAGCGTCTTCATGAGTAACGAATACGTTTTGTGTGTGAGTGCTCGGTGTAGACTTTGGTTTAAGGTTTAGGTTTTGGTTTAGAGTTTAGGTTTAAGGTTAAAGTTTGGCTTACCGTTTACGATTTAGGTTTAAGGTTTAGGTTTAGCGTTTTGGTTTTGAGCTTTACGGTTTAGCGTTTTCAATGTGTTCTTTAGACGCATGCATGTAGCTTTGATTTGCTCGCTTGAGCTGTATGGTATGCGTTAACTGTATTGCTAGGAAGAGGGATAGTATGATTTCCAGCACGCAAACGATTGCAAGTGCTCATTTTGTTGGTATCGGCGGCGCCGGGATGAGCGGTATTGCGCTTGTCTTGCACGAGCGCGGATGTGTGGTTACAGGTTCTGATCTCAAAGCCTCACACTATGTTCGTGAGCTCAAAAACGCGGGTATACGCGTTACTATTGGCCATGTGGCATCCACAATTGATGACGTATCACCTGAGGTTGTTGTCGTCAGCTCTGCCATACCCGAAACCAATCCCGAGGTTATTCGCGCGCGTGAACTGGGAATTCCTGTGTGGCCGCGCGCAAAAATGCTTTCTTACCTCTCACATAATGCCAAAACAATCGCTGTTGCGGGTACGCACGGAAAGACCACGACCTCATCTATGACAGCAACGATGCTCGATCACTTAGGTCTCGACCCGTCGTTTCTGATCGGAGGTATTGTTGAAGAGTACAAAACCAATGGTAGAAACGGTAATGGTGGCTATTTTGTGTGTGAGGCCGATGAGTCCGACGGATCCTTTTTGTACTTACGCCCCGATATTGTCGTGATCACAAATGTTGAAGCAGATCATCTCGATCACTATAAGACGATGGAAAATCTCGAAAACACCTTCTGCGAATTTATGAATTTGGTGGGAGATGCAGGCACCATCATTGTGTGTGGCGATAATGAGCGTGCACTAACGCTTGCTCATCGCACGCAAAAACATGTCGTGACCTACGGTTTTTCTAAGGACTGTGACCTTGTGTGCGTGCAAGAACCAAGCGAGCATACGGTGCACAATGCCTTTGAAGTCACGCTTCCCGACGGTTCAACAGAAGCTATTACGCTTCCCTTGAGTCCGGGCAAGCACAATGTGCTCAATGCGTCTGCCGCGCTTGCGGTAGCTTTTGTGCTTGGTGTAGATACGCACGCTGCTGCACAAACGCTCGCCGCGTTTTCGGGCGCACATAGACGCTTTACGCACGTAGGGGACATCGATGGCATAACTGTTGTGGATGATTACGGGCACCATCCCACCGAGATCAAAGCGACACTAAGCGCTGCTTCGGACCTTCGTTTTAAGCGCATCGTGTGTGTGTTTCAGCCGCATCGCTATTCGCGCACCCAAGCGCTCTTTGATGAATTTACCCACGCGTTTGACCAGGTAGATGTGCTCATTGTGTGTGATATTTTCTCGGCAGGAGAAACGCCCATACCTGGCGTTACGAGTGAACGCTTGGCGCGAGCGATTGCTCAGCACTTGCCAGATCGCACGGTTGTGTATATCGCAAAGAAAAAAGATGCAGTGAGCTATTTATGCGATCATCTGCAGGCGGGAGATCTTTTGCTCACGCAAGGAGCAGGGGATATCACGTCGGTAGGTCCTGCCGTTATCAAGGCTCTCAAGGACGCGTCCACATCGTGTGATCTCTAGGATCTGCGAGGTCTTGTATGAGCCCATCAAAGCCCCACGCTCGGCGAAAACCTACTCCCCGAAGTCCCCAAAGTGGAAATTCTTCGCGCGTTTCGCGTAAAGGATTTGTGCCTAGCACAAACGCTGTGGGCACGGGCACGCGTGCGTCTGTACCTGCCTCTGCGCGCCCGCCCTTTTCCCAGATGCCGCAGTCCAAAACTTCTGCTCAACTTCCGTTTGCAGGAGCCGGGGCGTCGTCCTCAAGATCTCGTGCGACGCAAGACGGTCCTTCTGGCCAGCGCCACAGGACTTCTCTCTGGGGCTTATGTTTACAGGCAATTCTTTTGGTTTTGGGCTTTTTACCTCGATTGTTGTTGCAGCTGTTCCAGAAATTGCGTGGGCTTCACTTATCCTCTCGCGCTCGCGCAGATGCGGGTGCTCCTGGAAAAGCCTCTGCACGCAACGAAAGCGCCCACAGCTCGCAAACACGTGCCCGCGGCACGTCTTTTCTGCGCTCGATCTCGCATATACAATTTAGCTTCGCCTTCGTCTTGCGGGCATGCATGCTTGTGCTGGTATGTGCACTTATTGCGTCATCTGTGTTTTTTGTGGTGTCCAAGCTGCCAGTATGCACGATACAGAATCTCTCAGTCCTTTCTTCCGAGCATGTAAGCGCAGACGATATACGCTCGCTTGCCGCTATCGAGGACGGGACTACGCTTTTTAGCCTCGATGAAGATAAAATCACCGCCCGGCTCAAAAAGATCCCCTGGGTAGAGAGCGTCAATTACAAGCGCGAGTTTCCTTCGACGCTTGAGCTCTCGATCAATGAGAAAAAAGTGGACATGATTGCCCAAATCAATGGTAGTAATGTCTGCTGGTATGTAAGCCAAGATGGGGTATGGATCGAGCCTGTGTCTTTTCCGCATGATGACGGTGCGCCATCGATAAAAGAGCAGGTTATTGCCCGTGCGAAGGAGCTTGGCGCGATCGCTTTGTGCGATCTTCCCGAGAGTGTCAATCCCCAGGCGGGATCTCTTGCCACCGACGACTCGATCGCTATGGTCCAATCCTTTAGAAAAGCGTTTTCCCAGGAATTTAGCCAGCGTATCGCAAGCTATTCTGCTCCTTCGAGCGAGAGCATCTCGTGCACGACCGCTTCTGGTGTGGATATATCGCTTGGCACCTCTTCTCAGATCAAACTCAAAGAGCAAGTTGTCACCGAAATTCTCAATAAATATGAGGGCAAAATCACCTACATCAATGCCCGCACGCCTTCGCGCCCGTCGTATCGCATGATCAACAATGCTTCTACGCAAAAGGGTGCCGGCGTATAGAAACTTTCGTTAAATTTCGTTTCTTTTCAGCTTTCATGTGGATCTAATGCAAAAATTCGTAGAAATACCAGGTAGAATTGTTATATTTGGTTTACTTTTTTATACTGCGGAATTCAGCAAATTTTCAATAATTTTCGCATCTCGTGAACAAATCATGTAAAACTTATCGAGAGCGCTACAAAATCCCAGGTGCGGGTACATCGAATATTGTGCAAACCGTATCGATATAGGATCATCGTATACCGACCTATACGTACTCGAGATATATACATCATGCAAGGGCGCTTTGAGCAACGCCTGCTTAGCCCTTCTTCGTATCAAGAAAGGAACAACATGCATATATCCCCGTCTATGATCAAACTGGCAAGCGCCAGCTGCGCACTTATCTGTTCTCTCGGAATGGGCACTGTGGCACTTGCGGCGACGAATGACATTGCGCGTCCGGAGCATTCGCAAGAAGTCATACACCTCTATAATCCCTACACCCACGAGCACTTCTATTCAAGCGATGCTGCAGAAGTCAAAAATTTGGTAAGCTTGGGCTGGCAAAACCACGGACGTGCTTGGTATGCTCCCGAAAAGGATGCTGCCGGAGCTGCGCGTGTGTATCGTCTCTTCAATCCCTACAACGATGACCACCACTACACCTCAAGCATGGAAGAAGTTAAGGCTTGTGTAGAAGCTGGCTGGCAGTTTGAAGAGAATGTTGAGATATGGGGCTTCGCTTCTTCTGATGCGCCTTCTGGTGAGGCTTCTCAAGCGCCACGCACGGGCGTTCAGCGCCTCTTCAATCCGTACGCGGAGCGCTCAACGCACTATTTCACGGCCAACCAAGAGGACGCTGCGAAAAACGTTGCGCTCGGCTGGAAATATGAAAGTACTTCGTGGTATGTGTATTCGGCAGGTCAGCCCGAAAAAGAAAAAGCTCAAGATGACGCAGGCGGAGCTGTCCTTGGCATGCTTGGCGGCGGCGGAGCAGCTGCAGGCGCAGGCGCAGAAGATGCAGGCGCTGGCAATCCAGGCGCAGCTGGTGGCACAGCCGATACCACTCCTCAAGCCCCTGGTGTAGCCCCTGGTAACACACAAGACCAGGCGGGTGCGGTTCCAGGTAATACAGGCGACCAAGCGGGTAAAGCTCCGGGTGCTGGTGCCGATAGTGGGCAGCAACCTGCTCCAGGTGCAGCTGATAATAGCGCTCAGAATGGTGGCGATTCGCAAGCTCAAAATCCTTCAAGCGATCAAAAGAACGCTCATGGTCAGGACAACGCACAAACTCCAGCTGATACTCTGAACAAGCTCTCTAAGCAAGAGTTGCAAGCCGAAAAAGGCCGTCTTGAGAAGTCGAACGCCAAGATTACGAAGCTCAAGAGCCTTAATTCGCAGTTCCTTTCGAGCACGGATTCCGCGCAAAATAGTGGCGACGACGCATTTGCCAAGAATCTCGATGTACTTGTTAAAGCAGCTCAGGGCCTAGTAGATGCTGAGACCGCATTAAAAGATGCAAATGACTCAAATAAGGCTGACCTCACAAGCAAACGCGACACAGCAAAGAAGAATTTTGACGAAGCAAAGGCAAAAGTATCTGAAAACCCTGCCTATAAAACTGCAAGCACAGACAGCCTTCGTCAGGGTCTCGACAAGATCCAAAACGAAGCAAAGCTTAAAGAGGTTGTAGATGAGTACAAAGGCTTTATAGATGAGCTCGATAAACTTAAAGCAACGCTCAACAAAGAGGGTACCACGCTCGACGCTGCGCTCAAGAAACTTGCTGCTTCCAATACGGCATCGAACCTCTTCACTAGGTCAACGCATCCGCTGGCTCTTTACAAATCGCGCAAAGGAAGCGAATTCCAAGCAGATAAAGCAGACCCAGACGTCATCAAAAGGATGAGGAAAGACTACAAGGCACGCCGTCTTATCGCAGCTACGCTCAATGAGTGGCTCAAAGATACTCCTAGCGAGGAAACCATTCACCAATACTTGGTGACGTTGACCATTCTCCAGCTGAGCTAAACCGGAGCATGAGCGCATAGCGCACACTCGACATAAGCTTTAAGCGAGGTCTCAACCTTCAACCAAAACCCTAAAGTTTAATGTTTAAACTTTAGGGTTTTCTCTTCTAGAAATAGGCCATCTACCTGTGTACTTCATAGTTCACACAAAAGTATTGACAAAGCTTAGTAATGTATGCAATTATAGCGCGCTTGTACTAAACCCTAAAGTTCTACTTGAACGTTAAGGTTTTGCGTGTTGTTACCTGAGCTCACGCGCCCCCGCGCCCGCACACGTGCCGTCCTCGCGCACGCTCTCGTGCCCGTCGCTGCGTCCGCGCACCGCTCATACACACGCTCATACACAGTTCAAAGCAGCTTAAAAGCACAATACAGCTGCACCCGCAGCTCAAACAATTTCACCCGTGTCAAGGAGGAGCTATGAAGGACAAGGATATTTCGAGCAACTATCTCGCTGTTATCAAAGTCGTCGGCGTTGGTGGCGGCGGTACCAATGCGGTGAACCGCATGATCGAGGAAGGTATCCGCGGCGTTGAGTTTGTTGCTGTCAATACCGATGCACAGGCTCTTGCTATTTCCGATGCTGATGTGAAAGTTCACATTGGTCAAGACATCACGCGCGGCCTTGGCGCAGGCGCAAACCCCGAAGTCGGTGCAGAAGCTGCTGAAGATTCTCACGACGAGATCAAGCAGGCTCTCGCTGGCGCCGATATGGTCTTTATCACCGCTGGTGAAGGTGGCGGCACGGGTACAGGCGCTGCTCCTGTTGTTGCAAATATCGCAAAGAACGACATCGGCGCGCTTACCGTAGGCGTTGTGACCAAACCTTTCACCTTCGAAGGTCGCCCCCGTACCAATCGTGCAATCGACGGTATCCAAACGCTTTCCGACAACGTTGATGCTCTTATCGTGATTCCAAACGATCGCCTGCTCGATGTGTCCGAGAAGAAAACTTCCTTCCTCGAGGCCTTCCGCATGGCAGACGATGTGTTGTGCCAGGGTACTCAAGGCATTACTGATCTCATCACCGTGCCTGGTCTCATCAACCTCGACTTTGCAGACGTCTGCACCACGATGCGCGGCGCAGGTACTGCAACCATGGGTGTTGGTCTTGCTTCAGGCGACAACCGTGCTGTTGATGCTGCGGAAGAAGCCATTTCTTCCCGCTTGCTCGAGAGCTCTATCGATGGTGCCACACGTGTGCTTCTCTCCATCGCCGGCAACAAAGACCTGGGCATTCAAGAGATCAACGATGCCGCTGACTTTGTCGCAAATGCAGTGGACCCGGAAGCAAATATCATCTTTGGTACCGTTGTGGACGAGTCGCTCGGCGATCAGGTGCGTGTAACGGTTATCGCAACCGGCTTCAAAGATCAAAGCACGTCTTCTGCGCTGCCGACGATTAATCTCACGCCGCGTTCTCAAACACCTTCTCGCTCGCAGCAAACACGCTCCAAGACACAAGCTCCTGCGCCTTCTCGTACACAAACGTCTCCGCGCAGCTCATCCTCTACGAATGATAAAGAATTTGATATTCCCGAATTCCTCAAACACAGTCGTTTGTAAGTGAGGCACCTGGTGAAACCATCGCTTACCCGCACACATCATGGGCGTGTGGTGCTTCTAGAAGATACAGAGCATCCCTATGCTGTGCACCTTGCATTTAGCGAGCGTGTGGGGGGTGTGTCGAGTGCACCGTTCGATAGCTTGAATCTTTCGAGCCGCTGCGGAGACGATCTCTCCTCCGTGCAAACGAATCGTCGCCTTGTGGTAGAAGCGCTGCTTGAAGGCGATGCGGCGGCTCTTGCCCACGCACGCGTGCTCGATGAAGCACACCAGGTTCATGGTATCAATTGTGTTGTGGTAGAGGATGGATCTCCTGCTGCTATTGAGCGCGCACAAGCTGAGCTCAAAGCAGGCGCCGATGCGATTGTGTGTACAGCGTATGACGTCTGTCCGCTTTTGTGCTTTGCCGATTGCGTGCCGCTTATCTTTGTTGCGCCGGGTGGTTTTGCGCTCGCGCATTCGGGTTGGCGGGGTACCTATGCCTCAATTGCTGCTCATGTGTTGCACGAGCTCACTCGAGTAACGAGATCTTCGGTTTCGGATGTCTTCGTCTACATAGGACCTCACATTCAAGCAAAGGATTATCCCGTATCAAAAGAACTCATGGAGCGCTTTGTAGAAGCTTTTGGCCCTTCAGTGGATCGCGGTGCATATCACCTCGATTTGGAGCAAGCGATTGTTCGCACACTTACGCAAGCGGGCGTCGCAAGCGATCACATCGTGTCTGTAGATGCTTCTACGGCAAGCGAAACAAAACGTTTCTTCTCGTATCGTGCAAGTAAGGGGAGCTGCGGTAGGCATGGTGCGCTTGCGTGCATGCCGCGCCCGCGTTCAGAATTCATGCTTGCACGTGAAAGGATATCACGCGATGAGTGAATCATCAGATGATGAAATACAAGGTCTGAGAGCTGTAACCATAGAAGATATGCTGCGCGAGCGCAGGGATCTTCTTCTTTCGCGTATTGATGAAGCACTTCAGACGCATGGACGCAGTACAGATGATGTGCGTGTGATGGCGGTCTCCAAGACCGTAGATGCCCAAACAGTCGCCTGCGCCTATAGGGTAGGGTATCGTCTCTTTGGAGAAAATAGGCCTCAAGAGCTCAGGCGTAAGACGGAGGCGCTTGCAGACCTTGTTAGTGCGCAAAAGATTTCCTTTCATATGATCGGTAATCTTCAGAGCAACAAGATCAACATGGTACTTGGCCACGTCGATCTCATTCATTCGGTATCTTCTTATGCGCTTGCGCAAAAGATTTCCGAGCATGCCTGCGCACGCTCAGTTGTGCAAGATGTGTTGCTCGAGGCGAACGTAAGCGGTGAAGCGTCGAAGTCTGGATTTTCAAAAGATGAGCTCCTGCTTCATCTTGATGATCTCGCAGCTCTTGAGGGGATTCGCCTCGTAGGACTTATGACGATGGCGCCTGCTGGATCGCGCGCACGCGCTAGGTCGTGCTTCAAAGCGCTTCGTCTCCTTCGAGATGAGTGCGAAGTGCGCACAGGGCTTTCCCTACCTGAGCTTTCGTGTGGTATGAGTGGGGATTTTGAGGAAGCGATAGCCGAGGGCTCTACCCTCATACGCTTGGGAAGGATAGTGTTTGATCCCGACTATCCTCTTGCGTTTGCCTAAGCGATTGTGTAAGCGGCAAGCTTTCGCACCCGCCCGTGCGAGGATACGATAACGTGCGACTACACGCGATAACATGCAGTTACTAGACACAAGGAACGGTTGACACGTAACGGTTGAACTATTCGAAAGGTGGATATCATGAGCATTCTTGATGAACTCAGAGGCAAGATCAGAGATTTTCGTCATCCCGAAGAAATGGATGAATACGAAGACTACGATGATGCGCGCTACGACGAAGCCGAAGCGCCTGCTCGTCGAGAGATGGGTTCGGGTGTATTGGGCAATACGCGCCGTCCCGAGGCAGAAAGCGTGAACGTGTTTACACGTTCCGGTCGTCCTCTCAATTCACCCACAAAGCCGGATTATTACCAACAACGTCCGAGTGCAAACTATGCTTCTCAGCCCGCTTCAGCGAGTGCGCTCTCGCCTGAAGAAACATCGCAGATTCCTGTGCAATCAAGCTATGCCGCCCGCGCAAATTCTGTGCTCGGCAATACAACCGGTAGAAGGACTCCTGCAGATTTAGGACTACGTACCATTTCTCGTCCTCAGGCATCGGGCCAGCTTCCTGCGTATTTGCTCAAGCCTGCATCCTATGACGACGTGCAAATGGTTGTGCGCCGCGTTCGCACCAATCAGCCGGTTGTGCTCATGTTTACCAATACCAATATCGATACCGCCAAGCGCATACTCGACTTTTGCCTGGGTCTGACCTGCGGTATTGGCGGAAAAGTTGAGGAAGTTGCCGATCGCGTCTTTGTTGTTGTGCCTGCTGGTGTGGAAGTTTCTCTTGAAGAGATTCATAAGCTCATCGGCCAAGCGCCGCGCGCTCGTTAGTATGCTTCGCACCCGTACGCGTTAGTACGCTTGTACGCGCATGTTCTCACAATCGATTTACATGAAAGTTTAGATATGGCTACACAGTTTTCTCACTCATCTACAGATTCTCAAGCGCCCGCAAGCGCAGCGCCCGCTGCGCGCCCCACATGCGAAGACACGACCATTGCATTTGTTGGCTGCGGCACAATGGGCTCAGCCATTGCCGAGGCCTTTGTTCATGCGCATGTGGTTCCAAGCGCGCATATTCTTGCTTTTGACCCTGCACCCAGCGCTCGCGCACATCTCGCAGAGCTTGGATGTACCGTATTTGACTCCGCGCAAGAGATGCTCGGAGCAGCGCCCACACTTACCCTCTTTGCGGTCAAACCTCAAGTATTGCCTGCAGTTATGAGCCCCCTTGCCGATGCGCTCAAAGATTCCCTCGTGGTCTCTATTGCTGCAGGTATATCGCTTAACACCCTCGCTCAGCTTCTTCCCGGTGCGCGCCTTATCCGCGTGATGCCGAATCTTTGCGTGAGTGAACTTTCCGAGGCAGCAACCTACGCAATGGCTCCGTCTGCTACATCAGCAGATGCTCAGCTTATTGAGCAGCTCTTTTCGGCAGTTGGCTGCATTCAAGCTACGACGGAGGAAAACCTTGATGTAGCTGGGGTATTGTCTGGTTGCGGACCTGCATTTATGGCGCTTGTGGTGGATGCGTTTACGCGCTCGGCAGTGGAATTTGGTATTTCTGCGCAAAACGCGCGCGAGCTTATTCTCTACACCATGAAGGGGAGTGCTGAGCACCTGCTTCGCACGCATGACCACCCGCGCGCGTTTATGGATCAGGTAACTTCTCCCAAAGGCACAACGGCGCAAGGCCTCAAAGCCTTCGAGCCGCTTTGTGTACAAGCGGTGCAGGCTGCCGTAGAAGCGGCTCTTGCAAAAACCTACGAACTGCAAGGTAAATAGCATGCTCATAAGTATCTTACTGATAGCAAGACGCCTCATCGACGCCTATTCGTGGGTGATCGTAATCTGGGCTATTCTCTCCTGGGTACCGATGTCTTCGTCTGCTTCGCTCGTGCAAGACATACGCGAGGTACTCGATCGCTTGGTGTCACCCTACATAAATCTGTTTCGGCGATACATTCCACCCTTTGGCGGGATCGACTTTTCTCCGATGGTTGCTTTGATCGTATTGGAAATAGTCCGGAATTTTCTTGGATAATGCACATTGACACTGCTATACTAAAGCATGTGTCTCATGCAAACGTACATGGTAGCCGCAGGTGTGGCGCCGCATAATCGAAAGGGAACAACGATGGCAATTACTCCGGCTGATATCGAACGCATGACATTTTCTGAAGACAAGAAGTCCGGCTACAATACAGATGAGGTAGATGCATTTTTGGATCAGCTTTCTGTTGAAGTTGATGCGATGCTCAAAAAGATCGCCGACCTTAAGGGCCGTCTTACCAATTCTGAACAGCAGCTCGCTTCTTCTCAGGCTCAGATTGTGCAGCTCAAAGACCAAAGTGCTGCGAGTGATGCATCTCAGCTTGCATCTTCTTCTCTTTCTGCTTCCGAAAAGCAAATTTCCCAGGTGCTCATCGTCGCTCAACAAAGTGCCGATAAGCTTTTGGCCGATGCTCATGCCAATGCCGACGCCGTGCGTACCGAGGCAGATCAAAAGGCGCGCGAAGTCATTCGTCAAGCCCTTGCTGAGAAGCAAAATGAGCTCGACGAAATCGACCGTCTCAAGCAATCGCAAGAGAATTTCCGCAGCGCGTACAAAAAGATGTTGCAGCACTTTATGGATGACGCTGATTCTGTGCTTCCGCGCAAAGGTGCAAACGGTTCTAGCGATATTTCGCTTGCAAGTGCCGAAAAAGAGCCTCAAAGCTCGGTAAGTGCAAGCGCACCCACGCTTGGAGATTTTTCTGATCTCGACTAAGTACGGGCTTTGCGTACTACGCGTGGCTTTGCTCAGTTGTGTCGCTTGAGTTTTGCTAATCCTCTTACAAGATTGACAGCTCACATGTTGGTAATCCTATGCCGCCTGCATAGCTTTATGCCGGCGGTATTTTATGCACATTAGTTTGGAGTAATGCATGAATAGTTGGAATTCTTTGTATTCGCATCACAATGAGACGAAGGGAGACGGCGTGTGCGCGCAGCTTCGGTTCTCTCGTCTGCCTAAATTGCTCATTCAGACGGCGCTTGTGAGCTCGTGTTTTGCCTTTGGCATGCAGCTAGCGCCTGCATCCGCAGAAACGCTTGTAGCACCTGCGGCTGCAAGCGTTACTCTTAAGTCTTCGTCTGCGCAGGACGCGCGTATATCTTCGCAAGATGTGCGCAAGCAGAGCGCAGCAGCTGCAAACTCGGCAGCAGCGACATCCACGCCCACGTCCGCAAAACAGAGCGTGCCTGAGCACGTTCTTGTAAAAGCTACGGAAAAGAGCGCAGACGATGCAGCTGTTACTACCGCATCGTTCAATACTCCTGGCTGGGTGCAAAATAGCGACGGCAGCTTCTCCATCCGCTGTGCTGACGGCTCTTGGACTACGAGCTCATGGACAAAAGACGCAGATGGTTGGCACTATTTCGACGAAACGGGCCGTGCGGTTAATGGCTGGTACAAAACTCCCAATGGCAAGTGGTTCTTCTTTGAAGCAAACGGTTTTCATCCTACGCTTAAGCTGGGCGTTTGTATGTCAAATGGCTATCCGTATTGGATCGATGAAAGCCAAGGCCTTCTCTACGACGGCTGGATCCAAAATCCGGATGGTAGCTGGATGCATACCGATCAATGGGGCATCCTCGTAAGTGGTTGGTACCAGACCCCTAATGGCAAATGGTGGTATTTCTCTCCAAACGATCACAAATTGGTGACAGGCGATTGCTTTGTCAACGGCTACCACTACTGGATCGATGTTGACCGTGGCCTCTATTACAGCGGCTGGATTCACAACCTGGACGGTAGCTGGATGCGCACCGATCAGTGGGGTATCCTTGCGAGTGGTTGGTACAGAACTCCCAACTATAAGTGGTTCTATTTCGATCCTCAGACGTTCAAAGCGGTTATCGGCGCATGTGAAGTCGATGGCAAGACGTACTACATCGATGAATCCAAAGGTCTTGTGTACAACTGCACGGTGAACATCGATGGCCGCCGCGTGCATGTGAACGACCAGGGAATTATCACCGAAAATATTCAGCCGAGAAGCTACGTTAATCCCGCGCTTGATCCCAACGCGCAACAGCCAGCAAATCGACTTTTACGTGTCGCGACGGGCGAAATTGGTTACCGTGGCGACGATGATCCCGAGCCTGGTAGTAAGTATGGCCGTTGGATGGCAGATGTCACGGGCATCGATTGGTTAAGAGGTCCTTCTCGTGATATATGGTGGTGCGCAATCTTTGTATCCTGGTGCTTCGATCATGCGCAAGTGGATTGGAGTGCACTCCCAAGCTACAACTGCGATCAGATTCTGAGCCGTGCACGTTCATACGGCGACGCAACCATTCTCGATAATCCTCACGACTGTCGCAAGGGTGATGTGGCGCTCTACGACTTCGATGGTAATGGATCGTGCGATCATATCGGTATTATTGAATCGAATAATGGGAACACGATCACAGCGATCGAAGGCAATACGCACCCAGATGACAACGGCTCTCAAAACGCTGGTAATGGCGTGTGGAGAAGAGTCCGCGGATTTGATGTTATACGTGCGGTTATTCGCCCGAATTCGCTGAACTAGCGCGTACGCGTGTAGCTTTTTGGTTTTGGCGCGCACGATAACTCAAGCGCTTTTGAATGGAATAGTGGAGCGCGGATGCGAAAGCGTCCGCGTTTTTTCGCTTCGCCTGAACGATTATTTGCAGGAAGAATTTGCGAAAGCTGATACGGGGAGTTTACGCGGAGAGAGTATCGAAAAGCGCACACGAAGCAGCCAAAAATGCTTGCACAAGATTATGCAAAGCGAGCCTATAAGCCGGGTTCTGTCGTGGGCGACAATTTATCTAGGGCATATATTGCTATATGTCTCAAGCACGCTACCCGAGTGCAGATCGGGCCAATCCTCAGCACTCCTATTTGCGCTTGCTCCAAATGGGGCTTGCCAAGCCACTCCATTGCTGGGGTGCTGGTAGTCTCTTACACTACCGTTTCAGCTTTTCTCTTACCGCGCATGCGGCAGCGGGAGTCTTCTTTTCTGCGGCGCTTTCCGTCGGGTTTCCCCGCCTGGCTGTTAGCCAGCATTTTGCCCTGTGGAGCCCGGACTTTCCTCATGTCTTATAAAAGACCCGTAGCCGCCCGGCTCGCTTTGCAAGCATTCATTGTAGCATTGAGCGCATACGTGTTTTGCTTTCGCGCGCACGCTCTCATAAAAAACTAGAAACGCATATTGTGCTATCCTCAAAAGTACATGTGGAAATACACGAAGATATCAAGGAGTAGCTATGGCACGTTCGGACAACGCGCAGGTGAGCGCGTCTCAGGTGGATTCGTCTTTGGAGGAGCAAAAGGAGACATCTACTTCAAAGGCTCCCGCGCCTGACACTACTCATGATGATTCAAGTAGAATTTTTCGTATCAATATGATCGCATACGTTCTCCTCATGGTGGTCTTCTATGGCATTTTCATTGTATATGCTGTAATACCAGGTATTTCTTCTTGGCTTGCTACGCGCTAGCGCACCCATATCCGCGCTTGTGAGCCCTCAATGTTCAACACGATACGAAAGTCACACTATGACAGATACCAGCTCATCATCACATACACGTATGCAAGATTTTGCATCACATGCTGACCTACCCGTTGGCGCAGATATCCGTCTTGTGTTAAGCGATATCGATGGCACGCTCGTGGGCGCTGACCATCATCCCATTCCCGCTTCAAAGCCCTATATTCATGAGCTTATGGAATACATGCCGCTTTGTCTGGTTTCTGCGCGCTCGCCCGAGGGTATCTTTTCGGTGCAAAAACCCCTGGATATCCATGGTGCTTATGCAGCATATTCTGGAGCCTATGTTGTAGATGCGTCTGGGCGCGAGCTATATAGCACAACGATTCCCTTGTCCGCAGCTCTGGCTATCAAAGAGTACCTGACGCGCGCGTTGCCAAACATTGCTGTGGGTACCTATGCCTTTAACACCTGGATTGTAGACGATGCACACAACATCTATGTTGAGCGCGAAGCTCATTTTGTGCAGACTTCGCCTGCTGTATGCCGTGATCTCTCGAGCGCCTTTGATGAGCGCGGTATTCACAAGTTTTTGCTGATGGGGGAGCCAACAGATATTGCTCAAGCCGAGCAGACACTTGCTCTTCGCTATCCGGAGCTCTTCGTCGTTCGTTCAAACGATATCTTATGTGAAATTATGAATAAGAACGCAAGCAAGAAAAAGGCCGCCGAATTATTATGCAAAGCTCATGGCGTGCTGCCCGAAAACGCTGCCGCTTTTGGTGATGGTCCCAACGATCTTGATATGCTCGACGCTGTTTCGTATAGTTTTGCGATGAAAAATGCTGAGGACCAGGTGAAAGCTCGCGCTCACTTCCTTTGTCCCTGGACAAACGAAGAATGCGGGGTTCCTCGTACGATTCTTGCGATTCATGCGTCCAACGCAGGTCATAACCCAGGTCATAACCCAGGCCAATGCAGCTCATAACGCAGGCCATACCACAGCTCATAGATGATTCGTGTGCGCGCGCAGATGCAGTAGCATTTTGTTTCCGGATGCCGTATCATGGTGATCAGAGTTTGATATGAGCCGTGCGTATACATACATCTGCGATGCATACACGTGCTCATACATGGGTTGAGTGTTAAAAGCGCTCCCTCATTCGTACTGAGCTATAGCTCAGCGCACCAACATAGAGCTTGAATTTTGATATTTCTTGTTGAAGGAGAGGTTATGGCAAGAAAATTCAAGTCGATGGATGGTAATGAGGCTTGCGCGTACGTTTCCTATGCATATACAGAAGTAGCTGGTATTTATCCCATTACCCCATCGAGCCCCATGGCCGATCATGTAGATATTTGGTCATCTCAGGGCAAGAAAAATATGTTTGGCACGCGTGTACGTGTCATCGAGATGGAGTCTGAAGCAGGCGCTGCCGGCACCATTCACGGTGCTCTTGGCACGGGCGCCTTAGCTACAACGTATACCGCTTCGCAAGGCCTGTTGCTCATGATTCCCAACATGTACAAGATTGCGGCCGAGCAGCTCCCGTGTGTCTTTCATGTAGCTGCGCGTTCTATCGCTACGCACGCTCTCAGCATTTTTGGCGACCACTCCGATGTCATGGCCTGTAGGCAAACGGGTTTTGCTATGCTCGCCGAGACCAATCCGCAGGAAGTCATGGATCTCGCTCCTGTTGCGCACATGGCCGCGCTTGAGGGGAAGGTACCGTTCATCAATTTCTTTGATGGATTTAGGACCTCTCACGAAGTGCAAAAAGTCGCAGTCTGGGACTACGCAGATCTCAAAGACATGTACGATTTCCAGGCGCTTCAGCGTTTTCGCTCCTCCGCGCTCAATCCGGAGCATCCGCACATGAGGGGATCCCACCAAAATCCGGACATTTATTTCCAAAACCGAGAAGCCATAAATCCCGTATACAACGACCTCACGTCCACGATCGAGAGTTGCATGGCGCGCGTCAATGCAAAACTGCACACCAATTACGGTTTTTTCAATTACTACGGCGCCGCTGATGCGACACGCGTAATTGTGTGCATGGGGTCGTTTTGCGACACGATCGAAGAAGTCATCGACTACCTCAGAGCTCAAGGCGAAAAAGTTGGACTGATAAAAGTGCGTGTATATCGGCCGTTTTCGGTTGAACATTTTATGCGCATCTTGCCACGCACGTGCACAAAACTAGCTGTTCTCGATCGCACAAAAGAGCCCGGTGCCATCGGCGAGCCGCTTTATCAAGATGTGCTTGCAGCGCTTGTTGAAGGTGGGCGCGCGGGCGCGCAAGATATTCGCGTAATTGGCGGACGCTATGGTCTTGGCTCCAAAGACACGCCTCCTTCTTCGGCGTTTGCCGTATTTGAAGAGCTCAAAAAAGACGCGCCCAAGCGTGAATTTACCATAGGGATCGAAGATGACCTCACGCATCTATCGCTTGCAGAAGACGCTCACGCCCCCAATACCTCGGCTCCTTCTACGATAGAATGCAAATTTTGGGGACTCGGCGGCGACGGTACGGTGGGCGCGAACAAAAATTCCATCAAGATTATCGGCGATCATAGCGACATGTTCGTCCAGGCCTATTTCCAGTACGACTCCAAAAAAACGGGCGGCGTAACTGTGTCGCACCTGCGCTTTGGCGCGCATCCCATAAAAAGTTCCTATTACGTGACCAAGGCGGATTTTGTGGCGTGCCACAATCCTTCCTACATCATTCAGGGCTTTAAGATGGTGCGCGATTGCAAGCCCAATGCAACCTTTTTGGTAAATTGCCAGTGGGACGAAGAAGAGTTTTCTAGGCATCTAAACGCCGAGGCAAAGCGCTATATTTATGCCAATCATATCAAGGTCTATCTCATCAACGCGATTGATATTGCGCGCGAGGTAGGTATGGGCAAGCGTACAAACACCGTGCTACAATCAGCCTTTTTCGCTCTTTCGCATGTGTTGCCTAAGGATGCGGCCATGCGCTATATGAAAGAATATGCGACCGCGAGCTACAGCAAAAAGGGCGAAGATATTGTGCGCGCAAATCACTTGGCAATTGATCGCGGCGCACACGCATTTACCCAGGTACATGTGCCTGAATCCTGGAAAGATGCGAAAGATACCCCGCATCATACAACCCTTAAGGGTCGCGCAGAAATCGTCTCGCAGGTACAAAAGCTCCTGCGGCCCATTAATCTCATGCAAGGCGATAGTATCCGCGTTTCGGCATTTAAAGACCATGCAAACGGAGAATTCGAGCTGGGGACCGCAGCATACGAAAAGCGCGGCGTGGCTACCATGGTGCCTCATTGGGACGAAAGCAAGTGCATACAATGCAACAACTGTGCCTACGTGTGCCCGCATGCAACCATACGCCCCGTTGCGCTGACGCCGGAAGAAACGCTCGCAGCTCCTGAAAACATGCGCATGATCGATGCGGTGGGGAAGGGTGCAAAAGGCCTCAAGTTTTCGATTTCCGTATCGCCTCTGGATTGCATGGGATGCGCAAACTGCGTGTATGTGTGCCCCAAGGATTGCTTGACTATGGTTCCTTTAGAGCAAGAATTGCCTCAGCAAAAGGTATGGGATTGGGCGTGCGATTTCGACAACGTTTCCGAAAAGCCCGAGCTAGAGAGCTTAAGCGTGAAAGGCTCTCAGTTCAAAAATCCCTATCTCGAGTTTTCGGGCGCGTGTGCAGGATGCGCAGAAACGGGATATGCCCGCGTTGTCACGCAGCTCTTTGGCGATCGACTCTTCATTTCAAACGCGACGGGCTGCTCATCCATCTGGGGAAACCCAAGTACCTGTTCGCCGTTTAGCTGCGATCGCAAAGGGCACGGCCCCGCGTGGAACAATTCGCTCTTTGAGGATAACGCCGAGCACGGACTTGGCATGGAGCTTGGCTACATGTCACAACAAGAGCGCCTGGTAGAAGAGACAAATGCACTTCTGGCGATGCCGGGGCTTGAGCCAAAGCTTAAGGACGCTGCGGAGGCTTGGCTTGATGCCCGTATGCGTCCTGGAGATTCCGAGGCATGTGCCCGCACCTACCTCGCGCTCCTCAAGGATGTAGATCTGCCTCAAGCTAGAGAAATCTTGCGCAATCGCGAGTTTTTGACGAAAAAGTCGTTTTGGATTTTTGGCGGTGACGGTTGGGCGTACGACATCGGTTTTGGCGGGCTTGATCACGTGCTTGCCACGGGTGCAGACGTCAACGTCTTTGTGTTTGATACCGAAATGTATTCAAATACGGGCGGACAAGCCTCAAAGGCATCGAATCTAGGTCAGGTCGCGCAATTTTCGGCATCGGGCAAAGCTCAAGGAAAGAAGCCGCTTGCCGAGATTGCGATGAACTACGGAAATGTGTACGTCGCCCAGGTAGCGATGGGTGCAAATCCTGCGCAAACGCTTAAGGCCGTTGCTGAGGCTGAGGCCTATCCAGGTCCTTCTCTCATTATTGGATATTCGCCGTGCGAGATGCATGCGATCAAAGGCGGGATGGCAAACTGCCAAAACGAGATGAAACGCGCTGTTGATTGTGGGTATTGGAATCTGTTCCGTTTTAATCCTGCGTCTCCTAAGGGCAAAAAATTCCATCTCGATTCGCGCGAGCCCAAGGGAGGATATCGCGACTTTCTCATGAATGAGGCACGCTATTCACGCTTGGTGCGCGAGCATCCCGAGCATGCAGATGAGCTGCTCGAGAAGAATGAAGAGGCAGCACTTGCGCGCTATGAGTATCTGACAAAGCTTAAGACCCTGTATGCCGACGTGTAGACGCACGCGGGCGGGCATGCTGATGCGCGGGGATGCGTTCTTTTCTTCGAGTGCGCGCCCGCACTTTCGAGCTGCTGCGTTTTCTAGCCGCGTTTGAGCACGTGCTTCCTAGGCTCGACTGATCGTTTTTCTATATGCGTCCAAGAGCTTTGAGAACGCTCCTTGCGACACGATGTCTACGTTTTGCGTTGCGCGCGAAATCGCCGTATAGAGCTCGCGCCTCGAGAGCGCTTCTGCCTGGGGATTGCTGGGGTATGAAGCTTCAGACGCGTCCGCCACGAGCACGCGATCAAATTCGAGCCCTTTTGCATGCTTAAGCGTGAGAATTACGATGCCCTCATGGGGAAGAATCTGATGTTTGTCAATGAGCTGAGGGGCGCGTGTACACCCGTGCTCGTTGCAATAGGAAATAAGCTGCTTTACCAGCCATTTTGCCAAGGGTTCATGATGACAGATGATTGCAGAAAGTCCCTCTTTTGTTTGCATATCGTATACCCAGCGCCCAATCGTATTCACATACGCTGAGCTATCATCCTCGTCTACTTTCGTAAATCGGGGAAGCTCGCCTGCACGCTGCACTGAATGCAGAGCTGTATGACTCACATCTTCTTGATCCTGAAAGAGGCTCCAAAACGTTTGCGTAATTTCTGGCGTCGAGCGATAACTTGTTTGCAAACGCGCCCGCCACACCTTCTTTCCTGCCTGCGTAAACAGCTGCTCCATCTCGTTAAAATTGGTGGAGCCAGCGCGTATGGCCTGATGATCGTCTCCGAGTATCAGAAAATGTGCATGTTGAAAACACGCAATCAAGCATTCAAGCTGTGCTGCCGTGAAGTCTTGTGCCTCATCAATCGCAAGATACAAGAAGGGTTTGGGCTCGTAGGAGCTCATGAGCGTATGCAGGTACAAAATTTCTACCGAGCTTGGATTATCTTTTTGAAGCAGGCGTTTCGTGATTGCAGGATAGTTGCACCAGCGTTCATCTTCGATATCCTGGTGTGCGCTTCCAAAGAGTGCTTGAGCAAATTTTTTTGCGGCGCGCAGGATTTCTTCGTCATTTTTGGGGGCAATGACCTCGCCAAACACTTCCATTTGCTCTTCTACATCAAGCTCCATCATCTTGTCTTGGAGCCATTCTGCACGGGCAAGTTGCGCGATACGCGCGGAGAGCCGGGTGTGCAGCTCGTCTTTCATAAGTGCTATGAGTTTGGGCCCCACGGGGATGTCTTTGAACTTCTGGAGCGCGTTCTCGATTGCGGAAACTTTGACAAGTAGCTGGTCACCTTTTGCTATTGCACAAAGATCTGCAGGTAAAAGGCTTATTTTTGGCATATGCGCACGTATTGATGCAAGATCTTCTCGCGAGGTCTCGCGTCCCTCGCCCGCGCTCAAAAGCCCCTCCTCCGCGATAAAACTCTTCCAGGTGAAGGTCTTGGGGTTTTGCTCGCCGAGGCTGGGGAGCACCATATTGATGTAATGTTCAAAAATCGTATTCGGCGCAAAAAGTCCTATCTGATCTGCACGTAAGCTTCCGCGCATGTCGCTTCGCTTTTGGTAGAGCAAATAAGCGATGCGCTGCAGCATTACCGACGTTTTTCCAGAACCCGCGATACCTTCCACGAGCATCGCGTCCACATCTTCATGCCGGATGACCTCGTTTTGTTCGCGTTGTATTGTTGCGGTGATCGCCTTGAGCTTTTCGGTGTGGGTCTTGGACAGCACGTGCAAAAGCAGTGAATCTTCTATTGCGATGTCGGAATCAAAATAGCTCTTGAGCGTCTGTTCTTGTATGTCGAATTGGCGCCTGAGCAAAAGCTCGACTTCTCGTGTTTTGCCATCGACCATGTAACTTGTTTTTCCCATGCCCTGGTCGTAGTAGGTGCTCGCAACGGGGCTTCGCCAGTCGATGATGAGAGGCGCGCGCTTTTGGTCGGTGATGCCTACGCTTCCGATGTAGACCTCGCGCGGAGGTCTGTTCGGGCGCATCTGGAGGACAACTTTTGCGAAGTAGGGCTGCAAAAGGAGGGTGTCGATACGTTTTTGGCGTTCAGCATCGAAGTCGTGCTTTTGGTTGTACGAGTCGATGAGCTGGTTAAGGCCTTCGATTGCGGCGTAGCTTTCCATCTCCTCGTCGTCTGAACCGAGATTTGTGCGGACCTCGCTCGAAAGCGCAGCAAGGTCTTTTTTTGCCTGCTCGTGATCATGAGTCATGCGTTTGGCAAGAACATCGCGCTCGTCGAGAAGTTCCTGGTAGACCTTGGTGAGATGTGCCTGTTCCTGGGTAAAAACGGGGTCTTTTTGGGCGAGGGAGCTGGGATTGGGATTTGAGTTGGAGCTGGAGCAGGAGCTAGATTCGGGCTGCTCAGGCACTTGGCTTTGATTCTTGTTTTGCTCGTGTTCGCGCGCGTTTGGCGTGGCGTTAGTCATGATATACCTCGTGTTCTATCTTGCGTTTGAGTTCTTGGATGCCTTCTTTAGTCTCGCTCGAGGTAATGATCATCTGCTGCGGGGAGAGGCCAAAGGCTTGCGCGAGTTGCGCGCGTGCGCGCGTGCGCTTCGAGTGGGGGAGTTTGTCTGCTTTGGTGAGCGCTATGACAAAGGGAAGTTCTTCGTCTTTGACGAAATTGATCATGTCAATGTCGAGTTTCTGCGCGGGGATGCGTATATCAACGAGGCAAATGACCAGATTAAAGCTCCGATTTTGATCAAAATAGCCGCTGATAAGATCGGCCCAGCGCTCGCGCTCAGCTTTTGAGACTTTTGCAAAACCGTATCCGGGAAGATCGACAAAGCGTACGCCGTCTGCGGTAAAGAAATTGATATTGGCCGTTTTACCTGGTTGACTACTGGTGCGTGCGAGCGCTTTGCGGGAGAAAAGGGCATTGATGAGGGACGATTTACCCACGTTTGAGCGCCCGCAAAAGACGATTTCGGGAGTTGTGGAGGGGGGAAGTTGCTCGGGCGTGCCATATGCTGCTTCAAATGCGACCTGTTCGTAGTGAAGGGCCATGTCCTACTCCTTTGTGTAGAAATCGTGAATATTTCGGGTGTACGCGTGGGCCCTGCGTGTGCGGGCTCGTGTGCGGGTGCGCGCGGTTGCACATCCGCCGAGGCAAAAACGCATCATATAAGCTTACCACGCGTTATGCGCCGTCCACATTTTTTGGATAATCGAAGGGCGTATGAGTGACGTCGATAGTATGAGATTTGAAGAATGAAGGCAAAGCGGAATCGTGTGCGCGACGAAGAAACTGGGGTGACTGTATCAATTTTCGTGTTTCATACGCTGTGCGCGGGTGCTTATGTGGTCAATTTGGCGATTTGTATGCGAGGTGTGAGTCCAGGTACTAATCAAATAGTTTGCACGCTTTATCAGCATCCGCGTGCTCATGCCGTGTGCGCGTCAAGGCGCCACAAAACACACCCGCGGGGTTTATGATTCTTTTTGGCATCGCTTCACAATTGTTGACACAGCTGCGTCTTCCTGTAAAAATAGACAAGGTAGCGAGCACGGGGATTTGCACCGTCAAATTCGCCTGCGCGTCGTTTGCGGCAATGGGGATGTAGCTCAGTTGGGAGAGCGCTGCCTCCGCAAGGCAGAGGCCGAGGGTTCGACTCCCTTCATCTCCACCATTCTTTTTCTTATTAAATACCTCACTTTACCTGCACAAACCTAAATCAGCATGCATAAAAATATTTTCTTATTCGGTCATAAATATTACGTGCGTTGTACATGTCTAGTCTGCCGTTTTGCGCCATGCGCGGCGAGCGTATGAGCGTTTACAAAACCCACACGCTCATATTAGAAAAATACCCCACTTTGTCACGTGTTCGGGCGCTGCACACGCGCGGGGCGGCCGAAACCGTTTTGCGTTTGCCCAGGTAATTTTCTTTTAGCATGTTGGTGCGGCTCTCAAAAGTGCCTACGAGGGCGATTTTCGGCTCCAGAACCCGTGACAAAGTGGGGTAAAGTTCTAATATCACTCATCACGTTTTGTTAGAGGCTAGCGCGCACATGTTTTGCGCCACATTTTAGTCTGCGCCCGCATCAGAGCCCGCCCGCACCCGTACTCGCGCTCCCGTCTGCACCCGCCCCCGCGCCCGTCTGCGTACCCCCAGTCCTGCGCTCGCGTTCCTGCCAAACCTAGCGAATACGGAGAAGCAGGTAAATACGTAGATTTTACCGATAAGGATGGAGAACAAGCCACTGTATTATCAATCGTATAGCACAAAGTGTCGGGGGGCGTCGCTTTTTTGGGTTTGCCCTGTGATACACTTTGAAGTAGCTCGCACCAAGCACAAGCGGTTGAAATAGCGAAGAAGAACGAGGACTTGGCGTATAAAGTGAACTGGATGAGTTGTATCTTGTGAGCAGTATATCAACATAAGGAGAAACCCACATGAGTAACGTGAAAAAAGACACGCTCGATGCGAAAGGTTTTGCTATTCAAATTTATACTGAAGATTTTAAAAACGACTATATAAGTCTTACGGATATCGCAAGATATAAAAATGTACATGAGCCTAAAGATGTTGTTAAAAACTGGTTAAGGATACGAGATACAATTGAATTCCTTGGTCTCTGGGAGACTATCCATAATCCAAATTTTAAAGGGGTCGAATTCGACTCCTTTAAAAAAGAGTCAGGAACTAATGCGTTTACCCTATCTCCCCAAAGATGGATTGAGAATACAAATGCGATTGGTATTGTTTCTAAGTCTGGTAGAGGAGGGGGAACGTTCGCCCATCATGATATAGCAATGGAATTTGCTTCATGGATTTCTGCTGAATTTAAGATGTATGTCATTCAGGACTACAAAAGACTTAAGTCAGACGAGAACTCCAAGCTGTCATTAGGCTGGAATCTCAATCGTGAAATTTCTAAGATCAACTATAAAATTCATACAGCTGCAATCAAAGAGTATCTCTTAAAGGATCTTACCAACGAACAGCTATCTTATAAGTACTCAAGTTAAGCCGACATACTAAATGTGGCCCTGTTTAATAAAAGAGCAAAACAATGGCGTGAAGAAAACCCGCATCTAAAAGGCAATATGAGAGACTACGCAACCCTAAATGAATTACTGGTGCTTGCAAATATGGAAAGCTATAATGCAATTCTTATCGGAAAAGGCATGAAGCAAAAAGAGCGAATGATAGAGCTTAGAAAGCTTGCGAGAACTCAGTTGTTGTCACTTGAAAAGCTAAACAATGCAGGTATTAAGAGGCTAGAGACTAAGTCATAGAAATAGAGAATGATGAAAACTAGGGAACAGAAATGGGAGACTTACTGATAGGTTGTTTGTCGTTTCTGCTGCTCGTAGGCCTATAATGCTGTTTTTAAGAAGCTCAATCTGTGGGTTCGGATCTCTTCATCCCCACCATTTTTCTGTATTAAATACCTTCTTTTACCTGCGCAAACCTAAATCAGTATGCATAAAAATATTGCCTGCTTGGGGTATAAGTCCTACGCGCAGTGTGTACTTCTATCCTGCCGTTTTGCGTTGTGCATCCGCACCCGCCGTCCGCACCCGCCGCAGCGCCGACATACGTCTCGCATAACTTTACCTAAATTTTACCTAATGAATTCTTGCACTTTACATGTGCTTAGTAGCATGAAATTAAGCCCGCGCAACTCACACACGCGCCTTCTCGCCCACGCAATGGTGCGCGCTCGCGCTGCGCGGTGCTCTTTGCACCTCACAGCCGAAACACGAAAAAGGAGAACGAATGACACCATACATTACTCGTCGACATGCATGTCATCTGGGAGTCGGCCTACTCGCTAGTGCTGCTAGTTTGATAGTAGCAAGCTGCGCAAAGACGGATCAGGACAGCACGGGATCCTCTAGCTCGGATTCGCAAAATGCGCAAGATCCGCAAAACCTACAGGGAAAGATTTCCCTTGCCGGCAGCACCTCGATGGAAAAGATGTGCGAAGCGCTCAGCGAAGGCTTTATGAACGCATACCCCAACGTGCATGTTTCGGTGGAATACACAGGTTCAAGTGCCGGGATTGAATCGCTTCAACAAAACTTGTGTGACATTGCGAATAGCTCTCGTGAGCTTTCTGAAGCAGAAAAATCATCGGGTATTGTGGGCAATGTGGTCGCGCTCGACGGTATCGCCATTATCGTTAACAAGGAAAATAACTGCAAAAACCTTACAACAGACCAGCTCAAACAAATTTTTACACGATCGATAAGCTCTTGGAGTGATGTAGGTGGATCAAACGCTGCGATTGTGGTCATCGGTCGTGAAAACGCCTCGGGCACCCGCAGCGCGTTCGAGGAGCTTGTTGGCGTTAAAAATGCTTGCGCATATGCACAGGAGCTTGACTCAACAGGAGCTGTGCTCGCAAAAGTTGCTTCAACGCCCGGCGCAATCGGATATATTTCGTTCGACGCCATTTCGGATGCGGTGCACGCGCTCGCACTTGACGGCGTAGACATAACAGAAGATGCAATAGCCTCACAGAAGTATCCGCTTGTACGCCCATTTATTATGGCTACGAAAGGGGAAGTGTCTGCACAATCGTCGCTGGTACAGGCGTGGTTCTCGTATATAGCCTCAGACGAAGGCATACAGACTATAAAAAGTGCTGGTGTTTTGCCTGCGAGTGCAGCCCCGTCTGCTAAGTCATCCGCGGCGGCACAGCCAGCACAGTAGAAGGTGTCACATGCTTCTTCACAAACAACAAAGCGTGCAAGAACGTATCGCACAAACGGTATGCGCCGCCGCAGCCTGTATTGCGGTACTCGCGGTGGCGTCCATGAGTATATACATTATATCAAGCGGCTTACCAGCGCTTATGCAAATTGGCATTGGGAATATGATCTGTGGCACCCAGTGGAGCCCAACAACACATCCTCCCGTATTCGGCATCGGCTACATCATTCTTTCGTCCATTATCGCAACAGTGGTAAGCGTTTGTATTGGATTACCTTTGAGTATATTCATGTCGATGTATATAACGGAGCTTGCTCCCAAGCGCGTGGCATCGATTGTAAGCAGCTTTATTGAGCTCTTGGCGGGCATCCCTTCTGTGATTTACGGTCTTGTGGGCATGGTGGTCTTGTGCCCGCTTTTGTATCGCATTGAGCTATTCGTATACAACGGCGATCCGTCGCATCAATACTCTGGCGGTTCCAATATGTGCGCCTGCGTATGCGTGCTTGCAATTATGGTGCTTCCCACCATGATAGGGATGAGCGTATCTGCGCTTCGCGCGGTGCCTTTGTCCCTTCGCGCTTCGTCGTATGCACTAGGAGCTACGCGCGTACAAACAATCATAAAAGTTGTTATCCCTGCAGCTAAATCGGGTATTTTCGCTGCAGTTGTGTTGGGTGTTGGTCGCGCTTTGGGAGAAGCTATGGCAATTAGCATGGTAGCTGGTGGGGGAGTGAATCTACCGCTTCCGTTTGCATCGGTGCGCCTGCTTACAACCCAGCTCGTAAGCGAAATGAGCTATGCGCAAGGCCTTCATAAAGAAGCGCTGTTTGCGGTGGGGGTCGTTCTGTATGTATTTATTATCTGCATAAATAGTCTCGTGTTATTCACAAAACGAAAGAAGCGCTGCTATGGAAAATAACGCTGCCTCTGCTGTTTCTGCTGCCTCTGCTGCCGCCGCAGCACCCGCACCTGCCCCCGCGCCTGCACGCGCATCCGGACCCCGCGCGCCGCACCCGCTCCGTGCAGCCGCTACAGCATCCGTGCCTCGCCTCAGTCACGACCTTTCGCGCGCGCTTGCAGATTTCTCAATATACACACTTGT
Source organism: uncultured Atopobium sp. (assembly GCA_947090525.1). Lineage (GTDB taxonomy): Bacteria > Actinomycetota > Coriobacteriia > Coriobacteriales > Atopobiaceae > Fannyhessea. Next base: position 404,135 of record CAMUON010000001.1, read on the forward strand.
GTATATATCTGCAGCATGTATCGTGCTTTTGCTGGTGGGCATTATTGCGTACGTGTGTGCAAAAGGATGGCCGGCTCTTAACCTCGAATTTTTCACCTGTAGCACCTCGCTTCGTAAAGGCACAATAGGCGTTGCGGGAAATATCATCAATACGCTCATCATCGTCGTAGTCACACTCGCAATCGCCATACCGATTGGCGTTGGCAGTGCCATTTACCTGCAAGAATACGCGCAGAACAAACGACTTGTGCACGTGATAGATTTTGCAACCGATGTGCTTGCAGGCATTCCATCCATCATTTTTGGGCTCTTTGGGATGCTCTTTTTTGGGCATATGCTAAAACTTGGATACAGTCTTTTGTGCGGCGCGCTTACGCTTGCGCTCATGGTGCTTCCGCTCATTATTCGCAACACTCAAGAAGCACTTTCATGTGTGCCCCAAGGCTACAAGCTTGGCGCTTTTGGCTTAGGTGCAGGTACTTGGCATACCATCCGCACCATTTTGTTACCTGTAGCGGCGCCTTCTATCGTGACGGGTGTAATTTTGGCGCTTGGCCGTATCGTTGCCGAATCGGCAGCGCTTCTCTTTACCGCAGGAAGCGCGAAAGTGCTGCCGCATAGCATCGGTGCTTTGTTCTCAAAATTATTTACATCGGGCGGTACGCTTACGGTTCAGCTCTATCTTAGCGCTACGAGTCAGGGCGATTTTACTACTGCGTTTGGGATTGCATGCATACTTCTTGCATTTACCTTGCTCATAAACGGTGCAACTCATGCACTTATTGCGCTTACCAGCTCAAGAACGCTGCAACACGCATAGTGATCGCAAGCTATAAGCCATCTACCTGCAAAAGAAAGGCAAACTCATATGACGTTAGTAAGAGAAGAAAACGCGCAAGCCGCGCAACCGAGCTCACAGCACGAACCCGCAGCCGTTACGCCCGCGGCAGCGCCCGCACCCAAGACAGCGCCCACACCCGCAGCCCCCGCGCCTGCGTCCACCAAAATGCACATCTCGCACTTGAATGTATTCTACGGCAACACACAGGCCCTGGAAGATATTACGCTTGATATCTATGAACACAGTGTGCTTGCGCTGATTGGACCTTCGGGCTGCGGTAAGAGTACCTTTTTGCGCTGCCTCAACAGAATGAACGACACGCTCTCAACAGTACGTATCAGCGGAAACGTCCTTCTTGATGGCGAAGACATCTATGCTCCAACTAGTAATGTGATGCAGCTACGCAAGCGCGTCGGCATGGTGTTTCAGCAGCCAAACCCGTTTCCTATGAGCATTTATGATAATGTTGCGTATGGTCCGCGCGTGCACGGTATCACAAAAAAGAGTAGCCTAGATGCGATTGTTACGCGTAGCTTACAAAGCGCCGCCATATATGACGAGGTCAAAGACCATCTACACGAGTCTGCGCTCAGTTTATCGGGTGGCCAGCAACAGCGCTTATGCATTGCGCGCGCGTTAGCTGTTGAGCCAGAAGTTTTGCTTATGGATGAGCCGACGAGTGCGCTCGATCCTATTTCAACTGCTAAAATTGAAGAGCTTATCGTGCGTCTTAAACAGCACTATACTGTTGTTATTGTTACGCACAATATGCAGCAAGCCGCGCGCGTGTCCGATTATACGGCGTTTTTCCTTTTGGGTGAGATGGTCGAAATCAATGCCACGTACCAGCTATTTCATGAGCCTCACGATGAGCGCTGCGCTGATTATGTCATGGGGCGCTTTGGTTAGACTGAAGGGATATACGATTAAGCGATTATCGCCCGCGCGAAAGGGCGAAGCAATAACTGCAAAGTTTTATCGCCCGCGCGTGTGAAGACGCGATAACTACAAAGCGATAACGAGCATGGAGTGTATTGATGGAGTGCATCTATGTTGTTGAAGACGATGTAAGTATTCAAGAAATCGAACTTATTGCGCTTAAAAATAGCAACTACGATGTAGAAGCGTTCTCGTGTGCTGCCGATTTTTTCGCCGCGCTCAAAACGCGCACCCCGCAGCTTATTTTGCTTGACATCATGTTGCCCGATGCCGATGGCAACGACATTACCCGCACGCTTAGATCTCATGCCCAATGGTCGCATATCCCCATTATCATGCTCACGGCGAAAACTACCGAAATTGATATGATACGTGGGCTAGATAACGGGGCAGATGATTATATCCGAAAGCCGTTTTCTGTTATGGAGCTGCTCTCCCGTGTACGTGCGCTGTTGCGTAGGGCCCAAGCGCCCGCGCAGGTGCCTGTGAATAAGTATTCGCTCTGTCGTGTAGGCGCGATTACCCTCGATCCTGCCCGTCATTTTGTATGTGTGCACGACAGTGCTATCAATCTCACGCACAAAGAGTACGATTTGCTCCACTATCTTATGCTGCACGAGGGGCTTGTATTTACACGCGATGTGCTTATGCAGGCAGTTTGGGGTTTTGATTTCGAAGGCGAAAGCAGAACGGTTGATATGCACATCAAGACCTTGCGACAAAAACTAGGGGACGCAGCGTGCTACATACAAACGATACGCGGTGTAGGATATTGCATTAAATCAGATCAATCAACGGCGTAGGGCAGTCTCATGAAAAAGAAAATCAGCCTGCATTTGGCTATTATTTCTTGTTTAGCGCTCGTGCTTTGTTCGTGCGCGTTAACGGCTGTGTTCTATCGCATCTTTTTTGAACAAATCAAGCATGATATTCGAGTGAACGCCCAGATCATATGCACCAACGAAGCGCTTGCGCGCACGCACGATCTCTCATCGATCGCGCGCGTGTATGGCTCGCTTGATACAAATAATTTGCGTATGACATGGATAGGTGCGGATGGTCGCGTACTTTTTGATAATGATGTCGATGAGCGCTTAATGCCGAATCATCTGAATCGCCCCGAAATTCAGGACGCGCTTCGCAAAGGCCAAGGTGAAAGCACGCGTCACTCTGCAACTTCGCATCTTGATACGTACTATTATGCAGTGTTGCTGGATAATGGCACTATCGTCCGACTTTCCATGCACGTAAAAACCGTTGCCGATATATTTTTTGTCACGCTGCCTATAGTTGGTGCTATCGTCGTCGTGGTGTTTCTTATTTGCGTGGTCGTGGGAAGGTATCTTACAAAAGACCTGCTCAAACACCTAGATCTGCTTGCGAAAAATTATGACTCGCCTTCAAACACGCCGGTATACAAAGAACTCGAGCCCTTTATTCGCACGATGCGTGAGCAGCACGAAAAAATTCTGCTTGCTGCAAAAAGCCGCCAAGATTTTACGGCAAATGTAACGCATGAGCTAAAAACGCCCATTACAGCTATCAGTGGCTATGCTGAATTGATAGAGAATAAAATGGTTGATGCGGACGAAGCTGTGCATGTGGCTGCGCAAATTAGGGAAAATTCTCACCGTCTGCTCTCGCTTGTCTGCGACATTATTCGCCTGTCGGAGCTCGATCATCCCGAGTTTCCGCGTACATTTGAAGAAGTTGACTTGCTTATGTTGGCGCGTAAAACTACGCAAGCATTGCAGCCGATCGCAAACCAGCGGGGCTTAAGCCTCACCTGTAGCGGGGTTTCGGTGCGCGTGCAGGGGAATTATGCGCTTTTGCGCGAAATGCTCGAAAATTTGATCCAAAATGCCCTTACGTACAACAAAGAAGCTGGTAGCGTGCATGTGCGCGTGTTAATTGAGCATGCGCGGCCAACTATCGTGGTGCAAGATAGCGGCATTGGCATTCCAGACGCTGAGCAGTCGCGCATCTTTGAGCGTTTTTATCGTGTTGACAAGTCGCACGCGCGTCAAACGGGAGGCACCGGCTTGGGGCTTGCGATTGTAAAACATATCGCCGATATCCATTCGGCAACAATTACGGTAAAGAGCGAGCTTGGTGTGGGTACAGAAATGCGGTTTGTGTTTTAGCGTCTGGTTTGTACCGTCTGGTTTGTGCAGCTGCTCTGTGCTATGACTCTTGCGGCGGCGTGGTTATACTATTCATGAGGTCTGTTGCGTTGGATAAAACACGCAGGCTCTTGCACAACTTGGATAGAAAGTGATTTTGTATGACACATCGCGTCTGTATGTCTTCGGCGTTAGCGCCCGCGTCCGCGCCTGCATCCGCCCACGCTCCCGCGTCCGCCGCGCCAAAACCCACACCCGACCAGATCAAAGCAGTTATCTTCGACATGGATGGCCTCATGTTCGACACCGAACGCCTGGTCTACAAGATCTATCTCGAAGCGGCTCAGAAGTTTGGATTTTCTTTCACACCAGAGATTTTTTACTATTTAGCAGGCCGTAGCTCAGAATCGATCATTCAGGTTCTGCAGAACATGTACGGCCCTACTCATAACGCCCGTAGCTGGAGAGAGTGGGTAATCGCGCGGCGTGTCGAAAAACTTACCCAGATCGACTACCGCGTGGACATAAAACCAGGCTTGAGAGATCTCATCTCTGCACTACAGCGACATCAGATCCCGTATTGTATAGCAAGCTCTTCTCGGCGTGAGGCTATCGAGCGCTATCTGAAGGCTACAGATCTAGCAGATGATTTTACGCGTATTATCTCGGTAGATGATGTTTCGCATGCAAAGCCCAACCCCGAGATTTTTCTCAAGGCGGCGGAGTGCTTACACGCAGAGCCTTCGTCTGTGCTCGTGCTCGAAGACAGTATGAATGGTCTTCGCGCAGCTCAGGCAGGTGGCTTGATCGCGGGTTTTGTCTACGATGATTTGAGCGATTTGCCGTCTTGCGAGCAAGGTTTTCCTGCAGATACAAGCTGTCTTTCGCTTGGCTATCCCAGCTTATGGGATTATTCCCGCGCGCTTGCCGACATCTCTTTTACGTCGCTCGCAGAGGTTGCGCGCTATCTTTGCGCTCGTTAAGTGCTTGTTTGGCTTCATTGCGCGCTTGCTTGTGCTTGCTCGCGCTTGCGTGTTGCCATTGCGCGCTTGGTTCTTTATGGCTCATACTCCGTGATAATGCAGTGGTTTTTGCGCCAGCTACGCCTGTGCTCACGCTTTTATTGCTAGAGTAAAGAGGCCTTTGCTTGGATGAGTGCTCGCGCGTATGTTTGTGCCCACGCATATCAAGCGGGCAGTTAGAGTTGTTTTGATGTGCAGGCTCTCGCGCCCGCGCTTACGCTTGCGAGGAAGTATGACCTTAGCTACCGTATCAGATGCCACGCGTAAAAGGACAGCGCCCGTGTGCGCCTCGGCAGCGCTTTCGTCTTCAGCACATCAAACATACGCTTCCTACGAATCGTGCGAACTGTGCCCGCGCCGCTGCCACGCCAAAAGAAACACAGGTCGCGCCGGCTTTTGCGGCGCATCCAACAAACTCTACATCGCCCGCGCTGCCCTTCATTTTTGGGAAGAGCCGCCGATTTCTGGCACGGCCGGGTCAGGCGCAATTTTTTTCACGGGATGCCCGTTGCGCTGCGCGTTTTGCCAAAATTTTCGCATTTCTCAAGAGGGATTTGGCAAACAAATCACCGTTTCGCGCCTTGCGGAAATCATGCTTGAGCTGCAGGAACAAGGTGCACTCAATATCAATCTTGTCACGCCTTTGCACTATACACCGCAAGTGATTCAGGCGGTTGAAATGGCAAAAGCAGCAGGCTTGCAGCTGCCAATCGTGTGCAACACAAGCGGGTATGAGCGCCCGGAGACAATCGCGCGCGTTTCTGAGATTGTTGATATTTGGCTTCCCGATTTTAAATTTGCGTCCTCAAAACTTGCTAAAATGCTCACAGGTGCTGCCGATTATCCACACTTTGCGCTTGAAGCGCTCGCTCAGATGCTTGAGAGCTTGCGCGCTCGTGGGGGTCGCAAGGTTGAGGAGGACACGGGCCGTATGCTGCAAGGCATCATTGTCCGTCATCTCGTTATGCCTGGTCACACCGACGATTCATGCAAAGTCCTCGATAGGCTCTGGAAACTGTGTCACAATGAGATCGATATTTCGGTTATGAATCAGTATACGCCGAACCGAGTATGCAAAAAAGCGGGTGGAAATTTGAGCCATGGGCTTTCGAACGAGGAGTACGAAATCGTTCTTGACCATGCTGACGACCTGGGATTTGATCGCATGTGGTGGCAGCAAGGCGGCACCGTTTCGGAGAGTTTTATTCCTGAGTTTGATGCAACAGGTGTTGAGGGGCCGGAGCTACATTTTAGTTTGCACAGCTAGGCTGAGCTCCTAGGCCCGCGGGATCAAAGGCCGCTCTCACAAGTGCTGTGCTTAGACAGTATGCACGAATAGGAATAGATAAGACGAGTACAAACACTAGGAAGTGAACGCAATGGATACAGTAAACGACCAGCAAAACAGCAGTTTAAGCGACGCTGAAAAGCAGGAACTTCTCGCCCTTCGCGCAGAAAAAGCTGCAGCCGAAGCCCACGCGCGCAAGCTTAAAGAAAAAAAGGAGCTCTTAGAACTCAGAAAAGAAGCGCGTATCAAGGAACTGAAAGAAAAAAACGCCCAGGTCATGATGCCAGATGATGATCTGCACATGCCACTTGGTCAAAAGATCGTGCTTTTGGTGCTTGCTGTGTTTGTCGTTGCGGTTGTTTTGATTATGCGATTGAGTGCATAAGCGATCGGCCCGCATCTGCAGCTCGTGTCCTGCCTACAGTCCGTAGCGACTGCACGCGTGCCCGCACCCGCCTCAGCAGCTCATCCCAGCAGCCCAGCTCGCATTCGCAGCAAATCAATAATCTCAGCCTTGCGCCCTCGCTAACGTGCTACAGTGGAATAAGTATATAAATTTTTCTCCACCCATCAAAAGAGGTCATCATGGCTCTGACAGACTCTACGCACCCAGGCGACGTCTCACTCAATACCGATCTTTATGAGCTCACCATGGCTCAAGGTTTTTGGGATTCAGGACTTGCTGAGGCCCAAGGTTGCTTTACCGTGTTTTTTCGCTCTTATCCATTTTCAGGCGGATATGCAATAGCATGCGGCATGGGGCAGATTGCAGATCTTGTTGAAAACTTTGCGTTCAGTCAAGAACACATTGATTACCTCGCGCAACTCAAAGCTCCTGGTGGGGGAGCAATGTTCAAACAAGGCTTTTTGGACTATCTTAAGCACTTCAAAATGAATGTCGACATTTGGGCTCTTCCCGAAGGCGAGCTCGTCTTTTCGCGTGAGCCCATGGTAAGAGTCGAAGGTCCTTTGATTGATTGCCAACTTCTTGAAACAGCGCTGCTCAACACAGTTAATTTCCAAACGCTTCTTGCGACTAAAACTGCCCGCGTTGTTTCCGCAGCTCAAGGCCATCCCATTTTTGAATTCGGACTGCGCCGCGCGCAAGGACCCGATGGGGGACTTACTGCTGCGCGCGCAAGTTTTGTGGGCGGCGCCGCTGCAACTTCAAACCTTTTAGCAGGCAAAATATACGATATTCCCGTTTTTGGCACCCACGCGCATTCCTGGGTTATGTCGTTTGACACGCAGCTTGAAGCCTTCCGCGCGTTTGCGCATTCCATGCCCAACAACTGCGTGTTGTTGCTCGACACTTACGATGTCACGCTCGGCGTTCAAGATGCGATTACCGTGGCCAAGGAGATGGAGGCACGAGGACAGCATCTCGCAGGTATACGCTTAGATTCGGGCGATTTGGCGAAGCTTTCCAAGATGGTGCGCAAAGCCTTCGACGATGAAGGACTTTCGTACGTAAAAATTTCTGCCTCAAATGACCTCGACGAATACACGATTCAGTCTTTGTATGCGCAAGGCGCGCCCATCGATTCCTTTGGTGTGGGTACTAAGCTTTCTACCTGCGATCCTCAGCCGGCGCTGGGCGGGGTATACAAGCTTTCCGCCATGCGCAAAAACAAAGACATGCCGTGGGAACCCACGATTAAAGTTTCCGAGATGGCGTATAAGAGAACGATTCCTGGTATTCAGCAGATTCTTCGTTTTTACAATGCAAGTGGATCACCTGTAGGCGATATGATTTACGACGTAAACGAGGGTATTTCTTCGCGCACGACCATGCAAGATGTCCTCGACAATCTGGTGAGCTACGATCTTTCGCAAGCCACAGGCAAAGAGATGCTTGAGCAAATCGTGCGTGATGGTCACTGCATCAAAGAGCCCGATTCGCTCGAAGTCTGCCGCACACGCGCAAAAGACGCGCTGGCAAAGCTCGATCCAGCGATCACACGCTTCCTCAATCCAGAGTTCTATCCTGTGGGTCTTGAGCTTCGACTTTCCGAGCTTCGCAGCCGCTTGACCACGCAAGAGCTCGAGCGTAATACGCATATCTGCAGTCACTCACCTGCACGACGATGACGGCAGCTGTTGATCGGTAATGTCGGCAGCTGTTGATCAGTAGCCGGTGACGCCCGTAACGTCAGTAGCCGGTGACACCCGTAACGTCAGTAGCTGTTGACACCCGTAACATCCGTAGCTGTTGACAACGTCGACATTGGCGACATAGGTATGCGCATTTTTTAGTACAATTATGTCTAGATGAACGTATACGCACCTGAGCTCACACTCAAGTAAACGTATACTCAAGTGCACTCAAGAATGAGCGTCAAAGCATTAGAACCAGAATCAAAGAAGCAAAACTAAGCACACAACGCACCAGCATCTTCGCAGTTGTCTGCGTTAGCAAAAAGGAGAGCACATGCAAGAAACACTCGAACAACTCGTACTCGCTGCCATCAAAGAAGCGCAAGCAGCTCAGGAGCTTGCAGATTTTGAGGTCACCGACCTCGGTCTTGAGCGTCCTCAGGACACGACAAATGGCGATTGGTCCTCGACAATAGCCCTTCGATCCGCCCGCGCGTGCCGGATGGCCCCTGCAAAAATTGCTCAGATCATTGTTTCTCACTTGCCGCAAACTTCTGCTGTATCCAAAGTCGAAATTGCTGGTCCTGGCTTCATCAATTTCTATTTGAGCACGGGTGCTTCGAATGAAGTGATCCAATCTGTGCGTAAAGCTGGTGCCGCTTGGGGTTCTTCCGATTTTGGCAAAGGCAAAAAGATCAATTACGAATTTATTTCCGCAAATCCTACCGGCCCTTTGCATGTAGGACATGGTCGTTGGGCAGCGCTTGGCGATTCTACCTGCAATGTTATGGAATTTTGTGGATATAAGGTCTTTCGTGAGTACTACATCAACGATCACGGTTCGCAGATGGACGTATTTGGTGGTTCTGTTGCGACGCGCTATATGCAGCTTGCTGACGTTGCAGTCGCGCGCGGAATTTCTGCCGAAGAAGCAGCTCAAGTTCTTCTCGACGATCGTGAAGCTTATATCGAAGATGAAGAGGACGCTCACCCCGAAGCGCACCCGTATATGGACAAGTTTAACGAAATCCTCGGCGGCAATTCCTATGGTGGCGACTACATTATCGATATCGCACGCGAGTTTTATGAGGCTGATGGAGACAAGTGGGTGAGTGTTTCTGCAGAAGAGCGTGCAGCTGCATTTCGTGAGCGTGCCTACCAGGCGATGCTTGCTCGTATTAAGAACACGTGTCATAGCGTACGTTGCGACTTCGACTTGTGGTTTTCTGAGCGTTCGCTCTATGAAAAGGATGAATCGGGCACGTCTAAGGTCGATCGTGCGTTTGCGCGCCTGGAAAAGATGGGGTATCTCTACAAAACAGACGATGGAGCGCTGTGGTTTAAGTCGACTGAGTTCGGCGATGACAAAGACCGCGTGCTCATCAAATCCAATGGTGAATACACCTATTTCGCTTCCGATGTAGCGTATCACTGGGATAAATTCGACCGTGGTTGCGAAGTGTCCATCGACCTTTGGGGTGCTGATCACCACGGATACATTGCCCGTGTAACGAATGTCTGCGACGCGCTGGGCTACAAAGGACGTTTCATTGTAGACCTCGGTCAGTTTGTCAACCTGCTCAGAAAAGGTGAGCCTGTGAGGATGTCCAAGCGTCGCGGTACCATGGTATCGTTTGACGAGCTCATCGATGAAGTAGGGGTTGATGCCACGCGCTACACGCTTTTGAGCAAATCGTCTAATCAAACGATCGATTTTGATATCGAAGCGGTTAAGGAAAAATCGAACGCGAACCCCGTATTCTACGTGCAGTATGCGCACGCGCGTATCTGCTCGATCCTGCGGAATGCATGTCATGTAAGCGAGGCTGAAGCGAAAGAGCTCGGTATGGATTGCGTTGCTGCGCGCGCGATTGGAGATGCGGTAGATCTGTCGCTTCTCACGCATCCTCAGGAGCTTGCACTCACGCGTAAGTTGTCGGAGTTCCCGGAGCTTTGCGAGAGCTGCGCGCGTGACCGTGCGCCGTTCCGTCTGACGCACTTTGCTGAGGAGCTCGCGGGTGCATTCCACGGCTTTTATGCTAACTGCCAGGTGCTTTCAAGCGCTGGTCGCGAAATCGATCCTGAACTTTCGCGCGCGCGTCTGGCGGCTTGTGATGCAGTGCGTATTAATCTGGAAGTCGTTTTGAAGCTTATCGGCGTGAGTGCGCCTGAGGTGATGTAGGCGTTTTTGCTTTTGAGGGCGCGTGTATGAACTTTTGGTTCTCGTGCGTGTCTGATCGCGCGTTTTTGATCGCGCGTGAGCAGCGGTTTTTATTGTTTTGAACGTAAGGGCGTGCGTGTGTGCGCCCTTTTTTGTAAACGAAATCTTTTTTGTAAGCGAGTCATCGTTCTTGAGGGCAATTCTTTTTTCGCCTTGCGTCTACGCGTGATTTCGGTGCATTTTTGATGTTTGCGCCTTTCGAAGCGCAACTTATTCACTAAAAGCTGGACAAGTTAGGCTTTATCACAAGTGCAAGTTTTTTTCGCGAAAAACAAAAAACGATAGAAAAAAGAAGCTTATAAAACCCACTAAAAGCAGCGCAAACGCGCAAAATCGCGCAATAAAAATTACGAAAACTTTGTTTATCGCTCATAAAACCAATATAAAGGCTGAAATTTATTTAGTTTTTTTTGAGTATATTGTCGCGTCTGTGTACTACAATTTTTGTAAGTATTTTTTGTAAGCACGTTCCTTAAAACATCTGCGCAGCTCTCGCGCCTTTCTTCGTAGAATAGGGTGTGTTTCATGGATTTACGCGAATTTATTACGATACGAAAAAGCTTCAACCTTGCGCATCACAAGTCGGATCTTTCTGTGCGCTTGCCGTTTTCCGACGTGGCAATTCTTGCGCTTTTGCATGCAAATCCAGATGGTATCTGTACCTCTGAGCTTTCGGATTATCAACATTCGCTCCGTCCTACCACGACACACCGCACAAAGCGTCTGGAAAACATGGGCCTTATCACACGAGGCTCTCGTCCGGGGGATAAGCGCTGCATTTTGTGTTCAAAGACGGCGCTGGGTGAGCGCGTGTATCAGGAAACGCTGCACTTTAGCTGCAAATATTTCGCAATGGGGAAGCCGCTTGCGCATATTGTTCCTGCGCGTCTGCATTTTTACGTCGTCGCGATGGCGTCGTTTGAGCTGAGCTCTGCTGATCTCGTACTCCTTTCGCTGTATATGCGCGAGCAAGAGCAAATGACTATCACCGATATTGTGAGCATGGTAGGGCTTTTGCAGCCTACGGTGTCGATGTGCGTCGTTAACCTCGAGAAAGAGGGCCTTGTCCTGCGCGATCATACGCCGTACGCAACCGATTTTCGTTTGACCGAAGAGGGACGCGCACGCGTCGATACGCTTAAAAATAATATTGAAGCCATGGTCGTGCGGAGAAAAGATCATCCTAAGAGGTCGCGCATCTAAGCTGGGGCGGTTGCATATGCTTTTGCGCGCGTTTCCTTTCCAGTAGATATGCATGTTTCATTCATCTGATGTTAGTGGTTGCGGGTATGGATGGTGCCCGCGCCATTTTTTATGCAAAATGCTTGTGTAGTGCGTTCTCTTATGCTATTCTCTAATTATTCGGGTGCTTCGCCCACAATCATCAATTTTTTGGTATGTTGAGCTGCTTCTTCCTACGTTTTTTGTGTTTCTCATACCTATTAAAATTCTGTAGAGAACAATCCATGCGCTCATCGTTATTACTGTGTTAGAAAGGCATGCATAAACTATGACAAAAGTTGCTGAACCTTCTCTTCCTTTGTTTTCGAAAGGCGAGGGGGATGTGCCTTCGCAAAGCTTTGTCGATATGGCGCCAAGTGTGAGCGCCGCGGCCTCTGTAGCTGGGGGTACTTCGGCGGCTGCATCTGTAACAGCTGCGCCTCAGGCTGCAGCGCCTGTACCAGCGCCTGCTGCGCGTCCAGCGCGCCGTCGTGGCCGTCCACGGAAACATCCGCTCGTTGAGGCTGAAGCTACTGCTACGGCTGCTTCAACTCCTGCGCCTGCGTCAGCTTCTCATGCGAAACAAGCTTCGCAAAAAACGGGTGGCCAAGCCCTTGATGCATCACTTGATCATGAAACGTTGATTAAAGAAATCGAAGCAGGAACCTTGAGCTTAAGTGCAATGCCTAAGCGCCGTCGTGGTCGTCCGCGCAAAGCCGATGTAGAGGCGCGCGAAGCTGCTATCGCTGCAGCTCTTGAAGCCCAACGCCAATCTATGGCTGCGCATGAGGAGTCGCGCGCAACTTCCACGCCCGCACCTGTGTCTGCACCCGCAGCTCCTGCAGCTGTGCCCGCACCTGTGTCTGTGCCTGCAGCTCCTGCAGCTGTAGCTTCTGCTTCTGTATCCGAGTCAGCTTCTGTACCCGCTTTTTCATCCTCACTGTCTCAAAACGATGCCTCTTCTGAACAGCAAACATCTTTGGTTGCTCGTGAAAGTCAAGCACTTACGCGCTTCGATCGCAAAATTCCGCGTGCTGAACGTGCTGAACGTGCCGAACGCACTGAGCGCCTTGAGCGCACAGAGCATACCGAACGTGCTCAAAGAACGCCTGTTCAAGAGGTCCATGTATCTTTTTCTCACGATGCTCAAAAAGGGGAGTCTCAGCTTCTGACCACGCGTGCGCGTAGGCGTCACAATAGCGCGCAAAAAGCGCCCGCTGCTCCTTCCCGTGAGCAAGCTAATACGCATAAACAGCAAGAAGTTGCAAGCCAGCAGCGCTTTGTCAAGCAGCCAAGAAATCAGCGCCGCCGCAAGCAGGATCTCGCTCAAAATGCCGAGCCCACTCTTTCTCTCGAAGATTTGTCCTCGATGAAAGTTGCCGAGCTTCGTCTCAAGGCAGCTGAGCTCGGAGTTGAGTCTGCGCATGTGCGCAAGAAGGAGCTTGTGGAGGCTATTTACAAGGCGGCTGCTGCGTCTGAGGGCTTTTCCACTGTGTCCGGTGTTCTTGATATCCAACAAGAGGGGTATGCCTTCATTCGTACCGGCAATTATATGGGCGGCGATGATGATGCATTCGTGCATCAGCAGCTTATCCGCCAGTATCATCTGCGCCCGGGCGACTGGATCGAGGGTCGTGTGGCTCCCGGTCGATCAGGCAATAAGTTTCCTCCGCTGCACAAAATCACAAGTATCAATGGCCGTCTTCCTGAGGAGCTCAAAAACCGTCCACGTTTCCGTGATTTGACGCCTATTTTCCCAGATGAACGCCTTGTTCAAGAAAATGGTCAGCAATCTATCACCGGTCGCGCGATCGATTTGGTAGCACCGATCGGCAAAGGGCAGCGTGGATTGATCGTGTCTCCTCCAAAGGCAGGAAAGACGACGATTCTCAAGAAAATTTGTCAATCTATCACGGCAAATAATCCCGAAGTGCACCTGTTTTGCCTGCTTGTAGACGAGCGTCCCGAAGAGGTTACCGATATGCAGCGCTCCATCAAGGGCGTGGTTGTTGCCTCGACCTTTGATATGCCAGCAGAAAATCACACAGCAGTGTCGGAGCTTGTGATAGAGCATGCAAAACGCCTGGTAGAACTAGGCGAAGATGTTGTTGTGGTGCTCGATTCCATCACGCGCCTTGCCCGTGCGTACAACCTTGCGCAGCCGGCAAGCGGGCGTATTCTCTCGGGTGGTGTGGATTCTGCTGCGCTGTATCCCCCGAAGAAGTTCTTGGGTGCTGCGAGAAATATCGAGGGCGGAGGATCGCTCACTATTTTGGCGTCTGCGCTCATTGATACGGGATCCAAGATGGACGAGGTTATTTTTGAAGAGTTCAAGGGCACGGGCAATATGGAGCTTAAGCTTGATCGTGATCTTGCTGATCGTCGTATTTTCCCTGCTATCGATCCTGTTGCTTCGGGCACGCGTAATGAGGACTTGCTTATCGACAAGGAACTGCAGCCCTTTATCTGGGGACTTCGTCGTGTTCTTGCGAATATGAATAATACTGAGCGCGCAGCGTCTGCGCTGGTTAAAGGCTTAAAAGAGACGACGGACAATAGGGACTTTTTGATTCGCTCGGCGCGCAAAGCTCAAGCGATTGATTACGTCGATTCGCCTTCTAAACTCTAGAATATTGGCCGCACCTACGCGCGCGGAAGCTGAAAACCTTTCCCTATGTAAATTCTCTTACGCTCACTACCGGATGTTTTGTGGATAGACCGAAGACATAACGGTCTACCACAAAACATCCTCCTCGTTCGCGTAAAAGTCCTACCAGGGTTTTCATCTCGCGCGCGTAGCAGCAAGCCCGCGCGTGGGGAAACGGGTTTTAGCAGGAAAAGGCTTGCACGGGGCACTCACCAGCTTAAGCGCACATCCTGCGTGGGCATCTACCTGGGATTTCGGCTGACGTGCGCGTAGCAGCAAGCCCGCGCGTAAGGAAAGAGCTTAAACATGCAAAGGCTGGCGCAGATGCGTACCCAGCTTAAGCAAGCTCGTGCGCGCGCAAAAAGCCCCCGCGTGGGGGGCCTGGCTTAACATGAAAAATCTGGTGCAAACGCGCGCCCGCAGGCGATGAAAAGCCTGGTAGCAGACGTAAAGGAATTAGAAGTATTTTGTTGATGCAGGCGCGCCCCGGCTGAAGCTCACATGCAGGTATTTAGAGTGCGTACGCCTGTTCTTTGAGCGCTTCTTCTGCATCCTCTGGATGAGCTTCAAGATAATCAGGATTTGCACTCAAAAATTCTGCGCGCGCGGGATCGGTCAACTTGCACGCTGCCAAAATCGCAGCTAGAGCGGTATCTATATCGTCGTGATTGTACTCAGCGCCCAGCGTCATCTGCTCACGTCCGCATCCTGCCGCAAACTTTTTGTTCTTAAACTTTTTCTTCAAACTCTTAAATTCAAGATCCTGCGGAGAATGAGAGGGTCTCAGGCGCGCACAGGCATCAATGAGCCCGCTCGTTTCGTCGCACATAAATAGGACGCACTCCATCTTGTGCTCTGGTTTTGGCAAATCGGGATTGAAGTCACTATTGTGCGTCTGAATGGCATGAATCAAACGCTCGCTCGCGCCCGCTTCTCTAAGCAATCTACCAGCGCAAATGGTGTGATCCTGGTCTCCATCGCAAACTTCCCAGTCAAGGTCGTGGAGCAGCCCCACTTGTCCCCAAAATTCAACGTGCTCAGCATCAAAATGCTCCGCAAAAAAGCGCATCAGCCGCTCGAGCGTTTGACCGTGGATGATATGAAATTCCTCTTGGTTGTAGCGCGTAAGGATCTCGAACGCCTGCTCACGTGTAAGGTTTGTCGTCAGTTCGTCGCTCATAGCTGCTCCTTTATCGCATGTTTTGCTATCACATATCGTATAGTCTTAACAATTTGGGTCAAGTCATAAAATTTGAAACATAGCTGCGCACGTATCTGCACGCAGGAGTGTTTGTCTCAAGAAAGCGCGCGACTAGGTAATATCTCCACCGAGCTTTACGTATCCTTGAATGACGCGTGTTCTGCGCTTGCTACCAGGGGGGCACGTTTTGTCAAACAACGGCATGATTCCGCGGAAAATTAAATCGGTTTTTGCGCTCCTAAATTGTCCCCGGAAGCTGTGCTGCGCGTGCTCGAGGCGCGCTTCCAATTCCTCCAAAAGCGCACTTCTATTGGCATATTCCCAAAAGTATACGCCAAAGTCGCAGTTCGGGTGATCCCAAGGGCGATCGTCTGGGCCGGCATAGTGAATGACGCCCGGATTTTTGCGCGCTTCTTCATACTTCTGGCGAATTTCGAGCGGGGCCTGCGCGATGATATGATCCCTTCTCAGCCCCTTCCAGTCCATCAGCGTGTTCCAGCGCATAGGCAAGCGCACATAGGACCCATCGGCGAGCATATTGAGAATGTCCTGGTCAAGCCAGCGCCAAGTGCGTACGCAGGAAAGTTTTAGCATGTCTTCGATAGTAAAAATATGGCGGAATGCTTCGAGATTCATCAAAAGCACGCCCGCTTGGAAATAGCTATATGGATCGGAGAGGTTCAAATCCTGCAAAAGATAGGGGCCAACGGTGTTATCGTAGCCTTCAAGCTGGCCAATTGTATCGGCGTCGGGCGTAGCCGCGAGAAGATAGCCGTCAACTGCTGTGTCGAAAAGCTTCGACAAATCATCGAGCACAACAAGATCGCTGTCCAAATAAATTGCCTTTTTGCATTCGGGCAGGATCCAGGGGGCTAATAAGCGGAAATAGGTTTCGGGGCGAAAATGTCCGTGGTAGGGAAGAACGACCCCCGCAAGCGCGCTCGTAACATCCAAAAAGCCCAGGTGAACCTGGGGATGACGTGTGTTTTCTACAATTTGATTGATTGTTTGCTGCTTGATATCGCGCGTGAGCACAATAATGTCGAAATGCCTATCACTCGTAATGTTTTCAACAATCGAGCGCACAGCGACAGCCATGTAAGGGGCGAAAAATTCGTTGCTTGCCAGCAGAATGACCACATCGGAAAAATCCATGCCCAGCCCGCGCGCGTCTTGCGCAAGGCGCGTGGTAGTCGTAACTCCTGTGGGGGATGGTGTCGTCATGAGTGTCTCCTTATGAGCTTGGACGTACGCCCGCGCTCTCATGTGTTTTGGGTTTAAGCTTACGCTGAACCTTAAACGTTAACCTTAAAGCTAATGTTTACGTTAACTTTAATGTTTACCTTGATGTTAACGTTAAGGTTAACGTTAACATTAACGCTAACGCTAACGTTAAAGTGAAGCTTAGTTCACGCTTTTGTTCTGGCACTATTGTATCAAAGCGCCTGCGCGTATGCCGCGCCCGCACGCGTCTATTTTGGGCAATTTCCCTCTTGCCAAAGCTTACGTATTGCGCGCACCGTGTGCGCGAGAGGAAGTCCCACAACGTTTTCATAATTGCCCGAAATTTTTTCAACAAAAAGCGCGGCCCCGCCTTGAATCCCGTAGGCGCCCGCCTTGTCCATGGGGTCTTTGCTTAGCACATAGGCTTCTATTTCTTGCGCTGAGAGGGGATAGAACCACACATCGGTTGTCTCGATGAGGCTGCGTGAAATGCCCTGGTAGCGCATGTATACAGCGGTAGAGACATGGTGCTTCGCATCCGAAAGGAGCGATAGCTTGCGCTTCGCATCTGCCGCATCTTTGGGCTTTCCGAGCACCTGGCCCGCTTCTGTCCACACGATGGTGTCGGCAGCTAGGAAGAAATTCTTGTCCGGATTTGAAGAAAGCTGCGCGCGCAGAGCTGTTTCGGTTTCTGTTTGTTCGTTTGCTGCCAAGAGGGCGGAAAAATGGTCGTACACATAGAGAAGCTTTTCGCGAGCCAGGCGTTCTACCAGTGCTTTTGGCGACTCCTGCACATGCTTCGTCTCGTTTATATGAGATGGAATGCAGTAGGTCGAAATACCCGCGCGCAGAAGCAGCTCCTTTCGCCTCGGTGACTGCGATGCGAGAACGATGAGAGAGGGTAGCTCGGTTTGAGATGGGGGAAGGGTATTGATTGTGGTTGCTTGAGGTATTTGAGGTGCTTGAGCTGCTTGAGCTGCTTGAGTTTCTGGGTTCATAACTTTACTCACTTTCAGATAAGCATGTCTGCTTGTACGTTGAAGCTGCGTTGTTCGGGCCGCTCATTCCGACTGCCGCACATGGGTGTTGGCTCATGCCGTTGCCCAGCACACGCCCGGCCACACGCCCGGCCACACTGCCCACGCATTCTTAGTTTTTTCTCTTGAATTTTTTATCAAATATCGTAGTATTATTGAGTATATATCATATGTTATCGGGCAAACGGTAAACGCAGACTAAACAAACCACGCCGCCTGCCGCCGTCGCAGCGCTTCGCCGCTGCGACCAGCATTTATGTACTGCACTAAGCGGCTTTGAGCTTTTGTTTATATGCGCTTTACTATCTTGGAAGGGTGCAAGGATGAAAGGCTCAATAAGCTCGCATGCAGTTGTTTGTGGTCTTGTGTGCGCTAGCACAGTTGTATTTCCTCCCTTGGCGTGTGCACAGGCGCCCGCGCAAGGCAATCCCTCCCTTCTTTTGAGCGAAGCATACATGAATTTTGGCCTGGGCTTTTTGGCCGGCGTTGGCATAAGTGGCCTTATTACAACCATTGGTATCATGATTTACGCGCATAGGCTCGAAGTGCGTGCGGCGGAAGATATCGAGTTCGAGACCTGCGTATTTACGCCCTCGCGCGCGACTTCGGCTGCGTCTGCGGATGTTTCTACAAATGGATATGCGTCCGCGCCTACGTCTAAAAATGCGTTCGTAGCTGCGACTAGCCCCGCGGCTACGACTAGCTCCGCGGCTGCATCTGCATCTACATCTACTCCCGCATCGGCTCCAGCGCCCTCAGGGCCAGAGTCTTGCGGTGTTCTTTCACAGGCGTCTTCTTCCGCCAATTCTCTACGCGCGCGCCTTTCTCAGATTCCCCAGGTAGATGCCCCAATAGCTTCGCACCCAGATACGCCAAAAGCTTCGCAAAAAGCTTCACAAAAATCAGAGCAACAAGCTTCGCAAAAAGCTTCACATCTCACCAATAGTCTTGAGGATTTTGCCGAGCATTATGCGCAGCATGAGAGTTTCAAAGAGCGCATGATGACGCGCGCGCAAGGTGTGAGAGAGATCCTTTCGAGTCGTTTGTCGAAAAATCGATATAGCGATATTCCGGTTATCGAGCGCGCAGATGGTTCCGTAGGCGATGTGGGCGAGACCTGGTGGAGCGCTTGCGTCGACGAAGAATTGCAAAAAACTGGCAAACTAGCAGGATCGCAAGTGGCTCAAGTTACGGGGAGTGTGTCTGCTGTCGCAGCCTCCGCACCCGCGCCTGCAGCTTCAGTGCCCGCACCCGCGCCTCAAGCACTCGCGTCCGCGCCTGCAGCTGCCGCTCCAGCTTCTAAAAAACCTGCAGCGTATCCTCAGCTTTCGCAGGGTCAACGCATTGCGCGATCAATTGCCGAGGTAGACGAGGGTATATATCCCATGCGTCGTGAGGTTGAGGATCTTGAGAAGAAGGATCTCTTCGAGGAAGCGCTTCGTGCGATGGGCGATGCTATGCCCGCTGATCAGGCAAAAGCTCCTATTTTTGCTGATTCCATAGGTGGAAGTTCAACTATCGATGAGGTTGACGATATCGAGGCTGCAACTGCGTTTATACCCTTTAAGGTGCCGCCCGCGCATCCAGAGATTCATGACACGAAGAGCTACATCGATTACCTGGTAGAAGACGAGTTTAGGCGGAGCAAGCAGCAAAAGCATCGCGCTCACACGCGCTCGAATGCGCCTGCGCCCCATGCTCCTATGCTTCGCGTGATTGAGGGCGGTAGCCAAGCGCTGCCTAAATTAGCTACTGGCGTCTGGAGTATGAGTGCATCTAATGGTCGGAAAAACCCGAGCTCAGATGTGCGGTCTCATACGCCTAAACATATGAGGCTAGAAAGCGAGAATGCGCCAGCCTCTGCGTCCTCGCTCATGCCCGCAGCTTCGCGTACAGTCTCTCACGCGCCCAAGCATTTTACTCTTTCTCCTGTCAAGGAAGCGTAAATCCTGCGCCTTAAGTAATTGGCATACAATCCGCACCTTCTGCGCAGGAATATATATTGTATGCAATAGAGGGTTTATGTATGACGTTCGTATAATCGTACATAAGCCCTCTAATCATCTCTATACCTATGTGATAGCTGGCAACACCCAATATACCAAGAGCTATAGCCCTATACCAACGTAAAACTTTCTAGACTTATCGGCAAACTTATGTGATACTTAAAATACTGTACACAATATACAACCACCATCATATCGTGGCGCGCTGTAACTGATAGGAGTAGGTATGAAACAGGTATCGCATGGCACAGGCGTACGGCATTCGCTTACTAAGATAGCCGTCGCATCCGTTCTCTCGACTACACTTGGAGTGGGGGGGGGGGTAGCTCTTTCTACGACCTCATATGCGCAGTCGCAAAGCGTAGATCAATCTACTGATACTGAGCGGACATGGACTGAACACACTGCACAGTGGAGCGATGCATACGGACAACACCAGCCTTTTTCAAAGATTAATACACAAGGCAACTTAGAGGGCGTTTTTTGTAATCGTTCTGAAAGTTCGGGTGGTCAAACCAAAGTTTGGACTTCAGCAAAATACACCTTTTATCGAAGCGACCATGATGGGTACAAAAAAGGCGACCTCGTTATCGAACCTATTAATGCCTCTGGCGTGATTAAAGCTGGTCCATCTAATAATGATTACAGGGTATGGCTAGAAGATAAAGAAATTTATAAGAACGTAAAGCGTATTATCTTTAAGCAAGCGACGATCGCAGGCAACAAGGTTGGGTGCACCCTAAAACTAAACCAATGGAGTTATTCTCAGTTGTTTAATGGCATGCCTGCTGTCGAGCTCATAGATTTTCGGGGACTTACGTTCCAAACCGAAGCGGGTTCTTATCCAATTGCCTGGCGTATGTTTGAGAGCTCCCCTAAGCTCAGAACGATACTTTTTAATGCAAATATTAAAAAGCAATTTAGTGATATAGCATATTTTAACTATATGTTTGCAAAGTGTTACAATTTGAGACACATTCTGGCAAAAAGCCCAGATGAAGTGGTTGATGAAAGCACGTTACCTGCTTGTGATCTAAGCGGCCTTAGTGTCTTTGATACACAAAATGCAAAATCCATGAAAGCCATGTTTGAATTTTGCCGTTCGATGACTGATTTTAAGTTTAAGGATTACACCAATTTTAAGACGAGCAAAGTTCAAGATTTTTCTTATATGTTTTCTGGCCTCCCTACGACATCCGCGCAGGATAAGCTTGAGAATGACTGGGAACCGGACACGTTTACCGTAGCAGAGGGCGAGTTCAAGGATATGAAGGGCATGTTTGAGCTAAAAAAGCTCGATCTGTCTTCGTTCGATACATCTTCCGCAAAGACCATGTACCGCATGCTGATTGGGCAAGAAGGCCTCACCGAGCTTGATCTTTCGGGTTCGTTTAAGATGTCGGAAAATACTTCTACAAACGAGATGCTACGGGGCGTGCATGCGCTGCAAAAGTTGAAGGTCAACAAGAACATAGTCTTTACGAACAGCATGATGCTAAATGAACCGAATGACAACATTTATAAAGAATATATCCGACCAACGTTTGATAGAAAGAACACAAAAACTTATTCGGGCAAATGGATACAAGAAGGTAAAGTTGACACAGCATATACTACAAAAGACTTTTGGTATACAAGCAAGATTAGTGAGCTCAAGAAACCCCTGGCAGACAATGGTTCTCTTACGTTTGTTTGGCAAGAGAAAGATTCATCTGTGCCCTCTACGAACCAGCAAAACAAGCAAATTACGATCGTAACTAATGAAGGTTTGTTTGACAATAACGCTTTTGTAAAGTCTCTTACAACAGACAATAACGGCAAATTGAACGCTACTGACCTCCCAACAAAAACGAAGGAAGGTAGAAAGATTACTGGCTGGTACAAATTAGGCGATCCCGCGAAAACGCCCGTTTCGCTGGATACCACAGAATTTAAAGAGAATACTACGCTTGTAGCACTCTTGGAAGCAGCTACACCGGGTGGCGCTGGTGATCAGGGCGGATCTGGCTCTGGCACGGGCAGTGGCGCTGGCACGGGTAGTGGCTCTGGTAGCGGTGTCGGCGGTTCATTAGGATTTGTGCCTCAGACTGGGGATACAGGCGCCGCGAGTGAACTTGTTGCGATGTATCGTCTGTATAATTCTTGGACAGGAGAGCATCTCTTTACGATTGATAAGAGCGAGTATGATACCCTTGTTTCTGCAGGTTGGAAGGGTGAAGGCAGGATCAATAGTGTCGCCACGAAGGAAGGGGAGAGTGTATACCGCCTGTATAATCCCTGGACGCATGAACACCACTATACAACCGATAAAGACGAGCTCGCTTCGTGCGTAGCCGCTGGTTGGAAGAACGAAGGCGTGCAGTTCCACAGTGTAAAGAATGGCGCGGTAGCTGTGTACAGCATGTATAATCCGTATGAAACGTCGTTCTACCACCACTACACGTCCGACCTCAATGAGATTAGCCGGATGGAGAAAGACGGTTGGATAAAAGAGGGCATCAAGTGGTACGCCGCGGCTAATTATTAGACTATAAGATGCGTTTATAAGCGCTTTATAAGCGCTGATGTTTAAACGCGCTGGTCTATAACAGCCGGTAGCTGTTGTTCTGCTTAAACGAAGCGCGGCACGAGCAAAAGCTTGTGTCGCGCTTGTGCTTACCCTAATTTAAAGCGTGCGTTTAGTCGATCATCTCATTGATATCCCAGGTAAACGGTGCTGCTTTGCCATTGTATGCCTCATATGCAGCTTTCACTGCTCCTGTGAGCTTGGCGTCTTTCGGATTGTTCATCCACTTGACATACGCGTCAACATAGGCGTTGTAGTTTTTCTTTACTTCTTCTTTTGCATCTGCCTTGGGCGCTTCAGAGCCAAGAACACTACTCTGCAATCTGATAAGAAGCCCATAGCGCACATACTCGGGATCGGATGTGTAAGAAACGCGATTCATGCCCGCATACTCTCTATGTGGATTTATCAGATATGCAGCTGCTTCGATAGCGTCTTTACGTGCTTTGAGCTTTGCTTCATCAGTTTTCGCAGTACTGTATTCAAGCTCTGCTTTCTTGAGCTTATATATACACAGCTGTACATCGGGGTTCTTCGCGGGCACATCTGCTTCTTGTTTGAATGCCTTCCACTGTTCATTAAGCGCTTTTTTGGTCGCTTGAGTATAGCCTTCAGTTTCCACGAACTCGCGGGTGACTTGGGTTGTGCGATAGGACGGCAGCTTCAGATAGGGTGATTGCGCGCGCGTATCTTTTGTAATTGCTGCAATCTTTTTATCCAAGTCGCCTACTTTGTCTGTTGTTGTTGCGTGATAGGCACTTGTATCTTTCGCGCAGAGCGTCATGTTCAGCTCTGGCAAGCCGCTTGGAGCATGTTCATCCTTCGCAAGCGCTGGTACCTGGTAGTTGTGGGCCTTGGGAGTGGCGTCAGCATCATCATATGCTGTAAATGTAACGTCGTAGGCTTTGGTTTCTGCATTATAGCGTACACGGCGAAGCTGGAGTTTGTCTCCACTTTGCACTTTATGTGTATCGTTAACCACGTCCAAAACTGCAGCTGCTTCTGTATAGCGAGCGCTTGCGGTTTTTGTTACTGCCTCTTCGCTTTTGCCATACATTTGCGATGCAATGCATTTGTATACGGTGACCTGCGTGTCTTTAAGTGTTGTGGTGCCTTTCGGGTCGTTGGTAAAGTGGAGCGTATAAGTAACGGGAACCACTTTCTTTTCGTCGGTTTCTACGGCTGTTTTTGCTTCATTAAAGGCTTTTTTAGCGGTATCATCATTTGGTTTCTTGTCCAGCTCAGCCTTTTTCTGTGCAAGCTCATTTAGGTTTTTCGCATACTCTGCGTCAAATTCTTTTTCTTTTTGAATAAGGGCAGCTGTAGCAGCTTGAGCTTTTACTTCCTCGCTGGCACTGGCCTCTTTTGCTTTCTTTGCGAGGTCTTCTGCTTTAGTTTTAGCAGCAGTAGCGCGCGTGGTTAGCTCTGTAACGGCCTCTGCACCTGTAAGTGTTTTACCAACAGCAGTTGTAACAGTTGTTGCGGCTTTACGTGTTGCGTCAACAAGGTCCTTAACAGACTCTTTTGCCTTGTTGAGAACAGCTTTCTGCTCTTTGCTTAACTCTTTGCTTAAGCTAGGCGTAGATGATTCGCTTGAGCTCGAAGGGTTGGAGCCGGTGCCGGTGCCCACACCGATAATAACATCGCTTGTGCCTGCTGCAGGAGCTTCCGCAGGAGTTTCTGCGGGCTTTCCAGGTACGAACCATTGTTCATGCTCGTCTTTCCAGCCGCGAGCTACGCTATCGCTCACTTCAGACGGATTTGTAGTAAAGAAGTGTGTATGTTCTTGTTCGTAGGGATTAAAGAGACGATATACCGGCTGATTTGCAACCTCAGATTTTGCTGCAAAACCATATGCCTCAAATTTGTCGTCGAGTTTCATACCACGTGCAAGACACTCGTCTTTTTCTTGAGCATTTGTGGTATAGAGGTGATCGTCTCCCCAAGGATTATAGAGACGATAAATAGTTTCGACACCTTGTGTGCCTTTTACAGGGCTGTACCAGCCAATTCCTTCTTCATTCCAACCAACTGCACGAAGGCTTGCAGCTTCTTCTTCGCTTGGTGTATAGAGATGTTCATACGTATACGGATTATAGAAGCGAAGCATCTTTTGGCATGTAACGCCATTTACCGTTTCTGTTGGGGGGGGGTGACTTCAGCAGCTTCAGCTTTAACACCCATGCCAAGGGTGCATACAAGTGCTGCTGTCATGCTGGCAAGTCCCAGCGCTTTTTTAGTAGACAACATACCCAAATCCTTTCTATTGGATGGTATACGAACAGACAACACATAAATACGCCTCAAGTATAAGCCTCTATAATGCATGATTCAAGCTAGAATGCTGTCGTCTGAGGTTACTTTTTATCCATTCGTATACAAAGCTATAGCGCATGCGGCTCAGCAGACATGCGTTTACAAAACGCAGGCGCTCATATTAGAAAAATACCCCACTTTGTCACGTGTTGGAATGGCGACTGCTCGCAGGGCGAAGAAAGCTGTTTTGTGTTTCTCCAGGTAGTTTCGTTGCAGCTTGTTGATTGTGCTCTAAAAACTAGCCCGACGGACAATATTCGGCTCCCAAACACGTGACAAAGTGGGGTAAAGTTCTAATATCACTCAATACGTTTTGTGAGAGGTGGAGCGCACAGGTGTTTGACCAGGTGCTTGACCCAGCACGCGCCCGCATTAGTCTGACGTGTAAGGCCCTCGCGCCCGCGTCATAAGCTACGCGTAATATTCAATAGCCAAGCTGCTGATATATCCAACGCACCCTTATTATCCTGCACTTTGTATAAATCTCCCAAAATCGCGCGCGAGAGAAATGTATAAAACACCCGAAATCGCTCAAAAATATAATATAAAACGCGCAAAAACAGCCTGACTGATTAGTTTTCTTTGGTTAACACGTACGCAACAAAATGATTAAAAATAGGGGAATAAGCCCCAAGTTTGAATAGAAACGTTAACATTTGATGTCCAAATGAGAAAGTAGCCGCGCCTTTGGAGCTTTTTGGCTATTGTCTTGTGTAACAAAAAGAGCAAGTACGCGCTCTTCCGTATTCGATTTTTAAGGAGGATAAGATGAAGACCAATCTCACCAGACGAGACTTCGTCTCATTAGGTGCCGTTTCTGTTGCTACTATGGGAGGTTTGTCTATTATTGCAGGCTGTAATAATAACGCTCAATCCTCCGCTGCTTCTTCGACACTCAAGGTTGGCCTGATGGGCCCCTACACGGGACAGGTTGCTCAGTACGGTCTTGCAATCCGCAACGGTGCTGAACTCTACACCAAGCAGTTCAACGAAAAGGGCGGCGCTAACGGCAAGACCATCGAGCTTATGATCGAGGACGAAAAGGGCGACTCGACCGAAGCAAAGAACGTCTACGAAAAGATGCTCGATGCTGGTTGTGTTGCCATTCTTGGTGACGTTACCTCTACGCCTTCCGTTGCGGTTGCTCAGATCTCCGCAAACGACAACATGCCGCTCGTAAGTGCGTCCGCGACCGTTCCGAGCTTTACCACCTACGGCAAAAACGCCTTCCGCGCGACCATGACCGACGAGTTCCAGGCAAAGGTTATGGCTAAGTTTACACAGAAGCAAGGCTACAAAACAGTCGCTACCATTTACAACTCAGGTGGAGACTATGAAGCCGGCGTCAACAAAATGTATGTTGCTGAGTGCAAACAGCTCGGCGTTAATGTTGCTACTGAGCAGGCGTTTGCTGAAGGCGACGTAGACTTTAACGCCCAGCTCACCTCCATCATGGGTACCAATCCAGACGCCGTATTCTGCCCCAACTACTACCAGGACGCTGGTAAGATCCTCGCGCAGGCGCGCCAGCTCGGGTGCAAGGTTCCGTTCCTCGGAGGAGACGGTTGGGCCAACATGATCGACGGCGAAGATAAGTATGCATCCAATGAGGATCTTGAAGGTTGCTTCTACAATGCCCCCTTCATTGTTGAAAACACAAACGATGAGGTCAAAGCATTCGTCGACGCATATAAGGCTGAGTATGGCAAAGTTCCTACGAACTTCTGCGCACTCGGTTACGACGCAGCGATGCTTCTCTTTACCGCTCTTGCACAAGTTGAGTCGTCCAATCCTCCTAAGGCAGGAAGCGACGAATACCGTCAAGCCGTTATCGACGCTATTGCAAGCGGCAAGGTAGACGGCGTTACGGGCGAGATTTCCTTCAAGGGCACAGGCGATCCTGTGAAATCTACGCTTATCGTTACCTTCGAAAAAGGTGCTCAAAAGGTATTTGAAGTCGTTAAGCCCGACTAATCTTTGTATGCAATAAGCCTCTTACGCGGGTGGTGGAAATTTCGCGATGCCGCCATGCGCAAGAGGCTTTTTCTATGCATCGTGTGCGTATGAGCTCGCGCGTATTTTTGCGGGCGCGTTTTTGAACTGCGTTTATATGCGTTCGTGAACTGCGCGTATGCACTGGTGTGCTCTTCGCATCCGTTTTTGCGTATGCACGTTGTTAGCAATTTTTAGCCTTTTACTCAGGTTTTTGTGTATTTGAAAGGAGAGTGCTTGGCTATGATCGGTATGCAGATACTCAATGGCTTGCAAGTGGGAAGCATTTACGCCCTTGTTGCCCTGGGTTATACCATGGTGTACGGCATCATTTTGCTTCTGAATTTTGCCCATGGCGACATTATTATGGTAGGTGCTTATATTTCTTGGGTCGTTATGGTTCAACTTGGTCTTCACCCCGTTGTCGCAGTACTCGCGACGGTCGTGGGATGCGCCTGCCTTGGTGTCCTTATCGATAAAATAGCGTATGCACCTCTTCGTCAAGCTCCGCGTTTGTCGATTCTGATTACTGCAATCGGTGTGTCCTACTTTTTGGAAAACACGTTTCAGCTGGTATATGGTGCTGATGCAAAGGTTCTTCCGAATTTTATTACGGTCAACACGGTTGATATCGCAGGCGTTCCCGTTTCTTGCGTCGCACTGATTACAGTTGTTGTTACGGCTATTTCTTGCGCGCTTCTGACCTTGCTTGTCCAAAAAACCAAGCTAGGAGCTGCGATGCGTGCTGTATCCGAAGACATGTCGGCCGCGCGCCTCATGGGCATCAACGTGAACACCGTCATTTCGTTTACCTTCGCGAGCGGTTGTGTTTTGGCTGGTATTGGATCTGTTCTTTACAGTATGGCCTATGCGCAAGCAAGTCCAACGATGGGTATTATGCTGGGCACCAAGGCTTTTGTAGCTGCGGTTTTGGGCGGCATTGGTTCCATTCCCGGTGCTGTGATCGGTGGCTTGTTGGTTGGTTTTGCCGAAGTTTTGGTGTCGGCGATTGGTCTTTCTGTCTGGAAAGACGCGGTCGTGTTCCTGCTGCTCATTGTGGTACTTGTAGTTAAACCTACCGGTATTTTGGGCAAGCCCATCAATGAGAAAGTGTAGGATATAGTATGAAATCACAAACTGAAACACATACAGATTCGCGTATAGAATCCAACGCATCCAATGCATCTGCGTCCACATCGAAAAACGCGTCCACATCGCGTAAGGCGTTTCACTTTAGTACCCTTCAGGCATACGCCCTCAATACGGTGCTTATCTTGGTCGCGCTCTTTGTTGGTCAAGCGCTCATCAGCGCATCACTAATTTCTCGCTATCAAATTTCTGTACTCGAACAGATCGGCATCTATATTATTTTGGCCGTATCTCTTAACCTTGTTACCGGTAATTTGGGCCAGCTGCCTTTGGGACATGCAGGCTTTATGTCTGTTGGTGGCTACTCGGGTGCTATTTTTATTATGCACATGGCTACGGCTTTGCACTTATCGGGGCGCGCATTTGTGACGGGTCAGCCGCTGGCTGTCCTCGTATTTTTGGGAGGCCTTGTGGTAGGGGCTATAGCTGCGGGATTATGTGGTCTTATCATCGGTATTCCAGCTCTTAGGCTCAAGGGCGACTATCTTGCCATCATTACGCTCGGTTTTGCGGAAATCATCCGCGTGGTCATGCTCAATATTGATACCACGTTTAATATCACACTCACCGGCGGTGCTAAAGGTTTGAGCGGCATACCTGCATTTACAAACTATCTCAATACGTTTTGCGTGGTCGTCTTTACGCTTTTCGTCATTCACACGATGATGAAATCGCGTTGGGGGCGTGCGATTTATGCCATCCGCGACAACGAAATCGCTGCTGAGGCATCAGGTGTGCATATCACACGCTACAAGACGGTTGCTTTTGTCCTTTCTGCCGCATTTGCCGGCGTAGCTGGTGTTTTGTATGCAGGGTGTATTGGTGTTATGGCGCCTGCAAAGTTCGGTTTTATGAAGTCGGTCGAGATTCTCGTTATGGTTGTTTTGGGCGGCATGGGTTCTATGCTGGGATCTGTGATTTCTGCTACCACCTTGACCGTTCTACCCGAGGTTTTGAGAAGCTTTGCTGATCTTCGTATGATTGCGTACTCGGTCGTTCTTGTTCTCGTGATGATCTTTAGACCAAAGGGCCTGCTTGGTTCCTATGATTTCTCGCTCACACGTTCGCTTGAGTCGCTCATCAACCGCATTTTTGGCGCGAAAGAGGTGAAATAAGATGTCGTTGAAACAAGAATCGCAAGTAGAAACATCTACGAACACTACTACTCCCGCTCCTGCTTCTGAACCCGCTTCTTGCGCGTTTGCGCCTGCGTCTGCATCTGAAGCTGACAAGGCTGCAGCTTCTGCAGCAGCTGAAGCATCCACAGCGCCCGCATCCGAAGCACCTGCGCCTGATGCATCAGCATCTGAAGCATCAGCACCTGCGCCAGCGTCTAAGGAAGAAAAGCATCACCAAAAGCCGCTCTTTGACTTTTCAAAGCGCATTCGCTCTGTCCTCGTCCCTATTCAATCGCCTAACCTGCTTCCTGAGCGCGATTTGGGCAGCATGCCTGTTCTTGAGGCCAAGCACCTCGGCATCGATTTTGGCGGTTTGACTGCGGTAGATGACTTTAATATCGCACTCGGTAAAACAGAAATTTCCGGTTTGATCGGCCCTAATGGTGCAGGTAAAACCACCATTTTCAACCTCCTTACCAGTGTATACCAGCCTACGCGCGGAACTGTTCTTGTGGACGGCTACGATATTGCGGGAAAAACGATTACCCAGGTAAACGAGATGGGAGTCGCCCGTACCTTCCAAAACATCAGGCTCTTTAATGAGCTTACTGTGTTGGAAAACGTGCTGGTTGGTTTTACCAGTTCCATGAAAACAGGCTTTCTCGCCGATGTGTTTCGCCTGCCTTCTCACTGGAAGCAAGAGAAGGAGTTTAAGGAAAAAGCCTTCGATTTGCTGAAGATTTTTGATATGGAGCACGTCGCGTATCAGAAGGCAGGAAATCTTGCCTATGGTCAGCAGCGCTGTCTCGAAATCTTGCGTGCCCTTGCCACCCAGCCCAAGGTACTTCTTCTCGATGAGCCGGCAGCCGGTATGAATCCTTCCGAAACTGCGCAGCTCACCGAGGATATTCAGCGCATCCGCGATACGTTCAAGATCGCTATTTTGCTCATTGAGCACGACATGAACCTGGTTTGCGGTGTGTGCGAGTGCGTGGGTGTTCTGGATTATGGACGCATCATTGCAAAAGGTACTGCAAGCGAAATCCAAAATGACCCCCGCGTTATCGAGGCGTATTTGGGCAAGCAGGAGGCGATATAAGATGAGCCAAACTCTGTTGAAGGTCAATGACCTCTATGTTAATTACGGCATGATCAAGGCTGTTCGAGGCATATCATTTGAGATTCATGAGGGCGAGATTGTTACCCTCATCGGCGCTAACGGTGCTGGTAAATCTACTACGCTTAATACGCTTGCTGGACTATTGAAGCCGAGAAAAGGTACGATCGAATTTCTTGGCGCCTCGCTTGTTGATAAAAAACCGCATCAGATCGTGCGCGAAGGTCTTGCGCTCTGCCCTGAAGGCCGTCATGTGTTTACCGGTATGACTGTTGCCGAGAATTTGGCTATGGGCGGCTTTACGCAAAAGGAGAGTTCATGTGCGGAAACGCTGAAAAAAATCTATCAGCATTTCCCGCGCCTTCAAGAACGCATCAACCAATCTGCTGGTACCATGAGCGGCGGCGAGCAGCAGATGCTTGCTATGGGCCGCGCGCTCATGAGTAGGCCTAAGCTCCTCATGCTTGATGAGCCATCGATGGGTCTCGCTCCTATTTTGGTGAAGGAAATCTTTGCGATTATCAAGGAACTCAATGCATTAGGCACCACGGTTCTTCTCGTTGAGCAGAATGCTTCGATGGCGCTTTCCATCGCTGATCGTGGCTATGTTCTCGAGACCGGAACGATTACCAAAACGGGCTCCGGTAAAGACCTGCTTAATGATGGTGACGTTGCGCGTGCATATCTGGGTGGATCTAAGTCGTAGAGCGCGCCCGCGCAGGGCATGCTTGGTTTGTGTACTACGGTTGGTATGCGCTTGTGTGTCTTGCCTGCATTATGTTTGTCGCTTAAAAGGGATGAGCGCTTGAGCTCATCCCTTTTTATGTGCTCGGGCTCCAGATGCGCCTTCGTTAGAGGCGGCCTTTTGCTAGAGACGCTTTTTTCTGCGGTAGCTGCGTTCTACAAAGCGCTTACGTTTGATATAGCCAAAGGCTATGCTCATAATGCCTGCTCCCAAAGCCGATGCGCATCCCACAGAAAGGGGAGAGTGGAGGAAGAGATCTGCTGTTTGCGCAAGGCGAGATGATCCTTCGTGTTGAGAGTGCTCCTCCTCGCTTGGGTTGTTCGTATGCTCATCGTTAGTTGCGCGCCCGTGTGCATCGTCTTCATCAGTGTCTGCTGTATCGTCTCCGCGCTGCTTATCGATGACATTTTCGTCGTCACGTCCTTCTTTGATGCCTTTTTTATTTGCATCCTTTTTGTCGTCTTCTACCTCGGTATCCTCATCGTCTTGTGAAGTCTTGTCATTACGCGCGTGTTTTGACTTCTTTGACGTTCCTTTGTTCTTCTTGCGCGCATGTTTCGTGTCCGCGCTTGCTTGTTCATTGTCTTCGAGCTCGTCGCTCTCGTCGTTGTTGTCGAGCGCTCCCTTCTTTTCGCCTGTTTCGCTCTTCTGATCAAGCTCATTGGACGAATTGTGCCTACGTGTTCTATGCGCATTTCGCTTTGCTTCAAGGTCTTCGAGTGCTTTTGCGAGTGCGCGTGAAAGGGAAGCATCAAAGCCAGCGTTTGTGTTTTGTTCCTGCGGTTTTAGCTGGCTGGGATCGTTTTTGCCTTCGTTTGGTTTTTGCGCGGGCGTGTTTTCTGCTCCTGAGGGCGTTTGAGTTTGATCGTTTCCTTTCGGTTTAGATGGATCCGTTGTTGTATCCGGCTTTTTCTGCGAAGGATCCGCTTGAGAACTGTGCGTGTTGTCGCCTTTAGTAGATGCTGGATCTGCAGGGTATGCATGCTTTTTGTCGTCGGTTTCAAAGAACATTTTGAGCGCTTTTTGCACGCGCGCAAGAAATACGCTTGCGTCCTGCCAAATCGTGGGCTTATCGTTCGTATGGGGTTTGGGCTCTTCCTTGGATTCGGGTTGAGTCTCTATCGTGCCCGATGGGTTGGTGTTTGGCGTGGTATGAGGATCCTTTTTGTCGGAGGAACCAGGTGTTGCACCAGGGATTACGCTGGGATCAGTCTTACCACCCGTTCCAGGTTTCTCACCCGGTGTCGAATCTGGCTTTGTACCAGGGGCTACGCTGGGATCAGCCTTGCCGCCTGTACCAGGAGTCGTGCCGGTACCTGTACCGGGAGTTGTGCCGGTACCTGTACCTGGAACTGTGCCGGTACCCGGGGTTGTCTCGGGTTTTTTACCAGGATTTGAACCCGGATCAGTCTTGCCACCGGCTCCAGGTGTTGCACCAGGGGTTACGCTGGGATCAGTCTTCCCGCCGGCTCCAGGTTTCTCACCTGGGGTTGTGCTTGAGTCGGGAGTTGTACCAGTACCCGTACTTGCGCCCGTGCCAGGAGTTGTGCCTGTACCAGCGCCAGTACCTGGAGTTGTGCCAGGGGTCGTACCAGTGCCGGGAGTTGTGCCCGTGCCGGGAGTTGTGCCCGTGCTCGTACCTGCGCCGCTTCCGCCATCATTTGGCTTTGTTTGCTGCGTATCCACGAAGTCCCGATGTACTTTCAATGCGTCTACAGCTTCCGTTACCCCTTCGCGTGTGATTTCAAATTTGTACGAAACGGCCTTTGCTTTTTTATGTTCAATATTGATTTCCGTGAGCTTATATTTACCAAAAACCAGAGCTCCTTTAGCATCGTCTGCGCGCGTTTGCGTATCGCGGCCGCTAAACCAGCATCCGAAGGGCTTTTGCGATGCATCCATCCGTGGAATTTGTGCCTGATTGAGCAGATAGTCAAGTGTATTCGTCGATTCAGAGTGCGCAACTATGTTCGAAGAAGTATCGATAATCCCAGCTTCTGAGGACATGACCACATGACTTTCGTGCGTTTTTTCGTCTTGCAAGACAAACGTCTTCTTGCTAAGCACGCCTTTGCCTTCAAGGTCCAAAAGCCGCGCGCGGAAATCGCCGCGTATCACTTCGCAGCGCGGAATTGCGTGCTCCGGGAGCTCATAGCTAATATCGTCTTTGTTAACCACTACACTATAGTTCCATTTCTTGAGCGCATCGCTCATTTTGTAGCCCGTACCTACTGAGTGAAGTGAAAGCGTGTATTTCCCCTTGGGAAGCAGGTGCTTAGAAGTTTGTGCGCGCCCTTCAGCATTTGTTTTGATTGTCGTGATGAGTTCGCCTTTTTTATAGCTTTTGCCGCTTTTGCCGCCTATGGTAATTGCATCTTCTCCAGCATTTTTTATCTCAAATTCAGCGCCTGCAAGACTTGCCGCGCCAAGTGGGTTTTCATTGCCCTCTTTATCGAGGATGCGTGCGCAAATTTGTGCTCCTTTGAATTGTTCCGGCTTTCGCTGCGTGCCGGCGTTTGGATTGACCACAACCAGCGCATTTGAACCCGTGATGGTGAAGTCTTGTGCATAGAGAACGCGGGCTTTTTCGTCCTTCGCATAGCTGAGTTCTAGCGTATAGGAACCTATAGGCAACGTTCTTCCTGTTGTTTGCGCAGCTAAACCGTCTTTTGCATCACTTGCGCCCACGACATGTGGATGCACCACCAAGCATGCCTCATCCTTTTTGTGCGTTCTACCTTCGACGACGACGTCTTGGGTATTCTTAGACCGAATGGTGTAGTTGACATCGTCCATCTGCGCTTCTTGGGGAATGCCCAGCTCATTGAGGTCATGTTTGTTGCTCACGACACGGATATCTCCGCTTATGACAGAAAGTGCAATAGTGTTCTTGGGTATATCGTTGCCGCCCGAACTTGCGGGTTTTTCGCTTAGTGTATGCGTGCTTTCAAAGTTTTGGCTGCTATAGCCTTTGGAGCTTTGTTTATGGCTGATTTTTATGCTGCCAAGGGGGAGTGCAGCTGCCCCGTCCAAACTTGGAAAAAGAAGCTTACTATCATTCGTATCTTTGAGATGTGCAGCGTCCAGGCTTACATGCCCGTTCGCGTCAGTTATGAGCATGTAGCTGCGGTCGGCTTTTGCTTCTTTATTCTCTGCTCCCTTGGTATCTGTGAAAAAGTCGAGCTGAATTTCGTTATGCTCAAGCGTCGCACTGCCTTGCGCCTTGTTTGTTTTGAGGCCTGAGTCCATGTATTCTATGATGTCTTTTGTGCGATAGTACTGCGGCGTTTTGATGAGGGAAAGCTCTGCAGTCTTGTCCTTTTCGATGCTGACTTCATATATGGTTTTGTCTGCCACGTAGCCTTTTGAGCGTTTGAGCTCTTTTACGAAGTAGTGCCCGCGCTTGAGGCTTACCGCATCGATGCTTCCGTCTGGCCGACTCGTGAGTTCACAGACTTTGTAGGTGCATTCTTTATCGGTATATACGCCGTGCGTGCTTTCTGCAAAGCTGTAATTGGGATTTTTGTCGCTTAGGGCCGGTACTTTTGAGACCATTTTTGCTGCGAGCGCGCCTTTTTCAAGATTGATGGCGTCATATTTGATGGTGCCCGTGGTATTTGAAAGTACCTCAAAGCCTGATTTGTCGCAGGAACCTACCCACACTTTATATATATTTTTATCTTGTTTAGCGCTATCCGCTTCCTTCACTTCTGGGAATTGTTTGAGGTAGTAATACCTATTTCCATGGAGATATTCACTTTGGCAGCGACCATTTTTATCTGTTGTAATATCTTTTGCCGCGACATAGTTCTTGTTGTATGCAGATGCTTGTTTGGTGCATTCCTCATCCGAATAGATTCGATACGTGGTATTTGCATGCATGGTGCCCAAAGCTTCCGTATTCAGAATGAGGTATCCGCGCGGACGCAGGTAGTAGTAGGGGCCCATGCGATGTCTATTGAGTATGCCGCGGTAGGCGATGATATCTTTTGGTAATTCTTTACTGATGATTTGTCTGAATACGCTTGTGTCGCAACGTGTATCGCCTTCGTTACATATTCCGATAATATTTCTACCCATCCAGTCGTGTACGATACCCTTCATGCCGAGGCGGTTGGCATTATCTGTTCCGTAGTAATCCTTTGACGCGTGTTCTGCGATCATCAGATAGGTGCACACATAGTAGACATCATCGGTAAGGGGCTCGCCATTCCAGTCGGTTTTTGGCCACATACTCTTGTCGAAACCAGGGCCACCGAATCCGTAATACATGATTTTGAATGGAATATCGTAATCGGGATAGCGGCGGTCCATATCGTTGTCTCGGTCGCAAAGACACACCGCAAGACCAGGTTCTGGATCTTCCGAGGCAGTCCAGCCATAATATGCAACATCATCACCAACATAGTATTTAGGGGTAGAAGCGCGCGGGCGATCAGAGGAAAATTTATATGGTTTGCGCTCAATACGAAGGCCCGAAAAATCGATAATGCTTGATGGGCTATAGCGGACATACTGGTTGGCACCGACAAAATCCTCAGCGAGTGTGTAGAGCGGCGAGAGAACGTAAGATGATGTCATGGCAGCAATTACAACAAGAGCGAGGCTACACCTGACTGCGCGTGAATACACGAGGTCAAAGAGCGTATGTGGCGTATTCAATGCGTACTTTTTTGAAGGTCTCCAGATGCGTGCCTGCATTTTTTTGTGCACGAGCGTGCGCATGCTTTGGAGTATGGGTTTTTTTATGTGATTGTGTATCTTTTTTTGTAGCTGTTTATGTACCTGCTTGCTTATCTGTTGCATGCGTTTTCTCATGCGCCGCGCACAGGTATGAATGCCTATGCGTAAGGAGCTCATCGGAAAGTGCTGGCGATACCGTCTCATGGCTAACTCCTTGTGTGTACTCGACGATCCTGGGATAGCGCGGGCAAGCGTGTGAGCGCTGGCGACGTATGGGCTGTTGTGTGTCCGCCCATGCAATTCCACGTGTTTGCGCGTGGTTAGGATCCATTTGTCTCCTAAAATTCGTTTCCCAAAATCTGATGGAAAGGTGGCACACATTATGGAGGGTGAAGCGTATTGGGAAACTGAGAATTTTGGAAAAATTAGGCATTTCGGCGAAAAAAATTAGGGCTTTGAGCTGCGCTTGCATAAAACTTGCAGTAAGCTAGCGGATAATGCCGGTTTGGCAAGTTTGTGCGCGATTCAGATTTTGATATGGCATGTGCGAGCGGGTGCTTGAGGCGTTTTGCGCGCGAAGTTTGTGGTGCTTTTGTGCGCGGAGTCGCTACGGCTTTGTGCGGATGCATATACCACGGCCTTGTAGCCTGTACTCTTTTAAGACGATAACTTTTTGCACACATACGCTTCGCGTCGTACTGCAGCTTTCCGCACTACAGTTTCGCGACGCAGGTTCGTACTGCAGCTTTCCGCATTAGGGGAGAGATATTCATGTATATGTGGTTTTATGCGTGCCATTACGTGAAACGTTGGTGGAGCTTTTTTTATGTTTACAAGCGGTTTATACTTTTGAACTGCGATTTTCTAGGAGCTGTGCGCTAGTTGTGAGTAATTCAAAATTTTTTGAGATTTGGTCTTGCACTTTCACCCAAAATTAGTCATGATTATCAAGCACGTTATTTGCGCGGCCACACGCGGCCTTGCGCGCCTATGGTGGGTGTAGCTCAGTTGGGAGAGCGCCGGACCGTGGCTCCGGAGGTCGAGGGTTCGAGACCCTCTACCCACCCCATGTTGCTTGTCAATGCGTGCGTTTTGGAATGGGTCGTTAGCTCAGTTGGTAGAGCAGGGGACTCTTAATCCCAAGGTCGAGGGTTCGACCCCCTCACGACCCACCATTCTTTTTTGATTCCAGTCACCATATGTACTACGCGTGAGAAAGCGCGCGTGCGCGCCTGCTTAAGCTGGGTATGCATTGGCGCCAGTCTTTTTACGTACAAACCTTTTCTCCACACGGGGGCTTTTTGCTGCGCATGCGGGCTGGAAACCCCTAGTAGACTGTCCACGCGAACAATTCTTTACGACGTGCCGCACGAGCGAGGAAGCTGTTTTGTGGGAACGCGTTGCGGGTTTCCGCGTTCGCCGCAAAACCGTTAGCGAGCGCAGATGATTATGGAGCTTGTGGCCTTCCGCGCGAGCGTAGAAAAAAACGGGTTTTTATCTACCGTTTTGACCCGATTTTGACCAAAATCGAGCTCCTCCCGCACCGCCCAAAAAATCCCCGACGCGTTTACCTGCGTATATAAGAATTTTAACTAATAAAAATAGTTGAATTATTGATATTTTGGTAGATAACAACCTGATTTTTTCTACGCTCTCCCGCGCGGTATATACCCCGATATATATGGAAACGCTGTGGTGTGGTCAGAGCTACATCACAGCGATTCCTATCCCTATACAACAGAATAACTCATTTACACGCTTTTGGTTCTATAGCCCTAATATCCCAATTTTTCCTTAAAAATCGCCGTTGGCCGAAATGCCGATGAGTTTCAAAATAACAGAAGTATACTTCCCTTATACTATTTGAGCTTTTGTAAAGAGATATGGTATTCGAGATAGACAAAAGCCCCTCAGATGAGGGGCTTGCATATTGCAAGATTGGTACCTACGTACCGCCATACAAAACGTAATGGCTTTTAAGGTTAAACCTTTATTTTGACTTGCAGTGTCACTTTGACTGGAATCAAAGCAAGGCCATTGTAATACATTTAGGAGCGTGTAACAAGATGAATTTACGTAAAGCCTCTGATTATAGTGTAGGACTTGACCTCGGGACTGGTTCGGTAGGTTGGTGTGCTGTAGATAACAATGGCTATCTTTATTCATTTAAGCGCAAGCCTACTTGGGGAAGTAGGGTTTATGATAGCGCAGCACCCGCAGCCGATGCACGTCAGTTTCGCAGCCTGCGCAGACGTTATGACAGAAGACGTCAGAGGATAAATCTATTACAAGGGCTGTTTTCAGAGGAAATGAAACATGTAGACCCTGATTTTTTCATCCGCTTGAATCAATCGCAATTACTCAAAGAAGACAGAGATGAGACTTGTAAGGAATATGCATGTCCACTTTTTAAAACTGTTGCGGATGAAAAAGAGTATTACAAAACGTATCCAACGATTTACCATCTTCGCGCAGCTCTTATGCATGCAAACCAGAAAATGGATTTGCGGTTAGTTTATCTAGCACTGCATAACATTGTTAAATATCGCGGTAACTTTTTGTATCAGGAATACGCTCATCTATCTGCAAAAGACGCAGGCTTATCCGAGCAATCTAGCAACTTTCTTACGAGTATTGAACATTTTGAAGACGATCGTTGTATAAGTTTTACTTATGATACCGCAGAAATTATTCATTTCCTGAATAATTTAAAGCCAACACGAGCACAAAATCGTGATGAATGGCAAAAGCTGTTTGTGTGTGAGGCAAGCGACGACATTCCTGGAAAACAGGCAAAAGACATCACTAAATGCATTGCTCAAGCAATATTCGGATATCAAGCTGATTTCTCAGCGCTATTTGGAACTGAAAAAGAAAAATCAAAGTTTACGTTATCTCAAGATGAAAAGGTTATGGCGTTCGAAGAGCTATGCCCCACAGAATTTCTGCCCTTATTTAACGCGCTTAAAGCAATGTATTCTGCATATCTTCTAACAACCATCATAAGAGGCTCCAATGGCGGCACAATTTCAAACGCAAAAATTGCTCAATATAATGCATATCACGATGACCTCGCAAAGCTTAAGAAGCTTGTGAAACGCATACTAGGCAAGGATGAGTACGATACATTCTTTCAGGGTGTATATTACAAGAATACCAAGTTGTACAACAAGCAAAAAGCAGAAGGATACACCGCTTACAACTTGGGCAAACTAAGCTACGATGAGTTCAAAAAAGACCTTAAAAAGTTGATTGAAAAACTCGAAAAAAGCGGGGTTTTGAGCGCTGAAGATGATGCGTGGGTACAGCAGATTCCTACTCGTGTGGACAACGAAGAATTTCTAAGACGGCTGAGAACGAGTGATAACGGTAGTATTCCTTATCAGTTACATCTTGAGGAAATGGACGCGATCATTAAAAACCAAGGCAAATACTATCCGTTCTTACTCAAAGAAAAAGACAAAATTGAGTCGCTTATAACGTTTAGGATTCCTTACTATGTAGGACCTCTTACTCTAAAAAATGCTGCACGCGATGCTTATGGTAAGACTCGCTTTGCATGGATACAAAAGAAAGAGGGCGCCGAAAAAACACGGATACTACCATGGAACTGGGAGGATGTTGTCGATAAACATGCAACGGCCGAAGCGTTTATTAGAAGAATGACTGGTAAATGTACTTATTTGTATGCTGAAGATGTACTTCCAAAGTGTTCACTTTTATATCAGAAGTTTTGTGCATATAACGAGCTAAATGGTATGCGCTGGACAACAGATAATGACCAGTATAATCGCTTTAGTGCCGACTACAGAGAGGGTGTTTATAACGATCTTTTTGTTAGGAGTAACGGAAAAGTTACGTACAAAAAGATAGAACACTGGCTCGAACAGCAAGGTGAATTGCACCCTCATGTAAAAGGCGGTCAGGGAGAAAACGGGCTTGAAAGCAGGCTTTCATCGTACCATTTCTTTAAAGATTTGCTCGAGTTTGATGTTCTTACAGCTCGGCAAGAAAAAGAAATCGAAAAGATTATTTTATGGAGCACCATCTTTGAAGATCGAACCATTTTGAAAGAAAAGCTCAAGGCTCAGTCGTTTCAAACTGAATTTACATCTGCGTTTAGTCGTGTTTTAACCGCAGAACAGATACAAAAAATTTGTAAAAAACGATTTACCGGCTGGGGCAAGCTTTCTAAAAAGCTGCTTACTGGTTTGTCTGTAGATATAGATGGTGAACGTCTTAACATTCTCGATTTGCTGATACACGGTGATGTAACAGATGGTCGTGCTGGCCGCGCGCTTATTTTTCAAGAGATTGTGACCATGAAGCAATTTAAGGAAGCAATATCAAAAACAAACGAAGAAGCGCTTTCGAAATGCATAATTGATATAGACGACCTACCTTGCTCACCAGCAGATAAACGCACGGTCAACCAGGCACTTCGCGTGGTAGATGAAATTGCGTCTATTGCTAGTTGCGCGCCCTCACGAATTTTTATTGAGGTCACACGAGAGGAGGATACAAAAAATAAAGGCAAACGTACAGACAAGCGCACTTCAAAGCTCGAAATGGGGCTCAAAAAGCTTCGTGACAGCGAGGACACCAAGGCCATTCTCGCAGAACTTTCTGCTCATAAAAATCTAGATGAAAAACTCACGCTATACTTTGCACAAAATGGAAAATCACTGTATTCGGGCACGCCACTAGATATTAACGAGCTTTCGCATTATCAGGTAGATCATATAATTCCACAATCATATATAAAAGACGACAGCATAGACAACAAGGCACTTGTACTTGCAAGCGAAAACCAGCGTAAGAGTGACAGCTTACTCCTAGATGATAGTATTCGCAGAAAGATGAGCAATACTTGGACCGCGCTATTTAAGGCGGGTCTTATGAGCGAAAAGAAATTCAATAATTTGAAGTGCTCAAGCATTACAGATCGTCGGCTAAAATCGTTCATCAATCGGCAGCTGGTAGAAACGAGCCAAATTTGTAAGTATGCCATGCAACTATTTAAAGCAAAGTACCCACATTGCGAGGTTATACCAGTTAAGGCGGGCATATCTTCTGGTATTCGCCATACATGGAACATTGCTAAGTGCCGTGAGGCAAATGATTACCACCATGCGCACGATGCATATTTAGCGTGTGAGGTAGGGCGTTTTATACAGCTTCATTATCCAAAAATTTATAGCAACCCAACGGCATACAACAAAGAAGTGCGTGGTCTTATACAGTCAAATATTGTACACAGCGCTAGTGAGGGGAATGGCAGATATAGACTGCCGGGTGACTCAGGGTGGCTTACCTATAGTTTTGCGCATAAAAAGACCTCTGCGTGGGATTGTGATGCTGAGCGAGATCGTCTGCTAAAGTATGTTGACTACCCTGACTGCCATATCACGCGCATGGCATATATAGAAACGGGTGCATTTTGGGATCAGACACTTTATTCGCCTCATGCTGGGAAAAAAGATCTTATACCTCTCAAGAAACATCTTGACACTCATAAGTACGGCGGGTATTCAAGTAAAAAATACGCACTATTTTTCGTATATTCTTTGCAGAAGAAAAAAGGCAACAAGGAATATTGTTTATCCGGCTTACCCATAGCTACACTTGCGGAAGCCACTCATAACACAACAGGTAAAATCGATATGGATCGACTCATTCAACTTGAAGAACAATCTATTCAACTTGAAAAGCAACTTATCACAACTCATCATGCGCCTATCCAGATAGTACAGCCAATCGTGTATAAAAATCAGCTTATCGAATTTAAAGGGAGACGAGAAATAATTACAGGTAAAAAGGAACGAAGAAATGCTCGGGAACTTGCATTTAAGCAGCAGCATATGCGTTTGCTCAAGATGTGGGATGGTGATCTTAAAGGGAAGTATCGTGAGAAAAAAGAAGGCGTTGACGAAGATTGTCTACTCAACGAGATGTTCGATTTGATATTAGAAAAGACGTCTCACTATGCACCTATGTTGCATAAAAGACTACTAGACATCGTAAATGCAAACGCGAATGACTATTCACGTATCGAAATGATCTTTGCTGCAATTAAAGATCAAAATGATAAAAAAGCTGTCTTGTTTAACATCATTAGCAATGCAAATGCAAATAAAAACATGATTGACTTGACGGCTATTGGGGGAAGTGCAAATTTCGGAGCAATTAAAGATCAGCCTAAACAATTTGACATTATTGAACAATCAGTAACAGGTATGTTTGAGAAAAGGATTCACATTGGGATTTAGAACTGTCATCCTCAATACTCCCTGTCGATGCACCTATCAAGGTGGGTACCTGGTTGTTCGTCAAGAGGACAAGCAGCCGCGGGTTCACCTTGGTGAGATTTCATCTATTATGCTTGGTACCGAGCAGATATTCCTAAGTGCGTATTTGCTTGCTGAGCT
This sequence comes from uncultured Atopobium sp., assembly GCA_947090525.1. Lineage (GTDB taxonomy): Bacteria > Actinomycetota > Coriobacteriia > Coriobacteriales > Atopobiaceae > Fannyhessea. Next base: position 446,116 of record CAMUON010000001.1, read on the forward strand.
CGCAAAACTTAAAATTCCTGTAATTGTTACTGACGAAAAGCATAACCCCGTGGGTGAATACTTACCCCTCTATGGCGCGCATAACTGCTCAAAATGTATGCTTGAGCAGCTCGCATGGGGCGAAGTGATAAAAAAACAAGTATGGCGCAGCATTGTTCAACACAAAATACTGCAACAGAGTTCCATGCTCGCTTATCTTGGCTACTCGGATGCAGCGAAAACATTGGAAGAATATGCCTCAAAAACAAAATCCGGCGATACTACCAAAAGAGAAGCCGTGGCCGCTCGACTGTATTTCCTGACACTGTTTGGATCTGAGTTTACAAGAGATCAAAACACTCCTTTGAATGCCTGTTTGAACTATGGATATGCCATTCTATTGGCGCATGCAAACAGAGAAATTGTGTCTCACGGATATCTCACGCAACTCGGTATTTTTCACCGCAGCGAATTTAATCACTTTAATTTGGCGTGTGACCTTATAGAGCCGTTCCGGCCGCTTATCGATAAAATTGTATGTGAACATTTTGCACAGAATTTCGATAATGATATACGACATGCGCTTTGTGGTTTCGTGGATTATCAGCTGTTCTATATGAACGGTAGATACAAAGCGGCGTCTGTAATTAAGTCGTACATATCAGACTGTTTAGCTGCACTCAACAAAGAGAAACTTCCTGCCGAAATTAAGCCATTTGGGTTCATACTATGAATACGACAAGGATACGGTTTATGAGGTTGATAGTATTTTTTGATCTACCCATGGAGACCCATGCTCAGAAAAAGTCTTACACGGATTTTAGGAGATTTTTATTGCATGATGGCTATCTCATGATGCAAAAGTCTGTTTATGTCAAGCTCATTATCAATGAGCAAAATGCTTCGGCAGTCATTGCGCGCTTAAAACTTCATAAGCCGCAGTATGGCTTGGTTCAGTTACTGAAGGTGACCGAAAAGCAATACGCCAACATAGAATATGTTTGCGGTAACTCTAGCTCACAAAATATGGTTGAAACTCTGGAAAGCTTACTTATATTATGAACATACGTTTTAGTGGCTTATCGAAAATAATTGACCTGAAGAAAGGGCATCCATTTTTTGTCTGTGTTGAGAACCGCCATCTTTATGCCAGATTTATATATTCACTTTTATCTGCAGCAGGAGAAGAGTCGCCTGAGCCATATACCTTGTGGAACGATAATGATGAAAAGCTCCAGCCCAAAAATCACTTTCTGTGGGTGACCGATCCCTTTCATCTGCCTTTCGAAAACAAGCTTCTAATGGGTGAAGTACTCAACGGAATTGCAAGCAGCATTGATGATGGCTTTGAAACCCAGGAAGAGTTTAAAGATATAACGAGACAGTTATACAAGCTTTTTCTGTTGGAAACGTATCAGTATAAAGGTAATTATGCTATTTCACCTGATGTTGACATTCACAAGATTCTCAAGCTCATGAGTTTTTCTCCAGACACGTCCCGGGACAATAATTTTCTAGATGAGCTAATCAACTTTATACATATTGCCAGAGACGCATCTCTGATTCAGCCAATCGTTTTTGTGGGAATTTGTTCTTTTTTGACTGTTAAAGAGATAGAATTATTGCTAGAAGAGATAAAAAATTCTTGTTTATGCGTGCTGTTTTTTGAAAATCGAATTCCCTGTGATGCTGTTTATGAAGAAGAGCATATACTACTTGACCTGGATTTTCTTGAGAGTTAAGTAGGAAAAACCAGCTAAGATGGCCGTTCCCTCGCAGTGGGAAATTTGTTTCAAGGTTTTGGAGCAGTGTCATTTTGACTGGTAATCAAACTCTTGGGCTTACTATTACATTTAAGGCTGTGTTTTGGAGCAGTGTCATTTTGACTGGTAATCAAACGTGCTGCTTCTTTTTAAGCGAACTTATACCGTTTTGGAGCAGTGTCATTTTGACTGGTAATCAAACTATTGATTCTGAGGGTATGATTCATGTTGCGTTTTGGAGCAGTGTCATTTTGACTGGTAATCAAACTTAGTGTAAACTACGCCAGTGGTGTCGTTAGTTTTGGAGCAGTGTCATTTTGACTGGTAATCAAACCAACGCTTATAGCGTAGTATGTAATGTGTGTTTTGGAGCAGTGTCATTTTGACTGGTAATCAAACAAGAAGCAGCACAACGACACGAACGCGCTCGTTTTGGAGCAGTGTCATTTTGACTGGTAATCAAACATATTGCTACGAGGTATTATACGGTCGCGAGTTTTGGAGCAGTGTCATTTTGACTGGTAATCAAACCATCAACGCTATCTTTGGAGTGAACGTTACGTTTTGGAGCAGTGTCATTTTGACTGGTAATCAAACTGCGTTCGACGTGATCGATTCGCTCGGGTTGTTTTGGAGCAGTGTCATTTTGACTGGTAATCAAACTATAAAGTGCATTATCAAGCCATTCACCTTGTTTTGGAGCAGTGTCATTTTGACTGGTAATCAAACAGAATGTACCACGACGAGGAGAACGCGCAGTTTTGGAGCAGTGTCATTTTGACTGGTAATCAAACGCGAGGCCGTAGACCTTGAGGAAGCGACGGTTTTGGAGCAGTGTCATTTTGACTGGTAATCAAACCAGCGGACCTGATTTTATTCGGCTTATAGTGTTTTGGAGCAGTGTCATTTTGACTGGTAATCAAACCCGTCGGGTTGGCATACGATACCGAGTTCAGTTTTGGAGCAGTGTCATTTTGACTGGTAATCAAACGCGAGGCCGTAGACCTTGAGGAAGCGACGGTTTTGGAGCAGTGTCATTTTGACTGGTAATCAAACCAGCGGACCTGATTTTATTCGGCTTATAGTGTTTTGGAGCAGTGTCATTTTGACTGGTAATCAAACCCGTCGGGTTGGCATACGATACCGAGTTCAGTTTTGGAGCAGTGTCATTTTGACTGGTAATCAAACTCTTGGTGCAAAATGTCTTTGAATGTGGTTGTTTTGGAGCAGTGTCATTTTGACTGGGGAATATCCATTGACCTTATCATATATAACGAAGGTTATCATAATATATAACAACAACCTGAAACCAAAAGAGCCGGATATGGATCAGGTTGTTGTAATGTTTTTTATCAGCTTCTTATCAAATTTTTTAGCGGTAGTGTTAGCTGATGCAATCCGCAAGAAATAAAGACAAGCTGATAGTATAGGTGAGGCGTGTTGACAGCGCGCCTTATTCTCATCCTACCAGATTAGGGGATGAGAATTGTAGAGCTCATAGGAATTTTGTTGGACACTCTCACGAGCTATAGAGCTTACCATTGGCAGGCTTGTTATGTATGGTTTTACCACAAAAGGAAGGAGCATGAGACATGGCGACAGAAGCAAGACTAAGAGCAAATAATAACTACGTTAAACACAACGTAAAGAAAGTATCAATAGCGTTTTATCCAAAAGACAAAGAAATGTATGCATGGGTCGCGCAACACCCTAGCAAGGCTGGTTATATTCGCGAGCTCATAGTAAAAGACATGCAGGCGAAAAGAGACAGCCAACATTAAAAAAGCTTGTATAAGCGTACAGCATGCATAACAAGTTTATAGAGAGGGCGGACGGTCATAATACGTTCGCCCTTTTTGTTTGTGTGTGCATTAACGTGCATACACTGGTACGATATAGAGTAGGTAGTATAATAATAAGCAGCAAGAAAGGAGGTGGTTAAATTGGACACCGAAGCACTCTTGCTGAACCTTTTATGCTCGGTTCTTGGTGGTTTGATTATTGAGCTACTGAAATTGGGTATAAAAGAAGCTCCAAAGCTTAAGCTAGGGAAAGCAAAGAAAGCAAAGGAGCGAAAGTAACAAAGATGCTGGGGAGTTCGCTCCTCAGCGTCTTACGTACAGTATAAAGGGGTGATTGCCATGGAGCAATACATTTACATGATTATCACAAGCGCTTTGGGGTACCTTGTAGCGCACTATATCGTGAGGGTAATAGAGGCTCTAAGAAAGAAGTAATGAAGATGGTTTCAGATGCACAGAAGCGCGCAAACGCTAACTATAAAAGGAGAAGCACTAAAACAAAGCAGATAGTGTTCTTTCCCGATGATATGGACTTGTTCGAGTGGGTAGGCACGCAGCCGAAACAAAATGCGTATCTAAAAGACCTCATCAGAAAGGATATGCAAGCTCACAAACAAAATGAGCAGCAATGAGCAGCAATGAGCAAGAGTGAGCAGCTTTGAGCAGCAATGAGCAGCGCTTATAGCGTAGTATGGAATTGTGAAGCCGTAGGGGAAACCTTGCGGCTTTTTAATAGGCGGGGGGTATCCTTTCTGAATACGCGCACCGCTCGACGCCATTCAAGAAAAGATGCTTGAGTGGTATTGCCTCGAGGATGCAAAAGAAGACGAACAGGACGACTTAATACGCGTTGACGCACGATCTTGGAGACGATGAATTCATGCGGCTCCTGGCGGAAGATGTAGGTTGCGAAGTCTATCACCATGCCAACCGTACAACAAAGCATAATGCCGCGAAAAACAGTGTCCGTTATGCGCGCGTGCCCTTTGGTAACTCATGTGCATTTTGCTTGATGTTAAGTACCCGCGGCTTCGTGTACCTCTCAAGGACGTCAGCAGGTGAAGACAAGGGGCACTATCACGCACATTGCCATTGCAAAATCGTGGCAAGTAAGAAAGGTACCACGATCGACGGTTACGATCCTGAGGGGCTCGACTACCGCATACATCAAGTTGCTCAAGAGCTCGGCATTTCCGATTTTAATTGGCAGGATTATATGCGCAATCCTGCTATGCAAGCTATGCTGCAAAAAGAAATACGTCTGCGTGACAAAGACTGGTTGCTTACAGGCATGCCGTCTGAGGTAGATTATGAAAATGAACTTGCTGAGAAGAACGCGCATGCCCATGAAATCGAGCAAGCTAAACGTTTGGCGCAGCACGGCATTAAGTGCACCTTTCAGGTTGATTATGAGGTTGATGAGAAGACAAAGGGCACAGCAAGACAGAAGACCATTGGCAAGACAGACCTCGCTAATGGTATTGAGCTTAAGAGCTTGGGACACACGACAAACCTAAGAAAGAGGATAGAGAAAGAACTCAGGAACTCAAGAGATAAAAAGGGCTTTAAATCGTGTCATTTCGATGCATATGATACGGACTTTGATGAAATAGAAATATCAAAGGCTTTGAAGGACAAAATGAAACAAGTGCACATTAGGCGAAGTTCTTTTATAGACTCTGATGGGCAATATCACGTCGTTCAGGTAAATAAATAAAAAAGAGACTACGACAGGGTAACCCCCGAAGCAGCCTCTCTTATTACAGCCACTATACCACATCAACATCGTTAATCAAAGAGCCTGCATAGGCTCTTTTTTTATACATCCGCACGGATAGGAAGGACACATCATGGCTAAAGATGATGTACAGCAAGTACAGGACGTCGAAGCGACAGACGCGCACGCAGAAGCTGCAGAAACCGATTGGAAAGCACAGGCGCGCAAATGGGAAAAACGCGCTAAAGAGAACAGCGCGGCAGCAGATGAGCTCGCCAAGCTTAAGGAGTCGCAGATGACAGAGCTCGAACGCATTCAAGCGCGCATGCGCGCCTGCTGAAGCTGGTGAGTGCTCCGCATCAGCCTTTTCATGTACAAATTCGTTTCCTCACGCTGGGGCTTTTTGCTGCGCGTGAACAGAAAACCATGGTAGCAGGCGCAGATGATTTACAAGCATGCTGGTAGCTCGTGCAATAGACTTGCCATCAAGAATTTCTTGAGAACTTTCTTCTGCCGAGATTTTTAGCCCCCGCGCGAGCGTAGAAAAAAACGGGTTTTTATCTACCAAAATATCAAAATTTCAACTAAATTCGATAGTTTAATTTCTTATATGCGCAGCTACGCGCTTTGGGCGATTTTTTGAGGTGCCGCGGGGGCCTCGAATTTGGCCAAAATCAGGCAAAAACGGTAGACAAAAAGGCCTTTTTTTCTACGCGCGAGAGTGGGGGCAGAAAAGCCTGCCTTGTATATATTCATGTGCGCTCACTATCGGATGTTTTGTGGATAGACCGAAGACCTAACGGTCTACCACAAAACATCCTCCTCGTTCGCACGGATCTCCTACCAGGCTTTTCAGCGGCCGCGTGTGCGTAGCAAAAAACCAAGCGTGAGGAACGAGTGCAAGCTCGCTAACGCCTTCGCGGAAGCTTTTTCCTGCAGAAACCCTTCACCCCACACAAAAGCCTCCAGCACCCACACAAAAGCCTCCCCGCACACACAAAAGCCACCCCGCACCCGCGTGCCATCTACCTGCAGCGATACAAAACCCAAGCGTATCTGTGCAATTTCTCCACTCACGAAAAAAAATTCTTTTTTGTTTCCAAATGATTGCAAAACGTTGTAAACTCAAATATGTAAGACGTTTGCGAGGAGTTTTCTACCGTTTACGGATTTGTATATCAAATACTAGACAACGCGCTTGAAAATTCATCATTTATGTCTTGTTCGCTTTTTTGCTCCTTGTGTAGTGCAAATCTGACTACACTGGAACTGTAACATTTTTGTGATGTATTTATGTCTTGGCACGTGTAAGAGATAGGCTCTCACACGGCCTTGCGAAAGGAGAAAGCATGGCAGTTAAGGTTGCTATCAACGGCTTTGGTCGTATTGGTCGTTTGGCCTTCCGTCAAATGTTCGGTCACGAAGGTTCAGAAATCGTTGCAATTAACGATTTAACCGATCCAAAGATGCTCGCTAACCTCCTCAAGTATGACTCTTCACAAGGCAACTACGCACGTAATCACTCTGTTGTTGCTGGTGAAGACTCTATTACTGTCGATGGTAAGACCATTAAGATTTACAAAGAAGCAGATGCTCACAATCTTCCTTGGGGCGAGCTTAATGTAGACGTTGTACTTGAGTGCACTGGTTTTTACACTTCAAAGGCTAAGGCTCAAGCTCACATTGATGCAGGTGCTAAGAAGGTTGTTATTTCTGCTCCTGCAGGTAAAGATCTTCCTACCATTGTTTACAATGTAAACCACGAAATTCTTACCAAGGACGACAACATCATTTCTGCTGCTTCCTGCACCACTAACTGCCTTGCTCCTATGGCTAAAGCACTTAATGACTATACTCCAATCCAAAGCGGTATCATGAGCACCATTCACGCATTTACTGGTGACCAAATGGTTTTGGATGGTCCTCACCGTAAAGGCGATCTCCGTCGTGCTCGTGCAGCAGCTATCAACATTGTTCCTAACTCAACTGGTGCTGCTAAGGCAATTGGTTTGGTAATTCCTGAGCTTAACGGTAAACTCATCGGTTCTGCTCAGCGTGTTCCTGTACCAACTGGTTCAACTACACTTCTCTTTGCAGTAGTTAAGAGCGACAAAGAGATCACCGTTGACTCTATCAACGCTGCTATGAAGGCTGCAAGCGATCCTGAGACCTTTGGTTACAACGAAGATCCTATCGTTTCTTCCGACATTATCGGCATGACTTATGGTTCTCTCTTCGACTCCACTCAAACCATGGTTCAAGACCTCGGCAATGGTCTCTATCAGGTAGAGGTTGTTTCTTGGTACGACAACGAGAACTCCTACACTTCTCAGATGGTCCGCACCATCAAATACTTCGAGAAGTTTGTTGCGTAAAGCTTTATATCCTAAGCTATGCACAAAACTTGCGCAAGCTGTGCAGCTGTCTCATAGCCGCGCGCTTGCGCTTTTTTCTTGCATGGGTGTTTATTTTTAACAAAACATACCAAAGGAGATCGTCATGGCCTTTACAAAAAAGACCGTCCGCGATATTGACGTCGCGGGTAAACGCGTTATCATGCGCGTCGACTTCAATGTTCCAGTAAAAGATGGTGTCGTGGGCGACATCACCCGTATCCAAAAAGCTATTCCTACCATCAAATATCTTAAAGAGCACGGCGCAGGCATTGTGCTGATGAGCCATTTGGGCCGTCCACAAGGCACTGGCTACGAAGAGGCACTGTCCTTGGCTCCTGTAGCAAAGAAGCTTCAAGAGCTAAGCGGCTACGAAGTACGCTTTGTTGCCGACACTTATGGTGAAGAGGCAGAAGCTGCTGTTAAGGCAGTAAAGCCGGGCGACATTCTCTTGCTCGAGAACGTCCGCTTCCTCAAGGCCGAGAAGAAAAACGACCCTGAGGTCGCCAAGAAGCTCGCTTCCTATGGTGATATTTTCGTGCTCGACGCCTTTGGTACTGCGCATCGCGCGCAAGGCTCTGTTGTGGGACCAGCTGCATACATTCCTGCTGTCGCAGGTTTTCTGCTTGAGAAAGAGGTCGACACGCTCACCTCTATTTTCTCTGAGCCCAAGCGTCCCTTCGTTGCTATCGTTGGTGGCTCGAAGGTTTCGAGCAAGATTGGTGTGCTCGATCACTTAATCGACTCTTGCGACACCCTCATCATCGGTGGCGGTATGGCATACACCTTCTTCCTCGCTAAAGGCTACACCGTAGGTACCTCCCTCCAAGAGCCCGACTGGGTGGAGCGTGCTGGCGAAATGCTCAAAAAAGCCGAGGAAAAGGGCGTCAAAATTTTGCTCCCTGTTGACAACGTTGTAACCGATCACTTTGGCGAAGACGCAAAAGGCGAGGTTGTTGCCTCTAACGCAATCCCTGATGATCGCATGGGTATGGACATTGGTCCTAAGACTGAGGCTCTGTATGCAGAAGCTGTTGCAAAAGCAGCAACCGTCTTTTGGAATGGTCCTATGGGCGTATTCGAGATGGATCAATTTGCTCACGGTACCGAAGTTGTTGCCAAGGCTATCGCTGACTCTTCGTGCACCTCAATCATCGGCGGCGGCGACTCCGTTGCTGCTATCAATAAGTTCGGTCTTGCTGACAAGATGAGCTGGATTTCCACCGGCGGTGGCGCATCCATGGAGCTCGTTGAGGGTAAGGCTCTTCCTGGAGTGGAGGCGCTTTTAGATGCGTAAGCTAATGATTGCTGGTAACTGGAAAATGAATAAAGATGCAAGCGCGGCAAAAGCGCTCGCGCATGAGCTTACTCAAAAGCTTGCGTCTGTGCCTGAGTCGGTAGATGTGGTAATTTGCCCGCCTACGATCGATTTGGTGCCTGTGTCTTCTGAGCTTGAGAGCGCACATGCTGAGATTTCTCTTGGCGCACAAAACGTCTACTGGGAAGAATCCGGTGCGTATACTGGAGAAACTGCACCTTCCATGCTCGAGAGCGTGCATGCATCTTATTGCATTATCGGACACTCCGAGCGTCGCGGCTACTTCGGCGAGACCGATGAAGACATCAACAAAAAGGCACGTGCACTTCTTGCTCACAAGATCGTTCCTATTTTGTGCTGCGGCGAGAGCCTGGAAGTTCGCGAGGCTGGCACTCACGTTGCCTTCGTAGTTGATCAGATTAAGAAGGCCCTTGCAGGCATTAGCCTTTCCGATGCCTCTGAGCTCGTTGTTGCCTATGAGCCTATTTGGGCTATCGGTACGGGCAAAACCGCTACTGCAGAGAATGCACAAGAGGTATGCTCGAGCATCCGTAAGACCCTTGCTGAGCTCTTTGGTCAAGAGCTTGCCGCTGGCATTCGCGTGCTGTATGGCGGCAGCGCAAAGCCTGAAAACATCAACGGTTTCCTTGCTGAAGAAGACGTGGATGGCGCGCTGGTTGGTGGCGCATCGCTCAAGGCAGATTCCTTTGCTGCGATGGTTGAAGCTGCGCGTTAATCATTAAGCCTGCGCACTTAGCACTCAAGCACCTGGCGCGTATCGCTTGGTACTGCACGCTCGGTGCGACAAGAAAAATTGGCGATACTTGGTTGTAGCAACCAGGTGTCGCCTTTTTGTGTCGCCCTTTTTCATCATCAACGCGTTTTGAACCTTGAATGAAGCTACACACGTTATTCGTTGTAAAAAGTGTAATCATTCCACAAAAATACGTTGCATTTTTTGCGTTTATGCGCGATACTATACTCGCATTACGATATCGGAGGTGCGCGTATGTACCGAATTGCTCTTGAAAAACTATTAACATGGAAACAAAGCAAGCGCCGTAAGCCTTTAATTATCGAAGGTGCACGTCAGGTCGGCAAGACTTGGCTCATGAAAGAGTTTGGCAAGCAGGCGTATGCGGATACCGTATATATCAATTTTGATTCAAATTCTAGAATGGCAGAGTTGTTTGCATCCGATTTGGATACAGACCGCTTGATTATGGGCTTGGAGCTGTATGCAGGACGCAAAATTGATCCGGACAGCTCTTTGCTGATTTTCGATGAAGTGCAGGAAGTTCCGAGAGCATTGGCATCTCTTAAATATTTCTGCGAAAATGCACCGCAGTATCACATTGTATGCGCCGGATCGTTGCTGGGCATTGCCTTGCATCATGGCACATCTTTCCCTGTAGGTAAGGTGGATTTCTTGAAGCTGTATCCTCTTTCCTTCAAGGAGTTCCTCATGGCAACGGACAAGGAACGTTTTGCAGAGCTTCTTGATAAACAAGACTTTGATATGGTTACAAATTTTAAGCAAACGTATATTGATTCTTTGAAACAGTATTACTTTGTCGGCGGTATGCCAGAGGCTGTGCAAAGTTTTGCAGAGAACAAAGATTTCAACGAGGTTCGTGAAATTCAGAAACGAATACTCGCAGCCTACGAGCAGGATTTTTCCAAACATGCTCCAAACGAAATTGTTCCAAGGCTTCGTATGCTGTGGAACAGTGTTCCTTCTCAGCTTGCAAAAGAAAACAAAAAGTTTATCTATGGTCTTGTGCGCGAAGGCGCTCGTGCAAAAGACTTTGAAACTGCAATTATGTGGCTTAGCGACTGCGGCCTTGTTCATAAGCTTAGTCGAGTACATGCGGCAAGAATCCCTTTGCGAGCCTATGAAGACTTAAAAGCATTCAAGTTGTTTGTTGTGGATGTTGGACTTCTTGGCTGTATGGCGGGACTTCGTCAGCGCACGTTACTTGATAGCAATGACCTGTTTGTTGAATTCAAGGGCGCCCTTACCGAACAGTATGTTTGTCAGCAGCTCAAAACCATCGAAGATTTAGATATGTATTATTACACCAACGATAGAGGCTCTTGCGAAGTAGATTTTGTCGTTGATACAGGTGAGCAGATTATTCCCGTCGAAGTTAAGGCAGAGCTAAATCTCAAAGCCAAGAGCCTTAAGACTTACCAGGAAAAATTCTTGCCCGAACTATCCATTCGCACTTCCATGACGGACTACAAAAAAGAAGAATGGCTCGTTAATCTGCCGCTTTATGCGATAGATCAAATTTCAAAGATATAATTTTGGGGGATTGCAGCGTCCGCGTCCCCGCGCCTGCGAGCGCCCACGCGCACCAACTCCCACGCCCGCGGGCCTTCGCTTGCAATATCTCCCTGCTATGGTATTCTAAGGAGTGCTGAAGTTTGCCATCGGCAGCTCATGCACGCGTACACAAGCTTTTACAAAGGAGCGCCACGTGGGTCCCATTAATTCTGTATTGCTCGTTATCCTTGCACTTTCCGGATTTTTCACCGTTATTCTCATACTTATGCACTCCGGTAAGGGCACAGGCGTATCCGACATGATCGCGTCTTCGATGTACAATTCAACGGCGGGTTCTGGTATTTGGGAAAAGAATTTGGACCGCCTGACCGTGTTTTCTGCGCTCGTCTTTGGTTTGTGCATATGCATTATGACGCTTACGTTCCCCTTGGGAACCATTTAAGCCTTCTAGCTCATATATTGCGATTTCACCCGCATACTCTTGCTTGATATGAAGCGCATGAGTATGCGGTTTTTTGTATTCTTTAACCTAGATCCTATACTACAGAAATCGCCCGCGCAGCGCCCGCGACCGATCCCAACACCCTTGTTTTCCACCCAAAACACGATGCAAAAACTACCCCTGACTATTTCATAATTGTTAACATCATGGAAGAAGTTTGCATCACAGTGCATATTATGCAAAAATATTCCAAAAGGAAAGCTCGTGACTTTTCACGATAAAGACCACATATGTGGCAAGAACGGAGGAAACATGGCAGAAGATAAGCTAATGATGGGCCGTCGCGGCTTCGTCAAGGGCTCTATTGCAGCAAGTGCTTTGGCTATGCTTGCAGGCTGTGGTAAAAAGGGAGGGTCCTCCTCTTCAGCTGGTGCATCCGGCGCAAAAGGCGGAACCATTAAAGTTTATATCAATGAGCCTGTCGCAATCGATCCATACAACACACAAGAGTCTGAAGGTTCTCAGGTTGAGCATAACCTCTTTGACCCGCTGACGACTTTTGATTGGAAAACCCACAAGATCGTTCCTAAGGCAGCTTCTTCCTGGGACATTTCTGACGACGGTCTTACCTACACCTTCCACCTCGTTCAGGGCGCAACCTTCCACAACGGTGACAAGGTAGATTCCAAGAGCTTCAAGCGCGGTTGGGAGCGTATCGCAAGCCCCAAGATGAAGACTCCTTCTCAGATTTCTTTCCACCTTTCTCCAGTTCTTGGCTATGAAGAATTCCACAAGGGTCAAGCCGATGAGCTCAAAGGTCTTGAGTGCCCCGATGACGACACCTTTGTTGTCAAACTCAACGAGCCTATGTACGACTTCCTCTATGTAGCTGCAAACATCGCGCTCGTTCCTGTTCCTCAGGCAGCAGTTGATAACGCAGACGACTTCCTGCTTGCTCCTATTGGTAATGGTCCTTTCATGATGGACGGCAAATGGGAGAGCGGTCAGAAGATCAACCTCAAGCGTTATGACAACTACTACGGCGAGAAGAAGGCAACGCTTGATGCCATCAACTTCGTCATCCAAAAAGACCCTGCTACTGCATACCGTGAATTTGAAGCCGGCAACATCGACTTCTGTAGCGTTCCTTCTGGTCGTCTTAAGGAGAACCAGGACAAGTACGGTATCAGCGCTGATGGTTACACCGTAACCCCTGGTAAACAGGTCCTTACCGGTGCTGAGCTTGGTATTTATTACCTCCTGCTCAACCTTCAAGATCCTGTTGTCAAAAACGTTAACCTCCGTCGTGCGGTCTGCATGGCTATCAACCGTAAGAACATCGTTGACACCCTCTTCGAGGGCTCTCGTCAGCCTGCTACAAGCTTTATTCCAAGCGCGCTCGACAACGATCCATTCTCTGCATGGAAATACTGCAAGTACGACAAAGATGCAGCTAAGAAGCTCATCGATGACAACGGTCTTACCGGTACCGAAATTACTCTTACCTACAACTCCGGTGGTAGCCACGAAGACATTATGTCCGCTGTACAGGCTGACCTCCAAGCTATCGGCCTTGTTGTAAAGCAAAACACCCTCGAGTGGGCAGCGTATCTGTCTGCATGCCAATCGGGTAGCTTCCAGATTGGTCGTATGGGTTGGGTTGCCGACTATCCAACGCTCGACAACTTCATCTATCCTTGCTTCTTCTCCACTGCTGAGAACAACATGGGTAAATACAACAACCCCGACGTCGACAAGGCTATTGCTGATGCACGTAAGATCAAGGATGAAGAGGAGCGCAAGTCTGCGTACCGCAACATCAATGCTCAGCTCGCTGAAGATTGCCCCGTCATTCCTATCATGTTCTACAGCCACAACCACGTCGGTTCTGCAAAGATCAACCAATACTTCCACAATCCTCAAAACATTGGTGACTTCGCAGTTGCTGAGATGAAGGCATAGTCGCGTTACACATACACGTCATATTCTGCAAGGAGCGTCTCTTCTGAGGTGCTTCTTGCAGTTTTTCGTTAAATTCTTTGTAAATTTTTTCGAGACCGAAGATTATATTCTCGGTTTACGCTATAATTTTTACAAATTGTGCATCGGTTCGTATAAACCGTTTATTATATTCATATGAGCAGTATATAAGCAGGTATACACAAAAACGCTTGTACATACGCATTCGGGGGATGCTTGTGCGCGTGATGCACATACATATATTGGACTATTCAAGGGGATTTTACGTATGGGAAAGTACATACTAAAGCGCCTTCTCCAATTTATACCGGTATTTCTAGGTGTTACGCTTATTCTTTTTGCAATGGAAAATATCGTACCTGGTGATCCCGTAAAATTGATGGCAGGAGAGAAGAAGCTCGATGCAGTGACCGAGCTTAATATTCGTGCGACCTATCACTTTATCGAGGTAGATGATGGTGGGCACCCGATTTTTGACGACCAGGGCAATACCATTGAAACCCCGCTTTGGAAGCGCTATCTCTTATTTGTCACCGGTCTTTTGCATGGTGACTTAGGAATTTCGTTCCAGCGTTCGGGACAGCCGGTTACCTCGATTTTGCTCGCAAAATACCCTTACACGATTAGCCTTTCTATTGTTGCGATTTGCTTGGAAGCTATCGTAGGTATAGGGGCCGGGATGATATCGGCGATTAAGCGATATTCGTTTTGGGATATTTTTGTCACCCTTGCAACCTCTGTTCTCGTAGCTATGCCAGCTTTTTGGTTGGGTATGCTCTTGCAGCTCTTCTTTGGTGTCGTACTCAAAGATCTCACGGACGATGCGTTTTACCTGCCAATTTCTGGTGTCGGTGGCACGGGTTCGAATTTTGAAGACTGGATGTACTATATTCTCCCCGCTATCACGCTTGCGAGTGTATCTACGGCATATGTTGCGCGTATCATGCGTTCGCAGCTGCTTGAAGTGCTCAATCAAGACTACATTAGAACTGCCCGCGCAAAGGGTCTTTCTCGTCGCGCTGTCATCTGGCATCACGCGGTGAAAAACGCCCTTATTCCTGTTATTACCTATATCGGACTCGATTTTGGTGGCATGATGGCAGGCGCTATTCTCACCGAAACCGTATTTAACTGGCCGGGTGTTGGTTTCGAAACCTATCGTGCGATTACACAGCGTGACTGGCCGACCGTTTTGGGTTCAGTGACCGTGATCGTTGTCGTGGTGATGGTTATCAATTTGCTCGTCGATATTTCATATGCATTTCTCGACCCGCGCATCCGTTTTGGCTCGAATAAGGGCGAATAGGGGGAAATGCAATGAAAAGTTTTATGCAACGTATCAAAGATCGCAAAAATCCTAAGCCTGTTGGTATCGCGAGCGCAGATGTGGAGCGTGCACGTTCTCCCAAAGAGGGAGAAACCACAGATAATAAGCCAAAAACGCGCACTATGTGGGGCGATGCATGGGGCCGTCTTCGTCGGAATAAGCTCGCTATCGTAAGCGCTATTTGGATCGTGTTTATGATTCTTGTCGCACTTACGGCAGACCTTTGGGTGCCCGATACCCTCGGCAACCCCACTGAAATCAATTCTGCGACGATGTCGGTGTCTTCGCGTTTGGCGCCTTCGATGGAGCACCCCTTTGGTACCGATACGCTCGGGCGCGATGTCTTGTGCCGTGTGATTTATGGTGCAAGGATTAGTCTTGCAGTCGGTGTGTTGGCGACGCTTATTTCTACTGTTATCGGTCTTATTATGGGATCTATCTCAGCGTATTACGGTGGTATTTGGGATACGATCATCATGCGCCTAGCCGATATTTTCCTCGCGTTTCCCTACATCCTTTTCGTTATTGCGATGCTTGCGGTCATTGGCTCTGGTATCCAAAACGTATTTTTGGCTATTGGTGTCTTGGGTTGGCCGTCGATCGCTCGCGTGTTTCGTTCAGCCATTCTCTCGGTGAAATCGAGCGATTTTGTGGATGCTGCGCGTGCGATGGGTGCAAGCGATGCGCGTATTATCGCACGTCACATTTTCCCCAACTCCGTAGCTTCAATCGTTGTATACGCAACGATGAATATCGGTGGTGCTATTCTTACCGAAAGCGCCCTGTCGTATTTGGGTATGGGTGTTATTCCGCCCGATCCTAGCTGGGGAAGCATGATTCAAGATGGGCAAACCTACCTGGCCACGCAGCCCTGGCTTATGATCATGCCGGGTCTTGCAATTCTTACGACCGTTTTGGCATTTACGCTTCTTGGAGATGGTCTTCGAGATGCTCTCGATGTAAAGATGAAGGATGCGTAAACCATGAAGAAAACTACGAATACCAGCGCGAAGAATACCAAGAAGACGAGCATGAAGAAGAAATTCTCATTCGACCTTTCCAAACTGTTTGCCATCAAAAAAGGCGATTCAGAGTGGGTTGATCTCAAAAATCAGCCAGTTCCCGAAGGTGCGCACCTGCTTGAGGTCGATAACCTCAAGATGTTCTTTCACACCAAAGATGGTGTTGTAAAAGCGGTAAACGGCGTGTCGTACACGCTTGACCGCGGCGAAACTTTGGGCGTCGTCGGCGAATCCGGTTCGGGTAAGTCGGTAACCTCGATGACTATTATGGGTCTTATCGATATGCCTCCGGGAAAGATCGAAGGGGGAGATGTGCGCTACCGTGGCCGTTCGCTTTTGAAGATGAGCGAGCGTGAGATGGAGCACGTACGCGGCAACGATATCGCTATGATCTTCCAAGACCCGATGACTTCGCTTAATCCCGTCTACACCATAGGCCACCAGCTCGGCGAAGGTCTTCGCTTGCACAAGGGATACACAAAAGAGCAGGCAGAAGCCCGTGCTATTGAGCTGTTGGGGCTCGTGGGCATTCCAAATCCCGAGAGCCGCATCAAGGAATATCCGCACGAGTTTTCGGGCGGTATGCGTCAGCGCGTGATGATTGCTATGGCGCTTGCCTGCGATCCTGATATTTTGATCGCCGATGAGCCAACAACCGCACTTGACGTAACGATTCAGGCTCAGATCATCGAGCTTATGCAAAAGATGCAAAAGAAAAACGGCAACGCGATCATCATGATTACGCACGATTTGGGTGTTGTCGCAGACGTTGCCGACAAGATTATGGTGATGTACGCGGGCTCGCCTGTGGAATTTGGTACGGCAGAAGAGATTTTTTACCATCCAATTCATCCATATACCTGGGGACTTTCGCGCTCAATTCCAGATCCTGTGATGACGGAGAAAAAGCCGCTTACCCCCATCGAAGGAAATCCTCCTTCTCTTGTCAACGTGCCTTCCGGCTGCGCGTTTAGTCCGCGCTGCCCGTATGCGACCGATCTGTGCCGTACAAAGCGGCCGGAGCTCTTTGTGAGCGAGACGGGGCATTATTCACGTTGTCATTATTCAAGTGATCCGGAATTTGTACGTGCGCATGCACCTGCCAATTCCCGTACGAAGAAGGGGGGTACCAAGTGATGAAGCAAGACGAGTTGAAAGAGACCGCGGCTGCCTTTGCATCTACAGCTTCAGCTGCGCCTGAAACATCTCCCTCAGCTGCGAATTCTTCGCAGACTCAGACTGATGAAGCTTCACTTAATGCCCGAGCCCGCAAAGATCTCGCGAGCAAGGAACAAGGGCGTCCGCTCCTTCATGTGGAACACTTGTGCAAAGTGTTTCCCGTTGAGTCGGGTGCGCTCTTTGGCAAGCTTAAAAAGCGCTATGTTCACGCGGTGAACGACATTTCTTTTGATATTTACCCTGGTGAAACCTTTGGTCTCGTAGGGGAATCGGGCTGTGGTAAGTCGACGACGGGTCGCTGCATTATGCGCCTGATTCAACCGACGTCGGGCGTTGTGGAATTTGAGGGCAAAGACATCGTAAAGATGAATAAGCACGAGCTCAAAGCCATGCGCCGCAATATGCAATACATTTTCCAAGATCCGTATGCATCGCTCAATCCTCGTTTGACGATAGGCGAGATTGTTTCTGAACCTTTGATCATTCACAATGTTATGCCGTCTCGCGAGGAGCGCATCGATTATGTGCGACATCTTTTGGATGTTGTGGGACTCAATCCGGAGCACATCAATCGCTATCCGCATGAGTTTTCTGGTGGTCAGCGCCAGCGCGTGGGAATTGCACGTGCATTCGCGTTGAAGCCCAAACTTATTATCTGCGACGAGCCGGTAAGTGCGCTCGATGTGTCCATCCAGGCGCAGGTGCTTAACCTCCTCGATGATCTGCAAAAAGAGTACGGAACGGCCTATCTATTCATCGCACACGACCTTTCGGTGGTGCAACATATTTCCGATAGAATTGCCGTTATGTATTTGGGCAATATGATGGAGTATTCCGACTGGCAAAGTCTCTATGCCGAGCCCAATCACCCGTATACGCAGTCGCTTTTGAGCGCGGTGCCTATTCCGGATCCGGATATTCAGCACACGCGTAAGCGTATCATTTTGCAGGGCGATCCACCTTCGCCTATTAATCCTCCTTCGGGCTGCCGTTTCCACACGCGCTGCCCCATTGCGCAGGCCATTTGTGCGCAAGAGCCGATGCCAAAGGTGCGTGAAGTGGGGCCTGGACACTTTTGTGCCTGCCACTTTGCGGCGCCGCATCCCATCAAGGGGGATTCGATTAAGCTCTAGCTTTCTCTGATTTCGTATGATATATAAGCTCGCGTGCATGTGTTTGCGCGCGGGCTTTCTTTTGATGGTGGGTGCGCGGGTTTTCTTGTGTGAGCGGTGCGCGAGTTTTGTGTCGATGGTTGCGCAGTTTTTGGCATTCATGAACGCAGATATGTATAGGCTGTGTGCAAGTATCTCGTATAAAGTTTTTTGCATTTGAGTCTTGCGCCGGCGCCTGCGATCGTGGTAATATCATTTCCGCAACACACTCACGTCGGAGTGGCGGAATTGGCAGACGCGCTAGCTTGAGGTGCTAGTGACTGACTAAAAGGTCGTGCGGGTTCAAGTCCCGCCTCCGACACCAGAATTTTAACAGGACTCTCTTTGAGTCCTTTTTTATTAGCCTCATACAATACTCTTGGTAGGGAGGTTGTTCTGTGGATGTTGAAGCTGTAGGGGATGCATTGGATGAAGCAGGTGAGAAAGGCAAGGCGGGCGTGCCAGGCGAGGTGCTGAGCGCGGTGCCAGCTGCTGCGGGCGAGGTGACAAACGTTTCGGATGCGGAGCTGGGCGAAACAGGCAAGCCCGGCACAGAAGACGCTGCGAATCCGGCTTGCGCTCTTCATGAAGAAGCGCCTGTTCATTCGTGTAGCTGCGTGAGGGATGCGGCGAGCGACGATTGTCTTTCTGATTTAAGCGCATCTGTTCGCGCTCAAGCCTTTTTTGATCTCTTTGAACATACGTCAAATGCAGTCATCTTGTTTGATGACAAAGGAGAAATTCTCGCGGCTAATAGCCCTGCTGAGCACCTATTTTGCACGGAGGCTGAGCATTTAACATCACGTACCATTCAATCAATTTTTGCTTCTGAAAAAGGAGTTGCGGGTGCTGCAGCTGCTGTGGAGCCCGCGGCTGCTTCCGCAGCTTCCGCGCCCGCGCGCGCAAGCGCTGATACTGCAGATGCTCTACCATCTGTAGCAACTTCGCTCGATGCGCTCAGCTTTTTTCCAGGCGATGAGCAGCTCGTATCTCCGGGTCGTGTGACCGTAGTTTGCCCAGATAAAGAGGGTAAGGAACGAGAGCTTTCGGTTGTGTGTACCCGTTTGGTGAGCAATACTTGCGCTCAGCACGCGCTTCTTTCAAAGGCAGATGAAAGCTGTGGGTTCTACCTCCTAATTGGCCGCTGTTTGGATCCTGATCAGTATATGAGCGCCAATTATAATCATGTGCTGGGCGAGTTGGGGCGTGCGAATAAGCGGCTTGCGGGGACGCTGCAGATTGTTTTGCGCTCGCTGGATGCGAAGGATACGAATACGCTCCTTGCGCGTGTGCTTGCGCTTATTTCTGAGACTATGGATGCGACGTCTTCTTTATGTTATCTGCACGAAGACAATATGTTGCACCTAGCGGGTGCCTATCCAAGCGTTGCGGATGCGGGCGGAGCTGCGGGTGTGAGTGCGGACGCTCCAAGCGCTGACAATGCAAGCACTGACACTGCAAGCGCATCTCCTTCACCTCACGCACATCCAGCTCCAGCGCTTCTTTCGGTTGGTGCAGAAGATGCACTTCGGGCACTGTATTTTGGGAGCGGAAAAAGTTTGCGCCTGCGCATTCTTCCCACGCGCAGAACATCCAATTTTCCCAGTTCAAACGACCTCTGCGAAGTACTCAATGTCGATACACATGAGATTTTTCTGATTCCGAGGCATCTTCTTCCACATTTTGAGAGCTTTATGTCGGTGCCGGTGTGGTATGGCGATGAGGTTATAGCGCTTATTCAAGTGGGCTACAACACCTATCGTCACATGCAAAAAGAAGACGCTGACCTGCTCGATTCTGTGGCGAAGTATCTTTCACTTCAGCTGATTGGCGCGATTTCTGCCGAAAAGGCGAAGCGTAATCACGAGCTCAATGAATTTTGTACAGCGTTGCGTGAGGAAATGTTGAGCGCGCCGAGACTCAGTGAGGCGCTTCTGCATCGCCTGTGCGCGCGTGCAGGGCATGTGCTTGGGGCAGAAGTCGTATTTGTGCATAGTGAGCCAGACGGGGTCTCTACGGCTGCGCTCGCAGCGTCCGGACATGCGGCAGCACACGCGGCAGCAAACGCGGCAGCAAACGCGGCAGCACATGCGGCAACAAACGCGCCTGCCTTTATTGCGCGCGGTAGAGCTATCGCGGATGTTCCTTTTCCACTGCTTGATTTTCTTCCTCTGCGTTCTTTGTCAAATCGGCTTTTGATCACCACCTTTTCGCTTAAAGATCCTTTGGGCTTATGGCTTGAGAAATTTGGCATCATGGCGACGGGCGTCCTTGTTGACCTGGGGTTTGTTGGAAAAGTTCGCTATGGATGTGTTCTGTATCGTCTCCTTGACCGCCCGCGCTTTAGTGCGCACGAGGTCGACTTTATTCAGCATTTTGCTCAAAATATTCGAGATATTAGCAAAAGTGCCCACGCTCAAGCGCAGGATCGCCATATCGCGCAGGCCCTGCAGACGGGAATGTCCAATGTTTTGCAAGAAGTGCCTGGTATTCGGGCACAAGGTATCTATTCTTCGGCGACTGAAGCGGCCGATGTAGGTGGAGATTTTTATGATCTTGTGCGGCTTCCGGGCGCACGCGCCTGCGTCATCATGGGCGATGTCAGCGGAAAAGGCGTGGAAGCGGCGAGCGTATCGGCTGCGGTCAAAACGGCCCTTGCGGCCTACGCGTGGCAGGGACTCGCGCCTTCTGCGATGGTGTCTTTGTTGAATGAATTTTTGCTTGGGTTTTCGCGTTTGGAAACTTTTGCTACCTTGTTTGTAGGTGTGTGTGACTTGCGCGCTCACACGCTCAAATATTGCCAAGCAGGCCATCCACCTGCGCTTCTTATGCGTGCGCGAACGGGAGATATCGTGCCTCTCAGTGTGCAGTCGGGCGTGGTTGGGGCGTTTCACGATATGCGCTATGTTGATGGCACAGCCGCGCTTGAGGAGAGAGATGTGCTTATGCTCTATACCGATGGTACGACCGAGGCGCGCGCACAAGACGGGTCGTTCTTTGGGGAAGAGGGGCTTTGTGATGCGCTTGTTCGGGAGTATAACGGGCGCTTTGACGGTTTGCTCGCGCGCTTGCTTAAGACCTTGGATGAGTTTACTGCGCAAAATCTTAAGGATGATGTTGCAATGGTGGCGCTTCAGTTCTGTAGTGATGAAGCTTGTAGTGATGAAGCTGCGCAGG
Organism: uncultured Atopobium sp.; assembly: GCA_947090525.1. GTDB lineage: Bacteria > Actinomycetota > Coriobacteriia > Coriobacteriales > Atopobiaceae > Fannyhessea. Next base: position 467,656 of record CAMUON010000001.1, read on the forward strand.
GTGCCACGCGCGCGTAAGCAGGGTGTGGCGTGTGAGCTGGGCGCGGCGTGTGAGTCTGGCATGTGCCGTGTGAGTCTGGCGTGTGCCGCGCGCGTAAAAGTCGTGCATAAGGCATATAAAATTGGGTAATACTTTTGATATGAATACGATACCAAACATAGTTCTCATACCAATTCCATGCGACCTTGATGTCAGCGAGACGCCTGCTCAAGCCCTCGTAATCAATGATTTTATCGATCGAGGGGCCGTGCGGATCGTGCTCAATTGCGCGCGCGTTTCCTATATTGATTCTTGCGGAATGGCGATGCTGTGGCAGTTGATTCGGCGCTTGCGGGCAAAGGGGGGCGCGCTTTCTTTTGTGCACGTGCGGCCTGAAGTCGTGCGTGCGTTTAAGCGTTGCCGCATGCTTGATTTTGTTTCGATCAAATCGCTTGACAAAAAATTTAGTGCAGAGGCCTTCGAGCCCAAGGAACTGCCAGAGCGCTCACAAGTGATTCAAATCGATCGCAGCGATCTAGCGCGCACGCGCGCGCGTGTGCGCGAGGTGCTCATGACCCTGCCTTTTGATGAACATCAGATGTTTGACCTTTTACTTGCGATAGGTGAGGCGGTTGGAAACGCGGTAGATCACAGTGAGTCCGATTGCTCGATGATCAAGATGAGCATGTATTCGGATCGCGTGATTGTGGATATCACCGATTGTGGCTGCGGATATGAGGTGCGCTGCATGGAGGATTTGGAGCCGGTGGGCGATGAATCTGAGCGTGGGCGCGGAGTGCATTTGATGGCGCTTTTGGTGGATGGGCTTTCGATAGGGAAGCGTTTGGGGCATGCGGGTACGCGTGTTCATCTTGTGAAGCTCTATAAAACTTCACAGGATATCCAAAATCACGATGCTGCGCTTGCGGCGCCGGCGTCATAAGATTCACGGCTTTCACGTGCGATTTTGTTCTGTTTGTCGCGCGTGATTTTTTATTTTTCGCCGCGCGTGTGCAAAAAAGTTTGCATTGTCGCTTGCACTTTTTGTCGCGCTTGCGTATATTTAACTACGCGTTCGCGGGCTTAGCGCAGTTGGTAGCGCGCAACCTTGCCAAGGTTGAGGTCGCGGGTTCGAACCCCGTAGCCCGCTCCATTGATTTTAACGGCCGGATATATTCGGCCTTTTTTATACGGCGAGATGGCCAAGTGGTAAGGCAGAGGCCTGCAAAGCCTTTATCCCCGGTTCGAATCCGGGTCTCGCCTCCATTGTAAATGAGCAGCTAGATGCATTGCTAGCTGCTTTTTTTATTATTTTTTGCCCCCGCGCGTGTGGGAATTATTGGGCTGTTGTCACAATCTGTCACATCTTATATCGACTTGTCCCGAGATCTGATTGGGGATGAAGCAGCGTTTTTTTGAAATGTCACACTTTGCATCAACTTGTCCCGAGGTCTGAGCTGCGGGAGGGAAGCGTTCATGCGAAATGTCACGCTTTGCATCAACTTGTCCCGAGCTGCCCCTGCGCCGTTTAGCGCGGCAGCTTCTATCACGGAAAATTGCTCGGGACAAGTTGCATAAACGCGTGACTTTTTGGATTTGCACGTGGATGTTGCCGCGCGCGGAGCCCTTGCGCGCCTGCGCCCTCGGGACAAGTTGCATAACCACGTGACTTTTTCAAAAAAACGCCCACCACGTACGTTTTCAACTGATGGGGAATTTTTAGAAAAGCCCGAGAAACCTGCTTATACACCTGGGCATTTGTTACCATGAGTAAGAAGGCAAAAGGAGTTATTCTCCCTGCTTCGCTGCTTGCGTCTACGCGAATGAGCATCGGAAATGTGCGAATCTTATCGCGCTCAGACATGTGTGAGCAGCTTACCAGAACAGCAAGAAAAGTTAGGAAACTAAGGAAACGTTAAAAACCAAAAGGAAATTTGAGGAAATTCGAATGCAAGTCTATCTCGATTATGCGGCTGCGACTCCTATGGATCCGCGCGTTATCGCAGCTCAAATGCCCTATTTATCCGAACAGTTCTACAATCCTTCTGCGCCATACGATCCGGCGCGCCGCATACGTCGCGATCTTGACCTTGCAAAAGACGCGATTGCCCACGCTATCGGCGCAAAAGGCACGCAGCTTGTGATGTGTGCAGGCGCAACCGAAGCGAATAATCTCGCGCTCGCTTCTGTGACGGGTGAAGTGATCACTGATTCCCTTGAACACGACAGTATTCTCGCAGCTATTGGCGCGCGCCCTCACAAATTTATTCCCACGACATCTGATGGCATGGTTACGCCTGAGGAGCTCCAAGCTGCGATCACAGATGAGACGGAGCTTGTGAGCATCGAGGCGGCAAACGGAGAAATAGGTAGCATCCAGCCGATTCGCGCGCTTGCAAACGTTGTACGAAGCGTTCGTTTTTCCCGCCTTGAGCGGGGTGTTTCACGGCCGATTTATTTTCACACGGACGCGTCGCAGGCAGAAGGCGTGCTTTCTGTAAATGTGTCGAGTTTGGGTGTAGACATGATGACGCTTTCTGCTGCAAAAATCTATGGTCCCAAGCAGGTAGGAGCGCTATACGCTTCGGATGCGGTTACGCTTACGCCGCTTGTTCGAGGTGGTGGGCAGGAGGCGGGTCTTCGCTCGGGTACCGAGAATTGCGCAGGTACGATAGCATTTGCAAAAGCGGTTGAATGTACTGAAGAGTTCAAACGCTCAGGAGGCCCGCGCGCTATGCAAGAGCTGCGAGATTACCTGGAACGGAGCCTTATTTCGCGCTATCCGTGGGTGCATGTGACGGGGCCGCGCAAAAACAAACTCAGACTTTGTAATCTTTTGCATATTTCGTTTCCTAAGCTTGAGGCGCGGCGCTTGGTAATTCTGCTGGAACGGCGTGGTGTTTTTGTTGCGACGGGTTCTGCATGCGCAGCGAGCAAAATGAATACGTCGCACGTGCTCAAGGCTCTTGCTATTCCAGACGATATTGCCCAAGGATCCTTGCGCATTACGCTTGGCAGGGCTACTACGCGCGCGCAGATTGACTATGCGATCTCGTGCATAAAAGATGTAGTGGACGAAGAGCTTGCGCGCTTGCATCTGGATGAGGCGGAGCTTCTGGCGAGCATGCAGGCTCGCGCGTAAGTAGCTTTTACGTAAGTAGCTGCGCCAAGCGTTTACTTACGCGCAGCTGTGAGTAATTGTCAGAAATTGAGTAATGATCAGGGGGAATTCGTGCAATCAATATTTAAAGAAGAAAGCGGCATAGCATGCGCTTCATGCGATCCGCCCGCCAACGATAATGCTCCAACTCCTGCGCAGCCCACACCCGCAGCGTCCGCGTCCACAACTCCTGCAGCGCCCGCAGCATCCGCGTCCTTTACCCCAAAAAAGCCCTCGTACCTGCACAAAGGTGACCGCGTGTATCTGGGAATGAGTGGCGGGGTGGATTCGTGCCTTTCGGCGAGTCTCCTCAAAGAGTGGGGCGCGGATGTGCATGCTGTTTACATGCGCAATTGGTCGCGCGACCTGCCGGGATTTAAATGTCGCTGGTCTGATGACCTCGCCGACGCCGAGCGCATCTGCGTGACCCTGGGTCTTTCTCTTGAGGTATGGGATTGCGAGAAAGAGTACAAAGAGACCGTTGTTGATTACCTCATCGATGCGTATGCGCGTGGGCTTACTCCCAATCCCGACGTGATGTGCAATCAAACAGTTAAGTTTGGCACGTTCGCCGCGCGCGCCCTTGAAGCGGGCGCCGATTTCATCGCGACGGGTCATTATGCGCGCATACATAAAGAGTCGGATGGCACAGTTGACCTCATGCGCGCAGCTGACGAGCACAAGGATCAAACCTATTTTCTCTGGCGTGTGCCGCGCGCGATGCTTGCAAAAACGATTTTTCCGATAGGCGACATTCCTACAAAAGCGCAGGTGCGCGCCATGTGTGCCGAGCGTGGGCTAGGTGTTGAAAACAAGCCGGACTCCGACGGGATTTGTTTTGTGGGTGAAGTGGGGATTCGTACCTTTTTGCTGGATACGCTTTCGAGAAAAGCGGGCGACATCGTTGAGTTCGAGAATGGAAAAGTTCTCGGCCATCATGACGGCGCGTTTTTGTTTACGATCGGCCAGCGAAGAGGGCTTAACCTAGGCGGCGGGCCAATTCGCTACGTTGTTGCGACCGATACAAAAAAGAATATCGTGTATGTGACGCAAAATCCCATGTCACCGGCCCTCTGGACAGAAAAACTTGACCTTGGCGATTGCATGTGGATAGGTGAGGCGCCGCGAGCGGGCGCTCGTCTTGTTGTGCGCCTTCGTCACACAGGTGCACTTGTGCCCGTGACAATTGACGCAGTTGATGAAGCGGCGCGCGTGCTTTCGCTTCGCTTTGATGAGCCGATAAAAACTATTGCCCCTGGTCAAAGCGGTGTTTTGTACGATGGTTTGCGCTGCGTGGCAGGAGGTATCGTAGTACCCAAGCCCTTAGAGCTTTCGTGGGGATAGTCGGAAGTGGAGTACAATTAAGGATTGCACGAGAAAAATTTGGCGCCCATATGCGATTATTCAAATGAAGAGTCGCTCGATATGGGGATCTGTTAAATGCTCGAGCTCTTGGTACTACTTGTGGTATTGCTTTGGTACTACTCTTGTTACCACGCTGTTTAATAAGGAGGTGAACGCATGCATACGACTAAAGAAGGGCAGGTAGCTGCGCCAGTACCCGCACCCGCGCCTACACACGCACCTACCCCTCAGCCGGACAAAAAGAAATTTGCCGTCAAAGTCTCTGCCACCGCTTCGGTCAACAAAAATCAAGCCCAGGCCGAGCAACAAAGCATGAGCATGGCGCGCAAAAGCCTTATCTTCCTTGCATGCGTTGGCCTTTGCTACCTGCTATTTCTTATACTTTCTGGCCAAATCGATGAGTTTATCTCAGCGCTGAGAGATATCGACACCAACTGGGTGTTCGCAGCGATTCTTTGCTACGGGGCGTACTATATTTTTGGCGTCCTCGCGTACGTGCTTGCCGTTGCGGGCGATCCCAAATGCCCTGTTGGCGTCCGCGATCTTATGAGCGTCGAGGCTTCGGGAATATTTTTCTACAATCTCACGCCAAATGGCGCGGGCGGGCCTCCTTCGCAGATTTTTCGCCTCACGCGCGCGGGCCTTTCGGTCGCGCAAGCTGGGGCTTTGCAATACACGCGCTTCATTTTGTATGAGGCGGGCGAAGGTATTTTTGCCGCAATCATGATGATCTTTCGCGGATCTTTCTTCCTCGAAACGTATGGCGATGTGTTTTACATCGGCGCGTTTTTGTTTGCGTTCAAGATTCTTGAGGTCATTGGACTTTTGGCAATTTGTATGTGGCCACAAAGTATCGCTTCGTTTGGCGGCTGGGGCTTGCGCATGTTGGCGCATTTCCCCTGGTTTAGGGAGCGCGCTGCCGGCTTTGCCGAGACGCTTAATACGCAGATCCTCGAGTTTGCCACCGGTTTTAATCAGGCGATTAAAAATACTTCCGAGATGGCTTTGACTCTGTTTGTCACGCTTTTGCAGCTGGGCTGTCTGTATGCGCTGCCATATTTTGTATTACGCGCCTTCGATCTACCTGCGGATTTGCTGACTTGCTTGGCATGCGGATCGATGCTTGAGCTCTTGACCTCGGCGATTCCTTTGCCGGGCGGTACCTTTGGTGCCGAGGGCGGGTTCGCATTTTTGTTCATGCCTATGTTTGGACAAAGCACCGCTGCAGGTTATGTGATTTGGCGTATGGTTGAATTTTTCTTGCCTATTTTCGTGGCTCTGCCACTTTTGGGTTTGCGGTCGAATAGCGGTCGAAGCATTCACACCCATTGGCTTCGCATACACGCCTATGCTCAGCGTCTGTTTTCGTCTGTATTGCGTGGACATATGGATACGCAGGCAGGAGGCGTTGCGCTTGCGGTGACGCGTGAAGGAAATCTGGTAGGGAAAAAGAAAAACATCCCACGCAAGCCGCGTGCAACTTTGCAAAGTGAACGTGCAGGATATGTTCAGCTTGGAGGCGCGCGGGGTGCGAAGGTTGCGGGGCGCAGAAGCACTGTGAGCTCAGCGCCTGCGCGGTCTCAAAACGACGCGCGTGCTGTAACGCATAGAGCAAGCCATGGAGTAGCGCCGCGCGCTGGTCAGTCTGGCAAGTCTTTCGTGCACGGTGCTGTGCAAGGAGTGACGTCGCGAACTGTGCGTGATAAGCAAGGAACACAGCACGGCTCATCGAATGCCCATGCCCCGCGCATCATTATTGAAAGCAAACCGCATAATTAAGTGCGTGCGCGTTTTTAAGCATCAGTCGTCTTGTGCGTCGTCTTTTGTTGAGCGACTTATTTTCATTTTGATTTTTTATGTTGGGATGTGCTGCGCGCAAGTTATAAAGTTCTTTTGAATTTTATCCATAGCTTGCATTTTGTTGAAAATTTCTCTATATTATTCTCTGTTCGCAATTAAGCGTCGATGCTTTATTGCTTGTTGACGTGGGCGTTTAGCTCAGGGGGAGAGCGCTTCCCTGACACGGAAGAGGTCAGAAGTTCAAATCTTCTAACGCCCACCATTTTTCCCCTTTTCAAATATTATATTTTGCGCAGTTTGCGCAGTTTGCGCTACTGATTGCTACCTTGGTTTAAGATGCGCGCGCCTGCTGAGAGACAGACGCGCACTATATAACACGTTCGCTTACTACATTGCATCAGCAGTGAGACAAGCTGTTTTCATGTCCTTCACAAAGCGACCCACCTCAGCAGGGGCATCCTTCCCATACTTGCCTACAAGCTTCACGATCGCTGAACCCACGATCACACCGTCTGCTATAGCTGCCATCTTGCGCGCCTGATCAGGCGTTGAGATTCCAAATCCAATTGCGCAGGGGATGCTGGTATAACGCTTGATCCCATGCACCATATCTGCAAGGTCGCCCCTGATTTCGCTTCGTTCGCCCGTGGTGCCCATGCTCGAGACCACATACACAAAGCCTTGCGCTGCGCGTGCAATTTTTTCTATTCGATCCTTCGAGGTAGGAGCGATGAGGGAAATTAACGCGACGCCGTGTTTTTCGCAGTAGGGCAAAAACTCCTCGCGTTCTTCAAACGGCACATCGGGAAGGATAATGCCTTGGATGCCGACTTCTTGGCAGCGCTTCATAAAACGCTCAGGCCCGTAGGAAAAGACCACGTTGGCATAGGTCATAAAGACAAGTGGGACATGCACCAAAGGCGTTACTTGCGTAAGGTCTTCTACAAGTGCGAAAATGTCATCTGTGCAGATGCCTTCTGCAAGTGCTCGAATATTTGCTTCCTGAATGACGGGCCCTTCAGCACAGGGGTCGGAGAAGGGAATGCCCAGCTCAATGAGGTCTGCACCTTCCGCCTGCATCTTAAGGATGAGTGCGCGTGTGGTAGCGAGATCGGGATCTCCGCAGGTGATGAAGGGTATAAAGGCTTTATGCGGGCTTTTCGCAGTGTTTGCGCTTTTTGCCGCGCTCGTGCTTCCCGCAGCACCCGCAGCCTTCGCAGCCTCCGCGGCGCCCTTGATACCTGCACTTCCATGAGATTCCATGCCAAATGCTTCGGCAATTGTTGATAACTTATTCATCGATTTGCTCCCCTCTGTAGTGTGCGACACTTGCACAATCTTTGTCGCCGCGTCCCGAAATTGTTACCACAAGTATCCGATCACGCCCCATGTCACCAGCTATTTTTTTGGCATACGCAAGCGCATGAGCCGATTCGATTGCAGGTATAATACCTTCTGTCTTCGAGAGATATTCGAACGCATCCACCGCTTCATCGTCGCGGATGGAGACGTACTCCGCGCGGCCGATGTCGTGGAGATGTGCGTGCTCAGGGCCTATGCCAGGATAGTCAAGGCCGGCCGAGATGGAGTAGACGGGCGCAATCTGGCCGTATTTGTCCTGGCAAAAATAGGACTTCATGCCGTGAAAAATGCCGAGTGTGCCGGTTGCAATAGTGGCTGCGGTGTCCTTGGTATCTATGCCTCTACCTGCGGCTTCGCAGCCAATGAGGCGCACGTCTGCATCTTTAATAAAGTGATAAAACGAGCCGATCGCATTGGATCCACCGCCCACGCAGGCAATCACCGCAGTGGGAAGTTTGCCCTCGCACGCAAGGATCTGCTCCTTGATCTCCTTTGAGATGACGCTTTGAAAATCGCGCACCATCGTGGGGAATGGATGTGGACCCATAACAGATCCCAGGCAGTAGTGCGTGTCGCTTACGCGGCGCGTCCATTCGCGAAGTGCCTCGTTAACGGCGTCTTTGAGGGTTGCCGTGCCCGTTTCCACGGCATGGACCTTTGCTCCCAACAAGCGCATCTTGTAGACGTTAAGCGCTTGGCGTTCGGTATCTTTTTTGCCCATAAAAATCTCGCACTCCATGCCAAAGAGCGCTGCTGCGGTAGCGGTCGCGACGCCGTGCTGGCCCGCGCCGGTTTCTGCGATGAGCCTGGTCTTGCCCATTTTTTTCGCAAGAAGTGCCTGCCCCAAGACGTTATTGATCTTGTGCGCGCCAGTATGATTGAGGTCTTCGCGCTTGAGATAAATTTTCGCGCCGCCAAGGTCTTCGGTCATCTTTTTTGCGAAATAGAGGAGCGAAGGCCGATTTGCGTAAGTGTTCAGGAGCTCGTGGAGTTCGCGTTGAAAGTCGGGGTCCGATTTGTAATGTGTGTACGCGTCATCGAGCTCGATGACAGCATTCATCAGCGTTTCGGGGATGTATTGTCCACCGTGAACGCCAAATCTACCTGCAGGGTTTGTCATAATAGCTTCCTTTCGTGAGGTGAGTGAGTGGTTTTTGTGGGTACTGCGGGAGTCGCGCGTAGCGGTTTCGTGTAGCGGTCGTGCGTAAGTTGCGTGTGTGTTTAGCTTTGCTTGGGTTCACGCGCGCGATCAAACTCCTTAACAACCTCACAAAATGCGTTCATTTTTGATAGAGACTTTATACCGTTTTCTTCAACGCCGGAGCTCACATCCACACCCCAAGCGTGCGTGAAGTCAAGCGCAGTTTGTGCGTTTGTGGGCGCAAGGCCGCCTGCCAAGATGAAGGGGCGCGAAACATTTCGCGTAAGTTCCCAGTTGAAACGCTTCCCCTCGCCGCTTCCGGCGTCGAGTATGATCATGTCGGCGGCACTTTTTTGCGCGCGTGCGATATCGTTTTCGTCATGCACACGAAATGCCTGGATACAGGGCTTATGGGTGAGCACGCGCAGGCGAGTGATGTAGTCATTGTCTTCCGAACCGTGGAGTTGGGCGAGGTCGCAGGCGCCTTCGGCAAGAGCTGCTGCTACAACGTTTATGTCTTCGTCCACAAAGACACCGACGGCTGTGATGGGTGAGTGATGAAGGGCAATACGTTGCGACGACAATCGGGCCCGAAGCGCTTTTGCCAGCTCAAAGCTAATGTAGCGCGTGCTCGTGCGCGCAAACACAAAGCCCACGTAGTGAAGGGGGAGTTTGGCTACGGCATCAATATCGCGTTCGCTCTTGAGGCCGCAAATTTTGATGCGCGTCATCGTGTGCCTCCGTTCGCGCCCGCCCCCGCGCTCGCACCCACAAGCGCTGTGAGCTCGGCGAGCTTTGCTTTCTTATCGCCCGCGCGCATCATCGCTTCTCCTATTAACACAGCGTCTGCCCCAGAAGCGTCAGCTTCTGCTAGGTCAGAAGCGCTTGTCATGCCGCTTTCGAATACTGTGAGCACGTCATCTGGGATGTAGCTTGCAAGCGCGCAGGCACGAGCGCTATCTACGCTAAAGTCCTTGAGATTGCGGTTATTGATACCGATAATGCGCGCCCCTGCGGCACAAGCCTCTATGATTTCTTCTCGATCGTGCGCTTCTACGAGTGCATCCATGTGAAGTGTTTCGCAGAGACTAAGCGCGTGTGCGAGCGTTTTCTCGTCCAATAGCGCGCAAATGAGCAAGACCGCGCCCGCGCCCAAAACTTTTGCCTCGTAGATCATGTAATCATCAATGATGAAATCTTTTCTGAGCACGGGGCAGGGCTGAAGCCGGGCGATGTCTTGGAGATAGCTGTTTGCGCCCAAAAAGCGCGTGGGCTCGGTGAGCACAGATATAGCGGCAGCTCCTGCGTTCGCATAGTCGGAAGCGATTGCCAGTGGGTCAAAATCCTTCGCAATAAGCCCTTTTGAAGGAGACGCGCGTTTGACTTCGCAGATGCATGAAAGACCTGGTCGGGCAAGCGCTTGGGCAAAGGGGAAAGGAGAAGGGGTACGCGAGCTGCGAAAGCTTTGCGTGGCGGGGAAGGGCGCGACGTCGGGCGCAGCGCCGGGCGCGGCGTTTGGCTCTTTTTGGGCTTCACTATCGGCTTTAGCATCGCGGATGCGAATGGCGGCTGCGCGTACTGCCTCAAAGCTCCTTCCAGGCTCTTTCTGGGCACGAGCGATTCGCTCGTGCGCGGCATGTGCTAACTCATCCAAAATAGTCATCGTGTTCGCCCCTAGTTATGCTGTACGTTGTCAGATGCGCCTGCGCCTGCGGCCGCGCCCGCATCATCTGCAGCGTAGATCTTGCTTAAACGCACAAATTCATTAAGTACGTGAAGTGCCTGCCCCGAATCGATCGCCTCTTCTGCTCTCCTTGCACCCTCAACCAGAGTTTTTGCTTTTCCTGCGAGATAGATGCCTGCAGCTGCATTCATCACAGCAGCATCGCGAAAGGCACCTTTCGCTCCTTCGAGAACAGCACGCGTGATCTCGGCATTTCTCGAAGGCGTGCCTCCCTTGAGCGCGCTTTTTTCGCATGGCGTAAAGCCAAAATCTTCCGGGCGAATCGTGTAGGTGGAGATGCTACCATCCTTTAGCTCGCAGACCTTAGTCGGCGCAGAAAGAGAGATTTCGTCGAGACAATCGCTTCCGTAGACAACGAGCGCGCGCTTAACGCCTAGTTTTGCGAGGACTTTTGCGAGCGGTTCACACAGATATTCGTCGTAGACGCCGAGGACTTGCATGCGCGGGTGAGCGGGATTTGTGAGCGGACCTAAAATGTTGAAAACTGTGCGCACGCCCAGCTCGCGGCGGATAGGTGCCACATATTTCATTGATTGGTGGTACGTTTGCGCAAAGATAAAGCATATGCCCAGCTCATCGAGGAGTTTTTGGCAGCATTCGGGTGTTTGCTGGATGGTGACGCCCAGAGCTTCGAGGCAGTCGGCAGCACCACATGCTGAGGTTGCGCTGCGGTTACCGTGTTTAGCAACCTTGATGCCCGCACCTGCGCAGATGAGCGCCGCAGTAGTCGAAATGTTGAAACTCATGGATTTATCGCCGCCCGTACCCACGATTTCGAGGACATCGCCCGCGTAGGGGACGGGACGTGCGCACTCGCGCATCGCTTTCGCGCAGCCGCAGATTTCGTCTATCGTTTCGGCGCGGGTACTTTTCGTCGAAAGCGCAGCTAGAAACGCTGCATTCTGGGTTTGCGTCGTTTTTCCTTCCATGATTTCATGCATTACGGCGTACGCTTCATCAAAGCTGAGGTCTTGTTTATCAACAATTTTCTTAATGGCTTCGCTAATCATTGTCTGCTCCTTTTTGTGTATTGTGCATAAAGTTTTTAAGTATTTGCTTGCCGTTTGGCGTCATGATCGATTCGGGATGAAACTGAAGCCCGTATATGGGAAGCGTTTTGTGCATCACGGCCATGATCTCGCCGTCGTCTGCCTCTGCCACGACGCGCAAACATGCTGGTAGATCGTTTGCATCTGCTGCGAGCGAATGGTAGCGCGCAACAAGCTCTTTCGCGTTGAGCCCTTTGAAAAGCGGGCACGCGTGATCGATCGAAACGAGTGATTGCTTTCCGTGCATAAGTTTTTTCGCGTGGACGATGCTTCCCCCAAGACTCTCGCATATGGCTTGGTGACCCAGACACACGCCCAAAATGGGGGTGGGGAAGGGCGTTTTTGACGCAACAATCCCTTGGATCAGTGCTTCTGAGATTCCTGCGTCCTTGGGCGTCCCTGGTCCTGGGGAAATGATGATTGACGCGAAATGTTGCGCAAGAATCTCGTCTACGGTCATCTCGTCGTTGCGAATAACTTTGATATTGGGGTCAATTTCGCCTATGAGCTGGTAGAGGTTGTAGGAAAACGAGTCATAGTTATCGATTAAGAGATGCATTTAAGCCTCCTTTTGCGCGTATGCAGCTGCGTGTGAGTCTGCGTGCGCGGGCGCTTGTATGGGCGCTTGTATGGGCGCGCCCGCGTCTGCATCCATTTGAATCGCCGCAAGCGAACTTTTTGCTTTGTTGAAGCACTCTTCGTATTCCTTTTCTGGATCCGAATCGGCGACGATGCCAGCCCCTGTGTGCACAAATATCTGTCCGTCCTTTTTGTATACGAGGCGAATACCGATGCAGGTGTCCATGTTTCCATCAAAATCGATATATCCGATGGCGCCCCCGTAGATACCGCGGCGCACGCCTTCGAGCTGGGCGATTAGGCGACAAGCCGAAATTTTTGGCGCGCCCGAAAGTGTCCCCGCGGGCATTGTGGAGAGGATGGCATCGAGCGCATCTTTGTCTTGGGCGATGCGGCCACGAACTGCAGAGCCTATGTGCATGACGTGCGAAAAACGCTCGATCGTGTGCAGCTGCTCCACCTTAACCGTGCCAAAATCGCAGACTTTGCCCAAATCGTTGCGGCCGAGATCCACGAGCATGTTGTGCTCTGCAAGCTCTTTTTCGTCAGATAGAAGCTCCTGCTCAAGCACCTTGTCTTCTGCGGGCGTGCTCCCGCGCCTGCGCGTACCAGCGAGAGGATAGGTGTGGAGGATGTCGTTTTCGAGCTTCACAAGGGTTTCGGGCGAAGCACCTGCGATCTCGAGGTCGTCGCCCGAGAAGTAAAACATGTACGGGGAAGGATTGATCTCTTTGAGCGCCTCGTAGGTGCTCATGAGATCGCCCTGGTACGGGGCACTTAAGCGATTGGAAAGGACGATTTGGAAAATGTCGCCTTCGGTAATGTGTGCTTTTGCGTTGCGAACCATTTCGCAAAAGCCCTGCTTATCGTGGGTGGCGCTGACGGGGCCGGTGATGCGACCTGCGCTGTACGCGAGATGTGATCCGTTTTCGTGCGCGCTTGCGTTTTCGTGCGCGCTTGTGTTTGCCTTTTCGCCCGCCTTTGCCTTGCGTGCTTCGCAGGCGCTTACTTCGATAAGGCGCTGCAGGTCATCGAGTTCGTGCAGAGCTTTTCTATAATTCGTCTCGAGATGATCAAACGCTACCTGCGCGATCAGAATGATTTCGTGTGTGAGGTGGTCAAACGCGATTACATGGTCGAAAAGCATGAGGTCAACGTCTCGAAAATCGCCCGTGATGTGGTCGTTTGCCGCGATCGTAGTTTCCTGATAGCCCAAAAATTCGAAGGAAAAATACCCCACGAGCCCCCCGCAAAAAGACGGCAGACCAGGAATATGAGGGGATGTGTGCTCGTGCAAAATTTGGCGGATGACCTGCGCGGGATTGTCTGTTTCGATCTCAAGATCGCCCACGCGCATGTGGCCCTGTTTGCAGTAGATTTCCAGCTTGGGATCAAAGCCGAGGAACGAGTAACGCCCGCGGCTGCCGAGATCCGCCGATTTGCGGCTGCCAAGATCCGCTGACTCCAAAAGGAAACTGTGCGACGAGATGCGCTTGAGCTGGCGAAGGACGTCTACGGGGCTTGTATCCAGCTGAATGCGGCGGACAAGCGGGGCTTGGCGGTAGCGTCCGCATGCGGCGAAGGCTTTGAGCGTATCGATGCTCGTTTCGCTGTGCGCTTCGGTGCGCGCTTGGCTGCGTTTTTGGTTACGCGCTTGATTACGTTCTGCTTCCATGAGTACCTCCCAACTAACATGGTGTGTGCTGTTGGGGGTTTTAGCGGATCTTTAGCTAAAAAAACGCCCTCAACAGAAATTGCTTTCTATCAAGGACGAACATTCTACCAAGCCATAAAGCGGGCAAAGTATCCGCGGTGCCACCTTGATTCGCACGAGCTTGAGCTCATGCGCTCTTTGGAATACCAACATATTCCCGACAACTAACGCGTGTCTTACGTCGCAGAATACTCTAGAGCGGGCTCTATTTGACTGCGCCCTCAGCGGTCCATTTGACAATTTGTTTCCAGCCTGATTCTCAGCATCGCAGACTCTCTGTATGGGCTTAAACTGCCGTTATCTCCGCTTCAACGGTTTAGGTGTTATTCGATTGACTCACATTAAAGACCTTGCGCGCGCCCGCGTCAACCATGAATTCAAATGGAAACAAAAGGGGAGCGCGCGTGCGCGAAAGCTGAAAAGCTTGTAAATTGTTGCATGCGCGTGTGGGGAATTATGATTGTGACTCTTTTGCGCCTGCTAACAGGGTTTTTACGGAGAGCGCGAAGACATAACGCGCTCCCGTAAAAACCCCTCCTCGCAGTCGCGGAAAGTCTCCATATAAAGAGCCTCCGCGGGTGCAGGTCATTTAGCAGGACTTTCAGGTTCCGCGCGCGCAGCAAGCGTGGGGGACGGGTTTGTGCCCATCGATGCGCGGGGTGCGTAGAAAAAAACGGGTTTTTGTCTACCAAAATATCAAAATTTCAACTAATTTTGATAGCTTAATTTCTTATTTATGCAGCTACGAGTTTTGGGCCATTTTTTGAGGCTTTGCCTGGACCTCGAATTTGGCTAAAATCGGGCCAAAACGGTAGACAAAAAGGTCATTTTTTCTACGCAAGGATGAACGTATGGATAAGCCGGAGTGTGCGGGGACATGAATCGCGCACGCGGGGACTTGAGTAGCATTCCGCACTAGAGACGAGCGAACAAATACGAGCGAATAGAAACGAGCGCGAAGGGTGGAGTAGGAGTTCCACCTTTCGCGCTCGTAGAGTGTAGGAATTGATATGTTGTTCCTCTGCGCCTAACACACAGCTCAGGTGTGGCTGAGTCTTACTTGCAGCCTGCAGGCACCTCGTGCGTGCTTACACGCGTCCGCTTGTACCGCCTTTCGCGTCGCCGTCATCAGGCGCGTCGTCATCCTCGCGACGTTTCTTACGCGCTAGAGCAACCGCGCTGATCATGCCAAGCCCCATACCCAGAAGCTCTGCTGCTCCTGCAGCAAATGTTGCATCTGAGGTTTGTGGCAGATGCGCATGCGCGTGCTTGCGTGCTTGCGGCGCCGCGGTCGCCTCAGGTTGAGCAGGTTCAGGCTCAGCAGGTACCTTGGTTGCTGGCGTAAGCTCTGTCCAAGGAATGCTTTCACCTGTGCTGATGTACATGCCGCCACCTGCGCCCCCGCTTGTTGCATGCGGACGCTTAACCACGATGTGTACCGTTATCTCCTTCTGCAAACCGAAGGAGCTGCGGCCGTATTTGTCAGCACTGCGTTTATCAACAGCCTCGAAGTGAAGCTCAATATCGCGCTCCGTTTCGCCTGACTTCCAATCGGTAATATGCGGTGTACCACTAATTGTGCACGTAGCGCCATCGCATGTAACGGTAACGCCATCGGGAAGCTTCGTGCCAGGCTTGGGCTTGTAGATGGGGTGATTTTGCGCGTCGCCAATAAGGCGCGTGCTGAACGGCTGCTCGGCTTCGGTTGCAGTCTTAAGTGTAAAGTGCGTAATAGGCAGCTTGTGGAAGTGCGCAAGGTACACCACATCGCCCTTTTCGTTCGCGTCTACCTTTTGCCAGTCGTAGAACGTGTAACCTGCGTTTGCCTCGGTACCCGGAACGCCAATTTCTTCGTTGCCTTTTGTATGATCGGCGCGTGTCCCTTCATCGAAGTACAAAAGCGCGTTTGGATCTATCGTGTACCCACGGCGCACGTAGAACGTGGTGTAAGGCGATGTAATGCGACCGCCCTTGTCGTTCATAGCTACGCGATACATAACTTTCGTGTAGTTCTTCTTGATGAACGCATCTTCAGGCGTACCATCTGCTGGCGCATTTTGCGCAGCAATCACGCGCGGTAGCACGCGGACATTCACAGCAATGTTTTTCGTTTGGATCTTGCCCGTGTCATCCTTGTAGTTCAATCCAAAGTGGACAACATACACGCCCGGTCTTGATGCATTGGAGTTGATCTGCAGCTCTGTAGAAGGCGCCGCAAATCCAGCGAAGCGATCAGATTTCATAAACGCTTCCAATCCAGGAATCGTGGTATCGCCTTGTTTGATGTCGCGGATGAGCTTGTCATAATTTGGCACTTCATCGTATACGCCCATGACAATGTCGTCTTTTGGCGTAATATCTGGGAGTTCGGATTGTTTGGCGATGAAGGTATAGGCGTGCTCCGGGTTCTTGAACGCTTTTGCGATTTCTGCGGGATCCGTAACAAGTTGGCGCTTGTTGTCGTACACATCCCAATCAACAAAGCTTCCAAGCTGGGCTTTGAGGTCATTCGCGTTCTTTATGATGGAGCCATTGCCGGCATTCACGTAGTACACATACGGACGCGACGAACCGTCTTGCCAGGTGTGCTTTGGTGCCGGCAAGAACATCACGGGAACATCGCCTTCGTGCATGGTGTTTTGCTGGCTTGCGTCAATAACGTAAGGTTGCTTATCATACTGCGCAACAAAGGTGTATGTTGCATCGGTGAAGGTTTTGCCGTACGTCGCTTCGATTTTCCGTAAGGTCTTACCAAGGTTTTCGGGCTTGAGATCTTCTGCTGGAACCGTAACGCTTATCGTGGTAGGCGTAGAGCCTCCCTCTGAAGCACCAGGGGTATTACCTGGATTGTCAGTTTGTAGCAACGTGGTGAACGGCATAAGCGCGTCAAGGCTTCGACGCTGACGCGACGAGCCGCCTTGTGTGCCGCCTGCTTGTGGCGTTGTGCCTGCTTGGGGCGTTGTGCCTTGCGCGTTCGACGTAATCTCAAGCTTCCAACCTGTGAATATGTACCTATACTTCTCGCCGGTTTGAGGGTCGGTTTGCTTTTCCTTCGCGATAACGGTAGGCGTATCAAGGATGATATCGGTATTCTTCCTTACATAGTGTGTAGCTGTGGTATCACTCTCACCACCAACAAGCTTACCTTTACCTTCCTTACCCGAAGAGAATACAACCTTTGCATAGTTGTCCTTAAATTGCTTTTCCTCCTCGGTATACTGTACCGGCTTGCTTGGATCAGTTTGAGCTTGCTCTTTCTCTTTGATATTATCAGCAAGATCATTAACTTTTGTGCCTGACAGCACCTTGTCCATCACGTGCAGAACGCTTGTGAGCTTGTACACAATAGGATCTGCCATATCGGCATGCTTCACGGTTATGAAAATTGGTACCGTGTACACACCAGCGGCATCGGAGCTTGGCCTCTTACTGTCGTCCTTGCCGTAATGTACTTCGATGTCGAGACTTCCGTCCTTCTTTTTAGCAATGTTATCGCCTTCAAGAGCCTTGATGTTCTCGATAAAGTCTTTTGCAACGGGGACATCGCCATACTGCGTAATAAAAATCTCGTTTTTAACGATAGGCTCTACCACAGGTTTTTGATGCGCAACAAACTCTTGGAACGCATCCTTTGACAGCCATGCCTTAGCAGGATCTTTCTTGTGCGCCTTGTTCATGCTGCTTTCTGCAGTGATGCCTTCCATGTCACTCTTCGACCAGTCGCCCTCATAGCCATGCAGCTGCTCGCCCAGCTCAGCAAGAATGCTCTTTGCTGGATCGTTAGTAGGCTTACCGTCCTTATCAATTTTTGAAATATCGGTGTCTTTCTTAATATAGAGCACCTTAGGACCGACTGAGCCATCTTTCCACGTACGGCCAGGTGCTGGCTTAAAGGACACGACAACCGAATCGGCAGGAACGGTGCCATCAACGGGCTTGTTTTCTACATATTTAATCTTTTCATATACAGCCTTATAGATAAGGTTGCCTGCCGTCTTTGTCACTTTGAGTGAGTCCGCATTAGGCGTGCCGAACTTAATGTCGTCCTTCCCGAGCTCGTTCTTATCGTCTTTTACAGCCGTATCAGCCGAGGGAACCAGCTTCCACCCAACAAACTTGTAGTGGTAGCCATCCTTTTCGTAGTCTTGGTTGAGCATCTTGGGCACGCGGACTCGTAGCTCTTGGTCTTTCGCAACATAGTAATCGACCGAATTCTTATCCTCGTCACCAATAATAGTACCCTTGTGCTGGTTCTTTTCGTTATCGTCGGTAATAAAGGTAACCTTGCGATAGTTGCCATTAAATACGTTATAGTCGATAGGCTGCTTGTCTTTTGATGGCTTGTTCTTGCCGTACAGCACACCGTATATAACTTTGAGCTGCGAGTTAAGCATGAATACGTCTTCGCTGTCCATATCGCGATACTTAATCGTTACCTTAAGCGGCACCAGGTAGGTACCCGCAACCTTGGACTGCGGCGCCTCACCCACAAACTCAACCTTGTACGACTCAATGTTCTCTTTACCAGGTACGACAACGCCGTTCTTCATGAGCAGGTCTTTGAGGTCCTGATCATTCTTGATGAAGTCGTTTGGCGTGGGTACCGTTGTGTTTTGAATAATGGCCTGGTATTCAGCGATAGTCTCGGGCTTGGTGTGCGGCTTTTGGTGAGCCACAAACTCTTGGAAGGCGTTATTAGACTTCCATGCATCATCTGCAGTACCTGCTGGTAATGCCTTGCCATGATCTGTCATGCTGTCAATCTGGTCAATGCCTTCCATCGAAGACTTTGTCCAGTCGAAAGTATATCCATAGAGCTGGTTACCAAGCCAAGCCAAGATGCTCTTCTTGGGATCTGTAACAGGTTTTCCGTGTTCATCAATCTTTGAGATGTCTACACCCTTCTTGATGTAGAGCACCTTAGGACCAGTCTTTCCATCGGTCCATGCTCTTCCAGCTGCAGGCTTAAACGATACAACCACGCTATCGGGTGGCACGGTACCGTCTTCGCTCTTTTCTACAACGTAAGGCACTTTCTTATATTGTGCTTCAAAGACGATGTTTTGTTGTGCGTTGAATTGATAGTTACGATCAGCTGCGCCAATGGTTAGAGGAGTAGCACTCGTACCTTCTGCTACCTTTTGCTTCCAACCCGTAAAGACGTAGTGATAACCGTTTTCGGTGTAGTCTTGGCCTGTTACTTTCGGTACATCGATTACGTAGTTAGCGCCCGTCTTCTTAAAGGTAAGGTACTCAAGTTCGCTTTGTGTGTTGTCTGCAGATTCACTAGCACCAGACACTTGACCAGGCTCTTCTGTTTTGCCTGTTTCGTGCCCGCTTGCATCTACTACCTTTTGCTTTTTGCTTACAAAGGTAATAGTGGTGTACTGGTTGGTAAGTGCAGGATCTGTTGGAGCATTCTTCTTTTCAAGAACATCACCCAATACTTGTAACGAGCCTGTGATGTTGTAGACATGCGCTCCGCCGTCTTTATATGTAACCGTTACTTTGATAGGTACGGTGAGGTTTGCAGCAGCATCGGTTGAAGGCTTCTCCACAAACTCAGCTGTAATGCTTTCAAATGGAGCACCATCAGCAGTCTTAAACAGGTTTGCATTCTTTACAAAGTCGAGAGCAGAAGGTGCTTCGGTACCTTTGATGATGGTCTTTGTGACACCGCCAACAGGATCAGTATACGGTGTTTGATGAGCAACAAACTCTTGGAAGGCGTTATTAGACTTCCATGCATCATCTGCAGTACCTGCTGGTAATGCCTTGCCATGATCTGTCATGCTGTCAATCTGGTCAATGCCTTCCATCGAAGACTTTGTCCAGTCGAAAGTATATCCATAGAGCTGGTTACCAAGCCAAGCCAAGATGCTCTTCTTGGGATCTGTAACAGGTTTTCCGTGTTCATCAATCTTTGAGATGTCTACACCCTTCTTGATGTAGAGCACCTTAGGACCAGTCTTTCCATCGGTCCATGCTCTTCCAGCTGCAGGCTTAAACGATACAACCACGCTATCGGGTGGCACGGTACCGTCTTCGCTCTTTTCTACAACGTAAGGCACTTTCTTATATTGTGCTTCAAAGACGATGTTTTGTTGTGCGTTGAATTGATAGTTACGATCAGCTGCGCCAATGGTTAGAGGAGTAGCACTCGTACCTTCTGCTACCTTTTGCTTCCAACCCGTAAAGACGTAGTGATAACCGTTTTCGGTGTAGTCTTGGCCTGTTACTTTCGGTACATCGATTACGTAGTTAGCGCCCGTCTTCTTAAAGGTAAGGTACTCAAGTTCGCTTTGTGTGTTGTCTGCAGATTCACTAGCACCAGACACTTGACCAGGCTCTTCTGTTTTGCCTGTTTCGTGCCCGCTTGCATCTACTACCTTTTGCTTTTTGCTTACAAAGGTAATAGTGGTGTACTGGTTGGTAAGTGCAGGATCTGTTGGAGCATTCTTCTTTTCAAGAACATCACCCAGTACATTTAAGTATCCAACGAGGTTGTATACCTTTTGCTTGTTTTGTGATGCTGAGTCTTTATAGGTGACTGTTACCTTAAGCGGCACGGTGTAATTTGCTGCCTCGGTTGAGGTAGGTGTTTCGGTATAAGACACCGTAACATTTGCAACATTGGCAGCGCTCTTCATTGCAGCAATATTGCTTACAAAAGTTTCTGCATCAGGAATCGTGGTGCCCTGAATGATGGTTTGTGCTTTGCCCAGTACAGGAGACGTATAGTCTGTTTGCTTAGCAACGTATTCCTGGAATGCATTATTAGCTATCCAGTCGCTATCGCCGACGCTTTCAATACCTTGAACATCTTCCATGGACGACTTCGACCAGCCTGTATTGTCGTACAGCTGATCTTTGAAGTAGTCGATAATCGACTTGTAGTGTTTCTTTACACCGTTTACAACAATATCGAATGGCAGATTATGGACGTCTTGGCCTTTCTTAACGTAGAACGTCTTAGGACCATTGGTGCCATCTTTCCAGGTACGACCAGGAGCAGGCTTGAATGCTGCAACAACAGAATCATCTGGAATGCTACCATTATCAGTCTTTGTGGTGATGTAAGGAACTTTCTTATATTGTGCTTCAAAGACGATGTTGTTTTGAGCATCGAACGTATAGTTACGATCTGTAGCTTTAATGGTTTTAGCTGGTGTTGAACCTTCTGCAACTACTTGCTTCCAACCCGTAAACACATAGTGATAACCGTTAGCCGTGTAATCTTTACCCGTAACTTGCGGAATAGCAATGGTGTAATTTGCACCTGTCTTCTTGTACGCCAGATATTGAAGTTCGCTTTGCGTCTTATCGACAGACTCACTCGCACCTGATACTTGACCAGGCTCTTCCTTATCAGCCACTGTTTGATCAGGCTTCAAAGGAGCATCTTGCTTCTTACTTACGAAGGTAATAGTTGTGTACTTGTTTGTAAGCTCAGGGTCTGTTGGAGCATTCTTCTTTTCAAGAACATCACCAAGTACATGCAAAGCGCCCGTGATGTTATACACACGCGTGTGCGTAGTCTCAGCGCTGTCTTTATATTTCACGGTCACTTTGATAGGTACCGTGAGGTTTGCAGCAGCATCAGTTGAAGGAGCTTTTACGTATTCAGCGGTAATGCTTTCTACAGTAGAAGTCTCACTTGGAACAAAGGCATCTTTGTTTTGTACAAAGTCAATTGCATTTGGTGCTGTGGTGCCTTGGATGATGGTCTTTTCTACGCCGCCAACAGGATCAGTATACGCTGTTTGATGTGCAACAAACTCTTGGAAGGCGTTGTTCGACTTCCAGCCATCAGTGCCCGCTCCCGTACTCATGTTTTCAATAAGCGTAATGCCATCCATGGACGACTTTGTCCAGTCGCCCGTGTAACCATACAGCTTTTCACCCAGCACTTGAAGGATCGACTTCTTGGTTTCACCAGGCTTAATAGGAACGCCATGTTCGTCAAGCTTGGAAATATCCATGCCCTTCTTGATGTAGAGCACCTTTGGTCCAGTTGAACCATCTTTCCAAGCACGACCGGCTGCTGGCTTAAACGATACCACCACGCTATCAGGTGGCACGGTGCCGTCTTCGCTCTTTTCTACAATGTAGGGGATTTTCTCGTACATTGCGACATAGGAAGCATTATCTGTAGGCGTAATGTCTTTGTAGTGATCCTTCGCAGCAATTTCTGGTTTAAAGTTCTTCCACTTAAAGTCTGCAGGTAGCGCGTCGGGCGTAGCAGATGTTCCAGGCGTAGCGCCCGTTCCATCTACTTTCTTCCACCCACGGAACACATAGTGATATCCGTTGGCTTCAAAGTCGCGTCCTGCAGCAGCAGGAACATCGAGCTTGTAGGTGCCCGCATGTGTAGCATCAGTTCCAGCGTAGACATATGCGCCAAGCGTCTCAAAGTCGCCTTCGGTTTGTGCGAGCTCGCGACCCGTCATAATACCATCGGCTGTTCGAGACTTAAAGGTATATTTCTTATAGTGCGCGACAACGACTCCCGTGTCATATTTATTCAGATCGCCTTGCAGGAAGGTGCGCGGCATCACGGTATAGAAGAACGGCACCTGTTTCTTTACGCGATGTCCCTCTCTACCAGCTTCAACCTCGATGAATATCTTGTGCTCACCAGGGGTTGTGGTATCGGGCGTGGTGATTTGCGCGCCTTGCTCGTTGTAGAAGGTATATTTGGCAATAAGTCCTGGTAGATTGTCTGCTTTGTTTTTGAAATCTGCGAAGTTTTGGATAAGGTTCATCGCCGTTTCATTCGGCTTCAGCACCGATTCATCAGGCAAAATATAGCGATGCTCAGCTGCGACAGGATCAATCATCTCAAAGTGCTTGATGTAGGTACGATCCTTCGCGTCTTTACCGTCGAAGCTAAAGCCATCGGTAGCTTTAAAGCCCTTGTCAGGCACAGCCGTAGGCGCATCGATAGTATTGTCTTTGTATTTATCGATAACGACGACATTGGTAAGGGTATCAAGCGTTTCGTCTTTAGTACCACCATGACCGTCAGAAATTTGACGCGACAGGCGGCCGTTTTGGTCGGCGGTGTAGTTGACTTTGTAGTAGCCCTGTGGCGTTTCTGCCTTGGGGTCGGAGCCTACAAAGGCATTTTCCGTCTTCTTGAAGTGCGCAATGTAGACAATTTTGTGATCAAAGGTCTGCGAGTTGGCGGGCAGGCGATTGGCACCCTCGTATTTTTTGCCGTCTGAATAATAGTCTTCAGATGTCCAGCCTACAAAGGTAAAGCCTTCTTTTGCAACAGGTGTAGGCAAGGGCAGCTGATAGGCTTTTGTGCCTTGTACCGCATCAAATACGATTTCAGACACGTTTTGAGCGCCTTCGGTGGGAGCAAATGAGAAGGGCTTGAGTTCACCTCCGGGCTCCGCGGATGGCTGCGAGACAACTTTTTTGTCTTTTACGATAAGCTCGGTTGATTCCGTCTTGAATACCAGGCGCGCGTAATTTGTAGGCGTTTTTTGGTTGTCGTCTTTGCGCTTAAGGATGCGTACGTCATCGTATACAAAGGTATAGTCATAACTCGCTTTGTAGCTGCCGTCTGGCTCTGGCTTGATGATGAACTGATACTGTGTCGGTACGCCTTTTTTCAGCACATAACCCGGAATCGTTTTAGCCTCGACCACATTGTAATTGAGCTTATTTGTGGTGTAGATCGAAACGTTTCCTTCTTGTGGCTCGGCAGGCGCAATTTCGCGGCCCTGCGCATCTTTGTAGTGCACCGTGTAGCTGCGCTTGGTGTAGGGCTGGTACACGAACTCGGCAGCGTTTTTACTGGCGTTATTATTGACGACAAAGGTGGAGTAAGTGTGATCGACGAAGTATTCGTCGTCCCGGTATCCTGCTTGTACCGAGGTAGAAGAGCCGGGGCGCAAGTCGTGGAGCGTTTCGGTGCGGACATTGTGGATAAGCTTGTCGAGCTCTGCTGTATTGTTTGTTTTCTTAGCTGCTTCATATTGTTCAATGGTGCAGCCAGGATTGAGGAACACTTGACGCACGGTACCAGTAACGCGCTTGTCTTCGATCCATTCGGCGCGGACTTCCAAATCGTCCACCACAGGCGTGCTAAACGCAAATGGTAGCCAGTGATCCTTACCACTGATATCCTTTGTTTTTACTTGCCAGCCGTAGAACACATAGCCAGGACGTTCCGCAGGAAGTGGGAATTCGTCCTTTGGAATATCTTTTTTGTCGCGCACGGTGCCGTCGTTTTTCGCTTTGTGCGCGTTCTTCCCGTGCTTAACGAAGACGTCAGAGTGTGCGTTTGGCATATCGCTGCGGTTCATGTTTACGGTAATTTTGTGCGTAACTTGCGAAGGCACCCAGTGTGCATAAAGCGTTAAGCCAGCATCGGGAACTACACGCTTGGTGGTTTGTTTCTTAACGTACTCGATAATGTCCTGTGCGGTCATTGCCGTGCCGTCAGATTTCATGTGCGGGATAAGCACCTGCGAACCATTGGCGTCAAGCGCCCAGCCGTCGAACACGTAGTCTTTGGGCAGATTATCGGGTCGTTTGATGAAGTAGTCTTTGCCATTGAGCTGGAAGCGATAGGTACCAGGGAACTGCTCGGGCGCTTGTCCTTGAGGCGTATACGGCGTGATGGTAGGCGTAAGCGTAGTGCCGTCACTGCTTATGTGTCCGCCGACAATAAAGTCTTTTTTGAAGAGATCGGTGTCAAAAGGCGACTGTATGGTAGCAGCATGTCCTTGTGCATCTTCAACATCTGACGATGCGTCGTTGTGGAAGCGTATAGTAGGCGTTGTGCGATCGTAGGTCCACACAAGAATGGCGCTAAAGGGGTACTTAACAGGTACTTCTTTGGGGTTACCCTCCTTATCAACTACTTCTTGTATGCATTCGCCTTTGCTGTTTTTCTTATAGGTAAAGTCAAATGCGTCTTTCCATTTTGCGTTAACGTACGCCTTAAAGCGGTCTTTTTCTTTTTTATCTTTTTCTTTGTCACCTACAAGTGCAACAGGTGATTCGCCTTTCGCTTTAAGATATGCACAATAGTCTTGATACAGCAGCTCATACACGCATTGCATGTGCGTTTTTGGTATCGAGGCATTTGGATCGAGTATGGGTTTTTGCTCTGAATTGCCAAAAAAATACTCGTCTTCATTATTCCAAATAGCAGGATCTCCACCTGATGTACTCGAGGGCGTTTTATACCCAATAAGATTTGGTCCGACAAATCCATTCCAACCAAGTAAACTCGATTTGCTAATGTCTCCGTCTCTATATATATAATTATACTGGGTGTAAGACATCACGCTTAGTTTGTACTGCGGTTTTGCGTGAGGGTCTTTAAGTCGTGCCGCAGCAGATTCAGGTGTTTCTACACGTATCACCACATGAAAAGGCCCATTTGATGGCTCATTTGATCGAAATTGCCTCGTGTCCATAGGAAAAGGCGTAAAAAGCCGCTGGTAGGGGTTGTAGTCGTAGTTACCTACCTCGGTTGTAGAGGTGCCTTGATGGTAATGCTCACTAAAACAGAAGAAATCTTTTTTGTTGTAAAAGTCTGCGCCTTTTACTTCACGCGTGTAATACACATCTTCAAAACCAAAGCGATAGGGCGGCGTATCAAACACATTATCACCATCTGATGTGCCCTTATGCATGTTGGTAGCGTCACCAAGTATGTATAAGCCCATATTCGCCTGAGGCTCTTCTTTTGAACCGTCGATTTCTCTTCCGTCTATATCATGTGTTCTATCAACAGGGCTATAGGTAATTTGAGATGTCTTTGGAAATTCTATACCAGGGCGCAGCTCTTCGTTAAAGCGCACTTTAATAGCGTATGCAGAATTAGGGTTATCTTTATTGTATGTATATGATTTCCCGCCTATCGTAACCGTGGTGCTGCTGCCTCTTGCATTACCCTTATAGTCGGGATCGCCAGCTATGGGAGGATTGGCGTAGGGATTTGCATCTGTACTCTTCTTCGACCCATCAGGCTTAGCAAAGTAGTAGGTATACACCTGGCGGTCATACACGGCATTCAGCACGGTTGTGCCATCGGGACGCAGCTTATACAGCGGACGCATCTCTTTTGCACCAAACCACTCAGGCGCTTCGCCGGCGTTCAGCTTATTTTCTAGCTGGTAGTTTGGCTTATAAAATCTATCGAACTCTTTATCGCTCTCAAGGACTTTTTCAACGTCTGCTTTTATACGATCATTGGTGGTATCCAGCCCGTCAAAGTGCACCTGCTTGCGCTCTTCTGCGGTAAGTGTGCCTTTGATCACACGATATTTCCCGTTTAGCATATCGGTTGGTGCGTCAAACGATGGGCTGTATTTCGTGAATTCATTTTCGATGTTCGCGTCGCTTTTGCCTTTGCGCAGTACACGACCAACGTAATCGTAGTTGTCAAGACTATTGGGGTCGTTGGGCTTTACCAAACGAGCCTTTTGCACCCACACGTTTACCCAGTAGCTTGTTTCTTCTTGGGCGGGCTTCCAGTGCGCTACAAATTTAACGTCGTTATCGGGCAGAACCTGTTCTGTAAAGTTTGGAGTGAGCGATGGCGCCTCGTGCTCCTTGCCCTTAATGCCTTTTACGGTCCAACCTGTAAATTCATACCCTCTGCGCGTTGGATTCTTTACCTGCAGCATTGTTTCGCCAAATTTGTACACATGGCCTTGGATAGCGGTGCCGCCTTGCACGTCGTAGGTTACTTCGTGCTTTTTGAGCAGGTAGCGAAGCTCAAACACCAAATGCTTATTTTTCTTATCTTGCGGATTTGGGTTTTCGGCTTCGTCCTCATCTGCTTCGGTGTAGTTGGCGTCGTCTGGAATGGAAGAGCCTACCAAATTGGGCTCTGGGCTATAGCCCTCGATATTTACCGGCTGCGCAAAGACCTGCGAGCCTACAAGGCCAACTGCCTTACTTACGCAAACAGTATGCCAATTTCCCTGTTCATCCTGGAGTTGCACTTTGTTATTGAGGCCTGTGTACTCGATGAAGCGCTTGGAGCGCTCATTGTTGGGGTCGGTAACCGTGGGATCATACTTGGGGTTTTGCAGCATATGACGGACGTAGAACGTGACCTGCTTGGGGTTGTATTCAAGCGTGTACTCACTAACAACCGTATCGCCCTTGCTGAGACGTTCGTTTTTGTACTGGTTGATGAGATCTTTGTCGATTTTGATGTAGGTTTGCACCGATCCATTTTGCTCGTTATCGAGTACGTACTTACCCTGCTCATCCTTGACGTATTTGCCACGCGGCGCGCGGTAGCCCTTGGTTGTGGGAACCGGGATATACACGCCGTCTGCGCCGTCTGCGCTAATTTTGTTGAGCTCGGCTTGGGTGAATGAAAATTCCGTAGGTTGGAGGAGTTGCTTTGTTTGGTTTCCCGAAATAGCATAGTGAACGGTGAAATTGTAGATGGTCTTGCGTTCATCCTGGGGAGTGACCTGGTTGTTTGCCGTATTTTGATCTGCGGCTTCGGAGTTCTCAGTATTTGGCTTTACTACCTGCTGATTTGTGGTGTCTTTTTTGGATGAGGGGTTGGGATCGGGGGTGGAGTTGGTAGCGGGGTTTGCGGGGTTGGAGTTCGTGCTCGCAGCGGGGTTGGAGTTCGCGCCGTTTGTGCTTGTCGTGCTTGCCGTGCCGCTTAAGCTTGGGGTTTCAATGCGCGCTGTTACAGCTTGTGCCTGTGCAGATGCAGGCATAGTTTCAGACAGGGTAGGAGTAGTCCCGTCTGAAGCACTTGCGCTTTTCTGAGCGCGTGCCTGTTTGGCAGTGGAGCTAGACGCGCCTTTGCTTGTAGCGTTGGGATTGTTGTTAGTAGAATTTTGTACAGCGTTTTGTTTGGCTGCCTGTGCGGTCTCTTCAATCGCATTTTGCTTGCCCGTATTTGCTGTTTTCGTTGTGGTAGCTGCAAACGCTGGGGTTGCGATAGCCAAAGTGGACGCGAGAGCCACTCCTGCAGCGACGCGAATCGGTGTCTTTTCGTGTGGTGTACTGTGCGAGAACTTTGTTTTCGCGGTAATTTTTTGCATTCTATTTTTCTTAACCATAACAGCTCCTACCCTGTGGTTTTATCTTGATTCATAAATAAACCAAAGAATCTTCAATAATATACCAAAAAATGGGATTTTTATACATGTGAGTCGGTGAGTGGGGGGGGGTTCTTCGCTAGATATACATATAAGCTGGGGCGACGTGATCTGGACCCCAAACTTTGCGATCGGCGAAGGGCGGAGAAATTTGTATATAAGTGGTTCGCGTATCCAATATACAATAGTTTTTATGCGCCTGAGCTGGGAAGTATGCCTGGCTTCGACAGGGTGTATGCATAAGATTTTGCACGCTGCGGGCCTGGTAGCCATATAGTTTCGGAGCTGCACGCGCAAGCGCGCGCTTGCGCACGGTGGCGTATAGTGGTGAACGTATTGCTAGAAGCAAAGGAGTAGCCATATGTCAAGTGCGAAACAGTCAAGCGCGAAACGAAGAATGCGGGATATGCCTTCGTCATCAGCTGCGGATGCTGCTGCGGCTGCTGTTGCGAGTACGGATGCCGCTGCTTCGGCTGATGCTGCTGCTTCGGCTGCTTCGGCTGCAGCTGCGGGCGCCGTATGCGCAGACGCAGACATGGCGGATGCTGCTCTTGCGCGCGCACTGCTTCAACATACGCAACAACGTGTGTGCTATACCATCGACGCAGCGAATGTGTGCTCTTCGGCGCCTTCGTTTGCTGCCTCTGGCTCAGCTGATATCTCAGCATGTGCATCTGATCGAGCCTCAACGGACATAGCGCCCATAGCGCAGATCGAGATCAAAAAGAGTCGGTTTATCTGCTTTGCTTCGTATAGTAGCAACAAAGCTCAAGCTCAGGCCTTTATTTCTCGCGTAAACCAAGCTCATCCGGCTGCTCGACACGTCGCGTATGCCTACGCTTTTTTGGACGGAACATATATCGCTTCAGATAATGGAGAGCCTGCGCAAACGGCGGGTTTGCCCATTTATTCTACGATCACCGCGCATAAGCTTGTGGATGTAGTGGTGTGTGTCGTGCGCTATTTTGGTGGCACGCTTTTAGGCGCGGGCGGTCTTGTGCGCGCATATACCGAAGCGGCTCAAAAAGGCTTGGAAGCGCTTGCCGATAGGGGATGCATAGCGGCCTATACGCCTTGCGTGGAGTTTCGCATGTCGCTTAACTATGCGTTATTCGATGAGGTCAAGCGCCATATATTGCGGCACAAAGGTGCTTGTACAAAAGTAAATTACCAAGAGTGTGTGGAATGCACAGCGCTTATTCCGCTTTCTGATGGCAATGCGCTTGCGTTTTATGACTATATGGAAGAGCGCGTAAGGCTGAGCGCTCGATCAATGGAGCAGGATAGCGTGTGTTCGTTTGTATGTTCTAAGCCGTTTTATGCAATACTTACAAAAACGCGCACATCGAAGTGATGTGCGCGTGAATAACATGCATATGCGGGTCTCAAGCGTGGTCGGCTCGTTTTACGCCCTGTGTGGTCGTATATGCTTATGCGCTTGTTGCAGGATTAAGCGCTGTGAGCGCTTATGCGTTTCGGTAGGGATTGAGCGTGCGCCCCATGTTTTCCCAGGGCATGACCTCGATATCCTCTCCTTCGTCCCAAATTTTTAGAAGTTCTGGGCTGAGGTAGCTACGCTTCACGTCCACTTCGCCACCGTAGAGGCGATACCAATCGGCGCTCATAATAAGGTACCCATCTTTACCTGCGTCTTTGCCCCAACTGTTTTCAATACGCCAGGCCTTGGGCTCTCCCTTTTCATCGAGTTGAACGCCCTGGAACACCATTGCGTGCGTGAGGCAGGTCTCATGCGTGTCGATCATAGAGGCGCGGTCCATATCAAAGTTTATCCCGAAAAGTGAATTGGTATCGATCGTGTCGAGCGCGAGGATGTAATTGAAGTCCTCGTTGTGGCGGGGGAATTGTTGTCCCACGTCACAGGCCATGGACACAGGATTTCCGTCTTTGAGGGAAGCGATTGCAGCTTTCTCAAGCACATCTTGCGAGACGTTGAAGAAGCGGCAATTGAGTTCGCCTAATACAGAATCAGTCAAAAGTACGTGGTAAACGCGGTTGACCTCGAATTTCGAAGAGGGGAGAGATACGAGCTGGACATAGTCTCTTGGATCGAAAGGAACGTAGAGACGAGTAAATTCAAGCGGCGTGAGATGCTTGTGGACAAGCATATGCTTGGGTTCGTCGTCCTTGTCGTCCTTTTTGTCTTTGTTGTCTACGCTTGCTTCGGGTGTTTTTGCTACATTTGCATCTGCTGCGGGTGTATCTGTGCACTCAGCTTTTTCTGCCTCATCGTGCTTGTCCTCGCTGGGTACGATTTCGTGGAGGTAGCTTTTGTCGCAGTCACAATCTTTGCCTACCTCGAGCACAAGGTCAAAGTGTTGTGGCGGATTGCCCAGACATATGCACAAAAGTGTATAGACATCGCTCATCATTTCATCTTTTGCAGCAACGAGCTCTTCGAGGGAAGCACCTTCATCGCTTAGCTTGCGCAGACGGTAGATATCCTTGCGCAAGAGACGCGCAAGCTGAGTATCCATTTGCGATGAGTTTCTAGAACAGGCGGTTTCGGGCATTGCGCTTTTGGGAACAACGCCCCACTTGTGCACGAGATTCATTGCAAAGAAGAAGTAGCCGCCGTCTTCGGCAACGCTATCAATGAGGTAAGAAACCGTGCGCGAGTCGAGGGATTTGTCGCGCGTGTCGATGATATAGGAGAGGCTCGCGTTTGATTTTTCGAGCTTGTCAAAAAACATGCCGTATGCCTGGCTAAACTCAAAGCTATCTACGTCGAGCTTTTTCATGATTGTCTGACGCACGACATTAAAGGCGGCAAACATCCAGCAACGACCGCTTTGGCGCTGGTTGGTAACATCGCCCGTTTTGGGAATCGTGATGCCGTAGGTGTCGTGGTAGCTCCGCATGGTCGTAATGTCTCGAGCGGCAGGCATAACGTCCATGGATGTTACCGCATTACGTGCAATTTTGTTCGCGCGATTGGTGATGAATGCGTCGTTTTGCTTTTGTGCCCACTCAAAATTGAGTGAACTAGCTGGGATTTTGTTGGTATTATCTGAACTTGGCCCGCTCGTGGCTCGTGTTTCTTTGCCAGGTGTTGCTATGGGCATGTGACCTCCTTGGATGTAGCGTATGGAGTTTGGGACCGTACGTGTTCGAACGCGCTTGTGCGCTTGTACGTTTTTGCACGCGCGTGTAGCTTTTGCATACGTCCGCGCTTTTTCATACTATAGATGTACATGGTAATCGTTTGACTACTCATATCATTTCGAGCAGCCAAAATCATTGCCATTCTCATGAAAAAAACGAAGAATACGGCATGGCGGGTGGTTTTTGCCGGGTGCGCATGCGGGTTGCGCGCGGTCTGCGTGTGGGTTGCGCGTGGGCGCAGGCCCTTTCGCGTACCTCACTTTCGCCCACGACCTCAAGGAGCTTTCGTGATCGATCCATCAAGCGATATATGTAAAAAACTGGATAAAAAGCTTCCTGCGTTTGCACGCCGCATCCTGACGCTCATTGAGGATGCGGGATATGAGGGGTGGATTGTAGGCGGGTGGGTACGAGATCAACTTCTCGATAGACCTTCTGCGGATGTGGATATGGCAAGTAATATGCTTCCCAACGAGGCTACGCGGCTTTTCGAAGAGGCGGGAGCATGCGTCTTACCAACAGGTTTGCAGCACGGAACGATTACGATTATATTTGACCATCACAAGGTGGAGCTCACAACCTTTCGCTCTGAGGGAAGTTATAGTGATCTCAGACATCCTGATCGCGTGCATTTTGTCTCGACGATTGTTGAGGACCTCGCGCGCCGCGATTTTCGGATAAATGCGCTTGCATTTTCACCGGATAGAGGCCTGTGCGATCCCTATGGAGGGCTTTTAGATATTGCGCACAAGCGTCTCGCTTGTGTGGGCGATCCGTATCGGCGCTTTTCGGAGGATGCGCTTCGAATCATTCGATTGGTGCGTATTGCGCGGATGCTGGATTTTGAGCCCGCGCGTCTAAGCTATGATGCTGCGCGTGCGTGTTTGCCCAAGCTTAGTATGGTTGCAAAGGAGCGTTTGGGTGAAGAATGCATGCGTATGCTTTCAACTCCTGCATTTGCGCGTGCGTGCGCTTTGGATCGTCCCTTTGTTGCAGCGTTGCTTTCGCCTGTAGTTTTCGAAGCAGCGGATTTTGAGCGCATTCGTGCGTGTTTTGCGCGTGGGGAGTATGCGATACAGGCAATGCAAGATGCGAAAGATGCGCAGGAAGTGCGGTCGCTTGAGGTCGTGCAGGGTGCTACGCGCGGGGTGCAAGATGCGCAGGCCATACAATCATCACAGTCTATACGCGAAGATGTATATTCCAATCGAGAGGGCGTCCTTTTTTGTGATCCGCGTGCTTCGATCACACTTCGTCCTATAGAGCTTCGCCTATCTGCCCTCGTATACGCGTTATTTGATAAAAAAGAAGCACTGCGAACATGCTTGCGCGCCTTTGCATTTCCAAAAGATTGCATAGAAAAAGCAGAGATCGTTGCGCGATCTGCGTCTGAATTAGCAGCGGCTGCAGCAGCTTTAGATTCGGAGAGTTTTGGAAGACGCACAGATGAGGAGCATAGTTCGGCTACTTCTCGTGATGTCACTGATTT
This sequence comes from uncultured Atopobium sp., assembly GCA_947090525.1. Classification (GTDB taxonomy): domain Bacteria; phylum Actinomycetota; class Coriobacteriia; order Coriobacteriales; family Atopobiaceae; genus Fannyhessea. The sequence goes on from CAMUON010000001.1 coordinate 500,266, forward strand.
CCTTTTAAAGCAGCTGTTTTGGCTTGGTAAGGTGCGCGGACACATTCATGCTCATGACGAGCTTTCGCTTCTTGAAACGGCTTTTATCTTTTTGCCTCAGCCACAAGCTGCTTTGTATCGGAGTTGTTTGCAGGAGATTTGCGCGCGCCAGTTTCCCTGGCATGCCTCAGATTTGGCGTTGTCGTATACAGAACTTGCGCACGCGCTTGGCCTTGTGCCTTCGCGAGAATTGAGTGAACTGAGGGACAGACTTGTACGTGCTGTGTGGGCGGGAAAAGCGACAAACACACCTGAATCGCTCATTGCTGCAGCAAGGCGCCTGCGTTTGTGAGAAAGTGTATCAGTTGTCGTGCGCGGGCGAACGTGTATGAGTGTTGTGCAGTTTAGCGCGCGCTTATCTTTGCCTACTTGCGGCTCTCGTTTACCTTTGTTTACCTGCGTCTGCTTTGGGTTATGCTCGTTTACGGTATGTCACAAACGAATAGGGGACACCTTCGGGCGTAACGCCGCCTTCTTTTGTGCTTGCGATTTCCCACTCATCCATCTCATCGAGATTGGGAAAATATGCATCGGCGGTGCGTGTGCACACGTGCTTGGTCACGATGACCTCTTCGCAGTCGGCGAGAAGAGCGCGGTAGGTGCTTGCGCCACCTAAGACCCAGAGCGCCTCATCTTTTGATACCTGCGCGAGCGCCTCGTGAATCGAGCTATATACCTCGTAGTTTGTGTGCGTGTTTCCAGCCTCATCGGTAGTTATTTTGGGAAAGCCGGGGCGTTCATAATCTTTATCGAAGGATAGGACGATGTTTCGCCTGTTGACGAGCGGCCCTTTGGGGAAGCTTTCAAAGGTTGTTTTGCCCATGAGGACGGTCGCGTGCTTTGTCATGCGCACAAAATGACGCATGTCTTCTTTGTTTTCCACAAGGAGCTGGCCTTTGTATCCAATGCCCCAGTCGGAAGTTACCGAAACGATTGCTTTAATATTGTTCATGGACGGTCCTTTGGTGGCGTTGCTGCGTTTTTCTTTTACACAGCGATGGGAATGTTTCGCACCTGCTCGCCGTGGCGATAATCGCTTACGAGCAAATCATCAGTCGTAAAGTTATAGAAGTCGTGCACATTGGGATTTAGACTAACATGGGGCGCTGGGTAGGGCTCGCGGCTGATAAGCTCCTTCACAATAGGTACATGACGGTCATAGATGTGGGCGTCTGCGATCATGTGCACGAGCTCGCCCGCGATCATATCGTTTACCTGGGCAACCATCATCAGCAAGAGGGCGTATTGGCATACATTCCAGTTGTTGGCTGCGAGTATGTCTTGGCTGCGTTGGATGAGGCACATGTTGAGCGTGGGGCGGTCATCGTTTTTTTCGTGCGTGACGTTGTAGATCACGTTGTAGGCGCACGGGTAGAGGTGCATCTCTGCGAGGTCGCTAAAGGTGTAGGTAGAGGTCATAATACGGCGCGAAAAGGGCGTGTGTTTGAGGTCGAAGAGGACTTTGTCCATTTGGTCGAAGTCGCCTTCGGGGTAGTGTGAGACCACGCCGATTTGGTATCCGTAAGCCTTGCCGATGGAGCCCGTTTCATCTGCCCATTCGTCCCAGATATGCGAGTTGAGGTCGTGAATGTTGTTGGATTTTTTCTGGTAAATCCATAAGATTTCGTCCATGGCACTTTTAAGTGCGGTCCTACGAAGGGTGAGTGCGGGGAATTCTTCGCGCAGGTCGTAGCGGTTGCAGACGCCGAATTTTTTGATGGTATAGGCGCTTGTGCCATCGGGCCAATGCGGGCGAACTTTTTCGTTTTCGGTAGTTGTACCGTGTTGGAGGATGTCTTGACACATGTTGATAAAGATGGTGTCTGCTTTGCTCATGGTGACTCCTTTTTGGTGGGTTAGCTGCGGGGCTGCGGCTACGGGCTTGGGCGCGGTTGCGGGCTTGGGCGCGGACGCGGGTACGGATGCTGCCTCATGCGCGGACGCGGGTACTGCCGTCTCAGGTGCTGCGGGGCTTAGGGGCGTGTGTGTTGGCACGCGCGGCCTTGCCTTAACAGCCGTGAGAAGTATAAAACAATTCGCCCCATGCAACGCCGGTTGCTTCAGCGAGCTTTCTATCTGCGCGTATCCAGTCGATGGTGAGAAGGTCGGAGTATTCGAGCCATGTTAACTCGTCGTGAACAATGGCTTTGGGCTCTTGGCCGTGGGGGAGGTGCGTGCCAAAGCAATGCATGATGAGGTGAAAATCGGAATAGTCGCACTCGATAGTATCGAGGGGCCACATGGATTGTAAGGTGACGTCGAGCTCTTCCTTAATTTCTCGGGTGAGGGCCTGTTCTGGGCTTTCACCCGCTTCTATTTTGCCGCCAGGAAATTCCCAAAAAGCACCATCTACCGGCTCTTTTCTTCGCGCTGCGAGGACTTTTTGATCATGTTCTATAACGGCGGCTACGACCTCAATTGTTTGCATCTAGACCTTCTTTGTGGTGTTGTGTGCGGATGGTTTAGCGTTGTGTGCATCGCTTTTATGATAGCGCAAACGCGTGTGCACGGGGCTTCGCGCAAGCGCAATCACTTGGCGTAGAAAAAATCGTGTTTTTGTCTACGCTCGCGCGAAAGCTGAAAACCTCGGAGGAAGAACATCGTCGAGAAATTCTTTGTGGCAAATCCATTGCACGAGCTACCAGCTGTTTTGTGGAGAACGCGAAAACCCACAACGCGTTCCCACAAAACAGCTTCCCCGCTCGTGCGGACTTTCGTAAAGAATCGTTCGCGCGAGCGTACTACCAGGGTTTCAGCTCGCGCCCGCAGCAAAAAGCCCTCGCGTGGGGAAACGGGTTTGTGCAGGTACGCGCTGTCGCAAACGCGCTCGCGGGCTGAAGCCCGTCCTCCACGCTCGATTGACGCCCCGCGCGCCCGCTGAACAGCCTGGTAGAAGGTCTGCGCGAACGAGGAGGATGTTTTGTGGTAGACCGTTATGTCTTCGGTCTATCCACAAAACATCCGGTAGTGAGCGTAATGAACTTACACGAGACAGAGTTTTCAGCCCCTGCCCGCGCGGATTCAATGTTTTCTTATTTCTTGTCCTACCGCTCTTTTATAATGATTTTAGCCCGCGTGGAGTTTCTCGCGCTTGCGCCCGCATGCACCTTGTGCACGCGCGAAGCCCCACGATTACCCATACGTCATGAGGATTATTACAGTGTTTATTACGACCGAACACGAACTCAGCGATTTTTGCACGCGCGCAAGCTCATCCGATGTCCTTGCCTGCGATACCGAATTTATGCGTGAAAAGACTTTCTTCCCGCGCCTGTGCTTGATTCAGCTGGCTACGCGCTCAGACACAGCCATCGTGGATCCCCTTGCAATTAAGGATCTTTCTGCGCTTCGAGATTTGTTCACCAATAAGCGCATTACTAAGGTGTTTCACGCGCATTCGCAAGATTTCGAAGTAATCTATGATGCGCTTGATTGCATTCCCAAGCCGCTCTTTGATACGCAGGTAGCAGCTGCATTTTTGGGGAAGCAGTATCAGATCGGATATGGGGCGTTGGTGGAGCTCACCTGCAATGTGCATCTGCCCAAGACGGAGTCGCTTACCGATTGGTCGCGTCGTCCGCTTGACCCTGCGCAAATCAAGTATGCGCAAGATGACGTCTTGTATTTACCTAAGGTTTTCGACGCGCAAAAGCAAGCGCTCACCGAGCTTGGCCGTATGACATGGTTTCAACATGAAATGCAAGAGTCGTGCGATGCGCGCCATTTTGTAAAGGATCCGCGCGAAGCATATCTGCACGTCAAACGCATAAGTTCGCTCACGCGCAAGCAGCTGGCGCTCGCCCGCGAAATCGCTTCGTGGCGTGATCTTTTGGCGAGAAGAAGTGACGTGCCGCGCAAGTGGATTGTGCCTGATGAAATTGTCGTCGATCTTGCAAAGACAGCGCCCAGTTCAAATGCGCAGCTTGAGCGCGTGCGTTCCATCGAGAATCTTAACGCTCAAGAAAAAGATTCGCTGCTCAAGGCCATTGCAAAAGGCAAAGCCTGCCCGCGTGAAGATTACCCCATAGCGCGTCGTCACGAACGTCCAAGTGCCGAGGTAGAAGGCGTGCTCGATTTGATGTATGCGCTTTTGCGTCTCAAGTGTGAAAAAGCTTCGATTGCAACGCAGCTCATTGCGACGCGCGAGGATTTGCTCAAGTTTTTGAAAGGCGACAGCTCGTGCAAGCTTACGAGTTCGTGGCGTTTCGATATGGTTGGCGCCGATCTTAGGCGCCTCTTACAAGGTGAAATGGGGCTTACGGTAAAGGAACACAGGGTTGAATTGCTATAGTCGGTTGCTAAGAGCATGGTAGTGCATAGTAGGAGGAAATCTCGATGTCGGTGCTTATCTCAAAGTTGCTTTCCAACCGAAAGAATCTCACAGATTTGGAAAATCAGATTGTCAACTATATCATTGCCCATCCTAGCACTCTCGAAGAATTGAGCATGAAAGAACTTGCAGGACGAGTGTTTGCTTCTACAGCTACTATTACTAGAACGTGCCAAAAGTTGGGGTACAGCGGGTTTCAAGAGTTTCGCTATCAGGTGCTTCAATATCGAAAAAACAAAACCCCACGCACCGCGCAAAAATCCAAGGCAATTATCGAATACACCGATACCATAGTGAAAGCGATTAGCACTCAGCTGTACTCCATTGATGAGACTGAAGCACAAAAAATGCTCTCTCTTCTGAGGCGCGCCCGGCGTGTTGAGTTTTTTGGACAGGGAAGAACCTATTCTTTTTGCCAAAGTTTAGCACGTGATCTTACGTTTAGCGGTATTATTGCTAATGCCAGAAACGATAGTGACGAGCTTCGCGCAGTTGCTCGTTATCTAACAACGCAAGATATTGCAATTTTTATCTCATTAAGCGGAGAAACAATTAGTTTGCTTGAAAACGCAACCTATCTGAGAAAAAACGGAGTGCCAACTATTGCTATTATTGGCAAGAACCATAGTAGCCTGGAATTGCTCGCAGATAAAACCTTTGTGTTTAACCTCTTTAGGGGCAATTATACTGATATAAATGGCTTATTTTTTGTAGTTGCGACTCTGTTCTTTGACGCTCTCATTAATCATAAAGACTAGTCGAGAAATCGCCGGGTTGTTATGAAATACAGGCGATGTACCTCGCTGACATCGTCGCCCGCGTCCTCTTTTTAACGATTCCTTTGATGTAAATCATTACAGAATAAGAAAGCGATTACAGCTTATGTATGTTTCATTAATAAGCTGCATGCCTTGCTTTATTCTTATTTACACAGTGTTGTTGGCTAGTTACTCATGATTGGAGGTAAGGATGGCTAAAATAATCGTTGCAACGCACGGCACGCTTGCCCTAGGATTTAGAGACAACGTGCAGACTGTGACGGGGGAAACTTCTTTAGAAACACTCACTCTTGCACAAGGTGATAATAGTGATGATTTCGAGAGAACTTTCGTGGAGAAACTCGAGCACTTCCAAGCAGAAGGCAGCCTTGTTTTTGTCGACTTCGTAGGAGGTACGCCGTATAACCTCGCAATGAAGCATCTTCATGATGGTCTCAACTACAAGGTAATCAGTGGTCTTAACGCTATGATGCTTCTTGAGGCGATTGATAAGCAGCATGAGCTTTCGCTCGAAGAACTCTATCGTTTGGCGCTTGAAGTAGGAAAAGCGCAGATTTTAGGCTCTGACGATACAGGAGATTTTCACACCTATCCTTCCTCTTCTCAATCTTCTCATGAAGACCTTAGATTTTCTGACGGCAAAGTGACGCTTGCCCGAGTAGATCATCGCCTCATGCATGGTCAGGTGGTTACAAAATGGCTCAAAAGAGCTGATGCTAGCACCATACTTATTGTTGATGATGAAATGAGCAAAGATAGCTACATGGTAGATATTTATCAGCAAGCTGCTCCCAATGGCGTTGAGGTGTTTGTTGTGCCAACCAAAGTTGTTGCCTACGCATACCAGCACAATACGCTACCCAAGGGAAATATACTCTTGCTGTTTAGAAATGTTGAAGCTGTCCACGCTGCTACCGCTCAGGGGCTCAAGCTTGAGAATCTCCAGCTAGGCGGCATTCCTAACGATAATGGCAACCGTCAGATGGTATTTACTGCGGTATGTCTTTCTAAATATGATGTACAGCTCCTCAAGGATATTGCTTCACAAGGCACAGCTATTTCGCTTCAAGTTGTTCCTGAAGAAAAAGGCATAAGTTTTGCTGAAGCGCTCAAAAAACTACACGATTAGAGGGAGTGAGAACTATGGGAAATGCACTTGTAATGGCCACTATTACAGGTTTGTGGTATTGGTTTGCAGCTAGTTTAGCAGGCTATACACTCTTTTCAACACTTAAATCACCTACATTCATAGGCTTTGTACTGGGCCTTATCTGGGGTGATCCTATTTTGGGGATTACTGCAGGAGGAAGTATCGAAGTCATCTACCTTGGTCTGGTAGCGCCAGGAGGCAATATTCCTTCGGACAAAGCTTTGGCTGCGCTCATTGCTGTGCCGCTAGTTTTGATGAGCAATATGTCTATAGATATGGCGGTAAGTATTGCGGTGCCCGTGGGTATTGTAGGTGTCTTTGTAAATAATATTCGTCGCTATGGTAATGCGTTTTTGGTGCACAAAGCTGATCAGTATGCAGAGGACGTAAATATCAAAGGAATTTGGAAAGCCGCTACTCTCTATTCTTTCATCTTTGGTTTTATCATTCGTTTTCCAATCGTATTTATTGCGAATTATTACGGTGCAGGAGTTATAAATAGTGCTCTTACCGTAATTCCGCAATGGCTCCTGCATGGTATGGAAGTTATGGGTGGCTTATTACCTGCTCTTGGTTTTGCTACCACAATCTATATGATCGGCAAAAAACAATATATGCCCCTTTTTATCATTGGCTTCTTTATGGTCAAGTATTTTGGTATTACCAATATTGGCGTAGCTATTTTCGGTTTGTGTGCAGCGCTCGTCATCATGTACATGGGTGGCATTGGTGAGAGTAATCAAAATGCTTCAAATGCAGACAATTCTCAGGGTAGCTCATCACACGCAACGAGAATATCAAATGAAGATGCCATCAAGGCAATGTTGAAAGGCTAGGGGGGTATATCATGAACGCACAAGATAAACTTACTAAATCTGACGTGACGAAAACTTATCTACGCTGGTGGTGGACCGCTGAGCTTTCTAACTCATTTGAAAGAATGCAAGCACTCGCCTTTGCGGCAAGTATGGCTCCTGCGCTCAAGAAGCTGTATGTAGATAAAGAAGATCTCAAGGCTGCTCTTAAACGTCATCTCGCATTCTTTAATACGCAAGCAATTTGGGGAGCCTTGGTTATAGGGTCATCTTTGGCGCTTGAAGAGCAGAAAGCCCACGGTGAAAAGATTCCTGATGAGGTGATTACCTCTACCAAAACGGGACTTATGGGTCCTTTGGCAGGAATTGGTGACTCTCTCGACTTTGGTACTATCCAAACGATTTTCTTTTCCCTAGCAGCTTCATTTGCCGTATCGGGCAATTTGATTGGTGCTGCATTCATCGTTACCTTCAGCGTTTTGCACTTCTGCCTGGGATATTTCTTCGTACATACGGGATACGAGCAGGGTAAGAAATCAATTGTGAGTGTACTTAACGATGGAAGAATCACAAGAATTATTCAAACAGCAAGCATGCTTGGTATGATTATGATGGGTGCTTTGTCTGCATCTATGATTAAACTCTCGACTACCTTACAGTTTGTAGCGGGAGGGTCACAGATTAATGTTCAGGCAACTCTTGACAAGATTGTTCCTGGAATCCTTCCTCTCATTGCTGTGTTGAGCGTTTTTTGGGCACTTAAATATAAGAAAACTTCTCTCGGTACACTGATGCTTATCCTCACAGCCGTTTCGTTGGTCGGTGCACTCATTGGGGTTTTGTAGGAGATAATATGCAATCAGATATGCAATCACAAATTTACACGCATAAGAATGCAACTATAGATCAGACAGGGGTTGCGTGTAATACCACGCACGAGGTCGCGAATGAGGCCACGCATCTGAATAAAAAAGAAAACGTGCAAGCGCTTCTTGCAGGCAAACCCTATGCCTATACACCATCTGCGTTCTGGCTTCATTTTCCTAAAGAGATCAATGAAAAGGGCATAAAAAGCCAGGTGCAGGCACACGTTGATTTTGCCCGTGCGTGTGATCTCGACATAGTAAAGATCATGAATGAGAATGAGTTTCGCCGTGCTACTCCTGTTATGAATCCTGGAGAATGGTCCTCAATTCGTGTGCTCCCTCAAACAGATCAGCATTTTAGTGCCCAGCGAGAGATTTTAGCTCGTGTTCTTGAACATATAGGCGATAGCCACTATACCATAGCTACTGTGCACGGCTTAGTGGCTTCGCTCTCTCACTCATCAGGGTATTCATATACTCAGTCGCCAGAGATTATGCAGGCGCACGCACAAGAAAATCCTCGCGCTTTTATGGATGCAGTAAAAGCTACTGCAGAGAATGTCTATCATATGCTTGAACTTTCTGAAGAGTCTGAAGTTGATGGTGTGTATTATGCAGCGCTTGGAGGGGAGGCAAATCGTTTCAGTGATGAATTCTTTGAAACGTACTTCAAGCCTGCTGAAGTTGAGCTCCTTTCTGCGCTTCAAAACAAAAAGTTGTTCTTGCACATGTGTAAACCAGATGTTCGTCTTGAACGGTTTATGGACTATCCTGCGGATGTAGTGAATTGGGCAGTACACGAAAATGCACATAAGATGCCCGACGCCAGTATTCTTTTTCCGCACGCAGTAGCGCTGGGTGGATTTGATGATCGATCGGGCGAGCTTGTGGATGGCTCTCAAGATGACATGCTTAAAAAACTTGCGTCCATTACCACGAGCATGGGGGATAAACCCTTTATCCTTGGGGCAGATTGTACGCTTCCTACTGATATTACATATGAGCGTATTCGTTTTGTTGCTCAGCACGTACGCTCAGAAATTTAATAAAGATAGTCAATCATGAGTAGAGTTATGGAGTCAGTCAATGACGAGCACAAGTTTTGTTGAACTAGAACAAGAACAGATGTTTCGCGACCTGTTGGAGATAGTTTCGTGGAACACGGTGCGAGTTTCTTCCGATGATGAGTTCCCCTACGGAGCTCCTATCCATGCTGCTTTGGACAAGCTGGTGGACAAAGTGCGAGCTATGGGGTTTACGCGGCTCCATAGGCAGGGCGACCATTATATGTGGGTCGAAATAGGTGATGAGACACGTCCGTTGGTAGCGGCTATTTCGCACTTAGATACCGTTTCTTTCGTTCCAAATCAGTGGGAGCATAATCCTCTTGGGGATGAAGATGTGACGCATCTCTATGGCCGCGGCGTGGTTGATGATAAATGCTCCATTGTGCAGGTGCTTTATGCGCTGAAATACATAGAGCACCTGCACCAAGATTATAGAATTCGACTCATTGTGGGATGCGATGAGGAAACAGATTGTAGATGTATGAAAAAATACATCGAAATGGGCGAAGAAATGCCTCGTTACGGCATTATTCCCGATGCGAAATTTCCCTATATTCGTTCAGAAAAAGGTCTTATAAATGTCACCTTTCAGCTTGCAAAATCCTCGCTTGGTTCGAAGCTGGCACATATGCAAGGCGGCATTTGCGGTAATGTGATTCCCAATAGTGCCTGGATGGAACATGCAGGAACCATCATAAAGTACCAGGGCATTTCATCACATTCAGCCGACTATTCTGTGGGAGAAAATGCCATTATTAAAATGTTCGATGATTTAGCGAGTGACACAAATTCGCTTGTGAGCACGTGGATGCGTTATTTTCGCGCAGAAGCTGCTACTTTGATAGTGCCCATTGGTACCCGTGAGATTGCGTTTAATCCTACATTCATCGAAGATGTAGGCGAATATGTAAATCTTACGTTTGATAGCCGTATTCCTATTGAGCTCGATGCAGCCAAGACTCTTGCTCAAGTCATGCTCCTTCTGGAGATTCCTTCTGATGCAATGGTTCGAAAACATATAGGCAATGGATATGTCTATTCCGATGATCATCCTGTCATACAGGTTGTACAGCATGCCTACCGCAGCTATTGTCACGAACATTGCCCAGATAAGGAGGATGCTGAACCACTTGATATTGCAGGTACTACCTACGCTAAATATTTTCCTAATTGTATTAGTTTTGGACCTGGTTTTCCGCTGGAACATTCATATGGTCATCGGGAAGACGAAAGATTGTCAAAGACATCATTTACAGGCGCTACAATAATCTATATCGATGCACTTGTTGCGCTTGCACGTATGTGCGCGCAGTAGTTTTGAAGTGTGCGCGCTTATAGTCCCCATGATGTCTGTACAAATAGGCAATGCATTGCAGCAGGAACAAACTGGAATTACATGGCTTTTTCTGGTCTTGCGTGGGCATGAAACGTTTGTTCCTATTCCCTCACACGAAATACAAAGGAGTAGCGCTATTGTGGATATAAATACCAAACTTTTACACAATTATCCTGTTGTTGATCCCTATACAGGTGCTGTATCGATTCCAAAATACCAATGTTCAACCTTTGCGCAACACGGTTTACAATCAGATGCACAGCTCTATACCTATACGCGATTTGGAAATCCGACCAACGACGCATTAGAAAAGGGCATATGTCTTCTTGAAGGTGCTCAGCACGCGCTGGTGTTTTCATCGGGTATGGCGGCAATTTCTACCGTATTGCTGCTGGTAAATGCTGGTGATCATATTATTTTGCCCAATGAAGTATACGGCGGCGCTTTCCAATGTGCAAAATACATCTTATCGAATCTCGGCATTGAGGCGACCTTTGTGGACATGTCGTCTCTTGAGGCGCTTGAGCAGGCAATTCGTCCCAATACTAGACTGATCTATATTGAAACTCCTTCAAATCCACTGCTTAAGGTTACTGATATTGACAAGGTGGTAAAGCTTGCAAAGGCGCATGATATTTTGACTGCGTGCGACAATACTTTTATGACTGCCCTGTATCAGCATCCTCTCGCGTGCGGAGTTGATGTGGTGATTGAAAGTGCTACAAAATTTATTAATGGTCACAGTGATGTAGTAGCGGGTATTGTAGCAACAAATGATAGTGATCTTCATAATAAAATGAATCTCTACCAAAAGAACCTAGGTTCGATTCTTGGTACTGAAGATGCATGGCTTGTGCTACGAGGAATGAAAACGATGGCTCTCCGTATGGAAAAGTCTGTAGCGAATGCATCTTATATAGCTGAATATATGTTGGAGTCGCGCTACATTGATAAGGTATTTTATCCTGGACTTCCCACGCATCCCATGAGCGATATTCAGCTCAAACAGGCTGCGAACGGTGGAGCTGTTTTGTCGTTTACGCTTGCACAATCGCTTGATACTGCTGTATTTCTCGATCTTCTGAAGATACCAGTTCTTGCCGTGAGTCTCGGTGGTGTTGAAAGTATATTGTCTCATCCTGCAACCATGTCTCATGCATGTCTCTCGCCTGAAGAACGTGCTGAACAGGGCATATCGGATAATTTGTTCCGCCTTTCTTGTGGTATTGAAGGCGCGGATGATCTTATCAGCGATTTTGATCACGCACTGTATGAGGCTGCGCAGAGATAAGATTTGATATGTACGTGATCAATCTGCATGATAAGGCGCACCTATACGGGATGTTCGTACTACATGCTATGTGCTGCGCAGTGCTTGTATCGTAATTCGAAAGTTAGGGACGCACTTTCTTCGAGGTGCGTCCCATTTTGTGACGATGTGGCTTTATGGCGTGTTCTGTGTATATTGTTCCATATTCATGGCGTTATATCTTTACATCATTTTATTCTTATTCATCTTGAGGTATGTTTTTTACTGTTTTTTTGTAGCTTGTTTTGCAGGTCACACGCGCTGATTAAGCATTCTTTTTCTCTGGTATATCATCGTCTCAATCCACTTTCCAAGTTTTAAAAATAATTCTTGTCCCGCATATGTGATATAGATATAAATGCGTGTCATCCGCAGAGTATTTTGCGTCCAATGGATACAATACTTGCAAGCATAAGTTATCGCAAGGAGCTACGATATGTTTAGTTATGGTTTTGCTTATGGGTGGGGATTTGGGTTTGACCCCATCTACATGCTGGTTATCGTCGTATGTATGGTTATTGGCGGGTGCGCTCAAGCCTACATTAAGTCCACGTACAAAACCTGGCAAAACGTGCCTGTTTCTTTCGGCAGTACCGGCCGAGACATTGCGCAGGATATGCTTATCCAAGAAGGCTCGCCCCACACATCAATAGGCCAGGTAGCTGGGGAATTGAGTGATTATTTCAATCCGAGCGATAATAGTTTGCACTTAAGCCCCGCAAATTTTGATGAGGCAAGCGTAGCGTCGGTTGCGGTTGCTTGTCATGAGGCGGGACATGCGGTGCAGACGGCGAAAGGCCTTGTGTTTTGCAAAATGAGAACAGCTCTTGTTCCGGTCGTTAATTTTGCTCAAAATGCCTGGACATATGCGCTTTTTATGGGAATTTTCTTTAACATGTTTCGTCTTGTCCAGCTGGGAATTCTGATGTTTTGTGCTGTTGTGCTGTTTCAACTTGTGACGCTTCCTGTTGAGATCGATGCGTCGATGCGCGCCCTTGCATATCTTAAGAAGCGCGGCAATCTCGTGGATATCGATGGCGCAAGGCGCGTGCTTATCGCTGCGGCACTTACCTATGTAGCTGCGGCGTTGGTGTCTATTATTCAGCTTGCGTATTTGCTACTTCGCACCCGCGGAGAGTCTAGGGAGTAGAGTGATGAATCTTTGCTGTGAGTCGTGCGACTTTGCGTGGAGTTTGCGTAAGTGCTTGCGCGCATGCGCAACACCCGCAGCGCGGATAAAGCGCTTATGGGCAAGAATGAGGAGCTAGGGAGAAGATATGGCAGATAAGGACTATATTTCAGTTTCGGAAGCGATTGCATATGCAAAAGAGCATGTTGATGCCCTGCCCACTTTCTGTGTCAATGGTGAAGTCACCGGCTTTCGTGGACCCAACGCGCGTTCGGGGCACTGCTATTTTCAGCTTAAAGATGCAAGCTGTGCCGTAGATGTTATTATTTGGCGCGGTACCTATTCTAAGCTCGACTTTGCTTTGCGTGACGGTCTTCAGGTAGAGGTCCGGGGCAAATTTAATATTTATGCAGCAAGCGGCAAGCTGTCATTTGTCATCAACTCAATTCACGTGGCTGGAGAAGGGCTTTTGCGTCAAAAAGTGGCTGAGCTTGCGAAAAAACTCGAGGCAGAAGGCCTTATGGAAGACGCGCGCAAACGCCCTATTCCTCGTTTTTGTTCGCGTATTGTCGTGTGTACTTCGCTTTCTGGCGCGGTCATCGACGATGTGAAACGCACGCTCGCGCGCAGGAATCCTTTGGTGGAAATACAAGCTGTGGGATGTGTGGTGCAGGGAGTTGAAGCAGCGCCTACGATTTGCCGAGCTCTTGCGCTTGCTGAAGCTCAAAAGCCCGATGCGATTTTGCTCGTCCGTGGTGGCGGCTCGTTTGAGGACCTTATGTGCTTCAACGATGAGACGGTTGCCCGTGCGATTGCAGCATCCACTGTGCCAGTGATTACCGGCATTGGCCACGAGCCTGACGTCACCATCGCTGACCTCGTGTCCGATAGGCGAACATCTACGCCGACTGCTGCAGCAGAATCGGTGGCACCTGCTATCGACGAGGTTGCGAACCAAATCTGGGAGCGCAAACGCCGACTTGCTCAGAGTATGATGCAGATTGTTTTACGTGAAAAAACAGCGCTCGATCAGATGCAATCATCGATGAATCGTCAGATGAAGACCCAACTTTCCCAGCTCAAACAATACGTAGGCCTCATTTCCCAAAGAAGTTGTTTACAAAAACCAGACGCGTTTATAAACGATAAACAAGTACAACTGGAGCTTACGGGCGAGCGTCTTTTGAATGCTATGCCGCGCGTTTTAGACCATGCGCATGAGCGCTTGGACGCGCTTATCAGCCGCTTTGATCTTCTTGGTGAGCGTGTACTTTCTCCGTATCAAGCTCATTACCAGCTGCTTTATCGATCACTCGACAATCTATCGCCGCTTAAGAGTCTTGAACGCGGCTATAGTATTGTTGAAGATGCGCATGCTCGTGTCATTAAGGATGCGCGCGAGCTCTCTGAAGGTGATGAGATTTCGGTCATGCTCGCACGTGGATCCGCGCAGGCAAAAGTGCTTGCAACTTCAGATAAATCGCGCGTGATGGCAGCCGTGAGAGAGTGATTGTCGGCGGATGCGTTGGTGTGTAAGCACTTGCGCGCTCGCGTTTGCAGCTTCACTTCCGCTCACATAATTATGTGTTTTACCAGCTAATATAAGGATACAAAAGAGAAAGGAACTATCATGGCAGATGAGAAACAAAAGGATGCTGCAGCAACTAACGTCGCCACGCAGGATGTTGAGGCGATGAGTTTTAAAGAAGCTTCGATCGAGCTTGAGAAAATTGTACGCAGCCTTGAAGGCGGAGAGCTTGAGCTCGAAGATGCGCTCAACAATTATTCGCGCGGCTGCGTCCTGCTCAAGAGCTTGAAGGGACGCCTTGAGCATGCTGAGCAAAAAGTCCAAGTACTTCTTGATACGACTGCAGAACCTGAGGAAACGAAGGATACGACTGCGGCTCCATCTGTTGCGTATATTAACGACTAGCCGTATAGCTGCGCGGATGTGGTATGCACATAAGTAGTAGTCCATCGAGCAACGGGCAGCTACAGTGTGCCGCGCGTTCGTTTCAACAAAAAAGGGGGAGTTATGGAAGATTGCATTTTTTGCAAAATTGCTCATAAAGAGATCCCAGCAGAATTTCTTTATGAGAATGAACTCGTGTGTGCGTTTAAGGACCTCAATCCGCAAGCGCCGTTTCATGTGCTTATCATCCCGAAAAAGCATTTTGAGAATGTCATTGATGCAGTGGATGCACAAACGCTGAAAGCGTGTGTGGATGCAGCAGCCGCGCTTAAAGAGAAGTTTGAGCTGAATACGGGATTTCGTCTGCTTACAAACGCAGGAGATGATGCAGGTCAAACGGTGCACCACCTGCATTTTCATATGCTTGGTCACGCGCGACTCACCGATAATTGTGGCGCTGCCGCGTGTGCAAAATAGTATACTTAAGCTGTTTGGTAAGGGGCACAAGCTCTTGCAAAGCCAGGCTTTTGAACAGTAGTTTATTGCGGTTTGTTTGCTAGACCGCTAGTTCGTCGTGTTCGTCGTGTTCGTCGTGTTCGTTTGTCGTCTCTAAGGGGTATGTATGAATGTTCTTGTGATCAATGCAGGTAGCTCGTCTCTTAAATATCAATTGCTCGATCCCGATACGCGCGAAGTTTTTGCAAAAGGAAATTGTGAGCGCATCGGCATCAACGATGCATTTATCGGGCATGAAGAGTTGGGCGGCGAGAAGCAGATTCTCAAAGTAGATCTTCCTAATCACAAGGTTGCTATTCAGCATGTTTTTGACATACTTAAACCCCTTGGCAAAGAAATCTCTGGTATTGGACACCGTGTCGTACAGGGTGGCTGGTACATTTCTTCTTCTGTTGTGGTAGATGACGAGGTCATGGCGCATATCCGTGAAGTTGCGCCGCTTGCTCCTTTGCACAATCCTGCTGAGGCCGATGTTATCGACATTTGCCGCGAAATGTTCCCGTCTATTCCTAATGTAGTTGCGTGCGATACGGCATTTCACTATGACATGCCCGAAAAAGCGTGGCGCTATGCGCTTCCTCGTCCCGTTTGCGACAAATTGCACATTCGCAAATACGGTATGCATGGTACCTCGCATCGTTTCATTTGGCGCGCAACCAATGCGTTTACAAAAGGTGCGAGCCACAAGGTTGTAAGCTGCCATTTGGGTTCAGGAGCTTCGCTTTGCGCTATACAGGATGGCAAATCGCTTGACACAACCATGGGGCTTACTCCTCTCGACGGTCTCATCATGGGTACGCGTACTGGTACGCTTGACCCAGCATGCGTGTTTTACCTGGTACGCGAGGGTGGATACAGCATTGATGAGATCGACAACATGATGAACAAACAGTCTGGCCTGCGTGCGCTTTCCGAAGTATCCTCCGATTCACGCGACATAGAAGATGCAGCTCACAAGGGTGACGCTCATTCCCAGATGGCGCTTGAGATGTTTTACTATCGCACGAGCTCTCTTGTCGCTTCGATGGCGCAGAGCATGCATGGCTTTGACACTCTGGTCTTTTCCGCAGGTATTGGTGAAAATTCGAGCGAAATGCGCGCAGGTGTTGCTGCCGAGCTCGAGTGGCTGGGCGTCAAGATTGATCCGGCTAAGAATGAGCTGCGTTCGGGCGAAATCCGTGATATTTCTGCTGAAGATTCTCGCGTGCGCGTGCTTGTTGTGCCGACGAATGAGGAGCTCATGATTGCACTTGATGTGCAGGACCTCATAAAATAGTCTCTTATACACAGGTCGGGAGCTGAAAAGCCCGGTTTTAAAATCCTTACGCTCACTATCGGATGTTTTGTGGACAGACCGAAGACATAACGGTCTGCCACAAAACATCCTCCTCGTTCGCGCGTAAGATCAAACAGGCTTTTCAGCGACCGCGTGCGCGCAGAATTGACCAGCGTGGAGGCGAGTTTTGACTCGCGAGCGCAAGCGGATGCATCTGCTTCTGCGTATGGGCGCGAGTGTGCGCACGCAAAACGTCTTAAAACAAAAAAATGCCTCCCCGCGCGCGGGAAGGCATTTCGTGTCGCAGGTATGCGCAAAAATGCTACATCATTTGCGCTTGAACAGCGGTAATTGCTACGACGCCCACGATGTCTTCTGCGGAGCAACCGCGTGACAAATCGTTTACCGGGCGCGCAATACCTTGGAGCAATGGTCCGTACGCCTCTTCATGACCAAAGCGCTGGACTAGCTTATATGCGATATTTCCAGCAGCGAGATCGGGGAAAATCAAAATATTAGCGGCGCCTGCAACGTCTGAACCAGGGGCTTTGCTCTTCGCAACGCTTGGCACAATTGCGGCATCAAGCTGCAGCTCACCATCGATAGCAAGCTCAGGATTCTTTTCGTGCGCAAGGCGTGTAGCCTCGATGACTTTGTCTGCGCACGCCCCTTTGGCTGAACCCTTGGTCGAATAGCACAGCATTGCAACTTTTGGCTCCGAGGACATGAGGCTTTTCCAGCTCTTTGCACTCGAAAGCGCGATTTCTGAGAGTGCTTCCGCATCTGGATCGATATTAAGTCCTGAGTCGGCAAAGAGGCACACGCCGTTGTCGCCGTACTCGTCGTTGGGGGAGCACATCATAAAGAACGCGGAAACGAGCTTGGTACCAGGGGCAGTCTTGAGAATCTGAAGTGCTGGGCGAAGCGTATTTGCTGTTGAGTGGCACGCGCCCGAAACGAGACCGTCTGCGTCGTGCTCCTTTACCATCATGGTTGCAAAATACGTGGCATCGAGCATTTGCTTTTGCGCATCTTCCAAGCTAATGCCCTTGCTTTTTCTGAGCTCGTAAAACTTTTGCGCATATGCTTCGCGCTTCTCGCTTGTTTTGGGGTCGATGACCTGCGCCCCTTCTACATGAATCTCATCGGGAGAACCCAGGATGATGAGGGAAGCGATGCCTTCATCCAAAATGATTTTCGCTGCTTTGAGCGTGCGCTCGTCTTCGCCTTCGGGAAGCACGATCGTTTTGCGCTCGCTCTTTGCACGAGCTTTCATTTGTTCCAAAAAAGCACTCACGGCCACTCCTTTGCGTTTGAATTTGCTCTTTTTGCTGCGCTTTTGTCGATGCTACGCAAAAGCAGGAACAAAAGTCGCACAACGTTTCATTATAGAGCTTGCGCGCGGGCGAGCTGTTAGAAATATAGCGAAAGGAGGAATTTATCAGGGCGTACGGTATGTGGGAAAAGGCGCGCGTTTCTGCAGCGAGTGTGTGCGTCCTTGCGCCCACTTGCCCGAGCGCCCACTTGCTTGTGCGTCCACTTGCTCGAGTGCCTGCGCCCGCAAGCTCGCTACGCAATCGCGCGCTCGCACTCCCGCCCCCGCACGCAGATCCGCTGCACGCTTCAGCCTTTTCTTCTATAGTTTTTTATAGCAGACGTCGAAAAAACTGTATACTTGAAGGAACTGTTGTATGCATGCGCGTCTGCGCTCGTATATGCGCCGTGAGCTCTCATGTGAGACTCAAATGAGCTTTCAGTAAGACCTCATTTTGAGCCTTCTGCCTGGGCATTTCGCTTGAGTATCAGCTTGAGTCCTCACGCACATACGCTTGCATACGTTCAAACTGCCGAAAGGGAGAACTTGTATGAACATAAGGTCTGGTTTGCCTAAGGATTTTATTGCTTCGAACTATGACGCAATAATCGTTGGCGCGGGCTTTGCGGGTGCGGTATGCGCTCGCCGTTTTGTCGAAACCTGTGGTTGGCGCGTGTGCGTGCTCGAGAGGCGCCCTCACATTGCTGGTAACGCCTATGATTGCAAGGATGAAGCTGGCGTTCTGATTCACAAATACGGTCCTCATATTTATCACACGACGAGTGACCGCGTGGACAGTTTTCTTAGTCGCTTTTCTGAATTCACTCCCTACCAGCACAAAGTGCTCGCAAATATTCATGGCAAGCTGATCCCGGTGCCGTTCAATCATCAGGCGCTCAAGATTTGCTTTGGCGAAGAGCGCGGAGAAAAGCTCTACAACAAGCTTGTAGCTACCTTTGGCGTCAACAAAAAAGTTCCCATCATGGAGCTGCGCGAAAAGAACGATGAGGACTTGCACGAGGTCGCTGACTTTGTGTATGAGAATATTTTCCTGCACTATACGATGAAGCAGTGGGGGAAGACTCCTGACGAAATCGATCCGAGTGTTATGGGGCGCGTGCCGGTATTTATCGGCGACGATTGCCGCTATTTCCCGCTTGCGACCTATCAAGGCATGCCGCGCGACGGTTATACCAAGTTGTTCGAGAACATGCTCGATCACGATCTCATTACTGTGTGCGTGGATGTTGACGCGCGCGATTTGTTGCGCGTTGAGGGCGATGAGGTGTTTGTGGGAGACACTCCTTTTGCAGGTGAAGTCATTTACACAGGCGCGCTTGACGAACTTTTCAACATGGATCTGGGGGCGCTTCCGTACCGCAGTGTCGATATGAAATTTGAGACGCTCGATATGGATGAGTTCCAGCCGGCTGCGACGGTTAATTACACCGTGAGCGAAGATTTTACGCGCATTACCGAATTTAAGCATATGACTGGTCAGGTTTTGCCTGGTAAAACCACTATTCTCAAAGAATATCCAAAGGCTTACACGCCCAATTCCGATCAGACGCCCTATTACGTCATCAATGAGCCGCAAAATATCGAGCTCTACAAAAAATATCGTGCGCGCATAGATTGCGTGCTCAATTTCCATGTAGTGGGTCGTTTGGCGGAGTATCGCTACTACGACATGGACGGGGTGTGCGCGGCGGCGCTTGAACTTTCGGACGAAATCATCGCGCATCATTAGGGATTGCGTGGACTTGGTTCGCGTCCTAGCGTGTGCAAACAGCAGCGCAAACGCCTATTTCTTCGTCTAGCCTCTTTAGAAACGGAAGGACCATGCAAAAAACTTTAAGCTTTGGCATTCCTTGTTACAACTCAGCTGAATATATGGACCACTGCATTTCGTCTATCCTTGAAGGCTCCGATTTTGCCGAGGATGTGCAGGTCATCATCGTAGATGACGGATCGACGAAAGATAATACGCTCGAGATTGCGCGCGCGTGGCAGGAGAAGTACCCCGATCTCGTAAAGGCCGTTCACCAGGAAAATGGTGGGCACGGCATGGCGGTTCTCAAAGGCCTTGCCGAGGCAGATGGCGTGTACTACAAGGTGGTCGATTCCGACGACTGGCTCGATGCCGGTGCACTCAAGACCTTGCTTTCGCGCCTGCGCTCGTTTATCAACAATGACATCCGCGTTGATCTCGTCATAAGTAATTATGTTTATGAGCACACCGAGGATAACAGCTATAACACAATTGATTACGCGACCGTGCTCCCCAAGAACAGGATTTTTTCTTGGGACGAGATTGGCCGTTTTAGTTTGAGTCAATATTTGCTCATGCATTCGCTGTGCTACCGCCGTGATGTGTTGCTCGATGGTGGTCTTCCCATGCCTGAGCATACGTTTTATGTGGACAACATTTATGCATATGTGCCGCTTCCGCGCTGCAAGACCCTATATTACCTGGATGTCGACCTGTATCGCTACTTTATTGGACGCGATGATCAGAGTGTAAACGAAAAGGTGCTCGCGTCTCGGATCGATCATTATTGGCGCGTGGCGCACGTGATGATTCATAGCTATCATCTGTATGAAGATATTGCATCGCCCAAGCTCAGAAGCTATATGATGGGGCACTTGACGATCGTTATGGCGATTCTGTCGGTGTTTTCGCGGCTGAGCGACAGAAGCGATGCGCTCGAAAAGCTGCAGGAAACCTGGGACGATTTCAAGGCGTTTGACGAGCATATGTACCTGCGCGCGCGGCGAGGACTTGTGGGGACATTTACGAATTTGCCCACATCAGCGGGCGGAAAAGTGACGATCGGCCTGTATCGCATTGCGCAAAAGCTCGTGAAGTTTAATTAGGGCTAGAGGATTTGTGCTTGTGCGGGATGGCGCGCGGCATGCGCCGCAGCACGCGCCGTGGCACGCCGCGTTAAGCTTTTCGCTTATGCTCAAGCTTGGGGCGTTATTGGATTTTATTGGGCTTTATTGGGATTTATTGGGCTTTATTGGGATTTAGCTGCAGAAACGCAAAAGGACACGAAAAAAAGACACGAGCAGTGAGTGCTCGTGTCTTTTCTTGTGTTTGAGTCTTTTTGTGCTCGAGCTTTTCTAGAACCTAGTGGCGTTTTTTGAGAACGTGCTCGAATGGCGCTGCTTTTTTATTTGATGAAAAGAATGTAGTTCCAAGACTTATTAGTACGCGTTTGACTAAGTCTTGGAATCTAGTGCAGTGTTCGACTAAGTGTTCTACCAAGCTGAATTACCGCTTCAGAATTATCGTGAGTCACAACTCATTTGCGCGCTATTTTTCTCCTGAAACTAATTTCACTGTTTTTAAAATATTTCGAAAACAGAGTCTAATACCTCCGAGTTCTCTTGGTAGGCTAGTGCCCTATGTTAATCTCTTGCTAAGAAGAGGCGTGCTAAAGATATAGCATTTGATACTGTGTATTGCTCATGTAGCAAACAGTTCGCTTTATATGTTGTATCTTGGTTCCTTAATTTCCCAATCAAGGATACGCCCCTTTATCAAGATCGCTTATATCGGGAGTAGGACCATGAGAGATCAGATTCTTTTACGTATAAAAAATTTAATGTGGGATTTCACTCCTGTCGAAAGAGTTATAGCGGCTTATTTTAACGAACACAATACAGCGCTTCCTATTCACGAACTTTCTGATAAGCTCAGCGTTTCGCCTGCTTCGATCTCACGCTTTGTTAAAAAGCTCGGTTTGAACAATTATAAGGAGTTCATTTATTGCTATGAAAAGGAGCAAGCGGTTGAAACAAAATCACCGCTCTATAATGTCGTGAGCCAGTATAGTAGCGTACTTGAAGCAGCGGTTCTTCATTATCAGGAAGAGACAGTTCATCAAATTTGCGAGCTGATGGCAAATAAAAGAGTTATCAATGCATTTGGTCGCGGTTTTAATAAATATACTACGTATGACATGGCGTTTCGTTACCAAAATATTGGCAAGCTTGTTAACGTAATTGAGGATATAAATTTGCTGAAGGTTCATGCAAGTCTCGTGCAACCCGATGAAGTCATATTTATCCTGACACTTCGAGGCATTCACGCGAGTCTTATTGACATTCTTCAAACATATAAACAAAAGCATATAGATGTCGTGTTGATTACATCAAACGAAAAAAGCGAGCTCATTCCTTTTGCGACGCAGACGCTTTTTACAGGTGTAGCCGCAACTAGATATACCTGCGCAAATATCTCTCCACAACTTCCCATGCTTATTCAGCTTGACATAATTTTTGATACATACTTGCAACTTCATCAAGACCTAGTCTCACGTTGGAAAAACACCGAAGACATTCTTAAGAAATAAGATTACAAGGAAGGAAGCTATGAAAACAATCCATGTTATACCGCACACCCACTGGGACCGTGAATGGTATTTTACAGCCGAACGCGCAAAAGTTTATTTCATGAATGATTTTCTACGCGTTATGGAAGTGCTGGAAGCGAATCCCGACTTCAAATGCTTTGTCGTAGATGGACAAACTTCGCTGCTTGATGACTATATTGAATTGCGTCCGCAGGATAAATCGCGTATTCAGTCACTTGTTAAGGCTGGGCGTGTGGTATTAGGCCCGTGGTATACCCAGAGCGATCAGATGCTTATTAGTGGAGAAAGCATTGTGAGAAATCTTCATTATGGTATGCGTGAAGCTCTTACATATGGCGCATACCAGCATGTTGGCTACGTGCCTGACTCTTTTGGCCAAAGTTCTTCGATGCCGCAGATATATCAAGAATTCGGTATTCATGACACGCTATTTTGGCGGGGATCAACAAACGAAATGTCTGCGTACAACGAATTTTGGTGGGAAGGTGCAGATGGTAGCAGAGTTTTGGCTATTCAAATTCCCAATGGCTACTATATTGGCGGTAATATCCCTGAGAAGGGTAAGGCTGCTGCAGATTTTTGGCAAAAAGTTGCTATAGAAACTGCAGGTGCTCGTGTAAAAACTTCCCATATTTATCTTCCAAATGGTTTTGATCAAGCGCCTATCCGGGAGAACCTCCCGCAACTCATTGCTGAGCAGAATGCTCGTGACCCCGAGAATCATTACATGATCGATAGTATCGAGGGATATATTGCATCAGTTCGTAATGAGGCTCGAAATGAGACTGAGGATTTTGAGACTATAACAGGTGAGCTTGTATTTCCAAAACACAGCAGGATCCACAAGTCTATTTACTCCTCTCGATCTGACATCAAATCGATCAATACCTATGCTCAACATTATCTTGTAAATATCTTGGAGCCAACGCTCGTTCTAGCAGATAGTCTCGGCTTTGAATATCCACATCATCTTGTTGAAAAAATTTGGAAGCTCATGTTGCAAAATGCCGCGCATGATTCCATCGGGTGCTGTGTATCAGATAAAGCAAATCGTTCCATAAAGAATCGCTACTTTGAACTGCTGGAATTGGCTGAAAATACAGTTGAACTATACATGAGAAAGATTTCTACGCATATAGCATGCGACAAAGGCATGAATATAGTTCTTTTCAATCACGAAGCTAAAAATTCTTCACGTGCTGTGTATTATGAAGGATTCGTTCCTTATAAGTACTTCTCTATACTAGATCCATCAGGTCATGAAGTAGAATACAGCATTCTGGAGGAAAAGGACATGACTAATTATGTCCTATCCAATCGCATTCAGCTGGATCCTTCTAGGGATGTAGAGGCGCCTTGTTATATTCGTCGGTGCAAGCTTATTATCTGGGCGGAAGGCATTCCAGCACTTGGTTATGCCAGTTATCATATTGTTGAGACAAAGGAAGATACATGCTGCAATCGTCCCGTTCTTACGTCGCATAAATGGGATGACGGTAAGACAAGCACATGTTTCTCACATGACCCTAGCGCATCTGCACAAATTCCAGCACAAATTTCAGACAGCGTGGATGAGCAATACAATCCGCAGCGTGTACAAAAGCATAATCCAGAGTCAAGCAGTTCAATTGAGAATGCATACTATCGCGTATGCATAAATGAACACGGGACTTTTGATATTACCAATAAGCTATCAGGAAAAACATATTACAACCAGGCAATTATTGTTGAAAATGGTGACGATGGAGATAGCTTTGACTATTCGCCGCCAGAACATGATCTCTTGATTTCCTCGAGTGATTGTCCTTTTAGTTGGAACATGAGAAAAAGCGATTTGTATCAGGAGCTGTGCGTAGATTATGAGTTCGACTTGCCGTATGATCTTGACGCGCGCGCACGCGGTGAGCGCGGAGTCTTGCAGAAAACGCAGCTGAGCATAGTGCTTTTGCGCGGTGATGATGTAATACATTTTAGATTCCATACCGACAATAAAGTTCTCGATCATCGTATGACAGTTAATTTTGATACAAGCATTGCATCGGCTGTATCTATCGCAGATCATCAGTTTGGAGTTATTGAACGACCTGTTTACTATTCTCAAGAAATGGCGAGCTATTTAGAGCATGCTCAAGCTTCGTTTTCTCTTGATAAGTTAGATCTCAAGGACATTCCACTTGCAAACCAGGTACAAAATGCCAATGGATGGCAGCAGCCCACGGTTGCTATATCTCCTACGCAGAGTTTTTGCGCTCTCGCAAAAGAAGGGGAGACGGTTGCAGTATACCCTCAGGGAGTTCGTGAATACGAAATTATAGGAGAAGAATATTCAACTATTGCTCTTACACTCTTCAGAACCTATGGCTATATGGGCAAAGAAAACCTGTTGTATCGCCCTGGTCGAGCGAGTGGTGAAAAGACAATCGCAACGCCTGATGCTGAATTGCTAGGCTCACTAGACTTTGAATTTGCTGCATCATATTCGGCTGTGTCGTTTGATGAGGCGTATATTGCTGGTCGTGCTCGGACGCTTAATACTCCTATCAGCTGCTATAGTCACGCAGAGTTTTTGAACGGTCGTTTGCGTTTTGCAATGACTCCGGTTAAGTCAGACCTGGAAGCAACATACAGTCTCTTGCACCTAGAGGGAGACGCTGTATTTTCTTCGCTGACAAAGTCTGAGGATGAGGAAAGCTATTTATTGAGAGTCTACAACGGAAAGCAAAAAGCGCTTTCCAAGACTGAGCTTTGGTATGCAGGAAAAAAGCAAACAGCTCAGGTTAATCTCCTTGGCGCTATAAAGGAGCACAGTATTTCGGAGCTTAAGCCAAATCAATTCATCACCTTCAAACTTATGAAAGGAGATCAACGCTAAATAGATGATAAGTGACAGTATCACGGTTGGTAGCAGGGGATTTTACCCGCGGTGGGATTTAGAGAAAGGGAGGACTTTATGTCTCGCATAGTTGCCATTAGTTCATGCATTGCAGGGATTGCACACACCATGATGGCGAAGAAGGCTCTCGAAAATGCAGCGAGTGCACTGGGGGTTGATATAAAGGTTGAAACCCAAGGTATGTGCGGTATAGAAAATCGCATTACGGATGAAGATATCGAGATGGCTGACGTAGCGATTTTTGCCGTAGATGCGAGTGTTGATGAACGCGAGCGCTTTGATGACATAGAGGTTCTTGAAGTTGGTACTTCGGAGACGATAAAAGATCCTGAATCTGTTATTAAAGATGCACTTGATCTGGTACATGAATGAGTTTTATGGTGTTACGGCATTTATAGCTATTTATTGTGGAGTCAAAATGATTGGGCTGTTTTCGCATGGTAGATGCGGATTACGCAGATTCAATTAGAGAATGTTAGGAGGAAAAATGGCTAGAAAGAAGAGTCTAGGGACCGAGATTGTTAAGCACTTTCAGAGTGGCGTTTCATACATCATTCCCCTTGTAGTTGCTTCTGGTCTTTTGACATCGCTCGCTGTTGCTTTTGGCGGCCTTGCTGTTTGGGACACTACAGATACATTTCTTGGTGTAATGCGTATGATAGGTCATACTGGCCTTAAGTTTATTGTGCCTATGATCGCCGCGTATGTTGCTTTTTCTGCAGGTAATCGTCCTGCTCTTGCGCCGGGCTTTATTTGCGGTTTAATTGCAAACGAGATGGGAACTGGTTTTCTTGGCGGTATGGCAGCCGGTATTGCGGTCGGTTATTTGACCAAGTTTCTTATGAAGAGTATTAAGCTTCCAGATATTATTGCAAGCTTAAAAGCAATTATGATTGTTCCTACGCTTACAACATTCCTTATTGGTTTGCTGTTGTGGTACGTAATCGGTGCTCCTATTCGTCTTTTGACCGAGAGCCTTACCGCGTGGCTTAATGGCATGAGCGGGGCCAACGGTGTAATTCTTGCTATGATCATTGGCTGCATGATGGCTTTTGATATGGGTGGTCCTGTCAATAAGATCGCCTATGCTTTCGGTACTGCTGCTTTTACGCAGGGTAATTATGCTATTAGTACCGCCATGGTTATGGCAATCGGCATGCCTCCCTTTATTATGTTCCTGGCAACATTGCTGAACAAAAAACTATATAGCGAGGAAGAGCTTGAAAACTCAAAAACAGCTATTTTCATGGGATTGGTAGGCATAACAGAAGGTACAATTCCTTTTGCTTTGAATGATCCATTGACCGTTATTCCCTCTATTATGGCTGGTACTGCAGTGACTTGCGGAATAAATGCCTTCTTTAATGTTACGCAAGCAACAACCCTTGCTACATTTATGGCTATACCTTTTGCATCAAATATTGTTCTCTATCTTGTTGCTGTTGTTGTAGGTGGTCTATTTGGCGCATTTATGGTTAATTTCCTCAAGAAAACGCTGCATAAGGACATAGCTGCTGAATAGTTAGGTCGCTGTATACCTATACGGACGGAGTCCGTCGTTGTAGTCACTACAGACTATGTGCATATCTCAGAAAGGCTGGCTTTTGCCAGCCTTTTTTGTCCTATAGCTTTTTTATCTTTAAGTATATTGAAACATGATAATGCCCTAAGCTCTGATAACATGCCAGACGGTTTGTGAAAGGATTTTCAAGGAGAGTTTTCATGGCACCATCCATAGATTTTCCTGCGATACCTATCCGCGCGCGGTATAAATTGGGTGTATACTAGGCGCAATTGATTACTCTAAAGCATGGTGCTTCAGGGCCTATTATTTCGGAATCCGTTATGTAAGTCCGGAATCCGTTATGTAAAGATCTATGGCTCAAGAATCTGTTGGCATCCTACCATCGAGGCGATGTGCATGAAAGCTCTGATTGTTATTGATTACTCCTACGATTTTGTTGCAGATGACGGGGCGCTTACTGTGGGCGCACCTGCTCAGGCGCTAAGCTCGCACATTTGCGACCTCACGCGCGACTTTTCTTGCCGCGGGGGATTTTGTGGTTGTTGCCAACGATACGCACCACAAAGGGGACCCCTATCATCCCGAAACAAAGCTTTTCCCTCCGCACAACATCGAAGGAACCCCAGGTCAGAAGCTGTATGGCGAGATGCAACGTATTCTTGAAGATAATATCGCGAATCCTAATCTCTACTATATGCCAAAGACGCGCTACTCGGCGTTTGCCGGTACCGATCTGGCCATTAAGCTGCGCGAACGTGGTATCACAGAGCTTCATCTTGTGGGCGTCTGCACGGATATTTGCGTGCTTCATACTGCCGTCGATGCGTATAACCAGGGCTTTAGCATTATCGTGCATAAGCAAGGGGTCGCGAGTTTTGATCCTCAGGGTCATGCGTGGGCGCTCGGCCACTTTGAGCACTGTTTAGGCGCTAAGATTGTGGACTAAGTGTGCGCCCTTTCATATTGTGTGAGAAAAACGCCATCGACCTGCATCGATGGCCGTTTTTATGTGTGGGTTTACAGATTTTATCCTATAGCCATCAGCTTGCCGAAAGTATGTATTTTTGTGCGCCCGCGCTCGTACGCGAGCTCTTTTTCAAAATGTCACACATTATTGCAACTTGTCCCGAGCTATGTATTGCTAATTCCGCAGCACGTTCGCTCGTGGTTGTAAAGAGTCGCGTTTTCCTGACGCAACTGAGGTACGCGCATTATAAATCTGAGTGAAATACAGGTTTTAACGCGAAAAGCTCGGGACAAGTTGAACAAAAAAGTGATTTTTGAACTATGCACCTACGTCATCTGCTTCAGGCGTGTTCATGCCTCGGGAGAAGTTAAAGTTTTGCGTGACTTTTTGAATTTAGGAGTTCATGATCTTCGTTTTTGCCATAAAAAGCCTCTCGAGCGAGATCACCCGAGAGGCTAAAGTTTGTGTGTTTAAGTGTGTCTAAGTGTTTTTGCGCACGTAAAAGCTAAAATTTTTGAACAAGTACCGCCCGGCATGCAAACGTGCATGAGGGCATGAGCAGCCCCGCTCGCCGATCTTACAACAAACTCAATCTTACAGCTTGAGGTCAGAATCTTTTACCATACCTGCCTTTTTGCAAAGTAGATGTACGCAATAGGCAAGAATCGCAGGCAAAACAAAGCTGATAAGGATAAGCCCCGCCCAATCAAAAGGCGTGATGCAGGCCTTGCTGCCATCGGCGACCTGCTTGATCCACCCCTGAACGACGCCGATTTGACCGCAAAGTCCGCAGGTACCCATACCCGAATTGATCGCTGCACCATCCATTCTCAGTCCAAATATGCAGGTAGCAATGGGTCCCGTGATCGCTGAAGCAACAGTTGGTGCGATCCAAATCCTGGGATTTTTCACAATGTTTGGCATTTGGAGCATCGAGGTGCCGATACCTTGCGAAACGATGCCGCCCCAGCCGTTGGCTTTAAACGAAATCACCGCGAACCCGACCATTTGCGCGCAACATCCTGCAACCGCAGCTCCTCCTGCAAGGCCGGTGAGGCCAAGGGCTGCGCAGATGGCTGCCGAGGAAATGGGCAGCGTCAGCGCGACGCCCACAATCACAGAGACGAAAATTCCCATGAAGAACGGCTGCAGCTCGGTTGCCCACATGATCGCCTGTCCGACAGACATCGCGGCAGTTCCGAGCGCAGGCGCAATGAGCCACGAGAGAAATATGCCGATTGCGATCGTAGCTAGGGGAGTCACGAGGATGTCGATCTTTGTTTCGCCGGCAATCATTTTGCCCAGCTCAGCCGTGGCAATGGTAATAAATAGGACGGCAATTGGCCCGCCGGCGCCGCCGAGCGCGTTCGAGGCGAAACCGACCGTTGTGAGCGAGAACAAAACGAGTGGGGGGCACTTGAGCGCAAAGCCGATCGCGACCGCCATCGCGGGTCCGCTCATGACCATTGCGAGGCCGCCCAAGGTGTAGTTGACGCCGGATACGGTTGCCAGCGTTTGGGTAAGAAAGGGGAGCTTGGAGAGCATTCCCAGCGTGTTGATGATGGTGCCAATTAGTAGCGAGCAAAAGAGGCCTTGCGCCATGGCCGAAAGCGCTTCGATGCCGTAGCGCTGCCAGGATATGACGATGTTTTTCCTTTGCAGGAATCCTTGAAACGTACTCATAAATCCATCTCCTATGTGGTGGAAGTCGATGGGTAGCTTGATGTGGGACGGGCGTGAACGCGTGCGCAAGTGTCTGCGCGGATGCGAACGAGCGCGTGAGTGCCGGTTGCGGCGCGTGCGCGAGCCGGTTGCGGAGCCTCCGCCATCACAGACGAAGCGGCAGCTCAGCCCAAGCGCTCACCTTCGCGACAAAGAACGCCCGTGCGCTCAGCTCAGCCCACGCAAAAGCGTATCCATCGACAATACAACGTATATTTGTGCCACAAGTGCTTGTTTTGCCATGAGTTAATTGGCCTGCAACCAACTCATCGGCAGGTACAGTTCAAGGCAGCTGGCTCATCGTCCAGCTCATTGCCATTTAATAGTGCAATAATAGCACGTTGAATGAATTTGTGAAGAATAAATTTTTGAGAAACTGTTGCTTGCTTGTTTAGACTAAGTCAAGACAGTTTGCTGCGTTAAAACACAAGCTGTATTGCCGTTAAAACAAAAGCTGAAGTCCCATCACAATCATCCATATATAAGCGCAGGTTTTGGGGATCATGAGCATGCCTACCAGCGGATATCGCCTGCTGAGCACGGTAACCGGTAGATAGCACGCAAACGAAATCGCGATCGCCCAGACCATGCGCTGCATTTCCAGGCCATTTGCTGCGCCTGAGCTCGCATAGAGCCACATGACGCAAAGGCCGGTGACCACAAAGACAGCATTGCGCATGATACTCATGCGCAGGCGCAGCGTATCGCTTGCTTGCTTGGTATCGCTTGCTTGCTGGGCGCTACTTTTTTGCGAATTATCGCCTGTCCAGTCGTTTTGGGGAAACAGACAGATGATTATGCGAATAGTTGCCGATATCCAAACTGCGCGTACGATCGCGGGCGCAAGGCTGAACTGGGGAAATGTTTCCTTCCAAATGTACATGAGCAGGATATAAAACACCGTCATGGTGATGGATGAGATTTGAAGTCCACGCCCAAGATAGCGTTTTATCTGGGGATTTGTGCCTTGAAGAGCGCGCACTACCCGTGGTACAAGGTGAAATGCATCGCCAATGCATAAAACAAGTGTCAGTATGCCATACAGATCAAAGAGCACACGTCCGTTTGCCCAGATAAAGAATATGATTGCTGCAATCAAATCAAAGACAAGATAGGATATGTCGAACACCGCTTCGAAAAGATCAGCGGGTCTGGGGGTGCGCGACACGTGTGCCGCTACCTTGCTATTTGTGGGAGTTGTTTTCATCATGCATCGACTTCTTTCGTTTGCACTGTTGGCTGCACTGTTGTTTGTATGTGTGTTTGAACATGAGTTGGTATAGCCGTATGGTCGCTTTGCGCGCTAAATGTCAGGTAGTTTTTTATAAACGCAACTCCTGCAGTCGCGAGCGCGAGGCCGAGTCCCGTGTAGAAAAACGCAATGAAAAACTCAGGCACGAGGCCGCTTGCGCGCAGTCCGATTCCTCCGCCCATCATCACCGCCATGATCAGGTAGGATTTCATGTCGAAAAAGCGCCAAAACGCTTGCGGACGGGCGTATGCGCGGATTCGCTTTGTGTGCTTGTGGCTGATCTTGAGAAACATCGTTGCGAAGAGACAAAATATGACGAATGACCCCAGGTAGAGCGCATAGTTTGTTGTGAGTGTCTGGTAGGCTATGATGCCGAGGCGCAAGACGTTGAGGCCGGCGAACAGCCAAACGCAGCCGGCTATCAGGAGAAGTGTTCGTTGTTGTACGTTGAGCATTAATGAGTCCAATCTGTTTTGGGGGTTGTTTGCGGTTGGTTTAATTCTGCTGTTGAGCAGCTCTTTGCTTGTACTGGCTCTGCCGCCGAGCAGCTCTCTGCGCACGTGCTTATGCCCACTTTCATAAGGCCATTCTCTGCATTTGCGCACATATTTTCAAATACATCCAGAAATACATCGAGGTCCTTGCGGTCGATCCCTTCAAGGAGCTGATGCATAAAATCGTGATGCAGCTGCGTACCAGCCGCAATAATTTCCTGTGCCGGCGCAAGGAGAAAAATCTCGTTGCAGCGCTTGTTGCTTTTGCATTGCCGCTTTTCGATAAATCCACGATCCTCAAGGTTTTTGAGCGCCGTTGATACATGTGACTTTGTGGCCTTGCGGATTTTCACCATGTCAGCAGCGGTGTTGAGCTGCGGATGGTAGTGGAGAAACATGATGATGTCGTACTCCATTTGCGTAAGTCCTGTGCCTGCGCACGCAGCGCGGGTGAGCGCCGCATAATAGCAGCTTATCGTTTTGTGTCGTTCCCAAAAATGCGCGTACTCCTCCAATTTGGCTTGCTCCTTTGTTTGGAAGTTTGTTTATGTGCGTAGAACGTTCTATTTAGAACGATTATATGAAGAGTCATGATGGAGGTCAAACCAAAAACAGTATTGACACAAGTTGATGTGATGATGGCCGTATCCCGTGTGAGCTGGGGTTTTATGAGCAGTATCGCGCACCCTTTGCAGTGTATTTTCAAAATGTCACACAATTTTGCAACTTGTCCCGAGCTTTGGCTGCAAACGTCTTACCACAAGGCTTCGATACGGGAGTGATTTTTTGAATTGTCATACGTTTTTGCAACTTGTCCCGAATTAGTGGGGGACTAAAAGACGAGAAGTTCATTCACGCCGAGAAAAGCTCGGGACAAGTTGAAGTTTTGCGTGACTTTTTGTGCAGCGTGCCTTAAAAAAGACTATGCGGAATTATAACCGTAATGATTTTGCGCCCACAACTCGGGACAAGTTGAAGTATTGCGTGACTCTTTGTGTAAGGGGGTGCTGTCAGCGCTTCACTGCTTGAGGCAAGTACCACTCAAGAGCTCAACAGCTTTAGCTGTCAGCGGATTCAATAAAATACGCGTTTAAGTTTGAATTTTTTTGGGAGGTATGCGTCATAAAATACTAGGTAGATATGTTGTTTTGTGCTGCACATAGGGATTAATAAACGAGTACTCGCACGAGCGCACGGAAGCACGAGCGCACGAGCACACCTGCATCTTTCCGTTGCCGAAGTCACATCTCCTGCGCAGCATCGCGTGCTAATCGCGGGTTAAGCCCGTGCTAATCCGCACGCGTGAGCACACAGACATTTTCCACGTGAAATGATTGAGGGAAGAGGTCAACAGGCGTGATACGTTCAATAGTAAACGCATGATCGTCAGCATCTGCTAGAGCGCTTGCTGCCGCATCCGCGCTTGCCGCTGGATCAGCATCGGCATCAGCATCGACCGAGGTCAGGCGAGCTAAATCGCGCGCAAGTGTTTGCGGATCGCAGGAAACATAACACAGCCTTGTGATCGAGCTCGCACGGAGCTTTTTCACCACGGCCTCCTCAAGTCCCGCCCGCGGCGGATCCACAACGGCACAATCGGGTTTGATCTGCGGAAACTCCCGATTTGCATCTCCGCCGATAGCTACAACATTATTGAGGTTTTTTTGCTTGATGTGACGCCTAAGATCCTGAATTGAGCTACCTTGCGCCTCCACACCATACACGCGCTTGCACACGCGCGCGAGCGGCAAGGTGAAGGTCCCAGCGCCGCAGTACAAATCGAGCGCGCAGGTATGTTGGTCGCATCTAAGTCCCTCGCGGACAAGTTTGATAAGGGTCTCGGCGCCGCGGGTGTTGACCTGGAAAAACGACGGTGCGGAGAGCGTCATCGTCTTGTCTCCAATACTTTCTGTCCATGAGCCTTTGCCCCAAAGACGCTCTGTGCCTACGACTTTGCGCGCACGCAGGCTTCCTTTTGAAAGGACGCGGACGATGCTCGTGAGCTCGGGCGCTGCACTGTTGAGGATCTTCGAGACGTACGCGCGCGGAAAAGCGCCGGGTCTCGTCCAAAGTGCGAGTTCGACTTCCTTCGTGCGGACGCTCGCGCGAATGCCGATGCGCTCGAGTCCCAGGTCCTGCGAGCGCGCGATAAACTGCAGCGCTCCAGCCACCGATTTTGTGAGCTTTGCGAAACGCGCATCCATCAGCGCGCAGCTGGTCACAGGCACGAGCTTTTTTTCAAGTGGATCATACATGCCGATCGTGAGTTTGCCATGTTCACGCGCGCAGCCAAGCTCGATTTTGTTGCGGTAACCCCATTCTTTTTTTGAGGGGATACAGGGCTGTACCAGGTCATTTGCCTGTTTTGGGGGGATGTGCCCCACACGAATGAGCGCCTGTACAACACTGTCGCGTTTTTCTATAAGTTGTTGCTGGTAGGAAAGGCTCGCCCAAGGGGCGCCGCCTGCGTGTTCTTGGTAGCTGTGAGCGGGGGTTATGCGTTTGGGAGAAGGGGTTTTGAGGCTCGTCATCTGGGCGAATGCAGAGTGCTTTGTCTCTTTTTCGCGAACGACTTCACACACATCTCCCGTGACGCCGCCCAGGACAAATAGCGTTTTGTGGTCGAGGCCGCGCGCGATTCCCCAAGGGCCGTAGCTCATGCGTTCGATGGTGACGAGCTCACGCGCGCGCTCGGGTGCATGCTCGACTTGGCGCTCGGGTGTGCGCTCGGCTTTGGACGCAGGTGGCGCTGCGGGTGTTGGTTTAGGCGCGCATGCCTTTGCGCGTGCGGGTTTTTGTGCAGCTGAGGAGTTATGTGCTATTTCAACCTGCGGAGACCGATCTCGGTGTTCGTATTTCTGTATAGAATCGCTTGATATGTGATTGTTTGAGCGATGAACAGACATAAGTACACCTTTCAGAGCTTTATGTTTCGCAAACGTTTGCGCAGGCGAGCGCCTACGCTCTCGTGCGTGCATGTTGGTGGTTCTTGATCCACGTTCCCATAAGTGTTTACTATTGTAATAGCAACAACAAAAGGAGTCGAAGCAAACTATGACATCAGCTATTTGTTCATCATTTTCGCGTTTCACGCCGGCGTTTTCACCTGAGGAGCAGGCACTGTGCCAACGCCTAGAAGAGGCGCTTACTAAGCGAATGTTGCCGCTGAAGCCTCGTCGTCTCGCGCATTGCAAAAGTGTCGCGCACACGGCTAGTTACCTTGCGCATGTGTATGGCGCTGATGAGAAACAGGCATATGTAGCAGGTCTTTTGCATGATTGGGACAAAGTTCTCAGCGCCGAAGAAGAGCTTTCTAAGGCTGCAGCCTACGGGATTTCTCTGGATGTTTCCAAGCAAGATGTGCTGAAGACGGCGCCTTTGCTGCACGGTATGACAGCGGCTGCGGAGTTGCGCGAGCGCTTTCCGGAGCTTCTGCCGGCGGTCATCCAAGCGATTGACAGGCACACGATTGCGCATCCGCAGATGAGTGACCTGGATATGGTCGTTTTTGTGGCGGACGGGATCGAACCTTTGCGCGCGAGCGCACCTTCGATCGAGCGCACGCGCTCGCTCGTAGGGGAGAGCAGCCTCTTTGAGCTCTTCTTTTCTTCGTTTTCGTCTGGGCTTGCTTACGTTATCGAAACAAATCGTTTTGTCTATCCAAAAAGCATCGAACTGTACAATAGCTTTATCGAAAAGCTGTAGCTTTTTTCGCGCGGGGGCGTGCTTGCGGGGTTTTGCGTAATGATGCTTTCGGGTTTTGCGTGATGGGCGCTTTCGGGTTTTCGCGTGATGGGCGCCTTCGGGTTTTGGTGCGATGATTTCTTTGCGCGCACCCGCACCTCAAGCTAGCAACAAACTTGCAGCAAGATAGCCGCAAGATAACCGCAAACTAGCCGCAAACTTGCAGCTCACGCGCACAGTTTTCCTAAACTCCCTGGAAACGTTTTTGCCCTCTTGCATTCAAAAAAATTACACAAAACTCAATCCATTTCTCGAACCTTTCGCACCCAAAACTGTGCTATTAAGTATGTATGGATATCGTTTTGGACTACATAGAATCACTCGCTTTTTGGCGCGCGCACCGCATCGCCAGCAAGCCCACACGTATGTCTAAAAATCCGATTCTGCGCGATGTGTACGCCGGTCTTGGCGATCCGAGTGCGCGCGTGCACGTGGTGCCTACGCCTGTCCGCACGGTGCCTATCATTTCGTTTGATGCGTGCAAACGCATTCCTACTCAGGCGATCAGAGATTTCATTCTTGGGAAATTTGAGCCGTTTATCTTGAGCGATAGCTACAAAAACTATGCCAAAAAAACGCTCCCTTTTACTATATCTGCGATGAACTGGCGAAATCGATACCGCATAAGCGCAGCAACGCCCCACGCAGCAACCGGTTTGCGCGCTATTCGCGCTGCCCTCGCACAAAGCCTTTCGCACGCGCAGAAACCCCTGCAAGCCCTTCAAATCCCGCATGCTCCCCAAGCTATTCGTATTGCGCCTGACCTGGAAAACACGCAAAGCTTTAGGTTTCTCGTCTCGCGTCAGCAGCGTGGACTCAGCACCAGGAACAAGTCATTTCGCTTTGTCAGTCCATCCGTTCCGAGCGGCAGCTTTTTCAAGCTTGTCGTAAGCCAAGCAGAGGCGCTTCGCTTCGGCCTTCCACCTGCACTTTCGCTCCATATTCTCTCTCCTGAGATGATATTTGCGCTCGCTGCCCGAGACATCAAGCGCATATGTGGTGATGGTGCTATCGCACGCGCATTGTTCGCGCACAATATGGTTTTGCTCGCGCAAGAGCTGTGTGGCAATTACGGTTATGATCCGCTGACTGCGACGGCGGTGACATACGGGCTTGATCCGCTTACAAGCGTAGAAAAAATCCGCCGCGCGTTTGAGCGCTACAAATACATGCACGCGCGCAAGGCTGCGCTCTCCGTGCTCAAATATTGCCAAGGCGGCCTCGCGTCTCCTTTTGAGGGCCTGGTCGCAGGTGCTTTGATGCTGCCTTCGCGCCTTGGCGGAATCTGCTTTCCCAAGCTCGACGTTAACAAAACACGCGTGCTCAGGCGCACAAAAACACTCACTCCCGAGCACCAAACGATCACTCCCGACTTAAGCTCGCGCACGCTGAAGCTAGTCATCGAGTGTAACGGGCGGGAATTCCACAACAACGAAGACGCTTTCCGCGAGGATCAGCGCCGCATCCGAGATTATGCATCCAAGCTTGAGCGGCACATTGCACTTTGCATAAACGATGTGAAAAACCCTTTGCTGCTCACGCGCGCGCTCCTTCAGATTGTTGCAGCTTGTCGTGATAAGCTTGGCCGCGCGCGGACGTACCGAATCCGCAAGCGCATAAATGATGTCTCCCACCAGGTATACCGACATATCATGATTGCTTTGCATCTTGCTTAAGTGGGTTGCGCTTTTGGCGTTGGGCTTTGGTGCTGGGCTTTTGGCGTTGGGCTTTGCTGCAGGGTTTTGGTGCAGCCGCCAATCACATCTTTACATCCTCTTTTATAGCCGGACATAGACAAAGTCGCGCTATGCCCCTGTTTGGCTGTTTAGCCGTTAATCTTGCGCTTTAGTGATCTTTTTACCACTTCTGGGTTTTCCCTGCTTATAGGTTTTATCGCTTCTAGGTCTTACGGGTTCTAGGTTTGGTGGTTATCACACCTTGCTTTCGATGATGCTTTTTGAAATGTCACAATAATTTGCAACTTGTCCCGAGATATGGGCGGGGATGTATTCGCGCGTGCGCGAAATTTGCGCGCGCGGGCGCTTGCTTGCGTAATTTTTCACGCATTTGTGCGACTTGTCCCGAACTTTTGGGCGAAATTTTTCTGTGCGCGCGATGATTTTGAGAAAAGCTCGGGACAAGTTGATGTGCGGCGTGACTTTTTGGATATGAGGCGCTCGGCGGAATGGATTTGAGATGCGAGTGAGCACAAAGCTCGGGACAAGTTAAAGGCTCGCGTGACTTTTTGCGGAAGCGCGAAGGGTGGAGTAGGAGTTCCACCTTTCGCGCTCGTAGAGTGTAGGAATTGATATGTTGTTCCTCTGCGCCTAACACACAGCTCAGGTGTGGCTGAGTCTTACTTGCAGCCTGCAGGCACCTCGTGCGTGCTTACACGCGTCCGCTTGTACCGCCTTTCGCGTCGCCGTCATCAGGCGCGTCGTCATCCTCGCGACGTTTCTTACGCGCTAGAGCAACCGCGCTGATCATGCCAAGCCCCATACCCAGAAGCTCTGCTGCTCCTGCAGCAAATGTTGCATCTGAGGTTTGCGGAAGACGCGTGCGCGCGTGCTTGCGTGCTTGCGGCGCCGCTGCCTCAGGTTGAGCAGGTGTAGGCGCAGCCTCGGTCGCAGGTACAGGCTCAGCAGGTATCTTATTGCCTGGTGTAAGCTCT
The DNA here is from genome assembly GCA_947090525.1 of uncultured Atopobium sp. Classification (GTDB taxonomy): domain Bacteria; phylum Actinomycetota; class Coriobacteriia; order Coriobacteriales; family Atopobiaceae; genus Fannyhessea. Next base: position 537,755 of record CAMUON010000001.1, read on the forward strand.
GTCCAAGGAATGCTTTCACCTGTGCCGATGTACATGCCGCCGCCATAGGAGCCGCCGCTTGTTGCATGCGGACGCTTGACCACGATGCGTACCGTTATCTCCTTCTGCAAACCGAAGGAGCTGCGGCCGTATTTGTCAGCACTGCGTTTATCAACGGCCTCGAAGTGAAGCTCAATAACGCGCTGCGTTTCGCCTGGCTTCCAATCAGTAATATGTGGCGTACCGCTTATTGTGCACGTGTCGCCGTTGCATGCAAAGCTCACACCATCAGGAAGCTTCGTGCCGGCCTTTGGCTTATATGTGGGGTGATTCTGTGCGTCGCCTACAAGACGCGTGCTAAATGCCTGCTCGGCTTCCGTGCTGGTTTCAAACTCGAAATGCGTAATAGGCAGCTTGTGGAAGTGTGCGAGGTATATCACGTCGCCCTTGTCGTTCGCCGCATGCTTTTGCCACTCATAGAACACATATCCCGGCTCAGCAATAGCGCTTGGCACGCCAATTTCTTGCTTCAGTTGTTTCTGATCTGCAACGTGCTGCTGCATCTCTTGCAAACGCTTCGCACGCTTATCTTTGTCGAAGTTCAGCAGCGCATTTGGATCGATTGTGTGCCCGCGACGTACATAGAACGTAGTGTACGGTGACGCCAAGAAGCCGTGATCGCCCATCGCTACGCGGTAGGTTACTTTCGTGTAGTTATTCTTGATGAACTCAGCTTCCGGTGTACCATCTGCTCGCGTACCATCAGCTCGTATACCATCATCAGGTAAATCTTGCTCTGCAATCACGCGGGGCAGAATGTGTACATTTACGTCAACCCTTTTAATGGCAACCTTATGCTTTACTTTGCCATTCTCGTAAAGTGGTTTCTTCGTTTGTGGATCAAGTTCCTGTTCATCAGTGTAATACTTCAAGCCGAAGTGCACCTTGTAGATGCCGGGTTTATCGGCATGAAGCGCAGCATATGAATCAGGATCTGTTTCCCAACCAGCAAAACGAGGGCTGTTGGTAAACGTTTGTACTCCGTTATTCATTACCATCTCGTTATACGAAGGCATAGTATCGCCTGCGGTAATCATCAGGTCGTTATTGGGTGTAAGCTCGGGCAGGTCATGTTGTTGCGCGATGAGCGTAAGTGCCTTTGTGGGTTTGTCTATCGAGGCAAGTACCTGAGGGTCGGTAATTACTTTTCCATCTGCGCCCAAGTACTTCCAACCTTTAAGGTTGGCAAGACCATTTTCCCATTCTTGACGCTTGGCGCCGTAGGATTCGCCACTCTTTACGTAGTAAATATCGGGGTCTACCGAGCCATCCTCCCAGGTGTGTCCAGGGGCGGGGAAGGCAACAACAGGCACAAAGCCAGCAGGTATTGAATTTACATCTTTTGCCGATGTTATGTAATATACTTTCTTATACCGTGCGATTATTGCGTACGTTACATGTGGGTATGTTTGATCAAACTGACGCTTCAAACGGCGTAAGGAAGCTGCAAGTTCTTCATTGGTTGCACCTGCAACTACCGTAGTGCCTTCTGTAGGAGTGTCCGTACCAGCACCATTCGCAGCAAAAAGCATGGTTTGAGGGAACTCGTCAACGCTTCGTTTGCCGCGTCTTCCGTGTATGTTTGTATTATTGGGTTTCTCAGCAGGTGATCCAGTATTCTCATCCGTTGAAGCCCCAACACTCTTACCAGCTGGCTTTATCTGAATTTCCCAGTGATCAAAGAGGTAGTCGTACTTGCCTTTTCCATCACCGTCATCGAGGTTTTGTCCTGGATTTACGCCAGGAATCGCAAGATCAATATCGGTCTTGGTCTTTACATAGCGCGTAAGCGTAGTATCGGTGTCACCACCCGATAGCGTTCCTTCTTTGCCAGATTGAAATTCCACACGTGCGTATGAGTCTTTAAACTTCTGTTGCGCTGGGGTAAGCGGTGTTGTCTTGCCGGTTGTTGCATCTGGTGTTTCGCTCGCGGCAATACTATCAATCATAGTTTTCGCATCGGTTGCATTATATACATTGCCCATAACACGCAACACGGTTGTACACTTGTAAGTAATTGTGTCGCTCATATCGGCATGTTTGAGCGTAACCGTCCAGGGGATGGTATACGTAGCTGCTACTTTAGAAGTGGGCATCTGGCCAATCGTTTCTATCTTAAAGATTGGCTTGCCTTGATCATCTTTTGCAATGTTGTTGCCTTTTAGCTGGGCAAGGTTCTTAACAAATTCCTCAAGTGTAGGTACCGTGCCATTTTGGGCGATAGTAAATTCCGAAACTGCCTCTGGCTCAACATACGGCGTTTGATGCGCAACAAACTCTTGGAAGGCGTTATTAGACTTCCAACCGTCCGCACCTGCACCGGTTTTCATACTCTTAATAAGCGTAATACCGTCCATCGACGACTTTGTCCAGTCAGAAGTGTAGTCATAGAGCTTCTCACCCAAAACCTGGAGAATCGATTTAGTTGTATGGTCACTATCCTTAATAGGCACACCGTTTTCATCGAGGCGGGAGATGTCCACGCCCTTTTTAATGTAGAGCACTTTAGGACCAGCTGAGCCATCTTTCCACGTACGGCCAGGTGCTGGCTTAAAGGACACAACAACCGAGTCAGCAGGAACCGTGCCATCTACCGGCTTGTTTTCTACATACTTAATTTTTTCATATACAGCCTTGTAGATAAGGTCGCCTGCCGTCTTGGTCACTTTGAGTGAGTCGGCATCAGGCGTGCCGAACTTAATGTCGTCCTTCCCGAGCTCGTTCTTATCGTCTTTTACAGCCGTATCAGCCGAGGGAACCAGCTTCCACCCAACAAACTTGTAGTGGTAGCCATCCTTTTCGTAGTCTTGGTTGAGCATCTTGGGCACGCGGACTCGTAGCTCTTGGTCTTTCGCAACATAGTAATCGACCGAATTCTTATCCTCGTCACCAATAATAGTACCCTTGTGCTGGTTCTTTTCGTTATCGTCGGTAATAAAGGTAACCTTGCGATAGTTGCCATTAAATACGTTATAGTCGATAGGCTGCTTGTCTTTTGATGGCTTGTTCTTGCCGTACAGCACACCGTATATAACTTTGAGCTGCGAGTTAAGCATGAATACGTCTTCGCTGTCCATATCGCGATACTTAATCGTTACCTTAAGCGGCACCAGGTAGGTACCCGCAACCTTGGACTGCGGCGCCTCACCCACAAACTCAACCTTGTACGACTCAATGTTCTCTTTACCAGGTACGACAACGCCGTTCTTCATGAGCAGGTCTTTGAGGTCCTGATCATTCTTGATGAAGTCGTTTGGCGTGGGTACCGTTGTGTTTTGAATAATGGCCTGGTATTCAGCGATAGTCTCGGGCTTGGTGTGCGGCTTTTGGTGAGCCACAAACTCCTGGAAGGCGTTATTGGATTTCCATCCGTTTTCGCCTGCTCCTTCTTTCATGCTCTTGATGAGCGTAATGCCGTCCATCGAGGACTTGGACCAGTCGTGATCATAGGCGGAAAGTTTGCTCCCCAGTACATCGAGGATCGAAGGCGTTGTAGTGTCGCCTGCTGGAATGGGCCTTCCGTGCTCATCGAGGCGAGAGATGTCCATACCTTTCTTAATGTAGAGGACTTTAGGTCCGGTTGAACCATCCGCCCACTTGCGGCCAGGTGCTGGCTTAAAGGACACGACGACCGAGTCTTCTGGAATCTTTCCATCCGTGACTTTGGTCACGATGTAGGGGACCTTCTTGTATTGAGCTTCGAAGACAACGTCCTTCTGCGCGTCAAATGTCATCGAGCGCGCATCCGCCGGAAGTACAACATCTGCTGCATGAGCAGCTGTCTGCACTTGCTTCCAGCCCGTAAAGACGTAGTGATAACCGTTAGCCATGTAATCAAGGCCTGTTACCTGCGGTATGTTGATGGTGTAGCTTGCATTATCTTTCTTAAATGCAAGATAGGTAAGCTCACTTTGCGTCTTATCGACAGACTCACTCGCACCTGATACTTGGCCTGGATCTTCTGTTTGGCTTGTTTCGTGACCTTGTGCATCTACTACCTTTTGCTTCTTGCTTACAAAGGTAATGGTGGTGTATTTGTCTTTTAGTCCTTGCTCTGTTGGAGCATTCTTCTTTTCAAGAACGTCACCAAGCACGTGCAAAGCACCCGTGATGTTGTACACACGCGTGTGCGCAGTATCAGCACTGTCTTTATATTTCACGGTCACTTTGATAGGTACCGTGAGGTTTGCAGCCGCATCAGTTGAAGGAGCTTTTACGTATTCAGCGGTAATGCTTTCTACAGTAGAAGTCTCACTTGGAACAAAGGCATCTTTGTTTTGTACAAAGTCAATTGCATTTGGTGCTGTGGTGCCTTGGATGATGGTCTTTTCTACGCCGCCAACAGGATCAGTATACGCTGTTTGATGTGCAACAAACTCTTGGAAGGCGTTGTTCGACTTCCAGCCATCAGTGCCCGCTCCCGTACTCATGTTTTCAATAAGCGTAATGCCATCCATGGACGACTTCGTCCAGTCGTCCGTATAGCCATACAGCTGTTCACCAAGTACTTGAAGGATCGACTTTTTAGTTTCACCAGGCTTAATAGGAACACCATGTTCGTCAAGCTTGGAAATATCCATGCCCTTTTTAATATAGAGCACTTTCGGTCCCGTGGATCCATCTTTCCACGCACGACCGGCTGCAGGCTTAAACGATACAACCACGCTATCAGGTGGTACGTTGCCATCGTTGGTTTTTTGCGTAATGTAGGGAATCTTCTCGTAGACAGCTTCGTACGTAAGGTCTACTTGCGGTGTTGTGATATCCGAATAGCGCTCGCTGGGCTTAATATTAGGCACAAATGTCTTGAAATCGACCGCGGGTGTGCTATGCGCAGCAAGCTTTCGCCACCCACGGAACACGTAGTGGTAGCCCTCGCTCTCGTAGTCTTTGCCGAGGGCAGAGGGAAGGTCCAGCGTGTAGGTCGTGGCAGCGCCTTTGCCTGTATATACATAGGTTTCAAGCGTCTTGTTTTCGCCTGCGTCTGTGGTGTGATCTTTGCCGATGAGCTCGCCTTCTGTTGCGTTCGACGTAAACGTAATCTTTTTGTACTGATTTTTGATGTCTTCTGAGTATTTGTGCGCGTTAAATGCTTCGCCAAACGACATCTGCGGCAGCACTTCATAGAAGTAGGGGACTAATTTAGACACGCGACTATTCTTGCGACCTGCGGTAACCTTGATGAAAATTTTGTGCTCACCAGGAGTTGTCTGGTCAAGCGTAGCGGACGCGCCCTTTTCATCGCAGAATTCAAATGTCGCTGCTTGGACGCCAGTCGGCTGCGTGCCTGTATGGAGATCCTCTTCGCTTGCATACTTGTCCCGATTTGTGATGAGGGTGCGCGCGCTTTCACCAACGGTCAAGAGCCCTTGCCCGGGCAAGACATAGCGCTTTTCTGCAGCTACAGGGGTAATCATTTCAAAATGTTTGATATAGGAACGATCTTTCGCATCGCGCCCTTTGAACTCAAAGTCGCCTTTTTCCTCAAAACCCTTGTCAGGGACGGCCACAGGAGCTTCAATCACGTTGTCTTTATATTTGTCGATTACTACAACATTGGTAAGCGTATCAAGCGTTTCTGTTTTCTTGCCACCGTTTCCATCGGATACTTCACGTGACAAGCGTCCGTTTTGATCAGCGGAATAGGTGACTTTATAATATCCATCGGGCGGCGTTGCGTTATCATTAGCGCCTACAAACGTAACCTGTGTTTTTTTGAAATGCGCCGTATACACCACTTTATATGGGAATTCTTCTGAGAACATCGGCAAGCGGCCAGCGCCTTCAACAGCTTCTTCGCCCCTTTTATATACCACTTTTGATGTCCATCCCGTAAAGGTATAGCCATCTTTTGCATGCGGTACCGGCAAAGGAACTTCGTATGCCTTGGTCCCTTTTACCGCATCAAATGTTAAAACGCTGGTAGGATGCTGCGTATCGCCCGTATTGGTGCCATTAAATGGAGATAAATCGCCTCCCTTGACATTGGAAATTTTGGACGTAACCTTACCATTTTCCATTATTAATTCTGTAGTCTGCGTATCAAATTGCAGGCGCGAATAGTTGTCAGGCGTTACTTGGTCGCCGTCCTTGCGCTTGAGAATACGCACGTCGTCGTAGATAAAGTCGATGTCGTAATTTTTCTCATAGCTCCCGTCATCTTTGGGTTTAAAAGTCAACTGACGTGCAAGCGTCTCGGTGCTTTGTAAGCGATACCCTGGTATAACTTTCGCATGTGCAACATCGTAGTTAAGTTTATTTGACTCAAATGTTTCAGGAGCTGCAAGTTCATTACCAGCTGCATCTTTATAGTGCACCGTATAACGACGCGTCGCATACGGCGTATAGATAAATTCAGCGTGGTTGTCTTGCTCGTTTTTGCTTACGATAAAGGTTGAGTAGGTGTGATCGGTGAAGTACTTGCCGTCGCGATATGCCGCCTCTGCTGCGTAGCTCGAACGGGGGCGAAGGTTGCTGTAGACATTGGTCTTCTCATATTTGATCATCGCACGTGCGCGCGCAAGGTCATGAGTGCTCACAGCTTGCTTGTACTCTTCTGCTGTGTAGCCGTCGCGCAGGAATATGTGCTTGATGGTGCCTTTTACACGCTTATCTTCAATCCACTCGGCTTTGACCTCGAGGTTTTCGACGATGGGTGCCTTGAAGGAGAAGGGGAGCCACTGCTCACTTCCATCTGGCTTCGTGTACTTTTGCAACCAGCCGTTAAATATATAACCTGGGCGTTCTGCTACTGCAGGGAAGCAATCCGAATAATCTTTTTGGGTGTCGTTTTGTTCATCATGAATTGTTGTAGTGGCCTTCTTGGCTTTGTTGCCATGTACCACGCTCACAATGGTGTGAGCGAGGTTATCGTAACCCATATCAACATCAATGGTGTGAGTTGTGTCAACACGCTTCCAGCTTGCATAGAGCGTAATGCCGGCTGATTCAAGCGGTGCATTGCCGAGTGCTTTTGCGATGTCTTCGGGCGACTTTTTTAGAAGTTCTGCAATTTCTTGAGCGGTATAGGGCGTGCCGTCGCTCTTGAAGGATGCCAGCTTTTGTGTGCCCGCGGGGTCAAGCGACCAGCCCGCAAATTCATAGTCTTCGGGAAGGTTGTCGGGGCGCTTGAAGGTGTAGGTTTTGCCATCGAGCTTGAAGGTGTAGCTGCTGGCAAATTGCTTGCCTTTATCTGGCGTATTTTGTGTAACGGCGGTGTTATAGTCTGGCGCAAATTTCTTGAGGTTGGTGCCGAAAGGCTCTTGTGTGCTTGCCTGTGCGCCAGCATTTTGTATGGGCGTTACTTGGTCAACGGCAAAGTTTACGGACGCGTGTTTGCGCTTGTACTCGAAGATCAAAAGGCCATTTTCCTCGAGTCCGTTGCCGTCAGAGCCTTCTTGCGTAAAGACAAGATGAGGGAATTTTTGTGCAACCCAGTCTCTAAAGTCTTCGTCGTCACCGTCAGGGTCATCTTCGTCGGGGTGATCTTTTGTCCATACATCTGTAAGCTCTTCGGCAAGCTTTTTGTAATAGTCGTCTACGTCTTGTGTTGTTACTTTCTGTGTTTGTTGAAGCGACTCAAAGCCTTCAATAGTGGGAGCCCCGTAGTCGTAGTCAGTGTTCAGCGTGTCGTCTTTGGTATAGCTGAGCTCAGAGGCTACATACTCACGATTGTTATCATCGTTTCTGCGCGCAGATTCTTCGGTTTCAAGCTTAACCAGAACATGTATTGATCCTGCGCCAGTGCCCTTTGTTGCATCGGGAACAAGAACGCGCTGATACGGAGTAAGCTTTTCTCCAAAAAGACGGATATTTTTCTGCGAAAAAGCACCGCTGCCTTTAGGTTGGGGTGCTATAAAGTGCTTAACATCAAAGCGGTAGGGTGGCGTGTCTATATAGATAACTTTACCAGCGTCGTTTGCAACTCGCCAGCCTAAACCAAACGTGCGAGAGTCTTCGTCTTCTGTTGTGTATCGTTTTGTTTCGGCATCTGTTGGAAAACCACTTGTGTAATGAATGGTTTGTCCAAAGCGATAAGTAACTTTATAGAGCTTATCCTTATCGGTATCATTATATTCCTTACCACCTTTTGTAATGGTAATGTGGTTAACCGAATCAAACAGTTTGTTACTTGTGCCGTCTTTTTCGATATCTGGGTTCGCAAAAATAAGCTCGTAGACGCGCCTGTTAAACACCTTGTTCACCACGGTGGTGCCGTCGGGGCGAATTTTGGTAAGCGGGCGCTTTTCCTTAGCGCCAAAATACTCGGGCTCTTCCTTGCTATTCATCTTTTTGGTAAGCGTTGAAGTCGCGTTATCTTCCATGAAGTACTTATCAAAGTCTTCTTTATTGGTGATAGCTCCGCGCAAGTTCTGATCTGGCCAGGCAAGCTTGGTCATTTGATCATTATTCAGGTTCAAATCAGCATCCTGGATGGTGCCGTCACTCTTGCCTTCTTTTTGCACCTGACCAATAAAGTCGTAGTTATCCATATTGGTAGGGTCATCAGGCTTAGGAAGATCAGCTTTTTGCACCCAGATGTTGATCTGATACTGAGCATGCTCAGAAGCTGGCTTCCAATGAGCCACAAAACGCACGTCAGCATCGGGCATGCTGCTAATCTTGCTAGCATCTTTGCTTTTATCGGGTGTTTGAGGCGCAGGCGTTCCAGATACTGCAGCAGGAGTGCTTGTAGATAGTTCCTTAGTCCATCCAAGAAACTTGTAGCCTTTACGAGTAGGATCTTTCACCGCGTCTACCGTCATGCTGTAAGAAAAGACCTTCGACTGAATGGCTGTGCCACCTTGTGTGTCATAGCTTACGTTGTGCTTGTTGAGCAAGTAGCGCAGCTCGAGGACCAGGTATTTTTTAGATTTGTTATTGGCAGAGCTGCTGGTAGCTCCTGCGTCTTCTGAGTAGTCTTCATCATCTGGAATGGGGGAGCTTATGATATTTTCTTCTGCATGATACCCCGGGATGTTGATGGCTTGTGGATAGAGGTTTTGGCCCACGAGACCTGTGGATTTGGTAACGTGAATCGTCTCTTGTGCGGGCGAGGAGCTTGTGCTTGTGCCGCCTGTGCTCGCAGCGCCCGCGCCTGCTCCTGTACTTGCTCCCGTGTTCGCACCTCCCGCCGCAGGGACGGTAATGGTATAAGGTACGCTCGAGTATTCCTTAAATGAATTTGGATTTGCGGGATCCTGAATCATGTGCCGCACGTAATAGTTCACCGTCTTGGGACGATACTCCATGACATAGTTTGAGACGATGTGCGTATCCGTTGATGCGATCTGATTGATGTTGTCTGTAACAAGTTTTTTGTCGATCTTGATGTAGGACTGAACCGAGGCATCTTTTGTAGTGTCAAGGACGTATTTGCCGTCTTTCTTGATATATGCCCCGCGCGGCGCGTAATAGCCTTTTGTGGTCTTTACCGGAATGAAGAGACTCTCGCCGTCTGGGTTGTCTTCACTCAGCTTGTCAAGCGTGTCTTTGGTGAAGGTGTACTCGCTTGGCTGCAGGAGCTGCTTTTGGTTGTAGCCTTCAACGCAGTACGTTATGGTGAAGGTGTAGGTTTTCTTCGTATCTTCTTCGCGTTTTACCTGGTTATTTGCGGATTCTGTATCGCTAGCGCTTGGGTTTTGTGTGTTTGGGGCGATAACCTGGTTTTGCGGGTTTTGCTGGTTTTGCGTAGACGCGGGTGCGGGCGTAGATGCTGTCGCAGGTGCTGCAGTTGATCCGGCAGCAGTTGGCGTAACCGGAGCCATATCTGCAGGCGCAGCCTTTACGCTTGTCACAGCATTCGTTTTGTGTGTTTGCGTCTTGGCAGCTGCGGCTGATCCGCTTCCTGCGGTTGGTTGCTCTCCCTTTATGTTCGCTTTGCCTGTTGGGGTCGGCAGGGTTTGTGTTTGCGCCTGCGCTTGGACCAGCTCTTGGCTTTCGCTCTTGGCAGTTTTTGCTTGTGCAACCTGCGCCATCGCAAGAGTCGATGCGATCGCTACCGATGCAGCAACTCCAATCTTTGCCGGAGTTGTGCTATGCTTATGCGTGCTGACGTGTTGAGTGTTTTTTTGTGCTGCACGAGCATGCAAACGCGTCTTTTTGGTCATTCCACTTACCAATCTTTCTAAAAACGTTCATATCGCTAAAACCTGTATGTTTGCTTAAAGGTAGAAAACATATTAAATGAATATTATATAAAATTTCTGAATATATTCCAAGGTAAATAGACAAATTTTTCATGTTATTCCTGCGAATATGTGCAACGGATGGAGCCATTTCGCTTGGGGTACTTATGCGCGCGCAAGGTTTTTCGTACGCTTCGTACTCTTCGCGCAAAAAGTCACACCTTTTTGCAACTTGTCCCGAGCTCTGCGCTAAAGCTTAGACGCGAAGCGCGCGGCTCACGCCTTTCTTTTTGAAAAGTCATACAAAACTTCAACTTGTCCCGAGCTGTGTGTCCGCGCTCGCGTTTGTGTCCGCGCGCGTGAGCCCGTATCTCGGGACAAGTTGAAGTTTTTTGTGGCATCTTGGGACGGCAGCATCATATATCGCTATTTTTTCTGATTGTGGGGACAAATATCTCGGGACAAGTTGCAAAAAACTGTAACAAATTGCGCATGAGCATAACCGTTTGTTCATGACCTCGGGACAAGTTGCAAAAAAGCGTGACTTTTTCTGCGAGGGGAGCGGGAGCACGCTGCACAAGCGCATGCCCAAACACGTGCCCGCGGTGCTTGCTAAAAAAGGCCTCTATCCAGTTATTTTTATCCAGCTATTTTTGTTTTAAGGGGATGGTAACCGTAAAGGTCGTGCCTTCTTGAAGAGTACTCGTTACAGAGACAGCACCCTTATGCGAGAGCACAATGCCTTGCGCGATGGCGAGCCCCAGGCCAAAGCCGCCTTTGCCTGCCTCGCGGCTGCGTGCCTTGTCGCTTCGATAAAATCGGTCAAAAATGTGCTTCTGCTCCTCGTGAGTCAACACATCGCCTTGGTTGTTGATCTGAAATCGCAACTGCTTCTGCTCGCGGGCAAGGGTGACAAGAATTTGCGTGTGAGCGCGCGCGTACTTGCACGCGTTATCAATAAAAATGGTAACAAGGCGTGTGAGCAGGGATTTGTCGCCCATAACATGTACGCTGTCCTCCACATGCGCCAAAATGCTACAACCCTGTTCAAACGCAACAGTATCGAATTCGAGCACCGCTTCGTTTACCACATCGGAAAAATCAACGTCATCCATCTGCAGGATGTTGAGCGTGCCCGCGGCTGCTTCATCGCTTCGCGCAAGCTCAAGCAGGTCGTTTACCATTTGTTTGAGGTGCTTGGCTTCGTCTGAGGTGCTTTGTATCCATTTGCGTTCGCCCGCGTCGAGCGCGCGACTTGCGAGCAAGATATCGCTATTCGCAATGATCACGGATAACGGCGTCTTGAGCTCGTGCGATGCGTCGGAAAGGAACATGTGCTGGCGGCGCGCTGTTTCCTCGATAGGCTTGATTGCCCATCCTGAGAGGACCCACGCAACGCCGGAAATAATTACGAGCGTACCTGCGATCATGCAGCTAATCATGACAATACTATGCGAAAACGCAAAGTCAAAGGCCGAGGTGTCGATGAACGCAATTTTGTTGTTGCTGCGCATCCAGCTCACGTGGTAGTCGCGCATGGTGCCTTTGTCGAGCTTGGAAGCTATGATTTTGTTGCTGAGCTCTGTGATTGACGTTTTGCCGATATATTTTCTGGCATAGGGGCTTGGTTCGATATTGCCTCTATCATCGAGTGTGACGAGGTAGGAGAGCATGTTGCTTGCGTCGGTCATGTCGCTATGATGGTGCGGCATCTTGCCAAATTCTTCGTTGCTGGGCTCATCACCTGCAAGAATGCGCGTCAGGTGAAACGCGATCCGGTCTTGCTGATTTTTGTAGGTAAGGTACATCGAAAGCCCGGTATGCGCAATCAGTACAGCTTCTACCAGGATGATAATGATAAACACAAAGGTGTATTTAAGCTTCTTGAGCATGGGCTGCTGTACGGTTACCATGGGTTTCCTTTATATGGCGCGTCTCTGCGTATCCTTTAGTAGGACATCTAGACGATATCTTTAGTAGGATTCTAGACGATATCCAATCATGCGCAAGGTGGAAATTTGTGCTTTTGAATGGATATATGCGAGTTTTTTGCGCAAAAACGACACGTACGCTTCTACAGAATTTTCCGACGCATCGCAAGCGCTGCCCCAGACATAGGTAAGGAGATCTTGCTTGGAAACCACGCGCGAGGGGGAGCTAAGGAGCATCTTAAGTACGTCGAACTCTTTGCCGGAGAGGTGCACGGAGTGCGATTTGCATGAAAGATCGTGCGTAGTGAGGTCAAGCGTAAAGTCAGCAAAGCTCATCTGGTCTATGACGACATCGCCTTGGCGCCTGGTGAGCGCGCGCACGCGGGCGAGCAACTCAGGCGCTTCGAACGGTTTGGTCATGTAGTCATCTGCACCGGCGTCGAGTCCATCGACTTTGTCTTGCGTTGCGGTGCGTGCGGTGAGCATGAGAAGCGGCATAGAATTTTGCTGGTGGCGAAGCTCGCGAATGAGATCGAGGCCATCCATACCAGGAAGCATACGATCGACGATCGCCGCATCAAAGAGCCTCGTGGTACAGGCTTTGAGTCCAGCCTCTCCGTCATAGACAGCTTCTGCATTGTAGTTTGCATCGCACAAGATGCGAACGATAGCATCGGCCAGATTTTGCTCATCTTCGATCACAAGAATATTCATGCTGCCTCCCAGGTCCTGCGTTGCGTGCTGCGTGTCGTGTTACCTGCTGTATCGCGCGTTATGTTGCGCGCCGTATTACCTGCTGTGTTGCGTACCATGTTGCTTGAATTGACGCGCGTTTTGCCTCATCCAATGTGCGTGATAATTTGCATACAATATACAATAACAAAACTTATACGAAATTTACAGTTGCGCGTTGTTATTCGTAAAATTTAGTAAAAAACTTGTTCTACCCGCGCCCACGTACATGCTACTACTTTAGTACTAAATCATGGTCAGTGCGAGCTATCATCGAAATAAAACATTTGTTTCGCGTGTCCTCAAAATCTTCCTCAAAACGAAAGCAAACGTAAGATTTGCCCCTTTTTGCTGAGGTTCACAAAAATGACATGCTTTTTCACCATATAATGTCGTATAGTTAAATGTTGCTTACACCAAGCACGAGGCGGCGCACACTACCTTCGTATCCACAGCGTCGCGTGTCTAAAGGAGTTCTACTTTGGCTGTAAAGATTCGTCTTGCTCGTCACGGAGCAAAAAAGCGTCCGTACTATCGTGTTGTTGTTGCCGATGGCCGTATGCCCCGCGATGGTCGCTACATCGAGCAAATTGGTTGCTACAATCCTTTGACCAATCCTAAGACTATCGAGATCGATCTCGAGAAGGCTGATGCGTGGATATCCAAGGGTGCTGTGCCTTCCACTACAGTTGGTCACCTTATCGACATTCTTAAAAGTGGCGCTCCTGCTCCTGAGAAGAAGAAAAAGCTTTCCAAGAAGGCTCAAGAGAAGGCTCTCAAGGCTAAGGAAGCCGCTGCTGAAGAAGCCGCTGCTGATGAAGAAAGCGCAGAGTAGGCATCGTGCAAGAAGATTCTATGCTGGATATTCAACATTCCGACGAAGATTCCTATACCGAGACCGTTGTTGCTGCATCGTTTAGCGATGATGCGCCTGAAGATGTATTGGATGAGGGCGCCTCTGCTGCTGCAGAAGAAATCGCAGACGCACAAGGAGAGGCACTCGGCTGCGACGACGAACGCGTGAGTGCGGAGACGGATGCGGACGCAGATGCTTCTGCCCGTGCGCAATCGACATTAGCGCTTCAAGACGGCGAACTTCCTTCCGACAAGGTAGCTGACCTTGTGGAATACATCGTATGCGGTCTTGTATGCGATAAGGATGCCGTAGCGCTTGACGTTACCGATAGCAATGGGGCTGCGCTCATCGAGATTTCTTGTGCGCAAGACGACACCGGACGCATTATCGGCCGCAAGGGACGCACGATCAAGGCTATTCGCACGCTCGCGCGCGCCTTGGGTTCGCGTGTCAACACGGCTGTAGAAGTCGAGGTTTTGGGTTAGTGTTATGAAGCGAGTGATCCTCAAGGCATTTGCTCATATATCAAAAATTCATTCAAATAAAGGGGAAGTCGTGGCACAATTTTTGCCCGGCTTCTCTTTTTCTTTGCCCGAAGGTAGCGAAGTGTATTGCTTGCCGCCGGAGCTCGACGAGCGTCTAACTCCCAGAAGACTGCATATTGCGCGCATGCACGTGATGAGTGAAACGACTCTTAGACTTTCGTTTAGGGAGATTTCGCGAAGCGATTTTGCCGAGCGCTACGTGGGAAAGACGCTTGCGGTGGATGAGCGTTTGTTGCGCTCGCTTGCGCCCGCAGCAGCGCCTGCGCTTTTGATTGGAAAGCAAGTGGTGGATGATGAGTTTGGACTGCTTGGCCATATTTATGAGGTGCTTTCAAGCGCAGCGCAAGATACTTGGGTGGTGCGCGGAGAACAAGGAGATGTGATGATACCTGCGGTTGATGCATTTATTCATCCGTTCTCTCTAGATGATGCCACTATTCGCTGCTCCATCCCCAAAAGCTTGCTTGAAATGGCAGAGCCTCTCGACTAGCGCGCACTGCAGACGTTTCAGGCTTGTTTAGTTCAATTCGTTGCAATTTGTTGCAATTTGTTGCAATTCATCCTAATTAGTCTCGATCTATCTCAATCTATCCCAATCCATTTAAACCCGTCTCAATCTATTTCAATCCGTCTCGTTATAGAAATGTTGGTGCCTATGTTTGAGCTTGAAGTTCTTTCCATCTTTCCCGAGCTATTCGAGCCATATATGTCCTCATCGATCATGGGACGCGCGCGCAGGGCAGGTATTTTTTCCTTTAAAGCCTACAATTTGCGCGACTGGACGCATGATGCGCACAAAACGGTTGATGATGCGCCGTTTGGCGGCGGACCGGGCATGTTGATGAAGCCGGAGCCGTTTTTTGAAGCAGTGCGAGATATTTGCGCTTCCAAAAACGCAGCTTCTGACGAGGCATATATCACCGCTTCTGCCGCGGTAGCCGCCCCCACGTCTGACGAGCTAAAACGCCCTCATCGCCCACACATTGTCATGTTTTCTCCCGCGGGGGTTCCTTTTGATCAGGCATGCGCGTCTCGCCTTGCCAAAGAGGAACGTGTGCTCTTTCTTTGCGGGCACTACGAGGGGATTGACGAGCGCGTCTATAGCCTTAGTGATGAGGTTATATCGCTTGGGGATTATGTACTTACCGGTGCAGAACTTCCGGCGATGGTTGTGATGGATGCGGTTATCCGCCTTTTACCTGGTGCTTTGGGTGATAGTGAAAGCAGCGTTGATGAGAGTTTTTCGCTTTCGGGGCTTTTGGAGTACGCGCAGTACACGCGTCCCAGGAGCTATCAGGGTATGGATGTGCCTGATATTTTGTTGAGTGGAAATCACCAGGCAATCGCTAGTTGGCAGCGCGAAAATGCACTTGCGCGTACGGCTCGCCTAAGGCCTGATCTTCTCGATGCGGCAGATATCTCTCAAGAGGAGTATGATAGAGCGCGTGCATATATTGAACATGCTCCGTTGGATGATTCCCTGGATGATCCGCTGGCAGCTCCAAGCGCTCGCAGCGCTGATCAGTAATTGGCGGTTGCTCGCGCGCGGTTGCTTGCTGGCAACTACTAGTTGCTAATTGCTCGCTTGTGACTAGGTCCGCGACTACTGGCTCCTGATTACTAGTGTGCGCGCAATTACTAGCTCGCTGTCAATACCCTTCAATCAATACAGAAAGTGATACCGTATGAGCAGACATCGCTACACAGATACAAATCCCGCCACTTCTGCGACGTCATCGTATGGGTCTCATTTCGCGAACGATCCCGACTCCTTTGAGCCGTATGATCAGACTGCGCGAGACGAAGCGCCTACAGACGAGGATGACGGATCATTTTCGCTTGACGATCATGAGCCAAAGGGCTTTGTTCATACTCTCCTCGACTGGGGCGTTACTATTGTATGCTCACTTTGTATCGTCTTTTTTGTGCATGCGTTTGTTGCCGAGGCTTACATCGTGCCTTCGGGATCGATGCTCAATACGGTTCATATTCAAGATCGCCTGGTGGGCGAGAAAATAAGCTATCGTTTTTCTGCACCCAAACAAGGTGATATTATTACCTTTAATGATCCGTGTGGAACAGGGCACACCCTGCTCAAGCGTGTGATTGCGTGCGAGGGTCAAACGGTTGATCTAAAGGATGGCAAGGTCGTTGTCGATGGGCAAGAGCTCAAGGAGCCGTATACCGAAGGCAAGCCTTCCTATCCCATCACCAATCAGGGGGTGGGTCCGCAAGGTGTTATTCGCTATCCCTTTACCGTGCCTGCGCACCATATTTGGGTAATGGGTGATAATCGCACCAATTCGCTCGATTCACGCTATTTTGGTGCGGTAGATACGCGCGAAGTAAGCTCGCGCGCTGCGTGGATTTTTTGGCCTTTTGATCATGCACGCAATCTTGGGCGCTAGCGGCGTGCGTGGGGTCTTGCGTGTCTCGCGATGCGCAAGCGTTGTGTGATGCACGTTGCGCGCTACAGGTACTCGGTATTCGAGCGTGTGTTTTCGGTACTTGTCTATTAGATTTCAACATAAGCGTTAGGAGACATGATGAGCGAAGGCTCTATGACCTTTCAAGATATGATTTTCGCGCTCCAGCACTACTGGGCTGATCAGGGGTGCACCGTGATGCAGCCTTACGATTCGGAAGTGGGGGCTGGTACGTTTCATACGGCGACTCTTCTTCGCGCGCTCGGCAAAAAACCCTGGGCTACCTGCTATTGTCAGCCCTGCCGTCGTCCGAGCGATGGGCGCTATGGCGAAAATCCGAATCGTCTGCAGCACTATTATCAGTTTCAGGTGCTGATCAAGCCATCGCCCAAAAATTCTCAGGATCTCTACCTCAATTCTCTTAAAGTTATAGGGCTCGATCCGCGCGAGCATGATGTGCGCTTTGTTGAAGACGACTGGGAGTCGCCTACTCTAGGTGCCTGGGGGCTTGGCTGGGAAGTGTGGCTAAACGGCATGGAAGTCACACAGTTTACCTATTTTCAGCAGGTAGGAGGCATAGAAGTCAATCCTGTGCCCGTGGAAATCACCTATGGTCTTGAGCGCATCGCTATGTATATTCAAGGCGTGAATTCGGTGTATGACCTTGTGTGGTCCTACTTGCCAGACGGCACGCCTATGACCTATGGCGATGTGTTCCATGAAAATGAATTTGAGTTTTCAACATACAATTTTGAGCTCGCAAATGTCGATATGATGCGCGCTAAGTTTGAGGATTATGAGCGTGAGTGCCATAGCTGTCTTGAGCGCAAGCTGCCGCTTGTCGCGTATGATTGCGTGATGAAGTGCTCGCACGCGTTTAACCTCCTCGACTCGCGTGGCGCAATTTCTCAGACCGAACGTGCAAACTACATCTTGCGCGTGCGCACGATCGCAAAACTTTGCTGCGAAAGCTATCTAGCGTGTATGTCTTCGTTTTCCAGCACTTCGGGGGGCGATGCTCTTTCGCAAGAGGGACACGTCGAACATGCTGCGGGCGCGCATGCAAATTCAGCGGAAGGGAACTAGGGTGAGAGACATGGCAAAACGTTTGGAATTTGTACTTG
The DNA here is from genome assembly GCA_947090525.1 of uncultured Atopobium sp. Classification (GTDB taxonomy): domain Bacteria; phylum Actinomycetota; class Coriobacteriia; order Coriobacteriales; family Atopobiaceae; genus Fannyhessea. The sequence continues at coordinate 555,535 of CAMUON010000001.1, forward strand.
AAATAGGTACTGAAGAAATGCCCTCGGCGCCGCTTCTCTCTGCCCAAAAAGAGCTCGCCCAGATGGCGCGCGCAGCACTTTCTGAGCAGGGCCTCAGTTTCTCCGATCTTGAGGTGCACGAGACTCCTCGTCGTTTGATTTTGCAGGTGCATGACCTCATTTCTGAAACAGAAGAGGTACACAAACTCCTCCGAGGTCCGTCTAGTCATATTGCATTTGATGAAAACGGCACTCCAACAAAAGCGGCGCTTGGTTTTGCAAAAAAAGCTAAGGTAGATCCCTCTGCTTTGGTGCGCAAGCTCGACCAGGATGGCAACGAGTATGTATTCGTGGAAATGCATACAGCCTCCATTCAAGCAAAGGCGCTTTTGCCGCAGATCTGCTATAACCTTATTAAAAATCTCCAATGGCCCAATTATCGTTCGCAGCGCTGGGGCTCTACGAGCGAAAGTTTTGTTCGCCCGATTCGCTGGTTATGCGCGCTTTTGGATAATGAGGTCATTCCATTCAGCTATGCGGATGTTGAAAGTTCTAATCAGAGTTTTGGACATCGTGTATTGGGTGGGGGAGCCTTCGAACTTTCACATGCACGCGATATACGCGAGCGCCTGCGCGCGCACTTTGTCATGCTCGAAGATGAGCGTGCGCGTGAGATTCACGATCAAATCAAGGCCTTTGAGGACGCTCACCCCGATCTACATGTGGACCTTCCGAAAAAAACCCTCGCCGAGGTCATCAATCTTTGTGAGTGGCCTTCTGTCTTGATCGGTTCGTTTGCGGAATCATTCTTGAGCGTGCCGCACGAAATTATTTGTGAATCGATGCTTACCAATCAGCGCTATTTCCCCATCTACCACAAAAATGGCGAGCTCAGCACCCAGTTTGTGATTGTAAGCAATGGTGACAAGGCGTTTTCTTCCCACATCATAAGCGGCAACGAACGCGTAGTCACAGCGCGCTTGGACGACGCTAAATTCTTCTTTGAAGAGGACCTCAAACACCCGCTCGCAGACTATGTTCCTAAGCTTGCAAGTGTTGTATTTCAAGAAAAATTGGGTACGGTCCTGGATAAGGCTAAGCGTATGCAAGCGCTCGCCCGCGCGTGCGCGGATGAAGCTGAGCTTGCAGATGACGAGGTAGAAGGCGCTTCCCGCGCAGCCCTTTTGGCAAAAGCAGACCTTGTCACGCAGGCTGTGGTGGAATTTACCTCGCAGCAAGGCGTCATGGGCGGCTATTACGCACGTGCTAGTCACGAGACAGATACCGTAGCTCAAGCGATTGCCGAGCACTATCGCCCGCGTTTTGCTGGTGATGAATTGCCTACGACTACCGTTGGCAAGATCGTGGCTCTTGCGGACAAGCTCGATACGATTTGCGGTATGTTTGCTATCGATGAGCCTCCTACTGGCTCCAAGGATCCTTTTGCTCAGCGTAGAAGTGCTCTTGGTGTCATCAGTATGCTCAAAACGTTGCCCAAGCTTTCTCTTATCGATCTTATTGAGCAATCCCTCAGCTCATACAAGGCGCAAGGCTTAGTATTTGATACACAATCTGTGCGCGCTGCCTTGATCGATTTCTTCCAAGCCCGTCTTATTTCTCTTGCGAAAGAGGACGGTTTTGCAATCGAAATTATTCATGCTATTGCAAAAACAGGGGTTGTTGATCCATGCGTATTCTTTGCGCGTGTGCAGGCGCTTGCAGATGCGCAAACAGATGAGCCGGAGGTATTTCGCGATCTTGCGGCGGCATTTACCAGGGCATCTCGTCTTGCCAAGGCTCAACTTGGCTGCGATATTGATGAGGAGCTTCTTACCGATCCTGAGCGTGCACTATTGGATGCGACGCGTTTGGGTAGGAATAATGTGGAGAAAGCGTTGGCAAACGGTGAATATGAGCAGGCGCTTGTAGCGCTTGCCGGGTTAAGAGAGCCGATTGACCGATTCTTTACTGACGTATTGGTGATGGACGAGGATACTAGTCTTAGAACGAATCGCTTGCGCTTGCTTAATCTGTTTGTGAGCGCATTTGACAAAGTTGCCAATATTGCAAGCCTTTCCAAGTAGTGCATGTATTGGGACGTTTGTCATCACAATTTGGAGGATCCTATGCCTGAACTTATTGATAACGAAAATAAACCAACGCCTACTCCTTGCGTGTTTGTTATTTCCGACTCTCGTGGTGAGACGGCTGCTGCTGTGGTAGAAGCTGCTGCTGACCAGTTCAAAGAGGGTACGGTTGTCATCAAACAGCTCGGTTGCGTTTCGAGTGTCGATATGGTTTTGGAGTATTTGGATAAGAATATGAAGGATGGGGTGCCTGTTGCCGTCTTTCACACTATCGTCAACGAGCACCTTAGACGCGAACTGCGCCGCGAGTTTGATGATCGTGAGATTCCAGCTATCGATCTTTTGGGTCCTGCGATTTCTGTGTTGTCTACACTCTCTCACGAAGAGCCGTTGCGTGTAGCGGGACATCGTGCGCATACTGTTGTAGAGAAATTGTCCCTCTAGCTTGTTGTTGCGCGCGTATTGCACGCGCACGCGCGTCTCATATTGAATGTATAATGCGCCTAAGCGTTAAGCTTGGGCGCATTCTCAAGCGTGCGTGACTTTTAATTATTTTCGATAAACGAAACACTTGGTCGCGCGTATGCGCGCTTTTTCTGGGGAAAATCTTCGCGATAAAAACTGCCGCGACTTTCGTTTCTCGAAAGCATTGTGTAGACGAGCATCTTTGCAGCTGAAATTTGCTGCTGTGCAGCGATTGTGTGCATGACTTCTGCGTAGTTTATTGTGGGCACTTTTGCGCGCATAAGCTCAGCGTGGATGTTTGTCAGCTCTACAAGCGCTTTTTTGAGCGACTCTTTGTCTTTTTTGATAAGACAAAAACGGTCCATTACCGCCCGCGCACGCGTAGCGAGCGCGTTTGCATTCGGATTTGCATAGAGGCTGAGCCTCGCATCACCAAATTGCAGCGAAGATGTGTGGGGGTCGTAGTTTCCTTCGAGGTCAAGGGAAGCGTGTGCGTTGCGTGCGTGTGCAGCTAGCACGCTCGCGCGTCTTTGCAGATCCGCCATTTTTTGTGCATCCCATCCAGCTTTTTGGCCAAATACGAGGCAATTTGCGCTCGAAAGACCTCCTATGCGATCGGACCCGTGCATACCTCCTGTAATTTCACCGGCGAAGAAGACATTTGCGAGCGGGCGCGGAAACAACGGCCCCGATAGGCCGCGGCTTGCTAAATCGATTGCCACTCCGCCATTCGACGCGTGCGCGAAGTATTGTATCTCGTGCGCGTCGTTGAGCGTATATCCGTGCGCTTCGGCTGCCTTTGCTGCAAGCTGTACAAACTCAGGAAGCTCATTTGGCATTGCATCTGCTTGAATTTCTGTACGCGCTCCTTGCTGTAGGCTGGTAAGTATTGCCAAATCGACCGCTTTTGTTGCAAGTCGTGAGGTAAAAGGGCCATGCTTGGCCCGTGCGCGCATGAGTGCTTTTTCATGTTCGTTTGTGGGAAAGATCGTTTTGCCATTTGCAAAGATATGCGAGTACGCGAAGAGCTTTTCGTTGTACACATAAAAGCTATCATTGTGCATAAGAACGGGCATTGTTTGTATAAATTCGATATTCGTGAGCGCAAGTCCGTGCGCAAGGCATATGGCATGACTTCTGCCGCTCGTTGCATTGGGAGCAAAGGAAGAAGCAAAGAGGCCGCTGAGGCCGCCTGTTGCCATAACGATCGCGCGCGCATGAATATAGACAAAGCGCTCGTGCAGTTTGTCGAAAAATACAGCACCTCGCGCAAAACGGGGAGTAGCATCCTTGTGTTGTCTCAAACTATCCCAGTACACTTGGCTTCTGTGCACGACATAGTTGTGATCCCATATGTCTTCGGCGAGTGTGCGCTGATTTTCTTCGCAGATATCCACAAGCTCAAAGGCGGGAAGTTCTATGATATCGAGCTCGTGAAAGCGCCTCTCAAGTGCGTGCTGGTAGCGTTTGTGCTGGATACCATACCACGCGCGCTGTTTGTGATCAAAACAGGGGATAAAGCTCGTGTCAGCTTCATGCTCAGGCTCGATAAAGTGAATCCGCGCAGATTTTGCGTACGTAATTGCATAAGGGATGTGTTCAACAAAATAGCGAACGAGCTTTTCATCTGCGCATTCTTGACCTACACGAAGAATAGTTTTGATCAAATCTTCATCATCACAAGGAGACAAAGGTCCAACGCAGCCAAGCCCCCAACTTGTGTGCGAAAAACTTAAGCCCGAAAAGAGATGTGTATTTGAGACAAGCGCAACCTTGGCGCCTGCAGCTCCTGCACTAAGTGCTGCCTGCGTACCAGCAAGTCCTGCTCCTATGACGAGAACATCTACGTCTGCTTGCGTTGATTTCATGTTGCCTCATATACCGTTGGTATCATACAATCTTTGGTGATGCGCGCGTAAGGAAAGGGGTGTGAATGGGAGATAGTAATCAGGAGAGTCATAAGCCCACGCCCGCGACTGCACCCGGTACGCCCGCGACAGCACCCGCAGCGCCCACGCCTGCAGAGCCCGCGCTCACCTCTGAGCCTACATCTGCTCATCCCCAAATCCTCAACACATCGCTATCATACACGCTTTCTTGCGATTGCTACACTGATCTTTCCGAGCAGGTACATCGTGTGCCTCAGCTGCCCGGCTGTTATTTGTGGAAAGATGAGCATGGCATAGTCATTTATGTAGGAAAAGCCAAAAATCTCCGCGCCCGCATGCTTCAATACATCAATCAAACCGATTCGCGACAAAAGATCCCTTTGCTGATGTCTGAAGCCGCGAGTTTCGACATTATTGTGGTGTCGGGGGAGCATGAGGCGCTTGTGCTCGAGCGAAATTTGATCGCCACGTACAAGCCCTACTTCAACGTTGATTTCAAGGATGACAAAAGTTACCCCTACATTGCGCTTACGACCTCGTGTGAGTTTCCTGCGATTAAGTTTACGCGCGAGCGACATCGAAGAGGCGACACATATTTCGGTCCCTATACCGATGCACGAAAAGCACGCGAACTAGTGGATATACTGCGCAAAGCTTTTCTGGTGTGCGGATATAGTTGCCCTCAGTGGAGGCGGATTAACCGTTTCTTCCAAAAGCATCCTGAGCTCTCCGCGCTCGATACGCTGTATGCGCAGCACTTGGGCGAGCCTTGCTTTGATTATCATCTCAAAAAAGGTCCTGGCATTTGTGCAGGCGCCTTGACGAAAGAAGAATACGCCCAGCATATTGCCTATGTCGAGGAGTTTTTATCGGGTAAGCACGCGCGCATTATTCATCTTCTCGAAGACAGCATGCATGAGGCTGCAAATGCGCTGGAGTTTGAAAAAGCAGGGCGCATTCATAGACGCTTGGAAACGATTCGCGCCCTCGATGACCAGCAGAAGGTCGTTTTTAGCTCAAAGAAGTCCATGGATGTAATCGCTATTTTTGCGAAAGATGCGCTAAGCTGTGCCTGCGTGTTTGTTGTGCGCGAGGGACGCGTTATCAGAACCTGCGATTTTATGCTCGACAAAGGTACAGATGTACCCGCATCTGAGCTCTATGAGGCCTTTATCTGCAAGTATTATGAGCAAACAGACGATATTCCTCGTGATATAGCACTTGCCGCTACGCTTGAAAATGAAGAGCTCATTGCTGATTGGATCGCTTCTCGAAGAGATGCTCCCGCGCACATTTTGTATCCCCAACGAGGCCAAGTAGCACAGCTCTTGAAGCTTGTCGCGCAAAATGCCCAGCAAGGACTTATGCGCTATCTTGTGTCGAGCGGATATAGCGATCGGCGCACCAATGAAGCGCTGATCCAGCTCGAAAGCGCGCTTGCGCTCGATAAGGCGCCCATGAGGATAGAGTGCTACGACATTTCGACGTTCCACGGCAGCTATACGGTAGCGTCCATGATCGTTTTTACCAATGGATCACCAGATAAAAAGGCTTATCGTCATTTCAAGATTCGCGCACAGCTTTCGGAGGCAAACGATTTTCTTTCGATGAAAGAGGTGCTGGCGCGCCGTTTTTCCGAAAAAAATCGAAACGACGCGCGTTTTGGAACAATGCCCGATCTTTTGGTGCTCGATGGAGGAAAGCCGCAGCTCTCAGCCGCGCTTGAACAATTTCAAGAGATGGGTATCCAGGTGAATGTCTGTGCGCTCGCGAAGTCGGATGAAGAATTGTTTGTGCCCTGGGATGAGAATCCGATCGTCTTGCCTTCGGGCGCTGCCTCCTTTTACCTCATTAAATACGTGCGCGATGAGTCGCACCGCTTTGCAATCACCTTTCATAGGCATCTTCGCAACAAGGGCCTTTTTGCATCTGAGCTCGATGATATCAAAGGGATCGGCGATCAGCGAAAGCGAGAACTCATGCGCCGCTTTGGTTCGCTTAAAAAACTCCGTGAAGCGAGCGTCGAAGAGATTGCCGAGGTCAAAGGCATATCAATAGCGCATGCGCAAGCCATTAAACGCGCGCTTGCGGGTTAACACCTTTTTGCAAGCACTTTTGCGCGCCCGCGCGTTTGGACGCTTGCTCTTTTGAGCGCCTGCTCTTTTGGACGCCAGCGTGTATAAGCGCCCGCGCCCTACTCTTAGCTTTTTGCGCTTACCACTTACGCCATTATCGATACCATTCGGCAGTTTTTTGCTTCCGCTTATTTTCGCGCGCTAACCGCTTACCGGACGCTTCCATATCTTGTCCTAGCTATTCAGTATTATCGTAGCTAGGACGCCTGCGCACGTACACCAGTTTTTTCTCTACGTTTGCCTTGCGTCTTGCCGTTATCGTTTTGTAAAGCTTTCGTATAGGGAAGAGGTTGGACATGAATACAAACATGCAGTCTGCGTATACTCGCCGTTCTTTTTTGGGTGTCTTTGCCGCGGGAGCATGCGCTATGGGACTCGGTCTTGCCGGATGCTCCCAGGGTGCCAAGCAAGATAGCGCTTCGGGTGCAGGGGCTTCCGCAGGCGCAGGCACGCTTTCTGTTGGTTCGGCTTTTTCAACGCAAAACTACGATCCGTCTTCTACATCTTCAGCTCTTGCACTTTCCGCGAACTTAAATGTTGTTGAAGGCCTCTATGAGCTCGATTTCCACGACTATTCTGCACACAATGGCCTTGCAAGTGCAGAGCCCAAGAAAATAGACGAGAAAACCTTCGAAATCACACTGCGCAAAGACGCTAAGTTTTCAGACGGTAAGCCCGTAACGCCAGAGGATGTCGTTGAGTCGTTTACGCGCTCAAATGCAAAAGGCAATCTCTATGTCAGCATGCTTACTCCCATTGCTTCGATCGAGAAAAAAGACGATAGCACGCTTACTGTAAAGACTTCGATTCCAAACTTCTCGCTTCTGCGCGAGCGCCTGGCTATTGTCCGCGTGATCCCAGCTTCTATGTCCAAGGAAGATCTTACGGCAAAGCCGGTGGGATCGGGTCCTTGGAAGTACGACGAAATTACCGATGCCTGCCTTAAGCTTTCGCCTAATGAATACTACAATGGCGAGCACCCGGCAAAGGATAAAATGCTTAGAATCGATGTCCTCAAAGACCCCACTGCGCGCGTCACCGCTCAAAAAGAAGGTACCACGCTTATCTCTGAGCAAACTCCCGCTGACTCCATCGACCAGCTCAAATCCGCTGGTTGTACCGTGGATACCGTTCAGGGATTTGGTACGCGCTTTATGATGTTTAATGTCAAAAAAGATCCCTGGTCAAATGTTAAGGTCCGTCAAGCAGTGATGTATGCACTTGACTACGACAAAATGATCCAAAATGCGCTCGCTGGCATGGCCGCAGCTCCAAGCTCCTACCTTCCCGAGACCTACAGCAATTACAACAAGGCGTCTCATGTGTACACACATGATGTAGAAAAAGCTAAGAGCCTCATCAAAGAAGCAGGTATCACCCCCGGTGCTGTAACACTTCGTACAACCGACAACGATCAAGTCGTAGCTATGGCCACCCAGGTGAAAAACGACCTCGATGCACTCGGATTTAGTGTCTCTATCCAAACCGATACGAGCCCTGCTACGTATGCTGCAATCGATGGCGGCGAAGCCTACGATATGCTGCTTGCTCCGGGCGACCCCAGCTGCTTTGGCGCCGACCCCGATCTTTTGCTCAACTGGTGGTATGGCAACAATATTTGGATGACAAAGCGTTGCCCCTGGCAGGATAGCGAAGAGTGGAAAAAGCTCAATGCTACCATGGCAGATGCGCTTCAAAAATCCGGCGATGAGCAGCAAAAAGCATGGAATACCTGCTTCGATCTTCTCTCGGAAAACGTTCCGCTCTATCCTGTGCTTCAGGTAAAGACTTCCACTTCCTCGTGGTCAGAAAATCCAAACGCAGAAGGTACAAAAGTCACGAAGTTTAGCGGTATTGGCACGACGGGTGTTTACCTCGCCGATGTAGCTACGTCGAAGTAACCATACTTCTACGCATGATAGGGCGGGGCAGCAAAACCCCGCCCTATGTATGATGCGCTATCATTTTTTTGCGTTTCTTATGATCTGAACGTGTTAGATCTTATACGTGTACCAGCATTTAAGCGCGCGCGAGCGCTACACATCCGATGAGCTCATGAAAGGAAGGGAGAATACTTCCTATGAACAATCTGATTCGTCTGATTGCACGAAGGTTAATTGCGCTGCCTATTATGGCGCTTGGCGTTACCATTCTTGTCTTTTTCCTCATGTCATTTTCAAAGATTGATCCTGCCTACAATGCCCTTGGTGAAAGTGCGACGCCCGAAGCGGTTGCACAGTATCACAAGGAATTTGGCTTGGATGACCCTGTGCCTGTGCGCTATGTGCGCTACATGACAGGCCTTCTCCAAGGAGATTTGGGCACCTATGGAGCAGCGCGCCAATCGGTTGCAGCGCGTATCGCAAAAGCGCTACCCGTTACGATGCAGCTTACGTTTATTGGATTGTTCTTGGGGGCATGCGTTTCGTTCTTCTTTGGTATTATCGCAGCACTCTATCGAGACCACTGGCCTGACCAGGTAATCCGTGTGTTTTCTATCGCAGGTTTGGCAACACCTTCGTTTTGGCTTGCAGTGTTGATGATTCTGGTCTTTTCTGCCTGGTGGCATTTGGTGCCCGCTTCGGGTCCTTTGCCCGATCCTTTTGTTGATTTTCCTCGCTGGTGTTCGCGCATGATCATGCCGTGCATAGCGCTTGCTGTGCCACTTACGGGCCAGATGACGCGTATCGTTCGTACTGCTATGGTTGAGGAGCTTGACCGCGATTATGTCAAGACTGCAAAAGGCGCTGGCCTTCCCGAAGTGGTAGTTGTTGGTAGAAATGTATTGCGTAACGCTCTCATTACCCCTGTTACTACCCTTGGTCTCAAGATTGGCTACCTCATGGGTGGAGCAGTTGTTATCGAGACTATTTTCAATTTACCCGGGATGGGTATGACGATTCTCGAGGGCATTCAAGGCAACGAAACACTTTTGGTTCAGGGCGTTGTTATTGTGGTTGCGCTATCGTTTATTCTCATCAATATTGTGGTTGACATGCTCTATTTGCTCATCAATCCACGCATAAGGACGGTGTAGCTATGATTTTGGAACGTGAAGCTCAAACAAAAAAATTGCTGCACCTCTCGGGCAAAAAGTTTAGTCTTGCAGGCATCAAGCGCATGAGCCTCGCATCAAAGATTTCCCTTGTTGTCCTTATTCTGGTGGCGCTTTCAGCGATATGCGCAAGTATTATCAGCCCGTATAACCCCATCGATATTTTTCTTGCGCGTCAAGCGCCCTCTCAAGGGTTTATCTTTGGTACCGACGACAAGGGTCGAGATATCTTAAGCCGTATTCTTTATGGTGGTCGGTATTCCCTCATCATCGGTTTTGGTGCGACTGCGATGGCGCTTGTGTGTGGCTCTATTATTGGTTCAATTGCTGCGGTGAGCAGGAAATCCATATCTGAGTGCATCATGCGTGTGCTCGACATCATCATGTCGTTTCCAGGTATCGCGCTTGCAGCGGTCTTTGTTTCCATCTTGGGAAATTCCATTCCTTCTATCATTTTTTCCATCGGTTTTATGTACACGCCGCAAATCGCGCGTATCGTACGTGCAAATGTTGTAAATGAATATGGCGAAGATTACGTCCGCGCTGTTCAAGTTGCGGGTGCGCGCGCACCGTGGATTCTTATCAAACATGTGTTGAGAAACTGCATCGCTCCCATCATGGTCTTTACCGTTACCCTTGTAGCTGATGCAATTATCTTTGAAGCATCGCTTACCTTTATCGGCGCAGGCATTCAAGAGCCTACTCCTACCTGGGGAAACATTTTGGCTGATGCGCGCGGTGGCGTGCTTTCGGGTAGGTGGTGGCAAGCACTCTATCCAGGTATTGCTATTATGATTACCTGTCTCGCGCTCAATATTTTGTCGGAAGGGCTTACCGATGCTATGGCTGCTGCTCCATCCGCGCCTGTGAAGCGTGACGATCTGGGCTCTTCGCGCGAGGATGACATCTTGATTGCTAATCCCGTGAAGGCATACGAAGTGCAAGAACAGTCCCTACGCCGTCGTCTCTTTGAGCTTTCCGAGGTTGAGAATGCGAGAGGGGATCGTCATGTGCCCGATTTTAGCGTGGAGCCTTTGCTTTCGGTAAAGAATCTGTCGATTCGCTTTGCAAGCCATGGAACGGTAGATGTAGTAGACTCTGTTTCCTTTGACGTGCGTCCTGGTCAGTGCATGGCGCTCGTAGGGGAGTCGGGCTGCGGCAAATCCATCACCACAAAAGTCATCATGGGCCTTACCGATCCTTCCGAGACGATCACTGGAGAAGTGATCTACAAGGGGAAAGACCTTCTTAAGATGAGCCCCGAAGAGCACCGAAAACTCCTCGGACATGAGCTTGCTATGGTGTATCAAGATGCTCTGTCATCTCTTAATCCGTCCATGCTTATCTCTACGCAGATGAAACAGCTCACATCTCGCGGTGGCACGAGAAGCGCAGAAGAGCTTCTTGAGCTTGTGGGTCTTGATCCCAAGCGCACGCTCGATTCGTATCCGCACGAGCTTTCGGGCGGTCAGCGCCAGCGCGTGCTGATTGCTATGGCGCTTACGCGCGATCCTTCGCTTGTGATCTGCGATGAGCCTACAACCGCACTTGACGTTACGGTCCAAAAACAGGTCATCAAGCTCCTAAACGACCTGCAAGCAAAACTCGGTTTTGCGATGATTTTTGTAAGCCACGATCTAGCGCTTGTTGCAGAAGTTGCTTCTGAGATTACCGTCATGTATGCAGGCCAATTGATTGAACAAGCTCCTACAAAAGAGCTGCTCTGTCATCCGCGTCACGAGTACACGCAAGGACTGTTGGGTTCGGTGCTTTCGATTGAAGAAGGTGCGATGGGTGGATTTAGGCTCCATCAAGTGCCGGGCTGTGTACCATCTCCTGAAGATTTCCCCGCGGGCGATCGTTTTGCGCCTCGAAGTAGTCACCCTGATCTTGGCCTTTCGGTGCATCCTATCCTTAAGCAAGACCCCTTTAATGCGCATCATATTTTCTCTGAACTCCCTGATGACTACCTGCGGGCGCATGATCTCGTGCCGCTTATCGATCGCCTCAAAGAAGGTGGAAACTAATGAATAGCTCGAATACCTCAAGCAGCTCAAATCCCTCAAGTAGCTCAAGCGCTCAAGAGCCGATCATCTTTCTCGATGACATTTCGGTCGTGTTCAAAACACGCACAGGCTCCATCTTGCGTCCTAATTTGGTGCATGCGGTAAATCACGTAAGTATCAAACTTTTTCCTGGTCAAACCATTGGTTTGGTAGGCGAATCGGGATGTGGAAAGAGCACGTGCGCAAACGTGATGTGTGGACTGCAAGTGCCCACATCTGGGCATGTATACTTTCACGGTAGAGATGTCACGCACCGAAGCGCCGAAATTCGTCGCGCTATTGGAGCGGTTGTGTCGGTCGTTTTTCAAGATCCAGCAACTGCGCTCAATCCCCGCATGATCGTGCGCGATCAATTGCTAGACCCCTTGCTTGTACATCATCGCGGAGACGAACGCGCACGTGAGGCTCGCATTCACGAGCTCATTGAACTTGTGGGACTTCCTACAAGTGCGCTTGCCGCGCTTCCGGGCCAGCTCTCAGGTGGTCAGCGCCAGCGTGTTGCTATTGCACGTGCGCTTTCGCTGCAACCCGCAGCTATTATTGCTGATGAACCTACGAGCGCGCTCGATGTGTCGGTGCGCGCACAGATTCTCAACCTTTTGAGCGACCTTAAGCGCGATCTCAATCTTGCGATGATTTTTATCAGTCACGATATCGGAACCGTGCGCTACATTTCGGATCGTATTGTCGTTATGAATCATGGGCAGATTATGGAAGAGGGATGCGCGCGCGATGTCTTTCTCCATCCGCAAGATCCCTATACAAAGACGCTTCTTGCGGCGGTTCCATCGCTGTTGCACCCGCGTTTTGATTAGCATTCCCCTGTGTTCATGACTAAGCAAGCATTACTGTTAGGAGTTTTTCGTGTCTCAATTTAGCCTACGAGGCGTTGTGCCTCCTGTTGTTGTTCCCGATACACCCGATAACAAGCTCGATGTTGTGAGCTTTGAGCGCAGTATCAACCGCATGATCGATGCCGGGGTAGACGGCCTCTTTTTCCTTGGTTCTTCGGGAGAAGTGGTGTTTGCACCCAATGAACGCAGGCGCGAGATCATTCGCGAAGCCATTCGCATTGTTGCAGGTCGTGTGCCCGTTTTGGTGGGTGTTATCGATACCGAAACCTTGCGCGTGATCGAGCACATCAAGGTGGCCGAAGACTTGGGCGCTGATGCAGTTGTGGCCACAGCTCCGTTCTATGCGCTGGGCGGGCTTAAAGAAATCGAGGAACATTTTCGTCTCTTGCATGAATCTACGACACTTCCGCTATTTGCCTACGATATTCCTGTGTGCGTGCATACCAAGATTCCTTGGAAGCTTTTGCTTACGCTTGGAAAAGAGGGTGTACTTGCCGGCGTAAAGGATTCTTCTGGTGATGATATTTCGTTTAGGTATCTTTGCCAGGCAAATGAGCGCGCGGGTCATCCTTTGCAGCTCTTTACGGGACATGAAATTGTGGTAGACGGCGCCTATTTATCGGGCGCAGACGGAAGTGTTCCGGGTCTTGCCAACGTTGATCCTACATCTTACGTGATGATGTGGAAGGCAGCGTGTGCAGGCGATTGGAGCCGCGTAAAAGCGCTCCAGGATAAACTCAACGATCTTAGCCACATCTTTGACGTGACGCAAGGGGTGTCTGGCTACGGTGCAGGCGTTGGTGCATTTAAGTGCGCACTTAATCTTATGGGTGTATTTGACTCGCCTCAGATGCTTCCGCCCGTGCACGCGCTTGAAGGGGAAAATGTGGAAGCAATACGAACGATTCTTGTTGAGTGTGGACTTCTGTAGAACAAGTCATTGAGCTGGGTGCTCATAGCTCCCATAGCTGTTTGCGCTCGGATATGTAAGCTGTATTGCACGTAAACGAAAGGTCTTATTATGAGTAGTGAAAAACGCATCGTCGTTCTCGATATTGGCGGAACAAAAATTGCTTCTGCGCTCGTAGTTCTTTCTGACGCCACCCTTCCCTGCATCAAAGCTTACGGAAAAATCCCAACCGAAGCTACACGCGGCGGTGAATTTGTGCTGTCTCGCGCGATCGATTCGGTGCAGCGTGTCTTTAATGAATGCGAGGGGTGCATCGACGGCATAGGCGTTTCGTCGGCGGGTGTTATCGACCCCTTTACCGGTGATGTAACCTACGCTAATGACCTGATGCCTGGTTGGGGAGGGACGCACCTCGGTTCTGCGCTCGAAGAAGAATTTGGCGTGAGAGTATCGGTCTTAAACGATGTACACGCGCATGCGTTGGGTGAAGCCCGCTGGGGTGCAGGTAGAGGCAAGGATTCTTGTTTGGTTGTTGCGATTGGTACCGGTATCGGTGGTGCATTTGTAGACAATGGTCGCATCCTTTTGGGTGAGCATCACGAAGCAGGTCATGTGGGGCACCTTGCGTGCTATCACGCTCATGGTATTCCTTGCTCTTGTGGCGCGAGTTCTCATCTTGAACCCATCGCAGCGGGTCCTGGCATTATTGAGGGGTATCTTGAGCACGGTGGCTCGAAATCTACGCACGATGGTTCAATTCTTGATGGTGCATACATTGATAAGCTTGCGCGTCAAGGAGATCCTGCAGCCATTTTTGCCGAAGAGCGAAGCGGAAGTGCGATAGGAGAAGTTTTGGCGTCTGTGGCAAACATGCTCGATCCTACTTGCATCATCTTGAGTGGTTCTGTTGCACAATGTGGTCCTGCTTGGCACAAGGCTATGGATATTGGCTGGAACGAAACGGTTATGCCGCCTGTTGCGCAAACACCTCGTATACTGGGTGAGCTTGCAGACGATGCACCCTTAATTGGCGCTGCCGAGCATGTGGTCAGAAGCGCATACGGACGCTAAATGAAGCGTGCACGCACGCAGACGAAGCGCGCAGGGGCGTTTAAGTTTCTTTGGCGTAGGCGCTACAGGTACTACAACTATTGATATAGGATAATAAACACAGGTCGTGGCTCTTATGAGTCATCACAAGACAACACAAGTCGCCATGAATTGTCATGACTTCATAACTTGTCGTATAGAAGGTGTGGGAACTAACATGTATAGCAAGGACAACGTAACTAATAGCTGCAATCACTTTTCCGCCGACGCGATTGCCAATAAAATCTCTGGGAAACTCATCGTAAGTGTGCAAGCATATCCCGGCGAGCCTATGCGCCACCCCGAAACAATGGCAGAGATTGCAGAAGCGTGTGAGCAGGGAGGAGCTGCGGCCATTCGTTGCCAAGGCCTTTCTGATATTAGTGCAATCAAGGGAAGGGTAGAAATTCCCGTCTTTGGCATTTGGAAAGAGGGACATGAAGGCGTCTATATCACGCCTACCGTACGGCATACGCTGGCTTGCGTGCATGCAGGCGCAGATGTAGTAGCTCTTGACGCAACTGCGCGCCCGCGTCCCGATGGTAGCTCCCTTGATGAGTGCTATCAGGCTATTCGATCTCAAACAGATGCGCTACTCATGGCTGATTGCATGACACTTGAAGACATGCTACACGCGTATGAGCTGGGATTTGATTTCATTTCAACCACCCTTTCACACAACAAAGCGGCGATCGATACCACAAAGGAAGAGGGTCCCGATTTGAGTCTTTTGCGTGCCGCACGCCTACGTCTACCAGATGCGCGTATTATTTGCGAAGGTCATGTACACATGCCAGAAGACGCTCAAGCGGCCCTAGAAGCAGGTGCATTTGCCGTGGTCGTGGGCACTGCTATTACACATCCCACCAGTTTAACCAAGTGGTTCTGTGCTGCATTAGCGAAGTAATGTGCGCTGGCTCCTCATTTTGTTGTAAGCTTATAGCGTAAGCTCAATACATGAGGATGGTTTTGCCATGTCAGTTATGGATACACATGATTGCAATGAAGTGCACGATGCTAAGGCGACTCTTGTACCTGCACCCGCAGCAGCACCTGCAACACCCGCCGCTCCTGTGACTTCTGCAGCTCCTGTGACTGAGGCAAGCAAAGCTCAGCCGAGCACGCACGCGCCTCAAGCACCTGCAGCTTTGCTTCATGCAACGGATGTTGTGGTGATCACGGGCATGAGCGGAAGCGGTCGCACGCAGGCTATGCATGTGTTTGAGGATCTTGGCTATTATTGCATCGACAATTTGCCGCCGCGGTTGATCTTGAGCCTTGCTGAGATGATCGCTATTCCTTCGGTTTCCGATCGACATTTGGCGGTTACATGTGACTTGCGAAGCCAGGGTTTGTTTGATGATCTCAGCGATGCGATCAAGGATCTTCGTGCGCATGAGCTTAAGGTAAGCTTGCTCTTTCTCGATTCTTCAGACGAAGTGCTCGTTCAGCGCTATAGCGAAACGAGACGTCGTCATCCGCTTGCAGGAAGAAAAGAAAGCCTCACGCATACCATTGCTCGCGAACGCGCGCAGCTCGAGACGGTAAAAACTATGGCTGATTGCGTCATCGATACTTCTCATCTCCATCCGAGGGATTTGCGTTTGCGCATTCATCAGGAGTTTTTCGACACAAGTGTAGAGAGCATGATGGATGTCAACGTGTTTTCCTTTGGCTACAAATATGGGGCGCCGCGCGAAGCCGATCTTATGATGGACGTGCGCTTTTTGCCCAATCCGTTCTACGATAAGGCAATGCGCGCACTTACCGGCAAAGATGAAGCGGTGCGGAGCTTTGTGCTTGAGCATGCGGTGACCAAAAAATTCCTCAAAGCGTGGTTTGCGCTCCTTGATTGCGTGATGCCGGGCTATATCAAAGAAGGTAAAACCCACCTTTCCATCGCGATCGGATGCACCGGCGGCCAGCATAGAAGTGTTGCTATTGCCGAAGCGACGGCGCATTATTTGTCGCAACATTCGTACAAAACGCTTCTTTCTCATCGTGACTTGCACTTTGCGTATGCAAGAAACGCAGAGCACATGCACGATTCCAATTCTTAAATGCCTACGTCTCATGCACGTGCGCATGCCTACACGTTTGTTCACAGAAGCTCAAAAGGAGTGTTATGTCGTTTACCGCATCGGTCAAAGATGAGCTCTCGCGCATTCCACACGAATGTGCTTCTTGCGATTATGCGCTTCTTGCTTCGATTGTTCGTATCTGTGGGAATCTCTCGCTCCAAGGGAAAAAAGGCGCTCACCCCGCGTGTTCGCTCGTGATTTCCACCGAAACGGGGGTGGTTGCGCGTGTGGTCATAAATCTTGCGCATGCGCTGTTTGACGTAGAGACCTACCTCACTGTTCGGCATTCCAATCTGCATAAGACGAGAAACTATGTGATTCAAATTCCCGATCAGCCCAAGCTTTATGACTGTTTGCGGCGGCTGCAGATTCTGGATGAACATTTAACGCTCTGCCCGGGTGTTCCTACGCGTCTTTTGGAGCATCCTTGTTGCGCGCGGGCACTTCTGCGCGGTGCGTTTATGGCAGGCGGCTTTATTGCCGATCCGAGGGCAGCGTTTCATTTGGAGCTTTCGCTTGCGTCTTTGACTTTTGCTCAAGAATTACAAGCGCTTGCGCAGGAATTAGGTATCGTTATGCGCATCAATACGCGGCGAGCAAGTACATCATTATACATAAAAAAATTCGACGATATTTTGCTCTTTTTGCAGGTAATTGGGGCGGAGCGCTTGCACAAAGCATTCGAAAATGTACGTCGGGTCAAAGATCTCAAAAACGATGTCAATCGTCGAGTGAATGCAGAAATTGCGAATCAAGCACGAAGTACCGACGCTGCGCTCGATCAAATTCTTTTGATTGAACGGGTGCAAAAGAAGTACGACATCAAGCTGTTGCCACGCGCGCTTCGCCAATTCTGCGAGCTCCGAAGTGCCTATCCTGAGCTTTCGCTCGCAGCGCTCGGCGAGCGCGCATCTCCAGTTGCGTCTAAGCAGGCGATGTACCACCGTCTTCTTCGGCTGCAGGCGCTTGTGGCTGAAGACGCAGACGATACGCAAGCGCAGCGCGCAAAAGGTGTGTAAGAAACAGGTATACGAAGCGCCACACAAGCGAAAGATCCACCGGTACAACGCTAATAAAAAAACCACCAAAAAGGTGGTTTGAAATCAAATGGTAGCCCGTACCAGATTCGAACTGGTGATCTCCGCCTTGAGAGGGCGGCGTCCTAAACCGCTAGACGAACGGGCCATAGACAAGAGTTAGACAAATGGCTGGGACGGAGAGAATCGAACTCCCACTGAAGGTACCAGAAACCTTTGTCCTACCGTTAGACGACGTCCCAAAGGTGATGTCCTTTAGCGTCACGCGCGAAGAATAACTATACGCAAAGTTCCAACATATTGCAAGCGAGAATCATGCTTTGGCGGGTCTTCATCTTAATCGCACAAGTTGCATCCCCCGCAAACAGACACGGCCGTTTTCGCAGAAGGTGCCGCCGCAAGGCCGCCAAGTGCGGTTTCTCGTAAGGTTTGCGGCAAAGCTTCGCCTACCTGTTTCATTGCCTGCGTGACCTCATCAAAGGGCAAAGGATCGATAACACCCGAAAGCGCAAGCTGACAAGCGCTGATGGCGTTGGCAACGCCTATTGCGTTTCTGTCCTGGCAGGGGTACTCAACAAGTCCGCGCACCGGATCGCACACAAGGCCCAAGAGGTTCGCGATGGCTGTACTTGCAGCAGCAAGTGAGACAGCAGGGCTTGCTCCCATAAGCTCGCACAAAGCCGATGCAGCCATAGCTGCAGCTGAGCCCACTTCTGCCTGACATCCTCCTTCAGCGCCTGCTACAGAGGCGTTGTGCGCAAGGAGTGCGCCTATGGCACATGAATTCCAGAGCGCTTTTGTGATTTCTTCGTCGCTGGCATCGATAGCTTCTGCAAGTCCGAGCAAAGCACCTGGTACAATGCCTGCAGATCCCGCGGTAGGAGCAGCTACAATCACACCCATTGTGGCGGAACGCTCGAGTACAGCCATCGCATACGCGACAGATTTGGTAAGCGTCTCGCCCATAAGTGCGTGAGTGAGCCGCTCAGGCGCTGTGGCTACGAGCTTTGCTTGTCCGCCCAAGAGTCCGCCGAGTGACTTCCTTGGATGAAGGATGGGATCTGTCACCTCTTCTCGCATGACTTCAAGGACGTGAAGCATCTGCTCGTCAACGTTTTTTGTTGCGCCAAATGCGAGCTCGCGTGCGCGCATGACTTCACCTATAGACATATGATGCGTAGTACATAGGCGAAGCAGCTGCTCACCCGTATCAAAGCCATAGATCATTTCGGTTTCGGGATTAACACCGCAAGCACCGGGGATGTTGACCGTATTTACGAGGTAGACGTGGTCGATTTTTTTGAGTGTCGAGAGAAGTTCTCCCGGCAAGGCGTCATCGACTTCAAACACGGTGTAGGCTTTGCCTCCACGCTTGGAGCGAAAAGTACGCATTGTTGCAATATTTATGCTATGTAGGCTCAAGATGTTCGTAAGCGCCGCCAAAACACCAGGCGTATCCTGGTGCGCAACAAAAAGGGTGGGGTAGTCACCAGAAATTTCTACATCTATATTGTCTATCGAGCTGATGCGCATGCGGCCGCCGCCCAGCGACTCACCTGTGACGGACATGGTCTGCCCATCGAGCCCTTCCATACAGATGCACACGGTATTGGGATGCTTTCCAGCGCCATTATCTTGCGGCGAAAATTCAAAGCGAAGGCCTTGCTTCTTTGCAAGTTCAAACGAATGACGCACACGAATATCATCTGGAGCAAGGCCCAAAATTCCTGCTACAAGAGCTTTGTCGGACCCGTGACCTTTATATGTGTGGGCAAAAGAGTTGTAGAGTTTAAATTCTACGTGCACAAGGGGCTTTGGCCCTAAAAGACGCGCTACCAAAGCAATGCGCAAGGCACCAGCAGTGTGAGACGAGGAAGGACCCACCATAATGGGGCCCAAGATTTCAAAGGCGGACGTATTCATCATGGCGTTACCTCTTTGTGCTTATTTGTCTTCTGCTTCGTGCGCGCATACGAGTTCAAGCGCGTGATTAAGCCTTGCGCAGCAGAGATCTTTGCCTAAAAGCTCCATCGATTCCGCAAGTGGTGGCGACACAAGACTTCCGCAAATACTCGCACGAATGGTAGCAAAGAATTTGCGCTTGTTAGCACCGAGCTTCTCGGGGAGCGGCAGCATGCACGCATTGATGGCTTCGAAATTCCAGCTTGATTCTGAGAGCGCCTGCAACTCTTTGAGCACGGCTTCAAGAGCGGTCTGAGATCCTTCGAGGTAGAGGCCTTTTTGCAGAGCTTTCTCTTCGAACTCAAGCGTTGTTCCCGCAAAGAGAAAACGCGATTTTTCGCATACGTCGTGCGCAAAGGTGGTACGCGGACGAAGTATGCTCGCAAGAAGCGTATACCATTGTGGGCGCGCAGCATATACGTGATCGCATTCTTGGGGTGTGGAATCTAGAGCAGCCGCACCAGCCGCAGCACCTTCAGTATCCGCAGCTACGAACCCCGCCTTCACAAGCTCTGGAATAAGCACGTGTTTAGCAAACGCTTCATCGCTCAATCCTTGCAGGTGTTGTGCGTTTACCCATTCAAGCTTTTGCGGATCGAAGGTAGCGGGATTTTTAGAAATGTGATCGAGCGAAAATTCACGCGCGAGCGTGTCTCTGGAAATAATTGTTGTTTTGCCGTCGAGCGCCCAGCCCAAAAGTGCCAAATAATTGACGAAGGCATCAGAATCATAGCCCTGATCACGGTATTCTTCTACAGATGTTGCGCCGTGACGCTTGGAGAGTTTTTTGCCGTCGGTTCCCAAAATCATGGAAAGATGAGCAAACACAGGAACCTTATGGCCAAGTGCTTCGTAGACTATAATTTGACGCGGCGTATTCGATAGATGGTCGTCGCCGCGGATGATGTGCGTAATGCGCATCAGCTCATCGTCCACAACGGTCGCGAAATTGTAGGTAGGCGTGTGATCCGAGCGGAAAATAATGAAATCATCGAGCTCAGAGGCATTAAATTCAACATCACCGTGAATAATATCATGCACGGTGATAACACCTCGATCATCCGGCACTTTAATACGAATCGTGTAGGGAACGCCCGCATCTACGCGTGCTTTCGCTTCTTTGGGATCGATTCCGCGACATGTTCTTTGATAGCCCTGAAAGCGATCTTTGCGCGCCTCAGCTTCTTTGCGCGCGTGCTCGAGCTCTTCTGGCGTGCAGAAACAATAGTAGGCTTTACCTTCGTCTACAAGCTTTTGAGCTGCTGCTTCGTAGAGATCAAGACGCTTTGTTTGCCAATAGGGGCCAAAGTCGCCGCCTTTTTCTGGTCCTTCATCCCAGTCGAGACCAAGCCAGCGCATTGCCCGCAAAATGATCTGTGTGTTTTCATCAGTTGAACGGGTGGGATCGGTATCATCGATGCGCAAAATAAATGTTCCGTGGTGCGCACGTGCAAATGCCCAGTTGTAAATAGCAGTTCTTGCGCCGCCGATGTGGAGTTTGCCCGTAGGAGAGGGGGCAAATCTCACGCGTACCGGGCTTTGATCCGAAAGTGTTTCGCACATTATTCATACCTCTTGTTGTTTTGATATGTGATGTTATGACTACGCTAGTGATACAGCTAAGTATAGCGTGAAATTTGGAATAGCTTGGGCTTTGGCGCCTCTGTACATAGGATGTATAAATTAAGCCAAGCGCCCGCACGCCCTTTATGCAACTAGAGATGTACTTTATACGAGAGCCTGAATTTCTCTGCTCTTTTTTTCATAAAACGTCTACTATGAAGAGGAAAGAATTCTCAAGCGGAGCTATCTCTTTTTGCGGTATCTCACACTCACACGAGAAAGATGCGACTATGAATGCACAAGGCAGAAACTACCTCTTTACCTCAGAAGCTGTGACGGAAGGCCATCCAGACAAGATGTGCGATCAGATATCTGATGCCGTGCTCGACGCTATTCTCGCGAAGGAGGCGGCCCTTCAAAAGCGGGACTACATTTCTCCATCGGGCCATGCGGCGCGCGTAGAAAACGTGCGCTGTGCCTGCGAAACTTTTGTCACAACGGGCACAATTGTCGTATCGGGCGAAATTCGCACCCAGTCCTACGTGGATATTCAAGAAATCGCGCGCGAGTGCGTGCGCGAGATCGGCTATGATCGTGCAAAGTATGGATTCGATTGCGATACCTGCGGTGTTCTCAACCTTATTCATGAACAAAGCCCCGATATTGCGCAAGGCGTTGATAGTTCTGCTGAGCACAAAACGCATGCGTGTGAGTCCGATTTTGATAAAATCGGTGCGGGCGACCAGGGCATGATGTTTGGCTATGCTTCGGATGAGACAGATGTATGCATGCCCATGCCCATCTATCTCGCGCAGGCACTTGCTCAACAGCTTGCGCGTGTGCGCAAAAATGGCACGCTTGCCTACCTTCGTCCCGATGGCAAAACGCAAGTAACTGTTCGATATGAGCATGATGTGCCAAAAGAGGTGACTGCTTTGGTTGTGTCTGCTCAGCACGCACCCGAGATGAGCAACATGCTCTCGATCAAGCACGACATTATTGAGCATGTTATTGCTCCCGTGATGGAGCAAGCGCAGATTAGCTACCAACATGCAGATATCTATGTCAACCCAACGGGGCGTTTTGTCGTGGGCGGCCCCATGGGGGATACCGGCCTTACGGGAAGAAAAATCGTGGTAGACACCTATGGCGGTATGGGTCGACATGGTGGCGGCGCTTTTTCGGGCAAAGATTGTACAAAAGTTGATCGTTCAGGTGCATACGCTGCGCGCTGGGTTGCAAAAAATATCGTAGCTGCAGGCCTTGCAAAGCGCTGCGAAGTGCAGCTCGCGTATGCAATTGGCGTAAGTCATCCGCTTTCTATTATGGTCGATACCTTTGGTACCTCCGATATTCCAAGTGAGCGTTTGAGCGCTGTTGTGCATGACGTCTTTGATCTGCGCCCGGCGGCTATTATCCAAGAGCTTGGGCTCTGGCGCCCGATTTTTAAGAAGACGGCGTGCTACGGACATTTCGGTCGTAAGGATCCCGATTTTAGCTGGGAGTGTACCAATCGCACAGAGGAGCTTCTCAAGAGTCTGTAGTAATCCACCTGATATATTTTGCCGTCAGTGGCAGTTGTTGCAAAATTTACAACAACTGAATGTTCTGGAAGCCTTTTTTGCTGGTTTGCTCCCTTCGAGTGAAGCCTTTTTACATCATAACTGAAATCGGCGTAATCAGTAGTATCACCGATTACGCCGATAATTATTGGGAGCTATATCTCCTGGCTAGCGTTGACGTATGCAAAACGTGCCGTTTCTCGCCAAAGGATGGCTAAGAACTAGCCAAGACATTCACGTTTAGCCAAGGTAAGACGAGATCATCCAAAGCTGCTTTTGGTATTCAGCAATATAGCCGTTGAACTGGTCTTGAGTTGCTCCATCGTGAGCCTCTTCTGCGAGCTCAACAATTTCTTGAGCTTGCTCGATCCACCATTTGATGGAAGAAACGAGCTCGTGAGCAACATCTTCGTCCTTGATCGCTTCGTTTGGACGCTCGGGGATAGTCGCGAGCTCAAGGGCGCCTTTCATGTTGGCATTTGGTTTGCCACCGAGGCTCATAATGCGCTCAGCAACGCCGTCGACCATCTCTTCGGATTCAAGATACATGTCCTCAAGCTTTTTGTGGAGGACGTAGAAGCTTTTACCCTTGATGTACCAGTGCATGCTCAGGGTCTTAAAGTAATTGACCTGCTGATTTGCGAGATATACATTCATTTTTTCAAGTAGTTTTTCTTGAGCTGATTGTGCCATGGTTTCTCCTTTTCATAAGTATTACCATACTTCAGTATTACCCCAAAAACCAAATTATTTTCAGCGTGCGCGTTTGCGTCCATTTGCACATGAAACGTCCATCCTTTGGCGCTCCTCTTCTGTGCTATGGTGGTGATACTCAAGCGCTTTTTTTCGGAAAAAGGGGGATAGAATGAGCGAACACGCGCGCTATGCAGAAGTTATTCTAGATATTTCCACTCGCTCACTCACATGCCCTTTTAGCTATGAAGTGCCGCCCGCGCTTGTTGAAAAAGCCGTGGTTGGAGCCACCGTTTTGGTTACATTTGGTGGAAGAAAAGCAATCGGATATATCGTAAATACGACACATCAACTAGCGTTTGAGCCGAAATCTTCGCACTCGATTAAGGCTATTGAGAGTGTGCTTGCACCGGCAGCGTTTGATAGAACAGAAGCGCTCCTTGGACTATGGATGGCAGACGAATATGCTGCAAGTCCTGCGTCTGTGCTACGACTTTTTTTGGCTCCAGGACAAAAAGTCAAAGTGATGCGCGTGAGCTCCAAAGATCCATGGGAGCTCGTGTGCGAAAAAACAGGTGCCGTTGACGAACGCATGCTTGAGCAGGGAGAACAGTTCTCTAGCTATGTACCTAAGCCTCATTACCGCGCGCAAATTCGTCTGATGCAAGCACTTGCCGAAGGCCCTCAGCGCTTGAGTGAACTGCGCATTTTGTTGCCCTCTGCGCTAGGCTGCGCTCGCGCGCTCGAGAAAAAAGGAGTCGTGCGCATCACCAAGCGAAGACTCATTCATCAAGAGAAAGAAACGACGCTCTCTTCTGCGTCTGCGCATCGCCCAGAGACGCTCACAGACGGGCAAAAGCGTGCCCTTGACTGTATCCAAAAAGCGCTCGCGTCTGCTTCTGCGCACGCTATATTACTTGATGGGGTTACGGGATCGGGCAAAACTGAAGTCTATCTTGAAGCTATAGAAACAGTAATTAAGCAGGGAAAACAAGCCCTTGTGCTCGTGCCTGAAATTTCCCTTACGGCCCAGACCTTGGGTCGTTTTAGAAGTCGTTTTCCCGGTGATGTATGTGTTTTGCATTCTAAACTTTCGATACGAGAGCGCTTTGATCAATGGGATCTTATGCGCAATGGCACATGTCATGTGCTGATCGGGGCGAGAAGTGCCTGCTTTGCGCCCTTGTATCATCTCGGCATTATTGTCGTAGACGAGGAACACGATTCGAGCTACAAGCAGGAATTGCAGCCGCGCTATGATACGCATACGGTCGTGTGCAAGCTCGCGCAGCTCAGGCACTGTCCTGTTGTGTTTGGATCGGCGACGCCGTCTTTGGAGATGCTTGCGCGCGCAGGTGCTTTTGCAGGCGATGCATCGTTGACGGATGATTCTCTTGAACTACCCACGATCAAAGCAGCTTCTCAGCTTCCTTGGCATTATGTTGAAATGCCCGAACGTACGGGAAAAGCCCAACTCCCGCGCATACATCTTGTGGATATGGCGCAGGAATTTAATGCACATAATCGTTCTATGTTTTCCTATCAGCTCAAAGAAGCGCTTTTTGATGTGGTAAAGCACAAGCAAAAAGCCCTACTTTTGCTCAATCGTCGCGGTTTTGCCAACTTTTTACTGTGTCGCGCGTGCGGTTTCGTGCCGGAGTGCCCGCATTGCTCTCTTACCTTAAGCTATCACGAGTCCATGCATCTTCTGATCTGTCACGGTTGCGAACGCTCATGGTCGGTGTGCGCATACCCCAATCCACTTACCAGGTGCCCCGCCTGCGCAAGTCCATTTATGGCTGGTGTTGGCGTGGGTACCGAACGTGTAGAGCTTGAGCTTGAGCGCATGTTTGGCGATGCGTGCACGATCGTGAGGATGGATGCGGATACGACAAGCAAGCGCTCTGCACACCAAGAGCTGCTTGAACGCTTTGATTCCCATAGTCCTTCCATACTTGTGGGTACGCAGATGATTGCAAAAGGTCTTGACTTTCCCGAGCTTGTGCTCGTGGGTGTATTGAATGCCGATACGTCGCTTAAAATGTGTAATTTCCGCGCGCAAGAGACAACCTATCAGCTGCTCGAACAGGTAAGTGGCCGTGCGGGAAGAGGATCCGTGCCAGGGGATGTGTATATCCAAAGCTACGAGCCTACACACCCTGTTTTCCAGGCATTACAGCAGCATAAGCGCTGCGATCTTATGAAGAGCCTCCTTGCGCAGAGGTGTTCTGGCTATTATCCGCCGTATGCAAGATTGTGTAATATTTTGATGTGGAGTACAAGCTATGATGACGTACTTACGTACTCCAGAACGCTTGCCTTAGCGATACTTCAAGCCATCCAAGACGGTGGGGAAGATATGCGCGAGCGCTGGCACATGCTTGGACCCAGTGATTGCCTCAAGCGCAAATTAAACGATAGATTTCGCCGTCATATTCTTATCAAAGCGCCTGTTGATGCCGAAATTGGTCCTTTTCTTAAACGTGTATTTTTGCAGATAAAAGCTCCTGTAGGAGTTGCGGTCGCACCTGATATCGATCCTCTTGATATTATGTAAGTGGCAATGCGTGTTTAGCTGCGGGAAATGCGCGTTCAAGTTATGCGAAGATGCGCGTTTAAGCTACGTAGAAATGCGTGTTTAGCTGCGGGAAATGCGCGCCAAGGAGAGGCAAGCACGAAGCATATGGAACAAGCGATGATCTCTTGGCTACATTTCTTGTCCCAGGCTTGTTGTATCATGATAGGTATCATTTGCGCAGCTCATAGCCTTATATAGCCCAAAGGAGTTTTCATGGATAAACATATTGCGTATAAAGAAATGGTGTGCGCGCCATCTCCCATACTCACCACAGTTTGTGATCCCGTGCCACAGATCACGCAAGATATCAAGGATCTTGCGCATCACATGCTCGACGTGATGTATGCTACCGATGGTTGTGGACTTGCTGCGCCGCAGATAGGAGAGACTATCCGTCTGGTTGTCATCGATTGCGAGTGGGGTGATGGTGCAAAAAAGCGCCCCTATGTGCTCGTCAATCCCAAAATCATAACGGCCGATGAAGAGCCTCGCTCCATGAACGAAGGCTGCCTATCCTATCCAGGTATTATGGTATGCGTTACGCGTCCTTCGCACGTGATTTGTGAGGCATATAATCTTGAGGGCGAGCTTATGCGCTACGAAGCACGTGGCAATCTCTTGGCTGCTTGTTTGCAGCATGAATGTGATCATATCGACGGGACGACTATTCCTGATCATTTGCCCCTACGCGAAAAAACTCAAAAACTTATCGAGTACAAACATGCCCTCGAGGCGGGCGCTCGTCCAGGTGAAGTAGAGATTTAAGCTTCTTTTCGGGGATTGAGTTTTGGCCGCGTGCGGGCGCGAGTGTGCGCGCGCGTGACTAGCATCACTACAAGCAGATAGGAAAGCGATTATATGCGCATTGTATATATGGGAACACCAGAATTTAGTGTGCCGGCTCTCGAAGAGCTTGCCACTCATCACGAGCTTGCGCTTGCGATTACACGCCCTGATAGTGTGCGTGCGCGCGGCCGTGCGCTTTTGCCTACACCGGTCAAAGCAAGGGCGCGTGCGCTTGGTATACCTGTTCTCGAGACCACACGACTTGACGAAGGGGTAGTTTCGCGAATTCAAGAGCTTGCTCCCGATTGTATTGTTGTTGCAGCGTATGGTGCAATTATTCCCGATAGCGTCCTTTCGATTCCACGCTTTGGAGTGATCAATATTCATGCGTCGCTTTTGCCTGCATATCGCGGCGCAGCCCCAGTTCAACGGGCAATTTTGGAAGGGGAGACCCGTGTTGGCGTCTCGATTATGGAAGTAGTGCACGCGCTCGATGCCGGAAGATATTGTTTGCAAGAATCTATTCCTGTCGGCGAGAAAGATACGGAAGAGCTGCTTTGCGAGCTGTCTCATGTAGGAGCGCGTGCCCTTCTTCGGGCGCTTGTAGAAATTGAAAACGGAACTGTTGTGTGGCAGGTTCAAGACGAAACGCGCGTAAGTTATGCACACAAGATTGAGAAAAAGGATACCTTGCTTTGCCTTGATCAACCGGCGTTATCGCTTCAGCGTCGTGTGCAAGCATCTAGCGCAGAAGCCCCTGCCCGCGTTTTTATCGCTGGTAGGAAGGTTCGTGTCTTGCGCGCGCGTGCAATTACACTTGATAGTGCAAAGGCGCTATGCGGAAACGCGGGCGCGGGCGCTTCTGACGAGGTACTCTCTCCAGGTGCGTGCATCTTTGATAAACATCATCTATGTTTGGTGTGTACCGAGGGTTGTCTGCAGATTCTTGAGCTTAAGCCTGAGGGCAAAAAGGCTATGTCTGTGGAAGCATGGCTTTCGGGCGTGCGCGATATGCTTTCATGGGAAGGACTTTCCTAAGTTGTAGGATTTCTGGTGTTTTGCGCGCTTCGGCTTTTTTGCGCGCACGCGCACGTGTTTCAGATCTAGCTTTTCAGTAGTTATTGAGTGAGGAACGAGGATACATGGCCTCTAAACAGGCATTTTCCTGTGATATGAATAAAGCGCATACGGCATGTCTTGTAGCACTTGCTGAGCTTCGCTCGAACCATCTATTTGCAAAAGACTATATGCGCAGTTCAGCAAGCTTTTCTGCACTTGCGCCTCGGGAAAAGGCGTATGCGACGAGGCTGCTTTCAGGACTCGTGCTTGCGCGGCCGTATATTGACACGCTGCTTGCTCGCTATATCAAGCGATTTTCGCACCTTACGTATGCCGTGCAAGATATTTTGGCCTGCGCGGTCTTTGAAGTGCTCTTTCTCAAGCATCCGGCTCATGCGGTGATTGCCGATGCGGTTTCTCGCGTGTCTCGCGTGAAACGCCCGCTTTCTGGTTTGTGTAATGCGAGTTTGCGAGCACTTACGCGTGTGGAGCTTCCGCGCACACAGGCGGCGTATGAGTATATGCTGAAGGTATATAACGATGGCGAGGCTGTCTGCGCTGATGGTAGATGTGCTGCGGATGCTTCGTGTATTGAAGCTGCTAGCGCTTGCGCGGCTATGCCAGTTTCCATTGCGAGGCGCATCTATGCAGACAGAGGCGCGCACACGCTTGCAGGTCAAGCGCTTGCGCTGGTAGATGCACTTCCGCTATTTGCCTGTGTGAATCAGGGGCTTGAGCATCATCCCGCTCCTGCAGTATCCGCTTCTTCTGTGCGTCTACCAGGGGATACATCTCTCGCACGTCAGCACGTGCTTCCTTACGCGCTTGTGAGCGAAGCACAGCTTGGTATAGCGCTTGTGAAAGACCGCGCACAGGCATCACGTTTTTCCTTTCAACATCCCGATATGCTCATGTTTTCTGATTTTGCTGCGCAGGCGATAGCTGCGCTTGCGGTGTGGGAGCTTGCGCATGATACAAACTCAACTCCCGATCTTTTGGAAATTGCGTGCGGCCGCGGGACCAAGTCTTTGCTTATGGCTTCGTTTTTTGCAGGCCTCGCGCAGGCAAACACGCGAGCGCACATGCAGGCGCGTGCGCAGGCAAACGCGTTTGCGTCTGCGGATGCTTCATTTTCTCAATCAAATGCGCGCCCGCGTGATTTTCATCATCTGGCTTTTGATAGCGATGCGCACAAAGTGCAGGATGCAAGATCGCGCATGCGCGTCTGGGCGCCTTGGCACGATTTTTCTGACGATGCCGTCGATTGCCGCGCGCTTAATACATCTCTTCCGGCTCATACCATGTTTGACCACGTGTTTGTTGATGCTCCTTGCTCTGGAATTTCGACTGTGCGCCGTCATGTGGATACGTTTGCTCATCTCGACCTCAATTGTCTCGATCCTAATTGCAAGGATTCCTTGCCCTGTCTTCAGCTATCTCTTCTTAAAGAGGCGAGTCGGTATGTAAAACCAGGTGGTAAGCTTATATACTCCACCTGTTCTTTATTTCTTGCCGAGGATGAAGAGGTGATCGATGCATTTTTGCATGCACCAGAAGGTGCGCGTTTTTGCGCGCGAGAGCTTCCTGGAAGTTGGAAGGAATGGGTGAGTGCGTCTTGCAGGCAGTTTGCGCGGGATCTTATAAGCGAAGCTTCCCCGCTTCGGCAAACGCTTCCGCAGATATTTGAGGATGCTTTGGGAAAAAGCAGTTTTGAACTCGTGTTTCCTTCGTGTCCGGCTGCATTTGACCCGCATTTTGTGGCCTATCTCGAGGCAAAGTCCTAGATTGGCGCGAGAAGTACCAGCGAGGAGTGCGAGCGAGAAGTACGGGCTAGAACACAAGCGAGAAGTACGGGCTCGATTTGTGCGCTATACGCTTGGTGTGAGCTATATACTCGATGCGTGAGTTACATCGTACACGCCTGATTATCTGGCAATTGATAGAAAGGTTTGACCTATGGCAATACAAGGTGCAATTTTTGATTGCGACGGAACGCTACTCGACACCATGATCATGTGGCGAGGGGCTACCAATGAGTTGTTGGGTCGTTTGGGGCTTCCCCAGACGCGTGCGCTCTTTGATGAAATTGAGCCTTTGAGCTTGCATGATACCTGTAAATATCTGCATGAACACTATCATGTAGGCGAATCGTCCGAAGCGATTTTTGCCATGCTCGATGAAATTGTGCGCGCAGGATATGAGCGTACCGCGCGGCCTCTTCCAGGTATTTTGGATCTTTTGGAATCGTTTAAGGCACACGGAGTAAAGATGTGCGTGGCCTCATCTACGGCGCAAAAGAACCTCAATTACGCACTCAAAATTGCTGGTATTGACCATTATTTTGAGAAAACGTTTTCCACAGGCGGCACGATTCGCTCAAAAGAGTATCCCGATATTTGGAAGCTCGCGCATGAGTTTTTGGGCACGCCTGCCGAGGCTACCTGGGTGTTTGAGGACACGCCGTTTGGCGTGCGCGAGGGTCAGGCTGCCGGGCTCAAGACGGTGTGTTTCTTTGATACAAGGCTCGCCCGTGATGAAGTGGCTTGTCGGAAATATAGTGACATTTTTGTGCATTCACCTGCGGAAGTATCGTATGAATTGATCTCCGATTATGAACGTGGCGACTGTAGCTGCAAGGCCGAAGCTGCAAGCGATGTCGCAGACGCTACTTTAGCGGACGGCGTGCGGGAAGCTACGGACACAGCTACGACCACGGCTACGAGCACAGATACGAGCACGGCTACGACCACGGCTACGAGCACAGATACGAGCACGGCTACGCTATCTGCACTCATTGTGGGCGCGTCTCGAGATGATGCTCCGCATCCAGATCTTGTCCGCGCGCTTTGTGCTGAGGCTGATTATGTGATTGCAGCCGATGGGGGATTGGATACCCTTATGGCTGCAGATATGATGCCTCATATGTATTGTGGAGATGCAGATTCTGCAGAACAAGCGCACATTGAAAGCATGAAAGCGCAAGGTGTTTCGCATATCATGTTCCCGCGTGACAAGTATGCGAGCGATTTGAGTCTTGCGGTTGATGCTGCGTGTAATGAGGCGCGCCGTCAGCATAAACAGCTGCGCCTTTCGTTTACGGGAATAAGTGGGGGGCGCGCGGATCTTAATTTGATATCGATGGGCGTTGTGGCACATGCATTTCGCTACTGTCCGCGTATTGTAGAAAATGGCTATGTAGCTCGTGTGCTGTCTCCCCAGGCATGTACTTCTTGGGAAATCAAGCAGCCGATGCGCCGCGTATCGGTGATTGCGCTTGCACCAAAAACTTGCGTATCCGAACAAGGTATGAAATGGGAGCTTGATCACGAGATGCTTTCCCTGTTGGGCGACATGGGGATATCGAATGAAATCTCAAAGGACGTGGCAACGATTACCTGCCATAAGGGCGTTGCATACGTGTACTGCGAGCGCGCCTAGTGCCCGCCATTTAGGATTCATGTTCTACTAAACGACATGCCCCCACATGCGTCTGTGTACGTTTTTTTCTACGCTCGCGCGGAAGCTGAAAAACCTTCCCTATGTAGATTCACTCACGCTCACTACCGGATGTTTTGTGGATAGACCGAAGACATAACGGTCTACCACAAAACATCCTCCTCGTTCGCGTGAGAGTTCTACCAGGGTTTTCAGCTCACGCGCGTAGCAAAAAGCTCCTGCGTGGAGGAAGGGCTTACACAGGAAAAGGCTTGCGCACGCATACAAAAAAAGGAGCATATGCTCCTTTTCTCTCAAACTATATAAAGAAAGATAACGACTATGCTTGCTCAGCAGAACGTGCAACTTTGCCAGACTTAAGGCAACGAGTGCAAACGTTCTTCTTAGGAGTGCGGCCGTTCTCAAAAACAGTAACGCGTTGGATATTTGGCTTAAACTTACGGTTAACCGTGCGGTGTGAGTGGCTTATAGAGCGACCAGCAACAGCGTGCTTACCGCAAAAATCGCAGACCTTCGACATAACAACCTCCAAAGAAGCGCGCGATATCGCGCATCAATTCACATGTGCTGTAACAATGTACCACATCAAGCGCAGCTTGCAAAGTCAAAAGGGGCGTATATGGTGGTTTGGTGTTCGTAGTGCGTTGACTGCCCTGCAGAACATTACCCTCACGCCATGGCCCGAGTCGTCCGTGCGCCCACCCGCCAAACATCATGAGCTTGGGCTTTTGATAAATCTCTTACGCAAGCATTTTTTGTCCCTTGTTTGCGCTACAATAACTACAATACCAACAAGTATACGCCTCATAAGCGAAAGGATACGTTTCTATGGCACAAGATGTTCCCGGAACGCTTAAGGTATCCAATGACTGTATTGCCGATCTCGTCGGACGCACCGCTCTTGAGTGCTACGGCGTTGTTGGCATGGCCGCGCTCGATCAACAAGACGGCTTTATGCACCTTTTGCCCATGTACCGCATGCGTAAAGGCATCGACGTCGATATGGAAGGCGGCAAGCCTGTTGTGTGTCTTCATGTGATCGTCGAGCGTGATTTAAATCTCCAGACGGTGGCGAAGAACATTATCAGTGCTCAGCGCTTTGTCTTGAAAAAGATTGCCGAGCTTGACGATGTGGATATCCGCGTATGCATCGAAGGCATGCGCGCCCGTTAATACAAACAGTACCTGCACGCTTGCCTGTTCTGTACGCTTGCGTGTGTCCATGTTCTGACCTCATGACCTAAGGAAATCTATCAATATGATCACTCACGTCATTCGCAGTTGCTTCCCGCTTGCAGCGCAGGCTGTCGCTGCAAAAGCAGACGAAATCAATAAACTCAACGTATTCCCTGTTCCCGATGGCGACACCGGCACCAATATGAGCCTCACGCTTAAAACGGTTGTCGAGGAAATCGAGGCCCTCCCCAAGGACGCTTCTCTTGCGGATATCGCTCGCGCTATCACGCACGGCTCGCTCATGGGCGCGCGCGGAAATTCCGGCGTTATTACAAGTCAGATCCTGCGCGGTATTGCCGAAGGTTTGTCCGAGCGCAATCCCAAGACTACAAGCGTTGAGGATATTGCGTTTGCGCTCACAAATGGTCAAAAAGTTGCATTTAAGGCGGTACGTAAGCCTGTAGAAGGCACCATTCTCACCGTTTGCAAAGATGTTGCTACCCGCGCTGAAGAGCTTGTTCGTGCGCACGTCTCTAAGCAGGAGCTCCTCGATGCGCTCGTGGTCGAAGCATACGAGTCGGTTGCACGCACGCCTGATCTCTTGCCTGTTCTTCGTGAAAATGGCGTGGTGGATTCGGGTGCGTTTGGCTTCGCCACTTTTATCGAAGCATTTGTCAATGCATACAACGGCAAAGCAGGCGAGCTTACTCATATCCAAACTTCCGATCTCAAAACTTCTACAAACGATGCAAAATCGCAGGTATCTTCCGCCGTTGATATTGTCGTCAATGAAGACTGGGCGGGATCAAATTACCGCTACTGCACAGAATTTTTGTTCACTGCAGATCTTGAAGATTTCAATCGCGAGGAAAATCTCAAATTCCTAGCTCAGCAAGGCGACTGTGAGCTTTTGGTGGGATCCTATCCCGATTTCAAAATCCACGTGCACACCAATCGTCCCGATTATGTGCTCAGGCATATGCTGCATAGAGGGCAAATTTATAACGTCTTCGTGCACAATATGGATCTCGAGGCCGAAGAGCGCACGCAGGCAATCAAAGACAATACAACGCTTGTACGAGAGGGCTCCCTATCACCCGCTCCACAAGGCACGTTAGCTTCTAAAGCTTCCGAAAACAAAAAAGAGCTCGGTTTTGTCGCGGTTGCTGCAGGTGAAGGACAAGCAGAGATTTTGAGTTCTCTGGGGGTGGATGAGATCGTAAGTGGGGGACAGACGATGAACCCCTCCACTGCTGATCTTTTGAACGCAATTCAAAAAGTCAATGCTCAGCACATCATTGTTCTTCCGAATAATTCAAATATTTATATGGCAGCAGAACAAGCAGCGAAGGCGTGCGAGGATGCAGAAGTAGCCGTTGTTCCGACAAAAAGCATACTCCAGGCGTTTTCCGCGCTCTTTATGGTCGATACGAGCGAGTCGTTCGAAGATATTGTAGCGGGTATGACCGAGCAGATCGCATGTGTACGCGTAGGCGAAGTTACCGAAGCGGTGAGAGATTCTGCCGCAGCAGATGGTACGCCCATTCATGCAGGCGATGTTATGGGGATTGTGGCAGGATCTATCGATATTGTGGGTCATGATGTGCAGGAAGTCACACTCGAGAGCATCAAACGCATGCTCAGCGCTCAAGAAGCCGATACACTCACCATTCTTGCAGGTAAAGATATGAATGAAGAGCGTTTTGAGGCACTTGTTGAAGCAATCGAAGACGCGTTTCCTTCTCTCGATGTCGATCCACAGCGAGGAGAACAGCCGCTTTATCCCGTTCTTTTCTCTCTTGAATAATGATGGTGTGAAATCGCGATGGCTTGTGTAAATGCCCCAAGTTTTTCGGAAGCTTCGCCGCGCATTGTTCATACGCTTGAGCTCGACGAGAGTGTTTCTCGTCTGGCATATGTGCGTGGTGTGCGGGTAAAAGCCTTCGAAAAGCTGGGCATACGTAGGATTCGCGACTATTTGCTGCGTATACCTGTACGTTATCTCGATTTTTCTACGCAAACAGACATTCTATCTGCGCGGCTCGGAGATAATATCACTGTGTGCGCACATGTACTCTCCGTAGCTCAAAAATACCCCCGTCCTCGTTTATCGCTTACCGAAATCTTTGTGCAGGATCAGCAGGGTGTTGCGATGCGTCTTACGTTTTTCCGTCAGCCTTGGCTTGCAAAACAGTACAGAATAGGCGAGCGCGTCATCGTTTCGGGAACGCTTGATTATTCCTATGGTTTTTATGCTATGACGGCACCTTTTCTTGAACATGATCCTAGTGTGAGCACGTCTTTGCCCGAGCCGTCTGCACCTGCTCCTGCTGCTCGAAATACCCACGTTCGCGCAGTTACAACACAACAAAGTCCTCATACATCCTGTTTTGCGAAGACGCGCATCTGGCCCGTGTATAGTCTCACAGAAGGCTTAAGTATTGCCTGGTATCGAAGGATTAGCGCTTCAAACATACATACGCAATCGTTTCTTGTAGATCCTATGCCCGCAGAACTTATCGCGCGGCACGCGTTGATGAGTCTCTCAAATGCATATCGCGAGGTACACGCCCCTGTTCAGACGCCCATGGCACAACTTGCTAGGCGCCGTCTTGCCTTTGATGAGCTTATGTATTTGCAACTTTGCCTGCGCGTGCGCGCGCAAGAATTTAGGCAAAACGCGAAACCTTTCGTACATACGCTTGAAGGCCCTCACGTGCATTCATTTATGGAGCACCTAGGTTTTGAGTTGAGCCCGGAACAACAGCAGGTACGAGACGAGCTTTTTTTGGATATGAGTAGTCCATACGCTATGAATCGCCTGCTCATGGGTGATGTTGGCTGTGGAAAAACGATTGTTGCAGCTCTTGGTTTTGCGCTTTGTCAAGATAGCAATACGCAAGCGTGTATGCTTGCGCCCACGAGTATTTTGGCGCAGCAATACGCTCAAAAGCTTGGTCCGCTCCTCAAAAGCGCTGGTATTAGCTATGATGTGCTCACAGCCACAACCGATGTCAAGCACAGATCTCACATTCTTCAAGCGCTTCGGGACAGGCAGTTATGCGTGCTTTTTGGTACGACGTCGTTGTTGTCCGATGAAGTTGTGTTTGCCAAGCTCAGCTATATTGTCATCGATGAGCAGCACCGTTTTGGTGTGCGGGAACGCACGCGTCTGCGTCAAAAAGCACGCGCAGCCGATCTTCTGTCCATGAGTGCAACGCCTATTCCGCGAACGCTTGCGCTCTCGCTTTTTGGCGACGTGGAGACTTCTACTATTCATACGCGCCCGTATGTAAGTGCTCCGATATCGTGCCATGTTCTTGCGTATCAGAATATATCCCAGGCATATGATGCCATCTACCAGGCGCTTTCCAGAGGAGAGCAGGCTTATATTGTCTGTCCGCGCGTGGACGCGAAGGATGCGAAAGCTACTGTGGACGACATCAACCCAGCGTTTTGTAGTCACGCAAGCTCTATTCATGCTGCGGTAGATGTGTATGAAGCGCTTCATAAAAGTCAGCTTGCCGAGTTTGAAATAGGCCTTTTAACTGGAAAAATGTCAAACGAAGACAAAGATAAAACGCTTCTTTCCTTTGCAAAAGCCGACATCAAGCTTCTGGTTACCACAACGATCATCGAAGTGGGTATCGATGTCGCACGGGCAAGTTGCATGCTTATCCTGGATGCGGATCGCTTTGGGCTTGCAACGCTGCACCAGCTGAGAGGTCGTGTAGGCCGCGGATCTATTCCGGGCAAGGTGTTTTTGGTTTCGGCGGCAGCTCGGCACACCCCTGCACGCACTCGTCTTGAGCTTTTGGAGGCAGAGCAAGATGGGTTTAAGCTTGCGGAAAAAGACCTTGAATTTCGACATGAAGGCCAGATTATCGGGTATAAACAGAGCGGTTGTGAGACGTTATCGATTTTTGATTCTGTAGCAGATGCTGATTTGGCTGAATATGCAAGAACTGATGCGCGCACTCTTTTTGAGCGCGATCCAAGTCTTTCGTTTCCAGCTCACCGAGCGCTTAAGGATGAGCTGTGCGCGCGTTATGAGGGTCTTGACCAGGCATTATTGCATCTATAAGTCGCGAAAAAGGAGGATAGTTGCGCATAGCAGGAGGTATGTGGCGCAGACGAGAGCTTTTGACCCAAGAGGGTAGAGACACGCGCCCCACGCAAGCACGCGTGCGCGAATCATGCGCGTCTAGCGTGTTGCACGAATTTTCCCTCGATTTACATGGTGTCTCGGTATTTGATGCGTATGCAGGATCAGGCGCTTTAGGTTTTGAATTTCTCTCGCGCGGCGCAAAACAGCTGGTCGCAGTTGAGAAGAATCGCAAGTCCTTCGCCTGTCTCAAACAAAACGCCACAAAGCTCAAAGCAGAGCCTCATCTGTGTACGCTTTTGTATGCAGATGCGCTCCAGCCCCGCACGTACGAGCGGGTATTTCAGGCTTTGGCGGGATCGAAGATAGCGCTCGTGCTCCTCGATCCGCCCTATGCATTTCCTGTGAAAGATGCGCTGCAGCCGCTCTACCTCCTTAAAGAAGCGGGATGTTTGGATGAGCATGCGCGGGTGCTCTATGAGCATGCGGCTTCTGATACCTTTTCTCCTCAAGATGTGCGCGCGCAGGAGCAGGTGCTTAACTGCTCGGTGAGCGTTTCTCGGCATATTTCTCACGGAATTTGTGCGATTGAGATCTTGAGACTAGACCCTTTGACTGATCCTTTGGCTTGACCCTTTGACTGATCCGTTGCTTGGCCCGTTGATCCTTTAGTTTGGCCCACCGTTGTGCCCGCTATTTGATTTATCTGCAGCTAAACACCTTTTGTACTATTTCTCGGCGTAGTCCTCACAAGAAAGAAGAAGATATGAAACACGAGATCACGCATGTTGTTGTCCCGGGAACCTTTGATCCTATTACCCTGGGGCATCTCGATGTTATAGCGCGCGCTTGCCGCATGTTTGACACAGTTACCGTAGGCGTTGCTGCGTCTTTGAATAAGCGTGGGTTAGGCACGACCTTTACGCTGGATGAACGCGTGGAGATGGTACGGGAGGCATTGCGCGCTGCCGGGCTTTTGTCGGTTGAAGTTCTACCGTTTTCTGGGCTGTTGGTAGATTTTTGTCGTGAGCAGAAGGCGCTTGGCATTGTGAAAGGACTTCGTGCGATGACTGACTTTGAGTACGAATTGCAGCAAGCCGATCTTAACACACGTCTTTCTCCTCATATCGAGTCAATTTTTATTATGAGTAGCCCACAATTTGGCTATATTTCTTCCTCTGTTGTGAAGGAAGTTGCTGCTATGGGTGCTGATGCCTCTGCGCTTGTGCCCGCGTGTGTGAATGAGCGCTTGCACGTTCATTTTTCCAAATAAAAGCGTCGCAGGCGCTTGAGTAGTCGCTTTGTGCCTGTGTATACGTCTATCTCTAACGCCTCGCGCGTATGCTCACCGCGTGCGTTCGCTGCTCTTGTTGTGAACTTAAGGGTAACACTCACAAATGTGCTCCCCAGTTTTTTGAGTTTCTGATATTATTAAGCTGTGTGATCAGGAAAATGAAGATTATACGTAGCTATTGACCACGTACTATGCGAAAGGAGCCCAGTATGCAGCCGGGTGAGGAAATTGAGAACCTTGTTAGTGAACTAGAAGATTTAGTCTCCGAAGCAAAGACTCCGTTTGCCGCAGGACAGGGCAAAAAAATTGTTGACCAAGAAGACGTCTTCGCTATTCTCGACGAAATTCGTCGTGTATTTCCTCAGGAATTTACCGATGCGCGCCGCATTGTCAAGGAAGAGACCGAAACCCTTGATCGTGCGCAAAAGCAGGCGGATTCCATCATTGCCGATGCTCAACAACAGGCTGTCATTCTTGCCAGTGACCAGGAAATCGTTCGCATAGCTCAACAAAAAGCTGATGAAGTCAAAGATCGTGCCGATCAATATGAGCGTGATACGCGCTACAACGCCGAGGAATATGCTGATACCGTCCTTGCGCACCTCGAGGAGAATCTCAAATCCCTCACCAATTCGGTGACGCGCGTGCGCCAGACACTCAACGAAAATTCGGGCGATCGCAATCAGTCCAACAATGTGAACTGGTAGTTGTGTAAGTAGAAATAGCTGTACGTATGAAAAAAACTATCGCCATTCTTGATGACCGACTCAGTATGCGCGGCTCGTGCGTTCCTTTTGAGCAACACATTGAAGAGAGTGCGTATGAGCTGGGCCCTCATCGTTTTACGCTTCCCCAAGGCATAGATCTTGCGCTTACCCTTACCAATGCAGGCCAGGGGATTTTTGCATCCGGACTTCTTCGAGCAAAGGTAAGCGGGGTGTGTGATCGCTGTCTTGAGCCTTGCAGCTTTGATCTGGCGGCTGAGGTCGACGAATATTTCTTGTTTGAAGAGCCTGAGAACACGTCTACATTGTCCGAGGATGATGAGCTTGAGTATGGCCTTGTTTCGAGCGACAATTCAATCGATCTCACGGATTGTCTGCAGGAGGCGCTGCTTAACGAAACGCCCTATATTGTGCTTTGTTCTCCTGATTGCAAAGGTCTTTGCGCGGGCTGTGGTGCTAATCTCAATACGGCGGCTTGCGCTTGCGAAAACGGGGACACATCTGAGTCAGATGCGTTTCCGCTTTCCCACAATGCGCAAGAGCTGCTCAAGCTTCGTGAGCTTAAGCTCAAGCTTGACGGCTCGCAATCGTCTTCTAAGTCTAGTTAAGACGGTGCGCACGCAGATGTAATTCTCTTGTATATGCCTGCGCGCACTTGTAAAAGTTTGTAATACGTGTAAAATTTCTGATGTTGTAGATATGCACAGGGTGCCTTTTGCCAAACATGCTATAGTACATCCTTGCATGATTTTTCAAACTACTGCTCAAGCACCTTGTGTCTTCGAGCTTTGTATTTGGTAAGAGAGGTAAGAGATGGCAGTACCTAAGCAGAAAAAAGGCCGTGGTGCAACTCACACACGTCGTTCAGCAAATAGCAAACTCGGTGTAGCAGCTCGCTCCGTTTGTCCTCAGTGCAACGCAACGAAGCTTCCTCACCATGTATGCTCTAATTGCGGCTATTACAAAGACCGCGAAGTTGTCACAACCGACTAATTTCATTTATATGAGTAGGAGGTCGATTCTTCACGGGATCGGCCTTTCTTCATTTAGAGCGCCTGCGTGCGCTTTGGCGTTTGGATATAGTTTTGAACATATTGGATACCGCGCGCTTGCTGCATATGCGTTTATCTTGATATTGCGCATGCATGTGCTTGTAGATCGATAATCTGCCTGGCAAGCTGAGTAGGTGAGTGCATACGTGGTAGCGCGTATGCGTCGCTTTGTATATGCGTGCATTCTTTTTAGCTCATTCACCTATAAAAAGCTTCTACAATCGGGCGGAAGCGCTTCGTTCAAAACCTAATGCAAGGAGTTGTATGATCACCGTTTGTGTTGATGCGATGGGTGGAGATTCTGGCCCTGAACAGGTACTTCAGGGTATTCGTCTTGCTCTTCAAAAAGATCCTGAGCTGCAGGTGCTTGTGGTAGGTGCTCAAGCAATCGTTGAGCCCTTTTGTCAAGAAACGCCGCGCGCAGAGGCCCTCATCAGCACACAAACAATTTCTATGAGCGAACACCCTGCTACTGCGGTCCGCACGAAGCGCGATTCGAGCATTGTGCGCGGCTGCAAGGCTGTTAAGGAAGGGCGCGCGCAAGGGTTTTTCTCCGCAGGTTCTACGGGCGCGATCTTTGCAAGTGCAACTCTTGATATTGGCCGCTTAAAAGGCGTTCGTCGTCCTGCTCTTGCCTATGCGGTACCTGGCCTTTCTCAACATTCTTGCGTATTTCTCGATTTAGGCGCAAACGCTGATGCGCGCCCACAGACGCTTTTGCAGTTTGCGCACATGGGTCGCGCGTACGCGCAAGCTATTTTGCATGTGTCCAATCCAAGCGTGGGCCTTTTGTCAAATGGTAAAGAAAGTACCAAGGGTTCTGAGGCAATTCTCGCTGCGCACGAGCTCTTGAGCCACGAGGGTTCATGGTTTGTGGGCAATTGCGAGCCAATGGAGCTCTTCATAGGATCTGTCGATGTGGTGGTAAGCGATGGATTTACTGGAAATGTTGCGCTTAAAACCATCGAAGCGACCGTGAAATACCTGATAAAAAGCCTCAAAAATAAAGCTCAGCAATCGTTTTCTACAAAGCTCGGTCTTTTGCTTATACGCCCTGGTCTCAAAGAAATCATTCACACGCTCTCTGGCGATGAACAGGGGGGAGCTGTGCTTTTGGGCCTCAAAGCGCCTGTATTTGTGGGACACGGCTCGAGCTCTGCTAAGGCTGTCATGAATGGTACGCTTGCTTGCGCGTCTGCGATCAGACGCTCTCTTGTGCAAAAAATTAATGAGGATCTTGAGCAACTGCTTTAAGTTGCAGGTCATAGATTTTAGTCGTATGTTTACGCGCGCGGTGCCGTGTGCGTTTGACGTGCACGTTTGCCGCTTCGCGCTGGCGGTCGAGTGTCATACGTTTCTTTATCGATTCTTTGTGCATGCTCTCGTATTATCGCAGCATGCGCGCTATATTTGATAGCGTGAGTTTTATGTACAGCTCACAACACATTCGTATCTCTCGCTATCAAGGAGACACACATGGATCGCTCCGAAATTTTTGAACAGGTAACGAGCCTTATCAGTTCTGAACTTGACATTGACAAAAGTACCCTTACGCTTCAGACAAATTTTGTAGATTTAGGTGCAGATTCGTTCGATTTGCTGACGCTCATTACAGCATTTGAGGATGAATTTGGACGCACGCTTTCAGACGATGCGCTGCAAAATATACGTACCATTGCAGACTGTGTTGATGCGATTGCGAGCGCGCAGTAGCTTTTTGAGTGCGTTCGCGCACCCATCGGCTGGTACTTGAGTGCTTTGAGAACGTTGAGAACGTTGAGAACGTTGAGAACTTTGGTTTTTGCGCTTCTTCGCTGGCGAAGCCTCGTCCACACAGCAAGCTCGCTTGAGAATTTTGCATCTGCATGAGCTGTTCGTCTTATATGACTAAAAGGACATTATGAATTTAGAAGAAAGAATCGCGTTTGCTGAGAACATTCTCGGCTATACATTTGAAAGCAAACAGCTTATTCAAGCTGCGATTACGCATCCTTCTGCAGTGGAAGGACAGCCGGTTTCTGCGTCGTATGAGCGTCTTGAGTTTTTGGGCGATTCTATTTTGGGCGCGATTATCGCAACCGACATGTTCGAAAAATTCCCCGGCATGGACGAAGGCGCACTTACGCGCATGAAAATTTCTCTGGTGAGCGGAAAGACGCTCTCTTGCGTTGCTGAAGAGTTGGGCATCGGCAAGTGCATCATCTTTGGCGAGTCCGAAAAAGGCACAGGTGTGCGCGGTTTTCATTCCGCTCTTGAAAATGTGTATGAGTCGCTGGTAGGAGCGGTGTATCTCGAAGGCGGCTATGATCCCGCGGCTTCCTTCATACGTAAGACTCTCTCGCCTTACATGGTGCCTGAACTTGCGAAACATCCTATTTCTCCCAAGAGCCGCTTGCAGGAAATTTGTCAGCAGCGCTTTCACACAGCCCCTGTGTATCAGCTCGAAAAGGAGTCGGGTCCTGCACATGCCCCACAATTTACCTCGGCGGTCTTTGTTGACGGTGAATTTTTGGGCAGAGGATCAGGTTCGTCCAAAAAAGAATCGCAAAGCGTCGCTGCTTCCTTTGCGCTCGATAAACTCGACCCGAAGGATGAAGCGCTTCTCGCCTCAAAATCTGTGATTTCAAACTTATAAATCGCCTGTGCGTGTGCGTGCCTGCACACACTTCTGTGTCCATGCACGCACGCCCGCATACCAAAGGAGGGCTTGTTGTATCTCAAAACTCTTACCCTCAAGGGTTTTAAGTCATTTGCTGATACCACGACCTTGACGTTTGATCCTACTATGAGTGTTGTGGTGGGGCCAAACGGGTCGGGCAAGTCCAATATTTCCGATGCAATTTTATGGGTATTGGGGGAGCAAAGCGCCAAAAACTTGCGCGGACAAGCGATGGAAGACGTCATTTTCGCAGGTTCTTCGAGTCGCCCTTCGGTAAGTTATGCGCAAGTAACTCTTGTTTTGGATAATTCCGATGGCACGCTTCCCTTTGACTTTAGCGACGTATCCATCACGCGTAGAATGTATCGTTCAGGCGAAAGTGAATATCTCGTCAACAAAACCCGTGTTCGCTTGCGTGACATATACGATATTTTGCATGATTCCGGCCTTGGAAAAGACATGCGCACGGTCATTTCGCAAGGAAAACTCGATTCAATTCTTGTGAGCAAGCCGAGCGAGCGGGCACATCTCGTGGAGGATGCTGCCGGCATCTCAAAGTCGCGCAAGCGTAAAGCCCTTGCAGAGAAAAAATTATCGCTTTT
Source organism: uncultured Atopobium sp. (assembly GCA_947090525.1). Classification (GTDB taxonomy): domain Bacteria; phylum Actinomycetota; class Coriobacteriia; order Coriobacteriales; family Atopobiaceae; genus Fannyhessea. The sequence continues at coordinate 598,454 of CAMUON010000001.1, forward strand.
GACTTCGTATCTCTCTCGCGCCCGCACGCTCAAAAAAGAAGTCAATGCGCAGCTCATACCCATAGAGCGCCAAATGAAGCGCGCACGCAGTGCAAAAGAGCTCTCAGAGAAGCTTCAGGTGAGCAAAACAGTCCTTGCGGTCGATGATCTCACGAACTTTAAAGCGCAATATACCGAGCTTGAAGAGCGCATTAAAGAGGGAAAAGCAACTGAAGACATTCTTTCCTGTAAGCGCGATGAAGCAAAAAAGACGCTTCGAAGCTATCAGGCTCTGCTTGAACAAAAGGGTCTTTTTGCAGGCGATTTAGCTGAATCAAGGCGCCGTATTCACGATATCGTGGGTCGTTTCGATTCCGATATGCGCCTTCTTTCCGAAAAAGGAAAGAATATGGTGGAGCGCATAAGCGAGCTCAGACGAAACCTATCGAATAGTGAGCATACGAAAAAAACTCTCGAAACTGAAGCCTCCGCGCTTGATACGCGTATAGATGACGCGAATGCTCGCATGCAGCATGCGCAAAATGAACTAAGTGAGCGCAGCATATCTCTTGAGCAAGCGCGCTCAAATGCAAGAGACGCTGCAAAACGTCTTCATGAACTCAAGGCAAAAGAAGCCGAGGTCATACGAGAGCGTGAGGCTGCGAGCTTGCAGCTGCAATCCACTCAGCGAGATATTACAGCACGTGAAGAGGAAGAAGCGCTTATTCAGGCGCGTGTGAGCGAGCTTACTCAACGTCAAAAAAGCTATGAAGACGGCGAAAAAGAAAAAGCGCTCGCGCTTGACGAGACAAAGGATGCGCTCGGCCATGCGCAGGCGCATGCAAAGGAGCTCGCGCAGGAGCTTGAGGACGCGCGCGGGCGCACACGTGCGCTCGAGCACGAGCTAAAAGAGCAAGAAGATGCGCGGCTACGTACGCAGGCAGGGCTTGCAGCTGCGCAATCCTTGCTTAAGAGTAGTACACACACATCTTCGCGTCTCGACTACATACATGCCCATTTTGCAGATGAAATCGCAGGTAATGTTCTTGACCTCATTGAGGTTGATAAGGGATTTGAAGGGCTTGCGGCTACAGCCCTCGGCGAGAATTTATCTCTCATGCTCGTTAAAGACAAAACGGCTGTTCTTGATATGCTCAAAGTTTTGGGCGATAAAGAGGGCGCTGTTGCGTTTATACAAAGCGGGGAGGGCACTGAAGGCGCGGGCGCAGAGTCTGGCGCAGGGAATGCTGCAGATTTCGAAGATGCCAAAGATGACGAAGATGCCGCGCTTCCTTCCGAGCTTTTGGATAGAGCGCTCTTGTCTCGTATACATACGCCTTTGTTTGCACAAGCTGTTATAGCGCAGTTGCTTGCGAAGGTCTGTGTGGTCGATACTGCGCCTGAGGCGTATACGCTCTGGCAGCGCTATCCAGATTGCACCTTTGTGGCGCGCACAGGCGTTATCGTGTCTGCAGGGCGCATTCATTTTCAAGGAGACACAAGGTCATCAGCCCTTATTCAGGCAAAGCAAGAGATCCGCGAACTCACACCTCAGCTCTCAAAACTCGATACGCTTTGTGCGGGGCTGCGCAGAGAGCTCGATGATCTGCAGACAAAAACGCACACACTTTCTCAGAATCTTTTGGACGCTAAGTCGGAAGAGCTTGAGCGCACGGGCAAAAAAGACCAGCTTATGCGTGAGATTCAGGATCTAAAGCAAAAACGCCAAGATCTCGTACAGGAGCTTGCCTCGCTTGAGGAAAAGAAAACAGTCGTTTCTGAGAGATTACAGAGCGCACGCACGCAGGCTTCGTCAGCTGAACATGCTTATTCTGAAGCACATGCCGCGCTCGATTCCATAGCTCAGCTCGTCGGCGAAGCGAAGAGTGCCCGCGATGAGGCCTATCAAAAAGAACGTGAGTATGATCGTCAACTTTCCCAGCTCAAGCTTGAGCGCGTGCGCGCTGAGGAGCAGTTGCGCTCAGCCAAAACACGCCGCACACAGATTGAACAAGACCGGCTCAAGATAAAGCAGCAGATTTGCGATCTGAGACAAAGTGCAAGTGCGCTCAATATCATGCGTCTTCGTGTAGATCCCCTGTACAAGCGCTATGAATTGCTCTTTGATGCAGCGTCTGCGCTTGCGAATAAGCTTGCAAGTACGGCAAGTCTTGCCGAAGCCGATTCGCGCGCCCTCAAAGATACAATTCATGGTGCAGAAAACGACGTTACCGATGCCGAAACTAAGCTTGAGCGTGCACACGCAGAAACCGAAAAGCTCGTGCTTGCAAAGACCACGATAGAAGCCGAGGTTAAGCACGTAATGAGCACAATAGAACACTTGGGCATGGACATGGACCAAGCTCTTGAGCTTGAGCGTGTAGAAGATCGCGAGCTTCTGGAGGCGCAAATCGCGCATATGGAGCAGGAACTTGCGCATCTCGGCCCAGTGAATGAGATGGCACTCGAAGAGTATGCACGCATACGCGCGCGCTTTGATTTTATTTCTGCGCAGGTAGATGACCTAAAAGCTGCACAGCTGAGTTTGATGAAAATTACGCGCGCAATTGATAAAAAGATGCATGCCCGTTTTATGTCCATATTTAAGCAGGTAGACCACAATTTCCAGGAAATATTTGGGCTTCTGTTCCCGGGAGGATCTGCGCATCTGGAGCTTCTGTCCTCGGAAGAAGAGGATGCAGCGCCCGCGCTTGAAATTTTCGTGCAGCCACGCGGCAAAAAGATTCAGACGATGTCGCTTCTTAGTGGTGGGGAAAAGTCTCTGTGTGCGCTTGCGCTTCTGTTTGCAACCTACAAAATACGCACTGTGCCTTTTTATGTATTTGACGAAATTGAAGCGGCTTTGGATGATGTCAATTTGTCTAAGCTGCTCGTTGCGCTACAGGAAATGAAGAAAACAACGCAACTCATCGTGATTTCTCACCAGCGACGGACCATGGAAGAGGCAGACGTTCTCTGGGGCGTTTCGATGCATGCCGATGGCGTGAGCACCTGCGTTAGCCAGCGTTTGAAAGATGCAAAACGGCAGAAGAAGGTTTAGGGTTTGGGTGTAGGGTTTAGGTTTAAGCTTAACGTTTAAGTTTAACGTTAAGGTTTAGGCTTAATGTTCATGGTTTAAGGTTCAGGGTTTCAGGGTTAAGGTTTAAGGTTTAATCTTTAAGCTTTAAGGTTTCAACCCTCAACCCTCAACGTAAAGCTCTAAACCCTTAACCTTAACCTTAACCTTAACCTTAACCTTTAAAACTCTTCATTAGAGCGTATGTGCGGCTGCGCCTCAGCCGCCTGCTTCCACGTTTTTCGTTTATTTGCGCATCTGCGGCCGCATCTCCCTTTTTTACAGTAGTATAGAACGCGTACAGTTTTTGTATGACGACTTGCCAGTTTGGATGGTGTTGCATGTTTAATTTTGCCGAAAAACTCAAAAAAGGCCTGGAAAAAACGCGTACTGCGCTCGATGAAATCTTTTATATGGGCGCTGAAGTCGATGATGATTTTTGGGATGATTTGGAAGATCGTCTTGTCATGGGGGATTGCGGAGCAGAACTTGCCGCGTCAATATCCGATGATTTGCACGAAATCGCAGCTCAAAATGGGTATACCTATGCGAAACAAATCAAACAAGCGCTTGCTGAGCGCTTGGCTAAAGAATTTTATCCCAAGACGCACGATCCTTTTGAAGAAGCTCCAAGCTGCGTGGTTTTTGTTGGCATTAATGGTGCCGGGAAAACTACGACCGTTGGCAAGCTTGCAGCTCGCGCGCATGATGCTGGTAGAACGTGCTTAATCGGAAGTGCCGACACCTTTCGTGCTGCGGCTATTGAACAGCTCGACGTGTGGGCACAAGAAGCAGGAGTTGAAGTTGTATCCAAAACGCGCGGTGCAGACCCTGCGAGCGTCTGCTTCGAAGCGCTTGTGCGCGCAGAAGAAGCGTGCGCAGACCTTGTGCTCATCGATACTGCGGGGCGTTTGCACACCTCAAAAGATCTCATGAACGAGCTGGTAAAAGTGGTCACCACTTGCAGAAAGCGTAGTAGTATGCCGGTTAGCGTTATTTTGGTCATCGATGCTACTTGTGGCCAAAATGGCCTTGTTCAAGCAAAAGAATTTAATCGCGCGCTTGATCTCGACGGCATTATTCTTACCAAACTCGACGGTACATCTAAAGGCGGCATTGCTGTCAGTATCTCTCACGAGCTTAAACTGCCCATTTATCGGGTAGGGGTCGGCGAGGGATTGGGTGATCTCGATTCGTTTGATCCGCTTGATTTTGCGTGTGCTCTTGTGGGCGCAGAGAAAGGAGATTCTCGTGTTTAATAATCTTTCTGAACGCTTGCAAGATAGCTTTGCAAAACTTTCAGGCAAAGGAAAACTCAGCGAAAATGATATTAGCCTTTGCATGCGCGAAATTCGCTTGGCTCTTTTGGAAGCAGACGTTAACTATCGCGTCGTGAAGGAATTTATCGCAGCATGTCGTGAAAAATGCAGCTCACACGAGGTACTCCAATCGCTCACACCTGCGCAAAGTGTCGTGGCCATCGTACTTGATGAGCTCACGGAGCTTTTGGGCACTCATAGCTCGGGTCTTACGCTTATTGGCAACAGAACACCTCATGTCATCATGCTCTGCGGTCTTCAGGGCTCGGGTAAAACAACTGCTGCGGCTAAGCTTGGCTATATGCTCAAAGAAAAAGGCCATGCGGTTTTGCTTGCCGCGTGCGATACGCATCGTCCGGCTGCAAAAGACCAGCTCAAAGCGCTTGGATCCGAAATTGGCGTCTCTGTCTATAGTTCAGATAGTAATGATGCGGTAGCGTGCGCAAAAGCTTCCATCAAAGCAGCTGTTGATGGACTGAAGGACGTTGTGATCGTCGATACGGCCGGGCGACTTCAGATCGACGAAGAGATGATGCAAGAGGCTATCGATATCAAACAGGCTGTCCGACCTGAGCAAATACTAATGGTTGTCGACGCTATGGGCGGCCAAGATATCGTAAATGTTGTTCAGGAATTTTCCTTGCGCCTCGATTTTGACGGCGTCATTATGAGTAAGCTCGATGGTGACGCCCGCGGCGGTGCTGCGCTTTCGGTGCGCAAAGTCACAGGTAAACCCATTAAATTTATCTCAACCGGAGAAAAACCATCCGCGCTTGAGGTCTTTCATCCCGATCGTATGGCCAAGCGTATTTTAGGCATGGGTGATGTGGTAGGCATTATCGAGCAGGCGCAGAAGGTCACGCAAAAAAGCGATATTGAGAATGCTGAGCGCATGCTGCGCGAAGGTTTTACGATGAACGATATGCTCGCGCAGATGCAACAGATCACAAAAATGGGTGGCATCAAGAAGCTCCTTTCATCTCTTCCTGGAGGTGATCGCGCGCTTGCCCAAGGTGCCGATAGTTTTGGCGAAGAGCAGATCAAGCATATCGAAGCAATTATTTATTCCATGACCGCGCGTGAGCGCCTGCAGCCCAAAACCATAAATGGCCAGCGTAGGCGCCGTATTGCACAAGGTAGCGGCCGTAGTGTACAAGAAGTCAATCAGCTCCTCAAGCAGTGGGGCGAGATGAACAAGATGATGGGGAAGATGCGCGCATTCGCTCAACCAGGCAATGGAAAGCCGGGCTTTGGCGGAAGGCGTGGGCTTCGTCAGATGAAAGACATGATGCGTTCAATGGGCATGGGTCCTGGTATGGGCGGTCCTGGTATGGGCGGTTTTGGTGGACCTGGTCTTGGGGGAGGCCTTGGTGGGCCTGGAGGCTTTGGCAGCGGTCTTGGCGGCAATCCTTTTGGATCTGGCTTTGGGAAGAAAAAGTTTTAGTCGGATGTTGATGTTGCGGGCATGTGTGCGGCCTTCTACATGTTTTGCATGAGTTTTGCATGAGCTTCTTGAAGGACATACAGCTTGTACGCATCTCCATATTCCCAGCTAGAAGGTTTATTCATGAATTTCATACCAATTTATGATCTTTCCGATGCTCGCGTGCGTCCCTATTGTCATCTGAGCAATCGTCAGCTCAGGAGTAGCGTATATGGCGATTGTAGCCTTTCTATCTGCGAGAGTTTGCTGGTTATTCGCGAGGCTTTTGCGCGGGGTGTGAACGTTCAATCGCTTTTGATTTCGGACAACCATGTTCAAACAATTGCTCGTGATTTGCCTTGTCTTTGTGAGCGGGACCTTCCTATTTTTGTTGCATCTGCCGAGCTCTTGTCTAGTATTGCCGGATTTTCGGTTACGCGCGGTTATTTTGCCTGCGTAAAGCGGCCTTCTTGGACGCCGCTTTCAACAAATGCGCTTCGTGATGTCAAGACGCTTTGCGTTCTCGAAAATTTCCGCGATGTGTCTAATGTTGGAGCTACGATTCGAAACGCCCTAGCGCTTGGTGTCGATGCCATGCTTTTGTCCCCTGAATGTGCTGATCCTTTTTCGAGACGAAGTATTCGCACGTCAATGGGTACTGTGTTTGGGATGCCTATATTTCAAGCGCCTGCGCCCTGGCCAGCGGCCTCACTGGAATGTTTGAAAGCGGCGGGATTTTATCTGCTTGCTATGGCGCTGCAGAAAGGCGCGCTTCCCCTCAATGAGCTGCAGATTGGGAAGGAGCAGAAGCTTGCGCTGTTCTTTGGAAATGAAGGCACTGGCTTAAGCGCTGCTGTTCTTGATGCAGTAGATGCGTGCTGCATTATTCCTATGGACACGTGCGTTGATTCGCTTAATGTAGCTGCGAGTACAGCAATAAGTTTTTGGGAGTTACGCTGCGCACGCAGCCGCTGAAAAGCCTGTTTGACCTCCTACGCGAACGAGGAGGATGTTTTGTGGTAGACCGTTATATCTTCGGTCTATCCACAAAACATGCCGTGTGAGCGTAAGAGAATTTACACAATTACGTGCGGTTAGTCGTTTGTGGGCGCAAAACCATCTTTTTTGTTGAGAATTGCCATAAACTCATCACCTGTAATCGTTTCTTTGAGCTGCAGGTAGCGCGCAATTTCGTGAAGCTTAAACTTATGCTCTTCAAGCGTCTTACGTGCTGTTTCATGAGCTTCGCGGATGAGGTCTTGTATCTCTTTATCGATTTGCTGCGCGGTACCTTCAGAGCAGGTGAGCTCAAGGCCACCTCCGAGATATTTATTACGCTGATCACCCAGGCAGACCATGCCAAAGTTTTCGCTCATACCAAGCTGCGTAACCATCGCGCGTGCAATCTTCGTTGCCTTCTCAATATCATCGGCAGCACCCGAGGACATGTGTCCAAAGATGAGCTCTTCTGCCACACGCCCACCGCAGAGCACTGCGAGACGTTGCTTGTATTCTTCTTTTGTGGTGAGGTAGCGTTCGTCTTCCTCCGCTTGCATCGTAAAGCCCAAAGCACCAGAGGTACGCGGAATAATCGTGATTTTGGAAACAGGGGAGCGTCCATTTTGAACAGCTGCGACGATAGCGTGCCCCGTCTCGTGATAGGATACAACTTTGCGTTCATGCTCGCTGAGCACGGCAGACTTCTTCTTTTCGCCTGCGACAACGACATCTACCGACTCTTCGATATCGCTTTGGCATACACGATTTCTGCCCATGCGTACCGCACGAAGCGCTGCTTCGTTGATCATATTTGCCAGGTCTGCACCCGATGTACCAGGTGTTTGGCGCGCAACTTGCGCAAAATCGATATTGGGCTCCATTTTAACGTCGTTTGCATGAAGCTTCAAAATCGCCTCGCGACCTGCAAGATCAGGAAGTTCCACAGGGATTCGCCTATCAAAACGACCCGGGCGAAGAAGCGCCAGATCGAGCGTTTCGGGCCGGTTGGTAGCAGCCAATACGACGATACCTTCGTGATTGTCGAAGCCGTCCATCTCAGCTAAGAGCTGGTTGAGGGTTTGTTCGCGCTCGTCGTTCGAATTGATGCTCGCTCCACGTTTTTTGCCCACCGTATCGAGCTCGTCGATAAAGATAATGCAGGGCGCTTTTTCTTTTGCCTGCTTAAAGAGGTCGCGCACCTTTGCGGCACCGCGTCCTACAAACATTTCAACAAATTCAGAACCCGAAATTTGGAAGAAGCATACATTTGCTTCTCCAGCTACCGCCTTTGCAAGGAGCGTCTTTCCGGTACCCGGAGGGCCTACGAGAAGCGCTCCTTTGGGGCAACGCGCACCAATTTGCGCATATTTCTTGGGATTATCGAGAAAGCTAACGATTTCGCGCAAAGAGTCTTTGGCTTCATCTTGGCCGGCGACGTCCTTAAACGTAACGCCGGTTTCCTGGCCTTTTACTTCTTTTGCGTTGGATTTGCCAAAGCCTTTGCCAAGGCCTCCAAATCCACCGAATCCGCCAAAGCCGCCGCCAAAATTCATGGAAGGATTATCATCTCCCATTTGCTTTTTGATACGACGGTTGATGAGCCAAGCCCCTCCAAAAATGATGATGAAGGGCGCCAAATTGATGAGCAGCCACAGCCACAAATCTTTGTTGCTATCGGGGAAGCTTGCTGAAAAATCGACACCCTTATCTTTGAGGGTCTCAACGAGCTTTGTGTCGTTGGGGAACTGTGTCGTCTCATAATTCTTTGCGTCAGCGCCTGTGCCTATCGTGTAGCGAATGGTTTTGTTGCCTGCATCAAGCTTTACTTTGCGGACATTTCCCTCATCAACTTGCTCGAGAAACTCGCTATAACTCGCGTTTTTGACTTGTTGCTGATCGAGATTGGGGCCCACGATGGTACGCGCAACATATACGCAGATGATCGCAATAATTGCGTAGAGAATGAGCGATTGGCGTTTTTTCTGGTCGGTCATCCGTTTGTTTGCTTTCATAGAGTAAAACTCCTTTGGGTACTTTGTCCTTGAGAGCGTGTTATGGGGACGTACTGTCTTGACCACGTGAGCTATGAGCTGCGTCGAGCTATGTGAGCTATGAGCTGCGTCGAGCTATGTGAGCTATGAGCTGCGTCGAGCTAGCTTAGCCACGTGAACTATCTTGATTTTTGAGGTACGCGTTCTTGTCTTTATATAGTACGGTATTTTGCGCAAATTTTTCTCGCTTGGACGTAATTACACTTAAAAACGAGAGAAATTCTGCGCGCCCCACACAGTACTTGGCATTATGAGCGGGGATGAGTGAGACGCGCAGCTCATCTTCTTCTTGTGTATAAAATGAATAAAAGATACAAATTATCGTATAGCTATATTGAGCAAAAAATTCAGATATCTTTAGCCCCAACGCTGCTAGTTAGCTATAATCATGGAAAGCTTATGATGCATGCGTGCAAAACCGCAGGAAATCATAGCTATTCTTGCGTTTTACGACCGCTTAATAAAAAACTCCTACCGTTAACCGATAACTAAGAATTTACAGGCGCCAAGAGATTTTATTGGATATACTAACCATAGTACACACAACTTGTGTGTTGGCAGTTTGTCTGAGTCGTTTGTGTTCGCGCTCTTCGCGTGTAGACATTGCATGCATAGCTGCACGATCGCTTGCGAATGTCAGACATTGAACACAGGAGGCATCATGGCTAACGGGCTCTACGTCCACAGCGAGATTGGTACTCTGAAAAAAGTATTGCTGCACCGTCCAGGAGAAGAGCTTCTCAATCTTCCCCCAGATGAACTCGGTCGTTTGCTTTTCGACGATGTACCCTTCTTGGAGGTCGCTCAAGCGGAGCACGATCGCTTTGCTGAGATTTTGCGTGAGCAAGGCGTTGAGGTGTTATATCTCGAGAAACTAGTTGCACAGGCTCTTGATGCAGCTGGTTCTAGAGAGGAGTTTACTAATCAATGGCTCGACGAGTCTGGTCTTCACGGGACTCATGTACGCGCATCTATTAAAGAATTCATGGACTCCATCACAGACACCCAAGAATTTGTAGAGAAATGTATCGCAGGTATTCGCAAGACCGAAATCAAGCTTCCCGAGAAGTCAAACAATCTCTTGTCTGACATGGTTGATAGCAAAACTTCCGATTCAGATCTTCTTATCGATCCCATGCCCAATACTTATTTCACGCGCGACCCATTTGCGATTGTGGGCAAGGGTGTAAATCTCAACCGCATGTTCTCGATTACGCGTAATCGTGAGACGATTTTTGGTAAATATATCTTCCGCGATCACCCCGACTACAACGATGCTCCTTTGTGGTATCGTCGTGATGCTGCGTATCACACCGAGGGCGGAGATGTTCTCAATCTGAACGCACACACGATTGCAGTAGGTATTTCTCAGCGCACGCAAGCTTCTGCCATCGATTGCATGGCTCAGCACATGTTCTGGGATAAAGCAGATGAATGCGAGATCGATACGATTTACGCATTTAATATCCCGGTTTCTCGTGCATTCATGCACCTTGACACTGTCTTTACTCAAATCGATGTTGATAAGTTCACCATTCACCCGGGCATCATGGGTACGCTCCAGGTCTTTAAGCTCACCCGCGGCGCTCATCCTGGTGAGATTCACATCGAAGAGATGAATGACACGCTTGAGCACGTGCTTGAAAAAGCACTTGGTCTCGATCAAGTTCAGCTCATCAAGTGCGGTGCTGGCGATCCTGTTGCTGCAGCACGCGAGCAATGGAACGATGGTTCCAACACGCTCACCGTGGCTCCGGGTAAGATTTGCGTCTACCAGCGCAATACCGTTACCAACGATGCGCTCTACAAGAATGGCCTTGAGCTTTTGGTTGTTCCTTCTGCTGAGCTTTCGCGCGGTCGTGGTGGTCCACGCTGCATGTCTATGCCATTTGAGCGCGTAGACCTTTAATGTGTTGTCAACAATCGGGGGCTTTGCGCTCCCGATTGTTTGTAGTTGTTGTATATGAAAGGACATCTTATGGGTGTAAATTTACGTGGTCGTAACTTCCTCAAGCTTCTTGATTTTTCTACCGAAGAGATCAACTACCTCATCGATCTCTCTGCTGAATTCAAGCGTATGAAGCTTGCAGGTGTTCCTCACCGCTATCTCGAAGGCAAGAACATCGTCCTTCTCTTCGAGAAAACCTCTACTCGTACCCGCTGCGCATTTGAAGTAGGCGGCATGGACCTTGGTATGGGCGTCACCTATCTTGAACCCGGTTCTTCTCAGATGGGCAAGAAAGAGTCCATCGAAGACACCGCGCGCGTTTTGGGACGTATGTATGACGGTATTGAGTACCGCGGCTTTGCTCAGGAAAAGGTAGAGTGCCTCGCAGAAAATGCAGGAGTACCTGTATGGAACGGCCTTACCACCGAATTTCACCCCACGCAAATGATCGCAGATATGCTTACGATCAAAGAAAACTTTGGCCACCTCAAGGGCCTCAATTTCACCTTTATGGGAGATGCGGGCAATAACGTCGGCAATTCCCTCATGGTTGCATGCGCAAAGCTTGGTCTTAACTTCTGCGCTTGCGGTCCAAAAGAGCAAATGCCTCATGCTGACCTTGTTGAAACATGCAAACAGATTGCAGCTGAGCACGGCTCCACCATCACGCTTACCGAAGATGTGCACGAAGGCACCAAGAATGCAGATGTCATCTATACCGACATCTGGGTCTCGATGGGTGAGCCCGATAGCATTTGGGCAACGCGTATTAAGCTCCTTGAGCCCTACCGTGTCACCAAGGAAGTTATGGCAAATGCTGCAGATGACGCAATCTTTATGCACTGCCTGCCTTCCTTCCACGACACCAACACCACAATCGGTGCTGAGATCGCTGAGAAATTCGGCGTCAAGGAAATGGAAGTTGCTGACGAAGTATTCGAGTCCAAGCAGTCCAAGGTCTTCGACGAGGCTGAGAACCGCATGCACACCATCAAGGCGGTTATGTACGCAACGCTTAAGTAGCTTGCAGGTAGCTTGCAGCTGCTAGCTCGCGGCTGAAGGCTCGCGCGTAATGCGCGAAAAACCGCAGATATACTTTGTGTTATCCCATGTCACCAAAGCTCTTCGGATCTTTTCGGAGAGCTTTTTTCTGCGCATTTTGCTTGGGTGTCTCTCGTTTCTTTTTCGCGCTTTTGTTTCCAATCCATATCAACCCGAGGTCAGCGGATATATTTTTGACCGTTTGCGGTAATTTGAGCGTGAATTTTTCTATGAGTAAAATCGCCAAAAGATTGCATAAAAATCAATTCCTATTCTTTTTTTGAAGCGTGTATAGCTTGTGGGCAAAACGTTGGCATATTGTGATGAGAATTCCTATTATCTATCAAAAACAGCTATAAACCTGCGCGTTTAGAAATGGTTGTACAAGGCTACACTCGATCACTTCGCTATAAAAAGATCAGCATTTCATCACATAAATACTATAAATATACATTTCCGTTCACCGACATTTTGCATAAGTTCAGCCGAAATATCGTTTTTTTGACCTTGGAAATGCGCGGAATGCGCTAAACTATAAGAAGTATTCTCTACAGCACGGTTGCTCTAGACAATACTCAAACTGTATTTCTGTGATGAAAGGAGTTGCGAAATGTCAAATGCGACTGCGCAGCCGAAGAAAAAGAGAGAGATGCTTACATCCTTCTCGATTATCTTCATCATCCTCATCCTTGTTGCGCTGGTATCGGTAGCTATGGCACCTTTCGTGCCCGATATTAAGAGCGTTACGGTGGGTGAGTTCTTCATGAGCCCCGTTAAGGGCTTTGAAGACGCTTTAGGTGTTTGCTTGTTTGTTATTGTTATCGGTGGCTTTTTGGGTATCGTTAGCAAAACAGATGCTCTTAACACCGGCATTACCGTGCTGGTAAAGAACATGAAGGGTAACGAGCTTCGCCTTATTCCTATTCTTATGGGACTTTTTGCTCTCGGTGGATCTACCTACGGCATGTGCGAAGAGACGGTTGGCTTTTACGCACTCCTTTCGGCCACGATGATGGCAGCAGGGTACGACTCGCTTACTGGTGCCATGATCGTTTTGCTCGGCGCTGGTGTGGGTTGCTTGGGCTCCACGGTTAACCCCTTCTGCACGGGCGTTGCTGCTTCTGCTCTCGTTGATAAGGGTATCCATGTTGACCAGGCCGTTATCATCGGTCTTGGCTGCATTTTGCTTGTCTCGTCTTACCTTATCGCGCTCTTCTTCGTGCTTCAGTACGCAAAGAACGTCAAGGATGATCCTACGCGCAGCTTGATGTCTTCTGATGAGATCGCTGCTGCTGAGGAAGCCCTGGGTACCGATGAGGATGATTCTTCTGCTAATGTTTCCCTTTCGGGCAAGCAGCGCGTTGTTCTTTGGATCTTCAGCATTACCTTTGCAATCATGGTCATTTCCTTCATTCCTTGGTCTAAGCTCGGTGTCAACGTATTTGAGGCTGACGCTGCATCTCACGACGAAATTACTCAGATTGAGCCCAAGGATGTCACCAAAGCCTACGAAGAAAAAGAGCTTGGTAAGCTCGACATCAAGGGTGACGCTCAATTTACTCTCACCAAGGAAGTTGTTGACAACCCTGGTTGGTCTGCATTCCTTACCGGCACTCCTTTGGGTCAATGGTACTTCCCTGAGTCCACTGCATGGTTCTTGATCATGGGTATTCTCATCGGCGTCATCGGTGGCCTTTCTGAGCACGAGATTGTTGACGCGTTCATGCAAGGCTCCGGCGAGATCATGAGCGTTGTATTGATCATCGCCGTATCGCGTGGTGTTTCGGTCCTTATGGGTACCACCGGTCTTGCCGACTGGCTCTTGAACACCGCATCCGATGCTCTTGCAGGAACGTCAGGTGTTGTCTTCTCAGTAGGTTCCTACCTGCTCTACTTCTTCCTGTCCTTCCTCATTCCTTCGACTTCTGGTATGGCGACGGTTTCCATGCCGATCATGGGACCCCTTGCCCAGAACCTCAACTTCAACCCTGCAGTTATGGTTATGATCTTTGCTGCAGCTAGTGGTGCAGTCAACCTCTTTACGCCTACCTCTGGCGCAATCATGGGTGGTTTGGCGCTCTCGCGTATCCAGTTCAGCACCTGGATGAAGTTTGTCACCAAGGTTGTTGTAGCTATCGCTCTTGCCAACATGATCATCCTCTCCATCGCATTGATGGTGCTCTAGGATATCGGCTCGAACGGTGTTGCCATGACTCGTACGTGGCAGCTGGTGTGCAAGACGGTTGGATAATCGTTTGCGCGCGATACGTTTGCAATATGCGCAGGCAGATTTGCTGCCTGCGCTTTTTTGTGCCGAAAATGCTGCAGACGGGCGCGCGCGGGCGTGTGCGAACGCCTGCAAAGTCGCGTGCGGCCTTTGTTCCAAGGTTACTTTCTTATTAACGATCCTGGACTATCCAGGATCGTTTTTCATAGATGGTACAATACCCAACAAGTTTTTACTGCGCCTCAAGCGTGGCGTTTGCGCAAGGCTTCTCGCGCGCGCAATGTTTTTTTGTACGGCCGCTCGTTTTATACCAAGCTCTTCCATAGCGTTTTTTCTGTAGGCTTTTGGACACGAGGTGGACTATGAATTCACTCATTGCACTTACCGATGCTATAGATTCGTACATGTACTCGTACCTCTTAGTATTCCTTCTAATCCTGTCCGGGGTGTATTTTTCGTTTCGTACGCGCTTCGTGCAGTTTCGACTGCTTGGCGACATGTTTTCTGTGCTGCAGGAAAAGCGCCACGTCGACGGGCAAGAGGCGGTATCTTCCTTTCAAGCGCTCATGGTTTCCACAGCGTCTCGCGTCGGCACCGGAAACATTGCAGGCGTTGCTACAGCCATTGCAACAGGCGGTCCAGGCGCTGTATTTTGGATGTGGATTATGTCGTGCATCGGCGCTGCATCTGCGTTTATTGAGTCCACGTTAGCGCAGGTATGGAAAGTGCGCGGCGATGAGGGAGAGTTTCGTGGAGGCCCCGCATACTATATTAGTCAAGGGCTTGGGCTTCACTGGCTCGGCATTATTTTTGCCATTTCGCTTATCCTTTGTTTTGCGGTAGGCTTTAATGGGCTTCAAGCGTACAATTTGAGCTCGTCTTTTGAATATTTCATTCCTCAATTTAGGGAATCTCACGCCGATTTTGCGATTGCTACGCTACTTACCGTTGCAACGGCGATGATCATTTTTGGCGGGGGCAGACGTATTGGTATGTTGTCTTCCATTATCGTCCCGCTTATGGCGCTTGTGTATTTGGGCTTTGCCGTCGTCTTGACGGTGCTTCGCTTTAGCGATTTGCCCCGCGTCTTTTCGCTTATTTTTGCATCGGCTTTCGATTGGCAATCGATTTTTGGCGGGTTTATGGGGTCAACCGTTGTTATCGGTATTAAGCGTGGTCTGTTTTCGAATGAAGCGGGTATGGGTTCTGCGCCAAATGCTGCAGCAGCGGCGTCGGTATCGCACCCCGCAAAGCAAGGCCTTGCGCAAACACTTTCGGTCTTTATCGATACCATTGTGATTTGTACCTGCAGTGCTATGATCATTCTTCTCTTTTATGTCAGTGGCGCGCCAGAGAAACTAAACGGTATGCCGCTTGTGCAAGCAGCCGTCCAAGCAGCGGTAGGAGAAGTAGGTATTTATGTCATTACTTTCGCGATTGTCGCCTTTGCCTTCTCGAGTATTATTGGTAATTATTTCTACGCGGAAAGCAACATTAAGTTCATCAAAAACAATAGGGTTGTGCTCTTCCTCTTCCGCATTTTGTGCTGTATAGCTGTGTTTATGGGTGCACAGTCGAGTTTTGATCTCGCGTGGAACGTCTCAGACATCCTTATGGGCATCGAAGCTATGATCAATATCATCGCAATCCTGCTCTTGGGTAAATGGGCTATAGCGGTACTTATAGACTATCAAGAGCAGAAGAAAAAAGGACTCGATCCAGTATTTGTGGCAAGCAACATTCCAGGTTTGCCTGCATGTGAGTGTTGGAATACGCCGCGTGAAAAACTTGAGCATATGGAGCACGCTCAAGCAAAAGAAGCATACAAGCAACTCTCTGATGAATTGCTACGCGATTAAATAGACGAAGCGCGCCTTTCCGCGCGTGTGTGCGCGAAGCTATAGTCTCAAACGCGCTTACGTCCAGACGAAAAACGCACGCCTGTCCTGCATAATAGCGGGTACAGAGCGTGCGTTTTGCGTGTGTTTTGCGTGCGTGCTCGTATTAATAGCTCATGCCCATAGCATCTTGCACTTCGGCAAGTGTTTCTTTCGCTTTCGCACGTGCGCGCTCATTGCCGTCATGAATGACGTCCTTGATATAATCCATATCACGCGCAAGATCTTGCCTCTTCGCACGTAGTGGCGCAAAATATTCATTTACTGCCGAGATGACAAGCTGCTTGAGAGCCCCCGCTCCCGCAACACCAATTTCTTCTGCAATATCTTCTTCGCGTCTATTAAGGCAAATAGCTGCTGTTGTAAGAAGTGCCGCAACGCCAGGGCGTTGTTCGGGATCATAGGTAATTGCGCGCTCGGAATCGGTCTTCGATTTCTTGATGAGCTTTGCGGTCTCTTCTTCCGTCATTGAAAGCGCTATAGCATTGCCGTAGGACTTACTCATCTTGCGTCCGTCTAAGCCAGGGAGCAATGGGGTAGAGGTAAGAAGGCCATATACCTCGGGAAATACCTTGCCAAAGCGCGCATTGAAGCGGTGTGCAACTTTGTTGGTTGTCTCGATGTGAGGAAGCTGATCGCGTCCAACAGGCACGATGTTTCCTTTGCAGAATAAAATATCGCAGGCTTGATGCACAGGGTAAGTAAGAAGAAGGCCTGTCAGTGCATGGCCCGATGCCTCCTGCTCTGCTTTGACAGTGGGATTGCGTTCAAGTTCCGACTTGGTGAGAAGCGACAAGAAGGGGAGTATGAGCTGATTAGCAGCTGGGACATGCGAATGGGTAAAAATCATCGTTTTCTTAGGATCTATACCAGCTGCGAGATAATCGATAACCATGTTGTAGACATTGTCCTGAATATGCTCAGTGGTGTCGCGATCGGTAATCACCTGATAATCGGCTATAACGATATTGGTTTTGATGCCCATGTTCTGCAGCCGCACACGTTCCTTGAGCGTGCCGAAGTAATGCCCCATGTGAAGTCGTCCTGTTGGACGATCGCCTGTAAGCATTGTGTAGCGTTCGGGATGTACGCTGAGATCGTCGTGTATGGCATTGCTTGTTTCAAGCGCGCGCTCATAGCTTTTCTCATTGGGCATGCTTAAACTCCTTGTATATGTGGATGTATGTATGCGTCTGTTTTTTTACGCAAGCTTTTCACGCAAAATTATTTACGCAAACGCTATCTATACTACACCAAATACCTTGTGCATAAACGCTCGAGCGCCTGGATTATGCATCTTTTACGCTTTGGTGATGCTGATCTTTGATGTAGGTCGCCAAAAAGCGAATCGCTTCCGCATAGCCTTCGATGCCATGTCCTATGATTGTTTTGACGCAGGCAGCGCGCACATAAGAGACTTGGCGAAAATCTTCACGCTCAGAAACTTTGGAGATGTGCACCTCCACGGTGGGGATACGCACCGCTTCGAGCGCATCCAAAAGCGCTATCGAGGTGTGGGTGTATGCACCGGGATTAAAGACAATGCCCTGATAGAGACGAAATGCCTGTTGAATGGCATCGACGAGGTCGCCCTCGTGATTGGATTGATAGCAGACGCACTCTTCAAAGCCTTCTTCTCTGGCACAGCTTCTGCATAGATTGAGCAGCTTAGCATAGCTGTCTTGGCCATAGATCGCAGGCTCGCGTATGCCGAGCATATTGATATTGGGGCCATTGAGTATAAGCATCTTATGAAGAAGCGTCTGTGAAGGCACTCTTACAGAAGATGCTTGCGCGCTTGCCTTTTGAGTGCGCATATCTTCTGAGTGGGATGCGTGAATCCCTTTGCTTAGTCGATTTCTCCGCTCTTGAGCTGTGTGAATGCGATTAAGCGATTTCTTTTTGTCGTTTTCCAGAAGCATGCGAGTGAGTTCTTCGGCTTCTGAAGTCATTTTGTGTACGTGATGCGGATCAAAGCGTGTTTGTGATTCATGTTGCATGAAGCGCGCCTGTGAGATGTCTTCTGCGACGCGAAGAGGAGCTGCATGCTCAAGCGAAACAGTGCGCGCATCCTTAGACGATGCAGTTAGTGTTTGTTCATCTGGTTGTGCGGGCAGAGCTCCTTCTGCGCCGTCTTGTGTACAAGTCATCTCAAACTCATTTTTAAGGCCCGTGAGCCGCGCAAACGAATCAAAAATCCCCTGTACGAGGGTGGGTCGGCACACGACCTCGATACCGTAGGGGCCATGCTTGAGCGTACCCAATACGCCTGAAATATCGTTTAGGCCGCTATAATCAACGATATCGGGATTGATGATCGTAATGCGCAAACGCGTCATGCACAGCGCATTTGCTTGTACGTTGCTTTTTCCACCGAGGCACGCCAGAACGGAGGCGGCAATCTCTTCGTGAGTCATAAGCGAAACAACTTTCTGTGTTTTTTCTTGCGTCAGAGCTTGTTTGTGAGCACAAGCTGTTGTATCTGTAAGTGTGGCATGTTTTGAAAGCCGCGCTGCAACATATTCGATGAGCGGCGAAGCTTTGCTGGTGAGTGACTGTTTGTGAAGGAAATGCGAAGCATCTGCGCGCGGAACTAGGCGTAAGAGCGATTCTTATGCTGATTTCCTTTTGCGAACATTTCTTGCGTTTCTATGCTTCAAGAGTTCCTGCGCTTCCAGAGTTTCTACGTTTCCTGCATGATCAGGCGTTTTCTTCTGGTATATAGCGAGAAGCGATGGCTGCTGCATCCTTATCAGCAGATCCTTGGCAGCAAAGCGTTTCATCTGCAAAGCGCTCGTAGAGCTTGTAGCGCTCACGCGCAAGCGCCTCAACACCTTTTGTTTGCGAAAGCGGACGATTTTTGCTCGAGAGTTCAGAAAGCGGGCGGCGGATCCAGATGATGTGACCATTTTGATGGAGGAATTTGTAGTTCTGAGACCGCGTAACAACCCCTCCACCTGCGGCAATGACAAGGCCTGCTTTCTTTCCAATCTCTTCGCATACGCTACTTTCTTGTTCGCGAAATGCGTCTTCACCTTCGTGCGATATTACCTCTGCAGGTGTTTTACCTGTTTTCCGCTCAAATTCCATATCGAGATCTGCAAAAGGACGATCAAGAAGTTTTGCTAAGCGCTTGCCTGTGCTTGTTTTTCCTGCTCCCGGCATGCCAATGAGAACAATATTTTCTTGCGTGCGGGTAAGTGTTGTCACAAGTTTTGTGATGAGCTCATCGCTTAAGTGTTTATCTTGGAACTGCTCGGAAGCGTATTTTGCTTGTGCCACGAGCATTCCCAACCCAGATGTCGAAGGTATACCCAGCTCTTCGGCGGCAAGGCAGATACCAGTGCGCATAGGATTATACACGACATCTATGACGCCTTTGAGCTTTTTGAGTTGTGCGAGGTCGGAAGCGCTATATAGTGCGCGCGGGCAATTTGGATACATGCCAACAGGCGTTGTATGCACGATAAGTACCGCATCTGCGCAGGCAGAGAGTGCATGTTCATAGTCGAGTTCGCCTTTGAGGTCTACGACACAAGGCGTTGCTCCTAGGCTTGTGAGGCCAGCTTGCACTGCTTGGGACGCACCGCCATTGCCGAATACCAGCACGTTTTTGCCCTGCAAGAGATCTTGAGCATCCGCTTCAAGCTTTTTTGTACAAAAATCGTTAACGAGCCAGATAAAGCCGCTGATATCGGTGTTGTCCGCATAGATGCTTCCATCTTTTTTGCGGATGAGGGTATTGGAAACGCCTACCATCTGCGCGCGCTCGCTTGTGAGATCAGCGAGTTCAAAGGCTTGGCGTTTGTAGGGGATCGTTACGTTGATCCCTTTCCATGTGCCTTCGCGTATAAAATCTTTAACTTCTTCGGGCTCTTTTTCAAAATAGCTATACGGGGTCGATCCAAGATATGTATGGATCTGTCGTGACCAGCTATGACCCAATACGCGGCCCAAAAGCCCAAATTGTGCGTCCATTATATAACCTCCGTGTAGCTGCCTACATAGCGCATTTCCTGGCAGCTCGAACTCAAACTCTTAAGAAGCGTAGGAAATACTTCGTCTTGTGGACCTAAATCTATATCAAAATAGAACATAAATTCAAAATCGCGCTTGGGAAGGGGTCTACTTTCAAGCTTAATGATGTTGATGCCCAACGCATAAAAAATGCCGAGCACATTGTAGAGACTGCCGGGGGTATGCTGCGTGATGATCATGAGTGAGGTGCGATTGGCGCCTGGATAGATCTCAAGCTTCTTGGATATGCAGCCAAAACGCGTGTAATTGTTATCGTTATTTTGAATGTCTTGAGCGAGAACTTCTAGGTCGTAGAGGCGCGCGCAAGCCAAAGACGCTATGCATGCGGCATCATATCCGCTCGAATTTGCTAGCATTTGCGCAGCTATAGCAGTATTTTTTACCGCGTGAGCTTCTATCGTTTTGTGACGAGACAAAAATTCAGAGCACTGGGCAAGCGCTTGTTCATGCGAGTAAATATGCTTGATGTCCTCGAGTTTAGTCCCTTTTTTGACGAGGAGATTATGATCGATCTTAAGGCGAGTCGTCCGTACGATATAGCATTTATGCTGGTCAAGAAGGTCAAAAACGCGCTTGACCGATCCGGCCGTACTGTTTTCTATGGGTAAGACCCCGTAGTCGCTGATACCGTTTTCGATAGCCGAAAACACGTCTTCGAAATTGGGGTAGAAATTGATACTTGCATGCTTAAACAGTTTATCGGCTGCGAGCTGCTGGTATGCACCTTCGCTGCCTTGTGTAGCGATTGTTGAAAACTTAGGAAACGCTTCGGGAGTGTTGGCCCGCGCGCGCTCAATCAGCGGATAGAGGTTCGAAAACGGCGCAATCTTTTTGTACTCTTCGATGCGCGCGATTTGCATGATGAGTGCATAGAGCGAAAGGTACTGTTCTTTGAGTGCTTCTGGGGCAAGCTCAGCTATGCGCTCGAGCACCTTACGCTCGCGCGCCTGATCGAGAACAGGTAGGGATTGTTCTTTTTTGTAATCGCTTACCTGTTCCACAAGCTGCAGGCGTTTGGTGAGGAGTGTCACTATGTCACTATCGACTGCGCTAATTTGTTCTCGAAGTTGTTCTAGATCCATCATGCTATCCTTAAGCGTTGTTGCGGTGGGTGATTTCGTACATTCGTCATTTCGTGCGCTTGTAATTTCGTGCGCGTGCGTTTTTTGACTTCCGCCCTAGTTCTTTTCTAACTGGCGCTTCAGCCATGCGCTCTCATCAAAACTTAGTAGTGCATCAAGTGTGGCAAACGCAGCTACGGCTTCTACCACAACGCAAGCTCTCCCGCCAATGCAGGGGTCGTGCCGTCCGTGTATGATGAGCTCCTCGGGTGTGTGCGTTTTGAGATTTACGCTTTGTTGCGCACGTGCAATACTTGGCGTCGGCTTGATGGCCACGCGCCCACGTATGCAGGCGCCAGAGCTAATGCCGCCAAGGATTCCTCCTGCGTGATTGGTCGTGGGCGCAATTTCATCCGTTTCGGGATCTATGGCATAGGGATCATTATTTTTAGATCCCGTGAGTGTAGATACGCCAAAACCTTCTCCAAATTCCACGCCTTTAACTGCGGGAATGCCAAAGAGCGCCTGCGCGTAGATGTTTTCGAGCCCGTCAAACATAGGGCTTCCCACACCTTTTGGCATACCACACACGACAAACTCAATGCTTGCGCCGAGAGAATCTTGTTGGGCGCGCGCCCGTGCGATCGCATCTTCCATATCGTGACGCTTCTCTTCTGAGAGGGTAGTAAGTTCTTGGCAGGCGTGCGCGTGTTCATAGTGGTGAAGTGCATCGAGCGCGCGCAATTGCTGGCCAAGCTTTTCACGGCCTTTTCCGCTTAGATCGCGCCAGGAAAATTCCTCGTCATACACATCTCCTACCGAATAGAGGTGGGCAAAGACTTGGATACCCGCGCGTGCAAGAATTTGCTTGGCAATGCCTCCGCCCACGCAGAGACCTGCAGTTAAACGACCAGAAAAATGTCCGCCGCCCGAAACATCCTGTGCACCCTTAAACTTTGCCTCTGCACTAAAATCGGCATGTCCTGGGCGTGGGACTTCGAGAATGTTTGCGTAGTCTTTGCTTTTGGTGTTTGTGTTTTGAATATAGGCGCAAAAAGGAGCCCCGCAGGTTTCGCCTTTTGGATTGAGACCACTTACGATATGTAGCTCGTCAGTTTCGCGGCGCGGCGTGGCCCATGGAGCACTACCAGGTGATCTTCTTGCCATAAATTGCGCGAGTGCGTCTTTGTCCAGCAAAAAACCTTCTGGCAAGCCTTCGATAACGCAACCTATTGCTTCGCTATGAGATTGTCCAAAAATACGCACACTGAGTGCATGGCCGAATGTGGAAGGCATTAGTCCTCCTTCATGTGCATATAGCCGCCGAGCGAAATAAAGTCGTCGAAAAATCCTGGATAGGATTTATTCACACAATCGGCGCCGAGAATGGTCGTGGGATTTTGTGCATATGCAGCGCATATAGCAGTCATCATGGCAATACGATGATCGCCTTGCGCATCTACTTCGCATCCTCCGCGTAGGGAACCTGTGCCGTCGATATAGATAGCGTCGGCATCAGATGTAATCTGCGCACCCATTTGCGTAAGCGCACGACTAATGGAAAGTATGCGATTGGACTCTTTGAGCGCAAGTCGGTGGGCGTCTTTGAGTGTGGTTCTTCCTTTTGCAAAGCAGGCAAGACCTGCAAGGGGAGGAGCAAGATCGACGATATCGGCAAGGGAGAGCGTTGTAGGGGAAAGCACCCTTGCTTCTGCACTTGTTTCTTTTTGAGAGCAGATCGTTTTTGCTCCAAAACCACAGAGACAGGCAAGAATATTGCGATCGCCCTGGAATGAGTTGCGCGAAAGCCCGCTTAGGGTAATAGCAGGGGAAATAGCAGACGCACAGAGCCAAAAACTTGCGTTTGACCAGTCGCCTTCTACATCTATCGCCTCACGAGGAGGGACGAGTGTTTGTGCGGGTACGCGGTAGCGCGTGATCACATGATCGTCTTTTGTGTACTCAGATTCTTCAACGCTAATGCCAAAGGTGTTCAGAGCATCAATCGTGATGTTGACATAGGATTTGGATTGAAAGGGGTGCGTCACGTCGATGGTAAGCTCATCTTGCATGAAGGGAGCAGCCATGAGAAGACCTGATATAAATTGCGACGAGACATTGCCAGGAAGTTCAAAATGCCCCGCCTGAAGTGGTCCTTTGCATTTAAGCGGAAAGCTTCCTTCTGGTGAAAGTACTACCTTGTGGCGCGTAAGTTCTGAATAGAGTGGCTCCAAGGGGCGCTTCCCTAAGCGTCCGCGACCAAGGAAATAGCAGCTAAAAGGTAGTGTCGCGACAACAGGAAGCAAAAACCGAAGGGTCGATCCCGATTCGCGTGCGTTGAGAAGAGGGGCGTTTGATATGTCTGTAGTTTGCGCAGACATATCACTTGCAGTGTTTGCCTTTCCATATCCACGCCCACACACGCGATAGCCTGATGTCGTGCGCGTAATGCGCGCACCGAGCGCCCGCAAGCAATCGGCGGTCGCTTCGATATCTTCTGAAGTGGTCGGACAATTAAGATCGACTATACCATCACTCATACCTGCCAAAATGAGCAGACGATGCGCATGAGATTTGGATGAGATGGCACGTAACGTACCTTTTAGTCGGTGAGGTTCGATAACAACATCCATACGGAGCCTTTCAGTGTAGTCAAAGAAGAGCTGGTTATGCGTGTGAGGGCAGCTGCGTGCGCGGACGATACATGTAGCAGGTGAGGCGCTTATTCGCTTTGCCTGTTAGACTATTTTGCCTGTGAGCGCTATACGCTTTTGCTGCTTTTATATGCAGATATGTGTAATTGTTGTATCACGCTACGGTCTCGTCAAGCGTATCATTTGCATAAATTCATCAAGTTGTAGCGATTGTATAACGACTTCTCCAATATGTACCGGAAAGACGACGTTGATATGATCGCCGCGGCGCTTTTTATCATGAATCGCGTAGGTGTACAAGGTTTTAGCATCGATATCTGTGCTCGTAGGAAGCCCGTAGGCGCTTATGCAATCGCGAATCTCCTCATATACATTCTCTTCGCATATGCCGAGGCGCGCTGCAGCACGTGCTATCATGCACATACCTTGCGCAACGCAAGTGCCATGACCTTGTTCAAAATGAAGCGCAGCTTCGATGGCATGTCCGAGCGTGTGCCCAAAATTGAGGGTTTGGCGAAGGCCTGTTTCGTGTTCATCTTGCGAAACAACGCCTGCTTTGATCTCAACGCAGCGCGCGATGGTGTGTATCAGATAATCGGCATTATCTGCGGCGCCCGCGGCACTATCCGCGACATGCGCAAGTTCACACAAATTTTTCGTGCGGAGTGTATGGAACAATTGAGCGTCTTGAATCACGCCGTATTTGATGATTTCTCCGCATGAATCTCTAAATTGCTCAGGGCTCAAGGTAGACAAGAAATCTACGTCGACAAAGACGGCCTCAGGCTGGGTAAAGCTTCCAGCTAAATTTTTCCCTGCATGAAGGTCGATGGCGGTTTTGCCGCCAATGGACGAATCGACCATGGAAAGAAGCGTTGTCGGCACATGAATAAGCTTGACGCCGCGCAGGTAGAGTGCGGATGCAAGGCCTGCGATGTCTCCCGTAACGCCGCCTCCAAGCGTGATGACGCAGTCGCTTCGAGTGAGTTCATGCGCTGCCAATTCCTCGAGAAGATGGGAGAGCGTTTGAATATTTTTGTGCTCTTCACCTGCGGGAAAGCTGATGCGCGAAAGCTCATAGGAACCGTCTGCAGAAGCTCTTAGAGCATCTTCAAATTTTTGCGCCCACAGTGCCGAGACAGTGCTATCGCTTATCACGCAGACACGCACGGCATTCGGGATTTTTTCTTTGATGAACTGCGCGATATCTTGCCCTAGATGTGAGCCAACATATATCGGATAGTCTTTTTGGGCAGTATGGAGGTGGTGCGTTACGCGAATACTCATGGACGCTCAGCTTCTTTCTTTGCGATAACGCCTTCTTCAAGAAGTTTGTACATGCGGTCTCTATCGTCATCTTTGAGCGCATCGAGATATTCTTGGAGATGGTCGATCATTTGTTGAATTTCGTTGCTTAGATTGTCTTTGTTTTCAAAAAAGAGCTCGCACCACATAGTGGGATTGAGTTTGGCGACGCGGGTGAGGTCTTTATACGATCCTGCCGAGAAGCCTTTGTGGCTCTGAGCTGCGGGACTTTTGACATATGCATTTGAAACAACGTGTGCAAGCTGAGATGTGTAGGCAATTTGGGCATCGTGAAAACTGGCTGTTGCGCTGCGAAAACTTGCAAATCCGCAGGGCTTGAGGAGAGACTCGAGGCGGGCACACATCTGAGCCTTCTCGTCTTCGCTGGCATCTTCGGGAGGAACGACAACCATGGGCGCACGGTGAAACATCGAGCCTTTTGCGTGCGCATAGCCAGAATGCTCAGTTCCTGCCATGGGATGGCATCCTACAAAGTCCCAGCTCTTGCCCTTTGCGAGCGCAAAGCAGGTCTTGCAGGTGTGACGTTTAATGCCGCCCGTATCGATTACAACGGCGCCTGAAGCAATTTGATCTGCATGATCGGAAAGCCATTGTTCATTAAATTCAGGATATCCTGCGAGGATGACAAGTTCGCACAAGGGAAGTGTGTCCTGGGTCAGGAGGCCGTCTGCACTTTTTCCGATGGCTTCTTCTGCTGTTGTGCGCGTGCGATTCCACACATAGACCGCGTGTGTCTTTTTATACAGCGCAAAGGAGAACGATCCGCCAATCAGGCCCAAGCCTACAATTCCTATTGTTCCTGGTACAAAGCTTGTTGTGGGTTGTTGAGACAACGTGATACGACCACCTCAGATTGAATGGTGACCCCAGCGGGGCTCGAACCCGCGACCTTTCGCTCCGGAGGCGAACGCTCTAATCCACTGAGCTATGGGGCCATGAACAGCCTACAAGCAGCTCGAGAAGAAACGATGCTTCGATCGCATCGCCCTCGAATCGCTCATTTTTTTTTAGAGCTTCGCTTGTATGTTGTTATAGTTTATAGCAAACTGCACTCTAGTATAGCGTCTTTGTTTAAGATTCTTGTTTTTTTATTAAGATGAGCGCCCGTGCGCGCGTGCGCGGGCACATACAGGCAAAATTATGCATGTGGGTGAAATGCACACGCTCTCGCGACGCACACGCGTATGCAAAGGAGCACGAGCCACGCTCCCGCCCGCGACCAGCAGACATAGACGCTTAAACGTATACATAACCACGATGATTTAGAATGACTAAGGAGAAGTTTGTATGCCAGCAGATGCTTTGCAAACAAACGCGAGTGATAACTTGTCACATAACGATGATGCAAAAACGCAAGAGAAAGTAGAGAGTGCAAAGGTTGAGGCTCACGCAAACACTGCCCCAGCACCCGCAGCGCCTGCGCTTTCTTCCGAAGGCCTTTCTGATCGGGAAGTAGCCGCTCGAAAAGAAGCAGGCCTTTCCAACGTTTCTGCGGATATCAAGACCAAATCCATACCTGAAATCATCGCGCATCATTCCATGACCCTTTTCAACGCGATCAACCTATTCCTTGCGTGTCTTGTCATCACAACGGGCCAATACCGCAATATTTTATTCATGGTCATCGTGGGCTTAAACTTGGGGATTGGCGTTGTACAAGAGATCAGAGCGAAGCTTCTTGTGGATAAACTTACCATCCTGACCTCGAAAAATGTTCGTGTGAGACGAAGTGGGAAGGTACGAGAAATTCCTCTTGCAGACATCGTCCAAGATGATGTCATTCTCCTTTCTAGAGGCGAGCAAGCGCCGTGCGACGGATGCGTTATCGAAGGTGTCTGCGCGATGGACGAGAGTCTTTTGACTGGTGAGAGCAACCCCATCGAAAAACAGGCGGGATCTGAGATTTTCTCTGGCTCATTTGTAGACTCAGGAAGCATTGTGTATAGAGCTACTGCCGTTGGTACAAAAAGTTATGTTGCAAAAATTAGTACCGAAGCTAAATATCTCAAACCCATTCATTCCGAGATCGTATCAACCATCAACACGATTATTACGCTTTCGAGCTGTATTTTGATACCCTTGGGTATTTTGTTGTTTGTGCGCATCTATGTGATCTCGCACGAAGGGTACTCGCCTGCGATTTTGCAGGCAGTAGCTGCAACCGTTGGCATGATTCCGCAAGGGCTCGTGCTCCTTACGAGTACCGTCTTTGCTATCGCAACCACCAAACTTGCGCGCCAGCACGTGCTTGTGCAGCAAAGTTATTGTGTGGAGACGCTCGCGAGGGTGGATGTGGTGTGTCTCGACAAAACAGGCACGATTACCACCGGCAAGATGGAAATCGAATCGATTCTTTCGTTTGTGGATGGAAAGCGCGAAGATGCGGGCATGGCACGCGTGCGCTCTGCCCTTTCGTATATTGTAAAAAGTAGCGAAGACTCAGCCAACGAAACGGCACATGCATGCCTCAAAGAGGTAGAGCATGAAGAATTTACGCCTGAACTCGTCCAACAGGTCATTCCTTTTTCATCGCGCACAAAATATTCAGGCTGCGTGCTCAAGGATGGTCGCGCGTATGTGATGGGAGCTGCGCAATTTGTTTTGCGTGAGCGCTTCAGCGAGTTCGAAGACACTATACGCTCATTTCCTGCTACATCGCGCGTTCTTGTGGTGGCTGAGGCTCCTGGTTTTACAAAAGACGGTCTTCTTGCAGGCGAAGCGGCAGATATCGAGGTACTTGGCTTTATCTCCATACATGAAAAAATTCGTGCTTCAGCACCTCAAACGATAGCCTATTTTGCTGAAGAAGGTGTGGATATCGTTGTCATATCAGGCGACGATCCGCGTACCGTTTCTCACATTGCAAAAACTGTGGGTATCGCGCATGCGAAGGACTATGTCGATTGTTCTGCGCTCGAGTCGGAGCAAGATTTTGATGACGCAGTTGCTGCCTATCACATTTTTGGCCGCGTAACCCCGGCAAAGAAGCGCTCACTCGTTCAAGCGCTCAAACGCAAAGGTCATACCGTTGCGATGACCGGAGACGGTGTAAACGATGTGTTGGCTTTGAAAGATGCCGATTGTTCGATTGCAATGGCTGCAGGAGCCGCGGCTGCGCGCAATGTTTCTGAGCTTGTACTTGCCGATAACGATTTCTCGCATTTGCCTTCGGTTGTTGTGGAGGGCAGGCGCTCCATCAATAATCTTACGCGCTCTGCCTGCCTATTTTTGACAAAGACGGTGTATTCAGGTCTCCTTGCACTCGTGTGTTTGCTGTTGCCGCCATATCCTTTTATTCCCATACAGATGTCGCTTATCAATGTGAGCGCGATTGGCATTCCCTCGTTTTTGCTTGCGCTTGAGGTAAATCATGAACGCGTACGCGGTGCCTTTTTGCTGAATGTGTTTAAGCGCAGCCTGCCGGCATCGTATGCTATTGTTCTTGCGCTTTTGGTGACGATGCTTGCAGCCAGGGTGTGTGGGATTCCCAACAATTTGATGTCGACGATGTGCATGATCGAAATGGCAGTTATTGGCCTTACGCTCATCTATCAGATTTCTCTTCCTCTTAATCGCTTACGCATAATCGTACTTGGTGTCTCGTTTGGGGTTTGTCTTTTGGGGTGCACGGTGTTCAATGACTTTTTGCGCATCGGTGTTTTAAGTCCCGATTTAGCGCTCGCATGCGCGGTGATTTCGCTTGCGGGAGCTTTGTTCTTCAAGTGGTCGTATAGACGCATGTCCGAAAGTGATACGCTTGATCGCGTGTTTTCGCACCTGCTTGAGCATCGTGTGGTGCAGATGTTGAAGAAGCGTCTCGAGGGTAATTTGTAGCGTACGTTGCGGGGCCTGATACGCGCGCGTGCCCTTTGCCGTATCTGCATGTGAAGGTGCTATGAACGTCTGCGCCAAGAAGCGCAAAAATGCGCATGCGGTGTGCATAGATCGCGCATTTCTTGTAATATAGTTCTGTTTGTAAAGCTATGTGTTGTGTACGTATCAACAACACCTCTAGAGATAGGAAACACTATGGATTTCATTCAAGCGATTGAGCGCCAGCAAATCCGCGAGGATCTTCCTCGTATCATTCCTGGCGACAACGTGAAAGTTCACTATCGCATTAAGGAAGGTGAACGCGAGCGTGAGCAGGTATTTCAGGGAGACATCATCCGCATTAGCGGTGCTGGTTCTCGTGAGACCTTTACCGTTCGCAAGATCAGCTTTGGTATCGGCGTCGAGCGTACGTTCCCGCTTCACTCACCAAAGATTGCTAAGCTTGAGGTTGTACGTCACGGTGACGTTCATCGCTCTAAGCTCTACTACCTTCGCTCCCGTGTGGGTAAAGCTGCACGTCTTCGCGAGAAGCGCTAGTCTTTTTGCTAAGAATTTGCAAACGCAAAGCCACCTTTCTGGTGGCTTTTTTGTTAGTGGTAGCTGGCGCTTTTAGCTTGGCCTTTTACCTGGTATTTTTTACTTGGCTTTTACGTAGTTTTTGAGCTGGGCCACGGCGTGAGTTAATCGTGAGCTTTTATCTTGAGGGTTTATCATTAGTTTCGTTCTGAGGAGTGACCATGTGCACGCAGGAGCATCTGCATCAAACTCATACGCTAAATGAGATCAAAGAGATGTGGAAGACGGCTTCGTTTGACGAGGAAGAAGAGCTTTTTTCCTTGTATGCGCATGACTCTAGACGCTCGGTTCAAACTTTTCTACAAGCTCGCAGGCGTGCTCATGAAAAAGAATCCCGTGAGCGTACGCGGGTGCGCGAGATGTATGCGCTTGAGTATACGCTTGGAGGAGAGCTCGCGATCGGTATTGATGAAGTGGGAAGAGGCCCTCTTGCGGGTCCGTTGACGGTGGCTGCGGTTGTGCTTCCTTCGAGGCCTTTTATCTGGGGACTAAACGATTCCAAGCAGCTGACGCCGCAGGCGCGTGAGCGCTTGGATAAGGACATTCGCGCATATGCGCGCTTTATCGCTATCACCCATATCGATCCACAAACAATCGATGCTCGCGGTATGGCTGCGTGTTTGAGGCGTGCGATGAAGACTGTGTCTGAGCAGATTCCTTGCATACCAACTGCCGTGCTTATCGACGGAAATCCTGTGCATATATGCGAAAAAGAACAGACGATAGTAAAGGGCGATAGCAAAATTGCAAGCATTGCTGCTGCGTCTATTGTGGCAAAGGTTGCCCGTGATCGCATTATGTGCAAGATGGATGAGAAATACCCTCTCTATCACTTTGCCGAGAACAAAGGCTATGGTTCATCTGCCCATATAGAAGCTATTAAGCGCTATGGACTTTCTCCTATTCATCGGGCAAGTTTTTGTACGCATTTTGTGGGGTAGCTGTTCTACCTGTGGTGCGTCCTTTTTGCTCACGTCCCGCACATGTTCACAAAAAGCTTACGTACATATATCAATAGATGTCGTATTTCTTACTCCCGAGCACGGGATATAAACATTAGTTTTAAGTTTAGATATTTTGCTTGTTTTGACCAAGCGTGCTGCATGTTTCGTTTGAGAGGATAGGTTCAACTATACCCAGTAGAAAGGAACGCAGATGCCTAAGGCCAAAACACCCGTATCCGCACCCGCGCCCGCGCCCGTAGATACTGATCCCCACGCCGCACATGCGGAGCAAAAAGACCCATCCTCTTCTTCTGATGGTCGATCTTCTTCTGATGCCAAACTTGCCGAAAAATCATCTAAGGAAATAGGCGAAATCGGCGAATCGCTCGCCCAGCAATTCCTCGTGCGCAATGGATATGCGATACGTGAGAAAAATTGGACGACTCCATTCGGCGAAGCAGATATCATCGTGGAAAAAGATGGGGTAGTGGCGATGGTTGAGGTCAAAACGCGTCGTGGTCCATATTCTCGCTCAGAAATGTTTCCCGAGCTTGCGGTGGACGCGCGCAAGCAAGAACGCTATGTGAATATGGCAAAGCATTATTGCTCTATTCATGCCGAGCTTACATCTATTCGCTTTGATATCGTGGCGCTTTGTCTCTTTGAGGAGCATATGGCGCGGCTTAGGCATATCAAAGAAGCGTTTGTGTGGGATCTCGCATGAGCGGATCATTGAGCATAAAATCGGCGATGCTTCGAGGTATCGAGGCAATTCCCGTATACGTGGAACTTTCTTCTTCTGTGGGTATTCCCGGCATGGACGTGATTGGAAACCCGGATACGTCGGTTGCAGAATCGAGAAGTCGTGTGAGATGCGCGCTCAAGAGCTCGGGTTTTTCGGTTCCGCGCGAACACATTACGATTAATCTTGCTCCCGGCGAGCTTAAAAAAACGGGCACGGGCTTTGATTTAGCTCTTGCAATAGCGCTTTTGTGTTATACCAAGCAAATGCCTGCGCAGGACGTATCAAACTGTCTCTTTGTGGGTGAGCTTGGGCTTTCGGGCGAAATCAGTCCCGTGAGAGGACTTATGTGCTATCAAAAGCTTGCGCACGACATGGGCCTTAAGCTGGTGTGTGCGAAGGCTTCCTTGGCGTCTGCGTGTTGGTTTGAGGATACGCTGTTTGTCTCATCGCTTATCGAACTTACAAAAGGCATTCCGTGGATAGAAAAACTCAATCAGGATAGGCCATCCTACGCGGCAAATGATCTATTTGGCAATGCTTCTCGCTATAAGGACTTTTCGGATGTGATCGATCAAGAGGAAGCCAAGCGGGCGTGTGTGATTTCTGCCGCGGGATCTCATGGCATGCTTATGGTGGGTCCTCCTGGCGCGGGAAAAACGATGCTTGCAAAGCGCATGCCAGGTATTTTGCCGCCTTTGAGCCAAGCGGATCTTCACGAAGCACGCCTTATTCGATCGGTTGTAGGCGAGGATGTGGCAGGTCTTGATGAGGGAAGACGCCCTTTTCGCGCACCGCATCATTCTATTTCTACGGCAGGCCTCATTGGAGGAGGCCGACCAGTTATTCCAGGCGAGGTTTCGCTTGCTCACAAGGGAGTCTTGTTCCTCGATGAGCTGCCAGAATTTGCGGCAAATGTGTTGCAATCCTTGCGCCAACCCCTCGAAGACAAGCTGGTGCGCCTTATACGAGCTGAAGGTGCCTATGTGTTTCCTTGCGACTTTATGTTTTTGGCTGCAGCGAATCCTTGCCCTTGTGGGCATTTGGGTGACAAGGGTCATAGCTGTATTTGCACC
The DNA here is from genome assembly GCA_947090525.1 of uncultured Atopobium sp. GTDB lineage: Bacteria > Actinomycetota > Coriobacteriia > Coriobacteriales > Atopobiaceae > Fannyhessea. Next base: position 630,666 of record CAMUON010000001.1, read on the forward strand.
GAAGCGCGCATCGCGCGCTATCAGGCTAAACTTGCAGGTCCTTTGATCGATCGTATCGATATCTGCATTAGCGTTGAACGCCCTGATCCTACAAAAATATTGGATGGGCAATGTGGTCTTTCGACCAAAGACATGCAGGAGCAGGTGGCAATTGCCAAGAACTTTCAAGCGTGGCGCTATAAACAGGCACATGCAGACGATTACGCCCGCGCTCAGGCAAACGCAAGGGCGAGCACAAGCGCTGGTGCATCTGCGCGACCCTCCTTCGATACACTTCGTATAGAAGATATTCCCGCGCTTGAGATGGATCAGAAAGCAAAAACGTGTCTTGAATCAGTTGCAAAGCATTTAGCACTCGGAGGGCGTGCAATTGCAAAAATTGTGCGCGTAGCAAGAACCATAGCCGATCTCGCAGAGCACCCCGTCATACAAAAAGACGACGTGCTTCAAGCCTCATTTTTGCGCAATAGAAAGAGTAATCTATGAGCCAAGAACTCGAACCAGGATCGTTTGAACTGCACATACACGATGCTCACTACCCGCATGCGCTCATGGATCTTGAGCGTCCGCCAGAAGTATTGTATGGCATCGGGGACTATAGCGTATTGGAAAAGCCGCAGCTTGCCATTATAGGTGCTCGGCGCGCGAGTCCCTACGGGCTTGCGCTTGCACGCATTGCAGGAAGGATAGCTGCAGAGTGTGGGCTTGTTGTGGTCTCAGGAGGTGCTCGGGGTTGTGATTATCAAGCGCTTCGAAGTGCGCTCGATGCGGGCGGAGAAATTTGTATTGTCTCAGGTTGTGGGGCAGATCAGGTGTATCCTTCGTCCTCGTTTGATATCTTTTACGAAGCAAAAACCCGGAGAGGCTGCGTAATTTCTCTTTCTCCCTGGCAGACTCCGCCACGGCGCTTTGCATTTCCGCAGCGTAACAAGATCATTGCAGCGCTTGGACATGTATTGATCATATGCGAAGCGGGCAAGAAATCAGGCACCATGTCTACCGCAGAAGAAGCAGCGCAGCTTGGGCGTGTGCTCTACGCTATGCCCGGGAGTGTATTTTCACCGCTTTCGGTCGGAACCAATATGCTCATTGCAGATGGAGCGAGCATCATATCGTCTACCGCCGATCTTGAGGCTCGCATCGCCCTTGACTTCAATAGCTTGCGTCTTACGAATGCGCGTGAAGATAAGGTAAAAAATGAGCTTCTTCAAGCGCTTATTGCAAACCCGATGAGAGTAGATGAGCTTGCGCGAAGTTTTGGAAGGGATCTTTCTCAGCTGTTGTCTGAGCTTTCTGAGCTCGAAATTCAAGGCGTTGTGGAGCAGATGCTCGATGGTAGATTTTCCCTCACACAAACAGCACTTGAGCAGCTATCTAAGGGAGGCGCGTTATAAGCTATAATGAAACGATGTAAAAAGAGCCGAGCGAGAGCGCATGGGTGCGGGCGAAAAGAGCGCGTGTGTACTCACGCGCTGTGAACAAATAGCAAGGAGAGATCTTTTGGAAGATGAGGTTGTAGTTGTTGGTGGGGGACTTGCGGGAAGTGAATGCGCGCTTCAGCTGGCTATGCGCGGGGTGCGTGTCAAGCTTTATGAGATGAGACCCCAAAAAACAAGTCCTGCGCATCATAGCGACAAGCTTGCCGAGCTTGTATGCTCAAATTCCATGAAATCTCTCAAGGAAACGAGTTGTGCAGGTCTTCTCAAAACTGAGCTTCACGCGCTCCATTCGCGTTTGTTGGATATTGCATATGCTACGCGCGTGGAAGCAGGAGGCGCACTTGCAGTTGACCGCGTGCGCTTTAGTAATGAGGTTACGCGCGCAATTACTTCGCATCCACTCATTGAGCTTGTGCATGAAGAAGTGAGTGATATACCGCAAGGACATACGGTTATAGCCGCAGGACCACTTTGTTCACCTGCGCTTTTTTCGCGTTTGGAGGAGCGGGTAGGAGCGCGCGGGCTTTCATTTTATGATGCTGCAGCGCCGATTGTCGATGCGTCTACGATAGACGAAGACGAGGTGTTTTTGCAGTCGCGTTACGAGCATGACTGTTCCACAGATAAGAGTGATTCCACAGGTGACTATATCAATTGCCCGCTTACAAAGGATGAGTACCTTGCATTTTATGAGGCACTTATGTCTAGTGAACGCGTGATTTCAAAGGATTTTGAGCGAAAAGAGCTCTTTCAGGCCTGTCAGCCCGTGGAAGAAATTGCACGTACGGGCGTAGATTCTTTGCGCTTTGGTCCTATGAAACCGGTAGGGATTACGTATCCAGAAAGTTATCTTTTGAAGCACCCGGCGTGTGCCGAACAAGGATACCGAAGGCCGTATGCAAATGTCCAGCTCAGAAGCGAAAACAGTTTTCATACGAGCTACAATTTAGTGGGTTTTCAAACAAATCTTACCTGGCCTTGCCAGCGTGATGTGTTTCGTATGATTCCAGGTTTGGCGCATGCGGAGTTTTTCCGCTACGGGGTCATGCATCGCAACTCCTTTGTGCAAAGTCCGCAGGTGCTTGACGATAGTTTTGCGCTTCCAGATACAACAATTCGCCTTGCAGGACAAATCACCGGTACAGAAGGCTATGTAGAAGCCATCGCTTCTGGCCTTTTTGCCGCGCTCAATACCTGGGCAGATCTGAAAGGTCGTGCGCGTTATGTGCTTCCCAAGACGTTGGCTATGGGAGCGTTGTTTGCCTACGCTACAAGTCCTTACACCAAGGACTATCAGCCTATGCATGTGAATTTTGGGATTATGCCGCCGCTTAGTGAGCACATTCGCCAAAAAGAAGAACGCCAAAAGCGGTTTTGTGCGCGAGCGCGGAGAGATTTGTCGAGCTATATGGAGCTTCATCCTGAGATTTTGGATTCTCTTTGTATATAGGGGGTATCCATGGCGTCTGATCTTTTTGAACACGTTCATATCACGGCGACGGATAGCCGCTATCCGCAAACACTCCGTGCGCTTATCGATGAGTTTATTCAGCATTTGGCGACCACTAGAAATCTCTCATCCAAGACGCAAAAAGCGTATGCCAGTGATCTGGAGAGTTTTTGTCGTTGGCTTGCAAAGGAAGAGATCGATGTCTTTGCAATTACACATCTTGAGCTCAGACGCTATCTTTCGTATTTGCTGAAGGCGGCATATAGTACGTCTACCATATCAAGGCACCTATCAGCAATACGATCGTGGTATCGCTGGTTTTTGCTGAGGGGATATACCACGCAAAATGCTGCAGCAGCTCTTGTAAGCCCCAAGATAGCTAAACGTTTACCCAAGGTAGTATCGAGTCACACTATTGATGAGCTGCTTGTACATATCGATACGGCGACAGCGAAGGGCATGCGCGACCGCGCGTTTATCGAATTTCTCTTCGCGAGTGGCGCGCGTATTTCTGAAGTGGCGGGCGTGCATATATCTGATATTCAATTTGACAATCGCTCGGTGAGGCTGTTTGGAAAGGGGAGAAAAGAACGCATGTGCCCCTTGTATCCAGAGGTCTTGGAGCAAATACGTGCGTATATTGTCCACGCGCGGCCCATTCTTCTTGCTCACAAAAAAACGCACGCAAAGAACGCGGAAGATGCGAGTGCGAGCGTAGGCGCATCTTCGCCGACCGATGCGCTTTTTATATCCGAACAGGGAAAACCCATGACAAGTGCAGGGCTACGCTATGTGTTTGAGGCGTATGCTCGAAAGGAAGGTCTTCCCAAAGGAATAACGCCTCACACCATGCGCCACTCGTTTGCAACGGAGCTGGTGAATGGGGGAGCAGACTTAAGAAGCGTGCAGGAGATGCTAGGCCATGCAAGCCTTGCTACCACACAAATCTATACGCATATCTCGGTTGAGCATATGAAAAAAGAAATGCTACGGGCGCACCCGCGCGCAGAGCGTAACTCATAAGCTTGCGTATGCTCGCTCGCACGCGTCCTTGCCTGTACATGCGCTTTGTCTGCGCCCACGCTCGCGCTCGCGACATCAACGGCTGCGCACGCGTTCTTGCCACGTTTGCGCGCAACCCGCGCGCGTTCGAGCGCTTATGCGTTTCGTATGAATCGAGCGCTTGCTGTGTTTTTGTGCACGTACGTGCGCGATTTTGCTGTATACTTAAGTGTCGCTGTGTAAGATGCACAGTTAATACACACGCGTACCGGACTTGAGCACTTTGGTGCTTTGATCATAGCCAAGGTCAAAGTGGTGCTTCGGGATTGATAGTACGCGGAGGATCAACCAATGGAGGTTTTATTATGGCTGTAAAGATCAATATCCGTACGCTCCTTGAGGCCGGTTGCCACTATGGTCACCAAACCCGCCGCTGGAACCCCAAGATGAAACCATATATCTTTGGCGAGCGTAACGGCATTTACATTCTCGATCTCAAGCAAACCGTGCTCAATGCCGACAAAGCGTACACGTTCTTCAAGAACTGCGCAAGCAAGGGCGGTCGCGTCCTCTTTGTAGGTACAAAGAAGCAAGCTCAAGAGCCTGTGAGTAAAGAGGCTGAGCGTTGCGGCATGCCTTACATCAATCAGCGCTGGTTGGGTGGTATGCTCACCAACTTTGTGACTATGCGTTCTCGTATCGACCGCATGGAAGAGCTTGAGGCAATGGTAGAAGATGGCCGCATGGCAACCCTTCCCAAGAAAGAGCAAGCTGTGCTCGGCAAAGAGCTCGAGAAACTCCAACGCAACTTGGGCGGCGTTCGTGATATGCACGCGCTTCCTCAAGCACTGTTTGTTGTGGATTCCAAGCGCGAAGAGATCGCTATCAAAGAGGCTCGTCGCCTGCACATTCCCGTTGTTGCGCTTCTCGACACCAATTCCGATCCTGATGTAGTCGACTACGGCATTCCTGCAAACGACGACGCTATCCGCTCGGTCAGCCTTATGTGCGAGCTTGCTGCCGATGCTATTTTGGCTGGTTCCGGCAAGGAGCAAATCTCTGAGCAGGAGATGAAAGAGGGTAGCGTATCTGAGCCCGTTGCTGTTGAAGAGGCCAAAGCAGAGGCAAAAGAAGAAGCTCAAGAGTAAGCTCAAGAGTAAACCGTTTGGTTATAAGCATTGCTAAAGGAGAAAACCATGGCACAAGTTACTGCTGCGCTTGTTAAACAACTGCGCGAAATGACCGACTCTCCTATGATGGAGTGCAAAAAAGCTCTCGTTGAGGCCGATGGCGACATCGATGCTGCTGTAGATGTTTTGCGCAAGATGGGTGTTGCAAAAGCTGTTAAACGTGCAGGTCGCGACACCAACGAAGGTACAATCGCAGCTTATGTTGCTCCAGATGGAAAAACAGGAGCACTTCTTGAGCTTTCTTGCGAGACCGACTTTGTAGGCACCAACCCTAAGTTCACAGGTTTTGCTGCAAAGCTTGCTCAGGTAGTTGCTGAGAACAATCCTTCCGATGTAGAGGCGCTCAAAGCACTTCCGCTTGATGGTTCTACGGTAGCTGATGAGCTCACCGAGATGATTCACGTGATCGGCGAGAACATGAAGGTACTTCGTTTTCAGCGTATTGAAGCTCCAGAAGGTGGGCTTTCGAGCTACATTCACCTCGGTGGCAAGCTTGCTGACGTGTGCGTATTCAAGTTTGCTAATGCGAGCACTCTCGAAGCGGACGAGTTCAAGACCTTCGCTCACGATGTGGCTATGCAAGTAGCTGCTTCTGCACCAGTGGCTGCACGCCGCGAGGACGTGCCTGAAGCTACCGTTGAGCACGAGAAGAGCATCTACCTTGCTCAAGTGCAGGAGAGCGGAAAGCCTGAATTTATTCAGCAAAAGATGGTCGAAGGCAAGCTCGAGAAGTACTTCAAAGAGAGCGTCCTTACCGAGCAAGTCTTTATTAAGGATTCTAATGTAACGGTTTCCGAGCTTGCTAAAAAAGTTGGCAAGTCTTTGGGCGATACGATCGAAGTTGTATCGTTTGTGCGTTACGCGTTCGGCGAGTAGTTTCTTGCTCGGCGAATAGCGGTTTTGCTTGGCGAGCAGCTGCTGACTAGTAGCTGGTAGCCCGTGCATTATTTTGTATCTCAGGGGAGAGTCTGTCATATATGCGGCAGGTTCTCCCTCTTTTTTTGATGAATAGCGTATACAATATACATTGATGGTTTTTTACCAATCGGCTAGCTCTATGGGTCCTACACTTAGGCTGCAGGTCACAAAGGAGCTTCTGCAAAGAAAATTAAGATCCGCTATCCTATCTCGAAAGGAAGTGCCTATATGTCTCGTCACAAAGCCCTCATCACGCGAACTAAATGGCTGGGGGGTATAGCTCTTAGGGCAACGTTCGCGGCACTTTTCGTTTTGAGCGCGGCTCCTGTAGCAGCAATCACAAGCCCTGAGAGCTTGCATACTGTGTATGCGCAAGCGACAGACGATATCGATGCCATCAAATTTGATGCGTTTATGACCGAAAAGAATGACGATTACGAAAACAATACGGAACTCCAAAATAAATTTACAGAAAAGCGAACTCAAGTCCTCTCACTTCTCAAGCAGCTTCTCCGCAAGAATCTGGAAGATTTTAAAAAAGGCTCGGCCGATGCAGTATTTGGCGAAATTCCTGTTGATGACCGCTATACCAACATTCAGCATGTCGTGAAAGCATGGCAGAAAAATCCTTTTGATACGGGCGGGTACTACCGCTATCTTAAGCAGATGACAGGAAACGATGGCGAAAAGATTCTCAGTTGCGCGCACCGCGATAGCTTTTTAAGTGACGGGAATTCTCACATTGATGATAGGTATAACCTGTGGTGGGCATTGAGGGGCGATGCTAGTAATGACAAAAGTCGCTCATTTATAACGACCCAGTATCTTTTGCATTATACATCCGATCCGGATCTTTCATGTAGTCCCACGATGTTGGGAGTACTCGATGGGTATTACTATCGCAAACTTTTGGATGAGTTGGGTATGCAAACATGGTTCGAATCGGTAGAACAAACCGACACCCCGCGTAACCCAGCCCTTGAGCTTCACAAAGACTATTGGGCTTCCATTGATCCTGTCATAACTGCATCAGAAAATACACTCTTCAGGGCAAGACATGATACAACAGAATCGGTGTGGTTTGGTGACAGAATAGTAACTAGTGATAACAACGAAAAAGTTTTCCTGCGCACACAGTTTGCATGGAGTGAAAGCAATGATGAATCTATTACGAATAGACAATGCTGGGACTCCAAGATCCCCTTGCATTGTTTAGGAACTTTTGTCAAGCAGCTTAGAGTTAGCACTCCTAGTGAAAAGATATACTACGTTGAGCCTCAGATTTGGAGAAGATATAACAATCCGGATAGTTTAACTTTTTTATCAGATCCAGCGTCTGTTGCTGATGCAGTTAAGGAAACAAAAAAAGATGAGGGGCTTAAGCAAGCAATCAAACATCTCTTTAAACCGTATTACATCGCCGCAATGAAGAACGATTGCTCAATTTCAAGCAAAGATTTTGAGCAAATATATGAAAAGGCGACCGTTGATTTTTGTGGTGATGCACTGCAGTTCTTTTATGATAAGAATAAGGGTGAAGACCCTCAAGAACTTGGGTATGGTATTTGCTTTGCGATTCATGTTCCTGGACTGCAAACGCAAATCTATCCGCTCCATTCCATATGGCAAAGTCTTGATGATGCAAAGGCTGCTGCAAGTAAGAAAATTGCAGCTATGGAGATTCCTCAAGAGCTAAAAACATCAAGTACAGCAGAAATAGCGAAAGCCCAAGACCAAAACGCGATAGATGCCGTCGTAGACGAAGCAGCAGCTAAAGACACCAAAGCGCCGGCAGAAGAAGACTCAGGCACCTGTCCTTCGCAAACATCTGACGCTTCTACCCAGACTGTAGAAGATACAAAGACCACTGATACCTCTACCCAGACTGACGCAGGCACAGGTTCTCCTTCGAACACCGGTAGCTGCTCAACATCCTGCGCATGTGCTATTGCGCCCTCGACTACAAATGGAGACGCGCGGCCGACTTTGATGTACCGGCTCTACAACCCCTACAGTCACGAGCACCTCTTCTCTACTGATACGTGCGAGCGAAACTATCTCATTCGTATTGGCTGGAAAGATGAAGGCATCGTAGGCGCTGTGTCCTTGGTGGGAACCGAAGGGGGAGTATATCGTCTCTATAATTCCACGACGGGAGAGCATCACTATACGAGTGACACAGACGAGCTTAAGCGCTGTGTGGACGCGGGTTGGAAAAATGAGGGGATTATGTTTTATAGCCAGGGCGATGTGAAAATGGTGAGTATGTATAACCCGTATGAAAAGAAGTTTTACCACCATTACACGAGCGATGAGGACGAGATTGCCAAGATGGTGAAGGCTGGTTGGAAGCGGGAAGAAGTCAAGTGGCGCTGTTCTAGCCGTTGGTAGCGTGAGCTTGGGTGCAGCGTCGTCGCGGGCGCTTAGGCGTGTGGGCGATGGCTCGACAGCGAAGATACTTAATGCATATCAGGTACTTCAAACCAAGGAGAGCGCGCGGTGTAGCTGCGCTCTCTTTTTTATCGTTTGCTTCGCGAAATCGGGAAGTGGTGCGGTAGAGCATCTTGTATAATGATGAGTAGCGAGATACTAGCGAGCAATATTGTGTTTCCCGCTTATTTTGCAGCATGAGTCAGCTTAGCAGCTTCAAAAGACGCTTGCGAGATCACTGGCAATTAAAAGGAGGTTGAATGCCATGAGGGGTAAAACAATCTTTTGTAAAACAAACTTTTGCAAAGCGATCTTCCAGACTTGTCTCGCTGTGGTTTTGCTGCTGGTTGCTCTCTTTCCTCTTGCTGGTTGTGCCGACGATAAGGAGCAAGCAGAGCTTGCGTCGCACCATTGGGAAACAGTGGCAGTGTCTCAAGAAGAGTTCCGTTTACCTGACGATTATACAAATCAAGATAAGCTGTATCTCTTTGTATCGCGTGACATGCTTGAGTCTCATTATGATTTATCCCAAGTTACTCTTAATGATAAGCCCATTACACTAGTCGATTCATCGTTTAATGTATCTGGTCCTGGAGCTAAGGCGTTATTTTTAGTTGGAACATTCGATGTAAGCGACGCGTCTAGCGCAGGCGTTCTAAAGTTGCCAGGCATGACAAAAACGAATGATGTCGCGATCGGGTATAAGGTGAAGTAACACTTGCGCTGACGATGTGTGATGATTAGCGTACAACAGGTAGAAAATTTTGAGGAGCATTCTGAAACAACTCCAGAAAGTTAGGTTATTCCTTTTCCTTATTGCTTCTATACGAAGACCTATGATGTTTGCTGAAAATAGTGCCCCATATGGCAGAAAGAAAGATGGTGAATAACATGGGAAGTATTGTTTTAGAATTACAGAATGAAATTGTGTCATCAAATTGCGATGTTGTTAATATATTACGCAAAGCACATTTGATTGCATCAAAATTAAAACTTGCTGATTTTGATCAATGGATTCAACACGAATTAAATGGTTATCCTGACCAAGAATCTTGCCCTGAGTATAGAAAGGTTCGTGGAAGTTTAAAAGCTTTCAATCCTTATCATGGTTGGATTCCAGTTGTTATACAGAATAATGAATCCGAAAAAATGATTTGTGAAAAAAAGTTAGCAAATTCAATTTCTGAAATCATTTCTTTATGTCAGTCCTCAAAAAATGAATTAATGATAGAATTTCCAGGCGAACAGAACGTATGGCTTGATAAAATGTTCAATTCACTACTTCCAATGAGATATGAATTACATATACCTACAACTGCAGTTAAAGACATTGAAGAAAAAGTCAAAAATACTATTTTAGAATGGACATTGAAATTAGAATCGGAAGGTATTGTAGGGGAAAATATGGTTTTCTCTGAGACTGAAAAAGAATCCGCAGTGAACATGCCACAAACCGTGAATAATTATTACGGAAATACAAGTGTTATCAATTCACCATCCGATAATGTACAGATAGTGTCTGGAAGTGAGAATACAGTTACATTTTCCTATGATAAAGTTAAGGATGTAGTTGATGCCGTTGAAAAAAGTATTAGTGAATCTGATTTATCAAAAGAGGATATAGAAACCGCAACAGAATTATTAGCTGACATCAAATTAAAAATTGAAGAAGAGAAGAAACCGCATATTTTAAAATCAGCATTGGTTGGACTAAAAGACTTTTTAATCAATGCAGGTGCCAACGTTGCTGCAGGGTTAATACAAGCTAAAATGCAAGGTTTGTTCTAAAAAATCTCACATACCGTTTTGATACTTGAGTATAAGAAAGCGACCACACAGAGTATCTATACTCTTGTATGGTCGTTATTTCCCATATTCCCGCTTAAAGGCTTTCAGTCGGTTTCCTTTTAACCCCTTACTGAACACTCCTTTTTGGCTCCTGTTTTTTGTTTAACATAATAAATTCCATCTTGTTTTCCGATGCTAGCATTGAGGTAAGTTTTAGTGTAAATTCTGCTGTTTTTTACTACTATAAAATCATTCTCTAAATCGAACTTGATTTTATGATAATTCCAACTTCACACCCAATCTTTACTTTTATGGCATCCTTTATGACGCGCGAGATTCCTTTAATGCGGCAGTTCAAGAGCATAAAAGAGAGGGCAGAGAAGATAGAATCGATCTGAGTACGTATGCAGCTCTCACAGAGCAGCTCTTAAATACTAATCTCAAGATCGCAGAAGCTGCGTACATGGCAGCAAAGGGTGAAGCTCATTCAGATGCTACAAAAGTTGATGCGGCATACCGCGATGCTCTAAAAGCAGCATACCAGATTTTGAGCTTTCCACGAGATGATTTTCGTATCTTTTGCCCGGACAATATACATTTCTCTAATGAGAACAGCAAGGTAGAATTTAGAATTTATATGCTTGACGAGTTGATGAACCTTATCAATTTTAGCAACAAACAAGGTAAAGAAAAGGAATATAACGAAGTCATTAAAGCCCTTGTTCAGTACATGAATAATCCTACAGACGAAAATAGCAAAGCATATGACGATGCTTGCCACAAGTATAATGGAGATGAAGACTGATAGTACGGTCATATAAATTAGGTGGTCTACCACGCGTAAGCCTGCGCTTCTATGGATTCTATATGCGCGCGTCTCGGAGCTTGCGTATTTGCTAGAATCAATATGGTTTGGCGGGCGTGCCTTGCGCGCAGCATAAGTAATCGCACGTACGCAGAAACATCGTGGACGCTACCTGCATCTAGCTGTGCACACGCATCTATCCACCACGCCGCCACAAGAACATCTCTCGTGAGAAGGGCTTTGACATGACCACTTACAAATACAAACGTGTTCTCTTAAAACTCTCGGGCGAAGCGCTCATGGGGGAGAAGGAGTTCGGCATCGACCCAAGCGTACCAGCAAAGATAGCCAAAGAACTCAAACCAGCCTACGACGCAGGCCTTGAGATTGCGGTTGTCGTCGGCGGAGGCAATATTTTCCGCGGGCTCTCTGGCGCTGCTGCCGGCATGGATCGCGCGCAAGGCGACAACATGGGCATGCTTGCTACCGTCATCAACGCCCTTGCCCTTCAAGACACCTTTGAACATCACGGCATGCAGTGCCGCGTGATGAGCGCGATCGAAATGCACCAGGTGTCCGAAACCTACATCCGCCGCCGCGCCATCCGTCACCTCGAAAAAGGTCGCATCACCATCTTTGCCGCTGGTACCGGCAATCCCTATTTCACAACTGATACAGCAGCTGCTCTTCGTGCCTGTGAAATCGGTGCGCAAATCCTTATGAAGGCAACGAAAGTCGACGGTATCTATACGAGCGATCCGGTCAAAGATCCCAGTGCCAAAAAATTTGACCGCATTTCGTATCATGATGTGCTTGCCAAAAATCTCCGCGTGATGGACGCGACGGCTTGCGCGCTCTGCCAAGAAAATCACATGCCGATCATGGTCTTTAACCTCGACGCTCCTGGTATTTTCGATGCTGCACTCAAGGGCGAAGCGGTTGGAACCTTTGTGAGCGAAGACGCGTAAACACGCGCGTAGGGGCGTAAGCCTGCCAGCACGGGTCGTCAACACGGCATGCAATGAGTCATGCTATAGTAGACGTTAGATTTCTCACGCACGTTTTGCGCACGCAACTGGCACGCCCGCTCGTACAAGCTCACATGCCCACACGCGCCTGCTCGCACGCGGCATGCCCACGCCATACGCGCACACTCGTCGCGAGAATTTCTACAATCTCACGTCCGCGCCGTCCTTTTACACTCAAAGGAGTTGCAATGAGTCAATATAGCGCATCTGCCCAACAACACATGGATAAATGCATCGAAGCTCTCAAAAACAATTTCACCAAAGTCCGTACAGGACGCGCAAATCCGCAGGTACTCGATAGCATTCGCGTGGATTACTACGGACAGCCCACACCCATCCTTCAGCTCGCGGGCATCAAAGTGCCTGAACCTTCGATGCTTGTTGTCGAACCCTGGGACAAAAGCTCGCTTAAGGCAATCGAAAAAGCCATCGAGGCGAGCGATCTTGGTATCACGCCGAGCAACGACGGTTCATCCATTCGTTTGCCGTTCCCTAAGCCTACCGAAGAGCGTCGTCTGGAGCTCGTAAAAGAGTGCAAAGCCTATGCCGAAGAGGCCAAGGTGACCATTCGCCAACATCGCCGCGACGCAAACAACAAGATCGAGCGCGATGAGGAGCTCGCAGAAGACGGAAAGTCCCGCGCGAAGAAAGAAATCCAAAAGCTCACGGACGATTACATCGCAAAAATTGATGCGCTTCTTAAGACCAAATCTCAGGAAGTCATGGAGATCTAATTGGCATTTCACGACCCGCTGTTGCAAAAACACTTTGAAAATCCGCCCGCTGATATCGCGCTTGAAGATATCGATCTCAGCAAGCTCCCTGCTCACGTCTCCTTCATCATGGATGGGAATGGTCGCTGGGCAAAGGCTCGCCATCAAAATCGCAGCTTCGGACACAAAGCCGGCGTTTCGTCCTTGCGAGAAGCTGTCGTTACAAGCGTACGCTTAGGGATCAGTGTCATGAGCGCCTATGCGTTTTCTACGGAAAACTGGGGGCGCCCGCAACAAGAAGTTGATCTTTTGATGCATCTTTTTGCGCAAACGCTTGTGCATGAGCTTCCTCTTTTTGCAGAAAACAATGTAAAGCTTGTATTTTTTGGTGATTTGACGCGGCTGCCTTCGCATACACAAGAAGTTTTTATGCGTGGTATCGAAGAAACTGCACACAATAGCGGCATGACTTTTGCGCTTGCCGTAAATTATGGAGCCCGCGCGGAGCTTACGCGTGCAGCACAAGCGTGCGCGCAGGATGTGGCTCTTGGCCGCGTGCAGCCCGAAGACATCAGTGAAGACTATCTCGCGTCCAAGCTCTACACCTATCCTTTACCCGATCCCGATCTTTTAATCAGGACATCTGGTGAGTTGCGTCTGTCGAATTATATGCTCTGGCAGCTTGCCTATACCGAGCTTTATGTGACGCCTGTTTTGTGGCCCGATTTTAGCAAATGGGATTATTTGCGCGCGATCAAAGCGTTTCAAAAGCGTACGCGTCGTTTTGGGCAGGTGTAGCATGAAACTTACCAAACTCGGCGCGTACAAAAAGAAACGCGTAGGCATAGGACTTGAGCGCGGGATACAAAAGCTCGAGCTTAGGCGCTTTCGCAAAGAAGAGCAGGCACGCAAAGGCGAGCTCAAAGCAGCCCGCGCCCGCGCCTGGATGGAAAAGCTCCTTATTCGTGTGTTTTCGGGCGTTCTCTATACCGTGTTTGTTGTCGGGTGCATCTTTTTGGACAAGACATCTACCGCGTTTGCAATTGCGTGCATGGCGTGGCTGTGTTGCTCGGAGTTTTTTAGGATTGTTAAGCTTGCAGATTATCAGCCCTGTGATGTTTTGGGGCTTTTTGCTGCGATTTTGTTTCCCATCGCGAGTCTGGAGAATTCATATCTCTTGCTCATGGTCATCGCTATTGTCTATGGGATGGTGCTTGCGCTTTGGTATTTGCTCAATCCACGCGCGGGTATTGCCGATGTGTGCTTGAGCTTTTTTGGCCCGGTGTACACGTCGCTTCTGTTTTCGCATATCGTGCTCATCCGCTGCGTTACTGCTTGCGAAAATCCGGCGCTTCTTACTTTCGCCGTGATGGGTTCTGTGTGGCTGGGCGATGTGGGGGCTTACTTCATCGGCTGCATGTTTGGCAAACACAGACTTTGTCCTACTATTTCGCCTAATAAAAGCGTCGAAGGATTTTTCGGCGGGCTTGTAGCTACCTATATCGTGTGGATACTTATGTATGCGCTCCAGCTGATTCCGATTTCGCTTGCGTACGCGAGTCTTTGCGCGCTTGTCGTCGGTATTCTTTCTGTAGTTGGTGATTTGTTCGAGTCACGCCTCAAGCGTGCTGTTAATATAAAAGACTCAGGAGCTATTATGCCGGGGCATGGAGGACTGCTCGATCGCAGCGATTCCATGCTCTTTGGTTGCACAACAGCATATATTCTCTTGCTCTTAGGGGGTCTTATTTGAGTTCGCTATTTCGTCCTGCAGCGCCCGCGCCGCGCACATCCGCCGATCACAAGATACGTGTAGCGGTGCTCGGAGCAAGTGGTTCTGTAGGATCGCAAACTCTCGATGTCTGTCGCGCAAATCGAGACAAAATCGAGGTAGTTGCACTTTCGGTGTACGATTCGTGTGAGACGCTTATACGCCTTGTACACGAGTTTCACCCCAAATACGCTAATGTTACAAATACGCTGCACAAGGGTGATGCGAGTCTTGAGTCTATTTCATCTTTGGTTCGTCTGAGCTTTGGAAGAGAGTCACTTGAAGATCTGGTAGACGCAGACGATATCGACGTCGTTGTGTGCGCCATCGTGGGAGCATGTGGAATGCGCGTCGGCGCAAGGGCGCTCAAAGCGGGGAAGACTCTTGGCTATGCGAACAAAGAATCCATCGTCGTAGCAGGGGATATTTTGATGCCTCTCGTGCGACCGGGGAAACTTATTCCCATCGATTCTGAGCACAGCGCGATTTTTCAATGCCTGGTGGGCGAGGATACGTCACTTCTCGACAGTATCTGGCTTACCTGTTCCGGCGGTCCATTTTACGGGATGAGCAGAAAAGAGCTCGCAGGCAAAACTGCTTCCGATGCCCTTCGTCACCCCACCTGGCATATGGGCCCCAAAATCACGATCGATTCGGCGACACTTATGAATAAAGGCCTTGAAGTGCTCGAGGCGACGCGTCTTTTTGATTGCTCGATTGACCAGGTAAAAGTCCTTATTCATCCCGAAAGCAAGATACACTCCATGGTGCAATTCAAGGACGGTTCTGTAAAAGCACAGCTTGGCCCTTCCGATATGCGCCTGCCGATTCAGTATGCCTTGAGCTATCCCACGCGCTGGGATGCGCCTTCGCCTCAGCTTCCAGATTGGCGCGAGGTCGCGAGTCTTCATTTTGGGAGTCCGGATCTTGAAGCATTTGGTTGTCTTCGTCTTGCGATTGAGGCAGGACGCGTAGGCAAGAGCCTTCCATGCGTGCTCAATGCTGCAAATGAAGTTGCCAATCTTGCGTTTCGCGAGGGTCGCTGTGGATTTTTGGATATTGAACGCGTGGTGGAGCAGACGCTCGATGCATCAGAAGCAGAAGTTGTTGAATCGCTTGCGCAGCTCGAAGAAATTGATGCAAGGGCTCGAAGCATTGCATATTCGCTTCTTAACGCATCCGAGTAAATGTGCTATCTACCAGGGTTTTTGGAGTTTTAGATGGATATGATACTACACATATTGTCGAGTATTTTTTGGGGCATATGCGTTCTTTCGTTTCTTGTATTTATACACGAAGCGGGGCATTTCATAGCGGCGCGGATGATGGGTATGCGTGTTGTTGAATTCTTTTTGGGGCTGCCTTCCCGCGCGCGCCTTTCATTTCGCTTGAAGGATTGGGGCACCGAAATTGGCGTGACCCCGATTGTGCTCGGCGGATACACCAAAATTTGTGGCATGGAGTATGGAGTAGAAGGACCTCTCAAGGAGTGCTTGCTCTTTGCGTACAAACAAGGCTCTGTAAGCGTAGAAGACGTAAGTCAGGCGCTCGATGTTTCTCTGGATGTTGCAGAATCTATGCTGGATACCCTGGTCGATTGGGCGTCGCTTGTGTGTGTGGAAGTGACGGAAGACACTAAGGACAAGATCACGGGAGTCGCCCCAGAAGCCGTCAAAGAAGACGCTACGGGTGATAAGAACGCACAAACACAAGAAGATGCTGTCGAAGCAGCCAAAGCGCCCGCGCCTTCGTATTGCTACAAAACGGTTGCGCGCGACGCAAAACTGCGTACGCTTTTCGACTCTCACCACGATTTCTCGCTTCCAGGTTCCAAGCCACAGGGTGCAAGCTGGGACTTTCCCGATGATATTGATTTTTATGCATTTGAACGCGCGCACACCTATGCGGGTGCTCATTTCTTTTCGCGACTTTTCTGCTTAGCGATGGGCCCTCTCGTCAATGTTTTCTTTGCGTTTGTGCTGATGCTGGGCGTATTTTCCATTGGTGGGATAACGACTTCTCTCAATTCCAATACGATCGGCAAGGTGGAAGCAGGCTCTATTGCTGCTGAGGCGGGTCTTGTTGCAGGCGACAAAATTTTTGCGATCGATGGACAGATGATAGAAAATTGGGATGATCTGGCACGGGCGCTTTCGAAAAAACTTGAGAGCAACAGTGGCTTTAACCTCAGTTTTTCTCATGATCAGACTTCTGTAACCAAGCACATTGATGCGCAAGCGCTTGCAGAAGCGAAGCATTTTGGCATTCAAGCGCAAACAACGACCATCTATCCCACGCTTTCACAGTCGTTTTCGCTGGTAGTTGCCTATACAAAGACGGTTATCGAATTTTGTTTAAGCCTCTTTAATCCAGCGCTTGTAGGGCAAACAGTCGCGCAATCTTCTTCGGTTGTGGGCATCTCCAATATGGCCGCAGAAGCCGCAAGCAAAGGCATACGTCCATTTCTCATGCTTGTCGCTATGATTTCGCTCTCGCTCGGCTGTATGAACTTGCTGCCGATTGTCCCACTCGATGGTGGTAAGGTCTTTTTTGAACTCATTGCGCTCATCATCAGAAGGCCCGTTCCCAAACTTTTCGTGATCGTCTGTTCGTATGTGGGAATCTTTCTCTTTTTACTCTTGTTCGCCACAACACTCTACAACGATTGCGTGCGCGCCCTTCTTGCATAAGGCGCAGGTATAAGGCATGGGCGCGAACGTGGGCGATTGCCGCACAGGCGCGCGGTGCGCTGATCGAACCCAGCTAATCGCCTGTTTTTATATCTCAGAGGATGTCAAAGGATAGTATGAACACAGCTCGTGAATTAACACACCAGGTACATGTAGGAGATGTTTTGGTCGGCGGCGGCGCTCCTGTGAGCGTCCAATCCATGTGCACGACCAAGACGAGCGATCCTACATCTACACTTGCTCAGATTTCCCAGCTTATGGAAGCGGGATGCGAAATTATTCGTGTCGCGATTCCGACAAAGAACGATCTCGACGGCTTTGAGGAGATTTGTGCAAAAAGCCCACTTCCCGTTGTTGCGGATATTCACTTTGACTATCGCTTGGCACTCGAAGCGGCAAAGCGCGGCGCAGCTGCGCTTCGTATAAATCCTGGTAACATTGGTTCTCACGAAAAAGTGGACGCCGTGATTGCTTCTGCCCGCGCGCACCACATTCCCATACGTGTAGGCGTTAACGCGGGTTCGCTTCCGCGTGAGCTCGATACACGCAATGATCTTACACTCCCGCAAAAGCTTATCGAAGCAGCAAAAAGCTACATTGACTATTTCCACGCGCATGACTTTTTTGATTGCGTACTTTCGGCAAAAGCGCATTCTGTTCCCACGACGCTCGAAACCTACCGCGCGCTTTCGAAGGCGCTCCCAGAGGTTCCGCTGCATTTGGGGGTTACGGAAGCAGGTACCCTACGTCAGGGAACTGTCAAGAATGCCGTGGGTGTAGGGATTTTGCTTGAGGAGGGGATAGGAGACACGATGCGCCTTTCCCTCACTGCAGATCCCGTGCAAGAAATATATGTTGCCTGGGATTTGCTTGCAAGTCTTGGCATGCGCAGGCTCACGCCCGAGCTCGTAAGCTGTCCTACCTGCGGGCGTTGTCAGGTGGATATGATACAGATGGCCGAAAAGGTCAATAAGCGCTTAGCAAAACTCAAAGTTCCCATCTCTGTTGCAGTTATGGGGTGTGCGGTCAATGGCCCTGGTGAAGCGCGTGATGCTGACATTGGCGTTGCGTGCGGGCGCGGCAAGGGTGTCATTTTCCAAAATGGAAAGCCCATACGCACGGTAGATGCGGATCGCATCGTGGACGAGCTTTTTTATGAAATTAAACAGCGCTATGGATGCGATGTGTCAAGCGACTAAAGTTTTTACGCCTTGCGCGTGTTCCATGGTATAGTTTTAAGCGCCTATGTAGCGTCTTTATAGCGCCTATATTGGTGTATGAGGTTTATGACCATGAGAAAGGATCTGTTGTGAAGTTTGCGGCAAAAATGTCTCGTCTCTACGCGCCAACACTCAAGGAAGATCCGGCTGAAGCCGAAATTGCGTCGCACAAGCTCTTGCTTCGTGCGGGTATGATACGAAAAACCGCTTCCGGTCTGTATAGCTATTTGCCGCTTGCGTGGGCTTCCATCAGAAAAATCGAAGAAATTATTCGCGAAGAAATGGAAGCAATCGGTGCTCAAGAAATGCTCGCCCCGATTCTTACCCCCGCTGAGCTCTGGCACAAAAGCGGGCGTTGGGATGTGTATGGGCCTGAGCTCATGCGCATGAGCGATCGTCACGATCATGAGTACGCACTTGGCCCCACCCATGAGGAAACCTTCTGTGACCTTGTGCAAAACGAGCTTAGGAGCTATAAACAGCTTCCTGTGACGCTCTATCATATCCAAGATAAATTTAGAGATGAGCTTCGTCCGCGCTTTGGACTTATGCGCGGCCGCGAATTTATTATGAAAGACGGCTACTCATTTTGCCAAAATCAAGAGAGCCTAAAAGTCTGCTATGACCAGGAAAAAGATGCGTATGCGCGTATTGCGCGTAGGTGCGGTCTTAAGGCGGTACCTGTGGTTGCCGATTCTGGCCAAATCGGAGGCGACACCTCGGTAGAGTTTATGGCACTTGCAGATGCCGGCGAGGCTGGCATCATTTACTGCGATGCATGTGGATATGCAGCCGATGTGGAAGCCGCAACATCTAACATTACGCCTGCTGAGGACACACATACCACACTCGAAAAAATCCATACTCCGGGATGTACGACCATAGACGAGCTTGCGCAAACGCTTTCTGTGAGTGCGAGCGCCACGAGAAAAGCGCTTGCGCTTGTCGCTGAAGATGGCACGCCTTGCGTTGTCTTTGTGCCAGGAGATCACGCGTTAAACGATGTCAAGGCAAGTCATCTCTTTGGTGCGTATCATATGATGACAGACGACGAGCTTTTGGGGTTTGGCCTCGTAAAAGGCTTTATTGGACCTATTGGCTTGCCCGATGGAGTGCGCGTGGTATGCGATGTTTCGCTTAAGCATACGCGCAACTGGATTTGCGGCGCAAACGAGGCTGAGTATCATATGGTAGGCGCATGCATGGGCCGCGACTTTAATTGCCAGGAATTTGCTGATCTTATAGAAGTTGAGGCAAACGATCCTTGTCCTCAGTGCGGACGTGCGCTTGCTGCTGCGCGCGGGATCGAGATTTCCCAGGTATTTCAGCTGGGCGACAAATATTCGCGCGCGATGGGTGCTACCTTTATGGATGAAGATGGCCGCGAAAAACCTTTTATCATGGGTTGCTACGGTATTGGCGTCTCGCGTACGCTTGCTGCTATTATCGAGCAGTCGCACGACGAGCACGGTATCATTTGGCCTGCAAGCGTTGCTCCCTATGAGGTAGAAATCATCTCGCTCGAAGCTCATCCCGGTGAAGTCTTACATACCGCCGAAGCACTTGCCGATGAGCTTGTTCAAGCTGGTATCGACACGATTCTAGACGATAGAAATGAACGCGCCGGCGTGAAATTTAATGACGCTGATCTCTACGGTTTCCCGTATCAAATTATCTGCGGTAAACGTTCGCTTGAGCAGGGGATGGTTGAGCTTAAGTGCCGCCGCACGGGCGAGCGCGAGATGATTCCGCTTGATCAGATACCCAGCTATTTGCTTGAGCGCCTGAACGAAGAGCGCAAAGGTCTCTAAGGTTTAAGGTTTAGCTTTAACGTTAACTTTAACGTTAAGGTCAAGCTTGAAGGTTTAAGGTTTAACGTTAAGGTTAGGGTTTAGCTTGAAGGTTGAGGGTTTAGTTTAAACCCTGGCACTTCAACTAGACACTCAGTCTTTGCATTTTGAGAGATTTCGCGTGAATGCGTATTGGCACTTGCATAAACGACGTGCTTTTCGTATTCTAAAACAAGTCATACGGGCCTATAGCGCAATCGGTTAGCGCAGAGGACTCATAATCCTTTGGTTGTAGGTTCAAGTCCTACTGGGCCCACCAGAATATAACAGCTCGAAAGCATGCTTTCGAGCTTTTTTTATAAGCTCACAAAGTTGAACATTTGATGAATCGTGACAACTTTTTCATTTTTTGCGAAGCATGTCGCATCCTCCTGCATATAATGAAAATGAAAATCGTTTGCAATTAAGCATACGTATTCGCTACTTACGCAAAAGGAATATATGATCGGGAGGATACCTTGAAGAAGAAAACATGTTCGATACTTGCTGCTGTGTGCATGGCGTGCTTGCTTGCCCTGCCTTTAGCTGCATGTAAAGCACATAAAGACAACGCAGCTACAGATGCCAAGGAAGCGTCTGTTGAGGAATTTGACCCATCTAAGAAAACCATCTATGCCACCTTCTTTCCTGTGGCAGATCTCACGAAGCGCATAGTCGGTGACAAGATGAATGTGAAAACCATTATCAAGCCAAACCAAGAGCCTCACTCCTTTGAGCTCGGAGCAAAGGATATGGCAGAGATTCAAGCGGCTGATCTTGTGGTATATAACGGTGCTGGCATGGAATCATTTATTCCTGATCTCCGCGCAAGCATAGGGGATGATTCCAAATTCCTCGATCTTTCCCAAGGTCTCGAGCTTATGCAGCACAAAAGTGCGCAAGGCCTCAGTGATCTCGTTGATGGTGAAACGCTTGACACAGCACCCGATGTTGAAGTGGTAAAAGATGCAGACAAACACTCAGACGAAATCCCTGCTGGAGTAAACCCACACACCTGGCTGAGTATCAAAAACGCGATGACTTCGCTCGACACCATATTCAAAAAAGTCTCGGTCATGGATCCCGACAACGCAGAATATTACAAGAAAAACTATGCAAAAGCACTGTTGGAATTCCAAGCGCTTGACAAAAAGTTTGAAACTACGCTTGCAAATGTCCCCGAAGACAGACGCTATTTCGTAGCATCGCACGCAGCGTTTAATTATCTTGCCCGCGACTATAAGCTCAAACAAGTCGCTGTTACAGGCATTTCTCCCGAAGACGAGCCCACAGCCGCCCAACTTTCTACCATCGCAGACTTCGTACACAAGCACCACATCACAACGATTTTCTTTGAAGGTGCGGCGACCCCCAAAGTCGCAAACACACTTGCAGAAAACACAGGTGCTCATACTTCTACGCTCTACACGATGGAAAATCTTAGTGAGGATGATATCAAGACAGGCTACATAGGCCTTATGGAAAAGAATTTGGATGCATTGATGGAGTCGTTTAACTAATGTCTACACACAAAGCCGCGCCCGCAAAAGCCACAAAAGATCAGGAAAACGCCGTTATAGACGTTCACAATCTTTCTTTTGCTTACGATGACAAACAGATTTTCCAGCACGCGCATCTTAGCATCTCAGCTTCTGAGTTTGTAGCGCTTGTAGGGGATAACGGGGTAGGAAAGTCCACGTTTATGAAACTTTTGCTTCATAAGCTAGATCCCCAAGAAGGTGAAATTAAGCTCTTTGGTGATGATATTCGCCGCAACAATCACTACGCTGACCTCGCTTTTGTTTCGCAAAATGCGTGCCAAAACTATCGTTCGTTTCCGACGACGATCGAAGAGCTGGTGAGGATCAGCGCATCGTATCTTTCTCTTGATGAGGATGTGGATGAGCTCATTTCACTGGTAGAGCTGGGTGCCCACAAGCACAAACGCTTGAGCGAGCTATCGGGGGGCCAATTGCAGCGCGTGGGTATTTTGCTTGCGCTCATCAAGAAAGCTCCGCTCATTCTTCTGGATGAGCCTACTTCAGGTGTAGACAAAGTTTTTTCGCATGAGCTGTATCGCCTGCTTGGAGGCCTTTCTCAAAAAGGGAAAACCATTCTTCTCATCACGCACCATGTACATGAATTATCTGACGTGCGCCCGCGTGTGGTGCGCGTGCACGATGGGAGATTTAGCGAGCTTAGAGGGGAGATCTAGATGTCATTTTTGGCCTATGGCTTTATGCAGCGCGCACTCATTGTAGGCACGCTGCTTGCAATCATGCTACCCCTCATCGGTCTTCCGGTGACCCTCAAGCGCCTCTCGATGATGGGAGACACGCTCGCGCATGCATCCTTAGCGGGTGTGGCCGCGGGGCTTTGTTTTGGTTTCAATCCGCTTTTGGGATCTGTCGCCGTGTGTGTGATCGCGAGTCTTTGCGTTGAGGCAATTCGTACGCGCATGCGTGCTTATCAGGAGATTTCAACCGTGGTTGTGCTTGCAGCAGCGATTGGTTGTGCTGGCATTTTTTCGAGTTTTGGACAAGGGTCAAAAAGCATTAGTTCGTATCTTTTTGGCTCGATTATAACAATCGATCATCTTGAGCTTTTGCTGGTAGGGGGAGCAGCAGTCGCGCTTGCGATCTTTTATCTCTTCGTGTATAAACGCTTGTTTTTAAGTGTGTTCGATCCTTTGTCTGCAGAGCTTATGGGGATCAATCAAAAAGTTCTCAATGTAGTCTTTGCCTTTGTGGTTGCTGTGTGCGTATCAGTAGCTGCGAAAACGATAGGATCTCTCATCGTTTCATCGCTTTTGGTCATCCCCAGCATCACCGCAATGCAAATGACGAAAACATATCGAGGAACTCTTCTCCTTTCCATGTGCATTTCACTTGTTGTTGTGTACTTGGGGCTTTGCATGAGCTATTTCTACAATCTCATGCCCGGCGCGGTGATTGTATTGCTCGCGTGTGCACTTCTTGTGGCCGTCTTGGTACTTACGAGAAAGCGCGCGTAAGCGGACATACACGCTTTTATGCCTGATCATAAGCGTCTCTATTCATTCTTTTATGTGTATCGATTAGAAAGGTTTTTGCTATGTCCATGTGGTCTCATCTCTTTGGAAAAGCCGCCGTTACAGGCGCAAAGGCAACGGCTTCTGCCTCGAGCGCGTCATCGGCTGCCGCTGCAGGTGCCGTGGGAGCGAGTACAGCAGCAGGCGCTGCCGCGGGAGCTGCCGCGGGTGCAGGGGCAGCAGCTGGAGCTGCAGTTTCTACCTCACTTTTTGCAACGGTTGCCGGTCCTTTGGCCCTGGGCGCTGTATTAGCGGGATCTACACTCGCAGGCGGAGTGTATCTATATCATCAAGCTCAAGAACAGAGTGCAGAGCCAAAAACAAACGTTGCAGATGATGACGCGGTTGCAAAACTCGCAGCTTCCATCCCCACGCCCACGGAATTTGACGAAAAAACGACGACCTATGCCGCAGACGCTACCACCGATGTCCTCATCGACGCGCCCGATGTCGATCCGAGCGAAATTGTAAAAATCATCAAACACGGCGATCACTGGCATGTATTTACCAAGGACGGTCGCGAAATCATTACCTATAAAGATCCTACGCGGGCACGAAGCGCGCGCGATCTTCGCGATACGCATAGCGTTGTCAGCGCGGGCGAGCTCAAGCGAGTAGGTTCTGAGGTCGTAAAAATCCTCAAACATGGTAATCACTATCATGTATACACTGCAGACGGCCGTGAATTTATCACCTATACCGATCCAAGTGGGCTCTATCCCAATATTCCTATCGGCACGTACACGGGAAGCCACGCGAGCCACCGCGCAGACGCGGGCGCGAGTGCGGATGGACAAGCAGACGATCAAGCGCTCACGCAAGCAGATGCCGAAGCTCCCGATATGCCCGGCCTCAACATTATTCATGTAGTCAGTCTAAATCGCCTGGCAAAGATGGATATTACAAAAATTCTCAAACATGCAGATCACTATCATTGCTACACGAGAGACGGTAGGGAAGTTATCACCTACGATGATCCGCAATTCGTCTTCCCCCAGATCGAAATAGGTACCTACGTGGGAAATCACGAAGACGGGGGAGCTTCTAACGCTTCTGACGACGCTTCTGATTCGTTTGGTGGCGAGGCGGCATCTTCAGATACTGAATCAAAAATTGTTCGCATCCTTAAACACGGTGATCACTGGCATTGCTATGATGCAGCCGGAAATGAATTCATTTATCGAGGAAATGCCCCTGCAGCCTTTCCAAACGCAAGCCAAGGCATCTATACAGGACCTGAGCATGATAGCGCAGGAAATCCGCTACCTTCGGGCTCTTCGAGCGCTGATACGGTGACACCAGACTCTTCCTCGTCAATACCTCTGCCGCTTCCAAGCGAGCCGTCTGAGTCTTCTCAGGGTAATGAAGGCCTGATGCGCGTACTCACGCTTAATGACCTCAAAAGCAAGGAGATTGTGCGCATTCTCAAACACGGCGATCACTGGCATGTCTATGACAAGGACAACACGGAATATGTGGTGCGTGAAGACCCAAGTGCGCTCTTCCCAGATGCAGAGAAAGGCGACTACGAAAAAGCTATCGACCCATCTATCCAGCTTGAAGGCGATGAAATCTTTAGCTACGACGATGTGAAAGCAGAGAAGAAAGTTGATCTTTCAAAGCTCAGCCAACTCCGCCAACTCCCATACGAAGATCTTCAGTGGATGAGAGCGTTTGATCGTGACTCTCAAACCTTCTATGCGGTGCATCTTGCCGGAGGAGCACATGTTCATGGTCACACTATCTCTGATATTGCACGCGCAATAAAGCAGGACGCAGCTACATACAAAAAATTAGGTATAAGCGCGCGCGATATCGTCGCCACCCTTAAATATATTGTTGAGCATCCCGATCAGCAGTCCAAAAACGATGACTATGTCGCTAGCTATCCAGGATTCACGCCCAGCTTCTATAAGGAAAAACATGCCATTTCTGCAATTAAGGATAAGGAATATGGCT
Organism: uncultured Atopobium sp.; assembly: GCA_947090525.1. Lineage (GTDB taxonomy): Bacteria > Actinomycetota > Coriobacteriia > Coriobacteriales > Atopobiaceae > Fannyhessea. The sequence goes on from CAMUON010000001.1 coordinate 655,968, forward strand.
TAGTTCAATATATCGTTCGCTTTGACAATGGTTCGGAAGAGCTTATGTCTTCTAGCCAGTTTAAGGCGCTCGAGAACTCTGGACACATTCACGTGGATGACTACTCTAAACAAAATGTGACAGATAAAACTCCTGAACAAATCCAGGAAGAAGTGGAACAGCGGCTTGGAGTCACAACGGAAGAATTTAATGATGCATGGGTCAAGGGTGAGTGGAAGTACGCAGCGAAGCACTCGTGCACCTTCAATGATAATGGCACGGTGACGGTCTATGGCAAGACCTATGATTTTCTTAAGCCGTTGCTTGAAAGCAAGAAACAAAAAGCTCAAGCGAAGGCTGCTGAGAAGGAAAAGAATGCTCAGGAGGAAACGCAAGCTGAACACACTAACAAAACAAAAGAGACTGACAAGACCACGCCAACTCAACTGAAGTCTGAAGAAGCAGGCGCAGGCGTACAGCCTAAGGAGGAACACAAGACGGACGCAAAACGCGAAAACGCAAACGCACGCGCGAAGGCCTCCGAAGTTTCATCTGCGCCTACACAAGCGAAGAACGCTTAAAGCGAAAGCGCACCCGCGCGCGAGCACGAGCAGAAAGAACGAGCGGCGAGGTCGTGCGCACAGCCCCTGATGCGCTCACAGCAATATGGTGATATAGCGAATTTTCAGCTGAAAGTCGCCCAAATCATAGGCTGTGTAGCGCAGCTCGCGCCTACATGCTATGATTTTCTAGTTGGTACCCATCACTTGGCAGCATCGCTCACACCTTGGCGACTGTCCCAGTCTTTGGGCAAATCACAAAGAAAGGTGGAACTATGGCAGTTTCAAAAGAGCGTAAGCAAGAGCTTATCGCACAGTACGGCAAGAATGCACAAGACTCTGGTAGCGCAAGCGTGCAAGTAGCGCTTCTCACCGAGCGTATTCGCGGCCTGACCGAGCACGTTAAGGCTCACAAGCATGATTATCACACCCGTCGTGGACTTTTGATGCTTGTTGGTAAGCGCCGCAATCTTCTCGGATATATCAAGCGTCAAGATCTTGATCACTACCGTTCACTCATCAAGAGTTTAGGCATTCGCGACAATATTCAATAGTTACCAAAAGCGCCTAGCTACTAGGCGCTTTTTGCATGGTTTGCCCCATGCCCCGATGGCATAGGCGGCGGTACAGAAGATACGAGGAAGTATATGGCAAAGGTTAGTTACGAGTTCGACCTCTACAACAAACACTACAAACTAGAAACAGGCGAACTTGCAAAACAAGCCACAGGACAGTGCTTGGTTTCCTGCGGTGATTCATGTGTTAATGTCACGGTAGTCGTTTCTAAGGAACGCAAAAACTACGACTTTTTCCCACTTACCGTGGACTTTATCGAAAAAATGTATGCGGTTGGCCGCATTCCGGGAGGATATCTCAAACGTGAAGCGCGCCCCAGCGAAAAGGCGACGCTTACCGCGCGTATGATCGATCGCCCCATTCGTCCTTCGTTCCCCGATGGTTTTAGAAACGAAGTTCAAATCGTTGCGATGCCGCTGGTTGCCGATCAAGCGAATCCTGTCGACACGATCTGCGTTATGGGTGCTTCCGCTGCACTCAAAGTGGGCGGCGTTCCCTTCGAAGGACCTCTTGCCTGCGTGCGCATCGGTCGCGACAAAACCACACATGAATTCATCGTGAACCCCACATACGAAGAGCGCGCACACTCTGACCTCGATCTTGAACTCGCCGGTTCTTCTACCTTTATCTCCATGCTCGAAGCAGGCGCAGAAGAGATCTCGGAAGACGATATGCTAAGCGCTATGGCGTTTGGTCAAGAAGCAATTGCTGCATTTTGCGAGGAGCAAAAGAAGTTCTTTGCCAAGGTCGAAGAGGTAAATGGCGCGATCGTTGAGCGTGAGTATGAGCTTGACAAACCCATCCCCGAACTTCATGAGCGCATTTTTGCGCACCAAGACGAGATGGACAAAGCTCTCAAAGACGCTGATAAACAGTCCCGTATGGACAAGGTAGAGGCGCTCAAAGAGTCCATCATCCAAGAATTTTCCGAAGAAGAGCAGGAAGCTTGGGAGATCGAGATTCCGGCTGAGCTTAAACAGCTCGAAAAGCACGTCATGCGCACGATGGTTGTAGAAACGGGCGAGCGCGTAGACGGAAGAAGCGCTACTGAGGTTCGTCCTCTTATGATCAAGAGCGACTACCTTCCTCTCGTACACGGATCAGGCCTTTTCCAGCGTGGTCAAACGCAAGTGCTTTCGATTGCAACTCTCGGTATGCTAAGCGAATGGCAGCGTCTCGACACCATCGAGCCGGTGAGCGGCAAGCGCTACATTCACCACTACAATTTCCCACCGTACTGCACAGGTGAAACTGGACGTTTGGGCTCGCCGAAGCGTCGCGAGATCGGACACGGAAATCTTGCCGAACGTGCACTTTTGCCCGTCATTCCTTCTGAAGAAGAATTCCCGTACGCGATTCGTGTGGTGTCTGAAGTTATGGAGTCGAACGGTTCCTCATCTATGGCTTCTACCTGCGGATCTACGCTTGCGCTGATGGATGCAGGTGTGCCTATCAAGCGCCCTGTGTCGGGTTGTGCGATGGGTCTTATCCAAGAAGAGGGCAAGACGGTCGTTCTTACCGATATTCAAGGTCTTGAGGACTTCTTGGGCGACATGGACTTTAAAGTATGCGGTACGACTAAAGGTATTACCGCCATGCAAATGGACAACAAAGCCACAGGTCTTACCCCAGAAATCCTTCGTCAGGCGCTTATGCAAGCGCACGAAGGCCGTATGTTTATTCTGGACGCTATGCTCAAAGAACTCCCAGCTCCAAGGCCCAAGACCAAGGAAAGCGCCCCACATATTCTCACCCTTAAGATTCCTGTGGATAATATTCGCGACGTCATCGGTACGGGCGGCAAAGTTATCCGTGCAATTCAAGAGGAAACCGGCGCTACGATCGATATTCAAGAAGACGGTAGCGTCTATGTATCGGGCGTGGGGGCTAGCGCAGAAGAGGCTCTTACCCGCATCAACAACATCATCAAGGTTCCAGAAGTTGGAGAAGAGTACACCGGTCGTGTAGTTGGTCTTCAACCGTTCGGCGCTTTCATTGAGCTCTTGCCTGGTAAAGATGGCCTTTTGCACATCTCGCGCGTCGCGAAGTCTCGCGTCAACAAGATTGAAGACGTCTTGTCGGTAGGCGATGAAGTGAAGGTTGTCGTTATCGACGTGGACGAAAAGGGCAAGATCTCTCTTGACCGTATCGATAAGCCAGAAGTTCCCGAGTCTTTAGCACAAGATGCCAGCGCTGGAAACGGGCGTCCTTCGCGTGAGCGTGCGCATGCAAAATCTGCGCACAAGTTTAAGCGTGAAGAGAACTACAGCTCGCATGCGCAGCACAAGCACTTCTCTTTCGATCACAAAGAAAGCGCGTCTGATACTGATGCGCAAGCGTTTGATGCGAGCGCACCTGCAGCTCCATTCCGCAAGCTTCGCCGCCACCACAGAGCAGACGTTTCGCCTGAGTCGAGCGAGGACTAGTCCGCAGATAAGCTTAAACGCGGATCAAAAGATGTGCTTCGCCTTCAGCGTCTTTTAGTAAGCAATCTTTAGTGATGCGGACTTTTAACAGCATATCGTAGGATATTTAGCATAAAACCCCTTTTGCTCCAATTTGTGCAAAAGGGGTTCTGGCGTATTGTTTGCCCATGTGCACAGGATTTTCTTTGTATAATAAAGAAATGGTTCATACGGATAAGGACGATCATGACTGAGCAGGCAACAAAACGAAGCTATACCGAAACGCTCAAGGATAGAGCCCATAGAAGTGCCGACTCACTCAAAAAGACGGCGCGTGATTCGCGCGCGCGTGCAATTCAAGAGGTCAAGAACCACATGATTCCCGATGAACCAAAGGCCCCCATCGGTAGCTCTTCGAATCCTTCGCACCGCGTCTACACCGTTGCTAATGGCATCACCTTTTTGCGCCTTATCTTGACTCTCGTCTTTCTCGTATTGTTTGTAATGCGAGTAGAGCGCTTGATGGCGCTCAGTTGCTATATTGTAGCTGCGCTTACAGATTTTCTTGATGGCCAAGTGGCACGCCGCACGCAGACGGTGACCTGGCTGGGAAAGATTATGGATCCTATCATGGATCGTATTCTGTTGGCCACCGGCGTCATCGGTTTGGCTGTTGTCGAAGAGATTCCTCTTTGGGTTGCGGTATTTGTTATTTCTCGAGATGCGATCATGGCCATAGGCGCTCTTATTCTTCAAACGAAGCAAAAACGCCCACTTGATGTGTGTTACGTGGGAAAAATCGCTACCGCATGTTTGATGGCAGGCTTTTGCGACATGCTTGTGGGTTATCCCGTGGTAGCAGGCCTTGCGCGCGTGTCGTCGCCTTTATATCCTGGACTTAACGCTGAGGCTGTGCCTCTTGGTATGTTTGCGATTTATTTGGGCTGCGTGTGCTCTGTTATTGCAGCTTGTGTGTATATCTATCGCGGGCTTAAGATTTTGTGCGCGCAACATACACGCGCATATTGATGAAAGGACGTCCGATCGTGTCACGTGCGCACTCGTGTCTTTTTGAAGAACATCTGCTGCTTGGAGCGCAATTTGAAGCGGATGAGGAGGGGAGAGAGCGTGTTGCATCCTACCCCTTTGCACACGCAGAATTCCAAGTAGACTGCACATATCTCATGGATATGGAAGGACACCCGTTTGCGTATGCGCATGGTCAGCTTGCGTCCTCGTTTATCTCGTGCGTGAGTGCATCAGCACTTCCTGATGTCGATTCGATTCGTCCGTCTCTTCTGCTTTCGGGTACAGGAGGCGTGCTTTCGCTTCCATTTATTGCACGCGCGGCAGCTGATGAATATGTTATTTTCGACTATTCATCCCGCGCAGATACGACTTTTTCCTGGCTTTCGTTTGTGCAGGCAATTGAAGAAGGGGGATCACACCCGTTTCAGGCGCTTCAGCTTGAGCACGAAATCCCTGATTTGATTCCTTTGGGTCTTGTGGGTACGGGTGCTGCTGCAATTATTCAAGATTATCTCGGCTCACACGAGCAGGCACCTTTTTCACTTACACTCAAAAGCTACCGCTTTGATGGAACGATTCCAGTTCTTGTCTTTTCGTTTTCAAGCGCGTGTTACCTCTTGTTTGTGCCGCGCGCGCGGGCGCGGATTTTGTGGCGGAGCTTGTTGTCTCATACAGAACTCGCGCCCACAGCACCAAAGAATTTCAAGCGCGTTCTTGCGCAGGCCCAGCCTCGTCTTGCGCGTATGGATGTCGCCCCTGACCTCGATGATCTTTCGTCTATTCCGGAATTTTCAACAGCAGCACTGCGTGCTGATCAGCTTATACGAAACGATACGAATTTCATTGGCGCGAGGTCTCTTCAACATGCCTAAGTATGAAATGAGGACACATGAAGTACGCAATCAATGCTAATGGAGTTAGCAAGCCAGATGGATATTACTCACAGGCTACTACCTGCGGGCGCTTTATCTTCATCTCGGGGCAAACAGGATGCCGCAAGCGCGCGCAAGCGCATGCAAATGAAGAAGCTTGTGCACGCACGAGCACAGATGCTTTAGACGTGCGTGAGGAATTTGCAGCGCAGCTGGATGAAATCATGCAAACCTTCACGCGCATACTAGCAGAAGTCAATTGCACACGAGAAGACATTGCCGAGCTTTCCATACAGCTTGTCTCTCTCGATTTGGTACCGCTTCTCGATGAGCTTATGCCCAGCTATTTTGGGCTTCCCGCGCCTGCGCGCACACTTATTGTGGTTCAGTCTCTACCTGCTGATGCGCTCATCCAAATAAGTTGCACGGCCTGCCGATAGTCGCTACTGCCTGCTTGTGCGCAGCGAATACACATGGCGCGTACGCGGGGCCTATACACATAGCGCGTACGCTTGCCGATGACCATGCACGTCCGGGCGCATTTGCGCTATGATAGTAGTAGTCAACACAGAAGGGGAGCAGATGGAAACAAATGATACCAAGTGCCAAATGGGTACCACGCAAATCTTTAAGATGCCTGCTTTGGACACCACATCTCCTCATATGATGAGTCCCAAGACCAAAGCTCTGCCAACCCTTGCCATTGTCAAGGGCCCGCAAACCGGCATGGTTTTTGATCTAAGCGATAGAATCACCACTATAGGACGCGATCCCTCTGCGAGCGTGTTTTTAAACGATATGACCGTGTCGCGCAAGCACGCGATCATCGACTTTTCCCAGCTCGCGCAAGGCTATGTAACGATCGAAGACATGGGATCGCTCAATGGTACCTGGATCGATGGCGCGATTGTCAATAAAGCAGTCCTGAGGGATGGCTCTACCATCCAAATTGGTACCTTCCGCATGATATTTCACATCAATCAGCTAGATAGCCATACATCCTAGGATTTGATATGGCACATCAAGGGTTGTTGACCATCGGTCGTGTTGTCAAAAAACTACAAGCGCAGTATCCCGATCTCACCGTGTCCAAGGTGCGTTACTTGGAAAACGAGGGCCTCGTCGATCCCATCCGAAGCGAAAGTGGGTACAGAAGCTATACCACTTCGGATATTGCACGTATAGAAGAGATTCTCTACCTGCAACAACATCAGCATTTGCCGCTTACAGCTATCAAAGAGAAATTGCTTCGCACACGAGAAAGCACGCCCGCTCCGCGCAAGAAAAAAGATGAATCCTCGCGTCCTACTCATACGGATTCCATCGAAAAGCCCAGCTATCGCCTCTATCCGCTCGATCGTATTCCAGAGGTAAGCGGTGCTTCCATTAGTTTTGCGCGCGAGCTCAATACGGCAGGACTTATCGCATTCAAGCGCTCCCCGCAAGGGCGAGATCTCGTAGATTCTCGCGATATTCCGCTCATTCGAGCAGCTCATGACCTTACCCACTACGGGATTGGTCCCAAGAACTTACGGCAATATGTGATAGCGACCAATCGCGAATCGGCGCTGTTTGAGCACGCCCTTGTCGTATTTGCAACGCGCGGAGGTGGTGTGCTTATGGAAAACACCAAAGCAAGCAGAGATCGCTTCAACAAAGCCTTCGATGACATTTTGGCGCTTACAGGATCTATTCGAGCGCAGCTTATCCGCAAAAAAATTCAAGCTACCTTTTCTGCCAACAAAGCGGTATCCGATCCAGAAGATCTCATCGACGACGTATAGTGTTGCAGTAGCGCGTGCGCGCCCGCAAGCTTTGGTGTCGGTCGCGCCAGATCTTGAGGCTTTAAGCTTTTGCGAACGCAGCTTTGTACACGTTATACCTGCTGATACGTTCGCTTTGTATGATATCTACACTTGAGACTAAGGGGAATTATGTCTTCGTTTGATTTTGAAAGTAAGATTCAGAATATTCGCGATTATCCAGAGCCAGGCATCGTCTTTAAGGATATTACGCCTTTGATAGGGGATGGAGATGGGTTTCGGGCGACCATCGATGATATTGTCGCGCATTTTAAGGATCAAGGTATCACCAAGGTGCTGGGTGCTGAGGCGCGCGGGTTTTTGCTAGGAGCGCCCGTAGCGTATGCCTTGCATGCAGGTTTTGTGCCTGCTAGAAAGCCGGGAAAGCTTCCGCGCGCGGTGTATAGCATGTCCTACGACCTCGAATACGGAACAAACGAGCTGCAAATTCACAAAGATGCACTTACGCCCAAGGACCGCGTGCTGATTGTCGACGATTTGATCGCAACGGGTGGCACGGCGCTTGCTTCAGCCCGTCTTGCCAAACAAGCAGGCGCTTCGCTTGTAGGTTTTGCATTTTTGCTCGAGCTTTGCTTTTTGAACCCGCGCGAAACAATAGCGAAAGAATTTGATGAAGAGATGTATACGCTTGTTAAGGTTCACTAGCAGCTCTGATGCCGGATTTTGCTTGTATAAACCTTGTTAAATTTCTTGACAAGAATTCGGCGAAACGCGTATCCTAGAACTACATATACGCCCAACAAACGTAGATTATATGTGATGTCCGTATATATTGGAAGGATCTATTATGCTCTCAAAAGCCAAGATGTCTCGCCTTGGTTTTAAAGCTGTAACTGCAGGCCTTGTTTCTGCCTTAGCGTTTTCTGCGGGCTCTATTGTGCTTTTGCCCACAGCTGCTCATGCCGAGCTCTCAGGCGAAATACAGGCTGCTTCTCAAAAAATCGACAGCATTGCTGATGAGCTCAAGGGCTATCAGCAAAGTTTTGATGACAACGAAGCACTTCTTCAGGAAACCGCTCAAGCGATTGAGACAAAAGAACAAGAAATTTCTGACACCAAAGACAAACTTCAAGCTGCGAAGCTCGTTTTGAGCAAGCGTGTGAGAAGTAGCTATAAGTCTGGCCCTACATCTCTTCTTGAGCTTGTCATGGGCTCTGTAGATATGCAGGATCTGGTAAGCCGCATTCACTACATGGACTCCATCTCGCAAGAAGATGCGCGCACGATTAACGACGTCAAGACCCTCTCGCAAGAGCTGGCTGATGCGCGCGCAGCCCTTCAGACTAAGCAAGACGAAGAAAAGGCGCAGTCCGAGAAACTTCAGCAAAAAATCGACGAAATGCAGCAAAAGCTCAAAGAAGCTCAAGATTACTACAACAATCTGAGTGCCGAAGCCCAAAAAGCTCTGCAAGAGGAGATTCAGCAGTCTGGTAATGCAAACTCCGCAACGATCGTTGAAGCCATTGGTGAGCTCAATAGCGAAGCGGCTGCTGCAAATGGTGGCGGTGCTCAAGCGGCGCCTGCACCTGCCGATTCTTCTTCAAACGACGATAGTCCAGCGCCTGCCCCAAGTCCTTCTCGTCGCAATTCCTCTCGCTCCTATAGCGATGCCGGAGGCCCTGTCGCTAATGCGTATCAGATGCTCAACCGTGGATATCGCTATCAATGGGGTTCAAACAACCCCGCTAATGGAGGTTTCGACTGCTCAGGTCTTATGCAATACGTGTTTAAGCTCTCAGGCCATTCCATCAGCCGCACCACGTGGACACAGCGTGACGAAGTCAAGGCGCATGGCAATTGGAAGACGAGCGTTGATCAGCTCGAGCCCGGTGACCTTATCTTCTTCAACAATTTCAACCATGTGGGTATGTATGTTGGTGGCGGCAAGTTTATCCATTCAAGCTCGTCGCGTGGCCCCATCTGCGTGTCACTCTCGCAGTACTTGCGCTGGAGTGGTCCGTTCGAAGGTGGAGGATCTCCGCTCTAGGCGTTTCTATGCACTCGTACTAAGTGAGTTATACTTTTGTATAGCTCACTTTTTTGTGTGCGGGTGGTGCCTTTGAGCAGGCTCAATGTGCCTGTGGGCTTCTCCGTCTGTGAGCTTGTGTGTTGCGTGCAGCTGCGCGCATGGCAGCACCTGCGGCGCTATAGCGTACGCACGTTTTGCCTTCGTTTATACTGTCATTGAGGCTTTCCATGAAACATATCGATGAACTCTCTTCATATTGTCGCCCCTTTTCGTCTCGTCTGCAGCTAGGTCTAGTTGTCCAGGGAGTATTTCTCGGCATGTGCGCAGGCGGGCTCATTACGCTCTATAGGCTCACCCTCGATTTCATGGAAGATTTTGTGCTGAATTTGTCCAAGCTCATGCATGCGCATCTCTATATCCTGGGTATATGGTTAGTTGCATGCGTGCTTTTGGGACTTTGTTTGTACGAGCTCATCGCTCATATCCCCAATATCAAGGGTGCTGGTATTGATTGCGCTTGTGCAGAAATCAAAGGCGCGCTCTCAATGAAGAGCACAAAGACCCTTCTTGCGAAGTTTCTTGCGGGATCTATGTGCGCGTTTGGAGGCTTGTCGCTTGGTAGGGAAGGACCATCAGTGCAGCTTGGCGCCCTTATGGGCAAGGTGATCGCAGAGCATGCCCCACACACTCACTTGCGCACGCGTCTCTTTATGACTTGTGGCGCTGCAGCCGGTATGGCTGCTGCTTTTCATGCGCCGCTGACGGGTACCTTGTTTGCGCTTGAGGAGATACACAAGCAGTTTCAGCCATCACTTCTTATTGCGGCGATGATATCAAGTATTACCGCAGACTTTGTGGTTTCAAGCGTTTTTGGCGTAGCTCCTGTTTTGTCCTTTCATTTTATTCGCGACCTCAATCACCGCTATTATCTCTTCATTGTGATTTTAGGTATCGTCTGCGGCCTCATTGGTGCAGTTCATAATAAAGGGATGTTCTTTATTCAAGAACATGTATACACGCATCTTGATGCTGTTCACCCCGCGCTTAAATTTATCTGTGCGTTTTTGATTGGTGCAGGCGTCATTTATGCAGCTCCTTGGCTTGTGTGCGGTGGTGGGCAGATTTTTTCCTATCTCAAAGACACGCATGGCTTAAGCCTTAGCTTTATTGCATTTTTACTCATTGGAAAATACCTCGCGACCGCATCTGCTTTTGGATCGGGCGCGCCGGGGGGTACCCTTTTCCCGCTCTGTGCGATGGGAGCGTGCACGGGCGCTTTGTTTGGCGTGTTTGCTGCACAATTCTTAGGGCTTCCTCATGTCTACGTTGTGAATTTCATTGTCTTGGGGATAGCCGGTCTCTTTGCGTCGGTTGTGAGAGCGCCTGTCACAGCTGTTGTGCTAGCTTTTGAGCTCACGGGAAGTTTTAGCGCGCTTTTGGCAGTGTCTATTGTGGCAATTTTAAGCTATGTTTGCGCAAATCTCACGAAAGTTGAGCCTTTCTACGAGCACCTCACCGATCGCCTGCTCGAGCGCATTGCATATGAAAAAAGTGTTCATGTAGATGAAATCAGCTCACATCGCAAAAAGGGGAGCGTGCTCAAAGGACTTCTCCACGAGGCAAGCCTATCAGATGAAGCGCCTCGTGTTTCGCTTCGTTCGTTTGTTGTGGGGATTAAAAGTGCCATAGACGGTAAACTCATACAAGAAGTCGATTGGCCTGACAACGTACGCGTATTGATGATTGTGCGCGCAGGCAAAAATATTTTGCCAAGCGGACACACCCGCATTCAATCACTTGACGAGCTTGTCATGACCTTCCTCTCCGATACGGAAGCCGACGATAATCAAAAATTAAACGATCTTGTGCGCGCATCCTTTACAAAAAAAATAGTATAGGAAATCATGAAACGCAATTTCCAACTGGGGTATAGTATGAATGCATATATGACTATACAATAAGGAGCGCACGCGCATGACACTATCGACATCCAATCTCGAGATCACGCACAAAGATATGGTTATCATTGGAGCAGGCCCTGCAGGACTATCGGCTGCGCTCTATGCGCAACGAGCGCTTCTTGATTGTTGCATACTCGAGCAACAAGCGCTTGGCGGACAGATGATCGTGACCGACAAAATCGATAACTACCTGGGCGTTCCTCATGTCGATGGATACACACTCTCGGAGATTATGCATAAACAGATACAAGATCTGGATATTCCGCTTTTTATGGAGCGCGTGGATTTGATCGAAAAATTGGATGATAAAGACGGCGCGCCTCAGTTTATGGTGCACACGAGCAAGCATAAATTCCTCACGAAGACCGTCATCATCGCAGCTGGTGCAAGCGCCAAAGAAGCAGAATTTAAAGGGGAAAGCACCTACACCGGCCACGGCGTTTCGTATTGCGCGACCTGCGACGCGATGTTTTACCGCAACAAGGAAGTTTATGTCGTAGGCGGAGGAAATGCAGCCTGTGAAGAGGGTTTATTCCTCGCACGCTTTGCCTCTAAGGTACACATTATCGTACGCCGAGATGTGCTCCGCGCGGAAGATGGCTTTATCGAGCAAATCCGTCAGAACGATAAGCTAGAAGTTGTATACAATACACGAATCAAAGAAGTGACGGGGGATTCGGACGAAGGTTTTAATCGTCTTGTGCTCGAGAATACAAAAACACGTGAGACGAGAGAAATTGCGTGCGCACCAGGCGAGATCGGAATCTTTGTTTTTGCTGGTAGAAAGCCTACGAATTCGCTCGTTGGCAATTTTGTAGATACGGACAAAAACGGCTTCATTATAACCGATGAGTACATGCAAACAAAGACCAGGGGCCTCTATGCCGCAGGAGACGTTCGTGATAAGGTATTGCGCCAATTGATTACCGCAGCCTCTGATGGAGCGATTGCAGCCACAAGTGCCGCAGGCTTTATACGAAAGCTTCGTCGTGAAGCACTCAAAGCAAAGAACGCTGAGCGCGCTTAGGTGCTTTATATTTCGCGCGTGAGTGCGTTTGGCATGTGTGTTGTGGGCGGACGCTCAGACTAGCTTGTTAGACTAGCTTAAAGAGTGTTTACGCAAGTAGTGCGTATGGGGAGATCGAGTTTGAACTCCCCTTTTTTCTTTTAATTATGATAATATATCTTATGTAAAGTAAGCGAAGAAGAACCGTGAGTCTACCACAAGATATGTCCCCTGCAGCAGCTTCTCTCTCGTCCTACACTCTGTAAGCGCGCGCGGATATACGACGCGTACCCAAAAATTAATTCAAAAGCATTTGTTGCGCGGTCTAGTGATTCCTGTATGAGCTACGCATGTACGCATGTCTAAACCAACTCTGAGCTAAAGCTACGCCTCTAAAAAAACCTGAGCCCCACGAAAGGACCCAGGTTCTGTGATAACGCCTATGTATGCCTGTATCGCACGCATCTGCGCGCAAACACAAGGAGCTTAAGCTCTAGCTTTCACTCTTTTCGTTCTTCTCGTCCTTTTTGCCACGCGGCAAGACAAAATTGAGAATAATACCCAAAATCGTAGACGTTGCCATACCAGGAAGCGTGTAACTACCAAGCGGAATGCAGGTACCAGAGGTTTCCATACCAACGCCTAGGATAACAACGACGGACGCGATCATGAGATTACGCGAATTATCGAAGTCGACGTGATTGGTGACATACATTCTCAGACCATTTGAGGCAATAAGTCCGAAGAGCAAAAGGCTCACGCCGCCCATGACCGGCACCGGAATGCTTGAAATAAACGCTGCAACCTTGGGGCAAAAACCACCAACGATCAGCGCAAATCCCGCTGCATACCAAAATACCTGGGTTGCATAGACATGGGTTACGCTCATGACGCCAATGTTTTCTGCATAGGTCGTCGTTGGAGGGCCTCCCAAAAAGCCCGAGATGCAGGTAGAGATACCATCACCGGCAAGCGATTCGGGCAGCATGTGACGAAAGTCTTTACCAACGATCTCCCCTACGGCAAGCAGGTGGCCGATGTGCTCAATGACAACAACAATCGCAACCGGAGCGATCAAAATAATCGCCTGAGGATCAAAATGTGGCGTCTGAATAGGAGGAAGACCAATCCAAGGCGCTTGGACAACGGGATCAAAATTGACCATGCCAAATGCAACCGAAACACAATATCCCACAAGGATGGCCAAGAGAACGGGAAGTGTACCCACTATCCCCTTCTGACCAGAGAAAATAACGGCCGCAAAAAGCGTAATCGCAGAAACGATGCAGGAGTTGAGGTTAAAAGTCGTAGAGCCAGAGCAAAGCGCCATTTTAACTGCTGCAGCAGACAAACCAACACCAATGACTACCATAACAGAAGCCACCAAAACGGGAGGCAAAAGGGTATCGAGCCAGTGCGTACCTGCAATTTTGATGATAAACGCCATCGTAAGGAACACAAGACCCGCAACTACAACACCTGAGAGCGCGGTGTTGAGGCTTCCGGTAGCCGCTGTTGCCACGATAATAGGACTAATAAATGCAAACGAGCTTCCCAGGTAGCTTGGTATTTTGTTGCGCGTCATCAAAAGATACACAATCGTACCAATACCGGAACACATGATAGCGAGATTTGGATTGAGGCCCGTTAAAAACGGCACCAGAACAGTCGCACCAAACATACTCATCATGTGCTGAATGCCCAAAGGAATGGCACGCGCGATGTCAACCTTATCGTCCACGCCTATGATTTGCGTGTGTGAGCGTTCGTTCATATACACTCCTTTCAGTGTCTATACGCTTGTTATATGCACATGAGTATGCGTACGCATAAAGAAGAGATACGTACGCATATACTCTTCGCGAAAAGTGAAGCTAGAGATTCACTCAACGCGAGTAACGCTTGTAAAAGAGGCTCAATTAAGAGCCTCTTGTTTGAACCTATGTAAGAACTACATCAAGAAGAAGTAGACGACAAACATCAGCGCCGCAACCCACATAAGAGGTTTAACTTTCTTGGCGTTGTTGGTGATGAGAGCTACAACGACATAGGCGACAAAACCAAAGCCGATACCATTGGAAATGGAGAAGGTCAGTGGAATGCCGATGATGGTAAGGAATGCCGGGAAGGATTCGAGAAGATTGGTCCAATCGATCTCAACGGCATCGCCGATCATAAGATATCCCACAAGTACCAATGCACCGCAGGTAGATGCAGCACTTACCACGGAAATGACTGGCACAAAGAGAGCTGCCAAGATGAAGAACAAACCAGTCACGACAGAAGCAAGACCGGTACGCGCACCATCTGCAGCACCCGATGCAGATTCAACAAAGGAAGTAATAGAAGAAACACCGAAGAGACCGCCCAGTGCAGCAGCTGCAGAGTCGACGACGAGGATCTCGCGGATATTTTTGATCGATCCGTCTTCTTCCATAAAGTCACCGGATTTTGCAACAGCGGTAGCAGTACCCATGGTATCGAAGAAGTCACTCATAAGAAGCGAAAATGCAGCTACCAGGCATACAGGATTGAGAAGAACCTTGGTGATACCCATAACGCCTTGATCGTCGGTGAAGAATGGTGCACCAAAGGTGGAAAAGTCAAGCGGAGCCATAACGCCCGTAGGCAGGTGTGTGATACCCAGAGGAATACCTGCGCACACCGAAACGATGATACCCACAAGCAAAGCACCCTTAATGCGAAGACTGTAGCATACAAGAGTAACTGCAACAGACACCGCACCTACGATGAAGGTAGGCTCAGTGATTTTGTTGAGGCTGACAAACGTTGCAGGATTGGAAACGATGATACCGCCGTTTTTAAGACCGATGAAGGCGATAAAAAGACCCAAGCCCACAGAGATGGCATGACGAAGTGAAACAGGAATAGCATCCATTACCGCTTCGCGCAATCCGCAGAACACCAAAAGAAGGATGACGACACCTTCCAAAAACACGATACCCATAGCAGCGTGCCAGTCGTTGCCGGTAATCATAGGAAGACTAAAGGCAACAACAGCGTCGATACCAAGTCCTGTTGCAAGAGCAACTGGGCGATTTGCAAAAAGACCCATCAGTATCGTCACAACACCAGAACCAAGACACGTTGCGGTAATGGCAGCTGTCAAAGGAATGCCGGCGTTTACAAGAATTGCAGGGTTAACTGCGATGATGTAGGCCATTGCCAAGAAGGTGGTAAGGCCCGCTCGAAACTCTTGCGCGACATTTGTGTTGCGCTCGCCTAACTTGAAAAATGTTTCCATTTCCTTCCTTTCTTAAAGTGATAGAAACATAAAAAAACCGGCAGATAGCATCTACCGGTTAATTACCACTGGAGCCAAAGCCCTGTGCATTACGATCGGTGGCGTCGAGTTCTTCGACTTCCATAAGCTCGATCACAGGAACTTGTTGGATGACGAGCTGGGCAATCCTCTCCCCTTTTGTGATGTGAATAGGAGTTTGAGGATCGAGATTGATAACACTCACAAAAAGCTCGCCACGATAGTGAGCATCGATAAGACCAGGAGTATTGGGCATGGAAAGACCTTGCTTATGAGAAAGGCCGCTGCGAGGCTGTACAAAACCGGCATATCCCTCAGGGATGGCAATCGCAAGGCCCGTGGGGATAAGCTTCCGCTCAAACGGCGCGAGTACACAGTCCTCATAGGAACAAAGATCAAGCCCCGCATCATATGCATATGCCTGGGTGGGAAGAATGGCGTCTTCGTGGAGACGCTTGATAGCAAGGGTGAGTTTAGTTTCCTTCATGCGAAAGACTCCTTAATTCACGACTAAATTCTTCGACATCCTTAAAATCACGATACACACTCGCAAAGCGCACATAGGCTATTTCGTCGAGCTTGAGCAGGCGTTGTAGGACCATCATACCGAGCTCTTGTGAGCTTACTTCGTAGGTGCTTTCGTCGCGCAAGCTATTTTCGATATCGGAAATGAGCTTATTGATGCTCTCAAGATCGACTGAGCGCTTGATAGTGGCTGCAACCAAACCTCTCCGGAGCTTTTCGTAGGAAAAAGGCTCTTTGCTGCCATCTTTTTTGACGACAATGATGGGCACCTCTTCGCGACGCTCGTAGGTGGTGTAGCGCGCTTGACACGCGATACATTCACGACGTCTGCGGATGGCATCGTTTCCTTCTGAGGCTCGCGAATCGATGACCTTCGATACATCGCAGCCACATTTAGGACAGTGCATATAGATCCTTTCCTGATCGGTCGTGTCTAAGATACCATAGAAGCGTACATATGGCGGCTTAAGAGCGTAGAGACCTAAGATATTAAACATGCTTGTAACAATATAGTATACGGCATGCGCTTAATTATTTGTATATTTTATCGTGTTTATGCAATGCGGCACCTGAAGAATTTGTCCTTCTTGAATGCGGGCAGATGCGAGGTGATTGTTCTTTTCGAGCCAGTCGACAAGATACAAACGCGAGGATTCGGGCACTTCAGCGCGGGCAGCAATTGCGGATAGACTATCTCCTTTTTCTACATATACCATGTCTTTTATTGAGTCATCGAGCACGCGCATCTGTGAAGCTGAGTGCGCGCGCGAGATCGAACCCGCATTTAAGATAAAAAACGCCGCCAAAGCATACGCAATGACTACCGCAAAGAGCGGTACGGATTTTGGAGTAGTAGTGTGTTGCGCGGATGTGTTTGTCATAGTCTCCCCTTCTTTTTCTTCGTCTAATCTTCTTTGCTATAGTTATACACAAGGGCTAGGACAAGAAATAAAGGGGCAGCATGAAGGGCTCTGCGCAAAAGACAACAAGGATCTATGCATTCGATACGCTACGTGGGCTTTTATTGCTGTCGATGATCGCATTTCACGCCTGCTACGACCTCGTTTATATATATGGATGGCTCTCCCCTCTTAATCCGCTTTTTGTTCAGTGCTGGCGTTTAAGCATTTCAGGCGGGTTTTTGATCTTGGCAGGGGCTATGAGCGCGTATTCCCGCCACAATATATATCGAAGTCTTCGTTATGGACTGTGTGCGCTTCTTATTTTCTGCGTAACGACAATGTTTCGTATTGATACGCCTATCAATTTTGGCATTATCTACTGTATGGCGGCGTCAAGCTTCCTAGCTGGACTTTTGCAAGCTTTGTGGATGCGGCTTCAACACATGAGAAGTCACGCGCGCACATACATCACGATCATATGCGTAGTGTGCGCGTTTGTATGTTTTTGCATCACAAAAGACGTTAGCACAGGCGTACTTCACCTGGGTGTATGTGACTACACACTACCTTCGGTTCTTTTTGATACGAATTATGTGTCGTGGCTTGGATTTCCGGGGCGGGATTTTTCGTCCGGAGACTATTACCCGCTTATTCCCTATAGTTTTTTGTTTTTCGCAGGTGTTTTCGCGGGCGCCGGTACAAAAAGAGCTGTACGTGCGCACGCACAGCTGCTGCAAGCGTTTTCCATTCCGATCGTAACGCAGCTTGGGGAACATGCGTTAATCGTCTATCTCTTACACCAACCTCTGATACTTGGATGTTTGAGTCTGTGTGCAAGCGTAGGCGCTGCGCTCCAATAGCTATCGCGAAATCCATACGTTTCTCGTACTAGATCCCGTTAGTAGGCGCGCTTGTGCGCACGAGCGCAAGCTTCATTCCAACGTCTTAAGACTTCCTCAAGAAGTGCTTCTTCTGTGGGATAGGACGTCTTTTCAATCCATACAATACGCGGATCGCGGCGAAACCAGCTACGCTGACGCTTCGCATAGCGTCTCGTATTGATAATGATCTCTTCGCGTGCGCGCTCAAGCGTAGAAGATCCTTCGAGGTAGCCTACGATTTCTTTGTAACCTATGGCTTGACTTGCGGTTTTTGAAAGTGGGCTATAGTTTTTGAGGACGTCTTCAACTTCTGCAACAAGGCCATCGCGAAACATCTCATCAACTCTGCGCTCAATGGCTTCAAGTTCTATCGCGCGCTCAACTGCAAGGCCAATAATAAGCGTAGGATACTTGACCTTATGTTCGTGAAGCCCTCTTGTTTGCTGAGCGTAGCTTACCTGTTCGTCGCTCATTTCGAGCGCGCGAATTGTACGGCGAACATTATGCGGATGAATGCAGCGGGCACTTTCTGGGTCGCGCTGATACAGCTCATCCCAGAGCGCTTGAGCTCCTTGTTCGCGCAAAAGCTCCTCATATTTTTTTCGGGCAGGCGAGATGTCAGATCCCTTGGGAAAGTGCATGTCGTCGATCACACTGTCGAGATATAGTCCTCCCCCTCCGCATAAAATGGGCGTTTTACCTGCTTTTAGAAGGGTTTCAACTTCTGAGCGCGCGGCGCGCTGAAATTGCTGAGCAGAGTAGGTTTGCGAAGGCAAGACGCGATCGATCATAAGAAGCGGGGCATGCCTTTGCGCTTGAGGCATCTTTGCGGTACCGATATCCATATGACGATAGACCTGCATCGCATCGACCGAAATAACAGCAGTTGAAAGCGTGTGCGCAAGTGCATCTGCAAGGCTCGACTTACCCGAAGCAGTAGGGCCCACAATCGCAAGGACACAAGGCGTTTGCAAAGGCGCCTGTACGGAGGCGGTAACGTCTGCATGCGCGGGCGCGGGGGCGTTTGTAAGCGCAGGAGCTTGTCCAGAAGGATATGCACTAACCTGCGCAAAACGCGACGTAATCGGTTCTGTCTCCATGCTAGTTAGGCTCTCCCACGAGCGTACCAGATAAATACCAGGTTTTTGCCGTATCGATATCGACCGTGCACATATGGCCAATAAACTCTTCGGCCGTATGCTCGGGCGGCAAATCAAACAACACGGTTTGATTTTTGGGACTGTGTCCTACAAGAACGTGAGGATTTTTCTTGGATGTGCCTTCTACGAGGGATTCTACACGGGTATGCAGCTCCTTTTGATTTGCTGCAAACGCCAGTTCTTCTACAAGTGCTACAAGCCTATCAAAACGCTCCTGTATCACTTCGTGAGGAGTTGTGTCTACAAGCTTTGCAGCAGGCGTGCCTGGGCGCTTCGAGTAAATAAAGGTAAACGCACTTGCAAAACCCACTTCGCGCACCAAGGAAAGAGTTTCTTGAAAGTCTTCCTCGGTCTCCCCCGGAAAGCCCACAATGATATCGGTAGAAAGCGAAATATCGGGAATACGAGCCTTAAGACGACGTATGAGATCAAGGTATTGCTCGCGATTGTACGAGCGGCGCATGAGTTTGAGGACGCGCGAAGACCCGCTTTGCACAGCCAGATGCAGCTGCGGCATCACTGCGGGGGTTTCTGCCATCGCAGCTATCGTCTCGTCCGAGAGATCTTTTGGGTTTGACGAGGTAAAACGAATGCGCTCGATTCCTGTTTTGCCCACTTCGCGCAACAAATCGGCAAAGCAAGGCTTGCCATAGAGGTCACGCCCGTAGGAATTGACATTTTGGCCAAGGAGCGTGATCTCGCGCACTCCTTCGTCTACAAGCTTTTGTGCTTCGAGAACGACGCGCTCAAGAACACGGCTGCGCTCGCGTCCACGCACGTACGGCACGATGCAAAAGGTACAAAAATTATTACAGCCCGTCATGATGGGGACCCATGCATGAAAGCTCTGGTCACGATGGGTGGGCAAATCGGTGGAAAAGCCACGATTTTTCTCGATAGTATCAACAAATACTTCATCATCTGTGCTCTCAAACGCTTCGCATAAAAGCTCAGGCACGCAGGCAAGCGCGCTCGTACCAAACACAACATCGACATTAGGAATGCGTTTTTTAAGCTTCGCGCCATCGCGCTGAGCTATGCAGCCTCCGATTGCAACCACGCGTTTGCCTGACGGAGGATCGGGCAAGACGACCAAATTTGCCACTTGGCCATAGAGGTGCGTGTCGGCTTTTTCCCGGACTGAGCAGGTCATAAACACCACAATATCAGCTTCGCGATACGTTGCTACTTGCACGCATCCGCAATCATCCAAAAGCCCGCGTACGCGCTCGGCATCGTGAAGATTCATCTGACAACCGAATGTTTTTACCATATACGTTTTTCCGACTAATGTTTGTGCTCCTGACACGCAAATCCTTTCGTTGAGCGGGTGTTTATATGAGTATGTGAAGATAGTGTTTCTATCTTTGGATCTTTTTTGCCCTTTGGGCATTTGGCCCCGCTGCGCGTGAAGACTGCGCGGACGTGGGCGCGGGCGCAGAGACGTCTACTTATTCATGCACTGTTTCGTGAGCCGTTTCGTGAGCTGAATCAGGAAGCGGTTGCGAAAGTGCTTGCACAGACGGTTGGTTGAGGGGGTGCACATAGACAGCGATTTTTATAGCAGTGCGCGTATTTCCTGCAATTTCGATATCCTGAAAGGTAGGTGCAAAGCTGAGATCGATGCCTGTAGGAATAAGAAAGCCACGGGCGATGGCAAGTGCCTTGACCGCTTGATTGACCGCGCCTGCACCAACTGCCTGCAGATTTACCGGCGTATTGTCCTTAACCAAGCCGGCGACGGCTCCTGCAATGGCAGCAGGCGATGATTTAGTGGATACTTTGAGGAACTCCATGTCTTAACTCCAGTGATTCAAATATCGTGCGGCCATGCGCGCACAAGAATACTTCGTGCAGACGCTTGTACTCATGCGACACACATAGTCTAGTTTATACAACTTTTGCTGTTTAGGCACCTAGATTGTGTAAATTTTGGCCAAAGTGTGAACAGTTCGAAAATGCGTTGCAAAGCGTCTGTGAATGTGTGCGGCTTGTGCCGCGTGCGCGCGCTTACGTGCTGGCACATGCGCATCACAGATCATCTGCATCGTCTTCAAAGGGAAATACAACTTGGATGTTTGAGGGGTTGACGCGAATCTTGAGCTTTCCTGTTTGCGCAATGTAGTACTTCTTGGCAAAAGGCGCAAATGCGCGTGTAAGCGCAAGCTCAAGATCTGCGCGATCACTTTCGGATACCTGAAGTTTTCGCGTCGTATCAAAGATATCGAGACCGTGCGCTTGCTGCTTTTCAAGGGATGCTTGGATACGCTGATCAATGGAGGCAAGGGGAGAAATTTCGCCTGCAAGAATGCGCGCACTCGTGCGTGTAGAGAGCTCAAGACCAAGGGCTTTTGCAGCGTCGGTCAATTCTTGAGCAGAACTTGCAAGGGAGGGTTGCTTAACAAGCGCAAGCATATCGCGCCCGCGAGAAGAAAGAAGCGAAGAGCCAGAGAGACGGGGCTGATAGCACTGGATGAGCGTAGCGACAATTTCTGCAGGACTTCCCAGGTAGAGCGCGCAATCTGTGTGCGCATGAAGACAAAATTCCACGCACGCGCGAAGCATATTGTGAATGCCCGTAAGCTGAGGAGCCGCAGAAACCGCGCGTGCAGCACGTATCGTGGGAAAACTCGACTGATCGCGCTTTTCGGGGCAGGCCGCAGTATCAAAAGCAAAGGTAAGTGAAGCGCCTAAATGAGGTGCAGAAGCAACCACGCACGCGCGAAGCGCATGATGAGCGATTGAATAGAGTGCCATGCCGCGCCCGTGCACACCCCAAAAATCCTCGTGAAAGCTATTCAACTTAGAGGTTATGCGGGGTTCAAAGATCTTCGTGTGAAATTCTTTTGGAATGCCATCTCCGTCATCAAGAATGGTGATCTCGCGCCTACTCCCCTCTTTTGAGGTCGCAACAAAGATATGCGATGCATGAGCATCGAGACTGTTGCGTAAGAGCTCGATGAGCGCATCTTCCACAGAACGTATGTCTTGTTCTGCCTGGCGCGCTTCGGCTTCTTGTACGCGAAGCTTCACAAAACCAGAGCCAAGCTCTTCTTCTACGCGAAGAGGGGCTGTAGGCACAAGGTCTGCGACAAAGTCTTTGAGGGAGGCGGATGATGTTAGCGTGGCTGCAGGAGCGGATGTGTGCGAAGACTGAAGTGCATCTTTTGGTGCGCGGGGTGCAGGTACAGCATCTTTAGACGCAGACGTTCTTGTATTCAGCTCATCCATACACGACTCCCGCGAACGGAGATACGCTATTTGGCGACGTCAAAGGCACGTGACTCACGAATGACCACGACTTTGACTTGTCCAGGATATTCCACTTCTTCTTCGATTTGTTTCGCAATGTCGTGCGCGAGCACGCAAGACTCAGCATCCGAAATCTTCTCGGGCTCAACCATCACATGAAGCTCGCGACCTGCCTGCATCGCATAGGTGCGTGCAACGCCTTCGTGCGCATTTGAGATCTCTTCGAGCTTCTCGAGGCGCTTGATATAGTTCTCAGCAGATTCACGACGTGCACCAGGACGAGCAGCGCTTATAGCGTCTGCTGCTTGTACGAGCACATCGAGTACGCAATTGGGTTCGATATCTGCGTGGTGCGCTTCGACCGCATGTACAACTTCTGGCTTCTCGCCCAAACGGCGGCAAAGCTCAGCTCCGATGATTGCATGAGGGCCTTCGACCTCGTGATCGATGGCTTTTCCGATATCATGAAGAAGGCCTGCGCGCTTCGCAGGGCCAGTCTCAAAGCCAAGCTCACTTGCCATAATGCCGCAGAGTATACCCACTTGTACACAGTGTTGCAAAACATTTTGGCCAAACGATGTGCGGTACTTAAGTGCGCCAAGTACGCGTATGAGCTCGGGGTGCATGTCGTGAATACCACAATCGAAGCATGCCTGCTCGCCAGCTTCTTGTACTTGTTCACGCACCTGACTCTGAGCTTTTTTGAACATCTCTTCGATGCGCGCGGGATGAATACGACCATCAGCAATGAGGTTTTCGAGGGTGATACGCGCTACTTCTCGTCTTACGGGACTAAAGCTCGAAAGCACAACGGTCTCAGGCGTATCATCAATGAGAAGCGAAACGCCAGAAATTTGCTCGAAGGTGCGGATATTGCGTCCCTCGCGGCCAATGATACGGCCTTTGAGGTCGTCGGATGGAATGTGAACTGTAGTAACCGTGATTTCGCCCGCTTGATCGGCAGCACAGCGCTGGATTGCGATGGAAATAATCTCACGCGCCATTTTGTCGGTTTGGAACTTGATACGTGCCTCGGAATCGCGGATGATCTGCGCTTCCTCTTTGACTGTATCTTTGCGAACTTTGTCGAGAATCTCTTGATGTGCTTCGTCTTTGGTAAGGCCAGAGATGCGCTCGAGCTCTTTTGTAGCGTGGACAAGCTGCTGAGCGCAGTCGTTTCGCTGCTTATCGAGCTGGCCTTGCAAGCTCGAGAGCTGGTGCTCTTTTTTGTCGAGCGAGTCGCCGCGGCGATCAAGGATCTCTTCGCGTTGCATGATGCGATTTTCGAGTGATTGGAGATCGCGTTTGCGCTGCTTTTCGTTTTCTTCAGCTTTTTGTTTAAGCTGGTAGATCTCTTCTTTTGCCTCGACAAGCGCTGTTTTCTTGGTGGTTTTGGCTTCGCGGTGAGCATCGTTTATGATGCGCTCTGCCTGATCTTCTGCTTGCTTGATATCGCGTTTGACCTGCTCAAGCTTGGAATTTGCGGTTGTGGTTAGGTAGTTTTTGACGGCAAAGGCAGTGAGCACACATACGATAAGCGCAACAACAATACACAGACCAACAGTCATAAGAATATCCATATAAACTCCTCAAATGTATAAAATCATGTGTTCAGGAATCCATGAAGGAACCCGCCATTTGAGGCATATCTCGGCCAAAGTATTCGATACGTCATAATCATCGCAGCTCATAAGCTGGTTTAGTCATCAAAACACGAGTGGAATAACATAGGTGTTAATCAACGAGAAATATCTCAAAAGACAATTCAATACTACGTATATGCGCTATACCTGTCAATTCTATGCAAGGAATCGCGTGCGCAAGTCACAAAATAAACTGATACATGATGTGTCGTTGAAAATTGTGCATGCGTGTCTCTATGCGCGCGTAAGGTCTATATGCGCATCACGCGCATCATCTGCGCTCTGGCTATATGCGCGCTCAGTCATCAAATTGTGAATAGCGAAGCGCAAGTGCCTTTGCAACAGAGAAGGAAAAACCGCGAGATATGAGAAAACGCATCACTTTAGCGTATGGATCTTTGCCATG
Organism: uncultured Atopobium sp.; assembly: GCA_947090525.1. Taxonomy (GTDB): domain Bacteria; phylum Actinomycetota; class Coriobacteriia; order Coriobacteriales; family Atopobiaceae; genus Fannyhessea. Next base: position 680,200 of record CAMUON010000001.1, read on the forward strand.
AAAGCTCTTACGCGCAAGCACGCGCTTCGCAATATCGTATTCGCTTTCATCTTGTTCATAGATTTCCATAAGGCGCGCGTGCGGAGGCACTTCAAGTTTTTTGCGTTTGAGCTCTAAAACGATTTTGTTTGGCCCCCAGCCAAGATTTCTCTTGGAGCTTATAAAGAGCTCAACGTAGCGTCTATCATCGATAACAAGCGCCTGCTCAAGACGGTCAATACGAGCCTGTACAGCAGTAGATGCATATCCCAAATCCAAAAGCTTGGAAGCAAGCTCTTGCTTACCCCAGTCTTTGCGCGAGATCATGTCTTCTATTTTTTGTGAAAGGCACGCGTCCATAAGACGCTCGATTTGAGTATTAAGCTCATCGAGATTAGAAATACGCGCTTGACCCCGCTTTTTGATCACGAGAAGCTTTCTTCCCACAACGAGAGGCACGTAAAAAGAGCGCTCATACGCTTGGTCACAAAAGATCTTAACGACAGCGCGCGCGGGCTTTTGGCTTCGAATATCAGAAAACGAGCTTTTCTTAGCAGGAAGGACGACATCCCAGAGAAAGTCTTCATCTCTTTCGCTCAATTGTCGTCCTTTCTACCTGTTGAAACGATATGGCGCGGGTGCGCAATGAACTACATGACACGCGTGCGCAAGCGCTGAGAGCTATTCCTTCTCGAGTTTGTCTGGAAGATCACGCGCTTCTTTGAGGATTTCGTCTATAGAAACTTTCGACTTTGCAGCTCCTTTGTGCGAGGCAGTCGCTTTCTCGCTAGCAGCATCGTCCGTACTTGCGCTTGCGGGCTCTCCTTGAGTGGCAGACGTGACAGCGCTTGGAGTTTGCGCGTGCTCAGCACTCATGTCCTGTTTAACATCCAAGCCAATGGCATGGCGAACCTTATCGGTAAGTTCTTGCAATAGATCGGGGTTCTCGGAAAGGTAGTTTTTGACGCTATCTCTTCCCTGCCCCAAGCGCTCTTCACCGTAGGTGTACCAGGCGCCACTCTTTTGACAAATACCGAGGTCAACAGCCATATCCAGGACGGTACCTTCCTTGGAAATGCCCGTACCATACATGATGTCAAATTCAGCTTGCTTGAATGGAGGGGCGACTTTATTTTTTACCACCTTCACGCGCACGCGGTTACCGATAAGCTCGGAGTCTTTCTTGATAGCTTCGATACGACGGATATCAAGACGAACAGAAGAGAAGAATTTGAGTGCGCGACCACCGGGTGTGGTTTCGGGATTGCCGAACATCACACCGATTTTTTCGCGCAGCTGATTGATGAAAATGCAGGTTGTCTTGGACTTTGAAAGCGAGCCCGCAAGCTTTCTGAGTGCCTGACTCATAAGGCGCGCCTGAAGTCCGACTGTGGAATCGCCGATCTCCCCTTCAATTTCTGCTTTTGGCACAAGAGCTGCTACCGAGTCGACAACAACCACATCGATAGCGCCTGAGCGCACGAGCATGTCGCAGATCTCGAGCGCCTGCTCTCCGGTATCGGGCTGAGAAATCAATACTTCATCGATATCGACTCCGATACGCGCTGCATAAGACGGATCAAGCGCGTGCTCAGCGTCGATAAATGCAACAACTCCACCAAGCGCTTGGGCTTCAGCGAGAATCTCAAGCGAAAGAGTAGTTTTACCCGATGATTCGGGGCCATAGATTTCGATAATACGTCCGCGAGGAACGCCACCTATACCAAGCGCAGCGTCCAAAGAAAGCGCGCCTGTGGGAATAGCTTCAACTTCGAGATCAGGACCCAGATCACCATACTTCATGATTGAGCCTTTGCCAAAACGCTTTTCGATCTCGGCAGTTGTAATATCTAATTGCTTGTCGCGCTCAACGCCATAGGTTTTTTTGTGGACCTCACGTGTTGTGTTTTTTGATTTTGCCATGTGTGCTCCTTACTGTCTTAATCATCATAAAACAAAAGCGCCTATCTTGTGTTTGAGGCTATGATAGAGATCTATACTTGCCGAAGAGTTGGCGCAAACGCGCAAAACAATCTGAGTTAGATATTTGATGCGGCCTATATACGCTAAGCCACGTATACCTCATATAACGAAACAGGATAGTTGAATAATATATGCTATAAGCTTTCCAGATACGTGGAGATCATATGAAGTGCTGCGTGCGTTGCCTGCATGCGCACGCTTGTCCTATCGCCTGAAAAATGAAAACAGCGGCAGATAAATCCACTTTGGTGAGCAAGACATATCCATACCGTGCCTATGGGTTTTCCGGGAAGCGCGCCTGTGGGGCCAGCAATTCCTGTAAGTGAAACAGCAATATCGGATTCCATAAGCTGTTTTGCACCTAGTGCCATTTGCTGGCTGCAATATGAAGATACCGGCCCTTGATGAGGGTCATCGAGAATTTCTGCAGAAACACGAAGCACCTTATGCTTCACCGCGCACGCGTAACTCACGCACCCCCCTAAAAGGACCTGAGACGCGCCTGAGACGCCGGCAAGGGAAGATGCAAGCATACCAGCCGTAAGAGATTCTGCACAGGCAATGGTTACCCCACGTGTACGTGCTTGTGAAATCACCGCACGAGATAAGCGCTCAAGCGCCTCTGTTTCCTTTGCGTGAGCAAGTGCATCACTCGCATCTGTAGCTTTAGCACCATCTATGGCTTCATGAATAATTACAGCTTGTTTAGAGTCGCTACTATCGTGAGCAGGATGCGTGCGTACGGTCATGACAAATCACACTCCAGGATTTTATGACGTAATCGATACCGCTGATAAGCGTTAGAATAACCGCGATAAACATGAGCACAGAGCCTACAATTCCCACGAAAGAAAGGGCAATGGGGCTCCTCCAAAGCGGAAGCGAAAGGAGCGCACAAAGTGCAGCCATCGTGGTGGCTGTTTTTGCTTTGCCAAGCCCAGAAGCTGCGACAACTTTCCCCTCGCTTGCTACAAGCATGCGAAGCGCACTTACCAAAAGCTCTCTACCCACGATAACAAGAATCGTCCAGGAAGTAGTTCCGTGATATTCGAGCAAAAACACGAGGGCGACGATCACCAAAATCTTGTCGGCAATAGGATCGAGAAATTTGCCGAGCACGGTGACTTCTCCCCGGCTGCGCGCGAGGTAGCCGTCGAGTTTGTCGGAAAGGCACAAAAGACAAAAGAATACAAAGCTCACCCACGAAAGCAGCAAAAAGAGAGAATCCGGAAACGCTAAAACGCCTCCACATCCGCCACTTGCGCACACATCTGCCCACGCGCGTACCCCATTCGCGGTCGTGCTTCCTATATATGCGCTAGCGGGCATAAGATTTCCGGAAGCGATATCGATGTTGATACAAGCAGCAAGATAGGGATTAAGAGACAAAGGAGCTGTGCTCATCTGAAATTCCGCAAGTGCGAGCCACACGGGAACGAGCAAAATGCGCACGAAAGTGACGTAATTTGCCGGCGTGTGAATACGATACGCCGCATCGCGTGCACATGAATCTTGTGAGCGCCTACCCTGCGCGCATGAATCTTGTGAAGACCTACTATGAGGCATCGAGAACCTCTCCTTCGAGTTCGTAGCAATACGCATCAGTTAAGCGTACACGCACGACATCTCCTACCTTGCAACTATCTTTTTTCAAATGGACGCAGCCGTCACAGTCGGGCGCTTGAAACCACGCGTGTCCGATGAGTTCATTACTTTCCTTGTCAAACGAATCGACGATCACATCCACAACCTCACCCACATGAGAAGCTGTTGCTGCAAAGCCAAGCTCTTCTGCGCAGTCTCTGAGCGCTTGTGTGCGTTGGAGTTTGGTTTGAGCGCTTACCTGATCGCGCATGCGGCTTGCTGTCGTACCGTCTTCCTGGGAATACGAAAACACCGACATGTAATCGAAGGCTTCTTCGCGGAAGAAATCGATAAGCTCTTGTGCTTCGTCTTCGCTTTCCCCAGGAAAACCGACCATACCAGTGGTGCGGAGCACCATATTGGGAATTTCTGCGCGAAGGTGCGCAAAAAGCTTGTGAAGCTCGGGTGCAGAACCCTTTCTTCCCATGCGCTTGAGTATAGTTTCGGAACAATGCTGGATGGGGATATCGATGTAATTAAGGATCTCGGGCGTGTCGCGAATAGTATGAATGAGCTCTTCCGTCATGCCTTCGGGCTGAAGATAGAGCACGCGACACCACGCATGGTAGGGACGAATCGTTTGCGCAACCTGAGCTAACAGCCAGCTTAACGTATACGTTTGCGGATCATCGAGATCTTGTCCCCAAATACCTGTATCCTGCCCAATCAGGACAATTTCCTTGACGCCACCCTTCATGAGCATGGTAATTTCTGAGAGGATGTCCTTGGCTGCGCGCGAATGATAATGTCCACGGATAAAGGGAATCGCACAGAAAGCACACATGCGGTCGCAACCTTCGGAAATTTTGACGAAGGCACTCGTACCCTCTACCGTGCGCAATGCGCGGACGCTCAGCTCTTCGGTAAACGATGCATTTGGATGCGCAAGACCCAACACCTTAGACACAACAGCCACGATTGAATCTTCGTCGTTTGCCTTGACGAAGGCAGATACCTCGGGCAACTCTTTGTTGAGGCCCTTACCATAGCGAGACGGCACGCATCCGCACATAATGATGGGGCGTTGCTTGATGTTTTTCTTCTTTTTCTGCGCGAGAGTCAAAGTCACATCAATGGACTCTCGCGTCGCAGCCTGCAAAAATGAGCAGGTATTGATGATAACGCAGTCGGAGTGCATAGCATCTTGTGCTTCTTCAAAACCGGAAGCGAGTAAGAGCGCGCGCATGCGGTCGGTATCTACCTGGTTTTTTGCACACCCGAGCGTAACGAATAGACAGCGCGGATGCGTGTCTTGCGCAGAAGGCGATTGGCTTTCGTCAGCTGATGGATGCGAAGAGGCATTGTGGGAAGCATCGCACGCGGCATCTTGTGCAGGTGCAATGATCCTGGTATGTGAAGTTGAAATTGCCTCCGTGTGGGAAGAGGCCTGAGGCTCTGTGTGGGATGTGTTCATGTATCTATTTCTGTCCGTAGTGTAGTCTTTTGCTTCTTGTCTTAAAGCTTAGCGATAGTTGGTAAATTGAAGCGGCTGTCCATAGTCCATATCCTTAAGAAATGAAATAATCTCTTGCAGCGTGTCCTTAGAGGCAGAGCTTACTTTAAGCTTTTCGCCCTCGACACTTACCTTGCACTTTTTCTTGGTATCGCGTATATCTTTTGAAATCTTTTTTGCGAGCTCTTTGTCGATGCCTTGGACCAGACGAATCTGTTGTTTAACCTGCGTACCACTTGGCGTCGCTTCATCGATGCGAAGCGCCGAGAGATCGATACCTCTCTTGGCAAGTTTAGAACGCAAGACATCAACAACTTGGCTGCTCACGAAGGCAGAAGGTGCCGTTGAAACAAACGACATCGTTTGTTTATCAAAGTCGAGCGTAGAAGCTGTTTGTTTGAGGTCGTAGCGCGAGCTTAATTCGCGTGTTGTTTGCTGGTAAGCGTTTGTCACCTCTTGTGCATCCACTTCGGATACCACATCAAAACTTGAATCTTTTGCCATAATGTTTCCCTTCCCTATTGTGCGTTTCAAGATCGCCCCTGAGACGATGCACTTAAACCTTAAACCTTAAACCTTAAACCTTAAACTTTAAACCTTAAACCTTAAACTTTAAACCTTAAACTTTAATGCTTTAAGCTTTAGACTTTTTGGAGCCGGCCTGCTTGCCATCCGATTTTTTGGAACTCTGATCATTCTTGTCATCGTTTTTCTTCGATCCAGAGGCTTTTGACTTAGACGTTTGCTTCCCGTTTTTATCTGAGCTTGAGCTATCTCCATCTTGTGAGGCGTCGTTTGTGTCTTCAGGTTTTGTACCTTTTATCGTAACCGTGCCAATACCAGCGGTTTTGGTATCAAATTTGGTTTGCGTACCATTCTTTACTACCTTCACGACAGAAGGATTGCTCACCTGAATCGTAATCGAATCCACAACAGTGTAGGTCTTTGACCAAGGGCCTGTGACCTGCTGCGCTATATCTGACTTACCGTCACACACAACTTCTACCCAGCTCACTTCTCCATCTTGCACGCTGACTTCTACTTCGGTCTTGTTTTTGGCTTCTTCAGCATCTTTTGCAGCCTTTTCTTCGGCTGCAGCATCTGCTGCAGCATCAGCTTCGGAAGAAGACACGGTATCTTGGCTTGGTTTCGTATTTTGACTCGAATCCGCAGCAGCTACCTGCACTTGTTTCGGCGTAGAAAGCGTGTTATTGATACAAGCCGTAACGCTCGCAATGATAACAACCGTAAGTACAAGCGCGCAGAGAAGTGCCAGCGCAAACGCAAGACGCCTGGTGTCTTCCTGAAGCCACAGCCACAGCGCTTGAACAATACCGCGGGGACGCTTCTGTGCACCACGCGGGCGCGCTCCGCGCGCACGTAGATTTCCCCTGGCTTCTTGCCGCATAACACGGGGACGCTCGGCACTCGCAATGTTTCTCGAACGGCGTCTTCCACTTGCAGATGACGCCGCATCAAAGGGGCGCGCATCATCGTAGCGCAGGTCATCGGTGTATTCTCCCGAACTGATTGTGCGGGTAAAGACGGTATCACCATCGTATGAGCTATCAAAACGAGACCCGCGCTGCCGCATCTGTGGACGCGGCCGCGTTGAAGACAGCCTTTGGTTATTCTCTGGAACAAAATCGCCTGAGTCTCTCAGATGAACCCTGCTTGTCGTCGCAAAATCGTGCATATCACCAGCATAACCACCTGATGTGGGCAAAAGTCCACTGCGACCGTAATATCGCTCACGAGATCCTCTCACGCGCACATTGCCAGAATCGCGCGTGCCTGCAGGAATTCTTCCGGTTTGTGCACTATGGGCATAGGAGCCCACAGCCCCTCCCTGCTCGAAATCCTCTAAGTCCTGAGTAAACTGGCTTACGATCACACGGGTATTGAGGCCAAGATAGCGTGCGTAGCTTGAGAGCATGCCTTGAGCATAGCCGCTCTTGGGGATGCTTGGGAAGTCGCCCTCTTCAAACGCCTGAAGTACCTGCGGTTTGAGGCGCAAAACATGGGAAGCCTGCGCTATTGAGAGTCCTAATTGACGTCTCCGATCAAATAACATTTCGCTAAAACGCGGACGAGCCACAGTTATACCTCCCTATACGCAGCATCTTGGTCCTTAAACTCCTGAAGACGCTTCATATCCATCAAGACTTCGCGTGGGCGCGAACCATCTGGGGGACCTACAATGCCCTTGGCCTCGAGCATATCCATAATGCGACCAGCACGGGCGTATCCAACCTTGAGCCTTCGCTGCAGGCCCGAAGTCGATCCAAGTTGCGATTCACACACGATCTCTGCCGCATCCCAAATGAGCGGATCATCGTCTTGGACGTCGCTTTTGTCATTGTTTGCAAGCTCGCCAGGAACAATTTGCGAGAGAATCTCTTCGTGATAATCAGGCTTAGCTTGATCACGAATGTAATCAACAACCGCATTTATTTCAGAATCTGATGTATAGCAACCAAGCACACGCCTGGGTACAAGCCCTCGATCCTTGAATAACATATCACCGTTTCCGAGCAAGCGCTCAGCACCCGTTTCATCGAGAATAACGCGCGAATCGATACCAGACGACACCTTGAGTGCAACACGGGTGTCGATATTCGATTTGATAAGGCCGGTCACGACGTTTGCAGACGGGCGCTGAGTCGCAACGACCAGGTGAATGCCCGCGGCACGCGCGAGCTGCGCTATACGCACGATGGACGCTTCTACATCTTTTCCGGCTACCATCATGAGGTCCGAAAGCTCATCGATGATAACAACAAGATATGGAAGTGGTTCAAGCGCCTCTTCTGAGGGAATTGCGTCATCTTCTGCCTGTTCAGCGCACATTCTATTGTACACGCCGATGTCGCGGGCACAGTTTCTCTCAAAAAGCTTCAGTCTGCGCTCCATTTCAGAAACTGCCCACTGAAGTGCACTTGCCGCTTGCCTCGGCTCGGTGACCACCGGAACATAGAGATGCGGAAGACCATTATATGCGCTAAATTCTACGCGTTTCGGGTCGATCATGATAAGACGCACCTGCTTGGGCGTTGTGCGCATAAGAAGCGACATGATCATGGAGTTGATCATGACCGACTTACCCGATCCCGTTGTACCAGCTACAAGCATGTGCGGCATCTTGGCAATATCGGTGATTACAGGGCGACCGCTTGAGTCTCTTCCCACGGCAACTTCCAGCGGACCACCGTGAGCATAAGGAAGCACATCGCCCAGGTGTACATTTTGGCGCGTGGTATTGGGGATTTCGATACCTACATAGGATGTACCTGGAATAGGAGCAAAGATACGCACTTTTTCTGCAGCAAGGGTAAGCGCTATATCGTCTTCGAGATTGCGAATCTTGTTGACGCGCTCGCCCTCCCCCATCTCGACACGAAAGGTGGTAACCAAAGGTCCCGACACATAATCTACAACGCGACTATGAAGACCAAATTCCTGCAGGGTAAGTTGGAGGCGCTGCTTGGTCTTTTCCAGTTCCTGAGACGTCGCAGCACTTTGGGAACTTTTTGGATTAGAACTTAAAAGACCCATATCGGGAAGCTCATAGGAATCGTCAGATTCGCCGGGGCGAGGAGTTGCTTTAGGCGGAAGAATGCGTGTTTGCGAAGGCGAGCTCGGCTGCGCACTCGCAGACGAAGCGGGCGCAGAAGACGCGCTCAGGGGCGTAACAGCCGCGGGCGCAAGCGGAGACACAAGCTTCTGTCCTTTTTTGCGTGTACGAGAACTTGTAGACTTTTGCAAAAACTGAGGTATGGAAGCAGTGCCCACCCCTTCATCTGCCAAAGCGTTATCATACGCGGGCTTGTCGTCTTGGATACGATCTTGCATACGATCGTTTTGCTGCGCAGACGAAGAGAGCGAAAGATCCGTATCCTTTTGCCCCTCATCAAAGGGCACAAGCGTTGCTGGGCGCGTGCAATCAGTATCGATATCCGGATGCGGCGTGCGCAGAAGCTCTGTCTTTGCACTATCAGAAGGTGCAGAAGCGAACCCTTTGTTGCGCGTGAGCAGGGTGGTTTTTCTGGTGCCCAAAAAATCTGGTAGAAGAGTAGTTTTTGTATTCGAAGCAGCAACTTCTCGCGTGCGCGTCTGCGCCCCGCGCACTTTTTGTGCGGGCGCCTTTGCCTCACGCGTTTCGAACACGGCGGGGTGCTTTTGCTTTGCCAGAAGCACGCGCTCATACACACCCGAAAGAAGCTTTGTGCTGGATGTAAACATAAGCGCAAGCTTTTGAAAAAGTTGCGTAAACGACAATCCACTCAACGCAAAACCAATGCACAAGAAACTAATGCTTATCGTGAAGCTAATGTCTTTCCCCATGAACTGAAAAAACGGAGCAGAAGCAAGCGCCCCGACTATTCCACCAGCGCACGAAAGACCAGGTAGAGGTGATAGTATATCTTCATACGGAATGCTCATCTCAATATCGGTGAGTGAGAGCAACATCAATATCGGCACAAAGATAAACACAAGTCCCGTAATCGTTTGCGCATAACTCCCCGACTCCACACGCAAGAAAAAGCGCAGGCAGAAGAGGTACATAAAGAGGGGAAAAAGCCAAGCACCCCCGCCAAACAAAAAGCGCATGACATAATTAAGCTGCTGAGAAAAAGACGAGGAGCCCGGCGCCACGAGTACCAGAAGGAGAATCGTGGCACAGGTAGCTATAACAATACCTATGATGTCTCGCGCTTTGTCGGAAAGTCCTTGGAGCTTGTAGGCTGCCCCACGCGTGCGCTTCAGAGCGGATTTGCGCTTTTCGGGCATTTATACCTCCATAACTACAGGGATAATCATAGGTCTCGTGTGCGTTTGCGTCCAAAGCAGCTGAGAGAGGCTTCTTCTGATGCCTTGGCGCAAAGAATCGGTATTTTGCGCATCTTTGCGTGCTTTTACCTCGACATAATCCTTGATGTTTGCGAGGATATCGTCGCTAATATCATCGAGATTAAACGAAACGCCGCGGCACGAAAGTTCGACATCGCAAAGCTTGTGATGAACAGATATCGTAGCCACGCAAAAGAGAATGCCGTCACGGGAGAGTTTTTGACGATCGCGAAATACGATGGGGTTTGCATCCGTAACGCTTAAGCCGTCCACATAAATCACGCCCGAATTCACCGGATCGCCAAAGGCAAGCTTATGATTTTGCAAAATGAGCTCGTCTCCGTTGTCTGCGATAAAGATGTGATCGTCTTTCATGCCCATTGCACGCGCAAGAGAAGCATTTGCGCGCTGGTGTACAGCTTCACCGTGAACCGGAACAAAATACTTTGGATGCGCCATTGCAAGCAGCATCTTGAGCTCTTCCTGCGACGCATGGCCCGATACGTGCACGAGCGTGCGCGTGCGATCGTAGATATCACAGCCGCATTTACTCAAGAGATTGATGATGCCTTGTACGCTCTTTTCGTTTCCAGGAACAGGCGTCGCGGAGATGATAACCGTATCGTTTTCGCAAATGCTCAAGAGTTTGTGCTCGCCGGTAGCCATGCGCGCAAGCGCACTCATCGGCTCACCCTGGCTACCCGTGCACATAACAACAATTTTGTCGTCGGGAAGAGAATCGAGGTCAAAGGCATCGATAATATTTTTAGGAGAAATCTTGAGATAGCCGAGCTCGCGGGCAATACGGGTATTACTGACCATCGAGCGGCCCGTCACGACCACTTTTCTGCCTACAGCTACCGCTGCATCGCATACTTGCTGGATACGGTGGATATGGCTCGAGAATGAAGCGACAAAGACGCGTCCCTTTGCGTTTTTGATAATATGACGCAAAGACGGTCCTACACTCGACTCCGAAGGGGTGAAACCGGGCTTATTCGCATTTGTAGAGTCGGCAAGCAAGACATCGATCCCCTGCTCCGCGAAGCGGCAAATGGCCTGGAAATTGGTGGTAACACCGTCGATAGGCGTTTGATCAAACTTAAAATCGCCGGTGTGCATAAAGCTGCCTGCACCCGTTTTGACAAACATGCCCAAAGCTCCTGGAATGGAGTGAGTGATAGAGAAGAAATTGACCTCAAAACCGCCGAGCGTAATGCGCGCGCCATCTTTTACTTCGCAGAGTTTTGGCTTGGTGAGTTTGAATTCGCTCAATTTGTTGTTGATAAAGCCAAGGCTAAGCTTAGAGGAGTAGATGGGAACTTTGCGATTGAGATCGCTCAACAAATACGGCAAAGCGCCAATGTGGTCTTCGTGGCCGTGCGTGATGAGGATGCCGCGGAGATTGTCGGCGTGCTCGAGGACGTAACTATAATCGGGAAGCACCAGGTCGACACCCGGCTGATTGTCATCGGGGAACATAAGTCCACAATCGATCACAATCAGATCGGAGCCGTACTCAAATGCAGTCATGTTCTTACCAATTCCGTCAAGACCACCCAACGGAATAATTTTTAGTGCCTTAGATTTTCTTGGCATATAGAATAAATCCTTTCGATCGAAATACTAGGACATGGCGTTTAACCATTTACGTATAAACTAAGCCCAAAGCTGGAGAAAAGCTGCGGATACGCAGAATCACGCTTTGGAAATCGCTGCAAGTTAGCGAAAAATTACAAGAGGTATTCTTAGTGTAGCGTGTTTTGGGCATGGGTGAGAAACTACTTAAAAAAACGAAAGTTGCGTAGAGGCGCGTATGTAGGAGAAGTGGGCGTGTATTCAAGGAAGATACGTACAAACAAATGCTGAAATCAGAGGTTGTTCTACAGCTTGTCGCAATTCCTCAAGAACAAAGACAAATGCCAGTAGCGCAGAAAGAAGTAACAGCTAAGAGCAACAGCTAAGAGTAACAACTAAAGGAAGGAAAACGAATTTATACCACGTTTAAGACTTGGCCCTTTCAGCCCCCGTTCGCGCGTAGAAAAAATGGCCTTTTTGTCTACCGTTTTGGCCTGATTTTGACCAAATTCGAGGCCCCAACGGCGCCCCAAAAAATGACCCAAAGCCTGTAGCTGCGCATATAAGAAATTTAACTATCGAATTTAGTTGAAATTTTGATATTTTGGTAGATAAAAAACCCGTTTTTTTCTACGCCTGCGCGGAAAGTCAAACAATCCGTAATCCTCCGCGCCCGCTACCAGCACGGCTGTAAGTCATCTGCGCCTGCTAACAGGGTTTTTCCGGAGAACGCGGAAGACACAACGCGTTTCCGTAAAAACCCTTCCCCGCAGGCGCGGAATATCGTTTCACAAGCAGCCTCCCCGCGAGCGCAGGGCGTTTGCCAGCTGCCCCTCTTCCATCCGCGCGCAGCAAAAAACAAGCGTGGAGAAACGGATGGATGCAAAAAAGGCTGGGACGGAGCGCGCACACGCGTGCGCTGACAAAACAGTTTGAGCGATATTAGAACTTTACCCCACTTTGTCACGTGTTTTGGAAGCGAACATTGCCTCTTGAAGCGCTTTTGAGCCTTGCGCCAAAAAGCTGAAACTCTTCTATCTGGGAAAACGCAAAGTGCGCGGGCGCTCTCCGCGATACGCGGGCCGTACTTCCCCACCCAAACACGTGACAAAGTAGGGTATTTTTCTAATATGAGTGAAAAAGTTTTGTAAACGCGCGACACACCAGCCGTATGCTCGCCACTAAAATGCTCTACCTTGCGGGATTTGCAAGGTAGAGCACTCATTACTCTTCTAGTTTCTTATGTTGACAATAAGGATGTCAGAGAAGATGCCCTAAAGCAGGTGCCAAAGTACATACACCTGCTTTAAGACTTATAAGTACTTACTTAGACTCGTACCACTTGATGCCTTCCTTTACCCAGCCATCGTTCACCATACGTGCGATCTCATCTAGATCTGATGTGTAGTGGTGGTAGAACTTCTTCTCATACGGGTTGTACATACTGTACACAGGCACGTTGCCATTCTGAACACTGTAGAATTGGATGCCTTCATTTACCCAGCCAGCCTTTACACAAGCGGCAACCTCGTTTTCGTCGGTTGTGTAGTGGTGCTCACCGGTGTATGGATTGTACAAGCGGTATACACCTTTGCCTTGCTTAACGGCAACCATGCCCACACTCCCCTCGCCAGTCCAGCCAGCAACTACAAGGGTATCGTACTCAGCTTTATCGGTTGTAAACAAGTGCTCGTGCGTCCAGGGATTATACAAGCGGTACAACGTTGTAGTAGCATTTGCAGCTTCAGATTCAGCTATATACCCAGCATCAAATACGTAAGTGTGTTCTGGCTGATCTGCTTTGCCGTCGAGTTTACCCATAGCGTCTGTAAGCTCTGTTCTAGCCTTGTTGAGGCTCTCTACGGTTGCATCAGTCGCATCTTTAGCAGTCTTAGCAGCTTCAAGCTTTGTATCAAATGCTTGCTGCTTCTCTTTAGTTGCCTTGGTGTATGCAACTTCTTTTTGCTTAGCCGTAGCATCAGTAATCACTTTTTCAAGTGCAGCTTTAGCAGCCTTAAGAAGGGCAGCGTCTACAGCTTTATCATCTTGGGCATTGGTAATTTCGTCTTTGAACTTCTTTTCATCTTCCTTAGACAAACCAAGGCCACCAAGCTGCTCTTTAGCTTTTTCCTTCTTGTTTTGAAGGTCAGTCTTTGCGTCTTCTTTGCCGTCGAGTTTACCCATAGCGTCTGTAAGCTCTGTTCTAGCCTTGTTGAGGCTCTCTACGGTTGCATCAGTCGCATCTTTAGCAGTCTTAGCAGCTTCAAGCTTTGTATCAAATGCTTGCTGCTTCTCTTTAGTTGCCTTGGTGTATGCAACTTCTTTTTGCTTAGCCGTAGCATCAGTAATCACTTTTTCAAGTGCAGCTTTAGCAGCCTTAAGAAGGGCAGCGTCTACAGCTTTATCATCTTGGGCATTGGTAATTTCATTTTCAAATGGCTTTTTATCTTGCTCAGATAACCCAAGACCATTTAGCTGCTCCTTGGCTTTGTCCTTCTTGTCTTGAAGGTCAGTCTTTGCGTCTGCTTTGCCGTCGAGTTTACCCATAGCGTCTGTAAGCTCTGTTCTAGCCTTGTTGAGGCTCTCTACGGTTGCATCAGTCGCATCTTTAGCAGTCTTAGCAGCTTCAAGCTTTGTATCAAATGCTTGCTGCTTCTCTTTAGTTGCCTTGGTGTATGCAACTTCTTTTTGCTTAGCCGTAGCATCAGTAATCACTTTTTCAAGTGCAGCTTTAGCAGCCTTAAGAAGGGCAGCGTCTACAGCTTTATCATCTTGGGCATTGGTAATTTCGTCTTTGAACTTCTTTTCATCTTCCTTAGACAAACCAAGGCCACCAAGCTGCTCTTTAGCTTTTTCCTTTGCCTTTGCAAGGTCGGCTGCCTTTGCATCTTCAACAACTTTGTTTACGTCATCTTCCTTAGATGCTTGTTGAACCTTGTTACAGTAGACATCCTTATCTTTCTTTTCAAGGTTCTTTAAATCACCAATGGTTTTCTTTGCGGCGTCTTTGACTTTAGTAAGGTCGGCTGCCTTTGCAGCTTCAACGACTTGATTCACGTCATCTACAGTAGATTTGTTATCAACCTGACCGCAGTAGTCATCCTTATCGTTTTGCTCAAGGTGCTTTAAGTCGCCAATGGTTTTCTTTGCTTGAGCTTTTGCGGCGTCGAGCTTGTCTTTTGCGGCATTTGCTGCAACTACATTGCTGATGTTATCAAGAGCAGCCTGTTTCTTTTCGTTAACCCCATCTTCATCCGCTGCCTTGTTGATTTCTTCTTTTGCAGTAGTTACAAAACCGTCTACCTTGCCCTGAGCGTCTGCTATCTCTTTATCGGTAGAAGTGCCTTGGTTTGTCTTGAGGTCTTGCTTCTTTTGCTTGGCTGCATCCTCAACAGCTTGTATCGCTTGAGTTTTCGCACCTGTAAGAGCTGCTTTCTGAAGGAGCGTATCTACATCGCTTTCGCTCTGTGCGTTATCGATGTCGCTTTCGTACTGCTTTTTGTCTTTATCAGATAAACCATAGTCCTTAAGCTTACCTTTTGCGTCGTTTTTCTTACTTACCAGTTGTACTTGAGCTTCGCCGTCAAGAGCATTCATAGCCTTGCTAAGATCATCTCTTGCGGTATCAAGTTTTAACAGCGTAGCATCAGGTGCTTCGTATAGTGTTGTTGCTTCACTAAGTTGGTTCTCAAATAGCTCCTTGGTAGCTTTTGATGCCTGTGTGTAGTTAACAACTGCATTAGTCTTCAGCTCGTTAGCATTTCTAATCACTTGCGCAAGTAGTTTTTTACTAAGAGTAACAAGAACGTTGTTTATATCATCTGTGCCGTCTGCATTATTGATTGCAGCTTGATATGGCTTTAGCTCTTCATCTGATAAGCCGTACGTTTGAAGTTTTGCTAGTGCTGCAGCCTTCTTTGTATCAAAGACCTTATCCTCGCCGTCGAGATTATCCATAGCGTCATCGAGCGCGGAATTAACACTAGTAAGGTCGGCTGCAGATTTACCAAAATCAGTAAGAGCTAGCTGTGCATTACTCAGCGCTGTATCAAAAGCATTCTTTGGGTCAGCTGACGCATATTGATATGCATCTTTCTTTAGTATATCTGTAGCATCTTTAATCTTCGTTCCAAGCGCCGCTCTAGCAGTTTGAGCATCAGCTGATGCAGCATCTACAGCCTTTGCCTCATCTACAGCTTTGTTTATATCCTCGATAGTTGTTGCCTTTTTTACACGGAGCACATATGGCTTGCGCACATGGCGGGTAAGGTGGCTTAGCGCGTTAATGGTTGTTGTTGCTTCCTTTTTCGCGGCATCGAGCGTTATGATGATGTCTTTCACGGGTACCACTTGCGTTTTTATACCGGGGACGCTTATTAGAACGTTCGTACCTTTTTGTACAACTGTTGCACGGTCTACCAGCGTTTTTATCTTGTTTACATCCGTAATGTCGCTTTTCAATGCTTCTATAAATCCAGGCTTATACAGCTTGCGAATTGCTTGTATTTCGGGTTCAGTTAAACTATTTTGGTTATTGACTGGAACTTGAGTCTTAGGTGTGTCAACCGTAACGTCTTTTACAAACTTTGCAATAGTGTGCAAGGGAAGCTCGTAGCTGAATCGTTCCATACCAAACTTGCTATAAGAATTAGAATCTGAAGCGCTTCCACCATTTTCAACGAATAAAGCAGACACTTGTACCAAGTACTTCGGTTTGTCTTCTACATTGTAAAGGCGCTGAGACTCTTCATAGAATCTATTTGGTAACATACAACCATTAGCAGTGTTTTCATAAGAAAAGGACCAGTTTTTATCAAGACCGCTCAATACAAAAGCCCAATAATTCTGATATTTCATAAAATCTGTATAATAGTAACGATTATCATCAGAAGTATAAAAATGACATTGGTCTGGTCCTAAATATTGGGAGCCTATTATACATGGATGAAAATTATCTATACTTTGACTATAATCACCACCAATATTATCAGCTTGACAAGCGGCTTCTTTAAGCAACCATGCTGTTGTATCAGGTAAAGATACATCAGCATCATTATTTGGTTTTGATGTTATGCTTTCTTTAAACCCGCTTATATCAGAACATTTTGTATAGGTACTCAGATTGGTTGTTACCGTAGCGTAGAGCTTATAAAATTCGTCAGGACCAGTTAGCGCAGCTTCAATATCTTTATATGCACAGGTTATTGGTATTTCTTTTTTATCTGTATTTCCACTTAACTTTTTCTTTAATGCAAAGAGATAAGTACTTTTAAATTTAGAGGTATCTGTGGTGATAAAATCATCATTTTTGTCATAAACGTCATAGAGATAGTCATACATAGTGCAACTACAATAGTCGCTATAATGTTCCTCATAAATATGATTTGCTTTATATGCAATAGTCTTCCAATCCGCCGCGGTGGTCAACGTATCTATATATTTATCGGGAAAATGGTAATCATCACTAGAATCGCTAGTTGCAGCAAAAGCAACCTGTGAGTAATTGGGAGAAATAGCGGCAGCTCCCGGTATGCTGCCGAGCGCGATAAGGGCGGCAAATGTTGCTCTAAGAGCTACCCCCCCCCCCCGCTGTGTTTTATGCAAGTCGTTTAGGGAATACATATGTGCTCCTCTTATCTGTGCACACAGTTTCATGTGCATTGCATTGTATATTTACACAAAATATACATCAGGCTCAAGACTATTGCAACAAATTTCAGGTTAATAAATATTTTATGGGCTATAGCTCTAACATGCTCCTATAACCCGGGCATACGTGCGCGGGTGTGGGCGTCGTCTGCATGTGCATGCGTGCAGAGCGTGCGGGCGTGGTGCGGGCAACCACAGCGCGGCAACAAAAAACCCGAAGAATTGCTTCTCCGGGCTTTAAAATTCTGGCTCCCCGAGTAGGATTCGAACCTACGACACGCTGATTAACAGTCAGCTGCGCTACCGCTGCGCCATCGGGGAATAAAAGATACAAGCTTAGCAATGCATACACGGTGAATAAAAGCAGTGCCAAGCACGAGTAACAACTATACCAAACATGAGCGCGATATCAAGTGAGTTTTTGAAATTCTTGATATAAATTTCACGTTTGGAAAGTAAAAACTCAAAAACACGCAACTACTTGCGTGAATTCTCCTCGATAAGCTGCACAAACTTCGCAATGTAGCCGGCAACAAAATCACGGGTGGATTCGTTTGCAAAGCTCCCGTCCTCAGCAATGAGAGAGGCCGACTTGCCCAAAAAGACCTCGGGCTGGCCCATAAGCGGCATATCAAAATACGAAAGTGCAAGGCGCAGATTCTTTTGCGAAGAATAACCACCCATCGCACCTACCGAGTGACTGATAAGAGCGGCTGGCTTGCCTTTGAGAGCTACATCGCCATTGGGCTTTGAGCAAATATCGACTGCATTCTTGAGGCAGGCAGGAATGGTGCGGTTGTTCTCAGGCGTTACAAAAAGAATACCATCAGATGCCTTGATGAGAGATCTGAAAGACACGTAGCTTTGAGGAAGCGGGGTATCTGTGACATCTGGATTGTCGTAATCTGCGTTGTAAAGCGGAAGATCGCCAATCTCTACGATTTGAGCTTCATAGTCGCTGGGAAACATTGAGCACACGTTTTGCGCAATCTTTCGAGCGATCGAGCCTTTTCTGAGGCTTCCTACCAGTACCGAAATCTTCTTCATATCGAACCTTTCTCAAAATAGCGCATAAACGTCACGGACGTCGCGCGCACATAAAACGACCGTAGCCATTACATTGAGAAGGATACCCACTAATCGCCGATGTAATCCTTCAAACGACCAGAACGTGACGGATGTCTGAGTTTTGCAAGGGTCTTTGACTCAATCTGGCGTATACGCTCGCGCGTTACGCCAAACTCGCGGCCGACTTCCTCAAGCGTGCGCGGATGCCCATCTTCAAGACCAAAACGGAACTTGATGACTTTGCGCTCGCGATCGGCGAGCCCGTCGAGCACCTGATTGAGCTGCTCGCGAAGCATGGAATCACTCGCAGCATCGGGAGGAGCGACGGCTGTAGAGTCTTCGATGAAGTCGCCCAAGGACGAATCTTCCTCTTCACCAATAGGAGTTTCGAGAGAAACGGGCTCCTGGCTGATCTTTTGGATTTCGCGCACGCGATCGGCGCTCATGTCCATTTTTTCGCCAATTTCCTCAGGCGAAGGTTCGCGACCAAGATCTTGCAAGAGCTCTTTTTGCACGCGCACGAGCTTGTTGATCGTTTCGACCATGTGGACAGGAATGCGAATGGTGCGCGCCTGATCAGCGATTGCGCGCGTGATCGCTTGACGAATCCACCAGGTAGCATAGGTAGAAAACTTAAATCCCTTCGTGTAGTCAAACTTTTCGACCGCACGAATAAGGCCAAGATTCCCCTCTTGAATGAGGTCGAGAAAGAGCATACCGCGGCCAACATAGCGCTTGGCAATCGATACCGTAAGGCGCAAGTTTGCCGAGATCAGAGATTGTTTTGCGTCGAGTCCCACTTGCTCAACCCGCATAAGACGGCGTTGCTCTGCGCGGGTAAGCTCAACTTCGCCAGATTCCGCTGCTTCGAGGCGTGCTGTGGCTTCGGTACCAGCTTGAATCTTCATAGCAAGATGTACCTCTTCACTTGCGGAGAGAAGATCGACCTTGCCGATTTCTTTAAGATACATGCGCACGGGGTCGCCGGTGAGCATAACGCTTGAGCTATCACTTTTGCGGGCACGGGCACGAGAAGTACGTGCGTTTTTGCGCTTTTTAGGCGTGGAGCGCAAAATCTCGGTGGCAGCGCGCGTTTCTTGACGTGCAGCTATGAGATCGGGATCTTCTTCGTCATCGAGAACAGAAGTATCGTCGTCGAGCGCATCTTCGTCATCATCAAGCACGTGAGAATCCGAGGTAATCGTAATATTCTGCGCCCGCAGCGCCGAATACATGTCGGAAAGTTCATCGGCTGAGATATCGTAATCCGAAATTGCGATTTGGATATCGTCTTCCGAAAGCGTGTGTTGTGACTGTATGCCTTGCTGCGTCAATTTATCGACGAGTGCCAACAAATCTTCCGAAAATGCTGATTCTTGCTTTGATTCTTGTGCCGCCAAGAGAGATCCTTTCGACAACGTATAAGATAGGCCGTAGATGTATACTCAAGCATATGTATACCCAAAAAAGAAGCTATCTGCATGAAAATCTAGATAACTTTCGCAATTATACTCCTTAATTGCTGCACATGTTTTTGTAAAACGCAGGCACGCTCAAGAAGCTCGGTTGTGCGAGCAGGGTCGAGCGTTTGACGCTCAAGTTGGAGTGTCGTTTTTATTTGCGTGATTTCACGCTGACTCTCAAACAACTTGATAGAATGCATAAGAAACGAAAACACCTCGTCAGTCGATAAATTTGAGCGCGCGGGAATAGACGCAGACGACAAAATATAAGACGCCGTCGACGTCGCTTCTTCTGCACGGGCAAGGAGATCTTTTGCCTGAGCATCTGCAGGCGCTGCAAGAAAAGCCTTCGCGCACGCTTCGTGATCTCTATCAATCCATGAAATCTCTTTGAGCTCAGGGCGCAAGCGCGGAAGTTGTGTGGGATGCTCCACAATAAGGCTCAAAAGTTCAGCCTCACAAGCGTATTGCTGACGCGCATCAACAGAAGCAAACGAAGGAAACGAGGGGTCGGCAGCGCGCGCAGAAGGCGCGAGCGCTCCTGGTATAGCGTCCGTTTTGCCTTTGAGTGCGGAAGCGCTTGAGGAATCAAACGACGAGAGTGAAGACTCTTTGCCCATATCTTTGCGCTTCTCTTCGTACATACCAGCAACGCTTTGTATATCCACTTCGCACATGTTTGCAACGAGCGCGATCATGTCTTTGAGCAAAATATCATTTTGGATATGCAGCAAGAGCTCAACAGCACTTGAAAGTGCACGAAGGCGCTGTCCGCCCACGCGCATGTCATAAGCTTTGAGGGTCTTATTGAGCACAAACTGAATAAGCGGGGATGCTTTTTTGAGCTCTTGCGCAAGGGCTTGACTATCATGTGTGGATAAAAATTCAAACGGATCTTGGTTGTTTGGCAAGACCACACATTCGAGCGAAAGCTTTGTTTTATCGATAAACTGAACCGAGCGAAGCGCTGCCTTTTGACCAGCCGCATCGCCATCAAACATGCAGATAATGCGCTTCGTCGCAAAGCGCTCGATGAGCTTTATATGATCAATGGTAAGCGCCGTTCCAAGCGCGGCAACGGTATTGGTAAAGCCGTGAGTGTGCATCGCGATAACATCGGTATAGCCTTCGCATACAATGCAGGTACCTGTGCGTATCATGCTATCCTTTGCCCGATCGAAGGCAAAAAGATGCTTTCCTTTGTGAAAGAGCATGGTGTCTTTGGTATTCAAGTATTTTGGCTTTGCATCGCCGAGCACGCGCCCACCAAACGCGATAGCTTTGCCCAATTCATCATGGATGGGAAAGATCACGCGATCAAAAAAGCGCGAACGGAGATATGAGCCCTGCATAAGACCTAAATCACTTGCGAGTATTTCTTGCTGAGTAAAGCCTTGCGCGCGCAAATAATCGATAAGCTTGGAATCGCGCGCGGCATAGCCCAAGCGCCACGATTTCGCGCACTCACTTCCCATTTGACGAGACGAAAGATATGCACGCGCAGCTTTTGCTGCAGGCGCTGGATCGCAGAGCAGGCGCTTATGAAAAAAATCCTCGGCAGCAGACACACAAGCATAGAGCCGCACACGCGAAGGACCATGCGAACGTGATGTGTGCTGAGTGAGTTCAACGCCATACTTGTCCGCGAGATAGTGCATAGCACCTGAGAAATCCACGTGCTCGCGCTCCATGATATAAGCAAATACATCGCCTCCGCGCCCGCAGCCAAAACACTTCCACAGCCCGGTCTCGGGATTTATATGAAACGATGCACTTTTTTCGTGGTGAAAAGGGCAGCAACCCCAGAGGTCATGGCCCCGCGGACGCAAAAGGACCGTCTCTGACACCAATTCGGCAAAGCGAACTTTTTCGCGCACGCGCTCTTTGTCGTCTACATCCATGGTCTAGAGTTCAACCCCCTTTGCACCTATATGTGATTGAACATATTCTATCGTAGCCGTAACGCTTTGTGCGAGCGCTTCGGGGCTCGAAAAATATTCTTCATCGCGTAAGCGTTCCAAAAACATGACGGAAACCGCTTCACCATAAATAGTTTGCGAAAAGCCAAGCAGGTGCGCTTCGAGAACATGCGTTTGCAAAAGGGATATGACCTGCGCTTGCGCAGGAACTGTCGATTTGCTTGCTTCGCTTTGAGTTTCTTCCACAAAGTGTTGCAGGCGCTCATAAAAGCTGGTATTTTGCGAGGCATGCATAAGCGCTTTGGCTTCAAAACTTTTGGGCAAGCCCACATTTATTGCCGCGGGATACGCGGATCCCTCATATTCAACAATTCCCAGGTAAACTCCTCGTTTTGGCATCGTATATATGGGATCAACGCCAACATTTGCCGTAGGGAAACCAAAACTTTTGCCCTTGTTTCTACCTCTGAGCACGCGCCCCCTCACAAAATATGCGCGCGTGAGAAGATGCGCGCTATATTCGAGCGCGCCCTCCTGAATGAGCGTGCGCAAGCGAGTCGCGCTCACACGCATCTGATCATGCTCAACGAGGAGGTGCGCATGAAAAGAAATAGGCGAATGAGCAAAATATGCTTGAAGTGCGCGGGCGTTACCTTTTGCCTGATAGCCAATGCAAAAATTTTTCCCCACATGAATCTCTCGAATGCAGAGATCAGGTAGAATCAGATCTTCAAAAAAGGAGCGAAACGAACGTCGCGAGCACGCGCGCGTAAAGGGAACGACGCAGATGACATCAACACCTTGAGCTGCTAAAAGACCCACGCGATCTTCAATCGAAAGAAGAGAAGATGGGAGCGCGGGCGCAGGTGAGAGCGCAAGCGCGCTCAACACAAACGAAGGATCGGGATCAAACAAGATAGCACAGCTCGTAAACCCTGTTTGAGCAGCAGAAACAAAGACATGTTCAAGAAGCTCTTGATGTCCCATATGAAGTCCATCAAATGCTCCAATAGCTGCGCTCAACGAAAGCTGAGGCGAATAATCGATATGAGGAGCAAGATAGAGCCGAAGCCCACGAGCAGTCGTCTGCAATTGCAAAGCGCTAAACGCGCGGCGCGCACGCATAAGGGGAAGCGCGAGTTCACGCAGGTACGATGCGCGGACGCGGGCGCTATCTATCGACTCGTCCATACGCACCACCTTGTACGACGCCAGCTACTCCAGCTAAGAGATTCACCTTGCAGACGAGACTATCTTGTTTTAATTCATATATGCCATAAAGTAAGTCCCCACGCACAAGAGCACATTCGGGTGCAAAACTGGACGCGGGTGCGGGCGCTTCGGACACATGCTCCTTCTTCGCCAAAAGACGAGCGATGCTCAAGCATTCATCAGACGAAAGCGCAAGCGCGCGGCCATAGTTCATGTTCTCGAGTTCTTTTTGCGTGATGGGAAACACTGGCATACGCAAAAGATGCACAGGATCGATGAGGCGCGAGAGGAAAAGCTCTTTTCCCCCCTGGCGAAGCTCGTCCAAGCTTATACAATCAGCAAGCGTAACCGATTGACATGCCCAGCGCTCAAGCCCTGCTAGATAGGCTAAGCTTCCTGCGCGCTTACCAATATCTCGCGCAAGTGCACGGATGTAGGTGCCTTTGCTCACGACAAAATCTACGGTCCACACCGGGCACGATCTTGCGTCATCAAAAGATACATCCACAAGAGAAGCGCGAACGACTTCGATTTCGCGAGGCACTAGATCAACCGAAATACCTTGCCGGGCAAGCATATATGCGCGCACACCATCTTTTGAGCGGGCACAAAATTGAGGAGGTACCTGCAAACTCTTGCCTAAAAAAGACGCAAGGAGCGAAGTCGCAAACGACTGATCTAAAAGCTCATCTGGCGCGAGCGCACGTGCGATGCACTCCCCTTCATCGTCATCTGTTGAAGTTTGTGCGCCAAAGGCAATGCGGGCGCGATAGCTTTTGTGATCTTGCGTAATGCGCCCCAAAAGCCTGGTAGCTGCGCCAACACCCAAAATCATAACGCCGGTTGCGAGAGGATCGAGCGTACCTGCGTGACCGATCTTTTTTTCGTGAAGCGCGTGGCGTGCCGCCCCCACAACATCGTGACTGGTGAGATCGCGCGGTTTATTGATTGCACATAAGCCGTGCAGCGCACACGCGCTCGCGCTCATGCGCGCTCCTCATTCGTAGACAAAAGCTCCTCAAGCTTAGGCAATACCTGTGCAAACGCATCGTCCACACTTCCTGAGAGTGAAAAACCAGCGGCTTTTGCATGCCCTCCCCCGCCAAAGAAGCGGGCAACGCCAGAAATATCGATATCTGATTTGGAACGTAAGTTAGCGCGGATCGAGCAGTCGTGCGATTCTTTGAGGAAGAGTACAATTTTTGAGCCCCGTGTCGTGCGCACTGCGTCAACCAAGCCTTCTGCCTCTTCGAGCGGCACATGCAAGCGCGTAAAATCGGCCTGCGTAGCATAGCTGTACGCAATCTCGCCGTTATGGAAGGTGGTAATACGCTTGAGCACTTCAGCTTTGAGATGAAGATAGCCGATTTGCGCATTTTCATAAATATGTTGAGAAACCACGCAAGGACTCGCCCCCAAAGAAACAAGCTCAGCCGCCGCCTGAAAACACTCAGGATTTGCATTCTGATACTGAAAACGTCCCGTATCGGTGATGATCGCACAGAGCAGATTCTGTGCGATCTTAGGCGTAATAACAGCGCCTAGATAGCGTAAAAATTCATATATGATAATGCCCGCAGCACACGCACTGGGGCGAATATAGGAGATCTCTGCAAAGGGATCTTGACAGGGGTGATGATCGAGAATAAGACGATGCGCGCTCCGCGCACAAATCGCCTCAGCATCGTTTAAGCGATGGCTCACCGAAAGATCGCATGCAATGAAGAGATCTGGTGTCTCAGCATAATCGCTTGCCTGCACCATTTCATCAATCCCAGCTAGAAATGAGTAAATCACCGAAGGACGCTTGGAATCGGCCAAAAGATTGACGATCTTTTTTTCGGGATAGAGCTCTTTTAGGCCAAGAGCGAGCGCAAGCCCGCTTCCAAGCGCATCGCCATCGGGTGATGTGTGACCGCAGATTGCAATCGTTTGTGCCTGCGCAACTGCAGCTTTTGCGGGCGCGAATATCGCATCTTTGTTAGTACAATCTTTGATGCTAGATACGTGGTTTGTTGAAACCTGATTGCGAGCATCTACATTGCAAGGATCTACGTTGTGGGAATCTAGGGACTTCATTGTGCAGTCATACAGCTTTCTGTAGTGGAATGTCTCGTTCGGCGCTTAGAGGCTTCTAGAGAAGCGCTTCGTTAGATGCGTCAGGCGCTTCAGGCGCGGGCGCGACGTTAGTCGTATCTTTAGGCGTCGCGTCTGCTTCACCCAAAGGCACTGGTGCATCCTCTATGGGGTATCCATGCTCATCTTTGGGAATCGCAAGCGATGGAGGAACATTTTTGAGCGCCTCTGTAATCGCGTATGCTTCATCAACCGTGTGATCGATATGAAAGACGAGCTCAGGCGTGGTACGCCAACTGAGGGCATGGCCCAAGAGCTTTCGGATATAGGGCTTTGCGCGGCTAAGCGCCTCCATGACTTCGTCGTAGAGATCCTTATCACACGACACATAGACGTGCGCGAGTGACTTATCTACCGCGACCTCACAATCACTTATGACGATCTGCGAAAGCACTGGATCTCCCAGCTCAAACATGAGGATAGAAGCCAGCTTTTCGCGGGCAAGATGGTTAAAGCGCCGCGATTGTTTATGTTGTTTCATGGCTCATCACCACTTTCCTTGCCTACTCGGTACGTGCAACTTCTTCGATACGGTAGGTTTCGATAACATCGCCAGGCTTGATGTCCTGGAAGTTTTCAAGACCGATACCACATTCATACCCTGCTTTGACCGACTTGACGTCGTCCTTAAAGCGGCGAAGCGAGGCGAGCGCGCCGTCAAAGACCACGATACCGTCTCGCACAAGACGACATTTGTCGCTGAGAGAAACTTCGCCTTCCTGAACCATACAACCTGCAGCGATACCAACCTTGGGCACCTTAAAGGTCGAGCGGACCTCAACCGTAGCGGTCTGTACTTCTTCCTCGGTAGGCTTGAGCATACCAATACGAGCTTGGTCGATATCTTCAATCGCTTTGTAAATGATGCTGTAGGTGCGGATTTCAACACCTTCACGAGCTGCCTGCGCGCGTGCCTTCGCCTCAGGACGAACGCCAAATCCAATGATGATGGCATTAGAAGCATCGGCCAAAACCACATCGGTTTCGGAAATTGCTCCAACCGCAGCGTGAATCACATTGATGTGGACCTCTGACTGATCCATCTTGCTCAATGCATCTTGAAGTGCTTCGATAGAGCCTTGAACATCTGCTTTGATGATGAGGTTGAGCTCTTTGACCTCGGCTTCTGCCATCGTATCAAAGAGATTTTCGAGTGTGACGTGACGTACGCGGTTTTGTTCTTCGATACGGGCTTTAAGCTGACGCTTATCGGCAAGTGCGCGCGCTTCGCGTTCATCTTGGAAGACGCGGAAATCGTCTCCCGCACCCGGAACACTTTGAAGACCCAAGACCTCAACTGGATCGGAAGGCTTGGCTTCCGTTACGGTATTTCCTTTTGGATCGATCATTGCGCGGATTTTACCAAAGGAAAGGCCCGCTACGATCGCATCGCCCACGTGAAGCGTACCGCGGCGCACGAGAAGTGTAGCAACAGATCCGCGTCCGCGATCGAGCTTCGCTTCGAGGACGTTACCCGAAGCAAAAGTATCGGGATTGGCTTTGAGCTCAAGGACATCTGCCTGCAACAGCACTGTTTCGAGAAGGGTGTCGATACCCATATGCTTCTTTGCCGAAATGTCGACAAACATATTCTCGCCGCCCCATTCCTCAGGAATGACGCCGTGCTCGGTAAGCTCTTGACGCACGCGCGAAGGATCTGCACCCGGCTTATCGATCTTGTTTACCGCAACGATAATGGGTACATCGGCAGCTTTTGCGTGGTTGATAGATTCGATCGTTTGTGGCATCACGCCGTCGTCTGCAGCAACGATCAAAATAACGATATCGGTAACCTTAGCACCACGTGCACGCATCGCAGTAAAGGTAGCGTGACCAGGCGTATCGATAAAGGTGATGGTACGACCCTTGATACGTACTTGTGACGCACCAATTGCCTGCGTAATACCGCCCGCTTCGCCGCTTGCAACACCGGTGTGTCGGATCGCGTCGAGCAGAGACGTTTTACCGTGGTCAACATGACCCATAACGGTCACCACAGGCGGGCGAGGTTTGAGATCTTTTGGATCGTCGAAGAAGGTAAATGCGTTTTCTTCTTCTTTGGTCATGATCTTGATGTCTCGTTTGAGGTCGTCAGCAACAAGCTCGATGAGGTCATCACTCATTGCTTCGTTTAGGGTAAGCGGAGAACCCAAGAGGAAGAGGCGCTTGATGATGTCGTTCGCTTCCACATGGAGGAGTTCTGCAAGCTTCGCAACAGTAGTCCCTTGAGGAACGCGGACGCAATCGAGCTTTGAGATATCTTGGTCATTTGCGATAGCGTCTTGGATTTTTTGCTGTTCACGTGCAATTTCTTGCTGCTTCTGACGGCGCTCTTTGCGCTTTTTGCGCTTGCCAGAGTTTGCACGCGCGGCTTCTTCCACGGCTTCGCGCGCCTCAATGAGCACGTGATTGTGGCTAAAGTTCACGGCATCACGTGCCATACGCGCATAATCGTCCTCGTCTGTGTCGTTGATACGTAAGTGAGAGCGCTTTGAGCGAGAGTTGCGACGAGAATCATCCAAATCCATGTCTTTTTGGTTTTTGCGGGAGCGCACGCCGCGCGAGGCCGCTCCATTTGAGCCGGTAGACGTGTGTGTGCCCGCATGAGGAGCATGCGTTTGGCTAGATCTCGCGTCGTCTGCAGTTTCTGAGCCAAGGCCTTGTGCGCGGAAGTTTTCATGTGCGCTTGGCCGTGCTGTGCGGGCGCTGCGAGCGTCTGCGCTTTGCGAAGTAGCAGCACTTCTGTGATGCTCAGAAGATTGTGAGTGCGCGTGAGTTTTTGCTTTTTTCTCCTCTTCGCGCTTTGCTTGTTCTTCTTTTTGCTCTTTGAGGACCTGTTCTTGCGCGGCAATTTGATCGAGCAAGCTTGAAAATGCCGAAGGCTTTTGAGGGGTAGGTGCACTTACGCTTTGCTCACGCTTTTTTTCTTCAAGCGCACGAGCGCGCGCGTCAGCTTCTTCTTCGGCTGCCTTGCGAGCAAGTTCTTCTGCGCGGCGTTTTTTCTCCTCTTCGCGCTCGCGCATGCGGCGCGCCTCTACTTCGAGACGTTTCTTTTCTGCTTCAGCGCGAGCGAGAGCAGCTGCTTGTTCTTCTTTTTGCTGATCGAGGAGCTTTTTCTCTTCGATTTCTTTTGCGCGCGCGTCCAAAATTGGCTTCAAGCTCTTGCGAATGATAGAGATGTACGCATCCTCCAAGGTAGATGATGCACTTTTTGCAGGAATTTTGAGCTCAGCCAAGTGATCGAGCATCTCTTTGCTCGACATGCCATATTCTTTTGCGAGATTGTGTACGCGGGTTTTTGCCATATAGACACCTTTCTTAAAACGAATACAACGAGGACAAAACGCTCATTAGATGAGAGAATCGTCGTCTTGAGGTGTATGTGCTTCGAGTGGTGTGTGCAGGCGACAATAGCGCGAATCGCTCTGCGCAGCATTTCTGCACTGCATCCCGTTTTCACCTACAAACTCACAGCGATAGTCGCCTACCTCTTCTTGTGCGCGCGGCACAAGCTTGATGTCTTTGAGGATCTCAGCAGCCAAAGTTTCATTTTTGATGTCGATATGCATACCAGTGAGGCGAGCCGCTAGGCGTGCATTTTGGCCCTCTTTACCAATTGCAAGAGAGAGCTGATCATCTGGAACAACAACGGTTGCATAGTTGTTTTCTTCGTCGACCAACACGCGCGAAACTTTTGCCGGAGAAAGTGCGTTTGCAACGTTTCTCGCAGGATCATCGCTCCACATCACAACATCGCAACGCTCGCCTCTGAGCTCGGAAACAACCGTTCTTACGCGGGCACCTTTAGGACCCACGCAAGCGCCTACAGGATCGAGATGAGGATCGTTTGAGCTTACCGCAATCTTTGAGCGCACGCCTGCTTCACGAGCCACGGAGCGGATTTGCACGACTCCATCAAAAATCTCAGGAACCTCCAGCTCAAAAAGGCGCGCGATGAGATTGGGGTGTGTACGCGAAACTACGATAGAAGGACGCTGACGCTCGCCGCGGATCTGCGCTTGCGCGCGATCGGGATTGCGTACCTCCACAATAAGCGCACGAATGCGCTGGTTGTGGCCATAGCGCTCATTGGCAGGACGCTCATTTCTTTCTTCTGGATAGCGTGTGAGATCAAAATAAGGGAGCTCAGCTTCTACACCATCGCGGATCTTGATGATGGCAAAGTCATTTGTTGTTTGGAGCACGGTTCCTGTGATAAGGTCGCCCACGCGCTTAGAAAACTCCTCAAAGATCTGCTGTTTTGCGGCATTTCGAATGATTTCTGCGAGTTCTTGCTTGACGTGTTGCACAACGAGGCGGCTTGCCTCTTTTGGCGTCACGTCTACCTCGTCAAAGTCTGTGTACTCCCCTGTTTCCTCATCGGGTTCACCCTTGGGAACGAGCTTGTACACATACACTTTGCCGCTTACGCGATCGATTGTCACGCGTGCGCCATGTTCAAGATGCAGGATGTCTGCGTAATTCTTTGCGAGCACGTGCTCGAGGCGGTCAACGATATACAGCTCATCGAGGTGCGTCTTTTGGCAGATGTCGATGAGTGCTTCAACCATATTGCTTGCCATGAGTAATCCTTTCGTAGAAGTTCAAGTGATCTAGGTTCATCGTGCGGCGGGCGCTGCGAGCTGCAGGCCCTTTAATCAAATGTTGGTTTAATCGCACAGGTCTTGATAGCGCTATAAGGGAAACGGAAGGTTTCGCCATCTGAGACAACGGCAATGTCTTCATCCGTCGCCTCGACGAGCTCGCCGGTATAGCGTGCACGTCCGCTGGTAGCGTTTGTTTTGAGGCTGATCGTTTCATGAACAAAACGCTTGAAATGATCTACACGACGAAGCTTTCTCGCAAGACCAGGCGATGAAACCTCGAGCGTATAGGATGCGTCAAAAGGATTTTCCGCGTCTATGACCTCGTTAATCCAGCCCTGTTGCGCGCCCACCTCATCGAGCGTAATAGCGCCATCTTGGGCATTCGCGTGATCGATATAGATGCGAAGAATAGGATGAGCAGCTACACCTGCAATTTCCACATCAACAATATCGATCTCATGCGCCTGCGCAGCAGCTTCAAGCGCGTGTATGAGGCGATCTCGTAACTCGTCTGTGCTCATACAAAGATCCTTTCTAGCTCGCAATCCATGCGTTGTAATTCATGCGTTCATGCATAAACTGCCCGTACATATTAAAAGGAAGCGAGGCTTGTGGCCCCGCTTCCTCAAATTCAAGAAAAAGACTACATTTATCTTAGCAAATACAGCAAAAGCAGAGAAAGAAAACGATAATTTTTGCAGGCGTACACATAAATATCATTTTAGATTGCAGCGAAACAAGCGGCAGCTCAAGCTTGAAATTATAGGGCGCGGATGTGTCATAGCTCGATAATTTTGTGCGGGCGGGGGCGCGGGCAAAAATAGTTCGTGAAAAATCTTTTAGATCGTGATACGATTGTTTTCGCGCGTGAAGCGTAAACGATCGGGTGGTGGCGCAGTTTGGTAGCGCACTTGACTGGGGGTCAAGGGGTCGCTGGTTCGAATCCAGTCCACCCGACCATTTTTTATCTTTTATGCGTGGATATACCTCGATTACTTCATAAATCAAAGATCTCAAAGCCGGCTCTGCCGGTTTTTTTATATCGAATGGCGCGGATGCCCGTGCCTCACAATTAGTGCAGGTTACGCTTCATCAGACTCCAGCTTTTGCGCGGAAAAGAGCTCGTAATAAAAGCCTTTCTTTGCCATAAGCTCAGCGTGAGATCCCATTTCTTGGATTGTTCCTGCGCGCATCACACATATCCTATCGGCGTGTACGATCGTTGAGAGCCTATGCGCTACACATATCACGCTGCGGCCTTGCATGAGACGCTCAAGCGCCTGAGTAATCCGCTTTTCACTCTTGGGATCCAGAGATGCTGTTGCTTCGTCCAAAAGAAGTATCGGCTTATTTTGAATGAAAGCGCGCGCAATCGAGATCAATTGTATTTCGCCAAGCGACAACAACGGATGTTTGCGAGAAAGCATGGTATCAAGTCCTTGAGGAAGTGCAGAAATCGTCTTCTCAAGTCCCACGTCCTTAATCACTTGTTCCACATCTTTTGTGCGTGCGCAGGGCGTTCCGTACGTGATGTTCTCGCGAATACTTGCATTCAAAACGCACGAGCTTTGCATGACAAGCGACATGTACTCAGAAATTTCTTTTTGAGTATAGTTTCTTAGATCCTTCCCGTCTAGATAGACCGCCCCTTGATCAGGTGCTAAGAGCCCGACAATCGTTTGCATAAGCGTAGACTTCCCACAACCCGAGGGCCCCACAAGTGCCAGGGTTTCACCTTTTTTAAGCGATAGATTTAGATTTTTAAGCACGGGATGCACGGGCTCATACCCAACATAGAGACCAGAAACTTGAATATAGGCATCTGATTTATCCGTAAGAGAGCTGTGCTGGAGCTCATCCTTCGGCAAGGTGAGGGTGTTATGCGCTTTTTCAGTAAGAGCAAGATAAGAAGTGAGCCGTTTTGCGCTGATATAAAACGCTTCAAGCTGCGTAGATAAGCCCGAAAGCTCGTTTATGGGCTTTGTAATCTGCTGCACATACGCAATAGCACTCACGATAGCACCAATGCTCAAGCTGTACTCAGGCACAAGAATCACCATATATGCGCACACCCCTACCGTAGCCGCAAGCAAAAGGTTGTTTACGAGGCGAGATGTTGGATTTGAAAGAGAACTTATAAATTGCGCACGTATACCACTTGCATAAAAGCCGTCGAGGAGCGCTTGCAGCTTCTCTCTGCGCGCGTGATATGTGCCCGCAAGCCGTAAAAGATCTTGGTTTTCGAGCGTATCGTCCATAAATGACGATAATTGCGCGCGGAAGTTCTCGGTTTTGAGAAAATAGTTCTCCGATGCAGAAGCGATTTTTGCTTGCAAAGCAAGTGCAAAGATCATAGCCACTCCCACCACACACGCAAGCAGAAGTGAGAGCCTGCTCATCATCACAAACACGCAGCAAATGGTAAGCGCACTCGTAAGAACGTTATATATGAGCTGGTAGATGCCATCTGCGACCTGAGCATTGTCTGCCGTACAGCGATTATGAATATCGTGCACAAACGAGCTTGAAGAGAGATACGAAGCCTGTATCTGTTTGATACGCGAAAAACATACACGGCGTATGTCTTGTGATGCGCGCGAGGAGGCGCGCGACAAAAGTGCAATAGCAAGGGCATTTGTTGCGGCAGAAATAAGCAGTATAAAAACGCTAAGTCCCAGGTACCAAAGGCTTTGTGACTGCCCATTGCTTGCAAAAATACTATCAATACAAAGTCCTATACACCAGGGCAAACACGCAGCTGTAAGCGTGCTTATGCAAACAGCGACACTTCCTAAGAAAAGTACGAGCAAATAGGGCTTAAGATAGTGCGCAAGAAAACGAGCCACGCATGTTGCGCTCGTCTGCGCAAGCGCCGCTTCAAGAGCTGCTACAGGGATAGAATCGCTTTGACGTGATAGATCTGAGCCTTGTGTGTTTAGGGAATTTGCACCATCACGCGCGGTATTCACAAGGCTTGTGGTGCTTCCATGAGCAAGATAGGGATTACTCATACAAGCTCAACTCCTTTGCTAGCGCCGCAGCTCCTGAGAAAGCCGCATCCTCAGTTTGTGCTGGACCATCAGATGGCGCAGGATTTGCGTACGCATGTGGATGCAGGTCAAGCTCCTGATGAAGTTCGCGATAACATGCACTTTTTTGCATAAGTTCTTCATCTGTACCGCTAGCTTCGAGTGTGCCTGCAGAAAAGACAAGAATCATATCCGCATCTTTTATGAGCTCGGGAAGCTGCGTAACATATATCACAAGCTTCTCTTTGCCGAGCGCTTTGATTTCTTCGCGCACCTTGCGCGCGCGCCCAGCATCGAGTCCCTCGAGACAATTATCGATAAGAATGATGGGAGCATCAGACATAAATGCTCGAGCGAGGCTTAAACGCTGACGCTCACCGCCTGAAAAATTGCTACCCCCTGCCAAAATCTGATGATCCAAGCCATCAGAAAAGCTCATCACGCGCTCGAGCATAGAAGCACGCGCAAGGGCAGCTTTCATGCGCTCACGCGTCGGCGCTACAGCGGCAGAAGACAAAAAATCTGCAATAGAACCTAGCATCAGCGAAGGCAGCTGCGGTGCTAGATAGACAAAAGATGAGCTTGGATAGGAATTGTTGAATGTGGTATGAGGAAGGGCGCACTCGTTTAAAGTAATACTTCCTCGCGTTGGCGTATAGAGGGCGGAAAGGAGCTTGAGAAAGGTGGTTTTGCCACTTCCACAGGGCCCCACACATCCAATAAAGCCTCGAAGCGGTAAGCTTAGCGAGACCCCGTGAAGCGCATAGCGAGAAGATGCGCTTTCCGAATAATATGAAAATGCAAGATCTTGTATAACGAACGCGTTCGCTCGAGGGCAAGATGGCGCCTTTGTCTGCTCACAAAACGGCGCGCCAGCTGCTGTAGTTGCACGAGAAATATCACTCGTTTTTTCGCGCAAGAGCTCTTCGATACGTGAAGCAGCCGCGTATCCCCTTCCCAACACGACACATAAATTCGAAATAGCAATGATGGCCAAAAACGTCTGCGTCATATAGCTAATGAGCGCAGCAACCGTTCCCTTTGATACCGCAAGAAAAGGCCAAAGACCGTGTACCCCCTGATAGACCAGGGCAAGCACAAGAAATATACCAATATTCATAATAAAGAATACAATCGGACTCAAACAAAATGAAAGGATTTGCGTAGCCCGCACGAGATCGGTGTAGTCCTTATTCTCATACTCGAACTGCGTTTCCTCAAGACGTGATGTATGGCTTATGTGAATGAGATTGTATGCATAGAGATTTTGAAACACACGTGCGCTCATGCGATCAAGCATAGCTTGGAGCGTGGAAAACATCCGAATTAAGCGTCTAAGCACATACCAAAACATACAGCACACAACAGGTACGCAAACACAAAATACAAGTCCGTAGCTGGGATTAAGCAACACCGCGCATATGATGGACGTCACCATAAGCATAGGGCCGCGAATGGCTTGACGAATGAACAAACCACAGGCAAGGCTTATGTGATCTATATCTTGGGTGCCTCTTCGCATAATGCTTTCGGATCCTAGCTGCTCAAAACGGGCAAAATCAAGACGCATAATATGCGCGAAGAGCGCTTCTTCGATATCTTTCGTGAGCGATTGAGAAATATATGCTGCAATGTATTGGCAACCCAAGGTCGAACAAAAGCTAATGCACGCGCAAACCACAAGAAGTGCGACGTAAAAGGCACTTACCTGAAGATCATGAAGCGCTAATCCTCGATCGAGAAGCAGCATGATGATCGTAGGCACAAGGACCTCAAACACGACCTCGATACCCTTGCCAATCATGCCCAAAAGTGCAAACATGCGATAACTTTTTAGAAAATGAGTCCAAATATAGTGCATACTCCCCTTCGATTCTGCTTATTATTCAGTATTTTGTATAGTTTCTCCGTTTCGTAAAAGTAGGGCAAATAGAGACGCTCCCACGCGCAGCTTTGCAATAACCACTACTGTTCCAAGGCGTCAGAAAGCTCGATCCACTTCGTCTCAAGCTCATCCACCCGAGCCTGCGCTTGATCTAGCTTTTCTTGCAAACCCGCCAAGAAGACATAATCCTTTGAGCTTGACGAATTGAGCTCATCACTTAAGGACTTAGCCTCTTCTTGTGCGCGCGTAAGCAGGCGCCAGGTGCGATCAAGTTCTTTTTTGAGCTCATAGCGCTCCTTTTGGGTGCGCACAGGGCTTGATGAATGTAGCTCAGCGCGAGGATCCTCAGAAACGCCTCGACGTGTGGTCTTATCAAAAGAAGCAGAAGCAGGCGTTGCAGCTGCTGCTTTATCTCCCTTCGCGCCCGTGCGCACTTCTTCATACTCCAAAAATTGATCGACACCTCTAGGCATATGTACCAGATGCTGCCCCACGAGTCCATATAAATCGTCGCAGGCGCGCTCGATGAGATGTCGGTCGTGCGTGACGAGTATCAAAGTCCCCTGCCAGCCGTCTAGCACGTCTTCCAGAGCTTGGAGCATATCGGTATCGAGATCATTTCCCGGCTCGTCGAGCACCATCACATTAGGCGCAGAGAGCAGACACAAAAGAATCGCAAGACGACGCTTCTGACCTCCCGACAATTCTTTTATGCGTAACGACCGATCTTCTTTTCTAAAGCCTAAGCGTTCAAAGAGATCAAGCGTAGACACACGTTTGCCTTCGATCATAACGCTCGTTTTGCCCGAGGCAAGAATGTGATCTACCTGCGAATCGTCTGCGTCCTTAAACACATCTAGTTCTTGCGAAACAATGCCCAAGGTTACCGTCTTGCCGATTTTGACAAAACCTGTAGTCGGAAGCTGATTTGCGCACATGATACGCAGTAAACTCGATTTTCCAGAACCATTGTCCCCAAGAATACCAATGCGCTCGCCTGCGCCTATAATCCAGTCAATGGCAGAAAATATAGGCGTATTTCCATAGGATAAGCTCACGTTTTTGAGCGTAATAACCTGTTTGCCAAGTCTTGATGCAGAGAGGCTATTGAGCTCAATAGCAGCTCTTGGCGCAGGTGCATCTCCAATCAGTTCAAGCGCACGATCGATACGAAATTTAGGTTTTGATGAGCGGGCACGCGCCCCATGGCAGAGCCAATTAAGCTCTTGACGAAGAAGATTTTGGCGCTTTGCTTCATGCACATCCTGTAGGCGCGCACGCTCAAAGCGCAGTTGAACATAGCTACTATACCCGCCTTCAAAGGGA
The DNA here is from genome assembly GCA_947090525.1 of uncultured Atopobium sp. Taxonomy (GTDB): domain Bacteria; phylum Actinomycetota; class Coriobacteriia; order Coriobacteriales; family Atopobiaceae; genus Fannyhessea. The sequence continues at coordinate 715,982 of CAMUON010000001.1, forward strand.
TCACAACATCCGTCATGAACTTCCCACATATGATTGCACACTTCGTCCAAAAACCAGCGATCGTGCGTGACGATAACCATAGCTTTGGATGTGTTCTTCTGCAAACCCACGAGATATGTACTCAACCATGCAATCGTGCGCATATCAAGGTGATTGGTCGGCTCATCGAGCAAAAGAAGGTCGGCATCTTGCAGGAGCACGCGAATTAAGTCAAGGCGGCGTTTCAGTCCTCCGGATAATTCCCCTACCTTTTTGTCCCAGCTCACATCTCCCAAAAGGTGTGCTATCAGATCACGTGCTTGCGGGCGCTGCAAGTATTCGTATGCCGGCACATCACCAAAACACGCACGCTCAACTGTTGTATCGTCTGCAAAATCGGGCGTTTGAGAGAGATAGCTAACGGAAAGATCTCGCCTTGCGATGACACGTCCGCTATCAGGTGTAAGGCTACGCGTAATAAACTGCAGAAGGGTGGATTTTCCTCCTCCATTTGCACCCACTACACCGATTGCGTCGCCTGTGTTGATACCGAGGCTTACCCGGTTAAAGAGGCGTTTTGAGGCGCGCTCGATCGAAATATCTTCAAGACTTACTAAAACACTCATGCTCATCCTTTGAGAATCGGTATGGAAAAGGTATGGAAAAGGACAAAACGCTCATGTTCCAAGACAATGACAGAAGCGCCGCAGCGTTTACTGCCTTTACGCGCGGGCGCTGCTGCCGGCGTGGGCTGCGGGGGCTTGTGTGATATTGGCGCTTACGTGCGTTGTGTCAGCGCTTGTCTGCGTTATATCTACGTGAGTTGCAATTTCATCAAGAAGCGTACGGGCAAGATCTGGAAGATCAAGCACAGGAAGCTCACGTACATGTGTCGGATAGACAAGCGCACAGCGATCAGTTTCTTTTCCAAAGCCAGAGCTGGATTCAGTGATATCGTTTGCGACAACGAGAGAGACGTGCTTACGAATAAGCTTCTCTTTTGCGTGCGCGATGAGATCGTTTGTTTCCGCAGCAAAACCCACGATATATGCACTAGGATACGCAGATGCAAGAAGAGACAATATATCGGGCGTTTGTTCAAGATCGAGATGAAGCGAAGACGTGCGCCCACGCTTCTTAATCTTTTGATCAAAGCGTTTCTGCGGCTGCCAATCTCCCACAGCTGCCGTGCAAATGATAATATCTGCACGAGCGCCAAGAGGAAGGGCGGCCTTTGCCATATCTTGAGCCGATACCACCGGATAATATTCATCGACAAAAGGAATATCCTCGTGGGTAGGCCCAGCTACAAGCGATACCTGCGCATGTTCCGCACGAAACGCACGCGCAAGCGCAAAGCCGAGCTTGCCAGAAGCCGGATTTGACAAAAAACGCACCGGATCGAGGTACTCACGCGTAGCACCAGCCGTAATAAGAATGCGTTTCTTTGCAAAACGAGGACGCGCAGAAAGCGCACACGCATGCACGAAGCGCGCGATTTCAAGAGCTGAGGGCAACTTCCCCTCTCCCGTATATCCGCAGGCAAGTTGACCTGTAGCAGGGTGAATCATGTGAAATCCGCGCGCAGTAAGCTTAGACACATGTTCTTGGGTCGCAGGATTTTGCCACATGTGGACATTCATAGCAGGAGCAATGACGCAAGGAACCTGCCGCGCAAGCAAGATAGAACTTGCAAGATCATCTGCGATGCCGCAGGCAATTTTTGCCAACATATTGGCTGTAGCAGGAACAACGCAGATACAGTCTGCCCAATCAGCAAGCTCAATATGGTGAATGCGCGGTGTATTTGAAAAGAGCGTCGTATGCACCTCTTCGCCCGAAAGGCTTGCGAAGAGCTGTGGAGAGATGAATTGTGTGGCGTTTTCCGTCATCACAACGCGCACCACACAGCCCAAGCGCCTCAAAAGCCGTAAACTATCGATCGCCTTATAACAGGCAATACCCGCGCACACGATCATGAGAATGTGAGGAGTACGGGCGCCGTGTGCGTCTGCACCTTCAGGCGCTACATCAAGAGGCCTTGCATAGTCTCGAGTTTCCATAGAGCTTACTCCTTTGGATCTTGCAGTGCCTCATCTGCAATCGTCACCAATATGCGCTGGCAGTAGGGACAACGCGTGATTACGTGCGCATCTTGTATCCGAGCTTCGAGCGAAGGTTGAAGTTTCACACAACACACGCTCGGCACATTGCCATTCAGAACTTCCACGCACATACCCGAAAAACGCTTTTGGAGCTTTTGATACGTCTCGCGCAAATCGGATGAAATGAACGTCATAAGTTTACGGCGCTTTGTAACAAGCGCGCCAACTTTAGCTTCGGCAGCTGCAATATCTTGCGCCTGCGCATCGCTAAGGTCTTTGAGCTCGCGCGCAAGTTTTTCAGTAAGTGCGTGAGCATTGCCTTCGGCACGTTGATATTTCTCGATGGTTTGCGTGAGCGCCTTCATCTCAAAATCCGTTTTTTCAAGGCGCTTGGCAAGAGAAGTGAGCTGTTTTTCAATATCTTGAATACGACGATAATTGTTTGCGCTTGCTCCCTTTGCCTCCTCTTCAAGATCTTTCGAAACGTTTTTGAGATGCACGCGCAACTGTTGCTTGTCTTTGAGCGCAAGCTCTACATCTTTTCGCTCGGCAAGAAGGGTTGTAGCACTATGCTTGACTTTTTTTGCAGCAGCAGAGCAAGCCGCCAGGCGAGGATTGTCTTTGAGCTGATGAAGGCGGGTATTTAGAGCCATCAACTGACGATCGATAGCTTGCAGTCGAAGAATTGCTTGATACTCTTGCATAAACGTCCCCTTATACGACGGTCGTAGTGGTAACTAAAACGTGGTAGCTTTGTTGGACAAAACTTCAGAAAAGGCGGAAGAAAAGCGCTGAAGCGCATCCTCACTCACCCGCTCATCAAATGAAATACGAAGCGAAGACAGTGCATCTTGGCCCTCGATACCTTGGGCAGTAAGCACGTGTGATGCATGGGGATCGGACACCGTGCAGGCAGATCCACTCGAAATACAAAAACCTTTTGCATCAAGCTGCAACAAAAGCGATTGCGCATCGCGCCCCCGCGCCAAAATAGAAACAATACCCGGAAGCCTTCGAGCGTCAAACGGGATATCGCTTGTGGGTTGCACCCCCTCACAGGCACATAAGCGCTGTTGAAGCGCAGAAGCACGCGCGCGTACACAGGCTAGATTTTCGTCGAGCGCGACGGCGCAAACAGCAGCAGCTGCTGCAAATTGCATGGAGAGGCGAACGCTCTGGGTCCCTGGCCGAACACCCATTTCCTGGCCGCCGCCTTGCATGAGCGGACGGAAGAGCTTGGGCTGTTTGAGCACACAAGCACCAATTCCCACAGGTCCGCCAATTTTGTGAGCTGCGATGCTTATGGCATCGACCTCGCGAAGATCAAGTGGAATTCTTCCGTAGGCTTGGACGCAATCGCTATGAAAACACGCGCCCGATTGATGCGCACAATGTGCAAGCTCGGGAATCGGCTGAATAATGCCTGTTTCGTTGTTGGCATACATGATGCTCACGAGGCAAGTCTTGGAATCAATGAGAGCTCCAAGCGCATCTTGTGTAATAACACCCGATCGATTGGGACGAAGCAGCTGCACGTCAAAGCCCTCTTCGCGAAGGCGAGGTGCGAGATCGAGGATAGAATCGTGTTCGATCGCAGAAAGTATAACCTTGGTAGCGCCAGATTTCCGCGCGCGCACAGCGCGGGCAAGACCAAGCACGCTCATATTATTGGATTCCGTACCGCCCGACGTGAAAAAGAGCTGGTGCGGAGACACATGTGGAAGCGTGCGCGCAATGTCTTCGCGTGCGCGCTCAAGCGCTTGCGCGCTCATGCGACCAAGCGTGTGCAAAGAATTGGGATTAGCACCTGCATATACACTGTTGTCGTAAGCTTCGCCCGCTTCGAGAGAGCACGATCTCTCGGGTGCAGAAGCAGCATAATCGAGATAACAATATTCCAAAGACATGATAATCGCCAGCTTTGCTTAAGAAGAAGATGCGCAAAGCGCGCCCGCGCTTTTGCGAAGATCAGCAATTGCGGCTGCGTGATCGGATGCGCGAAAAATGGACGAGCCAGCTACCAACACACTAGCGCCAGACTCCACGACTGCACGCGCATTTGAGCTATCAATTCCTCCATCTACCTCGATAAGAGGAGATACGCCATGTGCGCGCGCGAGCTGCTTTACGGAAGCTATTGCTTTGAGTGCGCACGTGCAAAAGCGTTGCCCCCCAAAACCAGGGTTTACACTCATAACAAGCACCATATCCACATCTTCGATGCACGCATCCAAAACGCAAGGCGCAGTACCGGGGTTTATCGCAACTGCTGCTTTTGCACCTGCGCTATGAATCTGTTGAATGATACGATTGATATGCGTCGCAGCTTCGATATGAATCGTGATAGAGTCAGCGCCAGCCTCAAGATACCAGGGCACACATTCTTCGGGATTTGCCGCCATGAGATGCAAATCTACAGGAAGTGAGCTATACCTTTTGACTGCTTGCAACAGCGGCACGCCAAAACTCAAATTGGGGACAAAATGTCCATCCATCACGTCAAAGTGAATATAATCTGCTGATTGAATACTTGCGAGCTCTTCTTCAAGCTTTCCAAAATCACACGCAAGAATCGAGGGCGCGATAAGAGGCCGTTTGTGCATAAGAGCTCCTTTATTCCTTTGTGTGGGATCCATAAAATTCTTCGTGTGGAATGCGCTCAAGAAGCGAAGCCACAACCTGTTCCAGTTTAGCGTCTTCATAGAGAATTGCATGAACCGAATCGGTGAGCGGGCTGTCGATCTTAAGTTTTTTACACAATTGCCATGTCCCCTCACACGCTCGTACGCCTTCTACGATCATGTGTGTGCGCGCTTCGTACGCTTTGAGCGTCTCGCCTTGCGCAAAGGCAAGACCAAAGCTTCTATTGCGTGAATGTTTGGAAGTGCAGGTAGCGATGAGATCTCCCATACCGGCAAGCCCCATGCAGGTCATCGGCTTACCGCCTTGCGCGCGCACAATGCGGCTAATCTCGGCAAGACCACGCGTCATAAGGACTGCTTGAGCGTTGTCGCCAAAGCCCATGCCAAGTGCAATACCGCAGGCAATAGCAATAACATTTTTAATTGCTGCGCATAATTCCACGCCGATGACGTCGTTGGATATGTAGGTACGAAAATTTTCGTTCATAAATAATTGTTGGAAAACATGTGCATAATGATCGCTATGGCTCGCGATCGTAGCGGCGGAAAGCTTTCCCATCGAAATTTCTTCGGCGTGATTGGGCCCGCTCAACACACACACACGCTCTTCATGCTGCCAAATGGAGGCGATGAGCTGGCTCATCGTGAAATTGGTATCAGCTTCAAGACCCTTTGTAAGCACGAGCACAGGAAGATCGGGTGCAACGACATCTTTTGCTGCTTCTGCGATAGCGCGCACATACTGCGATGGAACCACGCAGATACAAGCGTTTGCTCCTGCGAGTGCTTGTGTAATATCGTGCGTTGCTACAACATTTGATGGGAGCTCGTAGTCTTTGAGCTGCATAGGATTTTTGTGGTGAAGATTGATGAAATCGGCAATTTCTTGCTCATGGCTCCACATAACAACGGTCTTGACCTTTGGAGCAATCAAACCGCTTGCAGCTAAACCCCAGCTTCCTGAACCAAGAACACATACTCGATCGAGCATCAAAGCCCCCTCATATACAATTGCTTCTATCTTTCTAAGCGCAGACGACGCACGAGGTGCGGTTCCACGTACTACTCATACCCTAGCACAGTGCAAGGACAAAATTAGTTGCCCTTGGGGCGTGCAGACGAGGAACGATGCACCGAAAACGCTGGCTCTTCACCCCTCACTAAGCGCAAAATATTTGTCCTATGCGCCCAAATGACGGTAAGCGCAACAAGCACAATAGGCACCAATTCGGCGCAAGAACATCCCCGCAGATACGCAGCTAAAGGAAGCGCTACACAAGCCCCAAGCGAGCCCACGCTCACGCGCTTCGTGATAAACGTGAGAACAAAAAAGAATGCAAGCGCCGAAAGCGCCATAATAGGATCAATCGCAAGACCTGCACCAAAGCCAACAGATATCCCTTTGCCACCTTTTCCTTTGAGAAACGGAGAAAAGATATGCCCAAACACGCACACAAGATAGAGCCAGGCGATTGCGATAGCGATGAAGCGCGCATCGCAAAAGTACGCAAAGCTTTCTGGCGAAGTGAGCGCAAGCGCACGCATCAGCATACGGCTTATGCTTAAGCACAAAAGGCCCTTTCCTGCATCGCAGATAAAGGTCGCCGCAGCAAGTGCTTTTCCGCAGGTTCTCGCAACATTAGTCATGCCAATGTTTCCGCTGCCATATGCACGGATATCGGTGTTGCAAAACAGTTTTGCAAACACAAGACCAAAGGGAATCCCGCAGATTGCAAAACTTACAACCCCCATCCCTATCAGTATCAGAAGCGAAGAACTCGCAAATGACATATCGTCACCTTGGCTTTCATCCCGTGCTTTAAGTCTGTGCTTTAAGTCTGTACTTTAAACCTGTGCTTCATCCTGTACTTTCAGCCGTTGCTCAAAGCTGCGCTAATCCTTATTCCTAAACTTGAGCTGAATGGGAGTTCCGCGCAAATCAAACGTTTCGCGCAGGCGATTCTCAAGAAAACGCATGTATGCATCGTCGATGAGATCGCGCGCGTTACAGAAAAAGGTAAAAACGGGGGGATGCGTGCCCGTTTGCGTTGCGTAGTGAATTTTGAGGCGGCGATTTTTTTGCACGCGGGTGTGCCCCGCCTCGCGAATTTTGGTGACGAGGTTGTTGAGCTGGGATGTTTTGATCTCTGATCCATGATTTGCGTGCGCAATCAGTGCAGCATCGAGAACTTTCATCACCGATTTTCCGGTCAGCGCAGAAATATTTACCCTAAGCGCCCAATTTGCCAAGGTATTGCGCATAAGAAGCGATTCCTCGAGCTTTTGGCGGGCATCATCTTGCGTGATGAGGTCTTGCTTATTGAGGACAAGCACAAGCGCGCATCCCCTATCGATAGCCATGGCAGCAAGCTTTTGGTCCTGCTCGCACATCCCTTCAACCGAATCGATCACGAGCAAGCACACGCTTGCTTTGTCCATAGCTTGAAGTCCGCGTACACAGCTATAGTATTCAACATCTTCATGTACCTGCGATTTCTTGCGCATACCGCAGGTGTCCACAAGGCGAATACGCTTGCCTTTGTAGTCAAAACATATATCGATCGCATCACGCGTGGTACCCGAAAAGTCGGCAACAATCGAGCGCTCAGTTTTGGAAAGCTTATTAACAAGTGAGGACTTACCCACGTTTGGACGGCCAATGACCGCAATGCGGATTTCGGAATCGTCGAACACATCTTCCTGCACTGGCGCCAGCTCTTTGAGATACGAAACGACGCGGTCGAGCAAATCGCCCGTCGACGTACCATGCGTCGCAGAAATTGCAAGCGGCGTTCCCAGGCCTAGCTTTTGATAGCGCCAATCTTCAAGTTCATAATCTGGGTTGTCGATCTTGTTGACGACGAGAATCACAGGCTTTTTGAATTTGCGGATAATGCGCGCGACGTCTTCGTCTTCGTCGGTTACTTCGACGCTTCCATCAAGAACCATGATGATGACGCTCGCCTCATCACAGGCAAGAAGCGCTTGCGTTTTGATGTCAGAGGAAAAGCGATCATCGGTGCGTCTTGCCTCGATACCGCCGGTATCGATGAGCTGAAACTCATGTCCGCACCAATCGCAATCGTGGTAGGAGCGATCACGCGTAACACCAACGGATTCGTGCACGATCGCGGTCTTGGTCGTTGCGAGACGATTGACAAGCGTAGACTTGCCTACATTCGGTCTTCCTACAATGGCTACGAGCGGTTTTGTCATGATCTTCCTTGTCTTATACGAAACATAGTATGATTTTGAATAGTAATTGAGTTGCTATCGCAGCTGTGCGTACGGGCGGAACTCGCTTAGCACACACGCGATAGCTCCTCTTCTCTATTGTAGAGGCTTTAGTTCCCCATTCTGCGAGCGTTTGGGAAAAACTGGGTCAAATATGCACAAAGCTCATCAATTTGATACTGCGGAGTCGAAGCACCAGCAGTAATTCCCACATCGAGATCGTCAGAAAACGCCGTGAGATCAAGCTCGTCTGGGGTCTCTACGTGATAGGTGCGCGCGCAATACTCACGACAGATCTCGGCAAGGCGCGTCGTATTCGCCGAATTTTTGCCGCCAATGACAATCATAGCGTCTACGTTTTGAGAAAGAACACGTGCTGCATCCTGGCGTTTCTCTGTAGCTTCGCAGATCGTATTGAATACGCGTAGCTCATTTACCCGAGGAGCGAGGTAGCGAACAATTTCTGCAAGATGAGCCTCGACTTGTGTGGTTTGCACCACAAGGCCAACTTTTTTCTTGAGCGTAAGAGCATCGATATCTTTTGTCGTTTCGATACACACAGCTCCCGGCGCATGACCAAGGGTTCCGAGCACTTCTGCATGACCCTTTTCGCCAAGCACGAGCACCTGGTAACCTTCGGATTTGAGGGTCTCGGCCGCCTTATGAGCACGTATCACAAAGGGGCAGGTTGCGTCGATAACAATCTCGTGAGATCGCCTGGCCTCTTCCTCTTCTTGAGGGGTTACGCCGTGCGTGCGCAGGACAACGGCTTTTCCGTGCACGTCGTTAGACGAAGAGATGACATCTACGCCTTTGTGTTTGAGCTTTTCTACCACTTGAGGGTTGTGAATGAGGGGGCCTAGGGTATGAATCGAGCCATGTACCTTGGAAGAAAGAGCTTCTACCATATCAAGCGCGCGATTTACCCCAAAGCAGGCGCCCGCTTCTGTTGCAATAAATAAACGCATACAACGCTTTCCTTCGATCACGACATCACTAACGAGGGAGAACAGGGACTACAGCGACAAACGTACGTGTTTATGCACATACGCACACATACGCACACATCCGCATACGTGCTTCTACAAGCGCGCGCACAATCTCGCGCTAAAGAAGTCCCGGGTGCGCGCGGCTAAGCTCATCTCGAAGTGCATATACGCACTCCATAGCGCGCTTCTCAAGTGCTTCCATACGGACTTTTTTTGCTTTCAGCGAAGTGGGTTTGAACTCGGATTCACTCGGTATATCGCTTAAGGAAATCTCATCGCCAAGCTTGAAATAGATGGTGCAAAACTTTTCGCGGAGGCTCTTGGCATGGCACGAGGTATACGCACCTACAACTGCGCACGGAAGCACGGGCGCACACGTGCGCGCACTTAAAAGGGCAAATCCACCGTGTATCGGATGCGGATGCGTTGGATCCTTTACGCGCGTGCCTTCTGGATAAATGAGCAACCACTCCCCGCGCGCAAGCGCGTCTTGACAACTCCGTATGCAAGCCATATCAGCTGACCCCCGACGGACGGGAATACCTCCCGCATATGCCAAAAGATGTGCGACAATTGGATGCTTATTAAATTCGCTTTTGTACATAGCACGCACGCGAATTCCGTGCATAAAGCAAAAGACGACGCACAACAATGGCTCGATAGCAGACACGTGATTCATCACGATAATGCGAGGCTTGTCCTTGGAGAAAGAGTCGTTTTTCGCTAGCTCTACGCGCCAGCGCCACAAAAGCTTCGTCGCAATCCACGAAAGCACGCACGCAACAGCAAAAAGTACCCGGGCGTACCAGGGAAAATGTGACATGCCTTGCGTGTAATACCGGCTCCATAAGCGTTCGTCATGAGAGGAAGAAGCTGCCGCGCGAGGTGAATCGGCAGAAGAAGCTGCCGCGCGAGATGAGTCCGAGGAGGCCGAAGCTGAATCCTGCGGAGCCTCTTTTTTAGGCTTCTCTACTACATCAAGATAGGGCTTTGCGAGACGTGCGATCTCTTCCACAATTTCTTCGACCGTCTTGTTGGTTGAATCGATGACGTGCGCATCCTTTGGGCATACCAAGGGCGAGGCGGCACGCGTAGAATCGATCTTGTCGCGGCGCAAAAGATTTTCGTACACGCTTTGTTCGTCTGTGCCCGGGCGCTCAAGAACGCGTCTATGCGCGCGCGTGGCTGCATCACAAGTCAGGAAAATCTTGACCTCTGCCTGCGGAAACACAACGCTTCCTATGTCTCGCCCTTCTGCTATGACAGAAGCCGCACGTCCAAACTCGCGCTCACGCACACACATAATCTCTCGCACCGAAGGAATCTTTGCAACCTCGGAAACATGGGCATCTACCTCGGCACTTCTGATTGCTTGAGATACATCCGTATGCGAAAGCTCTACCACAAGCTCGCCCGCGACGTGTTTGAGTGAAAGATCCATGCCCTTGGCAAGTTCTTCTACTTGAGCTTCTGCTGAAGTAGGAACGCCTTTTTGCAGGCAGAGATAGGTGAGACTTCGATACATTGCACCCGTATCGAGGTACATAATTCCCAAGCGCTTCGATAAGGCGCGCGCTATGGTCGATTTTCCCGAACCCGAAGGTCCGTCTATAGCAATAATCATGAATGGTCCTCGCAGATAGATTTGATCTTGGATATCTGGCTTTCCGTGGGCGTGCAAACTTCGCCTAAAGCGAGGCCAGGGGGCAAAACGAGAGGCCCAAAACGGAAACGATGGAGACGAAGCACAGGATGAGAAAGTGCTTGAAGCATACGCTTAACTTGATGATTTCTTCCTTCGTGAATGTCCAATTCAACTATAGAATATTTTGAGCGCGGCTCAAAGGAATCCATAATATGCAAAGAAGGCGCGACCATGCACACAGGATCTTGAGGAGAAACTATGCGCACACGAGCAGGCGCACACGGCCCATCTTCAAGCTCAATCCCCTCTTCAAGTGTATGAATATCCGATGTGCGTAAGTTACCTTCTATAACGCAAAGATAGCTTTTCCACACGTGATGCGACGGATGAAGCAGACGATTTCCGCACGAGCCGTCCGTGGTAAACAACAGCAAGCCCGTGGTATCCGCGTCGAGTCGTCCAACAGGGAAAATGCCAGGTATTGCCTTGATTTGTGGGATGTCGGCGACACAAGCGTGCCCAAAGGGATCCTTCATGGTAGTAAGCATCATAGCAGGCTTATTCAGGATAAGATAGGTACTCGCATCACCGAGCACGACAAGCTCATTATCCACTTCCACAAGATCTTTCTGAGGCTCAACTTTTGTGCCTAAAACGTTTGCAATCTGGCCGTTTACCCGCACTCTACCTGCTTGAATAAGCTTTTCGGCGCCACGTCTGCTCGCAACGCCCGCGCGCGCAAGATAGCGCTGCAAACGCATGGTAAAGTGATCGCTGGGGACAACCCCTCGCAAAATCTCATCGTCCGTAAATTGAGGCGCGGGCATCGTGCGACCACGCAATTTTTTGAGTGCAAGCTCCTCAAGAGCTTTCGATTCGCTGGGTAACATAATCTCTTTTCTACTCACTCATCGCAGACGTATCCGCTTGCACGTCAGAAGCGTCGTCAGCCGAATCCTCAGCGGACCCATCCGCTTGTACCTCAGCATGCACATCGTCAGGCGCATGATCAAGCGCATCATCCCGCTCGCCCAAGCTTGAAAGCTTATCCATGATAAAAGATTCTTCCTCGTGCGAGGGCGAAAAACTCTCAAAAGGCGGCAAGTCTTTGAGACTCGCGAGCCCAAAGTACTCGAGGAAATAAGGCGTAGTCCCCAAGAGTTGACGCATATTATGCTTTTTATCTCGGCCAACGTCCTTAATCAGTCCGTAATCTTTAAGTAGATTGATCGACGTGTCGCACGAAACTCCGCGCACGGCGCGAATGGTCTCGCGCGTGACAGGCTGCTTATACGCAATAATGCTCAATACCTCGAGAGATGCTTGCGAGAGCTTTTTAGTGAGCGAAGAAGCGACAAACGCTTTGATATCCTCAAAATAAAATTCCCTGCTATACATATGCCAACGACCATTGCACGCGCGCAGCACAAACGCATGATGCTGGCGGGAAAGACGCTCGTTTAGCTTGTCGAGAAGGGCTCGCGTTTCGTTTTCGCTAAGCTTTAGATACTCAGCAAGTTCAAGCGTAGAAAGACCGGTCTCAGACGCAAAAATAAGGGCCTCTGCCTCGGCTTCTTCATCACTTAGCACATACAGGCTGAGGTCTTTGTCGGGATGCGCAGTCGTGGACGTGGGCGCGGGCGTGGGCGCGGGTGCAGCGGCTATCGCTTCGGGCGCAGACGCGGGCGTAGACTGCGTTGGCGCATGTGCTGTAGTCTCTGAAAACGTGCAGCTACAAGGCGTGTTCTCGTTTTGGCTATCGTATTGGTCGGACATAGTGTTCCTTTGAGTTAGCGTTTCTGCTTATGGTTCTGAGTAGTGCTTAGGGATTATTGCTCTAGCTTAGTGTGCCTTTGCCTGCAGAGCTTAAGTAGAAGAGCGTATGAGCTCTATTTCACCAAAACTTTGCGCTTGACGCACGCTCACTTCGCCTGTGTGCACAAGCTCGAGCATTGCCAGAAAACTCTCCACCACATGCTCAGGACTTCGATCTTTGGATAAAAGCGCACGAAAACTGATGCGTTTATTGAGCGCAAGAAGCGCGCGCACGCTTTTTACACAATCCGCAATAGGACGCCTCGGCTTTTGCGTATGGGCACGATCGAGAAAAGAGCTTGTCTCTCGCTTCGAAAATACTTCGTAAGACGAAACGAGCTCGGAAAGTGCTGGGTGCGGCATAAGACGAGGGCTCACTTCATCGAGGGCGCGCGGAAGCTTTGTCAAAAACACAAACGAGCGCTCAGCTTGCGCATGCGCGCGTTCTAAATACGCGCTCGCATTTTTGCAATTTCTGTAATACAAGAGCCGCCGGATAAGTTCTTCTTGCGTCGTGATATTTGCGAGGTCAAAGAGCTCTTCATCCGAAGAATCCGCTATTTCTTCCTTCCACGACTCATCCTCAGGAAAAAGCGCGCGCGCCTTGAGAAACAAAAGCGAACTTGCAACGACCAAAAAATCAGCAGTAAGCGCGATATCAAACGATTGAAGACGATCGAGTTCTTGCAGGTACTGATCACAAATTTCGGAAATCTGTATGTCTTCGATGCTGAGCTTTTGCGTGGCCACAAGACGCAGCAAGAGGTCAAACGGTCCAGAAAATTGATCGGTATGCACAGAAAACGCCATAAGCTTGCCTCACATGATCTTTGCGCGAAATCGCATGCGCATAAGCTAAAACAAGCCGCCGAGCATTATGCTCATCACGAAACGAACGGCTAGATGTAGGTACCTTCCTACAATATCAAAGCCTATGAGATTAGGCAAAATGTAGAGGATAATCATGAGCAATACCATAGAATTGCGGCTGATATATGCCCATTTACGCTCCCAGCTCTTGGGCAAAAGAAGCTCAATCACCGAAGATCCATCCAAAGGCGGTATGGGGAGCAGATTGAAACATGCAAGCGAGATATTGATCATCACATAGCTCATGAGGATATCTATGATCGTCTGCTGAACAGCCGGCGCTAAGGATTCAAATGCGAGGTAAAGAGGGGTAACTTCAAGGACAAGGCGAAACAACGCGCACGCTATAAATGCTTGCAAGAGGTTCGAGACAGGCCCCATAATGCCCACACAAAATGCTCCCACGCGGGGACATTTGAGATTTCGAGGATTGTACGGCACCGGTTTGGCATAACCAAACAGCGGACCATGAAAAAGCGCGAGTAAAAGCGGCAATAGAACCGATCCAAATGGATCGATGTGCTTCATGGGGTTGAGCGAAAGCCTACCGGCATCGCGCGCAGTCGTATCGCCAAAGGCAAGCGCGACAAGACCGTGAGCGACCTCGTGAATCATGCATGAAATCACGACGAGCACGAGCGTAAGGATGGATTGAAGAATAAAAGAAACTTGTCCTTGCATACACACCTATTTCTTAACGACATTTCTTAACGGTAGTACTTAGCGGCGCTTGTGGGCAGTTGTGGGCGCTTGTTGGCAGCTAAGCGCTCTAGCGACGCTTATTGGTGCTTAACGGCTCTTTTAGCAACCATTTTTGAGAGCATACGCGCGCCGCGTGCAGATCCAATCAATCATAATCAATACAAAGGCCATAAGGATAAAATCGCCGCGCAGCATCCCGCCAAAGGGCGTTTCCCACACAAATAAGCCAAAAAAGGGGTTCGGTAAACATTTACTGATCCAAAATACAAATTGAAGCATGAATCCGCGAAATGGACCAAACGAGCAGGCAGAAGCGCACATCGCAGCTGCGAATAACCATGCGTATACGCGCGCTATAAACGCAATAACGCGCAACACAAACGCAAAAAGATAGGCTTGGCTCAAGAGAAATGTCTGGACCCCACGAGCGCGAGAAGGCTCAAGATCGGATGCATCGGTGCGGGCGCGCTGTGGGCTTTGCGGAATTTGGAAGCGTTGAAGCGGGCGCTGATGGTACGCTCTTTGGGCAGGTGCGGGCTGAGGCGCGTACTGAGGCTGGGGCTGGGGCGCATACTGAGGTGCGGTCTGAGGCGCATAGTCAGAAGCATACTGAGGCGCGGGTGCTGCGACGGGCATCTGCCGCCGTTGCGTGCGTGGCATGAGCTGCGTTTGGTCAGCGGCATACGTGCGCGCAGGCACGGGTGTGCGGGCGTGCGCACGAGCAGGTGAGTAGTTTTGTCCAGGCGTTGGATACTCAGCCGGAGCCGGATAGCCTGCCTCATCTGGATACCCTTGCGGAGCTCGATAGCCTTGCCTAAGCGGATACCCAGCCTGATCTGAATACCCTTGCGGAGCTGGATAGCCCGCCGAAGCCGGATACCCTGCCTCATCTGGATACCCTTGCCTATTCCTATCATCAAAACGATTATTCACTTAGGCTTCCTCGATTCGACATGAAAGTTCCATCCACTCTTCATCAAGCGCATCGCAGTCGCTCGAAATTTCCTGATATTCCTTCATACATGTATTAAATTCATCTTTGTTCTCATAGAGCTCAGGCGAGGCCATTTTCTCTTCGAGTGCGGCTTTCTTCTTGTGCTTTTCGTCAAGCAAGCGTTCTACCTCGGAAAGACGTTTTTTCTCCTTGGCGAGCGAACGAGAACGTGCGTTTCTCGCAATGGCCTCAAGACGGCGCTGTTCCTTCGTTTTAACATTTCGACGAAGAGGCGAAGTGGCCTCCTGCTCCTTTTCACCCGTCTTAGCACGTGCGCTCGCGCCATTCGCAGAGGTAGCAGAAGAAGACGGCACGGAAACAGAGCGCGCAGGCGAAACAGGCGTATCTCCGGTCGCTTGAGCGTTAGCGGCCGCTTCGAGAGCAATACGCTCCCGATAATACGCATAATCGCCATCAAAAACGCGAACCTGATGGTCCTTGACCTCGATAATCTTAGTTGCAAGCGCGCGCACAAGCTCCTCATCGTGGCTCACCAAAAGTATTGTGCCCGCAAACGAGACAAGCGCATGTTCAAGGACGCTTACACTATCGATATCCAGGTGGTTTGTCGGCTCATCAAGGAGAAGCAGCGGATCTGGCGATACGAGCATTTTTGCAAGCGCAAGGCGGGCCTTTTCGCCGCCGGAGAGAACCGACACCTTTTTGTCCACATCGTCACCGTGAAAAAGAAACGCGCCCAAAAGTTGGCGCAAGGCTTGCGTTGTCCAAGCACTATTCGACTTGATCATCTCATCGAGCACGCTATTCGTTTTAGTAAGCTCCTCGAGCTGATGCTGCGCATAATAACTTGCTTCGACGTGGAGGCCATGCTCAATAGAGCCTGCGCTCACAGCTTCGAGCCCATAGATGAGTTTGAGGAGCGTCGATTTACCGGCACCATTAGGACCAACGATCGCCACATGATCGCCGCGGTAGAGCGAAAGATCCACATCGCGATACACCGTCTTGTCCTCATAGGATTTCGACACATGATGCAAAGATACAACCAAATCACTCGTGCGCGGAGGCTTAGGAAAGTCAAAATGTACCTTTTTTGTAGCTTCGGGGAGAACGACAAGCTCGCGTTTTATTTGTTCAAGGCGGCGAATACGCTCTTGTACCTGCTTCGCCTTGGTAGGTTTATAGCGAAAACGATTGACAAATACTTCGATGTGCTCGATTTCTTTCTCCTGCGCGCGGCGCTTAGCCATGAGCTGTAAGACATTGTCAGCACGCGCTTTAAGGTATTTCGAATAATTACCAACGTACGTTTTGATTCGTTTGTTTTCAACAGCCGCAATATGCGAAACGCATGCGTCCATAAACGCACGGTCGTGACTGACCAAAAGAACAGCGCCATCGTAGTTCGACAAAAACTGTTCGAGCCACATGACACTTTCCAGATCGAGATGGTTCGTAGGCTCGTCGAGTAACAAAAGATCGGGATGTTTGAGCAAAAGTCGGGCGAGCGCTATGCGCATCTGCCATCCACCCGAAAATTCGCAGGCAGGAGCATATGCGTCCTCGGGAGCGAAGCCAAGACCTGCCAAAATCTGCTTAGCACTCGCCTCAATTTGCCACCCGCCCAAACGATCAAAACGGTCTTGATCTTTGCCGTAACGCTCAAGAAGCTGCTGGTAGCTAGGGTCAGTGCTTGAAGCTTGCGCAGCAGCCGCGTCCGCCGCGTCCGCTACGCGGGCAATTTCTGCTTCAGCTTCTGCGATGCGCTTGGCAAGGAGTTTCACTTCGCTTGCAGCCTCGAGCACTTCCTCAAGGACCGTCCGCGTACTTGAGATATTAAGCTCCTGCTCAAGATAGCCCAGGCGTACGTCCTTCGCAAAATAGACCGATCCTGAATCGCTCGCTTCTTCGCCCATAATGATCTTGAGAAAGGTAGTTTTACCAGCGCCATTAGGCCCTACAAGGCCCCAGCGCTCGTGAGCCGAAAGTTCAAAGCTCACGTCTTCCCAAAGCGTTTGCGCGCCAAAGGATTTGGATAGTTTGTCACAATGTGCAATCACGAAAACTCCTTTTTACCTGCTGTGACTAGCACATTTTAAGCATGTGTTCGTGAAAATATGTTTCCTCATCCACTTCGGGATGAAAAGCCATAGCAATTTGATTGTTCTCTTGCACGCATACGCTCACACCGTCAAGCGTAACGAGGCTTTTTACATGAGGCCCCAAAGATACAATTTTAGGCGCGCGGATAAAACTCAAGCGAAGGGTCGCTTTTGCGGGCGCGGGCGTGATTGCTGCGGGTGCAGCGGCAGGCGCAGAACTTTCAGACGCAGAAGGCACACCCGCTGAAGCATCTACCGAAAGCGGCACTTCCGCACAAAAACTCGAGGTCTGGCGCCCGTAAGCGTTTCGCATCACGCACACATCAAGCGTGTGAAAACCCATGACCTGGATGCGCGTGCGGGCAAGTACGCGTTCTGTTTTTGAATCGCGCTCAACGAGATCGCCCTCGCCTTTAAGTTCACGCGCAAGAAGAATAAGGCCTGCGCAGGTCGCAAGCGTAGGCATGCCTTGCGAAATGTGGCGCTTAAGCGGCTCAAATAGTTGCAAATCGCGAAGCAGTCGCGCCTGAACGCTCGACTCCCCACCAGGAAGCACAAGACCATCAAAGGGCTTTTGGATGTCTTGAATATTTCGAATTTCAAAAGGCCGAGCGCCGAGCTTTTTTAAGAGCTCTACGTGCTCGGCAAACGCGCCTTGCACACTCAAAACGCCGATTCTCTTGGGAGTTGAATTCATGTACTGTCCTCGTGTGTTGTCCTCGCCTATTGTCTGAGTTTACTGTTCCCGCTTATTCTTCTCGCCTATTGTCCGCGCTTTGCCATAAGAATCTTGATTTCATCAGCATTGATGCCCACCATGGCCTCGCCGAGGTTCTCAGAGACTTTCTCGAGAATGGACGGGTTGTCGTAATTCGTAACTGCTTGTACGATCGCTTCTGCGCGCTTTTGGGGATTTGTGCTCTTGAAAATGCCCGATCCCACAAATACACCCTCTGCGCCCAGCTGCATCATAAGACTTGCATCGGCAGGCGTTGCAACTCCTCCGGCAGCAAAATTGACAACGGGAAGTTTCTTGTGATCGTGGACATAGCGCACGAGATCGTAGGGAGCCTGAAGCTTCTTTGCTGCCTCAAAAAGCTCATCTTCCTTGCACGCAGCGACACGCGCGATCTCTTGCTGAATAAGACGCATGTGGTGAACTGCTTGCACAATATCTCCCGTTCCCGGCTCGCCTTTTGTGCGGATCATCGAGGCGCCTTCGGCAATACGGCGAAGGGCTTCCGCGAGATTTTGTGCTCCGCACACAAAAGGAGCCTTGAACTTGGTTTTCTGGATATGAAAGACATCGTCTGCCGGGGTCAATACTTCGGATTCATCGATGTAATCGATCTCGAGTGCTTCGAGTATTTGCGCCTCAGCAAAGTGACCAATACGACATTTTGCCATAACGGGAATGGTAACCGCAGCTTGGATGCCGCGTATCATCGAAGGATCGCTCATGCGCGCAACCCCTCCCGCAGCGCGGATGTCAGCTGGGATGCGCTCGAGCGCCATCACGGCAGCGGCTCCTGCCGCTTCGGCGATTTTTGCCTGTTCAGGAGTGGTGACGTCCATGATAACGCCGCCTTTGAGCATAGCGGCAAGTTGGCGGTTGAGGGCTATTTGATCGGCGGGTGACGTGCAAGTTTGATCGTGCATAGTTCACATCCTTACATGGGTATAGAGGCGCGCGCAGGGACGCTGCTACGCGTGGAAGCTACGGGTTATACAAGATTTCGCTCAAATCAACAGTTAAGCTAGATAGTATGATAACAGGTTTTATGTGTTATCTGCGTGTTGAGCACGCGCTTTTTGGCTATACTTAAAGCGATACTAAATGCGCTACACGCATACACTTGAAAGCGTTTGTAAGGAGCTGATGTTGTGAATACCCTTGCTCGAAAGATCAAACTCGCCTCGCTTATCTCTATCTTTGTCGGGCTGTTCTCGATTGTGGGATCAGTCATCATGATTTTAATTGCGCCCACCAAAGTCCATCTGTATGCGTGTTTACTCCAAGCGGTGCTACTCACCTATACCGCAATTTTTTCCGCGCGCATGATCAATCGACCATCGAATGCACAGAAAATCATGAATACAAGCTCTGTTATGGTGCTTGTGTGTTTCATCGCTATGGCGTTTTTGATGATGGCGCGCGATAGACTCTTGCTCGAGCTCATTATAAGTGCCGTATGCATGGTGCTTGTGATGGCGATTTTTGTATCGGCTCGCCGCCTTACGCTGGCCCTTCGCAAAAAATAGTACGCTATGGACGGGCGTAGCTAAGTTTAAAGGTTTGATGTATCAAAAAACTCAAGTCCACACGTCTGCGTAAAATCTGCTACTATGATGAAGCGTTGTATGGGCGATTGGCTCAGGGGTAGAGCACTTCCTTCACACGGAAGGGGTCGTGGGTTCAAATCCCGCATCGCCCACCATTTTTTTCTTTCTATATTCCCTGCTCAACATATGTATTTCCATATTGGAATGCACTGCATGCTTGAATCGTGTTGCGCCTGTAAGATGGCATAAGCGCAAGAAGGGCATGAGCTTCGCGCGCGCCTACAAAAGCTGTTGAGCGGTATTAGAACTTTACCCCACTTTGTCACGTGTTCTGAGGGCAAATTTTTTCTTTAAAGGCGTTTTTGCGCAGTACTTCAAAATATCGCAACCACCTTACCTGGGCAAATAAAAAATGCAGCAGTCTTCCCCATACGCGCGCGCTGCTCCAATACGTGACAAAGTGGGGTATTTTTCTAATATGAGCGGCCACGTTTTGTAAACACGAGCAAGCGCAAAGGATTTACATCAAGTACGCGCGAGGAGAGGCGACGAAGTTAGTACGTGAATATCCTGACCATATAAAGCCCTGAAATCCTGCAATTCTCATGGCGTGAATACGTCAAATAGGAATAGACGCACAAGATTTTATTTAATAATGTTCCGAAAGAATCAAGATGGCCTGCACACTACTTGTCCAGGCCATCTTTGATACTGTTACTAGCATTACACACTAGCGATTACTTTATGCGTAGGCGCCTTAATCGATTCTGAAGAACGCCGAGTGCCACTCCCACTAAGCCCAATGTTGAATACAGCCCAGTTGAAACAAGAGGATCATCTGTCTTAGGCAGAACAGAGCTAGTCTGCGAGGATTGAGAGTGCTCATTAGCAGGAATTACAGCTTCGGGCTCTACAGGCTCCGCAGGTACTTCAGGACTAGGCGTTGACTCAGGAGCTGGCTTAGGAGTGGGTTCAGGCAGCGGCGTGGGTTCGGGAGTTGGCGAAGGTGCAGGCGTATTTTTCGTATATATTGCATATACTGTCATATCCTCATGAACTACCGTATCACCCTTAAATGCTGTGCCTGTACCATCTTTCTTCGTATTCCATTCCTTAAATGTATATCCGTCTTTTTGAGGATTTGCGGGCATCGACTGGTCCGTAAGCTCGTCTGTTGCAATCGCTTTGCCAAGGTGAACCTTCACAGAAGTATACCTTGTTTCTCCATCCATAAACGTAACTGTACCAGGCTTTTCTCCCTTTAAGAAACGAAATGCTTTTTTGTCATAGTTGGGAATATTCGTGAGACCTTCAGCAAAGTCACTCATTGTATAGGAAGCCTTTGATTGATCAAGCTTTGTATATTGAGGATACGTCACAAGCTTCTCATCGTTAAATATTGCTTTGCCTTGGGGTGCATAGTACCTGCCCGCCCCTATAAGTGGACTTGTCGTAGCAAGATCAGGCTCAAGTGTGAGCTTCGATACTAGTTTGATGCATGTGTCTGTTTCGGCATAAAAGGTACCATTTTTGATGGTGGATAGCGTGCCTTTTTTTGTTTTCTTATCGCACAACACAGCAGAATTTCCACCTTCAAATGTTCCATTTGAAATAGTATCTATGACACCTGCATTAACGAGTCCACGTTTCTTACCCTTAAACGTACCACCTGCAATCTCTGTAATGTGACCCTTGAAGTTCGTTGCCCATGATTGGCCTGTTTCAGACATGTCAATATTCTGTAAGCCATCAACTTCTTTACCGGTAAAGCTACCACTTAAGATTTTTTGTATAGTGCCCGCATTCCATAGCCCAATATTTCGACCAGTAGCAACTACATTTCCTGATATCTCATCTACCTCGGAGTTTTGTGTGAAGTAAAGTCCCGCATTTCCATCCTGAGTATCGATAGACGAGAACGTCCCACCTGTAATAGATCCAATTTTCACTTTTAGCTGAGGAGTGTTGCCAACTGCCAGCACTCCGTTAACGCCTACAAACGTGCCGCCCGAAATTTTATCCACCGATGTAATGGATTTGCCTTCCCGTCCATAGAGTACAAGACCTGCGTAAAATGGCTTAGCTCCTGAACCATCACTTGGTTTTTTATTGGTGTCATACAGATTTTTGAAGGTACCGCCTGAAATTTCTCCCACATGCGCATCACTTTGAAGCTCAAGAGCACCGCGTGAATATGCCCTGAAATCGCCCCCTGAAATTTTGTCTATAGAAGCGCCATACATCAAGAAAAAACACGGAACACTGAGTCCAGAATTTTGGGAATTTAAGAATGTTCCTCCCGAAATCTCCTTTATCTTTGTGTCTTTTCCTCCCACGGTCCAAGCAGACCCCCAGCTCATATAGTTGCCACCAGAAATTTTTTCGACTTGGGCACCATTCTCTACAGTCACGGCAACGTTATTGTTATCCGTACCATAGTCCTTAACTGGATTTTCTATTGTTCCGCCTTCAAAAGAAGCGTTAGCATCTTTTCCACTAATTTCAACAATGGCAACCTTACCCGTATCCTTTGAAGAAAGTGTTGAAGAAATTTTTACGCCATCTTTGAAAACCAGCTTGCCGTTTGTAATTTTAAGGTTTACCTCATCAAATAGAAGCTCATGCTCCTTATTGCCATCACCTAACGTGAGTGTCTTTCCTGAATTTACATGCAAATAAAGCGCTACCGGATTTTTTGATTGCGTGGCTGTTCTGCTGTCTTTACATGTAGATAGCGATCCACCTGTTGCAGCAGCAATAAGAGTAACGCTCTTCTTAATTTCCACAGGCTTATCAATGATTACATTACCGCTGACTTCCAGAACCGAACCATCGGATGCAGCGTCAAGAGCAGCCTCTAATGAGGCATAACTCGTTGCAGATCCTTTGATGGTAATGCTTCCACCACCCTGAGGATCATTTGCATGAGCTTGATTCACTGCCGCGGGTGTAGCTGAGCGAACTTGAGTGCGCGTGACATTCATATCGTCTGATTGAGACGTGGAAGATTCAGTAACACCCGCGTCCGCAACAAGCGTCGATGTATTAGAGATATTTTGAGCTTGAATAAGTTGAGGCGCCGCGAATGGCGCTGCTATGCAACTGGCAAGCAAAAATTTACTTATGTTATTCATATTGACACCTTTTCCGTTAGTTTATCTCGTACCGTTACCAAATGTTTTGAAAATAGTGCTGAGTGGAGAAGAGAAGAATACGAGATGAAAGAGCTGTAAAGATTGCAAATCCTATACGAGTGAGTACTAGATAGAACAAGACAAAAAAAGTAAAAAATAATAACGAAATGCTAAGTTACTACGCGCTTTGAAAAAGATGCATATTTTATGGTATATAAACGGGAATTCGTATAAATAAACAGAAGTCAGCTTTTGCTGAAGTGATGCCCTATCTATTAGGCATTTAGTGCAAAAAGAGGCAGGGCTAGCTAGTATGTATGTATGTATGTATGTATGTATGTATGTATGTATGTATGTATGTATGTA
>CAMUON010000002.1 GCA_947090525.1 uncultured Atopobium sp.
CAGTGCGGCACTCAAAATCGCAGGTCAGAACCCTATCGGCCTACTCCCACTCAATCGTCGCGGGCGGCTTTGGAGTCACGTCGTAAAGCACACGATTAACCCCCTCGACCTCGCCTACGATGCGGCTCGACATGCGCGTGATCACGTCAAACGGAAGCTTTGCCCAATCGGCAGTCATCGCGTCTTGAGATTCAACCGCACGAATAATGATAGGACGCTGATAGGTTCTCTCATCCCCCATCACACCCACACTCTTGATATCGGGAAGCACGGCGAAATATTGCCAACATGCATGCTCTGACGAGCGCGTATGCGTTTGCTTAAAGAGGGCTTCGTTGTAGGCATCAAGCTCTTCACGAACAATGGCATCGGCATTGCGAAGTATAGAAAGCTTTTCTTCGTCGACGCTTCCAATAATACGAATAGCGAGGCCAGGACCAGGGAAAGGTTGACGATAGACCATCTTGTCGGGAAGACCAAGGGCGCAACCCAAGGCGCGCACTTCGTCCTTAAAGAAATGGTCGAGCGGCTCAATTAAATCAAAATGCACTCCATCGGGGAACGGAATCAAGTTGTGGTGGCTCTTGATCGTAGAGGCTTTACCTCCTGTTTTGCGCGCGCCCGATTCGATAATATCGGGATAGATCGTACCTTGCGCCAAAAAGTGTACAGAACCGATCTTTTGAGCTTCTTCAAAGAAGATCTTCCAAAATTCAGTACCGATGATGCGGCGCTTTTGTTCAGGTGCTGTGACACCGGAAAGCAAGTGCATGTAGCGCGCACGGGCGTCAACGCAAACAAGAGGAATCTTGAACTGCTTGGTAAAGACGTCTTCGACCATCTCTACCTCGCCTTTTCTCAAAAGGCCGTGATTAACAAAGACACAGTGCAACTTGTCACCGATGGCACGGTGCACAAGCGCAGCGACAACAGACGAATCAACGCCTCCTGAAAGCGCAAGTATGACATCCTTATCCCCTACCTGCGCACGGATAGCAGCAATCGCATCTTCGATAATGGTATCCATAGTCCAAGTCGCCTTGAGTCCACATACATCAAAAAGGAAATTATGCAAAAGCTCTTGGCCATATTCACTATGATGTACCTCAGGATGGAATTGGGTTGCAAACAGGCGTCTTTCTGCGCACTCCATAGCAGCAACAGGGCAGGTAGGCGTAGTAGCCGTAACTACAAAGCCTTCTGGAACACAAGACACTGCATCGCGGTGACTCATCCACACCGTCTGATGCTCAGGCGTTTTGCCAAACACCTGGGATGAGTGAGTGCGCGCAAGCTCAGCCGGTC
Source organism: uncultured Atopobium sp. (assembly GCA_947090525.1). GTDB lineage: Bacteria > Actinomycetota > Coriobacteriia > Coriobacteriales > Atopobiaceae > Fannyhessea. The sequence goes on from CAMUON010000002.1 coordinate 1,306, forward strand.
CGTACTCCCCTTTCTCGGTATGAGAAACACTGCCTCCCAGCGTTGTCGCCATAATTTGTTGTCCGTAGCAAAAGCCAAAGATGGGAAGCCCCAAATCAAAGATGGCAGGGTCGAGCGAGGGAGCATCGGGCGCATAGACACTTGCAGGGCCTCCCGACAAAATAAGTGCTGAAGGGTGCATCGCTTTTAGCTCATCTGCAGAGATATCGCAAGGCACAAGCTCTGAATACACATGCAAATCACGCACACGGCGCGCAATCAATTGCCCGTACTGCGCACCAAAATCGAGAACAGCAACAAACTGCTCCGGACGGCGAATTGTATGCTGTTTAGACGGAGTTGTGGCGTGTGCAGAGCTCGCGTTGGCAGCTTGCGTCTCGCAGGAAGCTTGGGATTGCATAAAAACCTCCACTATGGCTATTGTTGTGAATACTGCACCCGATACGTAGCTCATACATGCAGACTATGAAGATCAGGCGCACTGAATAGGATCTCGCTTGGTCGCAAAAGCGAGACGATCTGGACCTCAAATACTCATCATACGTGCTAAACGCATGTGTTTATCATTATACCGGGGCTATGAGATTTTGTGTGCTTATCACCAAAAAGATGCAACGAGTGCACACAAACGGTACTATATATAGAAGTTTATATGCAACGCACAAAAGATGGTTGCATAATAACACTCACGGAAGCCCCGTACCAGGACATCCGCTGCTTACACGAACATACCCGCGCCTCTTCGCGCGACCACCTGAGATCGACTTTATGGGGAGGATGTTTTGGCACTCCACAAGAAGAAACATCAAAGCATGACGCAAAAGGAGCTCGAAGCTCGATCACATGCGCGCTATGCGAGCGGAAGCCGTCATGCGCTCGGAAAACGCTCGATAGCTTCGACTGAATCGCAAGCAGGTGCAAATCGCGCGCACGCAAACAATACGAAAGACCCAAGCTCGCACGAGTTAGGTAGACAAAATGCCGTGAGCTACTACGCGCTTAAACGCAAACGCGCACTTAAACGTCGTATTCTCCGCACGCTCGGTTTTTCGCTTCTGGGACTTTTTTGTACTGCAGGCGTTGCATTTGCGCTTGCGTTTGCGTATCTGAATTCAATCAATCATCAAATCAATAGCAAGGTCACCAAAGATCTTCTTTCGGTGCTCAGCGATACCAAGGATAATGAGCCGTTTTATGCACTGCTCCTCGGCATTGATAAGGACGAAGATCGCGCAGAAAGCAAGGAATACGGCCCTTCCGACGGAGCATACCGTTCCGATACTATTATGCTTACGCGTATCGATCCTAAAAATCGCAAGATTACACTCATCTCGATCCCCCGCGATACCTATGTTGATATGGGTAAACACGGCAAACAAAAGATAAATGCCGCCTATTCGGTGGGGGGTGCCGCCTATGCTACTCAGGTGATTTCTAAGTTTGCAGGCGTAAAAATCGCCCACTACGCTGAAGTCGATATGGACGGTTTTGCCAAGGTCGTCGATACTATCGGAGGAGTTGATGTAGATCTGCCGGTGCCGGTACGCGATCCTGACTACACCGAAATCGATCTTCCCGCTGGTAAACAGCATATTGATGGATATACCGCAGCTCAGCTGGGACGCGCGCGTCACGCCTACGACAAATACGGTGACGGTGACACCTATCGTGCTGCCAACCAGCGTATGCTTATCGGCTGTATCCTCAAATCTGTCTTGTCAAGTGGTCCTGCGGGCATTACCAACAGCATATCTACCATGGCTCAGTATGTCACGACCGATATGAACGTCACCGAGATCATCGGGCTTGCCACCAAATTCGCAGGTATGGACGTTTCTACCGATATTTATTCGGGACAATGCCCCACGACTTCCAAATATATCAACCGTACTTGGTTTGAGATTTGCGATACCAAGAAATGGCAAGCTATGGTAGCGCGCATCGAAGAGGGACTTCCTCCCTACGAAGGCGAAGCGCAAAATACGGGAAGCGGTATTGCGGGTGCTGTGGGAGTCAGCAGCAGCGACTCACGCGATAAAGGCGCTGATCCAAGCAATAGTGAAGATAGTGCCACTTACGAAGGCACCGTAGCTGTACTAAACGCTACCGGTAAAGCAGGCATTGCACAAAAACGAGCCGATGAACTGGCAAACAAAGGCTTTAGCGCAAACCCTGGAAATGCACGCCGTGTAGTGAAATCAACGGTGATCTACTACAGCAAAGGCTCGGAAGACAAAGCAAAAGGGGTCGCTAAAGTACTGGGCGTTGCGGGCAAATTGCAAGAAAACACCGGGCAATACGATTCTGGTACTGATGTTGTAGTCCTTTTGGGTAAGGATCAGCTCTAGAGCAGGAATTTAGAGCGAATACTCTAGAGCGTAAGCTCTTGAGCAGGACTCTAAGCGCAAGCTCAAGCGTTTGTGCCAGCTGTTCTCGGCTCCAGATCTCCTAGCTCGAATGTTTTGAAGTGTTTACGAAAAATCGGCTGTTTCTTTACGAAACAGCCGATTTTTTTACACAGATTTGCTCTCAATCACGTTTGTCTATAGCTTACGTATCCCGCACTACACGTTAAAGCGAAATACCATAACGTCGCCATCCTGCACGACGTAATCTTTTCCTTCCATGCGAAGTTTCCCTTGGTCGCGTGCACCCTGCTCGCCACCACACGAGATGTAATCATCAAAGCTAATGGTTTCGGCTTTGATGAATCCATGCTCAAAATCGCTGTGAATAACTCCTGCCGCCTCTGGGGCGAGCGCTCCACATTTCACCGTCCATGCGCGGACTTCCTTGGGACCAGCCGTGAAAAAGCTCTGCAGTCCCAAAAGCTTATATGCTGCTTGGATGAGGGTTTCGAGTCCCGAATGCTCAAGACCTATGCTTGTGAGATATTCTTTGGCGTCCGCATCGCCAAGCTCAGCAAGCTCAGCTTCTACCTGCGCACAAAGACAAATAGCAGGCGCATCATCGATAATCACTTCATCATGAAGCTGATCTTCATCGCAGTTTGCGACGAAAAGCAAAGGTTTAAGCGTAAGCAGAAAAAGATCGTGAGCATATGCCAGCTCATCATCTGTCATCGGCATGAGAATTGCACGTTTACCAGCATTTAGCCAATCCTGCAAACGGCGCGCAATCTCGAGGCGCGGAACATTTTCTTTTGCGCGCTTTGCTTCCTTTTCGAGTTTTGGAATAGCACGTTCAAGCGTCCCCAAGTCTGCCAAAATAAGCTCAGTTTGAATCGTGTCTACATCAGACATTGGATCGACACGGCCATCCACATGGATGACATCGGGGTCCTTGAAATAGCGGACTACCTCGCAAATTGCATCGCACTGGCGAATATTTGCCAAAAATTGATTGCCCAGGCCTTCTCCTGTATTCGCACCGCGCACAAGACCTGCAATATCAACAAATTCAACGCTTGCGGGCATAATACGCGCAGGATGCACAATGTCTGCTAAACGATCGAGGCGCTCATCAGGAACACTTACGACACCAATATTTGGATCGATTGTTGCGAACGGGTAATTCGCGGCAAGGCCAGATTGTTTGGTAAGGGCGGTAAAAAGCGTGGATTTTCCAACGTTAGGAAGTCCTACAATTCCTATTGAAAGCGACACGAGATCAACTCCTGAAACAGTACAAGCACGGTACAAGCATGGTGCGCATACAGTGCATATACAGTGCATATACGATATAACGCACGATATACATTTAATAAAGCACTCTGCAAGCGCACACAAAACGAAATATACAGATATTATACGCTTAAACCCTCACCTTGAGGCGTAGGGGCTTTGCGCCTTTTCGCTTCTGCTTGGAGGCGCGCAGCTTCTTCGTCTCTCACGATGAGCTCGTTGGTATCGCCTTCCTTCATGACCAGGCATTTTTCTGGACAAATGAGCGCGCATGCAGCACAATTTATACAATAAGCTCCATCGCACGAAAAACGGCCTGCATTGTCAAGCGAGCACGCATGCTCCGGACACACCCTTACGCAAGCAGAACACGAGGTGCAAGCCGTCATATCGCACACGGGCACAAGCTGCTTTTCTTGACATGCGCGCGCATAGGAAGGATTTTTTTGTATCGTCGCAAGCAGGAGCTTTCGTTTTTGCGTAAGGAGATGACGCGCTTGAGAAAGCGTTGTATCTCCAACCGCATTTTCAAGCGCGACCTGCAGCTCATAGAGACTATTTGAATGATCTTGGATCTTCTTTGCAACCGCCTGCGCAGCAGTGAGCATCGGTGCTTGCGCAGCAAGCAGAGTTTTGCCTGCGCTTGTGACTTCGCCGACAAAGCGCTTACGCTTGTAGCTGCGGAGAAGCTCGTGTGTGAGTTCATCGGCTTCGGTTACGAGACCTAAGCTTTTGCCGCTCACCTCTTCGGCGGCACCGATCTCATCTATGTACCATGCTTCTCCTGTGGTTGTTTTGCAGCGATCACAAATGCCAACGGGCAGGTAAACATAGATATTATCGTACTCGCTCAAAAGCGAAACCCAGGTTTCGAATGGAACCGCGCCTACGCAGGGAAGAAGAATTTCGTTGTCATGAGGTTTTCTACCCAAAGCACGAGTACAGGTCACATAACAGCATTCATACATCGAGGCCGCGCGGGCAATTTTGTCGTAGAGCGATTTTGCCATGAGCTTTTGCACAAGCATGGCCTCGGTGGGACACGCGCAGGTACAAAGCCCGCACATCCTGCACGATTCGGTGATACTCACGGAATTACCCTTGATTTCGATCGCATCAACCGGACACACATCCATGCAACGCGTGCACGGAAGCGCATGTTCTGTATTAATTGAGATCTCCCGCGACGTCTGATTGGCAAGAACGTCCAGGCAAAATACAGAATTGGGGCGCGGGACTTCCTTATAATCTCGTGGATTGTAGGGCTTTGGAGCCTCGCCTTCTTGGGTAAACGCAGATAAAAGCTTGCCCAAGGGATTGGATACAGCTGATAGATCCTCGCGAATATCGATGAGGTCATCGAGCATGTCACGATTTTCGCTCATCGATTCACTCCTCACACAACTCTCACATACGCTCGAGATACCTGTGGCATCTCTCGCAGATCACGCATGGGCCCCCACCCATGCTTACACGCGCGTAGTTTGAGCTCAAACTTGACTTCAAGTTTGCCTTCAAACGTGCCTAAAACTCGCTGCACACATACTCATAGCATGCACGAAGCGTAGATGCTCGAGCACCCATAGAGCAGATGCAGCAACAAAACTAGCACATTCACGTGTATAGACGGTTTTAATACTACCCGAACTTTTATTCCAAAATGATTACAACACTTGTTTTTTAAACAAATAGTATCAAAATGAGTTCAAAGAATTTGACCTAAGGAGTGTCTATGCGTAACAACAGTAACGCCGTATCCCTTGATCTCAAGGAAACCCAGCTTGCTATCAAGAGTCTCAAAGATTATTTTGAGCGCGAGCTTTCGTGTGCGCAAAACCTTGCGCGCGTTTCTGCACCTTTGTTTGTTCAACCAAGTACAGGTCTAAACGACAATCTTAATGGTGTTGAGCAGGCGGTTAGCTTTTCGGTGCGCAAGCACAATATCGACTGCGAGATCGTGCAATCCTTAGCCAAATGGAAGCGCTACGCACTCAAGCGCTACAACTTTGGCGTATACGAGGGACTCTACGCCGATATGAATGCGATTCGTCCCGACGAAGAACTTGATTCCATCCACAGCGCCTATGTTGACCAGTGGGATTGGGAAAAGATCATCAAACGAGACGACCGTACGCTTGATTACCTTAAAATGACCGTACGAAATTTGTTTGAGGTATTCAAACGCACAGAAACCTATATCAATGGTCTCTATCCCCACATTCTGAATAAAAAACTCCCTGATGAAATCACGTTTGTAACAACACAAGAAATGGAAGACGCCTACCCTGAGCTCACAGCTTCTGAGCGCGAGCGTGAGTATGCCCGCAAATACAAGGCAATCTTTATTATCGGTATCGGAGGAGCTTTGAAATCGGGTAAGCCTCACGACCTCAGAAGCCCCGACTACGACGATTGGCAACTCAACGGCGACATTATTTTCTGGGATCCGGTGCTGGATAATTCCCTCGAGCTTTCGAGCATGGGTGTTCGTGTCGACGAAGAGGCGCTTGTGCGTCAGCTCAAGATTTGCAAGAAAGAAGAGCGTCTTGAGCTCCCCTTCCACAAAGCGCTTTTGAATCACGAGCTGCCCTACACTCTTGGCGGCGGTATTGGACAGTCGCGTCTGTGCATGTACTTCCTCGAAAAAAAACATATCGGCGAAGTACAATGCAGCGTATGGAGTAAGGAGCAAGAAGCCCTTGCGCAAGAAGAAGGCTTGACGCTGCTCTAAGCATGCAAGTAGGGCTCTAAACCTGTGAGCCAAACTCGCGCAAACATGTTGCGCAAACATTGCACATACATCACACATACATCGCGCGCGCAAACATAAACGATCAAAAAAGGCGGAAGCCCGCAAGGGTTCCGCCTTTTACTAACAGGAAGTGCAGAATTTCCGCCGAGGAAATTAGTACATACCGCCACCTTGCTGACCAGCAGAAGCAGCACGAGAGATAGCCTCTTCGATGGAGGTATCTTTAGGCTCGTCGGAAATTGTAGCCTCAGTAATAAGGATCAAAGATGCAACAGAAGATGCATTTTGAAGCGTGGTGCGCGTAACCTTAACAGGATCCAACACGCCCATCTTGATCATGTCGCCCCACTCGCCATTTGCAGAATTGAGGCCTTCACCAGCAGGAAGATGAGAAATCTTGTCGACTACCACAGAGCCTTCAAAGCCCGCATTAGTAGCAATCTTCTTGACAGGAGCCATCAAAGCCTTACGGATGATCTCAACGCCGAGCTTTTCGTCTGCCTCAGAAGTCTCAACCTTATCGAGTGCAGAAGCAGCTTGCAGGAATGCAACGCCACCACCAGCAACGATACCCTCTTCTACAGCAGCGCGGGTTGCCTGAAGGGCGTCTTCGATGCGGCTCTTGATCTCTTTGAGCTCAGCCTCAGTAGCAGCACCAACCTTAATGACAGCAACGCCACCAGAAAGTTTAGCTTTGCGCTCCTGGAGCTTCTCTTTGTCGAAGTCAGATGTAGTGTTCTCAAGCTCATTGTTGATTTGAGCAACGCGCTCTGCGATAGCGTCCTTAGAACCAGCACCATCAACGATCGTGGTTGTGTCCTTGGTAATCTTTACCGATTTTGCGCGACCAAGCATCTCAGCCGTTACATCGGAAAGCTCAACGCCAAGCTCCTTCATAGCTGCTTGACCACCACAAAGGACAGCAATGTCCTCGAGCATACGCTTACGACGATCACCATAACCAGGTGCTTTAACAGCGCAAATGTTGAGCGTACCACGGAGCTTATTGAGGATGAGCGTAGCCAAAGCCTCGCCCTCAACGTCCTCAGCAATGATGAGCAAAGGTGATCCGCTCTTTTGGATGCCCTCGAGAACCGGAAGAATATCTTGGATATTGGAGATCTTCTGATCGGTCATCAAGATGTAGGGATTCTTGAGTTCGCAGGTCATCGAGTCGTTATTGGTTGCAAAGTAAGGAGAGATGTAGCCTTTGTCAAACTGCATACCTTCTACGGTGTCGATATCGATACCAAAGGTCTGAGAATCTTCAACAGTGATGACGCCGTCTTTGCCGACAACTTCCATAGCGTCTGCAATCTTGTTTCCGATCTGCTCATCAACTGCAGAAATGGTACCAACGGAAGCGATTTGATCCTTGGTGGAAACTTCCTTAGAAGCGCTCTTCATTTCTTCAACGGCAGCGTTAACAGCCTTTACGATACCTCTGCGGATAGCAATGGGGTTTGCACCTGCAGCAACATTGCGAAGACCCTCATTTACGATCACTTGCGCAAGCAAGGTAGCAGTTGTGGTACCGTCACCTACGGTGTCATTTGTCTTGGTAGCAACTTCCTTGACGAGCTGTGCGCCCATGTTCTCGATAGGATCCTTGAGCTCGACTTCCTTGGCAACGGTCACACCATCGTTGGTGATAACAGGAGCACCATAGGAACGTTGAAGTGCAACGTAGCGACCCTTAGGTCCAAGTGTTGTGGTAACCGCGTCAGCAAGCGTATTTACACCATGGGCAAGCTTAGCGCGCGCATCGGTGCCAAAAACAATATCTTTAGCCATTCTAATGTCCTTTCAGCTTTACATTCAGCTTTGTACGAACTACTCGCAGATAATTGCGTAAATATCGTCAGAACGAAGGAGAAGGTAGTTCTCGCCGTCGATTTTGACTTCGTTGCCACCAAATTTGCCATAGTAGACCTGGTCGCCTACCTTAACATCCAGGGCAACACGCTCGCCGTGATCGTTTACTTTGCCTTGTCCAACTGCGATAACTTCGCCGCGCTGAGGCTTTTCCTGAGCGCCACTTGAAATGTAGAGACCAGTGGATGTCTTTTCTTCTTTTGGTGCAGGCTTAACCAAAACGCGATCGCCCAAAGGCTTAAGTGTCATAAGAGAAACCTCCTTTTATGTGTGCAGATGCAGCTTGTGCTTCCGCGCACGAATAACTACCACAAAACATAGAGCGCAAAAGATGAAGATCACAAGACATATCAGTGCGTCTCTCGCAGCGCGCGAAGACATACAAGCTGATGATCTTGCGATACAAGATCCTTAGCAACTACGTTGATAATACCCATAAATGTTTTCTTATACAAGACGAATAACAAAATCTTACAAACTACACTTAGATTTTCTTATTGTCTTCACATATGGAAAATAAGGGGGCGCGCGGTCGGATGCATTTCCAGCTTAGAGCTGACGTCGCTGGTAAAGGCCGTTATCCACAAAGCCTTGCGCGCGGTAATAGTTTCTAGTACCCACAGACGAAATTACGTTGATGGCTGTATACCCTGCTGCATGCGCAATCTCGCAGGCGCGCGCGATCAACTTTTTTCCAAATCCATGATGCTGAGCAGATCCTGCTACATCTTCCTCGATAAGCGCTGTCGTGCCATATACGTGCACCTCACGAATCATAGCTTCGTGTTCAGCTGTTGGAACTTTGTTTCCATAACTTGTGTGCGTTCGCGCATCTGGCAGTGAAAGCCGCAAAAAGCCAGCTATACGCGCATGTTCGTCTACCCATTGTAAGAAATATTCCGTCGATACCGTCGTTTGATATCTCAGCTCTTCCATATGAAGCGCAGAAGGTGATACCGCACCAAGCGCGATCTCACGAGCGCGAATCTCGCGCGAAGGACGCTTTGATTCTCGCACCGCCGTCTCTACACGCTCGCGCAGATTGGGGCATTTATTTCCCTGAATGATATCGTCTGTTGAAATGTCTCGGATCATCCGCGAAATACGGGTATACGCAGGTGTGTTGAGCACGTCATCTACCAGCACACTTACAAGCTCATCTTGCGTATAGGCATGCCAAAGCCCTCGTTTATAGTATGAGATAAGCTGCGACGACTCCACGAGCACGCACGGATAGAGCTTAATTTCGTCTGGCTTGTATGCGTCATCTGATACCAGGCGCTCAAAATCGTCTCTATCGCTTTGGGGAGTAGCACCCATGAGATTGAGCATCACGTGCACATGAATTTTGAAACCAAAAAGCCGTAAGAGTTCGAAGGCACGAATAATATCTTCAAGGCTTCCTTTTCGGTGATTGCGCGCACGAATCGCCTCGTCCAACACCTGTATGCCCATTTGCACTTTTGTACATCCGAGGCTTCGCATAAGTACAAGATTGGAAGGAGTAATGGTATCGGGTCTCGTTTCGATAACAAGGCCCACAACTCGATGATGTGCGCTTTCGTTGACTCTATGCTGCGCATAGACGTCTTCTAGCGAAGCATGATGAAACGACGCGCAGGCCTTCCACATGGCACGCGTGGCATAAGCCTCTCCAAACGCTTCGTTGTAGCTGAGAACACCCTCATCAATTTTTGACTGAGTGGAGGCCAAAAGTTCTGCACGCACGCGCACATCAAAGCTAAAGCCAAGCTCCTCGTAGCGCGTACACACACGCTCGCGCGCATCTGCACTCGTGTAGCCGTCATTCAGCGCACGAAATACCTCACGAATAAACCAACACTGATACGCTTTTGGGTACTCACTCCAGGTACCACCCAAAATGATGATTTCCACTTTGTCGGTAGGGTGTCCCATATTCATAAGCGCTTGAAGCCGAAGAGATGTCTGTAAATACGGATCGAAAAGACAAGCCTCAGCGCGCTGACATGCAGGTTCTGCGCTCATATAGCTTTTCGGCATGCGTATATCATTGGGGCAAAAGATACAATTGCTGCTACACGGCCAGGGTTTGGTAAGAATGGTGATTGTTGCGACACCAGAGGCACTTCTGCGCGGCTTCACCCGAAGCGTATTGAGTAAGCGCTGTTCATCCTCAAGCGAGAGACCAAATTCCTGCCAACGCTTAGGCATATAATGCTTAATATACATATAGCGAGGTATAAGCTGTTTTTTTGAGCATCTATCCTGAGGCGTTTGTATACCTTGATTGAGGCGATTGAGAAACGCATTAAGCGCGCGGGCGTCCAAGCTCCCGTGCTCTTTTACATAGGCAATCAGCTTAGACAACGCTTCATCGGTATGTGGTGTATTGTGGTACACGTATGTGGGCGCTTGTTTCATAGTCATCACACAAAAAGTGTAGCGCATTTTTGCGCGAGCCCTTAGTCATTCCTGCAAAGAAACGGATTCACAAGCCATGAACACAGAAGTCATGCAAGGACTTGCCTCAATTACGCAAGCGCTCTATCAAGCGCACGCACAAAGTTTTTCCCATACGCGCGAGCGTAAGTGGGTGGGCTGGGAGCAGCTGCTCGACCGCCTGTCAAAACGGGAATGCGCGAGCGCGGGTGTGCGTGGGAGTTTGAGTGTGTGCGACATAGCTTCTGGGAATATGCGTTTTCTTGAGTTTCTCTTGCACGAGCGGGGACAGGAAGAAGCAAATGCGAAGGGAACAAAGACAAATGGAGAAGAAATACTTCAATCAGCGGCACACGCTCGTATCCCCTTCCTTGCATACCGCGGGATTGACTATGTAGGATGTGACAAGGAAGCCGCGCTTCAAGAGCTTGGGTGCGCGCGTGTGAATTCGCTTCTCTCTCCTCTCGATTCGTGCCATATCGTCCAAGCAGATCTTATTGAACGCGCAAGAAAAGATGAATGTCTTCTTCCTTGCTCAGATGCCTCTTTGACTAGCTGCTTAGCTTCGAGCGCACACGCGTATGCACACACTGCGCCCGCGCCTGCTCATACAGCAGAAATCTCCGAGATAACACAAGCGCGCAGGAACTATCACATTCCCACGCGCTTTGATCTAGTCGTATCGTTTGGTTTTATGCACCATATTGCAGGTTACGAACTTCGAAGACACTTCATCGAAAAGCTCTTGAAGCTTACAAGTCCCACGGGCGTCTGCGTGCTTTCACTCTGGCGCTTTGCCGAAGATCCACGTGCCCGCGAAAAAGCTATGCGCGAAACAAAAGAAAACTTGTCTGCACTTAAAGCGGGAACACTCCACGGAGCAGAAGCTTTCACACTCACGCAATGCAAGAAGATCGAAGACTCACTCGAAGAAGGTGACTTTCTCCTCAGTTGGCAAGGACAAGCAGGCTATGGCCGCTATTGTCACAGCTTTTACGATAGAGAAATCGATACGATCGTACGCGATCTTCCAAGCTCCTACAGGCTTTTGGATCGCTTCTGCGCCGATGGAAAAAATGGGTGCATGAACTGCTATCTCATACTAGTGAGACGCGTCTAGCGAAACGCCTGCGTTCGTTTGGCTATCGCTTCTGGTGCGTGTTTCCTCAAGCACTTGAGCAATGAAATCGTCGAGTTCATACGTGGTAGTCTTGTTGGAGCGATCGCGCACCGAAATATTTTTGGCAGCAGCTTCTTGCTCACCCACAATAACCATGTAAGGTACGCGGTCAAAGCTTCGAGCTTCACGAATCTTGTAGCCAATCTTTTCGTCGCGCGCGTCAAGCTTCACACGAATGCCACGATCGAAGAGCTCGTTATACACTTCTTGTGCATAGGCGCGCGTTTTCTCAGAAACGGGCAGGACTTTGACTTGAAGAGGCGCTAACCAAACGGGGAATTTGCCTTCGTATTGCTCGATCAGCATGCCGATAAAGCGCTCAAACGAACCGAATCCCGCGCGGTGGATCATGATAGGACGCTTGCGCGAGCCATCTTTATCCACATACTCAAGATTGAAATTGTGTGGGAACTGGAAGTCGAGCTGAATAGTGCCACACTGCCAGGTGCGTCCCAGGCAGTCTTTGAGGTGGAAGTCGATTTTTGGACCGTAGAACGCGCCGTCGCCTTCGTTTACCGTGTACTCAAGACCCATATCCTCAAGTGCCTGACGAAGACCAGCTTCTGCCATCTCCCAATCGCTATCTGAACCCATGGAATTTTCGGGACGCGTAGAAAGTTCTACACGATATGGGAATCCAAATTGCTTGTAATACGCGGTAATAAGGTGCGTGACCTCGGCAACCTCTTGGCTGATTTGATCGGGACGAATGAAGAGGTGTGCATCATCTTGAGTAAATTCACGCACGCGGAACAAGCCATGAAGCGTGCCTTTCAGCTCGTGGCGGTGGTCAAGACCTGCTTCTGCGAGCTTCAACGGCAAATCGCGATAGGAACGCGGCTTGTTCATATACACGAGGCAGGCACCAGGGCAGTTCATCGGCTTGATAGCAAAATCTTCGTCGTCGATCACCGTTGTGTACATATTTTCTTTGTAATGATCCCAGTGACCTGAGGTTTCCCAGAGTTTACGCGACAGAATGACAGGTGTTTGAATTTGTTCATAACCAAAGCGTGTTTGCATCTCTTGCCAGTAATTCATAAGGCAATTGCGCACACGCATGCCGTTTGGCAACCAGAACGGAAAACCGGGGCCGGCTTCGGATACCATGAACAAGTCCATTTCACGGCCGATTTTGCGGTGATCGCGCTTTTGCGCTTCGACAATCATGCGCTCATAAGACGCAAGTTCATCTTTTGTACAAAATGCGACACCAGAAATACGCGTAAGCATTTCGTTATCGGCATTCGCTTTCCAATACGCGCCGGATATGGCCGTGAGCTTGAACGCCTTGAGTGCTGCAGTGTAGCACACATGAGGACCTGTGCACATATCCACGTATTCACCCTGCTTGTAGAAGGTAAGACGGGTGTCTTCTGGAAAATCGCCGATGTGTTCAACTTTGAACTTTTCGCCGCGTTGTTTGAGAAATTCAATAGCCTCTTCGCGCGGAAGTTCAAAAGTTTCGACCTTGAGGTTCTCTTTTGCGATGCGCTTCATTTCGCTCTCGATAGCGGGAAGATCCTCCTCGCTGATTTTTACCTCGGGCGCAAACTCCATATCGTAGTAAAAACCAGTTTCTGTTGCAGGTCCATATGCGAAATGTGTGTCGGGATAGAGACGCTTCACCGCTTGCGCCAAGAGATGTGCGCACGAGTGGCGAATCGTATGCTCTTCCTGATCATGCGGACATTCATCGACGCGACCTGTGTTGTAGAGAATCTTCATAACTAACCCTTTAAACCTTTCTGCAGGCAAACAACCACAACATGCTTGACTGCGTGTGAGTAAGATAGTTGGAGTTTATCACACTTTGTGCGCATGCGTAGTACATCTACGAACTTGTGAATTGTGAACAGTTTGAAACCTCTGTGTTCAAAGCAGGTAGAGACGGGTATGGTAGTACAGCAGATGGGACGCGTAGATATCAAAGGAGATTCGTCGTGCCAGAAAAGCAGAAACAATCCGTTTACACCAAAGATGTCGTGCTGGTAATGGCTGCATCTTTTTTCTTTATGTTTTCAACCATGATCGTGACACCGCTCATTAACGGCTTTTCTCTGGAACTGGGCGCAGATACTGTGTTTGCGGGCATCATCTGCGGATCTATGAGCGTCGTTTCCCTGTTCTTACGCCCTATCGCCGGCAATCTTTCCGACCGTTTTTCAAAATTTAGGCTCTCTACCATAGGAGGAGCACTTATATTCATCGGAGTTATGGGCTATTGCATTTCCAGCGAGCCGTGGATGTTGTTGGTGTTTCGCCTGATAAACGGTACCGGATTTGTGCTTGCAACGGTGTGCATGACTACCTGGCTTGCCTTTCTCGTACCAAGGGAGCATATCGGCGAAGCAATGAGCTTTTATGGGCTTATGAATGCACTTTCTATGGCAGTAGCACCTGCAGTGGGTATCAATCTCTACCACATCATCGGCTATCGCTTCTCGCTCGCATTGGGGGCAGCTGCAGCGATTCTTATGCTCATTATGACGCAGAATGTGAAAGATCACGCCTATGCCAAAGACGGGAACGTGCAGGCAGGCGCAGGCACTGAGGGAGCTCAGGACGCAGGTGCAGAAGCATTGAGTGCCCACAAAAAAGGCATTCTCGATACCATAGTTCACATCAAAGTGTTTCAGAAAGATGCGCTTCCCATTACCATCTTTATGATTTGCTTTTCTATCCCCTATTTTGCGACGCAAGCCGATCTTGTTGAATACGTTATCGCAGGTCATCTAGCTGTTTCTGCAGGTCTTTTCTTTGTGATTTACGCAGTTGCACTGCTTGCTTTGCGGCTTGTGCTCAAGAGTTATTTCGATACCGTATGTTTCGGCGTGTGGTTTTGGCTAAGCGCGGGGTCGATGGCGTTATTTTTGATTGTCATGGCCTACATGGATAACGACTTTCTCATGGCGATAGCAGCGGTTTTGCTCTCGATCGGCTACGGAGTGATCTATTCTGCCAATCAATCTACCGCAATGATGCTCGCGCCCTTAAATGAGCAGGGACTTGCAAGTTCAACTTTTTATATTGGGCTTGATATCGGTATGGCGCTTGCCCCCATGATTGGTGGTGTGTTGGCAAGCTACGTACCACACATCTTCTTCTATCCCGTGATGCTGGTACTCTTGCCTATTTCAATTGTGGAATACGAGCTGCGCAAACATAAGCTCAATAACGCGATTCATACGCGTAGCCGCTAGCCGCTACAGCTGCTAGATGCTATAGCTGCGAGCCACTACAACTCGCATGCATTACAACCCGCGCACGTTACAGTTCGCGCACGCTACAGCTGCTAGCACGTTACAGTTCGCGCACGCTATGTTTCACAACCAACACAGGATCAAGCAAGCGCAGGCGCGAAGAATCGGATGTTGAGCTCGCTGCAGCGTGAATTTCTACGTCGGGCGTTTCTTGTGTATGTGTATCTGCGCAAGTGTCTGCGGATCTGCGCGCGTCACATTTGCGCTCATGAATACGCCTGCTCAAGAGCTCAAACGCAGCCGTTGCAAGCGCGCTTACGCTCTGCTCAACGGCAGTCAAAGCAGGCTCAAACAAGGCATCAGCAGCAGAATTGTCGTAACTTACCACAGAACACGCATCAGGCACACTGATACGTTGCTCATAAAAATAGCGCATAAGACCAAGCGCTATATTGTCGCTCGACGCAAACACAGCCGTCGGCGAAAGCTTGGCAAGCGCGTGCGCAGCTTCGTATGCGCAAGCAATGTTGTAGCGGCTGTGGATGACCAGCGATTCATCATAAGCAATGCCTGCTTCTGCAAGTGCTTGTTGATAGCCTACGAGGCGCTGCTTTCCCGTGAGTGCTTCGAGATTCAAGATGCATGCAATTCGTTTGTGATGATTTGCCAAGAGGTGCTTAGTTGCGATATAGCCGCCAACCTTATTATCAAACGATACGCGATCGGCAACAAGACCTGGAATCACGCGGTCTACCAGAACATATGGAATGCTTTGCTGCTCGAGAGCTAGTTTAAGATCGGCTGACTCTTCTCCTTCGCTCGACGTGATGATAAAAAGACCGTCAACGCCTCGCTGAGCCAAAAGCGATACAAACTGAGAATCGTGATGTGGATTTTCGTCGGAATTGGTAATAAAGAGTCCATAGCCCTCTTTACGGCAGGTAATTTCGAGCTGTTTTGCCAAGGACGAGAAGAAGCGACTCTCGATATTGGGAACGATGACGCCCAGAGTGTAGGATTGCTGCGTAACCAAGCTGCGGGCGATTTGATTGGGGACGTAGTGAAGACGCTCGGCAAGATCGAGCACCAGAGCACGTTTTTCCTCGCTTACCCGCACAGGTTTTCTGTTGAGGATAAGCGAAACCGCAGCAATAGAAAGGCCCGTTTCACGTGCGATATCTTTGAGGCGAACACGTTGTTGCATAGGATGCTTCCTCTCTTGAGAACCACGATCTAAGCTCTTTCATGCAGGATCTCATGCTTTTGCGCTGCATGAGGCGCTGCGGCTCTTGCTATAGGATCCCATGCTATTGCGCGAGGCTGCATGAGATCCTGCAGCTATTGCATGAGATTCTATGGTCTGGCATAAGATCCTGCGCACTGATAAAAATTTTATCAGATATAGCAAACAGTTTAGCGGAAGAAGAAGTTCTTCATACGCGAAACGTTGTACATGGCATGCCAGCCGTTTTTTCTACGCTCACACGGAAGCTGCGGGCGCGTGGCTGCATCACGCTTCCCACACAAGTTCACCTGCTACAAAGGTCGCGCGCGCGTGAGCATGCAGTATGTCTTTGGGATCACAAGTGAGAAAATTTTCATCCCAGACGGAAAGATCCGCAAGATAATTTTCGCGCAAAGACCCCAATTCTTGCTCACGCGCTACCACCGAAGCGCTCCCTTGCGTATAAAAAGATATGGCCTGATCTGGACTTATACACTCACTTGGCAAAAATGCCCTGTTCTGACTAGCCAAAAGCGCATTATTTCCCTGACACCTGCTTTCGAATGAGGGATTTTTCCTGGTTATCGCGCAATACATGACTTCACGCGAATCAGCCCACGAACACGGAGCATCTGTACCAAATGCAATATGCGTACCCAACTTGTCAAAGGTCGCAAATGGCCACATAAACGACGCGCGCGCTTCACCCAAATCTCGCGCAGGCTGATCGACATCTATCACCGCGTGCTGCGGCTGCACAGAAGCCACAATCCCTAATTTATGAAAGCGCACGGCATCTGCATGCGTAAGATTTTCGATATGTTCAAGACTATTGCGCCCAAATTGCGGACGGCCATAGCGCGCACGCGCTTCTTCGATAATATCAAGCCCAACCTGGACCGACTTATCCCCAATCGCATGAATACGCACTGGAATATGACGAGAAAGTGCACCAAAGGCAAGCGCTTGCATATGCGCAGGATCGATGGTCGGACGCCCACAATCACCTGCAAAATACGGATTCTCGTAAGGCTCCAAAAGCCAGGCCGTATGCGCGCTCGATACCCCATCAAAAAACTGTTTGAGACCGCACGCCTGCAGACGAGAAGAGCGGAAGCGCTTACGCATGCGCTCAATACGCGAAAAATCATCAATGAGCTGCGGAAACATATGTACTCTCATGGGCAAAGATCCTGCCTCTTCCAGCGCCTCATACGCATCCTCACGCACACAATCTGCCCCCGGTCGAGCGCTGAGCGCCATGTCGCACACGCTCGTCACGCCCTGAGAAAGCATGCGCTCGAAATAGGATGTATAAATGCTTTGGATGTCAGAAGTTTTGATGCGCTTAAAAATTTGTGCGGCAAACATCATCGCCGCGGCTTCGCGAAAGACGCCGGTGAGCTCGCCATTTTCGTCGCGCTCAAAGACACCGCCCGGACAGGGGTCCATGTCTTTTGTAATGCCAAGTTCTTTCATCGCACAGCTATTCATCCACAAATTGTGGCAATCACCTGCATACATAGCACAAGGCCGCGCAGGAAACACCTCATCTAAGCTTTTTCGCGTAGGCACACGGCGCGGATTCCACAGCGCATAGCGATAGCCCTGGCCAAGCACCCACGCTTCTTGCGGAAGCTTTTCCGCAAATCGAGCCAGAGCATGCGCACAATCCATCTCATCGGTTCCGCAATAGCTAAGCCCCATACGCGACGGAAAGAGAGCGGTATGAAAAACGTGCTGGTGCGCGTCGTGAAATCCGGGGTATATTGCACAATCACCAAAATCGTACAGCTGCGCGCTGGTAGATGTATATAACTCTTTTGAATCATACGGCACAACAGCATGAATGCGTCCACCTTGGATCACAAGGGCGCAAGGTGTATCAGGAGATACTCTATCGAGATAGACGTGTTTCGAAGCGATAACGACTGGGTTTGGGGTGGGAATTGGGGTTTTGGATTGGTTTATAGCTTGATTTATAGCTTGGTTCATGGCTTTCTTCACTTTCTGAGTATGCTCCGATCGAGCGCGGCGGGTAGCGCAGGCGCAGTCGCAGACTTTGCGCGCGGGCGATATCACCTACACCATGTTCGCGCTATCTCATTCTACGGCCTCGCATAGCAAATCTGAGCAGAAGCCGATACGTTGTTGAAATCGATAGGTGAACGGTAGTTTGAGGGCGCATACGCACGATCTCCTCATTTTCCCCAAACATAGCAGCATCGTATAGCCGATGGGAGTAATATACGTGTTTTTGTATATTTCTCAGCAGCATAGGGCTTATGTTGTATGCGCGGGAAGGCCTGCTCGGCTATCATTTTGATCGTATATTTCTAATGCTTTATGCTTATTTCTAATATATTGATACCTGTGTTACAAAGTTTTTACTTGATTTTGAAACTGACAAGCGTACACTAGGGGCTGTAAGGTAGAGGCGCGATCGATAAAGAGTAACTCTTGGAGCGGTAGTGTTGAAGAGAGCGAAAGGGATTGATCGCCGAAAGAGCAAGAGCGGCGGCTCTGGTTCTTGGGTGCAGGTATAAGATATCTGCAACTGTCACATGTGTGGAGCGCTATCGACATTACATCGACTACGCAAGAGTCGCTCGGAAAGCTTCATATTTCCTGGTGTAGCGCATGCCCCTTTGCCTTACGACAAGGTAGAGGGGCTTATTTGTCCCACCAGTGGAAGGTGAGAAGCACATGAAACGGACCATTGAACGCATGTTCTCCTATCTCATAGCGCTCGGTATAGTATGTGCGTGCGTAGGCATGACCGGCATGACAAGAGCGTATGCAGATTCGCGTATACCGCAAGATATTTCGGAGTCGGAGCTCTCTGAGCCCGGCGTATTGAAAGTAGGCATGGAAGCAAATTATGCACCGTACAACTGGTCGCAAACAAACGACGACAACGGCGCAATCCCCATTTCCAACTCACAGGGTGAGTACGCCAACGGCTACGATGTCTATGTCGCAAAGATGTTGGCGGAAAAATTGGGCGTCAAGTGTGAAATCGTCAAAATGGAGTGGGACGGACTTTCGGTCGCCCTACAATCGGGCAAAATCGATGCCATTATCGCAGGTATGACCCCAACACCTGAGCGCCGCCAAGAGATTGACTTCACCGATCCCTACTACTTCACCGATATGGTTCTCGTCGTGCAAAAGAAGAGCCCTCTTGCCAAAGCCACATCACTTGCAGATTTTAAGGGTGCGCGCGTTACCGGCCAGCTCAACACCATACACTACAAGCTCATCGACCAAATTCCTGATGTCGATAAGCAAGTAGCAATGAGCGACTTCCCTACCATGATTTCTTCTTTGATCTCGGGAAAAATCGACTCCTATGTCTCTGAACGCCCAGGCGCCATGGCTGCGGTAGCTGCGAATTCTGATCTTACCTTCGTAAGCTTCAAGGACGGACAAGGCTTTGATACCAACGGCGTCGAGACAGCATCCGCCGTAGGCCTTCGCAAAGGTTCCAAACTCGCTCCCTACATCAACGAAGTGCTCAAAGACTTTACCAAAGAGAAGCAAGCAAAAGTCATGAAAGACATGGTCGATCTCAACCAGCGCGAGCAGCACCCAGGATTTATCGACCAAGTGGCAAGCATCTGGAAGAACTATCACAAACAATTTTTGCTCGGTACAGTATTCACAGTAATTATCTCGTTTATCTCGACATTTATCGGATTTTTGATTGGTCTTCTCATCGCGATCTATCAAACAATCACGATCAGTGCACACGCCCGCGTCCTTCGCTTCTTCTACCGCGTGTTTGACTGGGTCATCCGCATCTACGTCGCGATCTTCCGCGGAACGCCTATGATGGTTCAGGCAATGCTTATTTTCTACGGATCAAAGCTGATCTTTGACTTAGATCTCTCGCCTCTGACCTCGGCATTCTTGATCGTTTCTATCAATTCGGGCGCGTATCTTTCGGAAACTGTACGAGGCGGTATCCTCGGCGTCGACAAAGGCCAGCTCGAAGGTGCGCAGGCAATTGGACTGAGCCACTGGGATACTATGGTCAGGATCATTCTTCCACAAGCCGTTATCAGCATCTTGCCGAGTGTTGGAAATGAGCTCAACATGAACATCAAGGATACCTCAGTACTTAATGTGATCGCTGTATCCGAGCTCTTCTTTGTTGCAAAGTCCATAGCAGGTACGACTTATCTTACGTTCCAAACCTATCTGATCGTCAGCGTGATTTACTTCATACTTACGTTTATCGCTGGTATTGGTATCAATATGATTGAGAAATACCTGGTAAACCCCATGACCACAAGCGCGGATGAAGCATAAGCGGCAAGCATAAGCGACTACATTTCCCGCATACTGACAACGCAAGGACAACGTACAACAAAGGATGATCATGAATACACACGAAACGAGTTCAATGAATGAAACACAGGCAGTACCAGCAGAGGCGCCGGCAGAAGCAAGTTCTGCAATCCTCGACGTTCACCATTTGAAAAAACAGTTCGGCGAGCATGTCGTGCTTAAGGACATCAATTTTGAACTGCAGAAAGGCGAAGTTGTAAGCATACTGGGAAGTTCAGGATCGGGTAAATCGACCTTCTTGCGCTGCCTCAACCTGCTCGAAAAACCAACAAGCGGACAAATCAGCTACCACGGAACAGACATTTTATCGGGCGATTTCAACGCCTATGCCTATCGTGCGAAGGTGGGTATGGTGTTTCAACAGTTCAATTTGTTCGCCAATCTCTCCGTGCTGGAAAATTGTGTTATTGGACAAGAGCGCGTGCTCAAGCGCAAGCGCAAAGATGCCATTGAACGCGCGAAACACGAGCTTGACCAGGTAGGATTGAGCGATTTTCTCAAAGCAAAACCCGTTATGCTCTCCGGCGGACAAAAACAGCGTGTAGCCATTGCGCGCGCCCTTGCTATGGACCCGGAAGTGTTGCTCTTTGATGAACCTACGAGCGCGCTTGATCCGGAAATGGTTGAAGGCGTGTTGCAGGCGATGACGAGTCTTGCAACAAAGGGTCTGACCATGATGGTTGTGACGCACGAGATCGAATTTGCACACGACGTCTCAACGCGCGTATGTTACATGAATGAAGGCGTGATCCTTGAGGAAGGAACGCCGGAAGAGGTGCTTGATCACCCACGTAACGAGCGCACGAAGGAATTCTTGTCGCGCTATCACAAAAACATATAGCGATTTGTGCGCGCGCGGAAGGTGAAAAGCCTGGTTGTTTAAAATCTCTTACGCTCACTGCCGGATGTTTTGTGGATAGACCGAAGACATAACGGTCTACCACAAAACATCCTCCTCGTTCGCGTGGAAATTCTATCAGCGGTTTCAGCTGACGCGCACGGAGCAAATCTAGCGTGGGGAAACGGGTTTATGCAGGATAAGGCTTACGCGAGCGCAGATGACTTTTTAGGAAAACCCCGGTAGCGAGTGCAAAAGCGTTACGAGCAGAGCTCGCACGAGAGTACCGTTTAGTAGCTTTTCAGCGCGCGGACGGACAAAAAAACCTCAAGGCGTAAACCTTGAGGTTTTGAATTCAATGGTCGCGGGGGCTGGATTTGAACCAACGACCTCCGGGTTATGAGCCCGGCGAGCTACCATGCTGCTCCACCCCGCACTAGGTGCTGCTGTATGAATGTTTCACACTAGCGCGCAAGAATTAACTATATCACGCAATAGAGCCAAGTCAACAGATTGCGCATACGAAAACTCGCGCATCACAAAATAGCTACATCAAGCGCGCGTGAGAACGCAACTACTACTCAAGCGTCTCTTCCCAGCTTGGATTCACCGCAATACCTGTGATTGTAACATCTCCCTTTCGATAGGGTGTCATACTCTTAACCTCGAACAACTCCTCGTATGCACCCGTCGCGAATACATAGCGAGAAAGCGCACACGGCCCATTGTCATCATCTGCAATATCAAGCGCATATGCCGCGCGCTTCGTCACATCAAAACGAAATGCGCCTGCGCCCGCCGCGCGCGGACTAAAGCTATAAAGCTTTTGCGCGAGGCCTGTAGTCATATCTACCGAAAATAGCTTGCCGCTTCTGGTTACAAAACGATAAGTTGTACCATCAGCCGCGCCTTTTTGGCCATCTACCTCATCTGCATTTATATCTACAGCTTGTCCTAAGCTATCCACAAGATCGAGGGTGCTCCTTGTATGCGCTGCTAAATCCCATTTCTCAAACACCGCACGACCGGCTTTTGAGTCTTTTTTGTTGTCAACAGAAGCGTCTGGATTGTCCTCAGCATAACTCAAAAGATAGATGCTTGTGCCTACGCGCACAAATTCCTTTGCTGCATGAGTTATGCCCTCATCGTGGGGATAACTTTCGAGAATGCGAGCGCCTGCTTCTGAATTTTCGGACCACAGCTCGACAAGCACATCAAAATTATCAACAGCAGCAGCTTCTTCTGCAGAACAAGCACTCTGTTTCTGATATACAGCTCTCGCTTCATCGAGAAGGTGGGAAGCATACCTCGTTTGTGTGACCGCATAGAGCACGTTTTCGCACACGCCGACATTCATATAACTATCGTCGCAGCTTACGCTTTCGGTATTATGCGCATCGCTCACAAGCAGAGAGCGTTTATTCCCTTGAGCGTCTTTCGCGCCTGCATAAAAGACGAGAAACCTCTCGCCGTTATCAAGCAGGTAGCGCGCACGCTCACCTTGTGGCGTACAATCTCTCGATAGAGCTGTTGTTTCGTAATCGGTGGTGACAAATTCAGAGTGAGTGCCGCCGAAGAATAAACCAGTTTTCGACCAGATAGGAGCGCTCGCGCTCAGCCTACCCGATTCAAAAGCGCGCGTCTTCCCCGACGCATCTGCAAGCACCATATATCCGAGGTCAGGCGTAAAATCTATCCAACTACGTCCTGTTTTGCTAAGCTGAATCGCGAGCGCCTGATCTTTGCTCGAAAAATCATGGGCTGAGAGCGTATTCGCCGGTTTAAGCAAAAAACATGCAGCTACAACTCCACAAACGACAACAGCTGCCACGGACACCAACAAAGGAAAACGTTTCATTGCATACCTCCTCATCCGAAGGGAGTACGTAGTGCGTATCCGCGATCGAACCCCCCCCCAGCGTCGATGCGTCGCTGAAAACACAGCTAAAAAAACAACTGCTCGCGTGGGGTTTTGTTCTTATTGCAACTATAACATGAAGCTTCTCTATTGACTATTACCATTTCTTTAAGTTTGTGAGCGGGCCATCGAGCGTTATGTCAAAATTGTTTGAAGGTTTCGATATGGCGAAATTTATAAACCGAAACGTATATAAGCCGTATACTTAGAGTTCACTTGTTTCAGCGTTTAATTTTGATCGCTTCGATAGCGTGGAAAGAAACCAGCGCGATCGCAGAAGAGCTAAACACAGCACAAAGGAGTTTTACTACATGAGCGAGTCCAAATTAGCTACATCAACTCACACATCAATACTGCCCGTTATCGGTCTTACGACTCGCTATCTTGATACAACTGACGAATGCGCAGCTCTAGGGGTCTATATCCGCGCGGTCGAAGCTGCGGGCGCAATTCCTATGCTTTTGCCTGCAAGCGCAAACGATGAGATCAGTGCCGCCTACCTCGACCACATAGATGGCCTTTTGATCACGGGCGGAGACGATTGCGACCCTGCGCTCTACCACGAAGAGCGTCGCCCCGAAACTCAAATGCCTCCAAAGCTCCTTGATCAATACGAAACCGTTCTTATACGGGAAGCCCTCAAGAGGGATCTTCCGCTCTTTGGGGTGTGCCGTGGGATACAAATTCTGAACGTCGTCTGCGGTGGTACGCTCTACCAGGACATTAAGGCACAAGTCCCCCACACGCACAATCATGTCATGCGTCCCCCCTACTGCGACGAGGCGCATAAAGTTCAAATTCTTGAGGGCACTCCGCTCTATGAACTTATGCATGATGAACTTGCAAAGACACGTGCGCAGCTCGGGGTAAATAGCCGTCACCACCAGGCAATCAAGGATCTCGCAAAGGGATTTGAAGTTATGGCACTTTCAGACGATGGCCTCATCGAAGCGATGTATCTTCCTGAGAAGCGCTTTGTATGGGGAGTGCAGTGGCATCCCGAACTCATGTGCTTTAAGCACCCAGCTCATATGCAGCTTATTCAGCATTTTGTAGATGCGTGCAAGCGCTAAGAGAAACTTTAACGTATACGCCGCTAAGAAAGTCCTTACCGTACTAGCGCTATAGAGCACATTAGCCTACACACCACCATACGCGCATGAGAAAAGCGCCTATGGCGGTGAAAGCGACTGATGAAAACGCAGCTATTACTGGTGATAAGTCTCAAGAAACGTAGCCAGATGAGACATAGCATCGCGTAAGGTTTGCAAGCGAGGCAGATACACAATCCTGAAGTAGCCAGGAGTTTCCCAGTTAAAGCCCTTACCGTGTACGATGAGCACTTTTTTGTCGCGCAAGAGATCGAGCGCAAATTGTTCATCATCTGTAATATTGAACTTTTTGTGATCAAGATGAACAAACATATAAAACGCCGCATCCGGCTTAACCACCGAAACGCCTTCCATCTGCTGAAGTGCATCGAAACAAAATTCGCGCTGCTCATAGACACGCCCGCCAGGAACCAAATAGTTTTCGACACTTTGATATCCGCCAAGGGCTGTTTGCACGATGGATTGAGCTGGCACATTTGAACAAAGCCGCATATTAGAGAGCATGTTGATGCCCATAATGTAGTCTTTTGCAAGGGCTTTGTTCCCAGAAAGCGTCATCCAACCAATGCGATAACCGGCAATCATGTGGGATTTTGAAAGTCCCGAAAACGTTACACAAAAAAGATCAGGCGCGAGCGATGCAATAGAAATATGCTTTTTTCCATCCATAACCAGGCGATCGTATATTTCATCGCAAAAGATCATGAGGCCAAACTCCCGAGCAAGCGAAACTATATCCTCGAGAACTTCCTTTGAATACAACACGCCTGTGGGATTATTGGGATTGATGACAACAATTGCCTTGGTACGAGGCGTAATCTTTGAACGCATGTCATCGATATCGGGATACCAATGTGCCTGCTCATCGCAAAGATAATGCACAGGAGTACCTCCCGCAAGCGTTGCACACGCAGTCCACAGCGGATAATCAGGGCTCGGTATGAGGATTTCGTCGCCACTATCAAGAAGCGCCTGCATAGAAAGGTTGATAAGCTCGGATACGCCGTTTCCGGTATAAATGTCGTCCATCGTGACATTGGGAATGTGACGCAGCTGATCATATTGCATGATGGCTTTGCGACAGGAGAAAAGTCCGCGGCTCGCCGAATAGCCTTCGCAATCGGTGAGCTGTTGACGCATGTCAAGCACCACTTCATCAGGAGCACGAAAACCAAACGGTGCAGGATTTCCTATGTTGAGCTTGAGGACATGCTCGCCATTTGCTTCCATGCGCGCAGCTTCATCCACAACAGGGCCACGCACGTCGTAGAGGACATTTTCAAGTTTGGATGATTTCTTAAAGATGCGGCGTGGACGCGCAGAAGACTCAAGTGTAGGTGTAAGCGAGGACGTGGATGCATGCGCGAGCGGCGCTACAGTTGTAGGCGCTACAGTTGCAGACGCAGCAGGCGCTTGTACTGCAGAAACAGACGCATGTGTTGTAGTCGCAGCGACCGCAGACGCAGACGTAAGCGATGCACCCAGTATCTCCTCGAGCGCAGCTATGACCTCTCGTCTGGGAAGGGACTTACCCGAAAGATACTGACTTACCTGGCTTTTTCCCAATTTTACACCGTGCTCCTTAGCCTTGAGCACAAGATCAACCTGCCTCATACGACGCGTTACAAGCGCAGCATTGAGGGCCTGAGCAAACTGAAGCGCACGGGTTTTGGTATCCATATGAACATCCCAACGGTCAAACGAATAATTCTGAACTTTTGCATCAAAAGTTCATTTGTTCAAAGTATAGCTCTTTTTCGAACGACATGCGAGAAAAAGTTCATTTTGTTCAATTTTAGGATGCGCACGAGCTACGCTAGATGCGGGTGTTTCTGCGCGCAGCAAGGCGCGTTGTAAGACCTGCTCCATAGGCACAGATATAGCAGAGGAACGCAAGCGGGATCCACTCAAGATGAATCGCAGCAAGCGGCATATCATCGATAAACAAATGAACGCCTGGCATACAAAGATCGCGCATACTTCCCAAAAGCGCTTCCAAACCCACAATCAAGCAGGTAAAACGCCAAGGGCTCAGATTTGGAGCAGGAACCGCGTGCAGATAAAACGCGAAACAAATAAGAATGATCGCAAGCGGATACATCACTACAAGCACATGCACCGAATAGGTAAGAATCGAAGTAAGTCCGCAGTTGGCAAGCACAAACGAGATAAACAACACAGCCATCAAACCAAGTCGAAAACGCTTGCCTTCTTGCGCGCCTGAGAAGTACTCAGCACCTGCACTCGAAAGCGTCATGCACACGTTGAGGCAGGCAATAGTAAAGATAGCTGCAACAATAATTGATCCTCCAGATGCAAATTGAAATGCGGCAGCCGCAGCAAGGATTTCGGCGCCTTGTTCAAATTGAGCAAGCTCGCCCGACATAGAAAAGCCGATAAACGCAAAACCCGAGTACACAAGCATCATAAAGCATCCCGCGACAATACCTGAACGCGTAACTTGAGAGACAATTTCATCCTTGGTGACCTCGTGTTTTTGCTGAATATAAGGAATCAAAATACCACCAAAGATAAACGCGCCAAACACATCCATCGTCTGATATCCGCTGATAAAGCCAGACGAAAGCGCAGAGAGCACATCATGAGACTCTTGAACTACCTTTGCTTGCGAAAATGCAGAGAAATTGTTCTCAAGAACAGGCGGCGTAGACGGCAGATGAAAGAAAAATGAACCGATCAGGATGAGCATCAAGACCAAAAGGCAGGGGCCAGAGATTTTTCCCATAATATCGGTAAGATCGGACGGATGCACGATAACAAAATACGCTGCAATAAAGAAAAGTCCCATAAAAATCAAGGCAGAAAGAGACGGAAGTGCAGGCACCGGGTTTGTCATGCCTAACATCTCTCCCGCCATATCCAAAACCGGTTTGGTCATTTCATAGGCACAAGCAGCGGTTCGAGGCACAATCATCAAAGGACCGAGCGTAAGATACACCAAAAGTGTAAACACACGACTAAATTGACGCGAGAGGTGCGAAGCAATGACCTCGGGCGTAGCGACCATGCATAGGCAAATAAGAGCAGCAATAGGCAGCCCCACGCCAGAAATAAAAAATCCAAGGAGCACCCATATCAAATCCATGCCGGCACGCGCTCCGATATAGGGAGCAAGAATCAAATTGCCCGCGCCAAAGTGCATAGAAAAGAGCGCAATGCCTATGACCAGGGTTTGCTTCCAGCGAGCAAGAAGAGGCGCAGGCGCGTGTGCAGTTTGCTTTCTCGATCGAATATGAGACAACATATCGGCAAAATAGTTCACATAAGCTCCTGACGTAACACAAAACCAAACATAGCTCAAACTGAGCGCGCTGGTGTACAATAGATGAAAATTGTGCAGAGTTGCAAGAATACCTCGCGCGCATACTTGCTCAATGCAATCATGCAGGCGAAGCCAAATGCAGGCGACGCGCAAGATAGCGAAGCACCTATCCTTGCAGTTCGCACACATACAGGATATTTTAGCGTATTTGTGGAACACAAACAGCAAAAAGATACGCTCACACGACGGT
Organism: uncultured Atopobium sp.; assembly: GCA_947090525.1. Classification (GTDB taxonomy): domain Bacteria; phylum Actinomycetota; class Coriobacteriia; order Coriobacteriales; family Atopobiaceae; genus Fannyhessea. The sequence goes on from CAMUON010000002.1 coordinate 29,360, forward strand.
GCAGCATCTATACACGCTTTGCAAGAGCCCAAGCATACACCACCTTGATATGCAAAAGGAGCAGCTATGGACACTGAGCACGAAACGAACCAGAGTAGCACGGACACAACAGGCAAAATCCTCATCAAGCCTGTAGAATCGCTCCAAACGAAAAAGATAGACGAAGACGCAGTCGATGAAGTAGCTGGTCCAGCAGCCGAAACTGAGGCTGAGCCCGCAGTCGAGCAAGAAGCCGAGCGAGCAGACGCGCCAGAAGCTGAGACCGAAACTGAAGTTGAAGCTGAGACCGAATCCACGGCAGCAGCTGAAGCAACCGCCGCAGATGCCTGCGCAAACGAAGACGAAAACCTGCACGTAAGCGAAGGCGAGAGCGCAGATTTTTCCCCAAGCGCACATGAATATAAGCACGAGCACAAACACGCGCATATGCAAACGCACATGCAAGCGCCCGACTTTGTGCCTGCGGACACAACCTTTTCCACGCTTTCCAAAGGCTCGTTCAAAAATTTGGCTGAGCAAACAAAAGAAAAGACGCACAAAAAGCATCACTTCAAGATGCATCCCATAAAGAGCATCTTTGTGATTATTGGCGTTGTACTCCTTGTTGGCGCAGGTACCTTTGCTGGCTATGCATGCTACCTCGAGAGTCACTACAGCCGCATTCCCGACAACAAAATGCTCAAAGTAGAGCCCGCGCAAAAACAAGAACAAGACCAGCCAAAACAACTGAACTATGGCAGCGACTATACCATTTGTACCTACAATATTGGATTTGGCGCGTATACACCAAGCTACACCTTCTTTATGGACAAGGGCGAGATGCTCGATGGTACCAAGCACCAGGGCGCCTATGGAAAAGCGCGCAGCCTTGAAGCTGTTACTGAAGCCACTAAGAGTGCTATTGATGCCGTAGCGACAGCTGTAGACGGCAATGCTCCTGATTTTATGATGTTCCAAGAAATTGATGTTAATTCAGATAGAAGTTTTCACGTCGACCAAACGGCGTGCGTACGTGCAGCTTTTGCCAATTATGAATCGAGCTACGCCTCTGATTTTCACTCCGGATTTTTGGCGTATCCCCTTCACGACATGCACGGAAGCGTGCAGTCGGGCATTATGACACTTTCTAGAGTCGATATGACCTCGTCTGTTCGGAGAAGTTATCCCGTAAGCACGGCATTTCCCGACAAGTTCTTTGACCTCGACCGTTGCTTTGAGGTCACCCGCTATCGCTTGCCTGATAAACATGAGCTTGTGCTCATCAATTCACATATGTCTGCCTACGACGAAGGCGGCGTATTTCGTGCGCAGCAGGTAAAGATGCTCACGAAGTTTATGAAACAAGAATATGCCAAAGGCAATTACGTTATCGCAGGTGGCGACTGGAATTGTGCGCTCGGCAATTCGATTGGTATCTACCCCACGCAGCAAAAACGCCCCGAATGGATTCAAGAGCTTAAAGAAAGTGACATTCCGCAAGGATTTTCCTATGTCGCTGCAGATAATATAGGAGAAGTACCGACCTGCCGCGCAGACGATATTCCGTACGAAAAGGGCATCACCTACACGGCAACTGTGGACGGATTTATTGCTTCTGACAATGTTTCCGCGAGCGCGCACCATATCGATACCGGATTTGCCGCGAGCGATCACAATCCTGTGCTCTTACGTTTCTCGCTGAAGCCAGCTGCGCAATAGCAAAACCGAGCTAAAACGAACGCCCTAGCAGCTGCTATCGCCTAGTATCTGCTATGACCTAGCAGTCACCATCGTTGAGCTTGATGTCGTTGAGTTCGCGCATCCATTCATTTGCAAGCGCATCCGAAGGCATACGCCAGTCCCCACGCGGAGAAAGCGCCACCGATCCCACCTTGGGTCCATCGGGAAGGCAGCTGCGTTTGAATTGTTGCGAGAAAAAGCGCCGGTAAAAGACTTTAAGCCACTTGAGTATCGTTTGGGCTGTGTAGTTTTTGCCGTGCGCAATACAAGCCAAGCGAAAGATCTTTTTGGGACCAAAGGATTTGCGCACGAGCGCATAGAGGAAAAAGTCGTGCAGTTCATAGGGGCCTACGAGGTCTTCTGTCTTTTGAGCAATGGTGCCCGAAGCACTTGGCGGCAGAAGCTCAGGAGATACCGGGGTGTTGAGCACGTCTAGCAACACATCGCGTAAGCTGGCGTTTTCTGTAGCTGCACGTCCAGTATCTGCGCTTACTTGCGCGCATGCAGGCGCATTCGCAGCTGCTTCTGCGCACATCTCAACGATATAGCGAACAAGCGTCTTGGGTACGCCAACATTTACCGAATACATAGACATGTGGTCGGCGTTATAGGTCGCCCAGCCAAGCGCCAGCTCAGAAAGGTCGCCTGTACCGATCACAAGCGCATCTTCCTGATTGGCGAGATCCATCAAAATCTGAGTTCGCTCGCGCGCTTGCGCATTTTCGTATACGGTATCGTGAACTGCCTCATCGTGATTGATATCGGCAAAATGCGCGCGCACGGCAGCAGAAATGGGAATTTCCCGAAATGAAGCGCCCAAAGCGCGTGCAAGCACGTACGCGTTTCCATGCGTACGCTCCGTCGTTCCAAAACCAGGCATGGTGCAGGCAATAATACCTGCGTGCGAAAGCTCCAAAAGGTCAAAGGCTCGCGCGCACACAAGAAGCGCTAAGGTAGAATCAAGACCTCCCGAAACACCCACAACGCACGAGGTCGTATGCGTGTGAACAAGGCGCTTCGCAAGCGCATGAGCCTGAATGGAGAGAATTTCCCCCGCACGCGCAAACAACAAAGAGCGATCGCGTGGCACAAACGGATGAGGATCAATCGAGCGTGTAAGCGTAGTTTCTTCGAGTTCAAGAGCAAACAGGTGACGCGTGTATGCTTTTTGGAGAGAAAGCGGCGTTCTAAACGTCGTATTACGTGCGCGTTCCTGCGCAAGCATCGACACATCGATTTCGGATAGCAGCTGATCATTTGAGAAGAGCGCACTTTCTGCGAGCACAACACCATTTTCGCTGATGATATTGTGTGCCGGAAAGACGAGATCTTGGCTCGACTCGCCAAACCCCGCAGACGCATACACATAACCCGCAATCAAGCGGCCGCTTTGCGCATTCACCAGGAGGCGCCGCCACGACGCCTTCCCTACCTGCGCTGTTGAGGCCGAAAGATTACAAATGATCGTAGCGCCCGCCCGCGCATGCTGAGCAGAAGGAGGATCAGGCGCCCATAAATCTTCGCAGATCTCAACCGCAAGGGTCAGATTGGCCATCGTTGAACAAGAAAACAACTGATTGGCGCCAAAGGCAATATTGAACTGGCGTGCATAGTTAATATATTGAACTTCACCTGTACCAGGGCAAAAGTGACGCATTTCATAAAATTCGTTATAATTGGGCAAAAATTGTTTGGGAACAATACCCAAAATCTTCCCCTTATGAAACACAAGTGCTGTGTTGTAGAGCTTACCCGCAACTTGAACGGGCGTACCCAGCATGATGATTGCATCAAGATCTGCGGTGGCTTGGATAATGTGTGTGCACGCACGCTCGCACGCCTCGATTAACGTAGACTGCCAGAATAGATCTTCGCAAGTATAGCCACTGACACACAACTCGGGAAGGACGATGAGCTTCGCATGATCTCCAGCCGCGACTGTGATTGCGTCGATAATAGTTTCGGCGTTGGATGTGGGACACGCCACGCTCACCTCGGGCGTGGTGGCGCATACCTTGATAAATCCGTCTTTCACCGGCTATCTCCTTCGATCAGTGTTTCTTGAACACGCGTTTAAGCGTTTTTCGTAGAGGATGGGTGCTGATTTCGCTTTGGTGGCCAATTAGGGCTTACAACAGGCGTTTCTGCGCAAGACCAATCACCAAAGGTGGAATTAGGATGCGCATCGAGCGTAAAATCACTAAACAGCTTTGCATGATAGTTGCGAAGCGCAACTAACGCGATCATCGCACCGTTATCACCGCACACAACCATAGGCGGCACCGTCACGCGAATGCCTCGCTTCGTAAACAAATCGATGTATTCGTCACGCAGCTCTTTATTAGCAGCAACGCCGCCACCAACGCAGAAATCCTTGACGCCGGTTTGTTCGATTGCGGTCCATGCCTTTGCTACCTGCACATCGATAACGGCAGCCTCGAAACTTGCACAAAGGTCATCAAGCTTAATGGGGCGCCCCGCCTTGTTTTCACCCTCGATGTAGGTGATAACGGCTGTCTTGAGGCCAGAAAGCGAAAAGCTGTAGTCGCCCGAGTGCATCATAGCGCGCGGGAAATGAATGGCACGTTTGTTGCCTTTAGCAGCAAGTTTGGAAATAATGGGGCCGCCAGGATATCCAAGACCAAGCGCCTTCGATACTTTATCAAAGGCCTCGCCTACCGCATCGTCGATCGTAGCACCAAGAATTTCATAACTCCCCCACGCCTTTACGTGCACAAGAAGCGTATTTCCACCGGACACCAGCGAGGCGATAAAGGGAGGCTTCAGGTCATTGGTCTCATAAAGATTCGCAAGCATGTGCCCCTCGAGGTGGTTGACCGCGATAAGTTTAAGCTTAGCTGCCCACGCAAGACCTTTTGCAAACGCAACGCCTACAACAAGTGCGCCTACAAGGCCAGGACCTGCAGTAACACCCACCGCAACAAGGTCTTTTGGAAGAAGTGTTTTGCATCCAAGCTTCTCGCCTGCCTGCTTCATGACCTCTTCATAGACACCGACGATGGCTTCAACGTGCTTTCTTGAGGCGATTTCGGGAACTACCCCACCAAAACGCGCATGAAAATCAAGCGAGGTCGCAACAACATTTGCGAGCACCTCTCCCGAATCATTGATGATAGCAAGACCCGTTTCGTCGCAAGACGACTCAATCGCAAGAATAAGGCCGTGAGCGCGCTTGATGTTCTCTTTGGCCTCGTGTGAGCGCTCGGGCATATCTGCAAAAGGCGAATACACAGACGCAGCCGGTCGCGCTTGAGCTTGCTCATGAAGCGCTGTGGTATCAAGCGGAAGCGTTGCCTGATAGATGCAGGCTGCAACACCTTGTCCGTAATAATCTTCGCGGCGCGCCTTTTCAACAAAACCAAGACTTGTATAGAGCGCTCGCGCAGCTTCATTTCCTTCTTCTACCTCGAGAATAGCTGTTTTTGTTGCATACATCTCGCCGTCATAGCACACACGTTCAAGCAGGCGCTCGCCAATGTGTGTGCGTCTGCGACTACTGGCGACGCAAATATCGAGAATCTCTAGGTCATCGCCTGCAACACGCGCGCCCGCAAAGCCGATGACCTCTCCTTCGTCGTGACAAATCCACCATGAACGTAAGGGACTCGAAAGTTCATCGGCAAACATTTGTTCCGTATAGGGTTTGTGATGAGAACCTGCATGCGCTGCACGTTCAAGCGCGGCAACTGCAGGCACATCGTTTACGTTCATAGGACGAAGCTGGCAATGAACTCCCGCCAGTTCATCGTTCACACCCGTTGTTTGCGCAGCAATAGGCGCGTTCATACCGAGTTGAATGCGTTCATTTTCCTCAGCATCGCTTAGGCGCGTATACACAGGAAGCACAAGAGCAGGATCTCCCGATCCCAGTTCATGTGCAAGAGATGCCTGGTAGAAGGCATATACAAGACCTTGACTCGATGCATACCACAGGCTTTCGTCGCAGATATTGCGAAGACCAGCTTCAATGAACTTGTCCTTGTACTTCACAAGGCCGTCACCGGTAAAGATAAGCGAATCTTTGTCTTGGCGGGTAAGCAATTCTTCGATTGCAGCATCTACCTTAAGCACGCGCTCGCGAGAAAAAAGCCTGGTAACGCCTGTATCTGTGAGGTCATAGACGCCTGGATATACTTCTTTTCGCATGGCATCTGCGATAACACACACTCGCCCGCGCACGCGCGCAAGCCACATATTCCACGCAACGCTATCGAGAGTCGATACCCCATACAGCGGCACTTGCATACCACAGGCGATACCTTTTGCGGTAGCAATTCCAATACGAACACCGGTAAATGAACCAGGTCCCCTGCCTACAACAATGCACGATACCTGGGAAAGTTCAATATGAGCATCTGTCATGCACTGATCAGCTGTAGTTATAAGTTCAACATTTGCATGGCGGCGGCATAAGTGATCGTGCGCACTCAACACGTCTATATCAAACTTTGTTGCATCTTGAATGTCATCGCGCTCAGTTGTCCGAGACCAAGCGCTCTCTGCGCACGCACACGCAAGCATGTCCGATGAGGTGTCAAACGCAAGAACATAACTCGCATGTGATGCGCGCTTCTTAGATGCTTCGATATCATTCACGGTAATCGTCTCCTATCACATACGCATATTTAGCGAGCTAGATCCTTCATAATCTCATCCACAAGAACATGGGCGCGGGGACCGTGCGGGACAAAATTGATCTTGCGCAGAGGTTCTTCGCCAACGGAAGACTCCTCGCTCATGCGCGTAATAATAACGTCCAAGCGTTCGTTTCCAATTTCCTCTTCAAATTGCTCGCCCCATTCGATCACGCACACCCCGTCAGCATCGAGTACATCAAAAAGTCCCGTATCTTCGAGCTGCAACGGGTCGTTGAGGCGATAGAGATCAAAGTGATAAAGGGGCATCCGTCCCTGGTCATACACCATCTCGATGGTAAAGGTGGGGCTTGTAATATTGTCATCAACACCTAAACCTTCAGCAATTCCCTTGGTGAGCTGTGTTTTGCCTGCACCCAAATCGCCGGTGAGAATCAGGCAATCGCCTGCCTCAACATGAGTACCTATGATCTTGCCTAAATCGATTGTCGTTTGCGTACCAGCAGATATATAGGTATTTGGTTGAAGATGAGATACGCCTTCCACATCGGGTGTAGACATGCTAAGCCCTCCTTCTTGCGTGCATCGTTCGAACGATTCTTTCAATACACACAAACACAAACTGTGCGTATGTATTGGCTACTTTGTAGCACATATGTGCGTATGACTTTGTTATAGGTCTATCTTATACCATTTAGCTGCAGCTATCCGCTTAAATATAATGCCGTTTAAGACGCGCGGAAAAATTGCACACGACCTCATAATTGATCGTATCGCGAAGACTTGCAATCTCATCAGCGCCGATATACTCTTGGCCGTCTTCTCCCATAATGGTGACGATATCACCAACTTCGAGAGGTGCAAGCTGCGTGCGGGCGTTCAGCTGCGCGAGCGGATAAGCAAACATGGCCTGATCCATGCAAATGCGTCCTACCTGGTGCGCCCTTTTGCCGTGCACCAATACATCCATCTTGTTTGAAAGACTACGCGAAAGACCATCAGCGTATCCTATGGGAATAGTTGCAATTTGCATATTCGGTTCGGACACGCGATAGGTCATCCCATAGCCCACCCCTGTACCAATCGGGCAAGTTTTTACGCGCATAATACGCGCGCGCACGCTCATAACCGGCATGAGATCGAGCGTATCCACCAAATCGGGGCCAGGATAGAGCCCGTAGAGCCCAATGCCCACACGGCACATATCAAACTGCAGCTCGGGATGGAGCATGGTTGCTGCTGTATTGTTGCAATGAATGAGGCCAGTATTGAACCCCTCTCGTTTGATTGAACGAAGCGCCTCACAAAACGCCTGGTATTGCCGTCTAAAATCCCAGTCACCGCGCGTATCAGCTGTAGCAAAATGCGTGCAAGTGCCCACGCAAGTAATCCCCCGGTGAAAATCGACCATCTTGCGAAACGCGCCCGCTTCTTCGGGCACAACTCCAATGCGCGTCATACCAGAATCAATAGCAAGGTGGTATTTGCCCACCATATCGTGGGTAACGGCGTGCTCGGCATATTGCAACACAAAGTAGGTGTCATATACAAGAGGGATCAGTTGATATTCGAGCAGATCATCTATAGCATCAAGAGGAGGCTGGCTCAATATAACGATGGGGAGCTTAATCCCTGATGTTCTCAGAGCAATACCTTCGTCTACGGTTGCCACCGCAAATTGTTGAGCTCCACTTGAACTCATGACTTTTGCGCAGGCAGAAGCTCCATGGCCGTATGCATCAGCTTTCACTACGCACATCAAGCGTGTGGCTGGCTTGAGCAAAGCTTTGTATGCCCTGATATTTCGGCGCAAGCGTGCGAGATCAATTTCTAGCCACGCGCCTCTTGTATCAAGGTTTTGATCGTGCGCTGATTCCATAGTCTAGCTCCTCGCTTGCCCTTATGCATCAGATTCGTTCGAAGAAGCAAAGCTCGCGTCCTCATCAAAATCGGACATATGCACCTCGCCCGAAAACATATCCATGCTATGTCCCAGTTCATCAGCAAGATCGTGAGCCATAACACCCGTTGAACCAAAACGCCTCTGAGCAAGAATGCCCGCTTGACCATGTATTTCGCAGCCAAGTGCTGCAAGCAGCGGCAAGTCGTCATTTGAGACCTTGACGCGGGCAAGAAGAGCTGCCATAAGTCCTGCAAGCACATCGCCCGATCCTGCCGTCGCAAGTGCCGCGGGGCCCGGCTTCGGAAGAAGTGTCACATCTGTGGCAACGCACGCAGGTGCAGAAGATTTTGCAACAACAACGAGCTCAGACCCACCGTCTGACCAGACAATACGTCGAGCTGCCTCCATGATGGCGCTCAAACTTTGAGGCGGGGTATCTGTGAGTCCCACAAGACGCGCAAGTTCCTTGCGGTGAGGCGTAAGGATAAGCGGGGCATGACGACGAATGATTTCGGGAAAACTATCGAGACGGTTCGAGGTGAGTCGAGCAAGACAATTGAGTCCATCTGCATCCACAACAAGCGGACACGCACTTGCAAGAAGGGTAGAAACCACATGAACGGTGCTTGAAGATACCCTCATACCAGGGCCTACCAAAACACTTTTGTGGCGCTTTGCAAGATCTGCAATAATGGGTGCCGCTTCCTGGGCAAACACACCTTCTGGCGTAGCCGGAAGCCCGATAACGATCGCATCGATAAGACGGGCTTGAACGATTTCAACAATTGGCTTGGGCACGGCAAGCGTCACATACCCAGCGCCGCTTCTCATAGCCGCAGTAGCAGCGAGTATGCTCGCTCCTGGAAAGCGCGTAGAGCCGGCAACTACAAGCACCGAGCCGCGTGTATACTTATCACACGCTTTTGAGGTCTGAGGAAGGACAGACGTATAATCGCTCGCGTCCAAACGCCAGGCGCATGGCTCAGCCTCGCGTACCAAATATTCTGTTTGCTCAGCAAGCGGAGCTACAATGATGCTTCCGCACATATCACGCCCTTCATCAGCAAGAAGACCGGGTTTTAGCGCGAGCATCGCTACTGTTAAATTAGCCACAACGCAAGGGCCTTGCGTAAGACCTGTTTGCGCAGATAGACCGCTTGGCACATCGATCGCAACAACGTAGGAACCGCATTCATTGACACAAGGAATCCAAATAGAAAACGGTTCATGCACACGTCCACGAAAACCCGTGCCAAACATTGCGTCGATCACAACATCGCTATCAAAAAGAATCGTTTCGAGTTCAGATTTTGGAGGGGCTATGTGTACACTCACCCCTGCAGCTTCAGCCGATTTGGCGCACATTCTTACCAAATCGCCTTGGAGGTCATCAAGCGCGCAAGGAGTCACGACCTGCACCTTAACGCCTTTTGTATGGAGGTATTTTGCTGCGACCCAGCCGTCTCCCGCATTGTTTCCAAAACCGCACATCACAACGACAGAAGCACTGTGTTCAAGGTTCAACACCTCGCGCGCGCAGGCAACGCCGGCTCTATGCATAAGTTCAGAAATACTTACACCCACATCTTGCAGGTGAAGTTCAACTTTTTTGACGTCTTCGACATTAAGCACTGGCTGCATGACAAAAACTCCTCGCTTGGTACCATCTGAATGCTTTGCCTTGGGGTGCATCGTTTTGTGCACTGTTTTCTACATCGTTTTTTACATCGTTTACTCTATTTTGTGACGCGTCTTTTCCTTTAGTATAGACGAGAGGCGCGCTCGCGTTCATGGCTAAATAATGAAGCGCAATGAGCGCATACTTATGCGTGCGGGGCGTGAGACGAGGGCGCATCTACACTGGCGTCTATGCCCGTATCTAGGCTCGCGTCTAGGCGCGCATCCAAGCCCGCATCTGTAAGCGAAGCGCTGCTTTTACTCCGCGTATATTCATCCAAAATAGCAAGCGCTTCCTTATAGCGTATGCTCGTGTGTTCTTGGTCCGCACGTGGGCGTGTTTTCTCTTTTGGCTCTTGTTTGGGAAGCGCAAGGGCATTTGCAATCGCAAGCTCCTTGGTGTGAGAAAGCGAAACGAGCACGCGCGCAAGACCACAGGCGGCAAGCGCAATTTGTGCGCGCTCGGAAAACTCTACAAAGGGTTTACCTGCGCGATCGTGCGTAATGCAGATATCGCGCGGGCGAAGCTCTGCACAAAACCCCAGTCCCATCGCCTTTGCAACGGCTTCTTTGGCTGCAAAGAACGCAGAAAAATGTTCATAGGGAAAATGCGCAGCTTCTGCATAGCGGATCTCTTCTTCGCTAAAGAGCTGACGCTTAAGATGAGGCCTTCGCTCAAGCGCTTTTTTCATGCGCGCGATTTCGAATATGTCTACACCAATGCCCGTTTTTTGCATAACAACTCGATTGCTATTCAACCGTGACCGATTTGGCAAGGTTACGCGGCTTATCTACGTCAAAACCACGCGCAAGCGCGCAGGCACGTGCCAGATATTGCAAATACACGATGGCAAAAATCGGAATCAGTTCATCGTTTGCACAAGCGGGAAGCCATAGGGTGTGATCGGCGAGCTTGGATACTTGCGTATCTCCGTCGCTTGCAAGACATACTGAGGTTGCGCCGCGGGCAATGACTTCTTGCATGTTGGACATCGTTTTTGCGCGCACGCGGTCGTTTGCAGCAATCACAACCACCACAAATCCCGGCTCAAGAAGAGCTATAGGTCCGTGCTTCATCTCTCCTGCAGGATAGGCTTCGGCGTGGATGTAGCTCAACTCTTTGAGCTTCAACGCACCCTCAAACGCCGTGATCGCTTCGAGACCACGACCCAAGAACAGGCAGGAATGAAGCGATTGGAAGAGCGGCACAAGCTCATGCACGCTTTGTCTTCTATCAATCACGCTCTGAATGAGCTTAGGCAGCTGCGCTAGGTCCTTGAGCACGCTTGCGATTTGGGCTTGTGACATGGCCTTTTTGACTTCTGCAAGCTTCAATGCAAACAAGCAGGCAGCAACCACTTGCGCAGTGTATGCTTTGGTGGATGCGACACAGATCTCAGGGCCTGCTTTGACAAAAATAGCGCCATCGGTTTCGGCAGTTGCTGTTGAGCCCAAGACATTTGTGATAGCGATCACAGAAGCGCCCATTGCACGCATTTTGCGAGCAGCGGCAAGTGTATCTGCTGTTTCTCCTGATTGCGTGATGACAACGCCCAGAGTATGGCAATCGATGAGCGCATCTTGATAGATGAATTCAGACGCATAATCGCAGATGGTGACCGTCTTTGCCCAGCTTTCTATGTAGCGTTTAGCAATCATCGCCACATGATAGGATGTACCGCACGAAACGATCATGATCTTGTTGTATTGCGCGAGTTCTTCATCGCTTAGATTGAGCTCGTCGAGATGAATCGTATCATCTGTCACATAGGCGTTGAGCAGGCGCTCGATGCTTTCTGGCTGCTCGGCAATTTCTTTTTCCATAAAGTCACTAAAGCCGCTGAGCTCGGCTTGGGTGGTGTCCCAATCGATAGCAAGTGAAGTAGGTGTAGCTATAAGCTCTTCTGCGTCGTCGAATACTTCTACCGCTCCCGTTGCCCTCAGCCTCGCAAACTGGCCATCTTGCAGCTGAATGCAATGTTTTGTGACACCAGAAAGCGCGGTAACATCGCTTGCGACATAGGCTCCTTCGTCCGTTTCGGCAAGCACAACAGGAGAACCTTTACGTGCACAAACGATTTCTTGAGGATCGTCTTTCGCAACGCAGGCAATAGCCCAACTTCCTTCGAGTTTACGAGTAGCTAAGACAAGAGCATGCAAAAGACCCAGTTCTTTGTGCTGTTTGTACTCATCGGCTACCAGGTGTGCAATGACCTCAGAATCTGTTTCGCTTGCAAAATGATGTCCCTTTGCAATGAGTTCGTCTTTGAGATCAAGATAGTTTTCGATGATGCCGTTATGAACAATTGCAACCTGTTGTTCATCGTCCATGTGCGGGTGCGCGTTGATATCGGACGGAACGCCGTGCGTTGCCCAGCGCGTGTGGGCGATACCAGTATGAGCAGCGAGGTGCTTCTGCTGAGCGAGAAGGGCTTTCAGAGCATCAACACGACCTTGCGTTTTGTAACAACTCAAGCAACCATCGGGAGAAATAAGGGCTAGACCTGCGGAATCATATCCTCTGTATTCGAGAAGAGATAGACCGGAGAGTAAAATCTCCTTCGCCTCTTTTTTCCCGCAAAAACCAACAATACCGCACATAGAACCTCCGAATTATGTCAGATTTAAGCATCATCGCGTGAGTTATAAGTATACGCCTTGAGAGCTCGCAACAAGAGGGTGGTCGGAGCTTGTGCTATATGAACACAGTTTTGACGTGAGATTCGTAGACCCAAGCTCTTTCGTAGAATTTTTTCTTTTTTGTATATAAATTTTGAAATGGGTATACATACAAAAGCACGAAAGAACTGCCAGACATAATGTATTAAGGAGGGCTTATGTCTCTTATTGGAAAAGAAATCGGCGATTTCTCAGTTCAGTCTTATCAAAACAATGCATTCAAAACGGTAACAAAACAAGATGTTATCGGCAAGGATGAACAAGGTAGGGAAAAGTGGTCACTCTTTTTCTTCTACCCTGCCGACTTTTCGTTTGTGTGCCCTACAGAGCTCGAGGAGCTTGCCGAAGAATACGACGCATTCAAAGCGCACGCTTGCGAAATTTACTCCGTTTCCTGCGATTCCCACTTCGTTCACAAAGCATGGCACGATGCAAGCGAGCGCGTGAGCAAAGTTCAATATCCTATGCTCGCAGATCCTGCATGCACACTTGCCCGCGACTTTGATGTACTCATCGATGAAACCGGACTCGCTGAGCGCGGCGCTTTCATCGTTGACCCCGATGGACGCATCCAGGTATATGAAGTCACAAGCGGAAGCATCGGAAGAAACGCAAAAGAGCTGCTGCGCCTCCTCGAAGCTGCACAATTTGTGCGCGAGCATGGAGACGAAGTTTGCCCGGCGAAATGGGAGCCCGGCGAAGAAACCCTCAAGCCCAGCCTTGATTTGGTAGGACAGCTTTAATCATTTGTCACAACACATGATAGAAAAAGCCTGGATACACAGGCTTTTTCTATCTTCACCATCCATCTATATATTATTTTTAGACCGAACTTGCTCATGCAGAAAGGAATATGATGTCCACACGCGATCTGGCGCAGACACAAACACCCCAAGCAGCAGCTACTCAAACTCAAGCACACAACGATATCGATCGCGAGAGATTTTATGATGCGATTATCATAGGCTCAGGTCCAAGTGGCCTTACCGCCAGCATCTATTTGGCACGCGCGCGGGCGCGGGTGCTTGTGCTCGAAAAAGGAGATTTTGGCGGTCAGATCACTATCACTCAAGAAGTCGTCAATTACCCAGGTATTGAGCGCATAAGCGGGCGCGAACTCACGCAGCATATGAAACGCCAAGCTGAATCCTTTGGCGCAGAGTTTATGCACGCTACCGTAACCGGTCTTGATTGCGAAGGCACTATCAAGCGCGTACACACCACAGAAGGCGATTTTTCCTGCTTTTCGGTCTTGCTTGCCCTCGGATCTCATCCACGCAAAATCGGTTTTCCCGGCGAAGAAAAGTTTAAAGGCCACGGCGTAGCGTACTGTGCTACCTGCGACGGCGAATTCTTTACTGGAAAAGACATCTTTGTTGTAGGCGGAGGCTTTGCAGCTGCTGAGGAAAGTGTCTTTTTGACCAAATATGCACGTCACGTCTATATACTCATACGCGAGGATGATTTTACCTGCGCAGAAGCTTCTACAGAAGAAGCGCGGACAAGCAAAGACATCACCATCCTCACGAATACCGAGGTAGAAGAGGTCACAGGCGATGCATTTCCACAAACGCTTCTGACGAAAAATAATAAAACAGGCGAGCGGCGTGTGTTTAAGGCAGACGAAGGTTCAACCTTTGGTGTCTTTGTACTCGCAGGATATGCGCCTCAAACGGATCTCGTGAAGGATGTTGTTGCACTGGATCACAGCGGCAACATTGTCGTCGATTCCCACCAAGAAACGTCTTGTACAGGCGTCTATGCTGCAGGCGATTGCTGTGTGAAAGATCTGAGACAAGTGGTAACCGCCACAGGAGATGCAGCTACTGCAGCCGTTAATATGGAGCGCGTGTGCGTGCGTGCGCAAAAACAAACGGGCATTGTACCCACCCAGCCAAAACGTAAAACAGATACGCCGGCGCAAACTTCTGCGTCTACGTCTGCGCAAGCACAAGCGCGCGCAACTGATGTGACCAAAGAAACAAGCACTCACTATGCAAGTTCAATTTTTGATGATCAGATGGTATCCCAGCTTGAAGACTTGTTTGGACGCATGGAGCACAGCGTTGAACTGAAGCTCTTCATCGACGACTCTGAACTTTCTCACGAACTTGAACGCTATGCGACTGAACTTCAGCATATATCACAAAAGGTCCGCATCTCGTATGCTACCCAAGATGAACTGCGCAAAATTCCTGATCCCGCGGAAGCGCTCCCCTTCGTGCGCGTACTTCGTGAAACGGGAGAGGATAGCGGCCTTGCATTTCATGGCGTGTTTGGCGGACATGAATTTACCTCTTTTGTGCTTGGACTCTACAATGTCGCAGGTCCAGGGCAAACGCTTGATGAGCAAACAAAAGCACGTGCGAGCGCTCTTCCGCCCCATGCGCTGAAGATACTCGTGAGTTTGAGCTGTACGATGTGTCCCGATACGGTAAGCTCAGCACAACGTATAGCCGCGCTTAATCCCCATATCAGCGTGGATGTATATGATATCGCGCACTTCCCTTCCCTCAAAGAAACGTACCAGGCAATGAGCGTGCCTTGCATTGTGATCGATGATATGCCACATCCAGAATTTGGCAGAAAAGATATACAGCAAATGATTTCGCTTTTAGCCTAGGTGTGCGGGCAAGATGCGCGCGAGCGCGGGGGCGAGCAAGGTGTGGGCGCAAGGCATGTGCAGGCGCATATCCCCTACAAAGCAAACTTCTGTATCAGCCCTTATATACGCGCTGCAAAGCACATAAAAACATATATAATAGAAGAGCTTGTGAAAAGCAGGCAATTTCTCAAGATATGCGCACAAAGAGGCGAAATAGAAGTATGAATCACATCAAACTTGTAGCAAGCGACATGGATGGCACGTTTATGCGCGACGACAAGACCTTCGACCACACACGTTTTGGTCGGATTTTGGACCGCATGAAGCAGGCGGGAGCTCATTTTGTGATTGCAAGCGGAAATCAATATGCTCAACTTCGTCTCACGATGGAAGAATTTGCCGATCGCGTAAGTTATGTTAGCGACAACGGTGCTGTTGTGGTGCATAAGGGCCAGCAGATTTATAGCGCGCACGTAGAGGCACGAGATCTTAAGGTCATTTATCCGATCATACTCAACGACCCCAATCTCTTTACGATTGTTTCTGGGCTTAAAGCTGCGTATATCAAAAAAGGCAGCGTAACAGGTCCTTGGAAAAGTCTTGAGCCCGTACTTCACCACCACTTTCCCTGCCTTGAAGAAGTCGAGGATATGATGAGTATTGACGACGAAATCACCAAGGCCTCAGTTGTCATGGACGAGCGCAAAACCATGCACTATGGGCAAGCGCTTGCGGCCAAGCTTCCTGATAGTGTGCGAGCCGTGATCAGCGGATATGGATCGGTCGATATCATTCCAAATGGCATCAACAAGGCATTTGGCCTCGATATCCTTGCGAAGCGCTTGGGCGTTGCCAAAGATGAGTGCATCGCATTTGGGGATGCATCAAACGATCTCGCGCTCCTCTCCTATTGCGGATGTGGCTATGCGATGGCAAATGCAATGGATTGTGTTTTGGAAATTGCCGATAAACAAGCGCCTTCCAATAACGATGACGGTGTACTTGAAGTGCTTGACCAGCTCTTTTAGTTGGTTAACTAGCTCTTTTAGCCGTGCGGCCGCGCGTGTGAAGCTTGCAGTGGGACTCCTACTGAACCGCGCGTAGATCTCGTATCGGGGCCCGCAAGCGAATCCGTATTAGATCAAAAAAGCGTGCACGCTTGACGCGCGCACGCTTTTACACACAACACGATACAGCCAAGTGCAAGCGCAGCTAATTGATCGCAGGCGCAGACGTAGGCTTGTGCTTGATTCGATTATTCACCGAAGACAGCACGAGGAAAATAATGATGCCAAGCACGGCACACACAACGATGGAACCGCCAGGACGTACATCTTCAAAGTATGAAAAGATGAGTCCGATCATCGTGTATACAATGCCCAAAATCACCGAAAGCACGCAGGTTTGCAAGTAAGAGCGGCTGATGATAAGGGCGGTCGCAACCGGCAACGCGACCAAAGAAACTACCAAAAGAGCTCCTACAACCTTGCACGCAAGACCAATCATAATCGCAGATAGAAGGGTAAAAATTCCGTTTACCCACTGCACGCGCACGCCAGCCAAACGAGCCAAGGTAGCATCAATCGCAAGATCGAGAAGGCCTGCATAGCAAATAATGCTTACCAAAAGCGTAAGCACAAACACAACGGTCGTGCTGATCAAATCAACAACGGTAACTGCAGACACCGAACCAAAGAGGTAGGACTCAAAGGTATTTCCTCCTGGGGCAAAGTCGGCCAGCACAACTGCCATACCAAGGCCTGCGCTCATGATGACCGCTACCGACATATCGCCAAATTGCGGCATCTTTGCACGTATACCCTCGATAAAGAAGCCGGCGCAAATGCAGGCAAACACCGCTCCGATGACCGGATCAAAGCCAAAAATCAGACCCAAACCTACACCCATGAGAGACACGTGCGAAAGCGCGTCGGAGACCATGGAAGTCTTGCGGTTGATCATAACAATACCTATGAGCGGCAGCGCAATTGCGAGCATAAGACCAGCTGCAAGCGTCCTTCTCATAAATTCAAACTGAAAAATCGAAGTAATATCAAACATGAGATATCCTTCCTGCATCAATGCGGTACCGCGCATCAAAGCTAATATGACGCGACACCAACTCAAGCTCGTGTGAAACCAACAGTGCAGTGATGTGACGATCAGTTGTTACTTTCTCGAGCAAATCGAGGAAGTGAACCTTACTCTCATTGTCAACGCCTGCCGTTGGCTCATCCAAAATGAGAAGCTCAGGATCGTTGATCAATGCACGCGTGATCATAACGCGCTGCTGCAGACCACCCGAGAGCTCGTTAAAGGGCGTGCGCAGGTATTTTTCGAGGCCCATGTCACACAGCGCCTTTTCCGCACGGGCAAAATGCTTCTTTTGGGGGACCTTGATAAATCCAAAATCGCGGTAGAGATTGATCGCAACCATCTCTCTACAGGTCGTAGGAAATGCGACTTTGTTCATAACACTGTTTTGAGGGACATAGCCAACGCCCGTAAGGTCCTTAATACTTGCGACATCCTTGCCAAACAGCGAAACGCTGCCGCTATAATGTTTGAGTTCACCGAGAAGGACCTTGAGCAAGGTAGACTTGCCCGAGCCATTTTCACCCGTTATACATACAACCTCGCCTTTTCCGACGGAGAGGTTGATGTCCTTGAGTACAAGATCCTTGGTGTATCCAAAGTTGAGGTTCGCAACTTCAATAGTTTGCATGAACCCTCCTCTACTGTTGTCAAAAACTACCATCCTCGTTGATACGTGCTTACGCGCTTACGCGCGCATACGAACGCGCGGGCGCGTGGTATATATGCGCGCTATATGCGCTTATGCACTACACGAGCGACTGATAAATCTTTTCGACATTATCTTTCATTATTTCGACGTAGCCATTCATCTCGGCGCCTTGTTCCTCGCTCACGTATTCCATCGAAGCGAGCGGCACCGCTTTTCCGCCAATTTCTCCTGCTACGGTATCGGCACCCTTAGACGATGCGCCAAGCTCGTAAAAGACGGTTGTAACGTTGTGACGACGGCAAAAATCAACCGCCTTGCGTACTGTCTTGAGTGCGGGCGCCTCCGTGGAGGTCAGTCCTTGCAGCGGGAAGTGCTTGATATTCAAGTCACGGCAAAGGTAGGAATAGGCGTTGTGCGTAACCACAAACTCGCGGCGCTCAAGCGGCTTAAATTTCTCCTTGTACTGCGCGCCAAGCTCAGTAAGCCTCGATACAACATCAAGCTTATTTTTGCGGTATTCCTCGGTATTTGCGGGATAAAGCTCACAGAGTTTATCGTGAATTGCCGCACAATACTGCTTTGCATTGACAAAAGAAATCCAAGAGTGCGGATCGTAGGTAATTTTGTCCGTGCCCGAAGATGAACCTTCCATAAGCTGAGTAGACGGAATGATATCGCCATTTTCTGACTCAACCAAACGGTACGACAATAGATCTGCACTCGCGCGATCGGAGATCAAAATCCAATTCGCGTCTTCGGGAAGGGTAAAGCCGATATATCCGCTCTCGTGGCCCATTTCAAGTGCATACACCTTGCCGTCTTCTACCGAAATCGTTTTGTGCTGGGCGATAACCTCGCCTTTTTGCTGCATGATCTGACGGCCCTTTTTCACCAAGTCAGAACGCGGCGTCTTTTCATCTGCTTTGAAAAATGCAACACGCATGATGTCTTGGTGCGTGTGACCAAACTCAAAACCGTAGGTGCCCGAACTTACCCCAAGGCGCGCCATATACTGAAACTCGCCCATGGCAGCAGCACCTTTGTAGGTAATAAGATCAATGCCATCAGAAAGTGTAAGAACGGGGAGATTCGGCAAGTTGTCGCGCACTTGATCGACCCAGTGCTCCATGTTGGCGCCGTTCACGACCAAAAGATCCGCCTCGGACAAATCACGCAAGCCCTTAGGCGTAGGCTCCCACACGTGAGGATCTTTGTTGGGCGGCATAAACGAATGAAGCTCAACCGTATCTTGTGCAACCTCGCGCACCAGGTCAAAGACCGGATAAAACGATGCGTAGATCACGGGCTTTGCGTGCTTGCGGCGCACACATCCACCCAAGACCGCGCTTCCACAACACGAAATACCAGCGGCTGCAGCGAGCTTCAAAAAGTCTCTTCGTGAATATCTCATCTGTTTTGATACTCCAAACCTATACACAAGAAGCCCCCACCAAACGGTAGGGACTTCTCATGGTCTTTTACAAAAAGAGCTTACTCTTTTACCTCGTCAGCGATTTGATCCATAGTGCTGTTGGGCTTGACGAAGGTTGGGAACCAACCGTCCTTCTTGAGGAGTTCGTCTGCGTCCTTACCATAGCGCATGTGGAAGTGAACGAGCTCTTCCTCACCATGAACAGGCATCAGGAGCAATACAGGATATTTAGCATCCTTGTCCTGTGCTTCGAAGATATCCCACTCGAGCTGCTTACCGCCGTGCTCAACCTTCTTAGCATCCTTAAACTTGTAGGTAACCTTAGCGATTTCCTTACCGCCTTTGTCCTTGAAGCCGTCGAGGAAGGTGATGGTGTCACCCTTGATCTCAAGACCGCCGAACTCGCTTTGACGGCGCTCTTTGAGCTCTTTCTTAACTTCTTCAGGAGTCTTGCCAGCGTCTTTTGCCTTTTCAGCATATGCATCTTTGAGCTGCTCGTCGTCGAGGTACTTGCTGAAGTCGTTCCAGGTACCTTCCCAACCCTTGAGGTCCTTTACTGCTTCTTTTTTGTCTGCAGAAGCAGCCTGAGATTGCTCAGCGGGTTTGGACTGCTCAGCAGGCTTTTGAGCCTGTTGGCCGCCGCACGCAGTGATAGAAAATGCAAGAGCCAAGCCGAGACCGGCAGTAGCAAGTGAACTCAATTTGTTCATTGAAAACCTCCAGAAACCATGTGGTTAGACGAAGGAGTCTTAGTACTCCCGCCATATTGAGTTAACCACAACAAACTTTTTTATGAGCGAGGTCATTGTACACCAATGTTTACTTCAGCTTACTTTCAGTCTTGTGAGCCTTCGCGTGCGTCGCTCTAATATTACAACTCTGTTTCTAACTCCTGTATATGGCCTGCTAGATAGCACTTTTTTGCATGAGCGCACCCGCAGCGTAAATGTGTTCTCTTTGTGCATATTCATAGATTTCTGAATATTTCTCGACGCTTGCGTCATATCGAAGCTGAGTGCAAGCAAAAGTGTGAGTGCTTCTGGGCGAGCGTGAGTGAGCGCGCGGACGCACATAGAAGTACATACGTGTATGAGCGCGCGCGTGCACTTCGCATGAACAACGCCTGGCCTCTCTATAAGAACGCGCGCGAACGAGTATCATAACTCTATACCGTGTGAGCGCACATCCGTCGGGCGCGGGCGCAACATGCATCGCACGAGCGCGCACGTTCCACGACAGCACGTATAGAAAGTAACATCATGCACAAAAAACACCTGCTCATCATAGCTACCGGAGGAACGATTGCTTCTAGACGCATATCGCGCGGCCTGACACCAACTCTTAGTGGACACGAACTCACCGCGTGCGTGCCGCAGCTCCAAGAGCTCGCTCATATCAGCGTCCTTGAGCTCATGAATATCGATTCCACAAATATGCTGCCCGCGCACTGGCTCAAGATAGCTCAAGCAATACAGGATAATTACGACAACTTTGATGGCTTTGTCATCCTTCATGGTACCGATACCATGGCATATACCGCGTCAGCGCTTTCCTATCTTATCCAACATAGTGCAAAGCCAATTGTCCTCACGGGATCTCAGCAGCCCATGACAAGCGCCTTCACAGATGCAAAACTCAATCTCTACCAGGCATGCTTAGTCTGTGCGTCAGGCTCGTTTTTGGATGTGTGCGTAGTATTTAGCGGAAATGTCATCTGCGGCACACGCGCCTACAAGCAAAAAACCATGAGCTACAACGCGTTTTGTAGTATCAATATCCCACCTCTTGCCGTTATCAGAAATCGAAAAATCATATGCAACGGCCAAGATATTTCTTCAATCGAAGCGAAAAAACCGAAAGAACCTCCCAAGTTCTTCCGGGCGCTCAATACCCGCGTAATGTGCCTGCGCTTGACGCCTGGACTCTCCCCTTCTATCTTTTCACACTTGCAAGACGATTTTGATGCGATTATCCTCGAGACCTTTGGCATTGGAGGCATTCCCAATACACCCACCCACTCGCTCGTCGATGCGCTCAAAGCCTGGATGGATATAGGAAAAACCCTCGTCCTCACCACGCAAGTCGCAGAAGAAGGCCTTGACCTCGGTGTCTACGAAGTGGGTCATGCATTTCTGGACAATAAGCAGGTGCTGCGCGGAGACGATATGACAACGGAAGCCTTGCTTGCAAAAACGATGTGGGTGCTCGCACAAGCGAAGACGCAAGAGGAGCGAGCACGTCTTTTCTATACGCCAATTAATCACGACCGCATGGAATCTCATCTCGATATCTAAAAAGATTTGTGCGCGGAAGCGCCCGCGCGCGGGCAAGCTCATGTTCGCGCAGGTATGAGCACGTAGTCAAGCGCGTGAGCGGGAGCTGCGCGATTGCGCTCACAAGAGGCGGAGACTTTGTGCACACAGTAATTAACCTCACCTAACATGCTCAAAACCAGTAGTATGAGTACATGCATGCGGCTTAAGGTATGCACGTTCGTATCACCTCGGTAAACGATCGACCAGCAATACTGGTGTGGAATAGCAAAAAGGAGTACCACATGGCAAATGCTATCCGTAAAGTAAATGTTATCGGGCACTTGCACCCAGATACCGACAGTATCTGTTCTGCTATGGCCTACGCGTATCTCAAAAATCAGACGGGAAACACGCAATACGAAGCACGCCGCGCAGGCACAACAAGCCGCGAAACTGCCTTTGCCCTCAAGCACTTTGGTTTTGATGAACCGGCACTCATTACCTCGGTCGCGCCGCAGATTAAGGATATCGATATCCAAAAGCTCCAAGGTATCGCACCACACACGAGCCTTTTTGAAGCGTGGAACATCATGGGCGATCTCTCTACGAGTACGCTTTGTGTGGTTGATACAAAATCGCAGCTTGTAGGCCTTATTGCTATCAAGGATATTGCAAACTCAAATATGAATATCCTCGAAGATGAAATTCTCGGCACCGCGCACACACCCGTTGCGAATATAATCTCTACCTTGGGCGGAACGCTCCTTGCAGGCGATCCAGATGCCGTCATCCAAAAAGGACATGTCCGCGTTGGCACATCGCCCGAGATGATGGAAGGCCTCATCAACGAAGATGATACCGTCCTTACTACCAATCGCTACGAGACGCAAAACTTTGCCGTAAGCGCTGGTGCTGGCTGCATCATCGTATGCAATGGTGCACAAGTTTCTGACGTCGTTATGAGCGCAGCGAAAGCACAGGGCTGCGTCATCATTTCTACGCCCTACAACACCTACGCAGCAGCGCGCCTGGTTTCTATGTCGATTCCGGTAAGCGCATGCATGCTTCCTGCAGAAAAAGTACAGCGTTTTTCAGTCAATACCACCGTTGACGAGGCGAAAAAGACGATCGCCGCGTCCAATCACCGCTTCTTCCCCGTTCTCGACGAAGACGGAACCTATTTAGGTGTTGTGGGATCTGCAAACCTTCTCAATGTGAAGAAAAAGCACGTCATCCTCGTTGACCACAACGAGCGCTCCCAGGCAGTCGATGGCCTCGAGCAAGCAGAAATCATGGAAATCATCGACCACCACCGCATTGGCTCTATCGAAACATCGAGCCCTGCGCTCTTCCGCAATATGCCCGTGGGATGCACTTCTACCATTATTTACACGATGTTTGGTGAGCAAGGTGTTGAAATCCCCAAGAATATTGCAGGCCTTATGCTCTCGGCTATCATGTCGGATACTCTCGCATTCCGCTCGCCTACTTGCACCCCGCTTGATGTAAGCGCAGGTAAAGCGCTTGCCAAAATCTGCGGCGAAGATATCCCGACCTTCTCCGATGCTATGTTTGATGCAGGCGCGGATCTCACCGGTCGCACCGCAGAAGACGTCTTCAACGGCGACTTCAAAGTGTTCTCTCGTGGTAAAGCACGCTTTGGCGTTGGTCAAGCAAGCTTCATGACCGAGCCTTCGCGCAAAGCTGCAGAAGCGCTTGTAGGCCCCTACCTCAAAGCAGGAGCTGAATCTTACGAGCTGCCGATGGTCTTTTACCTCTTCACCGATGTTAAAAGCAAAACATCCGAGATGCTCTACTGGGGTGAGGATGAAGATCAGATAAATAAGATCGTGGAGCGCGCATTTGGCGTTGTACCTGAGAACAATATGGCTGTGCTCAAAGGCGTCGTAAGTCGCAAAAAGCAAATTATCCCGCCGCTTATGTCGCTATTGCAAGACTTGGAGCACGCAGAGGCGTAAGCGTTACGCATGCGAAAGGGCTCTCACGCCCGCGCGCGCTTGCGTGCGCGGGCGTGGCTTTTAGCTGCGAATCCATACGCATCTCGCGTTTCTCACGACTATGTGTTCATGAAGCATGTTCATAAACGAAGTAAAAAAACCACCGGCTCTTGGAACCGGTGGTTTTTGCATATCTCTGAATCGAATCTATTAGTCGCGCGTCCATGAAATAAGTATCTATAAAGCGCGCAGGAGCGCTAATCGGTCAGCGTTTGGGGCGTTGCATAGAGCGCACAGAGCTCAACCAACATGTCTACCATAGCTTCAAGCTCGGGTACGGGCACAAATTCGCGTACGCCATGAGCATTGTAGTAGCACGCAGAGAGGTTTGGTGCAGCGAAGCCTCTAAATGACAGCTGAGATCCATCAGTTCCGCCACGCATGGGTACAAATTTCATGTCTACGCCGATTTTTTTGTACGCACGGCGGGCGTTGTCGATAAGATGCTTATTTTCGGGCTTGGTCACCACTTCTGCCATATTGCGATACTGCTCAACCACTTCAACGCTCAATACTTCCGAGCCAAACTCCTCATTTACCAGGCGCGCTGAAGCTTTTGCAAGATCAATCTTTGCTTGCATCTTTTCCTGAGAGTGATCACGCAAAATATAGCGCGCTTCACCCTCCTCACAATCACTCTTGATGAAGCTCAAATAGTAAAAGCCTTCATAACCCTCGGTATACTCAGGACGTTCTTGCGGCGGAAGGAAGGAGTGGAAACGCATCAGCGCCTCAGATGCATTGATCATGGCTCCTTTTGCAGTACCGGTGTGAACCGAAAGACCCTTTGCTCGGACGATAATCTCGTACGCGTTGAAGGTTTCGTAGCAAAATTCGCCCAAGGGGCCGCCGTCAATGGTGTATCCAAAGGTCGCGCCAAATTTTTTGAGATCCAAAAGCGCAGCTCCGTGGCCAATTTCCTCATCGGGAACAAAGGAGAGCGCAAGGCGCGGGTGCGGAAGACTTGGGTCATCTTTTAGACGTTTAAGCAAAGACATGACCATAGCGTCTGCTGCTTTGTCATCGCCTCCCAAAAGGGATGTACCGTCTGCGCAGACGATATCCCAGCCTTTCATATGCGCAAGCTGGGGATTTGTCTCAGGAGACACTTTGACATCGCGTCCATGACGATCTTTTCCAATGAGAAGCTCGCCGCCTTCGTAGTGCTTGATCTGCGGATGCACCTCATCACCATAAGACTGCCACGCCGTATCGACATGCGTGCAAAAGCCCAGTGCAGGCAAATCCTCGCATCCCGCACTCGCAGGCCAATGAGCAACAACATAGGCGTGCTCATCGAGGCTTACATCTTCTGCACCCAGTTCAAGCAACTCATCGCGGATAAGCCGGGACACGTCAAACTGGCTCTTTGTAGACGGGACCTCATTCGCATTAAATGGATCCGATTGCGATGGAATCGCACAATATCTCATAAAACGATCAACAACGTCACTCATTATGTTGCCTTTCTTCTTGTGACACAAAGTCAATAGCTTAAGTTGTACGCGCAATGAGGCTTGCGCGTCCCTTCTATACAGATGATTGTACGCAGATGTTTGGAGCTTGCCCCCTAGGAACTCGCGTCCATACTGAGAGCTTTGTTATCAAGCGCGCGGGCTGCTTCGTCTAAGCGTGTATGCAGCTGAGACGCGCGTTTATCCATGAGATGGCAGGCACATACATGCCCCGGCTCGATCTCTTGCAGCGTGGGCACTTCGCGCTTACAAATATCCATCACAAAGGGACAGCGCGTGTGAAACACGCAGCCCTTGGGCGGGTGCGTGGGGCTCGGTACATCACCTTCGAGGATCACTTTGTCTTGAATGCGTTCATGACCAATCTGAGGAATAACGTTGAGAAGCCCTTTGGTGTATGGATGTTGAGGCTTGGCAAACAAGGCATCCTTGCTGGCTTTTTCCAACACATGGCCCAAATACATAACCATCACGGTATCAGAGATATGTTTCACGACCGAAAGATCGTGGCTGATGAAGATGTACGAAAGGCCGAGCTTTTGCTTGAGCTTCGCCAACAAATTGATGACCTTTGCCTGCACCGACACATCAAGCGCGCTTACGGGCTCATCACATACAATAAGCTCCGGTACAAGCGCAATCGCACGGGCAATACCAATACGCTGGCGCTGACCTCCCGAAAACTCGTGCGGATAGCGGTTCTTGTACGAGAGATCAAGCCCTACCTGCTCCATGACTTCTTCGATGCGCTGCTCACGCTCGGCGCGCGTGGAGTAGACGCGCGCAATATCGATGGGCTCAGCAATGATATCTCGTACCGTCATACGAGGATTCAGAGAGCTATAGGGGTCTTGAAAGATAAGTTTCATCTTTTGTCGCGCAGTAAGTAGTGCTTTTCCCGAAAGCGCCGTAAAATCAGTGCCGTTGAGCATTACTTTGCCACTCGTCGGCTCGGTGAGGCGCAAAATGCACTTGCCTGCAGTCGATTTTCCACAACCCGATTCACCAACTATCGAGAAGGTTTCGCCGCGATGTACATCAAAACTTACATCTTCGAGGGCGTGAACATAGGTTTTGCTCTTGGCAAAAAGTCCCTTTTTGATGGGATAATGCTTCGTCATATGCTCGACATGAAGCACGACGTCTGGGTCTGTGGAAGCAGAAGCGGGTGCGCTCGTAGCATGCTCAGGCGCGCATGCAGACTCAAGTTCTTGCGCAGTGTGACTCTTGTCTTGTTCTTTCATGTCCTACTCCTCCTCCCATGCGCTCGTATATTTCCAGCAGGCTACCTTGTGTTCTGTAGAAGCGGCAGCTGACGTAGCAGACGTTGATTGAGCGCCCGCATCCGCGTTTGCGTCTACGTTTGCGCTCGCGCTGGTACCCGCAACGGCTGCATCGCTCGCATCCGCAGCGGCAGGCGCTGCTGCGCGAGAGGCTGCGCGTGATACATGCTCCATCTGCGGCAAGCGGTGCTTACAAATTTCTCGGGCAAAGGGACAACGCGGATGAAACGGACAGCCTTTTGGCATGTCGGAAAGCATAGGCACATTGCCTTCGATTGCGTATAGCTCATCGCTTGAATCGTCGAGCTTGGGGATGGATGCGATAAGACCTTGGGTATAGGGATGCAAAGGACGGGTAAACAGCTCATCTACCTTGGTATATTCCACCGTATGCCCCGCATACATCACGAGTACCCAATCGGCCATTTCACTCACAACACCCATATCGTGCGTGATGAGCATTACCGCGGTGCCAAGTTTTGTTTTCATGCGGTCGATGAGCTGCAAAATCTGCGCTTGCACGGTCACATCAAGTGCGGTTGTTGGCTCATCGCAAATCAAGAGGTGAGGATCGGTGGCAAGTGCCATCGCAATCATGATACGCTGACGCATACCACCCGAAAGTTCATGCGGATAGGAACGATACACCTTCTCGGGCGCCGGAATACCTACAAGCTTGATCATTTCGAGTGCACGCGCCGCGGCCGCTTTCTTTGAAATTGTTTTGTCGTGCGCAGTAATCGCTTCGAGTATCTGTTTACCGCAAAGCATGACGGGATTAAGCGAAGTCATCGGCTCTTGAAAAATCATGCTCATCTGCTTGCCGCGCATCGCCTGCAGCTCCGACTTAGAAGCTTGGGTCAGCGTATGACCTGCAAGCGTGATGCTTCCTTGCGAGATAGATGCGATAGGCTTGGGCAAAAGTCCCATCACGGAAAGCGCCGTCATCGATTTGCCGCAACCCGACTCTCCCACGATTGCGAGTGTCTCTTTTGCTCTCATCTCAAAGCTCACGCCCTTGAGCGCATGAAGCTTACCTTTTTCGGTATCGAGCTCTACCTCAAGATCCTTCACCGAAAGTATGTCTTGTTGTTGAGTTTCCATGGCTCACCTCACTATTTTCTCAGTTTAGGATCGAGCGCATCACGAAGCGCATCGCCCAAGAGATTGAAGGCCATAACCGTGATAATGATGGCAAGACCTGGGATAATGCTGTAGTAAGTATTAGACTGAATGTAGGATTGCGACGAAGCAATCATCTGTCCCCAGCTCGCCATAGGAGGTTGCACGCCCAAGCCCAAAAACGAAAGCGTCGCTTCGGACAAAATGGCACCCGGAATACCCAGCGTAGATACCACGATAAGCGTGGATACGCAGTTGGGTAAGAGATGCTTCATGATAATGCGAAACGGCTTGCCTCCGCTCAACACGCAGGATTGAATGTATTCACTGCCCTTAAGACGCAACACATCTCCTCGTACTAAACGCGCAGTAGAGGTCCACATCAAGAGACCCAATGCGATGTAGAGATTGGCAAGTCCTGGTCCCAGCACAAACATGATAAGGATCGCAAAGAGTAAAAACGGGAAGGACGAGAACACCTGGATAACAAAGGAAATGATTGCATCCACGCGTCCGCCAAAATAACCTGCCGAAACACCTGCAAAAAAGCCGATAAACAAAGACAACGCCTGCGAAATGATGCCAACCGAAAGCGAAATTCTGCAGCCGTAAATAATACGGGCAAAAATATCGCGTCCAAATTCATCGGTACCAAACCAATGCGTCGCATTTGGGCTTTTGAGCATGTTGGAAAGCTCTTGCGTATTCGGATCGAACGTACACAAAAGAGGCGCCGCGAGCGCAACCAGGCATAAAGCAATCACGATGCCCAAGCAAACACAGCCCAGACGATTTTTCTTAAAGTTTCTCCAGCTTACGCTCCAATAACCCTCGCTAGATGCACTATCGGTGGAAAGTGAAGTGTGGGACGAAAGATCTTTTGACGGGAAAAAAGCTCGTTTAAGGTGGGCAAATACACTCATGCGCTTTCACCTCCATTACCCAGGCGAATACGAGGATCTATGAGCGCATACAAAATGTCTACCAACAGATATACGCCCACGCAGATGATCGCGATATACATCACTGCGCCCTCGATAAGAGGCAAATCGCGCGCATTGATGGCATCGAGCAACAATTTGCCCATGCCTGGCATCGCAAACACGCTCTCGATAATGAGCGATCCGCAAAAAATATCTCCAAGCTGCGTACCTGCGATTGTAATGATGGGGATCATCGCGTTTCTCAGTCCATGTACCAAAATAATCGCGTGCTCAGACAAGCCCTTTGACGCGGCTGTACGCATAAAATCTTGTCCCAAGACCTCGAGCATCGCAGTACGCGTAACACGCGCGATACTCGCGGCGTAGCGCGTAGAAAGTGCAAAGGTAGGCAACACAAAGGCAGCTGCCGTTTTGACGCCCGAGAGCGGAAACAGATGCAAATGCAGCGCAAAGATGATCTGCACGATAATCGCTACCCAAAATGACGGCGCAGAAATACCGCAGATCGCGACACTCATCAAGAATCGGTCAAGAAAACGCCCATGGTAAACTGCTGCAAGCACACCTACGACAACGCCCACGACGAGAGCCACAAGATATGCAGCACCCGAAAGCTTGAGCGTGACGCTAATGGCCTTTGCCAAAAGCATCATAACCGGCTTGTTTTGTGTATAGGATTTGCCAAAATCGCCGTGCGCGAGCTTTACCAGCCAATTTGCATACTGCTCGGGCACCGGTCGATCGAGCCCCATGTTGTGGCGCACCTGCTCGACGGTTTGGTCATCCGCCATATCGCCCATCATAATGCGCACCGGATCGCCCGGCACGATATTGAGGACAAAGAATGTAATGGCAGAAATGCACAAAACGACGGCGAACGCCTGCAAAATACGTTTTGCGAGATATTCTTTCATCAGCCGCCCTCTCTCAGCTTCAGATATGATTTGTAATATCATAAAGGGGCGGCGCTTGCGCACTGCCCCTTAATGACAAAATAGCTATAAAAATTAACTCATTTGTAAACTTTATACAAAATTACGATATAGAACGCGTGCTAAAAACCATTTCCACGAGCGCGAGGCTCTTCGCGAGCTTAAGGCTCTTCGCGAGCTTAGGACTCAGGGTTGTAGTCAGACTTCGTTGTATCGATATCGATTTCGTACGTGTGATAAATGAGGTTTCCTACCTTGGCATTCTTGACATAGTCTTTGCAGACAAAGGTGCCCTTAGGCCAGTAAAGAGGAATGGTCGCATAGTCTTCGCGCGTGAGCTTAGAGTCGACCTTTTTATAGAGATCGGCACGCTCATCTGCATCTTGCGAGGCACGCGCGCGGTCTAAATCGGCGTCTACCTCGGGATTATTATAGAATGAAGACTTCTTCTTGGCCGACTTGCTGTAGAAGTAGGAGTACATGTGATTGTCACCATCAGCATAGAGCGGGTACCAGCCAAGAGCAGTGATCTGAAGACTACCGTCTGACCAGTCTTTCATCCATACACCTGCGTCTTCTACCTGAACATCGAGGGTTACGCCCACTTTTGCCCAGTAGTCCTGAACAGCAACTGCTTGTTTTTGTGCAAGGCCGTTGCGGACCTTTGCAACAAGCTTAAGATCGCTCACGCCGGCTTCTGCCAAAAGCGCGCGCGCCTTGTCTGGATTGTACTCGATAGCAGGCTGATCGTGAAGAGAACCAGGGGTTTGTGGAGCCAGCCAACCAGAAGCTGGAATTGCTTTACCAGAAGCAATAGAATCGACAATTTCTTGACGATTGATTGCGATCGAAAGTGCCTCACGTACACGAACATCGGTAAGGCCTTGATTTTCCGCAAGGTTGAGGTTAACAAAATGCACGCCCAGAGTCTCGTACTCATTGATCAGGTCGCGCACCTCAGGATCTTGACTGTACTGCGCAACACTTTGAGGATCGAGGTCGCAAAAATCGATGTCACCATTTTTGAACGCAAGAAGCTTGGTGTTTGCGTCATCAAAATATTTGTAGTGAATCTCATCGAGATTGGGTTTGCCCAGGTGATGATCATCAAAACGCTCGAGAACAACTTCTGTGGTGTCGTCGTTTGAAACCAACTTGTAGCGTCCGGTACCGATGAGATTGGTACCCTGGCCCCAGCTCGTACCTGCAGCTTCGCACGCTTCGTGGGGGAAAATGTGACCGTAGGAAATACCGAGATTGCACACAAACGCTGAGAACGGCTTTTTGAGCGTGAAGCTAAAGTGCGTATCGTCTTTGACTACAAGACCTTTGAGCTCTTGTGCCTCTCCTTTGAGCATCTCTTCAGCACCTACAATAGTTTCGTACATGTAGGTGGACTTTGCACCGGTTTCCGGCTTGAACATGCGCTCAAACGTGTACTTTACATCGTTTGCCGTGAGTACAGCTCCATTATGGAACTTCACTCCCTCTTTCAGCGTGCAATTAAGAGTCACGCCATCGCTTTCAAAACGAGGAACTTCGGTGAGAAGAACAGGCTCTAGCTTGTTTTCTTCATTCCAGCGCAACAAAGACTCGCAAATCGAATCTGCAATAGATGCAGAAAGCGAGCTATTGGAACGTTGCATATCGATAGGCTGTTTTGCATTAGCCTGACCAAAACGCAGAATCTTCTTCTTAGAAGAACTGTCAGAATTCGAAGCACCACCGCAAGCGCTGAGCATCGCCGAAGCGGCGATGCCGCCTACTGAGACGGCTGATGCCTTAAGGAAATTACGACGCGAAATTTGTGTCATCGTAGTTTCTCCTTTCCTAAAGCTTGTTGGGTCTTGTAGCTTGATGGCGTCTGCGCTTGCGCGCGCTTAAGCACGCACGTACACACGCGCAATCAAGTGTTTTCACTATGACATAGATTTTTCGTCTTCGAAACTAATACATAATTCCTGTTACCATTGTTTAACAAAGAAAGCTGAAACATTTTCGTCGGGGATTCTTCTTCTTTATATGCATACTATGCCTTATTTTATCCATTTTATTAAAATTATGAGATTTTTTATTCAGCGCACGCTTAGGAAAATAGGTATAAGGCGTGCGAGAAGCGAAAGCAAAACGTAAGTTTTGAAATAAAGACGCGCGCTGGGATCATGCGCGCGAAATAGCCGAAGAAATCCTAGAGGTATTCAACGGAAACTTGGCTTTGTAGCTGCTCAATAAGGGCAAGACTCGGTGCTTGCGTGCCTTCTTGCATAACCGTTGCACCAGCCGTTGCTTGAGAAAAACACGCGATTGTTTCAAGCGACCATAGTTTCGAAAAACCATGTACAAGTGCCGCTAAACACGAATCTCCGGCTCCTACCGTAGAGGCCACCGAAACGTTGCATGCGGGCACATAAAAGGGCCTTTTTCCTCGAGCTACAAAGAGCGCCCCGCCTTTTCCGAGCGAGACGACAACGAGCTCAATGCCTTTATCGCCAAGACTCATCGCCGCGTGTACAAGAGCAGATCTATCTAAGGGATCACAGCCATACAATTCAGCCAATTCATAATTATTGGGTTTTATGCAGTAAGGATACGCTTCGCACCCAAGCTTAAGTGCTTCGCCCGATGCATCCAACCACACGAGAGCCCCATGCGCTTTTAGCGTGAGAACAAGCGTCTTATAGGTATCTGCTGCAAGCCCGCGCGGCAAACTTCCTGCTAAAACTACATAATCACCGCGAGAAATACGCGCACACAAACGCTCTACAAGCACATCCACATCTTCGTTAGAGACGCAAGGCCCAGGCTCATTGATATCGGTATGGGTATCTAGCTCAGTATCCACAATTTTTAGATTGGTGCGCGTGCTACCCTTTACAAAGAGGGCTTCTGTAGGAATATGTGCGCACTCAAGCGCGCGCTCGATAAGATGCCCCGTTTCACCTGCGAGGATGCACCATGCGCAGCTTTTTTCCCCAAGGGAGAGAAGGACCTTGGAAACATTGATGCCCTTGCCCGCAGCGTCTGCGCGCATGTACTCGATCTTGTTCACACGATCGATCGTAAAACGAGAAATATGTGCCGTTTTATCCACTGCGGGATTGAGTGTGACCGTGTGTATCATGACGAACTCCCAAGCATCGATTGGACAAGAGTGTGCGCGCATGCTGCATACAAGCGCTGCATACAGGCGCTTCATGCGAGCACCGATAACGTAAGTATACGGCAAAACAGAAGTTGAAAGACGCGCGCACGATAGCGCAAATAGCACGATATAAGCGTTGCCATCGCAGAGCCCGCCATGGAGGCGCTATACTACTAGCAAGCACGAGCTTTGCCAAACGCATTATTGCACGCACGAGAACCAAAGGACACGCATGCACGCTCTTCACGCACGGGTAGGAAAAAATTTTGACCTTGCTCAAAAAATACAGCGCAATCACCACTACATCGAAGAGCATCCCGAAAGTCTCCGCGGCAAGTGGGCAACGTGGGCAGCGCCGTGTCAAGCAGACGAAAAGCGCGAGCGGCTACAGCTCTCGTCGTTTCGCGAGGTCAGGCTTGATTTGGGCTGTGGAAAAGGAAGCTTTACTCTAGCGCAAGCGCTTCGAGAACCGGATATCTTATTTTTGGGCATGGACGCAGAGCCTTTGTGTATTGCGCTCGCCGCAGAAAAGGCCGCTGCATACGGCATTTCCAACCTCCTCTTTTTCCCGGGATCTGCCGAGAATATCGAAAAGATATTTGCAGAAGGAGAGCTTGCGCGCGTCTATATTAATTTTCCCACTCCCTTTCCGCGCACCAAAGAAGCGAAGAAACGACTCGTCTACCTCGATAATCTCTTGCGCTTAAGAAATTGCATGCAAGAAGATGCGCTTCTCATATTTAAAAGTGATTCCTTTCCGCTAGTACAGTTTGCAAGGACGCAATTTGAGCGCGCGGGATGGGAGCTGCTTGCAAGCTCAGATGATTTGCACAAAGAGCGTACGCTACACGCACGCGCGGACGTCGAGATACATGCGCGCGAGCGCGCACACGACCTTGCGCACGACCTCATCTGCAAGCTCACACGCGAGCCCACGAGCGAATATGAAGAAAAGTTGACGGCAAAAGGGGCAAAAGTTTTTGTGCGCGTGTATACAAAGGGACAAGTTCCCGCGCGCGAGAAGCTAACGCAGGTGGAAAGCCTCAGTCTCCAGGACTATCTGCCTCAAGATCTAAGCCAGATGGACTATGTGCCAAGCGGGATGGAAGGCACCGTCCTCAATTTAATTAATTATTCAAAAAAGCATAATAATCAGCGCTTACAACGCCAGCTCGCAGACGAATAGCATCCATGAAAGGGCAGTTCAGGCCCTGCCCCCGCAAAAATTATGCGCGCCGTGTGCGATAAAAATCGCTTGTGCACAAGCGTAAGAATTAGCCTATACTAGATATGTTATGTAATCATTCGTATACATAAGCAATGATGAAAGGAGTTGCACATGAGCAACATTAAAAGCGTGTATGGCCGTGAAGTTCTCGACTCTCGCGCCAACCCAACTGTCGAGGTTGAGGTAGAACTCGAGGACGGCTCATTTGGTCGCGCTATCGTTCCTTCGGGAGCTTCTACAGGTGAATTTGAGGCTGTTGAGCTTCGCGATAACGACAAGGATCGCTATCAGGGTAAGGGCGTTTTAACTGCTGTTGGTCATGTTAACAACGAGATTCGCCAGCTCTTGGTTGGTCGCGATGCTAACGATCAGCGTGGATGCGATCTTGCTATGATCGAGGCAGATGGCACACCAAACAAGGGTAAATTTGGTGCAAACGCAATTTTGGGCGCAAGCTTGGCGGTTGCACGCGCAGCTGCTGCTTCTGCGGGCCTTCCTTTGTATGAGTACCTCGGCGGCGCAAATGGTCACACCCTCCCCGTTCCTATGATGAACGTTCTCAACGGTGGTGTTCATGCAGACAACAACGTTGACTTCCAAGAGTTCATGATCATGCCTGTTGGTGCACCTGATTTCAAGACCGCACTTCGTTGGTGCTCACAGGTGTATCACACCCTCAAGGATGTTCTGAAGAAATCTGGCCACGACACAGGCGTTGGCGACGAGGGTGGTTTTGCTCCTAACCTCAAGACCAATGCTGAGCCTCTTGAGTACCTCATGCAGGCTGTTGAGAAGGCTGGATTTAAGCCGGGCGAAGACTTCATGTTTGCTATGGACCCTGCGTCTTCTGAGTTCTACAACAAAGAGACCGGCAACTATGAGCTCAAGGGCGAAGGCCGCACACTCACCAGCGATCAAATGGTTGACTACTGGGAAGAGCTCGTCAACAAGTTCCCCATCATCTCTCTCGAGGATGGTCTTGCAGAAGAAGACTGGGAAGGCTGGGAGAAGCTTACCGCTCGTATCGGCAAGAAGGTACAGCTTGTTGGTGACGACCTCTTTGTAACCAACACCAAGCGTCTTGCTAAGGGTATTCAAGTTGGCGCTGCTAACGCAATCCTTATCAAGGTGAATCAGATCGGTTCTCTTACCGAGACGCTCGAGGCTATCGAAATGGCTAAACGCGCTGGTTACACTGCAGTTGTTTCTCACCGTTCCGGCGAGACCGAAGACACCACCATTGCTGACTTGGCTGTTGCTACCAATGCTGGCCAGATCAAGACAGGTGCTCCTGCACGTACCGACCGTGTTGCTAAATACAACCAATTGCTCCGCATCGAGGATAAACTTGGCGACTCTGCAGAGTTCTTGGGCAAAGCGGCATTTTACAACATTCGCTAAGCACGTTTCTTAACATCTGCGAATAAAATCCCCGAACCTGCTTCGGGGATTTTTTTATACCGAGGTTCTCCAAACACCTGACACTGCGCTTGATAGCGCGCTTGAAACTGTGCATGATCCCATGCGCTAACCTTGGTTTTTTGATCTTTTTTTCAGCTTGATTAAATTAGTTACCCTAGGCTATCTTTTTTTGCTACAATCTTTTATATAAGTTATAAGTCCAGATTGACCACAAATAATTTTGCCTCGCCACTTACAACAGTGCCTCAAAAGTAGACTTTCCAACTTGACTGTTCATTTTTTGGACAGATATGTGTTTCATTTACTGATTGCCTATAGCCATCTGGCATAGTATCTATCAAGCTTCTAGCTGAAAGGACCTTGAATGAAAAAACTCATTCTTTCACTGTTCTGTGCATGCAGTCTCGTGTGTATCACAGGATGTGCTCACTTATTACCGGGGTCACAAAATAAAGAAGCAACTTCCAGCACAAACGAGCAGGCAGTTACTGTAGTTGATCAGAGGAATCACGAAGTCACTGTGACACAACCTGTGAATAAGATTGCTTCTGCGGTTATTCCTGCTCCCACCATTATTGCTGCTGTAGATGGTTCGTGGGACCGCATTGTAGGTATCAACGAATCGCTGCTCGCTGCTAATAAACAGGGTATTATTTCAAAGATTTTCCCTGCTTCTATAACCACTCCTGTAATTGCCGATCGCCAATTTACCCCCAATATGGAAACCATCCTTGAGCAAAATCCTGATGTATTTATTCAATGGGGAGATCGCAGTGAGGATATTATCAAACCCATTGAATCAGCAGGGATTCCTGTGCTCGGACTAGAGTATGGTACACAAGAAGATCTGGAAACCTGGATCACCCTCTTTGGTAAAATCTTGGACAAAAATGACCGTGCGCAAAAGCTGATCGACTATATGCATAACGAAGAACAAAGCGTTTCTCAAAAGGTTAAAGATCTAGGACTTCCCAAACCACGCGGACTTCAAATGAGTTATTCGAGCGATAAAATCGCTGTTAACACCGAGAAGGACTATGGTCAGCACGTATTTGATGTAGCAGGCGTGCAAAACATGGCTACTTCAGATGCTGTGAAAAATGGTGTGGTTTCACCTGAACAAATTCTTGCGTGGGACCCTGAAATAATCTTCCTCTCAGCGTTTGATAAAGCAACTCCTGAAGATCTATACAACGATCCGCGTCTTGCCGAGGTGAGCGCCGTGAAAAACAAGCGTGTATATCGCGCTCCTTTGGGGGTATATCGCTGGCAGGTGCCTTGTGCTGAATCGCCTTTGTACTGGAACTATGTAGCAGCACTTGCCTATCCCGGCAAATATCAGGTTGATCTCAAGCAGCTTATGCGTGATAACACCAAATGGATTTACAACTACGATCTAACTGACGACGATATCAGTTTGATTTTGCGTTGTGACATCAATGATGGAAGCGCGCATTATGATATGTTTCATTAAATAGCCGCACAATTTCGAGCATATGAGGCGCCTTTCAAAGGCGCCTCAATTGTAGCTTTCCTCAAATATCGCTCGGCGCACTATTGCCTCATCCCTGAAAAAGAGTAATTATGAATCTTCATCCTTTTTGTCCTCACTCTCTAGAACACAACCCCTCCTCAACAAGCCAAAAAACAAAAGTACAGGCACGAGCACAAGCTGCTTCAGATTTTAAGAAAAATCTCTGCATCCTCAGCATAAGTGCAGCCCTTCTGTGTATAGCCATGATTTTTGCAATAGGCGTGGGCAAACTTGCCATCAGCCCCTTAGATGTCCTGCGCATTCTTTGGGATGCACCTGAAGATGCAGGTAGAGCGGCAATTGTTGCAGTTAACCAGATCAGAGCTCCGCGTGTACTCATCGCCGTGATTATAGGAGGAAGCCTTTCTGTAGCGGGCTGCGTACTTCAGGCCCTCTTCCATAATCCTCTTGTCTCACCTGATATTGTAGGTGTGTCCTCTGCTGCAGCTTTCGGAGGAGTTTTTACCATCCTGCTGGGCACTTCAGCCGCATTTACCATGGGTGCCACCTTCCTCTTTGGCATACTTGCTGTGGGTCTTGTCATGCTCATAGCAAAAATACGTGCGCAATCGAACACGCTCACGATCGTGCTTGCAGGAGTAGTTGTCTCTGCATTTTTCAACGCGCTTGTATCTCTTATCAAATACACCGCAGATCCCTACAGCAAACTTCCGTCCATAACCTTTTGGCTCATGGGGTCTTTTGCAGCTGCAGAGTGGCAAAAACTCTTTACCATTCTTATCCCCGTTTGTATAGGGCTTGCAGTTACTTTTGCACTGCGTTGGAGAATCAACATGCTGTCTTTGGGAGATGAAGATGCACGTGCCCTGGGAATTAACCCTGTTTCATTGCGGTGGTGCTGTATTTTTGCTGTTTCTCTACTTACTGCAGCGTCTGTAGCTACAGCAGGCATCATCGGCTGGGTGGGACTTGTAATTCCTCACTTGGTACGTCTTGCAGTAGGCCACGACAATAGAATCGTGCTGCCGGAGTCGTTTCTCATGGGCGGCTTTTACCTACTTCTTGTAGATACCGTAGCGAGAACCTTAAGTACGGTTGAAATTCCCGTGGGCATTCTTACTGCCACTATTGGTGCGCCTGTATTTATTATCCTCCTGATTAGACGAGGTCAAAGGGGGTCAATCATTGCTTAATGTACAACATTTGGGATTCCATTACCCCCATCATGAGTGGCTCTTTAGAGATCTATCCTTCAAACTTGAAAATAGCGAGGTAATGAGCGTATTGGGCCCCAACGCACGGGGTAAAACAACACTTCTGAGCTGCCTTGCACACATCAAGTCACCTCTCGAGGGTCAAGTAGAAACGGACGGCCTGGTGGGTTTTGTTCCTCAATCCCACGCGGCTCGTCATCAGTTCAGCGTACGCGAAATGGTACTCATGGGACGCGGAAGAAAGATAGCTGTGTTCTCAACACCTTCAGTTTACGACCACGAAAAAGCATGTGAAGCTCTTGAGCGCGTGGGCATCGAAAAGCTTGCCAATCGCACATATGCAGAGTTATCAGGAGGAATGAAACAGCTCACCCTCATCGCCCGTGCACTTGTTGCCGATCCTCATACACTTATTTTGGATGAGCCCACCAGCGCTCTTGATATGAAAAACCAGCGACGTGTAATAGATATTATCAAGCAACTTGCCCAAGAAGGTATGGCGGTGCTGTTCACCACACACGATCCTGCACATGCGCTCACCACCGCAGATCAAGTGCTTGTAATGGATCGCCAGCAAATCGAACTAGGCCCACCACAAGAAACGCTTACCCAAACAAAGCTTAGTCAACTCTATGGAACCACGGTTGCCGTGGGCGATATTTCGGTCGAGCGAGGGCGGCAAACCGTAGTAGCTCCAGATTTGAGTTCCACGAGGAAAAACGACTGCGGCAAAACCCCATGCGGCAAAACCCCTCAAAAACCTTAGCTTTACCAACATGTGTGAATGCACTTGCGAGAAAAGAGTCTTTATGAACCACATATTACGTATTAAAAATATGATACACACACAGGATACTCCTTCGGATGTAATTGATGTCTACGAACTCAGCGACTGTGATCTAAGCCGCTATCAAGGCATTATCATCTCGATGGGAGCAGATCAAATTCATCTCTTACACAATAAAGAAAAACTTACCTCATGGGTAAAAGAGGGTGGAAAGCTCCTTGCTAATGGCTTGTGCATGACTCCCTATGTGGAAGGTTTTCCCGAGCATCGCTTTATGGAAGTACATGGAATTGAAGATTTTTTGCTTAGTGCTGTGGAAGATCACCCCATTTGGCATGGCATTGATCGCAAAGACCTGCTTCTGAAAACAGGAGTTCCTGGAACGCATAGCTTTGAAGAGCTCAAACATATTGGCGTTGCAGGCTTTTATGCGCGCTCATTTCTCACTCGACTTCCTGACAACGCACGCATAATTACCGGCATTGGTATGGGTAAACTCCCCGTCGATATCAGCTATGCTCTCGGCAAAGGTGAGGTCATCATTCATAACGGAAACGATCTCGAGAGTTTTGCATGCCCCCACACCAGCACGGAAGGTCTTGCTCAAGCAGTTCAAGACTACCTCTCGCGGGCAGGCGTATATACTACAGATTTAGACTAAGGAAGACACTATGAAACGAATAGCATTTGTTCATTCTGGTTCATTTTTTCATATAGCATGTACAAAAGACCCAAGCATTAGAGCTTACGATCCCGACTTTATTTATTGGCCGGAATACAACGGGGATTTTTCAGAATATGATTCAGTTTTTCTTGCGGCGCGCAACCACCCACAAGTCATTGCCGATAAACATGATACGCTTTTGGACTTCATGAAACTTGAACACAAGAAGATCTATCTCGATGGGATGAATTGTGTGGGTTCTTGGCTTACAAACACCCACGAAATTGCACGAGGTACCTGCTTTTGGGCTTGGCGCACAGGAGAAGATTTGGGACGCGCGTGCGTCAATACCGATCATTACCTATGGCGCTATCTCTCAGAAGAAGCTGTATTCTGGCATTATCACGCAGTATTTGAGCCACCTTGCGGAGCACAACCTCTGGTAATTCTCAAAGATACTCACGAAGCACACACAGCTCTCACAGAAAATCAGCTTGAAATAGATTCCTGCACAACTACTTCATGTGGAGATAATCCCTCTTCAACCATGGAATCATGCGGCGTAGATCCTTGGGGACTCAGCTATCGCGCGCTGCCCAATCATAAAAATGCGCTCTTGTACTATGACCACGTAAGTTTTCCTGCTGAACTAGTAGTTTCATCTATGGATGCAAGCTACCACCATGGATCGGGATTTATGCCTGGAGCAAGTCAACTTCTTTATCGTATGCTGCGCTGGCTTTCCGACTAATGTCTCGATAATACTCCTGTTCTATCATGCGCACTTCTTAAGAAATTCTTTCTAAGAAAAAGCCTTCGAGAACCCAAGTGTTTGGATTCTCGAAGGCTTATGTCCCTGTTTATAGATATGCCCGAAGGTTTACCTATTAAGTGTAGAAACTAATTCCTACTCGTCGAGACCCTTATTGATGAGGTCGGCAATAGCCTGCGCATCGTTTTCGGACAGAAGAGATTGACGGAATTTCTCGTCCATGAGCATAACAGCAACCTTTGAGAGCAGCTGAAGGTGCGTGGTACCCGCATCCTGCTCGGGAACGCAAAGCGCAATAGCTGCGCGAATGGGCTTTTTATCCATGCTCTCCCACTCAACATCCCCAGCAAATTTAACCACAAGGCAGGTAGCCTTGGTAATTGCCTTGCACTTTGCATGAGGAATAGCAAAACCGTCCATCATACCTGTAGTGCCTTCTGCTTCGCGCGCGCGGAACGCCTCAAGAACAGCAGCTTCATCCTGCGCAACACCGAGCTCACAGGTTTTCTTTGCCAAGAAAGACAAGACTTCATCTACTGTTTTTGCTGGATTAGCAAGAAAGACATTGGATGACTGAACAAAATCGCTCATGATGTTCTCCCCTAGTACGTTTATCTTACATATAATCGCTTCTATTGTACCCACATTTGGAGACGGCTCGCTGACTTTTTTTATTTGAGTCACGAAATTATCGTGGGTAAGACTCGAGCGCGGGCGCTATACGCTAAAATGGAGCTAGTGCTCGTAAGCACAAACGTACGAGCACAGACGCGCCGCGCGAGAGATATAGCACTTCAAGAATGCGAAATACAGATGTCGTGAACGCGAAGCGCAAAACTCGAGGCGCGTGCTATGTGCAATGCATGATGAAAAGGTGAGCAACATGAGTACAAACGGTAATACTTCACCCCAAAAAACTACGAGTTCTAAAGAAACGGGCAGGCCTAAACCAGAAAGTACGGACGTGCGAGCAAGTACGGGCGCGCAAGAAGGCGCTGCTCAAAAAGCAGATACGGCCAAACAAGAAGCCGCGGACACGGGAGCAGATACAGCCCAACAAGAACATACGCCCAAGCAAGACCTGCTAAACACATGCGATATGAACGCTGCGCTCACCAATCCCAAAGAAGACATTCACGCGCTTAACGAGCTCGAAGATAAGCTCTTTGCGCTGCGGTATGCAAACGCCGAAATTGTAGGGCTTGGCATGGCGATCGATCCCGAAGGCGCCGCAGATGTGCGAAGCGATGTCCTTGGCATTATGGAAAAAAATCGACAAGAACTGTTATGTTCACGCGAAACGAGGGATTTGCTGCAACGACTTTCCTGTCCGAGTGCTGTACTGAATTCTACGCAAAAAGCCCAGCTGAGAGTACTAATCAAGGAGCATAATAAGCTAAAATCTGTTTCGCCAGCACGGGCGCAAGCACATGCAAAGCTTATCGCTCAAGCAGACACGGCCTGGCACAAGGCAAAGCGAGAAAATTCTTGGGAACTGTTTGCTCCGTACCTAAAACAGGTGATTGAGAGCATGAAAGAAATTGCGCATGAGCGCAATGCCGCTCTTGACCCCTTCAGCCTTTGGTGCGATGAATATGAGCCAGGAAGCTCGAAGGAATCTTTGGATGAATTTTTTGGCGAGCTTAAGAAGGGAATTATTCCGCTTCTCAAGCCTATATATGAGGCAGCGCACAAAGGTTTTCGTCCAAAACCAGAGATTTTTGAGGGACGCTTTGACGAGCAGAGGCAGTGGGCGCTTGCGCGTGATCTTTTGGAACTTGAGGGGCTTGATACAAAACATGTCCTTCTTGTACCTACGGAACACCCCTATTCATGTGCGCCTTCGTCGCACTACGCGATCATTGCCACGCACATTCACGAAGATAATGTACTCTCAAACGTGTTTTCCATGTTTCATGAAGGTGGGCATAGCCTTTATGAAATGGGGGTCGATCCTGCATATGATAGAACGTCGCTCCAAGGGGGTACGTCTTACGGTATGCACGAAGCGCAATCGCGCTTTTTCGAGAATTATGTCGCGCGCGACCTGCACTTTGCGCCGCATATTTTGCGGCTCATGCAAAAGCATTTTCAAGGACAATTGGGTCGTGTCACGCCGCGTCAATTTTGGTCAATTTCAAATGCTGTAGTACCAGGCGAAATTCGTATGGAAGCAGATGAACTCACCTATCCTTTGCATATTATTGTGCGCTATGAGATAGAAAAAGCACTGTTTAGCGGGGAATTATCCGTAGATGATGTGCCGAAGCGCTGGGCGGAACTGTATAAAAACTATTTGGGCGTTACGGTAACGGATGCCGCGCACGGTCCCTTACAGGATATGCACTGGTCAAGCGGGTATATCGGCTATTTCCCGGGATATGCACTGGGAAGCGCGTATGGTGCGCAGTTTAAGCATGCAATGATTGCTGCTGGCATCGATTGGGACGGTGACCTGGAGAAAGGTGATACCTCTCGCATTCGTCGGTGGATGGGCGATAATATCTGGCGCTTCGGGCGGGCGAAGAGTTCGGCTGAACTCATACGCGATGCCTGCGGCGAGGAGTTTAAGGTAGCGTATTACCTTGAATATCTTACAGAGAAGTTTTCGAAGCTGTACAATCTCTAACGCTGGGCGGAGCTGCGGGCGCAGGATGCTGCTGTGCCGCACGAGGCGCTGGACACGCTGGGTGTTGGGCGCAAACATACAGCCAGTTTAACTTGAATATCAAAGGGAGATCATGAGACTCGTCATACAGCGCGTAGCACAAGCGCGCGTTTCGGTAGATGGAATCACCACAGGTAGCTGCGCGAATGGTCTTTTCATTCTCGTGGGAATAAGCGATAAAGATGATGCGCATACCGTGCGTGCGCTTTGGGACAAGACGAAGCATTTGCGCATTTTCGAGGATGAACATCACAAGATGAATCGCTCACTTTTGGATGTTGGGGGCAGCGTGCTTGCGATCAGTCAGTTTACCCTTTATGCCAATTGTCGACATGGTAGAAGGCCGTCTTTTGTTGAGGCGGGAGCGCCTGCGCATGCAGAAGAGCTCTACAATTTGTTTTGCGCGTGCGTGGAGAAGGATGGCGTGGCGTGTGGACGTGGGCGTTTTGGTGCAGATATGACAATCGAAGCGTGCTGTCGAGGTCCAGTAACGATATGTCTTGATAGCAAAAAAGACATCGCGGCAACAAAATAAATGAAAAGGGCATCATGAAGCATTTTTTACAAGAGTTTCGGGCGTTTATTATGCGCGGCAATGTCGTCGATATGGCAGTTGGTGTGATTGTTGGTAGCGCGCTGACGGCGATTGTCAATTCGCTTACCAATAATATTATTAATCCATTGATTGTGCTGATTACCGGCGGAACTACCAATATTTCTGGCCTTGTAGTACCAGGTACATCTATAGATTTTGGGGCATTTCTGGGATCTGTGATCAACTTCTTGATCGTGTGCTTTATTCTGTTTTGCTTTATCACCTTTATCAACAAGCTGCAGGAGGCCGGCAAAAATCTGGGGCTCGATTTGATGACTGAAGTTCCAAAGGAAAAAGAAGCTCACTGTCCTTGGTGCCGTGAGCAGGTGCAAAAGGAAGCCCGCGTGTGCCCCCATTGCACGCGCGATATTGCAGAAGATACGCTGCTTTGGTTGTAACGGGGGTGCGCACGTGCCGCGCGAGGGGCGTAAGACGTTCAAGAGTTCCCTCCCCCGCGCGAGCGTAGAAGCCATCACTTACGCAAGCGTTACATTGTGAAGCTCATATCGATTGCCCACGTTACGGGACACTGAATACTCAAACGCACGACCGCTGTCCAAGAATCCAATTTGCTCGAGCTCAAGCAACGGCTCGTTAACATGCGTATCCAGCCTTTTCGCTTCCTCTTCACTTGCTCCGCAGGCCCTAATAGTTCGATGAAAGCTCGAGATTTTTAACCCGCATTCATCTCGAATAAATTGATAAATAGAACCGTACAAGTGCTTTTTCTTGAGACCAGGTATGAGATCAAGGGGCATGTATGTGTACTCGATTACGATGGGCTTTTCATCAATCTGACGCACGCGCTCTATATAATAGGTGAAATCATCTGCATGAATACCAAGCTGCGTAGCAATAGCACGCTCGGGAACGATAATCGAAAAGTCATACACTACCGAGGATATATGCTGCCCCTGATGTTCAAAGGTGAAGCCTTTGGCCCGGTCATTACGGCCGGACAAGAAAGCTTGCTGCGTAATAGCTGCGCCTTCTTTGACGAATATGCCAGAGCCTCTACGGCTTGTTATGAAGCCTTGCTCAACGAGCAGCTCAATAGCACGTTTAACAGTGATTTTACTCACCGAATAGAGTGTGCATAGCTCAACTACCGTAGGCAATTTATCTCCCGGTTTGAGCGATCCATCTTCTATGCTGCGACGTATCTCTCGTGAAATGGCTTCATATTTGGCAACCATATAACCTCCTTCTGCTGTGTTAAGTATAGCGTAGACGCATCACCTCTAAGAACTTGAAAAATTCTGAGCTGCATTCTATATAATCTCGCTTTACTTATATTAATCATAGCGCTATACTTCAATCACTACAGCGATCTATAGGA
The DNA here is from genome assembly GCA_947090525.1 of uncultured Atopobium sp. Classification (GTDB taxonomy): domain Bacteria; phylum Actinomycetota; class Coriobacteriia; order Coriobacteriales; family Atopobiaceae; genus Fannyhessea. The sequence goes on from CAMUON010000002.1 coordinate 74,092, forward strand.
GATCATAATGAGTGAGCACACGCTTCCCAAAGACTTCTTTTTCGGCTCTGCCATGTCAGGACCCCAAACAGAAGGCTGCTGGAATCAAGGAGGAAAACTTCCCAATATCTGGGATCTTTGGTCGATGAAAGATCTTGGGGCGTTCCACAATCGCATAGGCTCCTATGCAGGCAATGATTTTATGGCGCGCTATGAGGAAGATTTAGCTCTCATGAAATCATTGGGGCTCAACTCATACAGAACTTCTATTCAATGGAGTAGATTGCTTGATCAGGATGGACACATCAATCAAACAGGCGCTGAATGGTATCACAGACTGTTTAAGGCATCCGCGGATGCAGGCCTTGACGTGTTCATCAATCTGTATCACTTTGATATGCCCGCCTACCTATTTGAGCGGGGAGGTTGGGAAAACCGCGAGGTAGTTGAAGCATACGCAAATTATGCCGAGCAAGCCTTTAAAGAATTCGGCCAGGAAATCAGATACTGGTTTACCTTTAATGAGCCGATCGTTGAGCCCGAGCAGCGCTATCAAGAAGGAGTGTGGTACCCCAACCTGCACAGTTTTGTGCGTGCACGGGCGGTACAGTATAACATTTCGCTTGCTCATGCTCTCGCCACAGCGCGTTTTAAGACAGCGCGTGACCATGGGCTTGTGCGCGCGGACGCAAAAATTGGCCTCATAAATTGTTTTACCCCTACCTATACTAAAGAAGATCCTACAGCCGAAGACCTCGAAGCAGTACGCATGACCAGCGGTTTGAACAATAGATGGTGGCTTGATCTGGTTACCAAAGGCCAGCTCCCGCATGATGTTATCGAAATGCTTCAACAAAGAAATATTGCACTCCCCGTGCGTACGGGAGACGAAGAGCTGCTCAAGGAAGGTGTAGTTGACTGGCTCGGCTGCAATTATTATCACCCTACACGAGTACAAGCACCACAACACGAAAAGGACGCTTTTGGCAATCCCCATTTTGCGGATACCTATGTCTGGCCAGATGCGCAAGTTAACAAAAGCCGCGGATGGGAAATATACCCCAAGGGAATTTACGACTTTGGCATGCAGCTAGCAAAAGATTATCCTTCTCTAGAATTTTTCATCTCAGAAAACGGTATCGGCATTCAAGATGAAGGCCAATATAGGGACCCCGATGGTGTCATCCAGGATGACTATCGCATCGATTTTGTACGCGCACACCTGCAATGGATCGCGAAAGCTATACAGGAGGGTGCTCATATACGTGGGTATCACTATTGGGCTGTTATCGACAACTGGTCCTGGGCAAATGCATTCAAAAATCGTTACGGCTTTGTCGAGGTAGATCTTGAACACAACTACGATCGTCGCTTAAAGAAATCCGCGCACTGGCTCAAACAGGTTGCCCACAGCCATTGTGTGTCATAAACGCTGGAGTGTAGGCATTCATCTGCCACAACATTAAAGGAATGGCCCACTGAAGAGATTGGAGTTATCATGGCCAGTAATAACAGTCAGGCGATGCTTGACAAATTTGCTGAGGTATCAGCAAAAGTTGGGAACCAGGTCCATCTGAGATCTCTGAGAGACGCTTTTGCTACTATCACACCGCTCTACATCCTCGCTGGTGTAGCAGTGTTGATAAACAATGTTATCTTCCCTCTCTTTTTTAAGGCAGGATCCCCCGAACTCGCGAACTGTCAAACCTGGGGCGCGACCTTGGCACAAGGAACTCTTAGCATTTCTGCATTTATTCTTGCGGGATTACTCGGATATGCCCTTGCAAAAAATAAGAACTTCGATAATCCCCTCGCCTCATTGGTGGTGGGCGTCTCTGCGTTTGTTATCATGATGCCTCTACAAGTAACCGCACAATTAGTGAGTGATCCTAAAAACATGAGCTTGTAGCTGGCATGCTTTCAACAGCAAATACAGGTACCAACGGCCTTTTTGGCGCTATCGTTGTCAGTTTGATCGCATGCACAATTTTTATCAAAATATCTCAGGTCAAGCAGCTCAAAGTCAACCTCGGAGACAATGTTCCTCCTGCAGTAGGCAATTCGTTTAATGTCATGATCCCTATGCTGCTTACGCTTGCAATCTGCGGACTTGCTTCGGCAATTTTGGCAGCAGGCGCGCACACAAATCTGTTGGCACTCATTTCGACCTTTGTTGCAATGCCGTTGAAATCCATCATGAATGCTGGCCCCTGGGCAGTAATTATCATCTATACCTGCGCAAACCTTCTGTTCTGCTTGGGCATCCACCAGTCAACTATCTCAGGTGTTACTATTGAGCCGATTCTTACCATGCTGATTGTTGACAATATGGCAACCTTCGCCGCTGGACAAGCAATCCCAAGCGACCACTACATGAACATGCAGATCATCAACAGCTTTGCGCTTATGGGAGGAAGCGGATGCACGTTCATGCTGCTTCTCGACACCTTCCTTTTCTCCAAGAATAAGTCAAGTAAGACCGTAGGAAAAATGGCCATTCTCCCTGGTCTGTTTAATATCAATGAGCCGGTCATTTACGGATACCCCATTGTATACAATCTGCCTCTTATGATTCCTTTTGTACTGATCCCCGATCTTTTCATCGGAGCTACTTATGGTTTGACCTGCGCAGGTCTTATTAGCCCTTGCGTTGCTCAAGTTCCTTGGACAACTCCTCCAGTCATTTCGGCATTCTTTGCCACGGGTCTCGACTGGCGTGCTGCTGTTTGGCAAGTAGTTGAAATCATATTGGGTATGGCGATCTACTATCCCTTCATGCGCATTTCTGAAAAAGCTAGTGCAAAACAAGTTGAAATGTTGAATAAATAGGCTATAACAGAGGGTGCACGAGCAAAGAGACTCCCGAGCTCGTGCACTGTCATATCGACTAACATATATGGAGATATATATGATTAAAATAATGCTGTGTTGTAATGCAGGTATGTCAACGAGCCTTTTGGTGAAAAAGATGGAAGCCGCAGCGCGGGCACGCGAAGAGGATATTGAAATTGCTGCATATCCCATAAGCGAATCCCATGATCACGTGTCTGACTATGACATATTGCTGCTCGGGCCGCAGATTGCGTATACCAAGGGTGATTTTGAGCGTGAATTACAGGGAAAAATTCCTGTAGTGGTAATTCCCATGATGGATTATGGACGCATGAACGCTGACGCTATCATTGATATGGCGCTTAATGAGATAGGAAAATAATGGAAGAAGCCACAGACATTGAAACTATCTGTTTTGAGATCATAAGTTTTGTAGGCGCTGCAAAAAGCGACTATATCGAGGCTATGCATCAAGCTAAAACAGGAAATTATGAGCAGGCAGAAGCGCTCATAGCACAAGGTGATGAAGCGTTTGCAGAAGGACACAAAGTGCATCTTGAGCTTCTGCAATCCGAGGCGCAAAGCGTTGTAGAGCACGCTAAAGACAATGCGGGTGTGGGTGCTGATGTTGCCGCGGGCGCGGGAACTCCCCTCCTCTTGGTGCATGCGGAAGACCAGCTCGCTTCTGCTGAGACGGTCAAAGTCATGGCACTTGAGATTATTAATCTCTATAAAAAGCTTTCTTTGAAAGATTAACTATTTGTGGGCTTTAGCTTGTGCGCAGACGCGCGCGAACTGAAGCCCACTCTCCACGCTAAGGTTTTTCTGCACGGGCGTAGAAAAAATAGCGCTGATGTCACACAAAATATCAAATTTTCAACTAATTTTATTAGTTTAATTTATTATATCCGCAGCTATACGCGTTGGAGCATTTTTTGAAGGGTTCTCGCGGGCGCAAATTTTGCCAAAATCGGGCAAAAAATCTCGACATCAGCCCGTTTTTTTCTACGCTTGCGCAAGCGGGCAAAAGTGGTTCAGTCCCAAAACATTGGTACTAATTTTTAAACCTTTGTGATCATACTGATGACGCCAATCACGCTGATCATTAAATAAGGACGCATGCTTCCTATACAGCTCTGCTGAGACGGCGCGGCTTAGGCAGATATAAAAATCGCACAAAAAAGTACGCAGCCCGCACAAACGGACTGCGTACTTTTCATGGGCACCTTGTAGAGCAAGGCGGAGATACCAAACGAAGACTCGTACTAGTCGTCACACTCAACGTGGTTAATAACGTTAGTCTTGGTGTGCATAAAGTTAGGTACGAATGCTATAACGATGAGAACCCCAAGGAGTGCATAGACACCAGTAGGTCCAAACGAGCTGGCAAGTCGTCCAAGAGTAATACCGATAACACCAAAGTCGAAATCACCAAAGGTCGTATTCTGGAATCCAAAGATGTCGAGAACGGGCAAGAGCAATGCAGGAGCAAACGTAATCAGCAAACCATTAACAAATGCACCAAGTGCTGCACCTTTTCGGCCACCAGTCGCATTTCCAAATACGCCAGCAGTTGCACCGCAGAAGAAGTGAGGTACCATACCAGGAATAATAAAGATTCCCATTGTTGCGCCGATGATGAACATACCCACAACACCACCGATAAACGAAGCAACAAACCCCAGGATAACGGCAGTTGGTGCATACGGGAAGAATACTGCACAGTCGACAGCAGGGATAGCGCCTGGGATCAGCTTGTTGGAGATACCTTGGAAAGCGGGAACGAGGTCAGCAAGAATCATGCGAACGCCGTTGTACACGATAGTTACACCAACAGCAAATGAGAATGCACAGGTCAGAGCATATACGATAAAGTTGTTATTGCCAGCGAGCTTCGTTACTACCGCAGGATTTGCGATGTAGGCAACAATTGCAGACACGAGATAGAAGAACGCCATGGTTAAAGCAGTAGAAATAGTAGTATCACGCAGGAATGCATATTTCTCAGGAATCTCGATCTTTTCGGTATTATTGTTCTCTGCTTCATTCTTAAAGATCGAACCTACTGCAGCAGAAATGTAGTACGCAAGTGAACCAAAGTGACCCATTGCAATGTCGTCGCCTTCGGTAACTTTTGCGGTAAAGTTTTGTCCCACAGCAGGTAACATAGCGCTTACAAGCCCGAGGAACAGACCGCCTGTAATGCAGAGCGCTGCTCCGTCAAATCCAGAAGCTTGAAGAACAGCAGAAAGCAGGCAAGCCATGAAGAGGCTGTGGTGGCCAGTGAGGAAGATGTACTTAAACTTGGTGAGACGAGCAACCAATATATTGACTGCATACCCAAGAATAAGAATGATCATCGTCTGAACACCCAACACGCTCTGAGCCATCGAAACGATAACTTCGTTGTTGGGAACTACACCGCTAATGTGAAAACCAGTCTCGATAAATGTTCCCAGGGGTGCAAGATTACCCGCAACAACACCGGCACCAGCCGATAGCATAATATAGCCCAAAATAGGTTTAAGAGTCCCGGTAAGAATCTTATGTCCCGGACGCTTAAGTGCAATTAATCCAGCCAATGCAAACAACCCCATAATCCAGGCTGGTTGAGTTAATATAGATTCAAAGAACCCAAGTACTGGTAGAATAGCGTCCATCTCAGTCCTTTCTATCATTGTGATACATACACGTGCAATATTCATAACTACCATAGATATAAAAGCTCAACGCCCTATGTGAGCAGTATCAAGCAGAACACAACGCTGGGTCTGACTCATACAGCACACAAGCAGGAAGATTACTAGCACCTATCCGAGATCTGCAGCAATCTCCTTAATCATGTCAAGCGCATCTTCCTTGATCTTTTTCGCATTAACATAGCTGCGAACAATAGCTACTTTACCATGCAAAGAAGGAGCAAGTTCCTTAACCGTAATGAATAAATCAGGACTTGCTGAAGACGCTGCATTCAAGTCCATTGACTCCACATCAGCCTTGATGCCCTCATCATCGCAAATTTGCTGAACTTTGCCAGCAAGCATCAAACTGGAACCAATTCCATTTCCACAAACAGTAATAATGTGCATCGCGTACTCCTTGCTCTAAAAGTTTTACTTCCTTATGTATCAGCTTGTGAAGTACATCCCGGCTATACCAGCTCTGGCAAAAAAGACACCGAAAGTTTCACTAAATAGCTGCTTGCAGCAGCTCTTTGACCTCTCTAGCATCATTACAAGCTGAAAGTTTAGATACAATCTCTTCATCATCGAAGATTTGCGCCAGTTCAGATAGACAGCCCATATGCCCATTTGAACTAGGAGAACAAAAACCTATCAAAACAGATACAGGATCATACTCATCATGACCAAAACATACCGGCTCTTGTAAGGTGACTACGCTAATACCTGTCTCAGCTACATTATCGCGCGACTGTGCATGCGGCATCGCAATTCCCTCTTCAAGCACGATGTAAGGGCCAAATTTGTGGACCGTCTCAACCATAGCATCCACGTAAGACGCTTCGCACTTGTGAGCATCAACCAGAAGAGCGCCTGCTATACGCACCGCTTCTTCCCAATTTGCTGCGTGAGCGTGACAGCGAATCACGTCTTGGGTTATGAGTTCCTTTAACATTTACAACCCCTTACGGAAGAATGTGGAAACCAAGGCTTTGGATATCCTTGTTAAAGCCACGAACAGTATCACAAGAATATTCAAACAAATCTTTACCAATATTCTTGCGCTTTGCCAAAATGTTATTGGTGACCGTGATAATTTGGCAGCCACAGTCCTCAGCTTGAAAAATGTTGAGGAGCTCGCGCGTGGAAGCCCACAGAATCTCGCAGTTCTTCTTAGGCGCTGCGTACTCTACTGCGTCTTTGACGATAGGAATGGGATTTACACCCGTGTCGGCAATACGTCCAGCAAAAATAGAAATGATTGAAGGCGTAGTGGCGCTTACGGCATCGATGAACTCGTGGTTCTGTTCAGGCGTAAAGAGTGTCGTCACATTGATCTTGATGCCATCTTGAGACAGCTTGTGAACAAGCGAAGAAGTGCTTGCACCGTCGGTGGTGACAGCAGGGATTTTTACATAGACATTGTCTGCCCACGAAGAAATTTCGCGTGCTTCTTTCTCCATGGACGCAGTATCATCAGCAAAAACTTCGAAGGAAACGGGCATATCGCTAATCTTTTGCAGAACTTCATGAGCAAAAGCACGATAGTCTGTTACACCGCCTAGCTTCATCAGCGAGGGATTGGTGGTGAAACCCTGAACATTTCCGTTGTGATACATATCCAGCATGCCATCGATGTTGGCTCCGTCTGCAAATACTTTAATGCTCATATGTGCTCCTTTTGTGGATATACTATCTGCTTACGATTGTAAGTTATATCAAAAGTATTCGAAAGTTAATTCGGGGATTATCTGCGAACGGTAGGTTTTGATAGTTAGGCGGTGTTGAGTGCAGAAAAACGTTAAGCCGATCTCGGGTGCGGGCATGCATGAATCGACGTTTACCCTGGTATGATGCGAAAAAACTATAGGTGTGTGATACATAGGTGAGAGTTTTGACAATTTAGTGTGTGAGTAGCAGCGCAGACACATGGTGTTAGATACTGTAGAGGGACATGATGACGCGCAGCTGCGGCGGCGCCTACACAAGCACGTATGACCCTTTCATGCCGATAAGCCATCGCGCATGTAAGCAGCCGCACCACATAAGAGCGAACGTGGCGAACAGTAGCCACATGCAGTGAAATGCCTATTGAAATGAGTTCGTATGTCAAGAAATGATAAAAGTGCCGTTGAGCGCCAACAATATGTACTAGCATGGCTGATGGATCACGAAAGCATAATGGTCTCAGACATTAGCTCCTACTTTGGCGTCTCGGAAGTGACCGCACGGCGCGATCTTGAATTACTCGAACAGGCAGGAGAAGTCAAACGCATTCACGGTGGCGCCATTTCCCACAATAAGTCTTTGACTCTGAAATATCCCGAACAAAAGGTCAATCACAACGTCGAAGCCAAGGAAGCAATTGGAAAAGCAGCTGCACAGCTGGTAAATGACGGTGATGTGATCATCGCTGATATCGGCACAACGAGTTTTTATTTTGTGAAGCATCTCACCAACAAAAAGAATATTACGATCATTACCGGTGATTTAGTTATTGCCAATTTTGCAAGCTACAACCTGCCTGGAGCGGAAATTTTATTGCTCGGAGGGCTTTTGCGCAAAGGATACCTCTATGTGCGCGGATCGCTCACGCTCAGCGCTATGTCGAATCTCTATGCTGACAAGGCATTTTTGAGTGCAGATGGATATGACAAGCGCCACGGATTTACTGTTGAACATGATTTTAGTACCACCATCAAGCGTGCATATATTAGCAATTCCAAGCAGCACATCATGTTGCTCGATTCATCCAAATATGAACGAACGAGTTTCTATCACTTTGCCGATTTAAGCGATTTTGATATATGTATTGTAGATGCACAACGATCTGAATACATACGGCAACATGCTGACAATACGAGTGCAGAAGACCCTTACATAGGTGCTTCTGCGCAGGTTCAAGCGCAAGACTCAGAACACGCGCAGGCAGACACGACATATACACGCCCAATTGCAGTAACTCGAGATGAACCTATTAATGAAATTATGGGAACTTGCCGCGCATGCGGAGGCAAAGCACATCCCTATCTAGATGATGGCACATCTGATTATGAGCTCTGCGGCTGCGGACGCGGACCTCAGCTGATCATTGCTTCATAATTGATGTGAGCTACAGAATAACTCTACTCACTTCTGTGATGTGAGAAACGAGCATGAAGGGCTCAAGGTAACCAGCTGCACAAGTGGGATGTATCTCCCTTATTGTAGCCCTTATTATCGACCTCACATGAGGCTCTTTTCTCAAACTGCGCACAGATATTGTGCGTGCGCAAATACATCTCCCAAAAAGGATTAACAACCGGCACAAACGCGCGCAAACGATTGCGCGCAACGAGCGCGGCCGTGACCACGTGAAGCAAAGCTATCGCGCACCACCTCCTATGCACAGGCTCCCAAGGAAACGATATACCAGCTACACGCCCCCGAAGCGTTCGGAGGCGTGTAACAGGAGATATGAGAAAGTGTATGCAAAAATTAACCGAGCTCGCTTACGCACGGACGAGCTCAACCGTACGCTTTACCCAAAGAATGCATTCAATACAAGGATCATCACAACGCCTATAGCCCAAAGGATAGTTGTGGGGATCGACCAAGTGTTGATCTGCTGCTTGACGGTGGTATTTCCAGCCATCTCGTTGATCGTCCAGAAATAGGAATCGTTGAAGTAGGAGAAGAACATCGAACCCACGCAGGCGGCAAGCGCTGCAAACACCGGATCGATTCCCAAATCAGCCATGATAGGAGCTGTAATCGAAGCGGATGTCATCATCGCTACAGAACCCGAACCTTGAATGAAACGTACGAGCGTAGAAATCAAAAGCGGAAGCAAAATGGGGGGAAGCGGCGAGCCCGCGATATAGTTTGCAATAACGGTACCTGCGCCCGATGCATTCACCACAGCTCCAAGGGCTCCACCTGCGCCAACGATGAGAAGGATCTTAGCGCCCGAAGCAATTCCTTCATCCATAAAAGCCAACGCTTGCTTTTTGGTCATTCTCTTGTAGAAGAATATAATTGCAGATAAAAGGCTAATTCCCAACGCGCACACGGGCTGTCCCACAAACGCAAGCGCCTGCAGCAAGATATTAGAATCGCTCGCCTTTTGCGCGAATGTGCCCAGCAAAATAAGGATAATGGGGATAACGATCGGCGAGAAGGAAACAAACGTGCCTGGAAGCTCTTTTTCCTCGAGATCTGCAGCTTGCTGCGTGATCTCAGACGTCTCGATTGCATCCCCTTCGATCCAGCCTTCCCCACTTTCGTCAGGAATACGACGGATCTTTTTGCCGATGTAATGAGCATAAATCACGACGACGACAGCCATAGGAATGGTAATGATAATGCCCCAGAACATCATCATAGCCAGGTCAGCACCAAAGATGCCCGCAGCACCTACAGGGCCTGTTGCTGGCACAACAATAGAGTGCGTGAGCAGCAAACCACCCGCGGCAGCGACAGCTAGGGAAATGATACTTTTCTTCTGCTGACGAGAGATAACCTTGAGCAGCGGGAACAGAATGATATATCCCGGCACGCAGAAGATCGACAAAGACGTAATATAGCCTGTAAACGCCATCGCGGTTTCTTCTTTGCCATTACCAAGCGTTTTGAGAAATGTTCTTGCGATACGCTCTGCCGCGCCCGACGTTTCGAGGAGTTTTCCCATCATAACACCAAAACTGATGAGTATGCCCAGGCTACCCAAGGTGCCGCCGAAACCGGACTTAAGGACATTAACCGTCTGAAGCGGGTCCATACCGCCTAAAATACCTGTTAAAATACTTGTTATCACGAGGGCCAAAATCACGTGGATTCTTGTTTTGGTGAGCATAAAGATCAAAACCAGCATCGCGACGATGAGGCCCACAATAATTTGCGTGCTTCCTCCCATGTCCTTATCCTTTCTCTACGTAGTAATTGCTGGCAATCTTGGTTGAGAGGAACTTTGCGCACTGGAACAGCGTATATTCGTCGCCAATCAAACCACCTTTGGTAACAATCGCTTTGCCGTCAAGCTTGCCACCCATAATCGAGCCATATACTGCAAGCGGAATAACCTCGTCCTTGATTTGAATACCTGCGGTTCCGATTCTTTCAAGGAATGCCTGCGTGATATCGCCGCCGGATGTGTAAAGACCGCCCAGCTCATCACCCATAGCAAGCGCGATTTCGCTTCCTATGCGCGCAACATTTTCGCTGATAATTTCGGAAGCCTGCTGCTTAGAGATGCCCGCCTCATGAGAGACTTTGCCCAGATCAAGCTTGTCTTCCTTTTGGACCATTGTGGCGACAAGAAGCATGTGATTGTCCTCGAGGTGACTTAAAACAAGGTCGCGCACACGCGCGATTTCTTGTTCGCGCCTTTGGGGATAGAGGAGCTCAACCGCATCAATCTTTGCAACATATGGCGCAAATTCCGCACGTAGACGAGCAATTTGTGAGATAACGATGGAGCTTGCTGATCCAATCGTAAAGAGAATCTTTTGTTTGCTCTTTGGGAGCTCTGTGTGATCCGAATTCTTGACAAGATAATAGGTAAAGGGCCCTGGATCCACAGCAACAAATGGTTGATTCATAGCAAGTGTCGCCTGAGCAATCACGTCGATATCGTCGTTTGTAAACGCGTCGACCACAATGATTTCTGCGCCACCCGCTTTGAGTGCACACATGGTGTCTGTGATGGCTTGCTTACCTTGCATAATCGTTTCAACGGTGATAACAGCAGTTTTACGCTTTGTTTGCTCTTCAAAAATGGCCGAAACCCTTGAAGAGTGCACCGGCGCCGTAGGATCGTTTCTGACGTCGGTAAGCTCGAGAGGAACTCCGTTTACCAGCATATAGTCACCGATAACGACCTTTCCCGAATCGGGATATGGCGCAACGACAATAGCGATCGTACCCTTGGGCAGGTAATCAAGGACCGCATCGAGCTCAGAACCCAGATTTCCACGCAAGGTCGAATCAATACGCTTGTTGTAAAAACCGACCTTGAGGTCCTTTACCGCCTCCATTTTTTCCTGAACTGCCTGGTAAGCCTCTTGCGCGCTAATGCCTCTCGAGTCGGTATGAAGACCGAGCGCGTCGTAATTTTCATAGCGCTTAATATCCGTGGTATTGTTTATCGTTCCTACTTTGTACCCATTTTTGGCTAATGATGAATTTGAGACATTAGCACCAGTTAGGTCATCTGCAATAATTAGTGCTTTCATAAACCAGACTCCTTACCAGCGAAAATCCCTATGATTTAGGCATTAATTCTTGTTGTTGCGCTCGCGAGCCGCCTTGAAGCGACTTGCATAGTGGCACGCAAGGCGGATCGCCTCATCCAAGCTAATCTCGTCTGCAACGCCTGTACCTGCAATATCAAAAGCAGTACCGTGGTCAACCGAGGTTCTGAGGAACGGGAGCCCATGCGTAATGGAGATGGTACGGTCGAAGTCGACCATCTTGGTTGCGATATGACCCTGATCGTGATAGAGGGACAAAACGCCGTCGTATTTGCCCATGAGTGCTTGATGAAATACCGAGTCTGCACCGATGGGTCCATGAACATTCACGCCTTCTGCCTGCATTTCTTCAATCGCCGGGATGATCGAATCGATTTCCTCGTGCCCAAACAGTCCACCATCGCTGCAGTGAGGATTGAGACCCGCAACTGCAACGGAAGGGTTCTCAATGCCCATTGTCTTGAGAGCATCGATCGTCTTAAGCGTGTATTCCTTGATGCCCTCTTTCGTGATTGCGTCGCAGGCGTCTTTTAGCGAAAGATGCTTAGAGTAGAACGTCACGCGAAGATTTTTCACTTCGAACATAGTAAGTGGCGTTTGCACGCCGGTGAGATCTTGCAAGATATCGGTATGTCCAAGCTGCTTAATTCCTGCTTCAGAGAGCGCCTCTTTATTGATGGTTGTTGTAGCCATCGCAACAGCCTCATCGTCGCGGCACAGTTCGTAGGCTTTTTTGATGTAATCATATGCCGCTTGGCCGCATTCTGCCGAGACTTTTCCCCACTTAAACGTGGATAAATTGATGTTGTCTAGATCAAATACGTCAAGCGTACCCGGCTCAAACTTACCTTGGGAGAAGCTGGTAATTGGATTAAAGAGCAAATTGGTTTTGCAAATCTCGTTGGCAAGCTTCAAAACACCCAGATCTCCAACAACAGCCACGTTTGCTTCTGCGAAAACTTCTGGTTTTGCGAAGGATTTGCAAACAATTTCAGGACCGATACCGGCGGGATCGCCCATGGTCACAACGACATTTTCTTTTTTCATGTGATGCTCCTTTTCTTTAATTTGTTAGCTAGGTCTTCCTTTTTCTTACAAGTTCACTGTAAGGCATTGTCGTTTTGGTTTCAAGTTGTTTTCTTATATTTTGTTTGCTTTCGTTTGTAGATGTTTCGCTCGGCGACGATTTTGTATCGTTTACCGGAAAAATACGGAGAATATGTGACGAAACGAAAGAAAACGAATGTATAAGAAAGAGCGCAGCCTGCGGGTGTTGAAGGGAAACCGCGGGCTGCGCATGTTCTACGCTGGTTGCGCGCAAGCTTTAACTTTTATATAAATTGTGGGAAAAATAGAGAAATATTAGCAGACGACCACTTCAGTGCCTGCTAGATCTCCAAGCGCTTCCAAATCCGTTTCTTCAGTCGTAAAAAAGCAGTCGAATGCTTGGATTTTATCGTACGCCATAAGACTTCTTCTTAGGCTTTTTGCCCCATCGGCCACGAGGAAGCGGCGCTCAGCAATTTTCATGCCAGCCTCTTTCATGGCGCCTTTTTCGTTTGAAGTCGTAAACACACCCTGACGGGAGAACGCGTCGCACGACATAACAGCTATGTCTGCGCGGAATTGCTTGAGTCGCTCGACGGACGCGTAGTCTCGACTCGTTTTGGTGATGTTTGAGAGCTCACCAGCGAGGAGAATGACTTTGAAACTTAGGTTGTTTACCAGCGTGAGCGCAATTTCTAGGTCCCAAGTGATAATGGTGAGGTGCTCAAAGGAGAGGAGTTGCTGAGCGAGAATCTGGTTCGTAGTGCCGGCATCAAGGAACAGAGTCATGCCTGAGTGGAGGCGCTTGACGACCTGGCGGGCGATACGCTCTTTTTCTTGTTTTTGTGAAACAAGCTTGATGTCCGATTTGATTTCTTCGGCAATGAGGTGGTCTTTTCCAAGCCAAATAGCACCGCCGTAGACCTTCTGCACCAGGTTTTGCTCTTCGAGATTGGTGAGATCTTTTCTGATAGTAACTTGGGAGGTGTTAACAAGTTTTGCCAGCTCAATCACGGTAGCGCTTTGCTTATCTTTGAGGTAATTGGCGATAATGTCGCGGCGTTCCTGTGTCAGCATAGCCTGCACTCTTTCTCTAAGGGTTGGATCTACTTTAACACAGATATCGTTTGTGGGTATGATACAGCGCCTTTGAGGTGCTGGGGTGCGCATACTTCTACAAATAAACTTATTAGCTATAATCAAGGAACAATCAAGCCTCTTTTATAGGATTCCAGCTCTATATCACGAGAAAAGGCAAACGATAAATCATCGTCTGCCTTTTCATTACAAGCTAAGAATCCAATAAATTTAATAGAAGATCCCTAGAACAGTCCTATTACAACACCCGCAGCAATAATGACAATAAGAATGAGTATAACTTTTGTAGCTGACATTCTCTTAACTGAAATTAGGTACCAGGACAAGAGAACCATAATCAAAGCTAAGACACCAGGAAATACGCCATTAAGAACATCCTGCAGCGGTTTCATTTCGCTTCCCATAGGAATATTCAATCCAGTTTTCAGAATAACTGTCGAAGCGGAAAGTCCTCCGACAACGATGATTCCTAGAGTATTCAGCGCCTTCATAATATTTCTAGCGTTTTCTCCAGTAACAACATCCAAAGCACTAATACCCAGTTTATATCCGCTTCTAAACGAAATTATTGTCACCGCAGCCATAATCAGCCCGTACGCCAAAATATAGAAGATAGGACCAATAGGATTACCACCAGCTGCCAAACCCATTCCAATAGACAGCAAAGTAGGTATCAAAATACCTTGCACAACTGAGTCGCCGATACCGGCAAGTGGGCCCATAATGGAGGCCTTGATAGTAACAGGCAACTGTTCATCAACATCCTTATTGCCCATTCCAATTTGCTCTTCCAAAGAGGCTACGATACCATTTACCAACTGCCCTGTTTGCGGCTCAGTGTTGTAAAAAACGGAATGTCTTGTTAGAAGCCTTGTATACTCCTCAGGCTTATCCTTGTAATATTTATCTCCCAGTTTTGTATATGTCCAGGCCCAAGCAGCTCCGTGCATCTTTTCATAGCTCATTGCTGATTCGACCATAAATTGGTATCTCCAAAATAAAGACCAAAGCTCTTTTTTCGATAACCTATTTTTTGTTAAAGCACCGTCTTGATTACTCATATGTTATCTCCTAGAACAGATCTTCGTCTTCGAATACTTCACCCTTTACAACTACCATGTCATTAGCAGTACTGGAGACAGCCTGCTTATTTGCAGAAGCTTGGTAGATAATGTAGGCTACTAACAAAGCGATAAACACAAGTCCAACAGTGGACAAACCTGTGAAGGCAACTATTGCAAATCCAAATAGGAAGAATATAAGTTCACTCTTCTCCTTAATAAGAATATTGAGCAACATACCGATACCTAGAGCAGGCAACACTCCACCAAGCACCGAAATAATTCTAGTTACAATCTCGGGGAAATAAGATACCGCAGTTTCAACGACACCCGAACCATAATAAATGGCAATAAATACAGGAACTATTCTGATGATAGCTGTAATAAGTTGCGTGTAGACAATCTGGTTCATGACCAGAGATTTCTTGTTAAAATTCTTGCAAGCAAGCTCGGCTTTTCTATTGAAATACGAGAAGCCCGCCATTTTGACGTTATAAAAGATTAAACCAAATGTTTGACCGATAAATAGTGCTAATGTTACAGCAATAGCTGGATCCTTAGTGGTAGCCAGAGCGAGACCAATTCCGCCATAAGATGCGTAGGTGATTTCACTACTGGATGCACCACCTGTATGCATACTTGCAATAAAGACTCCTTGAACAGCGAGGCCGCATAAAACGCCTGCTTGAACGTCTCCGAAGATAATACCTAATACAAGGCCAGCAACTAGTGGACGGCCTAAAATATAATAACCACCAGTTACTCCAAAAGCCGGAACCGCATCAACGGCACCTAAATAGCAGAAAATACCCGCTAATAAAGCTTGAATAAACATATTGTCTCCTGTTATTTCATTGAATCAAATTTTTTCTTAATCTCGTCCCAATGCTTTACTTCATTGTCGGGAAGAAGTTGAAATTCCAGTTTTATTCCATTCTTATCCAAAGAATTAAAAGCTTCGTAATCTTTGTCCGTAAGGGCCAGGGTTCTGCCGCAAACTATCGAATTTTCCTTTGTATTCATACAACCGATATTGAGCACTCCGCCAAAGTCTGCACCTTTTTGTACCAATCTATCGAATATTTGTGGGGAAGAAGTGATAACGAAAAAGTCTTTTTGCGAGTCCTTAGCACACTTTATTTTTTCAACGCCTTGATTCTCGCTATACACACCCAATTTAAAATCGCGCGCGGCGGCTTTGAGTACTTTTTTTCTTACTTCATCATTGATGACATCATCGCCAATAATAATGATACCGTCTACATTTCTTTCTCTAGACCATCTGGTTGTTGTTTGCCCATGTATAAGCCTGTCATCAACTCTTGCTAGTGTAATCGACATAACAAATCCTTTCTAGAAATCTATCTCATCACAACTGCCTTCTTCACACTCGGCTAATCTAATGGATGATTTCCCGGCATTTAGAGCAAGATCTATCATGTCATCTAATCTAGGCTCATCTGCAGTTAAAGCTAGGGATAACTCGATGAGCATTCCTAAATTAAAGCCACAAATAATCTCACCAACAAACTGACCTTCAATTTTTGCCCTTAAAAATTCGTTATAGGGAGTTCCGCCCAGCAAATCGCATAAAACAAGAAGCTTTTCACCTTTATATGTTTCAAAAATCTCTTTTTGTTGTTTTCTGAAATCAGTCAAAGATCCCAAAAAAGGTAGAGTTATTATCTCGGCAGCTTCTCCGACGATCATCTTATAACTGTCAATCAGTCCATCACATAACTTTCCATGCGATGTTGCTATGATTTTCACACTTACCCACCTCTATCTTGTCAATAGAGAAGAGACCTTATACCTTTTCGTAATCAGAAATACATCGGAGCATTCTATAATTTCATCATTTTGGTTGTATGTTACTTGTTCGAGTTTCAGCAATGCTTCATTATGCTCTAGTTCTAACAATTGCATCTGTTCAGTATCTGGTATCACTGCCGAGAACTCTCTTACTCCCAATTTGATTTTTTGTTTTCCGTCTTCCTCGATAGCTTCAAACAAACCTAATCTAGTAAAATCTTTAGAATCTATGTTAGGCACAAGCTTTAGCACAACCCAGTTCTTAAATAATCCAGCTGGTTTTCCCTCTACGAGTCGCAGTCTTTCTATATAAAACACCTTTTCAGAACCTATTTTTAGCCTTGCTTTGATAGTGGCACTAGGCTCCTCAATCCTGCTTTCTATAATGCGAGTTGTAAAGGTAATCCCTCTATTTCTTAACGTCTCCGTATAAGAAATTAGCATTTGTCCAAATGGATAACCTGATTGCGATTCAACCGCATAGGTTCCCTTACCTTGAACTTTTTTTACCAGGTTTTCATCTGCTAATAACTGTATCGCCTTTCGTATAGTTCCTCTGCTTACTACATACTGGCTTGAGAGCTGCTCCTCTGAAGGTAATCTTTCTCCGAACTTTACTTTTCCTTTTACAATAAGACTCTTCAGCTCCTCAGCGACTTGAACGTAAATCTTTTCTGTAACATCAAATTTTTTGGACATAAGCTTGTGTAGTCCCTTCTAGTCCTAGAAGGGACTACAGCTTAAACTAATAATCGCTTTTAGCTGTCCCTTCACCTGTTAAAATTTGGACACCCGCACTTGTTCCCAGTAAGGATGCGCCGGCGTTGATCATCTTTATTGCTTGTTCCTTATTGCGAATTCCGCCCGAAGCTTTGACGAGGGCCTTATCTCCTGCTACTTCTTTTAGTAATTTTATATCTTCTTCTGTAGCTTTACCACCACGGCCCCAACCACTGGAGTTTTTAACGTAAGTAATACCAGCTTCAATAGCTAACTGAGCAGCTTTAATTTTTTCATCATGCGTTAGCATTCCAAACTCAAGCATGATTTTGGTAACTTTTCCATCAGCCGCTTTAACAATTTGAGCAATTTCATCTCTGTATTCATCATACATTTTGCTCTTAAGATAACCAACATTTGCCATGAAATCAAGCTGATCTGCGCCAAGTTCAAAAACCTTCTTTGTTTGGAAAACTTTAGCTGACGTCAGCTCACCGCCCATAGGATAGCCCAAAGCAGTACATACTTTTACATCAGATCCTGCAAGTACTTCCTTAGCAAGAGGAACCCATGCCGGTTGCAGCATAACACCATTAAAACCGTATTTTAGGCAGTCATTGCAAAGGTCAATGATATCTGATTTGCTCAGATCAGGATTGACATTCGTATGCTGAATCATTTTTGCTAATTGCGCATCCGTATATTCCATAATGATCTCCGTATCTAGTGGGTTGTACATAGACGTCTATGTACCTATAGTAATATTCAGTCAAGGTAATCACAAGCTAAATTTAATCTTTTGGGGGAGCGGTACCAAATCAGGCATGAATGGTTGTGGAAGTTATTTTCCCTTAAGCTTAGGGGTTTCTTAGCTCATTTATTGTATAGCGATAGAATAAGATAAGTTACAGAGCTAAGACACGGTCATAAAATTGAACTAGAAAAAACGGCCTTCTATCCTCCTAGAATACAATTAATATCTAGTTATTGATATAGGCCGTTTGCGACGCAAAATAGGAAATAACAGCTGTTTGAGTCACAGCAGATCTAGGCTACTAGAAAATACATCTCCTGTGTGGTACTAGAACTTATAATGTATCTGGTCCTTGTATTTCTCAAAAATAACTCTATTCTTTTCATCTCCACCGTCCACATTGGCGCTATAGAAGATCGGTGGTGTGTCCATTCCTCGCTTCACAAGCTCATTTGCTACTTCCGTATAAATAGTATTTAACATGAGCGCGCCAATAATTGTAGAAGTTGGACCTGCTTTCATTCCTGTACCAGCAACTTCTACACAGGCATCCCCTATCTCGCCATGATTATCTAAAACGATATCGCAAATTTCAAATAACCTTTTCCCAGATGGATGGCGAGATGTTGTTTGTTGAGAGTAGGACAAGTTAGTCACACCTATAACCGTGCATCCTTCCTGATGAGCAACCTGTGCTACTTCCACTGAAACAGGATTTCGTCCCGATACAGAGTGAACTATTACTACATCTCCCCTCTTAAACTTATATGTTCGCGCGATTATAGTACCGTAGCCGACGCATCTCTCCATACTGCTGGTAAGGGTAATAGGATCCACATTCACCAGTACCTCACGCGCCCATATGGGCGTTATAGGAACTAATCCACCGGCACGATAAAATGACTCTTGAGATAAAATTCCTGCATGCGATGCACCAAAAATATAAATGCTATTTTTGCTACAAATGGCATCAGCTAATATCTGGATGCACTCTGCAATATGGCTTGCTTCCTCGTGTTCAACTATATCAATCAATGACTTAATATGTTGGATATACTCATATTTCATGTGACCAACTCCACAAAGGGAGGCGTGGGCAACCTCCCTACATATAGACGACTAAGCGATAAGGTGTGCCAAAAAGCCTTCGACTATTCCCCATAACGAGAAGTCTTGGCCACCATATATCAACATCCAGGGCTGAATAGTGTTATTAAAGAAATAAGCTCCGAGTCCTACTAGAAGTACCATAACGATACCGTTGATGGCACATGCAGCAATAACTCCACGCTTACCGCCGTAGGCATTTGCAACGATTGCAGCACAACCATTTTCAAAGAAGCAGGTAACGACCAGAGGGATTACAACAGTAGGAAACATTCCAGCCGTCAAAATTATGCAAACCGTTGATGTAATCATGGCAGTAATAAATCCAATGATGAGCGAGTTGGGACCATAACCAAATATTACAGGGCAGTCTAATGCAGGTATTGCACCTGGGACAACTTTTTCAGCAATTCCCTTGAACGCAGGAACAATCTCTGCAATCAACATGCGAACACCCTGTAGCATTACAGTCATACCTACGCCAAAATATATCGCATGCGTAAAGAGATAAGTAAAGAAACCAGTTTTTGCACCTTCAAATTTCCAAACAACAGCAGGATTTAAACCGTTGAATGACATAAGAATGTAAAGAACAATATATACAAGAGCGATAGTTATTGAACCTGTAATGGATACTTCGCGCAGGAAACCAAATGAACGCGGAACTTTTATATCCTCACAGCTGTGTTTAGGATTTCCTACAAGAGACGCAACACCAGCTGAGATAAGCGAGAAAGTTGTTGTTGGATGACCAATGGTGAACTCATCCTTCCCGGTAACTTTCTTAACGAGTGGATGCATAAGATTAGGAGCAACAACCATGTAAAGGGCGGTAAATACAGCAGCAAAAGCTATGAGCGTCATTCCCTTCAAGCCCGCATCAACCCCTGCTGCAATAAATACAAAGGGGAACCAATACAGCATATGTCCCGTAAGAAAAACACTCTTCCACCTAGTAAAGCGAGCAACCATAAGATTAATTGCGAATGCAAGAAGCATTACAATACCAATCTGGGTACCAAATTCCACGCCAATGTCTACGGTGGAAGGAGGCGTGGTCGCTGCGGGCAGCATTGCAGAAAATGCAGCAGAAACCCCATCAATTGATTTTCCTACTATGAGCCCCGTTCCTGTGTTAAGAACGAAAAATCCTACTGCAGTCATCAAAGTACCACGAATAATCTCAGATACTGATTTCTTTTGAAGCATCAACCCAACAAGCGCAACTAAAGCAAGAAAAATAGCTCCTTGGCCAAAAATCTCGTTGATAATAAAGTTCAGAATGTCCATACTCCCTGCCTTTCTACAAATTCACCAGATACTTACCTATGCGAAAGTAGTCATGTATTTCAGTACTTTGGTCTCAACTTCATTTGAATTCATGAAATCATTGACGATCACAACAGGAATGTCAGAACGAGATTCAATTCTTTCAGCAAGTTCCTTAGAAATAAAAATTACGTCGCACTCATTAGATAAACATGTGCCCACGTCTCCTGTAAAAGTCCTTGCTTCAAGTCCATTCTTTTTCAAAATGTCATCAATCGCCATCTTCAACATAAGCGAAGATCCACATCCGAAACCGCATACGCATTGAATATTTGGGATTGGCATTATAATCACCTCCTCTATTTGTTGTTAAGATTGATGGAATTGATAGAT
The DNA here is from genome assembly GCA_947090525.1 of uncultured Atopobium sp. GTDB lineage: Bacteria > Actinomycetota > Coriobacteriia > Coriobacteriales > Atopobiaceae > Fannyhessea. The sequence goes on from CAMUON010000002.1 coordinate 95,075, forward strand.
TCAAAGAATTCATCGACTGTATGACATGCAATAAGCTGTTTAACAGCCCCTTCAACAAGCAGTACTTTTGCTATCTTGCTGAGCATTTCTATGTGAGAGGTTCTATCCACACACGCTAGAGTTATGATCAAACGCACGGGATCGTTTGGTGAACCAAAATGTATATCATTTTTGAAATTTGCAAAGGCAATGGAACTGTGCTTAACCGCAGGACTGGGAGCAGCATGCGAGAGTGCAAGGCCAGGCGATAGCACAATGTAGGGTCCTAGATCCTTGACACTTTGCACGGTTTGCTTAAGGTATTCGGGATCAATATCGTGAGTAGCCACAAGCGGCTGGCCCGCCTTAAATAAGGCATCCTCCCAATTGCTTGCCTCCAAATTTATCAATATATGCTCTTTTTTGACTAGCATAGCCACATTTTTTCCTTTCCTACGATGTTAATCTTTCAGATTAAATATTGAATCCATGCTAAGGTTTGCTGATGTAAGCACCTTCTGAGTCGAACCATTTGAAAAAATACGAGCTAGATTAGTGAGTAAAATGTTTTCTTTACTTTTAACTGCAATGACAATAATGGTTCTCACCGTTTTGCGATTTGTATCTCCAAAGACCACAGGCTTTCGCAATACTAAAACAGAAGCACAATCTTTTATGACACCATCATCTGTACCTGCATGGACATATGCAGTTTCTGGCGTCATTACCATGTAGGTTCCAAATTCTTTTACTGCTGAAATCATTCTTTTGATGTATCTTTTCTCTATTCCTCCGCTTACAACAAGTGGGTGCGCAGCGATTTCAATCCCTCTTTCCCAGCTTGTTACTTGCTCTAATAGCTGGATATTTTCTGTTCCAATGAGGGCAGATAGCGTGCTGGAATGAGCGTCAAAGACATCATTTTCCGTATGAGACGCCAGGAAATTCTTACACATTTTTATATAAAAGAGCTGGTAGACTGCAGCCTTAACGGTGTCAATATCACGCCGAGATAATAAAGGGCTTACCTGAATAACTGGCACACAACAACCTATACCACCATGTGTTGAAATAATAAGATCAATATTATGTTTAGGAATATATTCATTGGCCTTTATATAACTCAAAGGCCCAAAAAAGGAACACTCGGGCAATAGCTGCTGCATACGGCTCTTAAGAATAGCACTGGTTGTAGTGCCAAACGAACAGACAATAAGTACATTTATTTTGTTTACTTGATTAAAACTTCTCTCATAAACACTTGCTATATACATAGCTATATAAGCTAATTCGTTTTCATCAAATTCCAGCTTATATTGCTCCTGGCAAATTTTCATTTGTTCTTTTGTAAAATCAAAAAGTAAAGGAATACAAAGTTTTACCTGGTCAAGAACCGGATTTTCAATAGGAATATGATTAGTAACACGATAAAGCGCAACATTTAAGTGAGCCTGTAAGCCCTTAAGAACACTTTCCTTTTCGTGACTTTCTAAGTGATGAACCGCATCAAGCCGCTCTATGAGAAAGTGAGATATATGCTCAGAAAGTGAGGGAGTGTTTACCACATCACTTGGACGTTCCAAACTAGAACCCATAAAAATCCAAATGATATAGAGCTTGGTATATAAATCAAAGTGAAATTTATTAATCGCGGTATCGTAGAGGGCATAGTCACTGCTCATCATGACAGAGTCTTTGAAACTAGGGTATGCCAGCTCGTCTGTTATTTGATATTCTTGCATTCTAAGAAGACCAAACATTATCTTTAGCTTTACAAGAGATGAACGAGCATATTGAGTATCCATAACCCTAGATACACTTGCTATAATTTCATCCGCCTTTGTAGATAGTTCACAATTAAACAGGTCGTATAATTCAGGTAAAAACTTTTCAATAAATGTATTGGCAGCAAGTTTAACAAAGGCAACGCGAAGTTTGTCTTCCTCTATTTGAATAGAAATTCCTGATCCTTTTTCCTTAAGAATCTCAAGTCCAAGCGTCTCTAAGTAATTTATTACAGCGGGAAATAACCGTACGAGTGTCTGCTTACTAATTACAAGAAATTCCGCAAGCTCATCATACGTAGTGTGGTTTTTGATAAGTAAATATAAAGCGGCGAGGACTTCTCGTTGAGAACCAAACGCTTGGTTAAAGTCCTTTGATGCTAGGATCTGGCTCTTTTTTTCACCTGAACATAAAAGGAAATAGAAGGCCGCTTGATTTGTCTGCAGATTTACATCGTAATGATTGAGAAACTGCTGGATGTTACATAAATCTGATCTAATCGTTCTCGCGCTTACAGAGTATTTAATAGACAGATCCTCAACATTCGCCAAAGCACCTGTAAAAAGATATTGAATAATATGTACTTGCCGCTCCGTGAGTGCCATTATAATTACCTCCGCCTTCTATCTCCAGTGTAGAGGAGAGGTAAATTAAACCAATATCCAATGGCTTCCAACTTTGTGAAGCAAGTGATGCTAGTGCACAAAAAGTTATGCTCTCCAAATTGACTCCTTATAAGAATTTAATAAAGAGTGAACGGGACCGTAACTTAGCATGATAGATAGCACAAAACCAGTAATGTTACGAAAAAACACCAGCTATTTCATCTACCACTATACGACCTACTACCGAAAATTTGAGGTCTATAGGACAAAAGGGGCTTAGGACAAAAGTCTGCACGATGCTGCACGAAAACAAGGTACGGACAAAAACGGTCATCTCCCCTTCATGCAAAGGGAGATGACCGTCGCGAATACCCTAGGCCATATGCTTTATATGTGCCATATACTCGATGCTACTTCTTCGAAGTGGCAGGCGCTGGCTCCTGCTGAGTAATGCAGTGAATGTTGCCTCCTCCATAAACAACCTGATCAGATAGAACTCCAACCACCTTATAAACTCCTTTACCCCATACTTCATCATATATATCTTGCAATGTCTTAACAGCAAGTTCATCATTTTTATCTCCATATTGCGGAGTAATCACACCTTTATTGGTGACCAAATAATTCATATATGAAGCAATCAGTGGCTCGTCGGGGACACGCGGTTCTGCATTCTCATCAATGTCAATTGAGTCACAGGCATCTTGCGTCATGAACAACGGTTTTTCTGGCATAGGAAGCTTGTAAAGTTTGAATGACCGTCCCTTAGCATCTGTTGCTTTGGAAAGCGTTTCATACGCATCATGGCATTGTTTGTAGAATGGATAGGCTGGGTCATCTGTCCAAATAACAGCAACAACACCGGGGGCAATAAAAGTGGCAACATCATCGATATGGCCATTAGTTTCTTCTGGATCGATACCCTCTTTGACCCAAATAACCTTTTTAACACCCAGATACTTCTTGAGTTGGCCAGTCATATATTCACGAAGCTCTTCACTCCAAGGCTTATATTTTAATTCATAGTGAGGCCAAATTCCTGCATCAGGCTCTTCAACTCGAATAACAGAAGCAGTTCGGCCGGGCGAGAGGAGACACTGATCTGTTACGATAACTGTGCCTTCACCATCAACAGTAATGGATCCTCCTTCAAGAATCATTTCATCAGGACGATACCGACGAACACCTGCAAGCTCTGCCATTTTTAGAGCGATCTGCTCATCTTTATCCCATGGGAAATACAAGCCATCAATGAGACCACCATACGCGTTAAAGTGCCAGTGAACTGCACGCTTGTTACCGTTATTATCAATAACAAAAGTTGCAGCTGTATCACGGAACCAAGCGTCGTCTGTAGTCATTTCAACGACAGTTACTCCTTCGTCCTCTTCAAATACCGCCTTAGCATTAGCATAATCAGCCTGATTTACACACATGGTAACGGGTGTAAATTCTGCAATGGCTCGAGCAATAGCCGCATATTGCTCCTGTGCGGGCTTTGCTCCGTGCGCCCAGGTATCGGTACGATGCGGCCAGCCCATCCAAACGCGAGTTTGTGGCGCAAATTCTGCAGGCATATAAAAACCATCAGCTAAAGGAGTGGATTCGGATTCAACGATAGTACGCATAAGAACCTCCTAAAACATGTAGATACTACATTCTTCAATCACGCCATGGAACATAAACAAACTATTTTGATCGTGCATATTGGATTTTCAATTACCAATTTAAGATATATTAGTTTTGCAGCTCTTCAATTCTTTTAAGCGCAGTGTGCAATTCTTCCTTTGTGGAATACTGGATTTCCTCATCAAAGAGAGGCGTCCTTTTCGCAAATGTTGCAAGCAGCGCTCGAATAGAATGTTTACGATTTTCTGCCTCTACCCAGCACAGAGAACGTGACGGGCTATCCATTACTTCATCTGTCACTTCTTCATTACGTGTTGCAGGCAAACAATGCATAAACTTAGAATCAGGACCAGCGAAATTCATCATATCCATGGTTACCTGATATTTTGGATAGAAGACATCTCTATAATTTACGTTCGAATCTTCTTGATCATACAGGCCGTACCACACGTCGGTATATACAAAGTCAGCGCCTTTGATACATGAAATATCATCGGAAATAGTAATAGTTCCACCGGACGCCTTACAATTCTCTTGACCTATAGCCAAAAGATCAACCTTTTCATCACCAGCTTGAAGACCACCATCAGCTATCTGATGCCCTCGCGGTCCAAACTGAACAAAATTCATACCAATTTTTGAACAGATGAACATAAGGGATACACATACTTGAGTAGCATCTCCGATAAAAGCCAGCGTACAATCCTCAATGCGTTTGCCCTTGGGCAAATGTTCAAGCATTGTCAAGAGATCACCCAGCTCCTGCGTAGGATGATTATAATCAGACATACCGTTAATGACACCTACTGCACTACCAGACGCAAGACCCACTACATCCTTGTGTCGATTAACTCTTGCCATAAGGATATCCAGCAACGATCCCATAACACGAGCTGTGTCCCCTAAGGATTCATGTCCACCAAGCTGAATGGTCCCAGGACCGTAAAATTGAGCGTGCCCGCCAAGATCAGTCATTGCAGTCTCAAATGCAATACGAGTTCTCGTCGAAACCTGTTGAAAAATCATTCCCAAAGATTTATTGCGTAACAGATGCGGATAGTAACCATCGATTTTAATTGCCTTCTTCAAGGCACGCGCCAGATCTTCAATCGCAAGCAACTGCTCTTTGGAAAAATTATTTGAATCAATGTAATCTTTAGGCATTGACATAGTTTACTCCTCTTCTCCTGTAGATTCCGCAGCTAGACGCTGTTGTGCCAATTCTGCTGTGAGGCCGTGATAGCTACTGGTGCGACCTCTTGCTGACCACAGGCGAACAAATTCACCGAGTACAATGAACAGGACCGTAGCGATGAGGAAGTTCCAGTTACCCTCAGAAATGGGAAGCACAACTGTAGCAAGAATGCACAGAATCAGCTCGATAGCAGGAATAACCAGCATCAGCATCTGAAGCCCACCCTCAAAGGGAAATCTAAAGACGCGCGGGCGCTGTGCATCAACCTTACGCAGCTTAAGAAAGGCAGGAAACATAGGAACGTATGAGATCAACAGGAAGACAACATTCAGCGAGAACAGCATCCAGAAGATGTTGTTTGAAATAGCTTCATTGGGGATAAGCTGAAGACAAAGGGCAAGGGATGCAACAATACCATCGACCAGCGCTGCTCCATTGGGCATTCCCGTCTTAGGACTCTCATAAGCAAAAATCTTGGGCATATTACTATGTTTTGCAGCATAGTCTGCAACAAAATTAACTCCAAAAGACCAAGACGCCATATTAGCAAAGAGGGTCAGTAAAAATGCTATGGCAATAATGCCAAATATTGGGGACTCACCAACCATATTTTTAATGGCGTACATCATTCCAAAATCCGGATCAATCGAGTTGGCAGGAATTGCAGCACCTATTCCAAAGGAGGCAAATAAATATATAGCTGCAATAGAGAGGCCACCCAAAATAATCGCTTTTGGAATATCTTTTTCCGGTTTATTCATATCGGACGCAAACGTGCAAATAACTTCAAATCCCATGAAATTAAATAGAATGATTGACAGATTAGTGATAGCGCTTATATCGAAACTGGGTATGAACGTTTCGAAAGACATGTCCGACGCAAAACCGTTTTGTGTGGCATACCAAATACCCAAACTACCCACGGATACAGCGATTATCACTTTTACAAGTGCTCCTCCGTTCAAAATCCAAGATGAGTCTGATACCTTCGAAAAAGAAATGAGCACCACAATCCAAACAAAGGCAAGCTCAATAAGCATGGTATGCAACAAAGTAAATTGAATACCAAAGACCATCTCTAAAATTGGTGGAAATAGTGTTGCGCAGGACGCAATCCACAACGGGTAGTTAATCCAATAGTACCAGGCAATACGAGAGCCCCAGGCATCGCCAAAGGCATCGCGAATCCAGTCGTATAATCCTCCGTCTGAGTCATATGTCGTACCCAGCTCCGCAACGACCATACCATATGGAAGCAAAAAGGTAAGTATAAGAAAAAACCACCAAAAAAATTGCGTGTTACCAATTGCCGCTGCAGGTGCTGCTGCTTCTGCTACAAATACTACGCAGATGACGGAGAGAATAACACTGATAAAGCTGAACTTTTTCTTACCCACAAGTAACCTCCCTTCATAGACAGGCGACTTACCCTCTCGTAGTGATAGAACACAATCGGATGTATCGCCCAATTTAGGAACTACAAACTCGATGCGCGCATTCGTTAGCTTCACAATCACCTACGGCGCAAAAAAATTCAAGTTTATTCAAGTTGATAAAATATTGGTTGTTATAAACCGCTATAAACCGCTATAAACTGCATAGATTAACAGGTCAGGGGTACTCTTTGCTATATACTATACATAAAAAATCATTGCTTTTATGAAGCTATCTAGGGGGATGAAGATGGATCTCTTTTTCTTTATATACACCCTTACTTTACTATTCGTTTGTATCCTCACTGCAAGTATCTGCGGCGCCGCTTATGCTGTTTCACATCGAAAAAGATATATACCGCAGGCTCTATTTTTCATTTTCTACTTTATAGAATTGTCCAGTATTTTTGGCTCAGAATGGCTTATACAAAATATTTCAAATATTGGACCAAATAATTACTATGCTATTGATAATCCTGTTTTTAGAACCATCGTAGGAGCAGCAATTCTCTTATGTTTCTGGCATGTTGTCCTAGAGATTATCGATGCATTCACGCGCCGTACTATTTTAATTCCTACAATTATTTATATTGGATGCTGCGCAGCTGTATTATTATTTCTGCCTTATGGAGCACTCAGACAATGGCTTTTTTACACCATGCGCCAGCTGTCGCTTGCGCTATGTCTTGTTTATGCTTGTATATTTTGTTGGCGAAAAAACAGCTCCGTTATGCGCCAACGAATTACTAAAAGATTACGCTCGGTTCTGATTATTACTTTTTTTATCATCTGTATTGTCTTTGAGGATACACTCGTTATTCTTATCCTGCCTATTCCTGGAGAACACAGTATTTTTGCTCCCCTATTTTTGTCATCACGTAACTTTTCAGAAAATGCCATGATGCTTTATCTGGCATATAGTGTTATTCGTCCAGCATTTGACATTCTTTTACTCCACTTTAATGAGCCACCTGATCTAGGCGACGACAATCATGAAGTAAAACTTCTTAATGAACATATTCAAGACCGTTTGCCAAGATATGCAGCTAATCATGGTCTGTCAAAGCGGGAAAGCGAAATCCTTGATCTTGTTATACAGGGAAAGAATAATCGAGAAATTGCGACCACTCTCATTCTTGCGGAAGGAACAGTCAAAACTCATTTGCATAATATTACAAAGAAATGTCATCAAACATCCCGGGAAGACTTGCAAAAAGACTTCTGGTCAAGTTGAGCTGACTTAACATACAGCTATTTATATGAGAGTCTTTATGATTTTGCGCTGTAAGTAGATACCGGGCATCCTACTCGCGATGACTAAAGACACGTGCAAGCCAACTTCGTTTGCAAGCAGGCAATCTGCCAGCGCAAGTGGTGTGAGTAGCGCGCTCAGCGCTTGCGGTACTCGTGGTACCCGGAGTGCTCGAGACGCCAGCACTTGCAACAACCGACACAGCAGCACTTGCAACACCCGACACAGCATCACTCGCGGCCTCTGTACCAGCACTACCCGGAACAGTAGCGACACCACCCGTGCGCGTGCCACCAGCTTCGCGCGTGCCACCAGCCGCAGTACCCGCAGCAACGACGGCATCCGCACCGGCCGCAGCGGCCGCACCCGCAGCACCAACAACACCCAAAGCATTGCCAGCACGGCTATTCCCGCGCTCATCTTTTTCGCTCAGACAATTCTCATCCAAAGGGGTATTTCGCTTCTCAAACTGCGCACAAGTATTGCGCGTGCGCAAATACATCTCCCCAAACGGATCAACAACCGGCACAAACGCGCGCATATCGCGCGCAAAATACATATCAGGCTCATGCTCGCACAAGGGATTTGCCAGCGTGTACCCCCGCGAGCACAACGCCTGCACGAGCCCCGTCTTCTTATCACGAAAACAGCTGCAAAAGATACAATCGGAACATCTCAGCCCCGCCATAGCAACCCCTCGTCACACATACGCTGCTTACGCGCGCGTCAACCATCTACTCACATTGTAGCGTATCAAGCTGCGCAAATGCCCGCCTATTTTGACGCACACAAGCTCACAAACCGCAAACGGCAGCTATCCACCATCCAAGCGGCGAAATTGGCTGGCAAAGCGACGGCACAGAACACGCACCACGCATAAACAACGGCGCAGCACCACGCGTGGGCAAATACCCAGCACCCGCCGGGGCCCCAGCACCACGCGCAAGGAATATCACCACGCACGTACAAACGCCATACAATCCCACACGCCCACGTCCTTATTTGCAAAGCGCAGAAAAGAACACTATACTCAGAAGAAGCGTTTTTTGTACATGTTTGCGGATAAGCCTTTTACCAGGCAATTTCTAGGGTCCATCCCCGACTCTAAACTAGGCTTCAAGCCACACGCCCCAAACATGTCATGTATCTATAGGGCGGACAAAGAAGGTATTCGTGCACGAAGAGTTGAGACAAAAAATGGACGGTTTTCTACCCCACGTTACGCCTCAGCCCAAACATGTATCGACCACACCCGACGCAACAGCAAAACACCAGGCAGACGCCCAGATCGAAGACCAAACGGAAACCCGAACAAATTCCCAAATAGAAACTCAACTAGAAAGCCGAGCGAAAGACAAGGAAAACGCCCAGGTAGAAGCCCAAGAGCCTAACCAAGCAGACGACCAGATAGAACCCCAGGTAGAACCTCAGCCAGAGGCTCAAACAAACCCCCAGGCAGAGCTCCAAACAGCCGCCCAATTAGAACCCCAAGAAGCGCCCCACACGCAACCAGAATCCGCGCCCACTCCCCTCTCACCAGACACGTCAAACCCGCTTTTCCATCACGCGCCCACATCAAACCTCTACGTTCCCTCAAAATACCGCGAATCCCACGTGCACTTTAATAGAAGCGTCCTCGCGCGCGCGAAAAATCTCTCCTTCATTACCAAAACGACGCTGATAGCGCTCTTTGCCGCCTGCATTGTGTCTACCACCATCGTGACCAAATGCTTCGGTCTTCTGCAAGGCCAAGAAATTAAAAGTGTCGTCGGCGAAAGCGAAAACGAAGCGCGCCAAGAGCTCGAATCCGAAAGTTTCCAAGTGCGGGTAGAGACGCAAACGACCGCATCTTCCGACCAGATCGGGCGCGTGATTTCTTCCTCCCCCGCTGCAGGCGATCACGCCCTGCCCGGTGCGACCGTTACGATCAAAGTTGGAAAAGCCCTGGCAGAGACACATGAAGTGCCCTCTCTCGTAGGCAAAACCGAGCAAGATGCAAGCGATGCGATTCTGGGCACCTCATTTTTCGTAAAAGACACGGTAAGCTACACGCACGACGAGCGCGCACAAAAAGGCACGGTCGTCGCCCAAGATCCTCAGCCGCACGAGATGAAAACAAAGGGATCGGGAATTAAGCTGATCGTAGCTGAATAAACACGTGCGATCCGAGAAGCGGACAAGAAACGACCTTCCTACCTGCATAGATGAGGCATCACGGCTACTGGCTCACAAGCTACTTTTGCGCGCAAAATTCTCCGGTATAAAAATTGATTTCAAAGCCTTTCGCCGCGTTATATACTTCTACCTCTTCATTTATGGATTTATCGCTCGAAAGCATATCCACCACACAACTGCGCGGCAAAAGCTCCGTGCCCACGTAAAGCGGAGTCACAATATAGTACAAAAACCCATCCGGATGCGCGCGCAACCAATTTCTCGCGATGGCCTCACAATACCCCATGCCGCCCTTATCATCGTTTGCGCCGACATTTTGCATGCGCGTGCCACATACGAGATTCTCCTGAATATCAGCCCCACCCAGGGATTTTGCAAGCATATGGCTTCGATTCCAAAACCAACCATGATACACACGGCCATTGGGAAGTGAAATGGCAACTTTTTTGTTGTGGCCCCACCCAGACGGGTTCGGAAGCTCTGGCGTGCGAGCACGCGCAGAACCCTTTTTCATCATCTCGGGCGTAACACAGGCCCTCACCGAAAGGGTCCTACCCAGGCTATCAAGGCCCTCGAATTCAACATCGCCGGGCTTCAGCGTACAATCAATATACGCCCCGCTTACAATGCGGACATAATTGGGAGATTGATCCTCCTGCCAGACGGTAGCGCTATCCAGGCGCTGGCTGGGAGGAGTGCGAACTTGTGCCTCTTGTAAGGACGGAGGCAACATCAAAGATAGCGGCGTATGAAAAATCCCCGCAGAAACAAGAGCGGCCACACAAAGCGCAGCCGCTGAAACTTTTCCTATAGAGATGCTCAGTCGAGAGTGTCTCATACGTTGATCTTTCTGATGGAACGCCAAAAGGACTTGAGCGAAGTCTACTCGCTATCTGCCAGGCGAAGAATCATTTCGTAAATATCTTGCGCGCTGTTGAAGTTCTCCGGAACAATATCCTTTGCAGGAACAGATACATCGAACTCATCATCGATCGCGCTGATCACCGCAAGAATATCAAAAGAGTCGAGAATTCGGTCGTCTACCAGCTTATTCTCGGTTTTAAAATCGACTTCGTCGTTGATATCAGAAAGCATGGCAATAACTGAATCAAGGGTAATATCTTCCATCCTGTACTCCTTTGTCATATGCAAGATAACGATGCGATGCTAAGTATCGCACGTGCGCGCGTGGTGCTCGCGCTAGTGTTCTTGGTCGTGTTCCTGGCCTTATTCCTGGCCGAAATGAACAGAGTTGCAGTTGAACTGGCTCGTTTCTACCGCAGGGCGCGCAAGCTCATACACACCCTTCGCATGACGCACAACAACGCAAGGCATCGCGCGACTCAAGAACAAATACATTGCCTCGGTGATAGAATACGCACCAATATGAGAAAATGCAAGTACGTCACCCATCCCAATTTCGAGAGGCAGCTCACGCACCAAAATATCAGACGTCGTGCACAAACTTCCCGCAAGCGTCCACGTTCTACAAGCGCGCGCTTGGACCGGCGCGAGCCCCAAATCGCGCGAGATGTTTTGAATATGCGGAACCTTAAGGCCCATCATTTGTCCGAGGTAGACGCAGTGATTGATGCCGCCGTCGATGAAGGCATAGTGAGTATCTGCGTCGGAACCTTGTTTCATATCAACGATTCTAGCCAGATACGTTCCGCTCGAGCTAGCCAAGAAACGCCCCATTTCAACAGTGAGTTTTGTCGTTTGGGCTAGCTTCTTGAGCGTAGGAGCAAGCGTGCGCGCAGGCAAAAGCGTATCGGTATCATCCTGATCAACAAAATAGGGATATGCAAGACCAGGTCCGTACTCAAGCTGTGCGCAATCCCAATCGAATTCACGCTTGAGATCCTGCATGAGCTGGGCAAGCTTTGCGAGCTCTTTTTCCTGATGTGTGAGTTTTTTGCGCTGCGTGCCTACAAAATAATGTATACCGCAAATATGAATATATTTGTAATTGGTGCGCTTGGCAATGATATCCTTGAGGTCATCTAGGCACATGCCAAATTGGCTACCGGCGTTGAGACGCAAAAGGACCTCAACTGGTTGTGCCGGGATCTTACCCGCATCTATCAGCTTATGTACGCAAGAATTGATCAATTCAAATTGCAAGGGTGACTCCGCTGTGCTCACGCCCACACCATATTCAAGCGCACGGGTGGCGTCCTCCTCTTGCTTGCAAACGCCCGAATATACGATGCTTTTGGGGTCAATATTCAGTTTTTTGCATATATCGAGCTCGCCGGGGCTACAAACTTCGAGTTTATATCCACACGCACGAGCAGCGCGCGTAAGCTGCGGATTTGCCTTTATCGAAAAACACATATCGATCGTCGGCCCAAAAATGTCGCGGATAGCGCGTAGGCGTGTTGAAAACTCACACGCGTCAAGCACGTACGCAGGCGTTGAGTACCTCTGAGCAATATCAAACAGTTCTTGAGTATCCATTATGCATCACCTTGGGTTGTGGTGGTTGATGAGGTGTGGGTTTGCGCGGGCGCATGAGCTTTTTTCGATGTTGTAGCTGCAAGTGCCTGTCTATCAATTTTGCCATTTTTGGTAAGCGGAAGCTGGCTGAGCTTATTGATCGTATTAGGGATCATAAACTGGGGAAGCAATTTGTGCAGCTCCACCCCAAGCGCGTCCTTTTCACATGCACCCATGTAAAAGAGGTGCAAGCGATGCTTCATAGCATCATAGGTGCACGCCGCCTGCTCCACACCATCTATTCCCATGCTTGCGCTCTCGATATCTCCCAGCTCAATTCTGTGCCCCAGGTGCTTGATCTGGTGATCTTTCCTCGAGGTATAGACGAAATTACCCGCTTCGTCCAAAACGCCTAAATCGCCCGTCCGGTACATGGGCTCAAGCCATGCTTTTTGCAAAGGATTTTGCATAAAAGCGGCAGACGTCTTTGCTTCATCGCACAAATATCCAATACCAAGAGCCGTCCCACTTACGCAAATTTCACCTTCAACTCCGGGTGTTAGAATCTGTTGATTGTTTTCATCAAGCAAAAACACGCGCTCATTGTCAAAAGGCGTACCGATGGGGATCACTTCACCCTTTTCAAAATCTCGCGTGATCGGATAATAGGTGCAATTGCAGGTAATCTCGGTAGGACCGTAAAGATTTACATACTGCGCGTGGGGCAGATAACGGCGCCATTTCTTGAGCTGTTTGATAGGCATAACCTCGCCAGAGAACAAGACGCGCTTGATCGTTTGAGGCGTTTTGTAATCAAAGGCATTCATGATTGCAACAAAACTAAGCGCGCTCACCGCCCACACAAGCGTCGTAACCTCACGATCTACCAGGTAATCCATGAGTTTCGTTGGGTAGCTAAAGTAGTCACGCGGAATGATTTCAAGCGACGCCCCTAGATAGAGGCAAGAATAAATATCCTTTACCGATACATCAAAATCGAAAGGCGCTTGATTGGCAAATCTATCATCAGCATCCATCCCAAACGTCTTGCAAAACACAGGAATAAAGTCGATAACCGAGCGCTGCGACACCACAACACCCTTGGGCGTGCCTGTAGATCCGCTGGTAAAGTTCACATAAAGCGGGTCGATGTCGCATACAAGGTGGCGAATACTACAGAGGCGCTCATGCGAGATCTCGTGTTCAAAAAGGTCATTAAGCTGAACCAGGCGATACTTACTTGTATCGATCATCTCATGCGCTTGTTCGTAACTTTTTTCATCACAGATGATCACCAGAGGATCAAGCGTCTCGCAAATCTCTTGAATACGCGGGCGGGGCTGTCTGAGATCGAGAAACGAGTAAAAATTACCTGCATACACAGCTCCTAGAACTGCCGCAAGGGCAGGAGCCGATTTCTCGAGGTAAAACGCGACCGCGCGAGCGCGATGATAGCGTGTTGAACACGCGTGGGGCGCGGGTGCGGTTGTCGCGGGCGCCGCAGTCGCGGGCGCCGCAGTCGCGAGCGCATCTACGGACGCAACACCCGCGGCAGGAGCTGCAGCTGCAGTGCCCTCATCCTGTTGCGCAACTTCTTCACCAATTTCCGCAAAAAAACTACCCGCACGCTGCGCAAACTCTTGAAGCTCTTTATAGCTGAGAGTTGTATCAGGGTCTGAAACCGCTTCTTTGGCGGGAGTCAAAGCGGCAGCAGCTTCGAGCCAGTCGAGGATTGTTTTCATAGAACTACCTTTACATTTGTAGCGGCAAGCAGAAAAAAACACGCAAAGCTTCTAAAATCTGTCTGTTTCCAGGCGCTTTTTCCACTGCTCACGACTGAGAAAATCAGCAGACACATCGCGCGCATTATCCATACGATATATAACGCTCGCCATGTACCTAGAAAAAATCTTAGCACCCTCCAAATTGAGGTGCTCAAAGTCGTGGAAGCCTTCGCGAGGAATGCACAACTTGGCCGGATCCACGCGATTCCCGTCGATAAACACAGCGCCTTCAGCTTCTGTGGTCTTTTGAATTTCGCTCATGACCTTGTCATATTCATCTCCCAAGCTCGCAATATCGTAGAGCGGGTGCGGCGTCGACACGCAGATAAACTCCACGTTGTGGGCGCGCGCATACTGAAGCATCTCCCTATATACCCGAAGCGCCTTAGGATTGATAGAAGGCATGCCGTAGGTGTTTGCAGAAGTCGCTTTGTCGTCGGGACTTAAGACAACGTCGTAGGAGCCATAGCCCTTGCCGACATAGTGCCATCTGAAAACTGTGTCCTCCGCGGCGAGGTATTTGGGCTTGTTCGTAAGGCGTGCAATAACATTTTTTTTCACGAGCTGGGGTGATCGCGCAGGTATAAATACCCAGGGGAAGAAGACGTTGAGAGAGTCTTTCATGCCGATATTATCGCGGACAAACGCCTCTTCTACGAGCTTTTGCGCGAGCTGAAGGGGATCATGTTCGTAGCGCGCATAGAGATACGGCACGTCAGTTCGTAGAATGTAGGGAAAGTTTAAGGCCTCCGGCCCAACGCCATAGATCACGCGTTTCACGTGCTTTTGCTCAACAGCATATTTAAGTGTTGAAAACGTCGCCTGTACGCACTGACCTGGGGTTGCAGCATTTATCGTACTTGACGTGGAAGTCTGGGTGAGAGCATTGAGCTCATCGTCGAGCGCAAGAGGATCAAAGGCGCGCTGCGCGTAAGACGAGCCCAAGACGACGGTATCGACGTGCTTGGCATTCCGAAAATCTTCCCAGGTAACCGAGGAAACAGAGCCGTAGAGTCCAAACACAAATGAACAGACAACAACCACTACAACCGCTATTGCGCACATGGATAGCGTAAACGCGAAGAGCTTGAGGGCGCGGCGTTTGGGCGTGTGGGAGCCAGGCTGTTTAGAAGCAGTCGTGCAATCAGAAGCCGGAACATGTTCAGAACTTGAAACTAAATTAGCACTTGAAATAGGTTTAGAAGTTGGCATACATAAAACCTCCTCCCGCATTCATGATAAAGGAGCTAATGAAAATAAAGCCAATAAAGATCGAAAACGTGACACGGACCCACAGAGGACGTGAGACAAAGAGCAGGTAACGGTCACAGCCGCGCTCTTCGCATAGACTGACGAAAAAGACAACTACTATAACGCAGGCGCAAAGCGCGAAAGAAAAAAGCTTTTTGTCGATAGAGCCCGCAAGCGCAAGACCTTGCATGAAGGCATCTGCACGGAAGGAGCAGACACTGGTGACAAGCGCTGATACCGCATGATCGAATGATTCAATACGATCGAAATACCAGCCAATATTCACAACAATGAACGTGCGAAGGATGCTAAAGATGTGATACCCTTTGCCTTCTTGCTTGATATGTAAGAATGTGGCAAGTGCCTGTGTGAGCGGGCGAAACATGTCAGAAAGCGCAATGACGATACCGTTATAAAGGCCCCAGGAGATAAAGTGCATGTCTGCCCCATGCCAGATACCCACCAGAAGAAAGACGAAGATATTGGCAAGACCTGCAGGAACTGTTCTGGACATATGGGTAGCAAAGGATGTATCACCCAAAAGCTTCTTTATGTGCTTACTTGCATACTTAAAGGGACGAGAGAGTGCTAAAGGATAGAAGACATAGTCTTTCATCCAAAGTCCCAACGAGATATGCCAGCGCCGCCAGAAGTCTGCAAGCGATATAGAGAAGTAGGGACGCCTGAAGTTTGGCTGCATACGAATGCCTAGCATCTCAGAAGCAGCTTCGAGCATATCGATACCACCGGAGAAGTCACCGTATTGTTGAGCTGAATAGAGAAGGATGCCAAAAACCAATACAGAGCCCGGAAGCGTTGTGGGGTCTTGATTGAATATTTTGGCAATGCTATCCACTAAGAGATCAGCCATCACATACTTTTTGAGCATACCGTAGGCAAAGGTAAGAGAGGCTTTAGCAAAGTGAGTGTCTTTTGCTTCGTGAAGAGAGAAAAGAGCTGGGCTTAGCTTATCGAAGCGGTTGATAGGGCCTTGGATAAGCTGGGGGAAGTAGAAGAGAAAGCAGGCAAGCTTTAAGATATTGCGCTCGGGTGCGTACTTTTGGTTATAGACATCAAAGACATAGGCAAGTGCTTGGAAGGTGTAGAAGGAGATACCAAGGGGTAAGAGAAGACCTAAGCTTCTGGTAGAAGATGCAGCTCCAAAAGCAAAGAGAATGGTATTCCAGTACTTGAGGTAACAAAGGTTTACGATGATGAGAGCAACACATAAGCAAAGTACAAGAGCTTGAGCGTGTTTTGCACGCGCTTTGAAGCGCTTTCGCTTCGTGCGATCAGGTATTGCTTTTGCACGTTTTGAGAAGTAGCGGGCTATATACGCGCATACGTGAGATGAAGCATAGGTTACACAAAGGGTAAATAGCCCATAGCTTATGGTTTCGATATTGGTAACGAGTGCATAAAAGATGCATGAGAATACAAGGATCACTATCCATTGGAAGCGTTTGAATATACGAGCCACTGCATAATAGCAAGCTAAAAGGCTCAGCATATACAATACAAATAAAAGTGAATAGAGTTGCACGTATGTATTCCTAGTTCAGTGAGAGAAGTAGTTGCCTTCGCATTTTATCACAGAGTGTGAGGTATATGAGCGTTTGTATATCATTCACATATCTGGGCGCGAAGTGGGTTTGTGGGTGCGGGGCGCGCGCGAACTGAGGGCGCTAGCGGCACAGGCGTAGAAAAAATGGCGTTGATGTCACACAAAATATCAAATTTTCAACTAATTTCGATAGCTCAATTTCTTATATACGCAGCTACACGCGGTGCGGCTTTTTTGAGGGGCGCAAGGACGGCAAAATTTTGCCAAAATCAGCCGAAAAATATCGACATCAGCCCGTTTTTTTCTACGCTCGCGCGGAAAGTCAAACACTTCGTAATCCTCTGCGCTCGCTATTAGCTAGCGGCGCTTGCGGCGAAGAGTTGCTGCAAGAGATGCCGAAAGAATTCCAAGCATCATACCAAGCTCCCCAACTGCGGAAATCGCCATGGGATCTCCCGTTTGTGGAAGGGTGCGCGCATGTTTTCGCATAAGGGGCGCAGGCGCTTCTGCAGGGACTGCGGGTGCTTTAGGAGCAGGAGCCTCAAGTGCGGGAACCTTGTGCTCAGGCACAGGTGCCGGAGCTGGAACCGGGGTGGGCACCTCAGGTACAGGCAGCGGGTACGGCGTAGGCGTAGGCGCGGGCGTCGGCTTTTTCTTTAATACAAAGGTCACCACCTGCTGCGTGGGATCTGCTTCCTTAGTCTGCAATGACACGCTAAGATCGGCTTGCTTCTTCTTGTTAGTCTCTTTTGTCTCAATCACCCACTCGTAGCCATCGGGCGCCTTGAGCGTGGGTTTTACCATATACGTGCCCGGGAGAAGATATGCAAAACCATCTGAGAGATATCCAGCACCATTGTCCAAAAACGACGTATTGGCATTTTTCATCATCTGGACGAGCGCGTCTTTCGTGGGCTCTGTCTGGGGCGCTTCGCGTGACTTCAGTTTGTCATTAATAAGCGCAGGCGAAGAATTTCGCGTAGTATACAGGCCAAACGCTTGATCAATTTGGATCTTGTTGTCGAGGCCCTTGTACTGCACAACAAGCCGCGTAGGGAGCGCGCGAAACGTCACGTAGTAGTGCTTCCGCGTGAGGCGCTTCACAGGCTTGCCATCCTTCATTTCGTATGCAAAGGAAAGATAGTGATTACCAGGGGTTTCTTTGGTTGCGTCATCATTTGCAAACTCATGTTTTTCGTTATTTGGCTTGTCGATATCGTTGTCCCAATACACATAGCCAGGAATCTTTGTACCCGTGAGATCAGCTAGCGTAGGGCGCTTGATATCCTTAGCTTTTGGATCGTCTTTAAATGATAGGATGGGAGTTTTAAGATCGCCACCTGTGCTGCGAGAAAACGAAGCTACGTCCGTTGTGACAGGATCTACTCCAGGAATGGACGCTAAGCCTGGCATTTCGTACAACGGCAGTGCGGATATCAACGTGCCTTTTTTCTTGTCTGCATCGGAAAGTGATGGATGCGTATCAGAATTCCCGCGCTGCTTGAGCGTGCCATCAGCGTTTACACCACCAGGATTGAGCGCGCGGTATTGCAAGTCGTCAACAAAATGAAATTGTGCATCTGGATAAGGAGCAAAATCATTAACAAGAATACACGTCTCATATCCTCCAGTAGTACTGCTAATGCCGCTATTCATAAGTACACGTTCGTAAAGCTCATTACTTGAGGCAGATATCTCGCAATAAAAGTAATTGGTTGGCGCGTTATCCCTGTCAACAGACACCTTAATCACATTTTTTCCATCGGCTGAAAGAATATATCCATTAATCTTGAAAGTCCCCGGGTGCATCTCATATTTCACCGTTTGATCTGAACCAGCATACACACTTCCATCAGCAGCTATACTCCCGTTTCGTGATTGACAACCACCGCAAGCATTTGCAAAAAGATAAATAGGATTTGCAATTTTAGCAACCTTAAAAACACCACATTGTTTAAATGTACCTGCAGCTTTGGGCAGTTTGTCGTACATGTTCAGAACAACGGGCGCAGGATGAGGATTATCAGCCGTAGCATTGGGAATAAATACAGTTCTACTTATAGAAGCGTGAACACGAGACTTAAACTCTTTTTCAATCTCAGCATCCGAAATTATGTCGGGAAAGGGGTTGGTAATTTTCTGAGTATTTTTTACATATGTATACGTAATGCTGTAGTCATCTTCGCTTTGTTTTTTGTAGTTAGCAGCTGTGTCATAGACCTTAGTATTAGCATCATTTGCGCTTCGGTCTGTAGCGGGTACTGCAGAATGCTTAGGCGCATGCGTAGGCGCGGGAGCTGCGGCGGGTGCAGGCGTCTGTGCAGGTTTCTCGACATGAGAGCTAGGTACAGCAGCTGTTTGCGCAAACACATCTACCGGAAGACCAAGCGCGCAGGTACAAGCCGCAAGACTCACGGCGGCAGTCATTCTATAAAATTTGGTTCGATACGTGCATATATGCATAAAATTTGCCCCAATCCGTTTAAAGTACCCTGAAATAGTACCCCCCCCCTATAGATTTTTTCAAGCAAATCAAGCGATTTTGCACATTTTTTAGATACGGCTAACTTATTGCGCGCAAGGCCGAGTATTGGGTGCACTTCAATGACACTGGTGCATGAAGTCCTTTTCCGGACACAAACACTTTCACGTGGAAGCGCGGTGTGCGCTGGCTGAGGCGTAGAAAAAATGGCGCTGATGTCACACAAAATATCAATTTTTCAACTAATTTCGATAGTTAAAAATCTTATATGTGCAGCTACACGTGGTGTGGCTTTTTTCAGCAGCGCGCGCAGGCGCAAATTTTGCCAAAATCGGGCGAAAAATCTCGACATCAGCCCGTTTTTTTCTACGCTCGCGCGGAAGGCCAAACGCTCCGTAATCATCAGCGCTCGCTAACGGCATTTGTGTGGAGAACGCGAAAACCCACAACGCGTTCCCACACAAAAACCTCCCCGCGTGCGCGGGACGTTTACCAGCTGTTTCCCCTTCATTCGCGCGCAGCAAAAAGCCCAAGCGTGGGGAAAAGGCTGACGCAGAGTTCTCTCGAGCTTAGACCCACATCTCGTTCGCCCGCCCACGCGAGCTAAAGCCCGCCCTCCACGCTAACTTTTATCTGCGTGCGCGCGGCACTGAAAAGCCTGTTTGATCTCCTACGCGAACGAGGAGGATGTTTTGTGGTAGACCGTTATGTCTTCGGTCTATCCACAAAACATCCGGTAGTGAGCGTAAAGGATTTTAACAACGAGGCATTTCAGCTCCCGCTTGCGCGCATGAGTTGATGCCTCTCCCCAACGCGAAGATCCTGCAGCCCTGCTATGCTATACCTATGCCGCACCTGCACCAGAACAAACAATGGAGCCACATGAACGATTTTTCTCAACAATCCGATCAACCCGCAACCGCACCCACGCAAGCCACACCCGCCGGCACATCCCATCCCCTCTTTGACCTCCTACCCCTCACGCCTGATCACAAGCTCATCCCCATCGATCCCGAAGACGCCCTCATGCGCTACAGCAACTGGGTTCAAAGCCAGGGCATCACGCTCTGGCCGCACCAAGAAGAAGCGCTTCTCGATCTTGCAAGCAACGAGCACGTTATCTTAGGCACGCCCACCGGTTCGGGAAAATCCCTGGTCGCCGTGGGCATGTGTTATTTCGCCTGCACACAAAACAAAACGATCTACTACACCGCTCCCATCAAGGCACTTGTGAGCGAAAAGTTCTTCTACCTCGTTAAACTCTTTGGCAAAGATCTCGTCGGCATGATCACAGGCGACTGCGTGATAAACAGCGAAGCCCCTATCATCTGCTGCACGGCAGAAATACTTGCACAAGACGCCCTGCGCTGGGAAACGGATTCCGATATCAAACTTGTCTGCATGGATGAATTCCACTATTTTGGCGATAAAGACCGCGGATGGGCCTGGCAGGTACCGCTCCTCGTCCTCAAAGACACACAATTCCTGCTCATGAGCGCCACTTTAGGCGATACAACAGCGCTCGCTCAAAAACTCAAATCCCTCACCCAAAGAGACGTCTCCACGATCACAAATGCCCCGCGTCCCGTACCTTTAAGCTACTCCTACTCCACGCTTTCGCTTGAAGCGAGCGTGGAACTTATCATGCAACAACGTGGCGTACCTGTGTATATCGTGTGCTTTGCACAAAGCGAAGCACAGAAAAGCGCCGCGGCGCTCGCAAGTTTTGGCATTTCGAATAAGGAAGAACGCGAAGAAATCAAAAAAGAGCTCGCGGGCTTTAATTTCTCCACCGCCTACGGCAAAGAGCTTAAGCGCCTGCTTCTGTGCGGAGTGGGTGTGCACCACGCCGGCATGCTTCCCCGCTATCGCCTGCTTGTGGAGCGCCTCGCACAAAAGGGCCTTCTACCTGTGATTTGTGGTACTGATACGCTTGGCGTCGGGATCAATGTTCCTATTCATACGGTCGTTTTGCGCGCGCTTGCAAAATACGATGGCCGTCGGATGAGAATCCTTAATTCTCGCGAGTTTCACCAGATAACAGGCCGTGCCGGCCGGAGCGGCTTCGATACGGAAGGTGTTGTTGTATCGCTTGCAACCCCATATGAAATCGAGCGGCTCCGCGCGCGGGCGAAAGCGGCCAACGACCCGAAAAAACTCAAACGCATCAAAGTGCCCAAGCCCCCTGAGGGCTATGTGGGATGGAGCGAGCATACATTTCAAAAGCTCATCGAAAGTGAGCCCGAGGCGCTTACTCCGCGGCTCAAGATCACCCATGCTATGGTTCTTGCCGAGGTCATGCATGGTGGGGCGGCATATGCACGGCTCCACGCGCTCATAAAGAATTCCTTCCAAACCGCTGAGGAACAAGAAAAATTGATCCACGCGTGCCAAGAAATTTTTGCAACGCTCATGGATGCAGGCGTTATCGTGCGCAAGGAAGGGACTGGAGCAGGTGCCCAGCCTGGAGATGATGCAGCAGGCGACCAGCCCGCAGCCGGTACCACGTCCGATACCGCAGCCACCCAGCCCGCAGGCGATACCACGTCCGATACCGCAGCCGTACAGCCCGCAGGCGATACGAACGCCGCCACCGCAGACGATACCTGGGAAAACGCCTCTTACGCACTCGCCAAAGACATCCCCAGCGACTTTGCCCTCGACCAAATGCTCGCGCCCTTTGTCATTGCTGCCTGCGAGCTCATTGATCGCGAATCGCCGAACTATGCCCTCGACATCGTCTCGCTCGTGGAAGCTTCTCTAGAAAACCCGCCGCAAATCATGAAAGCCCTCGTAAAAGAAGCAAGAAACAAAGCCCTCGCCGAAATGAAAATGGAAGGCATCGACTACGAGGAGCGCATGGAGAGACTCGAAAATGTCTCGTACGAAAAACCTCTCAAAGAACTGATCGACGCAGCGTATACGCGCTACTGCGCAGAAGTCCCTTGGGCAAAGGATTTTCAGCTTTACCCCAAATCGATCGTGCGCGCGATGCTTGAAAGCGCAAACGATTTTAAAGGCTACGTCCAAAAAATTTCGATTAGTCGCAGCGAAGGTACGCTTTTGCGCTATCTGTCGGACGCCTGGCGCGTCCTTGCAAAAACGATTCCGCAGGAATTTATCAACGACGACCTGGAACGCATCATTTCCTGGCTGCACATGCTCATTCGGACGACCGACTCGTCACTTTTGGACGAATGGGAGATGGATTCGCTTACCGCTAAAACCCCGCAAACCCCGCGCGTTGGGCCTGCGCAGATCGTAGAGGATCCGCATGGTCTTGAGATCATGATACACAATGCCCTGTTCAAACGCGTGCTCCTCGCTTCGAAAAACGATTCTGCTGCGCTTGGCAAGCTCG
The DNA here is from genome assembly GCA_947090525.1 of uncultured Atopobium sp. GTDB lineage: Bacteria > Actinomycetota > Coriobacteriia > Coriobacteriales > Atopobiaceae > Fannyhessea. The sequence goes on from CAMUON010000002.1 coordinate 118,009, forward strand.
ATGAGCCTTTTGGCTTTTACGAGCGCAAATGGCGCAGCGTGCTAGACGAATTCTTCGAGGCGCACGAGGCGCTGTATATCAATCAAGACGCGCGTTCGAAGCGCTATTTTTCCGTCGACACGCGCGAAGAGAAAACGCAGCATCTCTGGCATGCGCATATCAGTTTTCTGGACGCTGAAGGTGACATCGATTTTGGGATTAGTGCGGATGTGGATCTTGATGCAACAAAAACCGCAGGTGAAGTCATATTTATGCACTACCGCGCGGGCGCTATTGAAGATCTTATGGAGGCGGATGAGCTGTAAAAACGCTCACATGCATCAAAGAATGCATGAAGCAAAAACGCTCACATCGCGTGAAAACGCAAAAATGCCCACAAAAAAAGCGCCCTTCCGTAGATGCGAAATGAACCCACCTTCTCCAGGTGGGTGCCCTCGTCGCTTGTTCCAGCTTCCTTGGCATCACCAAGGATACCTGTACTAGATACGATATATGGGCTCCCTCAAAACGCTTGTCGGTTCACCCAGTTGCGCTACAGAAGAACGCTAAGCTCACTATAGCGAGATTACGTTTAGAAAAACAGACTTGAAAAAAGCCGTTCTATCCATCAAAATTGAACTATATGTACGTTGTTTGCGGGAGCTGCGCACGAGAAATATGCGCATGCAGGCGCATGAGCGCATGCAAAGCCCATACGACACACATACGACACTAACGCAGCATACATGCAGTGGAAAGGGAGTTTAGTATGCTCACGAGCATAGCTCTACATAGCGTGAGCGTACAAACGGGCACGGGCATGCTCGAAACAACGAGGCCCGACAGCACAAATATCTTCATCCATCTCTTTGCTGAGCAAATTTTTGGTTGCGCTGCTTTTTTGTTTTTCCTAAGTCTTATAGTGGTGCTTGTACTCACTCCTCTTGCAAAGAAATGTGCTTGGAAGGTAGGCGCCGTTGATTTTCCTGGTAAACGCCGCGTCAATCAGGTTCCTATTCCACGCATGGGTGGAAGCGCTATTTTTTGCGCGCTGTTGTGTACGCTTGCGCTTCACGCGACTATGACGCGTTTTTGGAACTGGCCGTTTGTATTTTTGCCAGATGATCAATTTGATTACATGAATTATCCCCTGATCGTTTTAGGGGTCGTCGCTATTTTTCTAACCGGCCTCATTGATGACATTTACCAGCTCAAACCCTGGCAAAAATTCCTCGGTCAAATCATCTCTGCAGCGCTCCCCGTAACGGGAGGCCTGGTAATTGGATCAATTGTCAATCCCTTGACCGCAAGCACCATTTCTCTAGGACTGCTTGCCTATCCACTTACCATCATCTACCTCGTCTCATACGTCAACATTTTCAACCTCATCGACGGACTCGACGGCCTTGCCACCGGCATTGCCTTTTTGGTTAGCTCAACCATGTTTGTGCTTTCAGTCATGGCGGGGCGCCTCGATGCAGCGTTTTTGTCTGTGTCGCTTGCAGGGGCTTGCCTTGGATTTTTGCGCTACAATTTCAATCCCGCAAGCATCTTCCTCGGCGACAGCGGTTCGCTCCTTTTGGGCTTTATGCTGGGCGTTATCTCGCTACTCTCGGTCACGCGCGTGGCCGGCTTTACCACAATCATGATTCCGTTAATCGTTTCCGCAGTGCCTATTATCGATACGTTTTCTGCTATTATTCGCCGTGGACGTGCGCATGTGAGCATTGGACAGGCTGACGAAGGCCACATTCACCATCGCCTGATTACGCGCGGATTCAATCAAAAACAGGCGGTCTGTATCATTTATATCTGGACGGCGTTTCTCTGCTCGGGAACATATGTGATGACGCAGGTAGAAGTGCTGCCGCGCATCGCGATCTTCTGCGCGCTGTTTGCGCTCTCGCTTATCGTTACGCTTAAATTACACTTACTCGAGCCGGTGCTCTTCCATCACATCGATCCCAAAACGGGCGAAGACGAGCTTGTGTCTCCTCACGATCCTGAATTTTATGTTGAGGAAGAAAAATTCGAGCAAAAGCACGACAAGCTGTTATAACACCAGCTCACGTGGGCGCCTTACCGATGCGTGTGCGCCCTATCGATGCGTGTGCCCTACCCCAGCAGCAAAAAAAACGGCCATTGAGCTGGTCAATGGCCGAATTCATACACAAATATAAAAAGCTCAGCGCGAAAGCGCAAACGAAATGCTTGCGCGCGCACGCGGCCGCTTGCCCTCAAGCGCAAACTACGCTTCGAGTGCCTTCTTTGCAACCTCTGCAAGATCAGCAAAAGCAGCCTCGTCCTCATACGCAAGCTGTGCCAGGATCTTACGATCGAGCACAACGCCCGCGAGCTTCAAGCCGTGCATAAAGGTGCTGTACGACATGCCATTGAGGCGCGCACACGCATTAATGCGCTGGATCCAGAGAGCTCTGATCTCGCGCTTCTTGTTGCGACGGTCACGGTATGCATACTGCAATGAGTGCTGTACCTGCTCTTTCATACCACGGAAGGTACGAGAGCTTACTCCATAATAACCTTTTGAACGCTCGACCAATGTTTGACGCTTTTTACGGCCTGCAACTGCGCGTTTTACACGTGCCATACTATCAACTCCTTAAGAAATCTTATTCTTAGCGCACAAGCGCCAAACTAATTGCCCATACGCTGCGAAACGACTTGTGCATCAGCAGCAGTGAGCGCACATTCTTTGCGGAATCCGCGGATTCTCTTTTGGCTCTTTTTGGTAAGAATATGGCTCTTGAATGCCTTAGCGCGCATAATCTTGCCAGTACCTGTACGGCGGAAACGTTTTGCCGAACCTTTGTGAGTTTTCATCTTAGGCATGATGCATACTCCTTCTTTGCCTTGGTGCTTATTCGTCTTGGGCGGGCGTGTTCTTTTCGTCGAACGCACCCTTTATGGGAGCAACGAGCATATGCATATTGCGCCCTTCCATCTTGGGTTTAGCTTCTACCGTCGCAAACGCTTTGAGATCCTCAGCAAGGCGATTGAGGACGTTCAAACCCTGTTCGGGGTGAGCCATCTCACGGCCTCTAAACATGATGGTAATTTTTACACGCGCGCCTCGTTTGAGGAAGCGCATAACGTGGTTCTTTTTTGTGGTGTAGTCGCCCACATCGATCTTAGGACGAAACTTCATCTCTTTGACCTCGACCTTTACCTGCTTTTTGCGGGCAAGACGTGCTTTGCGGTCTTGGTCGTACTTAAATTTGCGATAGTCCATAACCTTGCACACAACTGGATCGGCGCCGGGCGCGATCTCGACAAGGTCAAGGTTTTGTTCATCGGCGATGCGCTGGGCATCGCGCACGCCAAACAAACCCAACTGAGAACCATCAACGCCTATTAAACGGCAGGTACGTGCTGTAATTTCGTCGTTGATGCGGGTACCCTCATTCTTGGCTATCTCTCTACACCTTCCTTTCTAACAGCTAGACCCTTGGGGCGCGGCTGCGGGTGCGGGCATAAAAAAACCCGACACAAGGTCAGGCAAACATGTGTGATGCAAGGCATCGAAAACATATGTGCTTGACCTTTTAGCAGCTTGTAGCGCTACAAAGGTGGAGGCGAATCGCCTCGCTTTGTGATCTGCGCATATATGCGCGCAAATGCTGCGCGGATGCGCGAATGTAACAATATGGTGCCCGAGGTGAGACTCGAACTCACACTCTGTTGCCAGAAACGGATTTTGAATCCGTCGCGTCTGCCAATTCCACCACTCGGGCACGACAATCGCAAACCTGATGTTTAGTGTGCTCATACAACACACAACAACATAAGCATGCGAGTGAAAAATATAACACAGTCTTTAGACCCATTCAAGAGATATATAAAATCTCCGTCTTCTGAGCACTCGAACTGAACAATATATGGTAAGTTAGTACGGCGTGTATACGATATTCATTAGAAAGGAAATCTCATGAATGACACTCAATCATTGATCGCCCCCCCCCAAGCAATAAATGTTAAACGCATAACCCTTATCGGCTTAGGCATACTCACGTCTCTCACACTCAGCACAGGTTATATTGCACTTAGCCCGCAGGTAGAAGCTGCAATTGCAGAGGAAACTAATCAACAGCTTACAGGAGAAGATGGTAACGTTTCCTGGAAATATGATACCACTACAAAAACACTAACATTTACGCCCAAAGCTGATAGTGATGGGAAGATGGGGACACACGGAATTTTCGATGAGACGCCTTCATGGAAAGATACAAGCAAATGCCCCTGGATAAAAGACTGCCAAACTATCGAATTTAAATCAACAGGAAATGGTAGTGATGCAAAATTCTGCATTCTGCAACCTAAGAGCACAAGTAATCTTTTTTCGATAGCAAATTTTGATGATAGTCCAAAAAATTATCCCTTTGAAAGCGTAAGCAAAGTGGATTTAACTGGCGCTAAACTTGACAATGACGGTGATGAATTCAGCTTTATGTATATGTTTGCAGGGCTAAAGAACCTTACCAGTATTGTAGGGCTTGATACATTTGACACTTCAAAAGTAAATGATTTTTCTTATATGTTTCGTAACTGCGAAAAGCTAAAAACGATAGATCTCTCCAAATTTAATACCGCCCAAGCAACTGATATGCGAAGCATGTTTTCCGGCTGTAAAAGCCTTGAGAACCTTGATCTTTCAAGTTTCAATGTAGAGAAGGCTGAAAATCTACGAGCAATGTTCTATGAGTGCACCAGTTTGAAATCCATTACAGGAATAGAAAAATTTAAAACTTCTGCAGCAGAGGAAATAGACTGCATGTTCCAAAATTGTTCCGCATTGGAATCGCTTGACCTCTCAAAGTTTGATACAAAAAACGTCACCAATATGGGCGCCATGTTTGCAGGATGTAAAAAGCTAAAAACCATTACTGGAATAGATAAGTTCAATACTGAAAAAGTAAAAACTAAGCAAACGCAGCAAACCAATCAAGACGATGCAGCTGGATTTGACAAAATATTCTCCGGTTGTGAAAGTCTAGAAGAACTTGATTTGTCTGGTTGGAAGACTTCGAATGCTAATTACATGGTTGGGCTTTTTGATGGGTGCAAAAATCTTAAGACCCTTAACTTAGGAACTACTGACAATTTTGCAACAAAGCAAGCCTTTACTGGACAAAAAGTCGAAAACATGTTTAGAAACTGCAACAATCTTCAAAAGCTGACAGTTGGAAAGAGCTTTGTATTTACCAACACATGTGGACTGCGTGATACCACATGGAAAAAGGATGGCACAGATCAGCCAACATGGACCACAAAACAACTTATAGGAACACAAGATGGCACAGCATCTATTTACGATGGAGATGCAACGAAAGATACTGCTGAGAAAGTAGGACCTGGCACCCTCGTACTTGCAGCTACCACTCCCAATCCCAATCCTGTTAAACCCAACCCTCAAGATCCACAGGCTCCCACACCTGCAAACCCAACAGATCCGTCGACCCCGGTAACCCCGTCAGACCCCTCAACAACAAAACCCTCCAACACAACAACCCCATCTGGATTTGGGTTGCCAGTAGAAGGGTCAAATACGGGCTCAACGAGCGCGCAGACCAACCAAGCAACACATGAAACTCCTGCTGCAACCCCAGCAGCACCTCAGGCCCCATCTACACCAAGCGCAAGCACAGAAGCTGGCCCGGCACATGTGAACCCACAAGCGTCCGCGCAAAGCGAAGAGGCACATACTGCAAGTAAATCACGTGCAGCGCTTCCTCAAACTTCAGATCCCTATGTACCTGCAGGAATCTTGAGCTTTGTGATGGGTGGTATGGCGACAGTTATCGCACGTACCATCAAAAAACAAAAGCGTACCAAATAGGGACTATGCCCAGAGCTAAGCTATAGCTCAAAAAAACTGAGCTTAAGTTATAACGACAGAAGCTCTCCGTACTCAATTGCCCGTCTGTACATTCATACAGGCGGGCGATTTTTGATCAATATATCATATGTAGACGCGAGCGCTACTAGCTAAATGCGGGCGCCTTCCTGCAAAAACGGATTGTTTGCAAGCTCTTTATAAAAGCGCGACGGATCTCCATGCCCCGGAAAAATGTGAGACTCGGGATCAAGCTCACGCTTGAGGCGCTCAATCGTGCGGCGCATCGCAGAAGCATCGCCGCCTGGCAAATCCACACGCCCAATGCTTCCCTTAAACAGCGTATCGCCTGTAAACACAAGCCCCGACGCCTTGCCCTCTCCACGCAAAATCACACTACCCGGCGTATGACCAGGCACTTCCATCACGACAAAACTCGCCGCTCCAAGCTCCAGACGAAGTCCCTCCGTCAGATAAAAATCGGCTCTGGGAGCATCGGCCTCATAGGTCAAACCAAATTCATCGGGACCCTTCGCATGGCAAGCTTCTTCCTCATCCGCTTGGTGAATCCCATACTTAGCACCCGTACGCTCGCGCAAACAATACACGCCGCCCGTGTGATCATTGTGACCATGCGTAGAAACGATGTACTTAATACGCATACCACTGGGCAGATGATCGGCGATCTCCGTGCCCTGATCACCAGGATCAATAATAATTCCCACCTGCTCGCCGTTTTCAACCGACTTGTAGAGGTAGCAATTGGTTCGAATAGGGCCTACAGTAAAGCCTTCGAGCTCCATCAGGGGTTCTGGCTGGTCATGTGCATCTTGAGGCATAGATTGACGTGTCTCATCACTCATCTTAGAATCTCCTCTTCATTTCGCTTCCACCTTCGCCAGGAAGAATACGACGGGCATCAAATACCGCGCTCACACGCTTCACACTCGCAAGAATCGCGTTCAAGCGCGACGCATCAGAAATCGCAAGCAAAAAGCGCATGCGCACCAAGCCATGCGGGGACGTCTTGGTAGCAGCACTGAGGATATTGCTTCCCGAATCGCCGAGATTTCCCGTGATGTCCTTGAGAAGCCCCATGCGATCGGTGGCTTCCACAACGATTTCTACCTGGAACTCCGTCGCACCAGAAGTGTCCCATGACACATCAATCATACGTCCCGGGTGCGCCATAAACGCCTTGCGGTTGGGGCAATTGGCACGGTGAACCGAAACGCCACGTCCACGCGTGATAAAACCCACAATCTCATCGCCTGCTACGGGATTGCAGCAATGCGCAAGGTGCACAAGAAGGTCAGGGTCGCCTTTTACCATAACGCCGCAGCTTGTTTGCTTGTGGCGCTTTTTGTACTGCATGAGCGCGACGCGCGAAAGCGGCAGATCGTTTTCGATCGCATGCTCCTGTTCACGCGTGCGAACAAGCGCCTGCGCGCGCTCGTCTTCCTTTTCGCCGAGCGCTATTTCGATCTTATTTGCGACCTGTTTGGTGGAAAGTTTACCCGTACCAAGTGCTGCTAAGAGATCTTCGCTGCGTATGAAATCAAACTGCGTGCTCACTTCTTCAAGCGCGTGCACCACACGCGAGGTAGAAATACCGTAGCCTCGTTTTCTGAGCTCGTGACCAAGATCTTGACGGCCGCGCTCAGCATCGTCACTTCGAGAAAGTGCAGAAAAATACTTTCTGACCTTTGCTTTTGCCGATGGTGTTGCGCAGATATTAAGCCAGTCGTGACTCGGGCGCGCGTTTTTGTTGGTAAGAATTTCGATGCGATCGCCACTTTGCAATAGGTGCGCAAGCGGTACAACCGAGCCATTGACCTTGGCGCCTACACAGTGATTTCCCACTTCGGTGTGAACCGCATAGGCAAAATCGAGCGGCGTAGAATCGCGGCGCAAGCTCATGACCTCGCCTTTTGGCGTAAAGACAAAAATCTCATCCTCAAACAGATCCACACGCAAATTGTTCATAAACTCATGCGGATCCTCGAGCTCTTCATCCACAGCCCAGTCGAGCGAGCGACGAATCCAATTGATCTGCGAATCGATTTCTTTCTCGCTTCGGGACATTTTGCCCTGGCTACCACCGGATTTTTTGTAGAGCCAGTGCGCAGCGATACCATATTCCGCTTGATCGTGCATCTCGAAGGTGCGAATTTGAATTTCGATGGGACGCGCATCTACGCCCATAACCGTTGTATGAAGCGAACGGTAGCCATTTGGCTTGGGCATTGCGATGTAATCCTTAAAACGGCCTGGTAGCGGGTGCCAAATGGTGTGTACAGCTCCCAAAGCCGAATAACAGTCCCCCACCGTCTTCGTAAGCACGCGCACGGCGACAAGATCGTAAATATCGTTGAAATTTTTGTCCTTCTTGAGCATTTTTTGGTAAATTGACCATAAATGCTTCGGACGGCCCGAAATTTGCACACCATGAATCCCCACGCGCTCGAGCTCATCCTCAAGCATGTGAATGGTGCTCGTGATATTTTGCTCGCGCTGAGCTCTGGTTTCTTGGACCATGAGGGCAATGCGCTCGTATTCATCGGGCTCAAGGTAGAGAAACGCAAGGTCCTCGAGCTCCCATTTTACCGAAGAGATGCCCAAACGATCGGCAAGCGGTGCATAGACGTCCATGGTTTCGCGTGCTTTGAACATGCGACGATCTGGACCGAGAGCAGCAAGTGTTCGCATATTATGCAATCTATCTGCAAGTTTGATGATGACAACGCGAATGTCCTTGGACATCGCCAAAAACATTTTGCGCAAATTGAGCGCTTGCTTCTCGTCCATCGAGGAAACTTCGATAGACGTGAGCTTTGTCACGCCATCTACCAGTTCGGCGACAGTTTTGCCAAAACGTTCCTCAATGTCTTCAAGCGTAGCCGTAGTGTCTTCGACCGTATCATGCAAAATAGCTGCGATAATGGAGTCTTCATCCATATGCAAGTCTTTTGCAAGGATATAGCTCACTTCGACCGGGTGATTGATATAAGGCTCGCCCGATTGGCGATATTGTTTGGCGTGATAACTCGCAGCAAAGGAATACGCTGCATCGATACGCGCACACACCTCATCATCAAAGCTCAGCGCACAGAGCGCGCGCAAGCTCTTCCAATGCGCAGCTTGCGGGACTTTTTCCTTGCGTTCTGCGAAAGAAGGGGTAAAAAGCTGCGGTTCATGAGCAGGAGGCGCTGGTACAGAAGTTGGAGCTGACGAGGAAACGGGTGCAGGTGTAGACGCAGGTGCAGCCGACGCTGCCGTCGCGGGCGCTGCAGACGTTGCAGACGGTGCGAGCGTCGTGTCAGCGGCAGAAGCAGTAGAAGCAGCATGAATAGCATGAGCAGCAGACGAGGCGGCCTGCGTATGGACGTGCTGAGACGTGGGAATCCGGGATGTGTTAGCAAACATAAGATGACTCATCTCCCACAATGTGCGCGAATGACGGATAAATCGGCGTATTAATGCGTGCGAGCAACTCGTGTTCAGAAGCAGTATACGCCCAGTCGCAGAAGTCTCTAAACGCATCTACCATAGCGAGGGCTTCGCAGTAATACAGCGACTTCTCAAGCATAACAGGAACCGAAGAATTAGTCATGCGTATATCGTAAAAGTCGCTCTCTTGTGACATTTCCTGAGATCTCCGCGCGCTCATATAGCAGATCCCCAGCTCTTGGAAGATCGCAAGCGCAGCTTTCAGACGGCTTATACGAAATGCAAGCGGAAATTGAGAATCGGCATAAATCTCTTCCGCAAGGGCATTAAGCTGGGCGGATATGACGCCTGTTTGAGAATGCGCTGAGGTCTCCGTAGATGCCGGCGTGGGCACAGGCATGGGTACAGGCGTGGGTGCCGTTGCAGACTTGCCTTGCATATTAGGCGAATCACCAGCTAAACGGCAGCGCGCACGCAACTCACCATAGATATAGCGAAGATCATCATACGAAGGATATTGCGCTTGAAGCAGCTGCTTGATGTGCGCAATGTCTTCAAGCTCGTACAATACGTAAATAGTCGCAGGCTGACCAGCACGCCCCGCGCGCCCGCTCATTTGGTTGAAGTCGTCAAGCGACGGCACAAGCCCATACATCACCACCGCATCGACATCGCCCACATTAACGCCTTCGCCAAACGCACTCGTTGCAACGAGCGCAGAAAGCGCAGGCGTACGAAATGCCTCTTCAATGCGCCGCCTCTGTTCGCGCGAAAGACCCGCATGGTAAAACGCAATACGCGCAGCTAGATGCGGCAAGCGGTGACGAAGAAGGTTGGTGAGCGCTTGTGCTGCCCCACGTGAGTAGACATAGACGATAGTTTTTTTCGAAGAAGCAATAATAGAGGGCAATATGGCGTCACGCTTGCCACTCACCCGATGGTCTACAAGATGGAGATTTGCGCGGATATAGGGATCTGCCAGCACGTTTTCTGCGCGGATGGAAAGGAGATGCATAATTTCCAAGGCGCTTGCATTAGAAACTGTGGCGCTTACCGCAAGCACGGAAGGGTTGCCAAGCTCGGTAAGCACGCGCGGCATCTGGCCATACATCACTCGATTTCCCCTTTTGGCGCCGGCCAGATGATGCGCTTCGTCGAACACAACAAAACGCACGCGCGCCCCAAAACGCGCACGGTGCAGAGCCAAAAACTCGGGCGTCGTAAGCACGATATCCATCTCATTGCGCGCTATAGCTGCATAGATATCGCGGCGATCAGACATAGATACATCTCCTGAGAGCATGCAGACCTTAAGACCAAGAGGGCGCACAGCGCGCAGAAGGTGTTCATATTGGTCGGATAGGAGCGCGCGCAAGGGATAGACGAATATGCTCATACCTTCGTGTTTGAGGGCAAGCATAAGGGCAAATACCTGGAAAATAAGGGATTTTCCGCGCCCTGTGGCCATCACGCACAAACAATTTTCGTGACGAACAAGGCGCTTGAGCGCTTCTGCCTGCGCGCGAAGGAGTGGATGTGAGCCGATGAGCGCACGTACGCAAAAATCGATTTGTTTATCGAGAGAATATGCAGAGAAGGATGTGGGCGCTGTCGGCACAGGCACAGGCGCGGGCGTTGTCGGCGTGGGCGGCATGAATGCGGATACCATAGGTGCAGATACCGCGGGCATGGATGCGGATGCCGTGGGCGTGGGCGTTGCGGGCGCAGATGCCGGCTGCGTGAGCGTCTCATCCGAGCTACTGGGAAAACACGCTTTCACAATTAATTTTGGACGGACACGTCCCTGTCTCACTTCGCAGATCGGCGTAAAAATAATATCAACATGAGGGCGCAGCTGCCTATGCTCCCGCGAGCGCACGCCCGGATCCGCGCTCGAACAAGAAGCTTCGCCTATAACGTCTGCCAGCGCCTGAGCGCCGCCAAACGCAATAGCTGCAATCTTTTTAGCGTCTGCACACACATCAAAACGCAGATGCTGCTCATGCGCGCCCACATGCCGTATGCGCATGAGCTCCACATCCTTTAGCATAAACAAAGGGCGCGGATTGCCTTTGCCAAATGGCGCCAAAAGCTCCAGCGAATTGATATCGTCGATCGAAAGCTCACGTATCGATACAACAGATGAAACCTTGAGCGTATCTGCAAACATCGAGCTCGGGAGCGTTGCCAGATATGCACGAAGACGGCTCGTAAAAAGTGGCAACAAATCGGCGCGGATTGTCACACCAACTGCTTGTTTATGCCCACCAGCACGAATAATACTATCGCGCACACAGTCAAGCGAGCGAAAAAGATCAATTGAGCCTGTGCTTCGCCCCGACCCCTTGGCTATGCCATCGTGTATGGTAAACACGAACGACGGGACGTGACATTTGTGGGCGAGGCGCGCACTTACGACACCTTTAATCCCCTCTTCCCAGCTAGAAGACGAGACAACGATCAGCTTTTCGTGCGCTTCGATCTGCGCAGCAGCTGCCCGAAACGCTTCTTGAGTCATAGAAGCAGTGATTTCTTTGCGCCTGGTGTTAAGCTCTTCAAGCGTGTGGGCATATTGGCCTGCATGCGCAAGATCACGGCTTGTTAGCAGCGCAAACGCAAGAGATGCTCTGTTCATTCTACCGGCAGTATTCAGACGCGGAATAATGCTAAATGGCAGCTCCTCTGCCGTAACGCTGTGGATATCGATGTTTGCAAGCTTTGCAAGAGCCATAATACCAACTGAGCGTGTATAGCGCAGACGGTTGATGCCTTCTTGGACTAGAGCCTTATTTTCACGGCTCAAGACCATTGTATCGGCAAGAGTAGCAAGGGTCGCAAGCTCGATGCCGTCTTGCCAAAGAAGCGGCAAATCAAAACGTCTTCCCAGTTCACAGACCATTTTAAGCGCGACACCAGCACCCGCTAAGTCGTAGGATGCGGGGGCAGGTGCGGGGGCTGGGACACGATGTTTTGGATTACATATATAGGGCGTACGCGGAAGTGTTTGCAAATTTTCCTCGTGATGGTCGCCCACCACCACATCGATGCCCAAACGCTTTGCATATGAAACAGCCGTAGCTGCATCGATACCGCAATCAAGCGTAATCAGGAGCTTTGGTGCGCATACGCGCGAAATGTCATCTATGAGCTCGGGCGTAAGGCCGCTGTCAAAGCGCTCGCGATCTGGGAAATATGGATGCACATAGGCCCCAAGCGCCTCAAGCGCCTGACACATAATCGCAAGCGCGCACACTCCATCAACATCAAAATCCCCAAACACGCAAATGCGTTCATGCTTCTCAATCGCCTCTTGAATGCGACCAACACACGGCACAAGACCTGGTATAAGACGAGGGTCTTCCCAATCACGCTCCAATGTTGCGCTTAAGTAGCGCGTAATTTTTTCATAGCTATCGTAGCCAAGCGAAACGAGAACACGCGCAACCAGCCGAGGCAGATTGTGCGTGCGCGTAAGTTTTGCAACTAAATCCTGTGATGTGTCGAGAAGCGTATAGTTCTCTATCTTGTCTTGCACATTAAACACCACCACTTACCTGCATAAACTATACCCTGTATACAGCTTTTGGAGGCTCGTACACAAGTTAGGAAGCATCCACAGTCGTTGTGGGCTCAGATTCCTCTTTTTGGGTCGGTTCCGGCGCGCGGGCAGCTGGGCCATATTTTTCCTCGAGACGCTTCCAACGAGGCTCTCTTGTTTTCCACATCGCAAGAAGCGGCGCAGCCACACCAAAGCTTGACCAGGTACCCAATAGCTCACCCACGAGCATAGCAAACGCGAAGTCTTTGAGCGTTTCTCCACCCAAGAAGAGCATGATTGCTACCGGGACGATCGACGTCAGAGTCGTATTGATCGTACGGATAAAGACTTCGTTGATGGAGAAGTTCGCAATCTGATAGTAGGTTTTGTGAATGCCGTCGTGCAGGATCTTTGCATTTTCGTTCATACGGTTAAATTCAACAACTGTATCGTAGAGCGAGTAACCCATAATGGTCAAAAGCGCAGCTACAACGTTTGGCGTAATGGGAATCTGCGTCCATGCGTAAATACCAAGCGTGATCACCAAGTCATGGATGAGGGCTATGACAGCAGTGATCGACATCTTAAATTCGTAACGCAACGAAACGTATACGATAATGAGGATGATCGCGATCGCAAATGCAAGACCAGAGGCACGCGTGATGTCTTGACCCCAGTCAGGGCCGATCGTGGTCGTCGTGTAGGAATCGGACGTGAGTCCCAGACTTGCGCTCGCAGCCGCCGCGTGCTCATTCGCAACATTAGGATCAGTAGTGTCAGAGCGGACCAAAAATCCGGTTGCAGCATCGGTCGTTGAGGTTTGCACAACAGGGTCATTTTCACCTGCATCTACCAGTGCTTTTCTCATCTCAGCGATGGTGATAGAGCCAGTATCGTGAAAATCGATGGTTGTACCGCCTTGAAATTCGATACCAAAAACGATGCCGCGGAACACCAAGCCCAGAATTGCCAGCACAACAAGGGTACCTGAGATCGACAAGAAGGTCTTGCGATGAGCCATAAATTTAATTTCGTGACGGAAATGACTACGCACGGCTCTCACCTCCTTCTTGAGCACGCGCAAGGCGTTTGCGTGCAGCTTCATTTATATCCTGGTCAACACCCCAAAACTTCGGATGCTTTTCGATAATAGAGCGCGCGAGCAAACGTAGCATCGGAGCTTTGAACATAAACATGGTGGCTATGTCGCAAACAATACCCAGCGCAAGCGTAAGACCAAAGCCCTTGACCGCGCCAACCGCGACGAAAAAGAGCGAAAGTGCTGTAACCATCGTTACCGCATCCGCGTCAAGAGAGGTCATAATACCGTGCTTCGAACCAGAAATTGCAGCTTCGCGGACATATTTGCCCATGCGAATTTCCTCGCGAAAACGCTCAAGTACCAAAATCGAAGAGTCGGCCGCAGATCCTGTCGTCAAGACGATACCTGCAAGACCAGGAAGTGTAAGCGCAAACGCTCCAAAGTGCGAGAGCAGCGCCAAAAGCCCCAAGTACAAGACGGCAAAGACGGCCAAAGAGCCCATGGTCAAAAGACCGAGCGCACGGTAAAACACAAACAGGTACACAACAACCGCAGCAGCGCCTAAAGCAATGGCAAAAAGACCTTGACGAAGCGAATCTTGACCGAGCGTTGGTCCCACAACGCGGCTCTCCGAATAGCTGAGCTTGACCGGCAAGGAACCGGAATCAAGCACCGTTTTAAGGTCTTTTGCCTGTTGAAGGGTGAAATTACCCGTGATAGAAACTTGTCCACCATTGATCTCAGATTGCACAGCAGGGGCCGATTTGACTACGCCGTCAAGCGAGATCGCAATTTGTCCCTTGGTGGGGGCCAGCTCGCGCGTAACGTCGGCAAACTTCTTTGCGCCCTCATCATCAAGAGTAATGTTTACTGAATAACCACCCTTAGCGGAAGAGGTGTTTTGAGCAACAGAGCTTTGCGTGATATGAGATCCGTCGAGGAAGGATTTGTAGGTGTTTTCCTTGAGTGAGACATTTTCGACGCCGCGCTGAAGCTTGAGAAGTGCATCGGCATCGCCGATTTCGTCCAGACGCATAAACTGCAAATGACCTGTTTGACCTATGGTTTTGATGGCCGTATCAGCATTTGTAGCACCTGGAATCTGCACCAAAATGGAGTTTTGGCCCTGGCGCTGCACCGTCGCTTCAGAAGCACCCAGTGCATTTACACGATTTTGAATAATATTGGTAGCAATTTGCATATCTTCTTCGGAGGCAAGAGAACCATCGAGCTTGGATGCGCTCATGATCACCGAAACGCCGCCTTGGATATCGAGGCCCTTGGTGATTTTTTCACCAAGCGGGGTAAAGCCAATAGCAGAAGCAGTAAGGATGATGCAGAGGGCAATGAGTGTAAAAACCATGTGCCTGACCTGCACACTTGCCCGTCTTTTTCGGAGTGAACGCGGGCGCTTGCCGCGCGTATTGCGTGAAGAAGACGAAGCTCCCTTCGCTCCCCAGCGAGAAAATCCCGTAGTGTTTGACTTTGTATCACGTGACATAAAGGTCTCTTTCATACTCGAAATGGCTCGAGAAATAGGTCTGCAAATAGTGCACAAATAGTTACACAAGTAATTTATAAGTATACCAATAATTTGTGGAGGCGCAGGCGTAGTTCACAAGAGAATTATATGGAGGCGCGGGCGAAGGCGCTGCGGGTGCAGACTGCGGATGCAGGCGGCGACACGGGCGACAGGGCGGCAACTGCGGGCACGAACGTGCAGGTTGTAAGGATCGGTGCGTAACAAGAGGCACGTAACGGGGCGGGTATCACTTACACATTCGCCACAAAGCGGCAGTACGACTGATCTGGAAGAGAAGGCATCGATGGAGTTGCGCGCACAATGAAGGAATAACTGCCCGGCTCAAGGCCCGATATCGAAAAATCAGTATCGCTCGACCAGTCGCGGACCACACGGTAATTGTTGTCCGTATCAAAGGCGGCTTGGGCGGCAAAATGGGCATGACGTCCCATGTTAGAAGGATCGATCTTCTTTGCAAGAATCTGATAGCGCGCGGGCGTGCCGGCTGCATAGTAGCCTGTAATCTTGCCTTGTACCACGCCATTCTCCACGTATTTCGACACGCGCACAAGTCTCACCCCGCGATAGCTCGCGGCAACTTGTGCCCATTCGTCGTAGGAATACATGAGTGTGCGCTGCTCTTCATCAGGGTCATCGCTTTTCAATATGTCCGCCAAGACACGCGTCAGCTTTTGAGCGCCTTGTAAATTGAGGTGCTCGGAATCCACGAAGTCGTCGGGTGTATTTCTGTATTCATTATCACGCATAAGGTTAAAATCAATCCAGCGCGCACCTGAACCCTCCGCAATAGCTTGAAGAGGACGCATAACCTCGGGATATCTATCTCCAAACGACACAATATCAAAGCTTTGATGCGGTACCGAAACCACGTTGAGTCGGATGTTATTATCCTTGCAATAGGCGCATATTTTTCGGAAATGCTCGACGATAGTTGGGTCTAAGTCGCCCAAGGGAAGGCTATGGGTGCCCCCTTGATCATTTTCAGTAAAGTCCTGATGACCTGTATAATTTCCATAGCCATAGCCCAGATAATGCCAGTTGGGAAATTGTTCAAAACAAGACGCCACGCGCGATTTTCCGCTCAACCAGTCATAGATGTTTTGAGCAATGCCCTTATCCGTATTCGACATATGATATATCCAGGGAAATGCATAGTTTATCGAATCAGGCGTTTTAATGGTTTTTGGATTGAGCACCGTGTTGAAAAAGTCATCTAGAAAAGCTTTTGGATGTTGAAGCTTGTATGCAGCAGTCGAAAAAATCGAATGTGTTTTTATGCCCTGAGCTGAGTCTTTAGTAAACGATTCATAGCGAACGCCCAGAATAACCGATCGAATATTACGCGTTTCTTTTGCCTGTTGAATCGCCGAAAACGAATCTTCGATCGATTGGTACGGAACTGCAATGTTATAGGTTTCCTCACCGAGTTCAGACGCAAGCATGGGCGCTTGAATATCGCGCTCAGCAAAGGAAGAACCCGTGATGAGCTCGGTCACTTGAGGCGCTTCTTGATATGCGTCCCAGCTGATAAATGACCAGCTTGCATAGGGTATAAAGATGCGCATGCATAAGGTATTGAGAGCGCACACCACAAGCACAAAGGCGATCGCGCAAAAAATACGCTTACGCAGGCGCGTAGCAAATGAGGAGCTAGATGGCTTAGCAGATTGTTCTGTGGATGTTGCTGTGGACTGTGCTGCTTTTTTATCCGAAGATGTTTCCGTAGGTGCAACTGTAGCTTTAGCTGAAGATGTGGTTTTAGCTGCAGATATGCCAGCAGAAGGTTTAGTAATTCGCATACATGAAACCTCCGTGACTTGTGCCAATACTCGAAGCGAGGAGAAGCAAAAAGCCGACGATTATGTAGATTGCAGCGCGAAGGGCAAAGGGACGCGCGCAGATCCATGTACGGACTTCAATACCATATTCCTGCACGATACTGATGCCGCACACGATAATCGCAGCTATCACCGCCAATTTAAAGGCCGCAATATAGGTACCAATGACACCCGCAAGCGCAAGACCTTGCATGAAGGCATCTGCGCGGAATGAGCAGACACTGGTGACAAGCGCTGATACCGCATGATCGAATGATTCAATACGATCGAAATACCAGCCAATATTCACAACAATGAACGTGCGAAGGATGCTAAAGATGTGATACCCTTTGCCTTCTTGCTTGATATGTAAGAATGTGGCAAGTGCCTGTGTGAGCGGGCGAAACATGTCAGAAAGCGCAATGACGATACCGTTATAAAGGCCCCAGGAGATAAAGTGCATGTCTGCCCCATGCCAGATACCCACCAGAAGAAAGACGAAGATATTGGCAAGACCTGCAGGAACTGTTCTGGACATATGGGTAGCAAAGGATGTATCACCCAAAAGCTTCTTTATGTGCTTACTTGCATACTTAAAGGGACGAGAGAGTGCTAAAGGATAGAAGACATAGTCTTTCATCCAAAGTCCCAACGAGATATGCCAGCGCCGCCAGAAGTCTGCAAGCGATATAGAGAAGTAGGGACGCCTGAAGTTTGGCTGCATACGAATGCCTAGCATCTCAGAAGCAGCTTCGAGCATATCGATACCACCGGAGAAGTCACCGTATTGTTGAGCTGAATAGAGAAGGATGCCAAAAACCAATACAGAGCCCGGAAGCGTTGTGGGGTCTTGATTGAATATTTTGGCAATGCTATCCACTAAGAGATCAGCCATCACATACTTTTTGAGCATACCGTAGGCAAAGGTAAGAGAGGCTTTAGCAAAGTGAGTGTCTTTTGCTTCGTGAAGAGAGAAAAGAGCTGGGCTTAGCTTATCGAAGCGGTTGATAGGGCCTTGGATAAGCTGGGGGAAGTAGAAGAGAAAGCAGGCAAGCTTTAAGATATTGCGCTCGGGTGCGTACTTTTGGTTATAGACATCAAAGACATAGGCAAGTGCTTGGAAGGTGTAGAAGGAGATACCCAGGGGTAAGAGAAGACCTAAGCTTCTGGTAGAAGAAGCTGCTCCAAAAGCAAAGAGAATGGTATTCCAGTACTTGAGGTAACAAAGGTTTATGATGATGAGAATAACGCATAAGCAAAGCACAAGAGCTTGCGCATGTTTTGCGCGCGCTTTGAAGCGCTTTCGCTTCGTGCGATCAGATATTGCTTTTGCACGTTTTGAGAAATAGCGAGCTATATATGCACATATATGCGATGAAGCATAGGTTACACAAAGGGTAAATAACCCATAGCTTATGGTTTCGATATTGGTAACGAGTGCATAAAAGATGCATGAGAATACAAGGATCACTATCCATTGGAAGCGTTTGAATATACGAGCCACTGCATAATAGCAAGCTAAAAGGCTCAGCATATACAATACAAATAAAAGTGAATAGAGTTGCACGTATGTATTCCTAGTTCAGTGAGAGAAGTAGTTGCCTTCGCATTTTATCACAGAGTGTGAGGTATATGAGCGTTTGTATATCATTCACATATCTGGGCGTGAAGTGGGTGAGGTTCGCGCTCGCGCGGAAGGCCAAGCACTCCGTAATCATCTGCGCTCGCTAGCGGCAATTCTATAAGTAAATCCTTCGCACTCGCTACCAGGGTTTTCCCGGAGAGCGCGAAGACATAACGCGCTCCCGTGAAAACCCCTCCTCGCGAGTGCGAGTGCATTCCACACACAAACCTCCTACCTCGAGCGCAGGGCGTTTGCGAGGGTTTCCTTCCATCCGCGCGCAGCAAAAAGCCCAAGCGTGGAGAAAGGGCTTGAATAGGAAAAGGCTGACGCGGACGCGTGCGCGAGCTGAAGCCCACCCCACACGAGCGAGCGCTGACAAAAAGGGTTAAGCGATATTAGAACTTTACCCCACTTTGTCACGTGTTTTGGAAGCAGAAATTGTCCCTTGAGCTACTTCTGAGCATTCAGCAAAAAAGCTAAAACTCTTTTACCTGGGGAAATAAGAAATCCGTGTTCGCTCTCCGCAATGCGCGGGCCGCACTTCCCCACCCAAACACGTGACAAAGTGGGGTATTTTTCTAATATTGTGCGAATGATTTTGTAAAGGCGCGCCCGTACGAGCATCGTAGCGGCAAAGCCAGGATCAGCTCATGCGGGCGGATATTGATGGTACGAGCGAAAGCCAGTGCTAGCGGCTAGCGGCGTTTACAGCGAAGGATTGCTGCAAGAGATGCCGAAAGAATTCCAGCCATCATGCCAAGCTCCCCAACTGCAGAAATTGCCATGGGGTCTCCTGTTTGTGGAAGCATGCGTGCATGTTTTCTTGCGACGGGCGCGGGCGCTTCTGCAGGGGCTGCTGGCGCTTTAGGTGCAGGAACCTCAAGTGCTGGAACCTTGTGCTCAGGCACAGGTGCCGGAGCTGGGGTCGGAGCGGGCACCTCAGGTACAGGCAGCGGATACGGTGTGGGCGCAGGCGCAGGATTCGGCGTTGGCTCAGGTTTGGGCTTAGGTGGCTCTGGCTTTGGCTCAGGATCTTTTGAGTATACAGCATATACTGACCAGTCGCTGTTAACCACTGTAGTTGCGCTAAATGCATCGCCTGTGCCATCGCTTTTTGTGTTCCATCCCTTAAACGCATAGCCTTCTTTAGAAGGATCTGCAGGCATGTGTTGTCCATTAACAGCACCTTCCGTAACTGATTTGCCTTTTCGTACACGTATTTTGCTGAGAACGGCATTTTCGCTATTAAAAGTAACGGTACACAAAGAACCCTTAGGGAGAATTTCATACTTAAAGCGAGCAGAGGCAATATTGCGATTATCTCCATTCATTAGGTCATACAGCATAACAAGGCCGTCTAATGTACCAGGAGTTTTAGCTACATACTCACCCTTATCGTTCTTTTTAAAATTTGAAGAAGAACCAATAAGTACAGGGCTCCCGCCCTGGAAAAACCCTTCCATAGCATTTACTTGACTTGCATTTTCTTGTGTAATCTTAATAGGTGTCTTATAAGCTTCGCCTACTTCAACTGTAATCATATCTAACTCTTGATTGCTGAATGGAGCTGCGTCTGGATTTTGCTTTTCCTTAGAATCTACATGGAATTTATAATTTGTCAGCTTCCCCGTAAACTCTATTTCCTTAATTTTATTACCTTGAAATGCCCTATTGCCAAGCCCTGCAAGGTAATAGGCATGATCATCCGTAGAATTAAACTTTCCAGTCTCGGCGAGCGTTGATTTAAACACAACTTTTTCTATTTCGTTACCAAGAAAAGCCGCAGGGTGAACAGCTATAACGTTTTTAGGAATAACAACAGTACCTTTAATTTTTTGCCATGAAAAAGCACCATCTTCAATTACCTTAAGGGAATCAGGAAGTGTGATACCTTCAATAAAAGTATCGTCAGTTTTGTGTCCAATAAAAGAGTTGTTAAGAATTACTTCAACTCCATCGGGAATAACAACATGCGGGTTCTTCTTCAGCTTTGCAACGCCCTTTGTATTAAGTCCGGGATATCCATCAGTCTTGTTAAGCCCCGTGAGCCCAATAGTTTTGCCATCAGCGGAAATGTTGAAATCGTCGCGCGTCCAGGTGAGCGAGTCATCCTGGGGTTGCGCGGGCGTTTCAGGAGAAGCGGGCGCGGAGGCATGAGGAGTGGTGACTACTGGAGCTGAGGCTGAGGCTGGAGCTGGAGCTTGAGCTGGAGCTGACGCAGCTGGCGTTTGATTTGCAGCAAAAGCCGTGGATGGTAAGCCTAAAGCGCAGGTGCAAGCCGCAAGACTCACGGCAGCAGTTAAACTATAAAATTTGTTCCGATACGTGTATAAATGCGTGAAATTTCTGGGGTCCATATCACTCCAATCAGTTTAAAGTCCCCTGAAATAGTACCCCCCCCCTGTGAATTTTTTCAAGAGAATCCTGCATTTTTGCACATTTTTTAGATACGTCTAACTTTTTGCGCGCGAGGCCATGAGTATTGCATAAAAAAATTTAATGACGCGCGAGCGCATCAAGTCCCTTTCCGCACACAAACACTTTCGCGTGGAAGCGCGGCGCAGGCATGGGTGCGGGTGCGGCGGCACAGACGTAGAAAAAATGGCGCTGATGTCACACAAAATATCAATTTTTCAACTAATTTCGATAGTTAAAAATCTTATATACGCAGCTACGCGCGGTGCGGCTTTTTTGAGGGGTACCAGCGGGGCGAAATTTTGCCAAAAAAGGGCGAAAAATCTCGACATCAGCCCGTTTTTTTCTACGCTCGTGCGGAAGGCCAAGCACTCCATAATCATCTGCGCTCGCTAACGGCTTTTGTGTGGAGAACGCGTTGTGTCTTCCGCCCGCACGGGCTAAAGCCCGCCCCCCACGCTAACTTTTATCTGCGTGCGCGCGGCACTGAAAAGCCTGTTTGATCTCCTGCGCTCGCGCAGTTCCTTTTGTGAAAAGTTCTCTGCACTCGCGGGGAGAGGTGTTCACAGGACCAGCCTTCGCGCTCGCGAGGAGGCAATGTTGTGGGAACGCGTTGTGGGTTTTCGCGTTCTCCACAACATGCCGTTAGCGAGCGCAAGCGATGTACCAGTAGACTATACTAGTAGCAAGTGCGAACGATTTACATCCGGTAGTGAGCGTAAAGGATTTTAACAACGAGGCTTTTCAGCCCCCGCTCGCGCGCAGAAAAAATCCCTATTTTGGCTGCTGAAACGGCAGGCGCATCCGATAATCCCGCATCCGCTCATCCTGCGCGCACGGAAGCGCCATCCACTCATCCAAAAAGTGCTGGTAGCGCCCCTCGATAATAGCTTCGCGCGCACGTCTCATCAAATCGAGCAAAAAGTAAATATTATGCATCGACAGCAAAATTCCCGCATCAATCTCACGCGCGCGCACCAGATGATTGATATAACTCCTTGTATATCCCCCCGTACACACCGGGCACGAACACTCATCATCCAACGGTCCATCATCATGAATATGACACGCATTCTTGAGATTGAGCCTGCCCTCGCGCGAAAACGCCGTCCCCATCCGCGCTGTTCGCGTAGGCAAAACGCAGTCAAACATATCCACGCCGACCCCCACCGCGCGCACAAGCGTAGTAGGATTGCCCACACCCATAAGATAGCGAGGTTTATACCGCGGCATGAATTCCGCAGCTAGAGGGCCCAAACTCTCAAACATCGTCTCGTGGTCCTCGCCCACCGAATATCCGCCAATCCCATATCCAACAAAATCAGCAGTATTTTCGAGCATATGGATACTCTCTTTGCGCAGGTCAAGGTGCATACCCCCTTGCACGATAGCAAAAAGCGCCTGATCTTCGCGTGTATGTGCCTCAAAACAGCGCTTCGCCCAAGCCGCCGAAAGCTCCACCGCGCGCTTCACATACTCAAAGCTCGCAGGATACTTCGGACACTGATCGAGCTGCATAACGATGTCAGCCCCCAGCTGCTGAGCAATGTGCATATTTTCCTCAGGCGTCCAAAACACATAGGATCCATCGTAATCGATCGCCTTGAACCGCACTCCTTCATCGGAAAGCTTTACGTAATCGCCCAAGCTAAACACCTGGAACCCGCCCGAATCGGTAAGAATCGGCAGGTCCCAACACATAAATTTGTGAAGACCTCCCCGTTCAGCAATCAAATCTGGGCCGGGACGGTTGAACAAGTGATAGGTATTCGCCAGAAGAATCTTTGTACCAAGCTCTTTGAGCGTGGGCGGAAGCAGCCCTTTAACTGCGGCTTTTGTACCCACGGGCATGAAAATCGGCGTTGGAATGTCGCCATGCGGCGTGTGCAATATGCCCGCGCGGGCGTGCGTTGTAGGATCTTCGGCAACAAGTTCAAAGGTGAAATGTGCCGATTGAGGTGAAGTAAGGCGATCGGATACTGCCATTCATGCTCCTTTTGAGCGGGGAATCGTGACAAATGCAAGCGGCGCAATATGCGATAGCGCGCGGGAAGGCGTAATATGCGCAAAAGTGCAAGAGCGCAGGAACGCAAGGCGAAAAACGCGTGCCGCGCGCAATGGCACAAAGCGCCAATAGCATGTATAGAAAAAGCGCCCAATGTGAGCGCTTTTAGATATAAACAAGCTATACCAAAGAGGAACACTTACTCGCTAAAGAGCAACTCGCTTCCATCTTTGATCTCAAGAAGTGCTGCCATAGCGGCTTCTTCGTCGGCACCATCGCAGGTAAGCTCTACCTTGGTACCGGTACCCAGACCTGCTGCCAAAATCATCATGATAGATTTGGCGTTGACAGGAGCTGTGCCTTTATCGATGTTTGCAATGCGAACATCAGAGGAAAAACCCTTTGCTACCTGAACAAACTGTGAAGCAGGACGAGCATGAAGGCCTGTTGCACTGGCAATAGTGACTTGCTTAGAAAGCATAACGCACCCCTTTTTTCATGAAAGAGATCAGATTGATCCACAAAGACAGTATGATTGAATAATACTACGAAATACTCGAAAAGATTGCAGAAATGATGAATTATAAAAATGTACACAGGCCTGCATGCTAGCATAAATCACACAGTTATCCTCCTGTTAAAAAGCCCTAAGTTGCGGAAAACCAGTGTGTACAGAACAGCATCATTTATACAAAAAATCAGGTGGCAAGGCAGCGCAAGAGCACGTTTTTGAACATTACGCAACAATAGAAGCTATGACCTTTGCTACACGATATAATCGAGCATGAGGAAGGAGACGCTCATGCAAGCTCAGAAACCAGATACTACGCAGACGAAGCAAGCGCTCAAGCACGACGTGCAAACGAAAGCTCAAGCGCCCGCTAAACCCGCCGCGCCCGTCAAGCCCACCACACCTGCTAAACCCACCACACCCTTCCAAAGCGAAACCGCAAGCACGCTTTCGCGCACGGCTAAGCGCTTTTTCTCAAGCGTTAAGCGTGGCTACAACGCAAGCATCTCACTTTATAGCGCCACCAGAAAACAGCAGGAACACGAGCAAAAAACGGCAGAACTTGCATCGGAACTCGCAAGCGCAAAAGAACTCTTTGAGCACCGTACAAACATCACTGCAAACTACGACGTCCACATGAAGCAGCTCACACTTGCGCGCGAGCAGGAGCAAACAACCATTCATATCACCGATGAAGAGCTTGTGCAAACGCGCGCACAGGCGGAAAAACTTGAAAGCGCATATCGAACGCTTGCAAGTGAAAACGCGAAAAAGCTCGCCCCCTACAAGGAACTCATGGACGTTGCAAAAGCACACTCCGATGAGCTGTCCGTAAAGCTCGCTGAAGCTAAACGCGCGCGCAAGCTTGCAGAAAATGCCTGTGACGCAGCGAAAAAGCGCCGCGACCGCGAGATAGAAGACGCGCATCACGCCTGTGACCACGCGCGCGAGCGTCTTGCGCACATACAATTAAGCCTCTCAAACTTGCAAAATGACCGCAGCGCTTCGCAAGAATCCCTTCACAAAATGCAATCAGAGCTTGCCGCATGCCGCGCGCACGCCGATCGCGCCTTTGAAGACGTAGATAGCGTCACGCGCAAGCACGAAGAATTGATTCGAGCTGCGCAAGACGAGCTTGTCTTGCAAAAATCAGAGGTAGACGCGTGCGAAAAAGAAGCGGAAACCGCACGTACAAAGGCAAATTCTGAGCGCGAAAACTACGAAGCACTCTTTAAGAGTTGCAAACAGGAAGAACAAAAACTTCAAGACAGCATCCACGCGCAAAAAACCACAATTGCAGAGCTTCAAGCCCAAAACACTCAAGCGCACGAGCAGCTACAGCACACAACTATGCTGATCGACGAGGCTGTGGAAATTCACGAGCATCCCGAACTCACAAAACATCTTGAGCTCAAGATTCAGCAGCAAACAAAGCAGCTTGCAGCGCGACGTGCGATGGACAACCAGCTCAGCTTGAGGCGAAACGAACTTGCGCGCGCAAGTAGACGCGAGCGATTTTTGGTGCTTGGCCTCGTGATATGCGCCGTTGTACTGCTTGTGATACTTGTTTTGATCATGCTGAATCTGCTATAACATCTGCCGTAACGCGTGCTATAAAATCTAGCGTACAACCCCCGCCGTAAACGTAACGAGCGCTTCCAAAACATTACGCGCGCGCGTCCGCGTCTGTGCGCCCGCGACCGCGTCCGCGTCAGCACTTCCGCACTAGAGCATAATCATCGCGTCGCCGAAGGAGAGGAAACGATAGTCATTTTTAATGGCTTCCTCATAGGCGTGCATAATCATGTCGCGCGACGCAAACGAAGACACCATCATCATCAGCGTTGAGCGCGGGACGTGAAAATTCGTTACCATGCAATCCACAACATGCCAGGTAAATCCAGGCATAATGTAGAGATTGGTCGTGGCATTGCTCCTCGCAACAAGATCCCCCTTGTGCGTAAGCGCGCAAGACGATGGCGCATTCTCAAACCCTTTTGCCACCAGCGGAGGCTCAGACACAGGCGCATCAGGAGAAAATGCACTCTCGAGCGAACGCACCGAAGTGGTTCCGATGGCGATCACCCGACTCCCACGCTTTTTTGCTGCATGAACCGCATCAACTACATCTTGCGAGACGTGATAGCGCTCGGTGTGCATCACATGCTTCGTCGGATCATCCTCTTCTACCAGCCTAAACGTATCGATTCCCACTTCGAGTTCCACATTTTTCCAAAGCACACCCTTATCGAGCAAGCGATTGATGAGCTCCTTGGTAAAATGCAAACCCGCAGTAGGCGACGCCGCCGAATGCTCCTCATGCATGGAGTAGACCGTCTGATAATTTTCGGGATCGCCCTCGTAGCGGTTGATATAGGGAGGTAAAGGCACCCGTCCTGCCCGGTGAATGGCTGCATCGAGCGAAAGATCTCCACACGGCCTAAATTTGATCAAGCGCCCGCCTCTGTTGTCTTCCAAAAAGTCGAGCACTTCCGCCTCAAGTACGGTCGGGCTCGTAAGAGGCGCGTGCAGGCCGCCTTCGCGATAATCCAAAATCACACCTGGTTTGAGACGCCGTCCCGGATTGACCAAACACTCCCAAATGCTTCCCAAAGGATCGAGATCTTCACGGCGCTTGAGAAGAAGCGTTTCGGCAACAACCGTGCCATAGCGCTTGCGTCCATATAAACGTGCAGGTAAAACGCGGGTTTTGTTGGCAATAATCAGGTCATCGGGCTCCAGATAGTCCCCAATATCATAAAAATGACGATGCTCTATCGTGTTATGCGCGCGGTCGAGCACCAAAAGCTTGCAAGAATCGCGCGGATAGACAGGCGTTTGAGCAATGTTTGATTGGGGCAGATTGTAGTCGAAATCACTGGTTTGCACGAAAAAGACTTCCTATCACATGTTGAAAAGCTGACACAGCGCATGCACGCACAGTGCGGGCGCAAAATATTTTTGCAAATATCGTTGTACAAAAAGAGATACACCACCCCTATAGTAGATGAATGTGTCACAATAGAGGAGTAGCAAATGGGTACTAATCAAAAAAATATAGGCAGGTAGGGATTTTCCACATGACTCGTATGACATTCGCTTCTCAAGATTCGCAAAATTCTCAAAATTCGAGCGACGCGCAAACTTCGCACGCTTCGCACAAAACAGACGCTAGCGCAACGCTCGCGCGCCCCGTCTTTCCCAAACGCGCAGTTGTTACCTGCGGCATGCCGTACGGCAACAAAAATCTTCACTTTGGGCATATCGGCGGCGTCTTCGTGCCTGCCGACTTTTTTGCCCGCTTCCTGCGCGATCGCATCGGGAGCGAAAATGTCCTCTTCGTATCGGGTACCGATTGCTTTGGCTCTCCCATTATGGAGGGACATCGCAAACTCGCTGAATCCGGCTACACGGGGTCTATCACCGATTACGTGCGCAGCAATCACGATTTGCAAAAGCGTGCGCTCGATGCATACGGCATTTCGCTCGATCTCTACACCGGCTCTGGCCTCGATGAAGCAAAAGAAGTCCATCAAGAGCTTACATCTCGCATCCTTAACCGCCTCTATGAACGCGGTTACCTGCATAAACTTCAAACGAAGCAGTTCTATGACGCACAAGTTCAGCAGTTTTTGAATGGGCGGCAGGTGCTTGGCAGATGTCCGGTGAAAGGTTGTAAATCGGAAAAAGCCTACGCTGATGAGTGCGATTTGGGCCATCAATTCGATCCCGAAGAACTTATAGCGCCCGTTTCGGCATTGAGCAAGACGACCCCGGAGCTCCGACCCGTCGATAATTGGTACTTTGACCTGCCAGCTTTCAAACCCATGCTCGAAGAGCTCATGAATCTTTGGGATCAGGACCCGCACGTGCGAGATGTCGTCACTACCACGGTTCGCGAATCACTTGCGGCTCCTCGCATGTATATTCAGGACAAATTTATGCATGCATATCAAGACATTGCTGATCAGTTGCCTGAGCATACCTTAACGCCCGCGCAAAACGCACAGAGCTCATTTACGCTTGAATTTGATGATTGGAAAGCGCGCGATCGGGCGCGCGAGCTCCTCGAAGCAGCAAATATCCGCTACCGCACCGGAAAGACGCTTCTCCCCTTCCGTATTACGGGAAATATTTCCTGGGGTGTGAAGGCGCCTGAGCTCGAGGATACGCACGACCTTACGGTTTGGTGCTGGCCCGAGAGCTTGTGGGCACCGATTTCATTTTCAAAGACGGCCCTTATGCTCGACGAACAGAATGGAAGCAAGCGCTTTAGCACGCACGACTGGCGCAAATGGTGGTGTGCACAAGACGCAAGCGTCTATCAATTCCTCGGCCAGGACAATATTTACTTCTATTGCGTAGCGCAGCCGGCTCTTTGGGACGCGCTTGATTGGGATTTGTTCCAGGATACGCCCTTTGCCAATTACCACATTCTCTTTATGAACAAAAAAGCTTCGAGTTCAGGCGCTATTAAGCCCCCGATGGCTGAAGAGCTGCTCGATTCTTACACTGCCGAAGAGCTGCGCTGTCATTGGCTTTCGCTCGCGCTTGATCAAAAGGCAGTAAGTTTTGCGCCAAAGGTCTTCGATAGCTCTGTCAGCTATCACGATAAGAAAACCGATACCGACGTGCTCGTTAAGGACGATCCGCGCGTGGTAGATCCCGCATTGAAAGAATCTGCATTTTTATCCAATATTTTTAATCGTCTCGCACGCAGCTGCTTCTACGGCGCGCAAAACGCCTGCAATGGGTGTTTGCCGCAAGCGCACGCATCTGAAAGCACGCGCGCAGCCTCTACACAAGCACTTCTCGACTTTGAAGCGAGTGCGGCTGTAGCAGATGCCCATAGCGCGCTTGGCTACGCAGAAAAACTCTGCCGACTTGCCAACAAACAATGGGGAGATGCTGCCAAGAAAGCCCGAGACGAGGGTGATGACAAGGCGTACGAAGCTGCACTCGCCGATGCCTTCTGTGCGCTTAAAGCGGTGTGTTTGATGATGCATCCAGCCGTATATAAGGGCTGCGAAGACATTTGTGCGCATCTAAACTTTGATAAAAAAGAGTTCTTTAGCTGGGACAACGCATTTTTGGAGCCGTGTGAGCTCGCGCAAAAACTAGGCGATACAACTCCACACAAACTTATCGAACTTCCCGCGCGCTTTGACTTCTTCAAAAAACACGAGAAGAAATAGCCTTTACGGCAGCAACAAGCCCCTCAGCTCAGCAACCGTTTGCACAATATGCGTAGCGCCTGCGTCTTCATGCTCGCGGGCGTGCGCTGTTTTTCCGTAATACACGCCTATGCTCTCAATTCCGCAGCTCCGCGCGGCGTCGATATCGTAGAATCGATCCCCTACCATCACCATGCGCGCGGGTGCGGATGCGGGTGCGGATGTGGGCAGCTTTTTCTGGAGATCCTTCATAACATACGAAAGCGTCAGCGCCTTTGCTTCTTCGCAATCGTTCATCTTGCCACGCACGCAGGAAAACAGCTCGTCTACCTTGTTTTCTTTTAGCGCACAATGAAGCAAGCCATCGCGCTTGGAGCTTGCTACACCCAAAAGCACTCCGCGCTTCCAAAGCGCGTGCAAAAGGTCGGCGATGCCCTCGAAGAGCGGCCAAGCTTCCACGCCTAAGTTTCCATAAATCGCACGATATTCTTTGGTAATTTGCGCGGCCTCTTCAGCAGAATAGCCAAATACCAACGAAAATGCCTGCGGAAAAGGAGGGCCAATAAGCTCTTTCAAGCGTCCATACTCAGACTTGGCAAGTCCATGCTGCGAAAGCACCTGCTTCGCTGTCTGTATGATCTGATCGGCCGTATCGGCAAGCGTGCCATCGAAGTCAAAAATAACGGCATCATAGGGAGGCTGCGACATAGTTCTCCTAACGTAAAAACTGAGGCAACGAGCTGCGCCGCGTACGCTGAAAAGCAAAAACCGAGCGCATGCAGCATAGCCAAGACCACGTACACGCGTGCAACAAACAACTCAGCCTGCGTGACGCCACTTTTTATCGGTAAGCATACGCGCGACGATAAGTCCAAGCGGCAAACAAAAAACGATAAGCATCGCGCGCACAGCCCAGAGTGCCCCACCTTCGAGCGAAAGAAAGCCCAGGTTGTACATCGAGCGGTACATGTATAGTCCCGGTACCATGATCACGATCGCAGGTACCGTAAGCGCAATGCGCGGGTATCCGATACGTTTACGAACAAGCGATGCCAAAAGCCCCGCAAGGAGCGCACCCAAAAAAGCGGCAAGGCAGGCAGGCAAATTGGTCCAGCTTACCAAAGAAAGCCGCAAGGTATTGGCAAGCGCTCCAATAACGCCTGCAAGTGCTGCCATCTTGAGAGAGGTATTAAACATAATAGAAAAGCCAAACACCCCGCACCAACTGGCCACTAAGCGCCAAAAAGTAAGCGTTTGAGGATCGAGTCCAAGCGGCAAAAAGTCCTGCGGATGCAAATGCAACACAGCTGCAGCCGTCCAGCCCACAGCCGTTGCAACCGAGATAATCATCAACGCATATACCAGCCGCTCAATACCTGAGCGCATGTCGAGCTTGGACATGTCGAGACCGGCAGTAATAAACGGAAATCCTGGAATCACAAAAAGCAAGGCTCCGATATAGCCGTCGAGCCTGCGCGGGTTTGCGTGTACCAGGTAAAACAGCGCGAGAAAGGCAAGAAAATATACGAAACACGCAACCGCTACTGCAACCGCTATATCTGCGATCAACGTAATTTTTTTGTCAAGCATCTTGCGGCGTACATAATTACCAGCTGCTGCTCCAAAGAAACAACAAATGACTTCGCATATGCCCCCGCCCAGCAGAAAAATAAAGCCGCCACAGGCAAGACCAGAAGCAAGTCCCACGTGCCAGGGCTTATACGGGCTTTTGAGCGCGTCGATTTCAGCTATCTGATCGTGAATTTGCGCGATCGTCCACTCTCCATGGTCGCGCTCAAACTGCGCAACAAATGCTTCCATGCGATTGAGTTTCTCGGTATTTACGCCGGTAGATGGAAGGCTTAGAGCTTGCGTATAGGAGTTTCCACTGTCGTCAATGCAGGTATAATCGAGCGACACAAGCCCGATATCCGCACTACAGGTCATATTGAGTTGTCGCGCAAGCGTGTTCATCGCATCGCGCACGCGCCACGCTCCGGTGCCGTACGAGAGCAGCATCATACCAATATGGCCTATCATAACGGAGCGTTCGGTAAAGGTTGCGTCTTTTGCGAGAGTAGTGTTGGTGCTGGTAAAGAATGTATTCCAACGAATATGCATGTGATGGTGCGTCGAAGGCGTGACAGATGACATCGAAGCATCCTCAAGCGCATGTTCTTGTTGGCTGGAAGGTTGCATGAACACCAGGCTTTCTTACAAATCAGAGTGACACATATGACAAATCAGGGTGACAAATCTACGCGCATTGTATACGTTTGGTCTATAGCTAGAGTACGCCACTTTCTAAGAAAAAACACCCACGAGCGTGCGCACATGTCATAAAATTCACATGCCCAAACGTGCGCTCGTTCGTGAGCGGGCGTGTGTACGCTCGTGGGCGCAGAAGCGGCGTGCGTGTGCGGGATCGTGCGCGCGGACGCTTTTGTGTGGGTGTGCGCGAGGTGCGCGGGCGGCACATTCATGCAAAATGAAAGGAAGTCCCAAAGAAGCTCTTTACCTTTTGTAAGGATGCGCGCAAAATAGATATGTTGCATACAAAAAGAAGCACTAAGAAAGGACGCGCACCATGCCACAAGACACAATGACTCTTGTTATTATTCGCCATGGCGAAAGTGAATGGAATAAGCTCAACCTCTTCACGGGATGGACTGACGTTGACCTCACCGAACAAGGTCACCAGGAAGCAATAGCAGGCGGTCGTGCTCTCAAAGAGGCAGGATATGACTTCGACGTTTGCTATACTTCTCTTCTCAAGCGCGCAGTTCACACCCTCAATCATGTACTCGATGAGATGGACAGAAACTGGCTTGACGTTCACAAAACTTGGCGCTTGAACGAGCGTCACTACGGCGCCCTCCAAGGCCTCAACAAAGCAAAGGCTGCAGAAGAGCACGGCGAAGCGCAAGTTAAGATTTGGCGTCGCTCCTTTGACGTTCAACCTCCTGCACTCAAGCCTGGCGACGAGCGTGACCCGCACATTCAAGATCAATTCCGCGACGTTCCGCAGGAAGATCTCCCGTACACCGAATGCCTCAAAGACACCATCGCTCGTGCATGGCCCTACTTTGAGCAGGTCATCAAACCCCAGATGGAAGCTGGCAAGCGCGTATTGATCGCTGCTCACGGCAACAGCCTGCGCGCACTCGTGATGCAATTTGAGCACCTCACCCCTGAGCAAATCCTCGAGGTCAACATTCCTACCGGCATTCCTTGCGCCTACACCTTTGATAAGGATTGGAATGTCCTCGATAAGCACTACATCGGCGATCCTGCGACGATCGAAGCTAAGATCAACGCTGTTGCCAACCAGGGCAAAGCCAAGAAATAACAAGCTACCTACGCGTGAAATTCAGTATGCGCGTACGAAACATATCTAGCATAACAAGGGCGAGCGCATGCGTTCGCCCTTTTATTTTGACCGCCGGCGAATAGGAGTGCAAATCTTTACGTACGCGCATGCAAAAACGGCGTAAAATGAGGTGAGATTATATCAAAAATAGGAGGTTACCATGGCAAAAGTTGCAGTTATCGGATGCACACATGCCGGCGTCTTTGCGACCACATCTATTCTCCAATCTCATCCAGATTGGGAAGTACATGTTTTTGAGCGCAACGACACCGTCTCGTTCCTTTCATGCGGTATTGCTCTTTGGGTTGGCGAGCACGTAAGCGATCCCGACAAGATGTTTTATTCCTCTCCTGCCGCGCTCGAAAAAGCGGGCGCGCACATGCACATGACCTGCGATGTTACATCAGCAGATGTCAAAACTAAGCATGTATGCTGGACCGATCTCAAGACGAACGAAACACACGAGCTTGACTTTGACTACCTCGTTATTACCACTGGTTCTAAACCCGTCGTTCCTCCTATCCCCGGCATCGAAGAAGAGCACGTGCTTCTCTGCAAAAACTGGGGTCACGCAAAGAAAATCAAAGAGAAGACAAAGGATGCCAAGTCGGTCATCGTCATCGGTGCCGGCTATATTGGCGCTGAGCTCGCAGAACAATTGAGCGACGTACACAAAGAAGTTACGCTTATCGACGCATTCCCGCGCGTTTTGGCCAAAAACTTCGACGAAGAAGTCACCACTCAGCTCGAAGAAGTGTACAAAACGCACGGCGTATCTTTGGCGCTCGGCCAAAAAGTTACCGCATTTGAGCCATGCGAAAAGGGTATCCGCGTCATCACCGAAAAAGGATCTTTCGAGGCAGAATATGCAATCCTGGGTATTGGATTCTTGCCGCGCACCGATCTCTTTACCGGCCAGCTTGATATGATCAAAAATGGCGCGATCCGCGTAGACAACTACATGAGGACTTCCGAGCCGGGCGTCTTTGCGGCGGGCGACTCTGCGACCATTACCTTTAACCCCACCGGAAAAGAAGACTACATCCCACTTGCTACCAATGCAGTTCGTCAAGCACTTGTGATCGGCGCAAATCTGACGAAGCCAACGGTTGCATACGCAGGTACACAAGCCACCAATGCTGTACAGCTCTACGACTACTCCATGAGCTCGACAGGTGTCACGATGGAAACGGGCGCCGCGCGCGGCATGGAGCTTACGAGCACCTCGGTAACGGAGAATTATCGTCCAGAATTTATGCTCACAACAGCGCCGGTAACAGCCACGCTCGTGTGGGATCCACGCACGCGCGAGATCAAGGGTGCGCAATTCTTCTCCACGCACGATGATGTTGCGCAGGCTGCGAATGTGGTTTCGGTAGCTATCGCTAATCACATGACGATCGATCAGCTGGCACAAGTTGACCTTCTGTTCCAACCGAACTTCACAAATCCGGTGAACTACATCGGATCGGTAGCAATGAAAGCGGCTGCGACAAACTAGCTGCAAAGCTTTTGCGGACGGGCTGCTAGGATTTGGATGCTCTGAATGAGCTACCGCAGTAGCAGCGGCCGTGTGGTTTCAGCACGATACGATACGAAAAGACGCTCCCCTCTTTGCAAAGGGAGCGTCTTTTAGTATCAATTTTGATATCAATTTTGCTGTCAAGCTTGTTGTTCAGCTAGCATCAATAGCGCATATCAATTTCTAAACTATTGCGCGTACACGCAAAAGCCCACGTGCGAGCTACTCTGCAAGCTTTTTACCTGCCTGTTCGAGCTCATCGAGGGCATCACTATCGGGCTCAAGATTGGCGATAATCGTAGCAATAACATTTGCGCCCTGTTCCTCGGCAGATGCCTTCCAGGTCTCCATCCACTCGCCGGTACCCCAGTCGTAGCTACCAAACAGTACAAAGGGTTTATCGGGAGCAGCGGCAACAACATCATCAAAAAGTTCTTCAAAATCGGGGTCAAGCTCTTCGGCGCCCATAGCCGGGCAGCCAAATGCAAACGCATCGTAATCGCTTGCCTGATCAGCCGAAAACGACGAATACTCAATAGCTTCGGTACCAGCAGCTTCGGCCAATGCATTGGCCATAGCCTCGGTATTTCCCGTCTGGCTCCAATATACGACAGCAACATTACTCATAATGTCCTCCTTAACATGCGGACGTGGGCATAGATGTAACGATAATAACGGCGCGAAAACGCCTGGTAGAAACAAAGCGAACCATGTCCTTTTCAATGTACCCGATACTTCCGTACTATAACAATATGTGTGAGAGATCTTACATGATTTCTTCGCGATGCTGTAGAATAAGCACAAGGCGGGTATATGTTGTCATAACGCTTTCAGGCGCCTAAAAAACGCCCAACACGGGCAGCATAAGATCCCCTTAACCACACGTTATGAAGACATGATGTGTGATACTGAACAGCTTCACCAAACGCCAACAGCTCAGCGCTAAAATGCTACCGATCACAGATAACAAGCGTGCGCAGCTCCTTCGCGCGCGCAAACTCCGTTAGAGTAGACTCACGAGCGCTTGCGCGAGATTTGGCTTTAGCTACAAGCACAAAGCTACAAGCGAACAGCTCAAATTGCGCACGAGAAGCTGCATTGTCTCAGCAAATTGTGAGGTAAGTATGATTAGAACAGGCACATTAGGAACGCTTCCCAACGGACTTCTTGCGCGCACCTACACTCTCGAAGAAAAGGGCGTGGAGGTAAAGCTCACGAATTTTGGCGCAACGCTTTTAAGCATCAAAACACCCGATAAACATAAACATATGGACGATATTCTCCTGGGATATGACCACCTCGACGACTATCTCAACGATCCCGGCTCGTGCATGGGAGCAACCATCGCGCCCGTGGCAAATCGCAGTCGCAATGCCGAAATCGTGCTCGATGGCGTGCGCTACACCCTTCCCAAAAACGACGGCCCTCAAAAGCAGCACAACCTGCATACCGATCTGGAACATGGGCTTAATAAACGCTTGTGGGGCGCTAAGATCGATAAAGAACACAATACGGTACTTTTGAGCTGCGCTTTAGAAGACGGCGAACTAGGGCTTCCAGGCGAGCGTACCTTCTGCGCACGTTTTGAGCTCTCGTCCCTCAACGACACGCACCAGCAGCTACGCATTAGCTATACCTGCACTACCAATAAGCCTACCTTTGTGAACATGACGAATCACGCGTATTTCAATCTCAAAGGTCATGGATCGGGCGATGTACTCGCACACCGCATCTCCATTCACGCGCAGAAGTACTTGCCTATTGATAACGATCAGATTCCAACGGGAGAAATCGAAGATGTTGCTGGTACGCCCTTTGATTTTAGAGAAGAGCGCGTACTTGAAACAAACTATAGCATCGCAAGCGAGCAGCTTAGACGTGGTCTTGGCTACGATCACTGCTTTGTCGTTGACAATTATCGCGACAATAAAACGGTGCGAAGTGCACTCTACGCAAGCGAAGAAACGAGCGGGCGGCATTTACATATTGCGATCAGCACACCGGGCGCGCAATTTTACACAGGCGGGCACTTAAACTGCGCGAACGCAAAAGCAGGAGCTGCGTATAAGCCCTTTAGCGGCTTTGCGTTCGAGCCACAATTTTATCCCGATTGCTCACACATAAGCTCGTGGCCTCAACCTGTGTGCACTCAGTCAAAACCCTATTGCTCTACCATCGTATACACCTTCTCATCTGATATCATCGAAACAGAAGACGATATATACGACATGTAGTGAGCGCGGGCGTGGGCGCGGTTCGTATATGCACGAGCGAGCTCGACGGGCTGCGTGCGCGATCGCGGATGAGCGCATGAAGCGTAAGCGCTGCGCGGGAGCATGCGGATACGCGGAAGCTTGGGCGCGGGTATAGGCGTAAGAGCTGACAACATAAAACTTACGATTCATGTACATAGCTGCAGCTACGTACGCTTCGCTTAGGTTCTCACTACAACAAAAAAAGAAGGTAGCTACGAGTGGATGCACTACTGTTTGCGCTTGAAGCGCTGCTTGCACTTTTGCTTATAGTACTGGTACTTATGAGCGTTATTTGTTATAAAGCAGGTGTCAAGCAAGGATACGCGCGTGCCGAGCGTGAGCGGACGCACGATCACGATGAGGAGATCCAAAGCGTACAAACTGCGCTTCACAACAAAGCAGAAGAAAGCGCTGCGCTCAATGCCCAAAACATCGAGCTTTCAAAGCAAATCGAATACCTCAAAGCGCAGCTCGTAGATGCAGGCGCGCGCGAAAACAGGCGGCTTACGCAAGAACATGAATTGCGCGAAGCAAAATCGCGCGAGGATAGCCGCGTTATTGAGGCACTTAAGCCCGTAGACAAAAATCTTTCCATCTTGCAAGCGCGCGTTCAGTCCATCGAAGAAGCACGCAAACTCGATATGGGCGCGCTCACAGAAAAGCTTCGAGATCTCAATGGACAGATGCTGAGGCTCGATAGTGCAACGCAGAATCTCACAGGAGCATTGTGCGACAACAAAACGCGCGGAAACTGGGGAGAACTTCAACTCGAAAACATCGTGCGTGCGGCAGGCCTTACCAAATACGTGGATTTTGTTACGCAAAAAACCAAACATAGCGCAGAAGGCGCAGATAAACGACCCGATATGGTCATCAATCTTCCCGGACAACAAAAGATTCCGGTCGATGCAAAAGCGCCGTTTGATGCATACAAAAGTGCCTGTGACCTCGATTCTGCACAGTATCCCAATCTTTCTCCAGAAGCGCTTAACGCGCGCAGAAAAGAGCTCCTGGATAATCATGCCAAAGCGCTGAGAAAGCATATCAGGGATCTCGCAACAAAAAAATACTGGGAAGAGTTTGATGAAGCGCCCGATATTGTGATTGCGTTTATTCCGAGCGAAAGTTTATTGCGCGCGGCGCTTGAAGCCGATCCTGATCTGCTTAATTTTGCGTTTGAGCAGCGTGTGGCACTTGCTTCGCCGATTACCTTATGGTCGATGCTAAAAGCTATCGCCTATGGCTGGCAGCAGCAAGAACTCAGCCAAAATGCTCAGAAAATTTGCGAGCTCTCGCAAACGCTCTACGATCGCATCGTTACCTGGGCAGGATATGCAGATAGCATGGGCAAAAGCATTTCAAAGACAGTGGGCGCATACAACAAATTTGTAGGCGCGCTTGAGGCGCGTGTGCTCGTAACAGCGCGTCAGTTGCAAAAACTGCAGGATAAGGATATTCCACCGCTTGAGCCCCTCTCCCTAGAAGATGGAGGCGTGCGCTCTCTTGCAGCTCCTGACCTTGTGGATAAGAAAGATGCTGGCGATGAGGCTGGATCTGCGGGCGGCGCGAAAGCTGATCGCGACTAACACGAGCGCGGGCGCAGGCGCGCGTAAACACGTTCTGCTCACGAGCAGCACGTTTAGCACAATTCACCTACATCCTCTACAAAAGAAAAACGCCGTCTGCGCAGGAAAGGGGGACGCAGACGGCGTATGAAGACCTGTTCGTCATTTGGGGAGAGGGTCCAAATGCGTCAGGTAGAAGTAAACGAGCTTAAGAAAGTTACCAATAGATAACTTCCTACGAGCTCTATGGTACACCTTTTCAGCTTTCAAGGCTACCAGAATTAACAATTTTGTCATTCTTTGCCACTTTTTTGGTGTTTACCTGGGGAATCACAAAAAAGCCGTGTACGCAGCTAGCGCACACGGCTTTAAGCTTTGCGAAACGATGCGCGACCGCGCACGATACGCGGATACGCACAGGGAAAATTCGCTTTACGCTTCCTCAAGTGCAGACGCAGAAGACGCTTCAGCTAAGCTTGAGAGAATTTTCTCATCCTTCTTCAGGTGCTTCGGCATAGGACGCACGATTTGGAAGACGATGAGCGCGATAAACGCAAAGGCAACAAAGGTCCACACGCTCACGTTGCCAAGTACAATGAGTTCCCACAGTTGGTTGATGATAAGGCCGACGACCCAGGCAAAACCGCACTGGTATCCAATGGCAAACCAGAACCAGCGGGCATTGTTCATCTGACGACGAATCGAACCCATCGCAGCAAAGCAAGGAGCATCGAGCATGTTAAACGCTACAAATGCGCACAAAGCTCCCGCATGCATAAGGCCCGCTTCATCAGTAAACATCTGCGCAAATCCAGTCCACATGCTTACCGAATTCTCGGTCGCGTCGCCCAAACCATAAAGAACACCAAAGGTAGATACCAGGTTTTCCTTTGCAATCAAAGCTGAGATAGACGCAACACTTGCTTGCCAATTCGCACAACCCAACGGTGCAAAAATCCAACCGATGCAATTACCCACAGCAGCCAAAATCGAGAAGTCCATAGACTCATCTGGCACGGCTTCCATAGCAGGAAGATAACCAAACGCTCCGCTTCCGCCATCCCAGTTTGCGACACCAAAGTTGGAGAGGAACCAAATACCCACGGCAGCAGCAAAGATGATCGTTCCCGCTTTGCCCACGTACGCACCCACGCGTTCCCCCACGTGCAACGCCCAGGAGCGCAGCGTCGGGATGTGGTAATCGGGAAGCTCCATCACGAAGGGAGCCGGATCGCCCGCAAACCATTTCGTCTTTTTGAGCATAACCGCAGATGAAACGATGCAGATGATGCTGAGGAAGTAGAAGAGCGGTCCGACCCACCACGCATCTCCCCCGCCGATAAGAACACCCATCACAAGAGCGATGATCGGCTGTTTTGCGCCACAGGGGATCATGGTCGTAAGCATCGCGGTCATGCGGCGGTCTTTTTCGTTTTCGATCGTCTTTGTGGAAAGAACACCAGGAACACCACAACCAGAAGAAATGAGCATCGGAATAAATGACTTACCCGAGAGGCCAAAACGTCTGAACACGCGGTCCATAACAAATGCAACGCGGCTCATGTAACCCGAGTCTTCGAGGAAGCAAAGGAGCACAAAAAGCACGACCATCTGCGGAATGAAGCCCAGAACAGCACCAACGCCGCCGATGATACCATCAACAATCAAAGAGCTCACAGCATCAGATGCGCCGAGATCCTTGAGCACGTCGCCTGCAAAGGAAGGAATGGACGGCACAAAGCCTTCGAAATCTTTGGGATCGGGAGCGTCTGCGAGCGCCGTAGTTGCATCTTTAAACGCAGCGGCGTCGACTTCGTCTATCACTTTAAGCTCTTGGCCGTCTTCGAGTACAGGCTCACCTCCGGCATCGTGCGAGGTAACTACCTCGTCTTCGGTATCGATGAAGTTGCCGTCCTCATTGTGAAGCGCGACATCATGCGCAACCACACCAGCTTCTTCAGCTTCTGAGACGAAATCGTCGAGGGTAGAAGCTGCATCTTCGTCGTCGGGATCGTCTTTGAGAATCTTGAGCGCAGATTCGGCTTCTTCGGTATCTATACCCTCATCTTTTGCAGCAGCGAGGTATCCGTCGATCTGATCCTGATAGTGATTGTCGTCGAAATCGTCCTTGGCTGCTGTATATGCCTCTTCACCAGTTTGAGAAATGAAGAAGCCGTCGCCAAAGAGATTGTCGTTGACCCAGTCGGTAGCGCCTTTTCCTATTGTAGAAATCGAGAGGTAGTAGACCAAAAACATCACGAGCGCAAAGATGGGAAGGCCGAGAAAACGGTTGGTCACAACACGGTCGATGGCTTGAGAAATGGTGAGCTTGGCTGGCGCTTTTTCCATGCACGCGCTCACGACTTCGCCAATCCAGTCGTAGCGATCAGAGGTGATGATCGATTCTGCGTCGTCTTCGCGTGCCTCTTCAACTGCGACGATGATGGATTCGAGGGTGTCAAGCTCAGCTTGAGTCAGTTGAAGCGAAGCGATAGCCTGGCTATCACGCTCAAAGACTTTGATTGCGTACCAGCGTAAGTGAGCAAGGTCGCATTTGTCGGCGATGAGCTTGGAGATTTCTTCGAGCGCTTGTTCCACCTGGGGAGAGAAGCAGGAAAGTCCCTGCTGAGGGGTGTGTGTACGAGTGGCTTTAAGTGAAGACTGGACGAGTTCCTGGATATTCGTGCCCCTAAGTGCAGAAACTTGCGTAACCTCTACACCGAGGAATTCGGAAAGTTTGGCCGTATCCACCACATCGCCGCGCTCTTTGAGAAGATCTGCCATGTTGAGGCCCACAACTACAGGACAACCGCTTTCAAGGAGCTGAGTTGTGAGGTAGAGGCTGCGCTCAAGATTCGTCGCGTCGAGAAGATTGATGATCGCAGACGGCGCCTCATTGATAAGGTAATCGCGCGAGACAACTTCTTCCGGCGAGTACGGAGACAACGAATAAATACCTGGTAGGTCTACAAATACGCAGCTTTTGTCCTTAGTCCACGCTGCCTGATTTTTTTCGACAGTAACGCCCGGCCAGTTTCCGACATAGCCGTTGGAACCCGTTAATTCATTGAACAGTGTTGTCTTGCCGCAGTTTGGGTTGCCGGCAAGAGCGATGTATGTTTTTTCTGACAAAACATCCCCTCCTAGCTGCGATTTTCTTCTGACGCGTCCTGTGAATTATCAGAAGCACGCACATCACAGACTTCTACGCATTCTGCTTCACTTTTGCGAATCGAGAGCTCGTATCCCCTCACGCAAAGCTCGATCGGATCGCCGAGCGGCGCCAACTTGCGGACCAGGACAGATGCACCCTTGGTGAGGCCCATATCCATAATGCGGCGCTTAACCGCACCCGTTCCTACCAGCTTGCACACGGTGCAGCGCTGGCCTACCTTCACTTCGCGTAGTGTAGGCATATACATTCCTTTCTTTGTTATGAAGGGGGTTGTTCAAGGGCAAACGCTCGCTCTTTTGCGGGCACTGCTGCGCGCACTGCCGCGCATACGTGCACTTTTGCGCGCACTTCCGCACGCTCGCACTACCGCGCGCTCGCGAGCGCACACTTTCACACGCACGCAAAAACTCACAAGCGTGCATTACCCCAACTAAACGCGGGAGTAAGCGACACCACGCTTAGCGTGCGCAAAGCGTTTTGAACAAAAACTCCTTCTGAACCTTTCCAAACTACGAGGACGTACGAAGAACACAGAACGTAAACGTCGCGCGGGCACGGGCGTAAGCACAAGTGCTCATACGCGGGCGCGGGCGGGTGCGCTAACGAACGTAAATCCTTCGCGCGAGCTCGGACCCAACACCAAAGGTGGAACCCATGATGCGGACGATAACCCCTCCAGGAGAAAACGAAATCACCTCGACAGATGCGTCTTCGACGAAGCCGAGGCTCTTGACGTATTGCTGGGTTGCGCGGGGGCCCATGACCTTACAAACGCGCAGTTCAGCGCCTACGTGCGCAAAAGCAAGCGGCATGCAATCGGAACGAAGGGAAGGCGTGGGCGCTGGCGCGGATGTGGGCGCTGCAGGTGCTGCGGGCACTGCGGACGCTGCTATGGGCGTTGACTCGACCATTTGGGGGTCTAGAGCTTCTGCTTCAGCAGAATTCGAGCTATCCTTGCTTAGCGCATCAGAAAGATGCATGTCCATGTCTCATCCCCTCCTCTCCGTATGATGCAAACATGTTTTGCTGAATGTAGGTGTTAACCTGTGTTAATGCAGAAATGCCAAGATGTACGCGACACTTTGAGCAAACAGTTATCGAGCACTAACTTAGAAACATTGTATCGAAAAGAAACGCGCGCTTGATCAGCATTTGGAAAATGAGGGAGATGGGCCGGAAAGTCCGCGAAATTTATATGTTTCTTTAAGGTTCTTCACAGAACATACGTATTGATAGTGGTTTATGGGGTAATGGGGTGGTTGGCTGAACCTTTCCTGAAAGTCATTTTTTCTACGCGCGAGCGATGCTGAAAAGCCCGCCAAACGAATCTTACATATGCTTTTTCAAGTAATCTGCGCCTGCTACCAGGGTTTTTCCGGAGAGCGCGGAAGACACAACGCGCTCCCGTAAAAACCCTTCCTCGCAGACGCGGAAAGTCTTCTCATAAAAGTCCCTACGCCAGTTTCTACCAGGCTTTTCAGCGCCGCGTACGCGCAGCAAAAAGTTAGCGTGGAGTGCGGCTTTCAGCTCGCGAGCGCTTCGTGTTCCCACAAAAATCCCACTAGCGAGCACAGATGATTACGGAGTGTCTGTCCTTTCACGCCAGCGTAGAAAAAATCGGGTTTTTGTCTACCAAAATATCAACTTTTTAACTATTTTTATTAGTTGAAAATCTTATATGCACAGCTACACGCGTTGCAGCTTTTTTTGGTGGCGCACGAGGAGCTCAATTTTGGTTAAAATTAGACCAAAATGGTAGACAAAAAGCCAATTTTTTCTACGCACGAGCGGGGGCTGAAAACTATCACATTTAATCCAACCCGTGCGCAGAGCGTTTACCAACGTTTTTCCTTCATTCGCGCGCAGCAAAAAGCCTAGCGCAGAGGAAGAGTTTTGCTATTTCCCCGTCCACATATCATGCTCGCGTTGCGCGCGGCCATGTAAAATGGACCACGCAAGCTCTCGCCTGAGACCCGTATACGTGCGGTTATTAATCGCATCCCTCATGCTTTTCCGTTGCCAACGCAAGAGCTGATCCCCGGTCATATCGACAAACGACCGCAAAAAGCGGTTCAGCTTGTCTGCTTGCGAGATTTGATTGTATGCCA
The DNA here is from genome assembly GCA_947090525.1 of uncultured Atopobium sp. GTDB lineage: Bacteria > Actinomycetota > Coriobacteriia > Coriobacteriales > Atopobiaceae > Fannyhessea. The sequence continues at coordinate 160,953 of CAMUON010000002.1, forward strand.
CAGGTATATATTGCATATGCAGGAGGCTGTATATTTGGGCTTTAATACGATCGTTCAATACATCGCGCGAAGAAGCGTGAAACGATGTGCTGTCGCACTCGAGCACGCACCCAAGCTGGGGAAATGAAATATCTGGAACAATGCTTTTCTTTTGGTAGCGCCCGCGCAGCTCCTTTTTTAGCTCTAATGCTTTATTTAGCTCGATATCTTCAATGCCCAAACCGCCCAGTCGGCGGGGCAGGTGAAACACCGTCGCAAGGTAGAGCTCAAAGGGCGATGCAGCATGCTCTAAGGCATGTCCACACGCTTCTTCCAGTAGCGTGACACCCTTTATATGAGTATGACTATGGCAAAAATCAAGAATGTGTTTTTTGCTCGTCAGGGGCGCCGCATTGAATGAGCAACTTTGCATATCACTTGCTACATCGAGCATTGACGAAGGGGAATGTGCATACGTCCCGCATAATTCACCGATAATCGCGAGCATTATTGCATATAAGCGCAATCTTAATATGCGATATCCATCTTTTGTAAGTCGCTTCTTTGCACGGTTGAGAAGAAGTTGGATACGGGCAGCAGTGCGTACCAGCATATATTCAGGCGATGGTATAAGGATTCTAAAGCCAAGATCCTGAGAATTGAACGCTGAAACATTTGGACCAGTGAACATACGCTCATTTGCCCGAAAATTAAGCTGCAAAAATGCGTCTTGCTCTACAGTATCTGAGAAAAAATGACAGGCAAAAGGATCAAGCGATTGATATTTTCTACGAAAATAAGGAATCATCAGATGCTTAAAAATATGCACATCAGAATCTGAAATCCCGCAGTGATGTTCTAGATTTTGCATAATATAAGTGCACACATGCTCATGGTGTTTCGTAAGCGCACTATAGCTAGGAATGCTTTCAAGAAGTGTTCGATCAGCGCGGACGAGAGAAATGCCAGCTTCTGGAAGACAACGAAAACATCGAAGTAAGAAAAGCGCAGGATATGCATCTAAAATGACATTCATGGCAGGCTCCGCTCTGCTGGGGCTTGTGTGGGAGGTCACGCATGGGTGCGCTTGCGCAGAAGCGTTCCTGGTAACCTGCCTGTAAATGTGCGTATTGTAAAGTATATCTCTCTAGCTGGGCACTTAAAGCTTTGCAGAGGTCGCAGCGTAGGCTTGATCAGGGTATATGCTTCGTCGGAGGTGCTTTGCCGTGCGTGTTCTCAGTATAAATAAGAATCATTCGCGAGGGAAGATTCTCTGCAAAATTTTTTTAGTGCGGAAGGCTCGGATTCTCGCTCCCCGCGCGCTTTTCCTAGCGTAGAAAAAATCGGGTTTTTGTCTACCGTTTTGGGCCGATTTTGACCAAAATTGACTCCCACACGACACCTTAAAAAATCGTCCAAAGCGTGTAGCTACGCATATAAGAAATTTAACTAATACAAATAGTTAAAATATTGATATTTTGGTAGACAAAAGCCCGTTTTTTTCTACGCTCGCGCGGCAGCTGGAAAACCTTCCCTATGTAAACTCTCTTACGCTCACTACCGGATGTTTTGTGGATAGACCGAAGACATAACGGTCTACCACAAAACATCCTCCTCGTTCGCGTGGAAGTTCTACCAGGGTTTTCAGCTGACGCGGGCACAGCAAAAAGCCCTCGCGAAAGGCGAAGGCTTAAGCATAAAAAGGCTTGCGCGGAGCACTCACCAGCTTTAACACACAGCCGCAGGCGCAGCTGCGGCTGCGGCCGCACACGCACAAAACACGGGCGCCGCGCCTTTGCTTATCCTGTGTTCTGCAAACCTGCAGCCACACCAGATACGGTACAAAGTATGAGGTAGATATACTTTTCCCGCTCCTCGGGACTCAAATCAGGCTGAGCTTTGCGCAAATGCGCAAGCGCACGCGCCTGCGTCACCGACAGCACATCCACAAACGGACTTCTCATCCGAATCAAGGGTCCCAGCACGCGTCTATGCTCGAGCGGCCACTGATTTTGCGTAATCGAGAGCACCCACTTTTTCGTAAGGCGCATCTCATCCAGGACACTATTCATTAAATCGTCGCGTTCACCCAGCTCAAGATACATTTTTGCAATGCGTGTATCCGTCTTTGCAAGCGACATCTCAATATTATCAATAAAGGTCGTAAAGAGCGGCCACTCCTTATACGCCGCGCGCAGCCGAGCGAGGTCGCCCACCTCTTCGCACGCGGTCCCCAGACCAAACCAGGCAGCCAAATTGGTGCGCGCTTGTGACCAAGAGAAAATCCACGGAATCGTGCGCAAATCAGCCAAAGATGTAGCCCCCAACCCGCGCTTTGCAGGTCGGCTCCCTATAGGCATCATACCGATCTCGGAAAGCGGCGTTACCACCGAGAACCAGCTCGCAAATCCTTCCGTATGGATAAGCTCTAAGAAACGCTTCCGCGCCGCGGCATCCAACTCGCTCGCAAGCGGCAAATATTTCTGCGTCGTCTCGGTATTCAACTTCTCGATAGAAGGCGCCGATTGCAGCAAGGTTGCTCCCGCCACCGACTCCACGTGACGACGCGCAAGCACGGGATCTCCGTAGCGCGCAAAAATAACTTCGCCCTGCTCAGTAAGCTTAAAGAAGGTATTCACTGAGCCCTCAGGCTGCGAAAGCACCGCGCGGTTTGCAGGACCGCCACCACGTCCAACAGCGCCACCACGTCCGTGCATCAAAATCAGATTGATATTGTGCTCGCGCGCCCAGTGCGCAATCGCTGCCTGGGTTTTGTGCAACACGAGCGTAGCAGACGTTGGACCTGCGTCTTTAGATGAATCAGAATAGCCAAGCATGACTTCGAGCCGGCGGTTTGTCTCGGCCAAGCGCTTTTGAACAGGCTCAAGCTGAAGCATCGCATCGAGCGTATTAATCGCGTTATTTAAGTCTTCTACCTGCTCAAACAGTGGAATCACATCGAGCGTTGGCACATCACACTCATGCGCAAACGCCAAATGAGCAAGCTTGTACACATCGGCAATATTCTCAGGACTTTGCGTAAAGGAAATAATGTAGCGCCTAGCCGCATTCACGCCGCATCGACGCTGAATCGACCCAATCGCTCTAAACGTATCGAGCACTTCCTTGGTCATCGGCTGAAGTTCGCCGCGCTCGCCCCAGCGCCCGTGAAGCTCAATATCTTTAAGCGCGCGGGTATGCACGAGCGAATGTTGACGAAATTCCATCTCGACCATGGAAAAGCCAAAGGTCTCCGCCTGCCAAATCAAGCGCTGTACCACGCCATATGCATCGCGCACAGCACCGGCTTCGGCAAGAGAGGTTTGCACGATTTTAAGATCGGCAATAAAGTCCGCAGCACAGGCATACATCAAATCGGCCGTACGAGAAATCGTGGCATCGAGGCGCGCGGCAATCACTTTAAGCACTGCATGATGAAGCTCCGTTGCTGCTACACGCTGCGCGTCAGCCGAAAGCGACTGGCTCATTTCCACCTGGTGGTTCCACAAATTCCTCAGCGCGTAAGAAGGAGGCGTAGACACTGCATCGAGCGTAAGACTACGCGCAACTTTTCGCGTCTCGGCAGCAAAGGTCTCGAGCACGTGCACGCGGAATTTTTCGGCAACGGCGCGGCTGACCTTCGCCGTAACGTTTGGATTGCCGTCACGGTCGGTACCGATCCAGCTACCCGGCTTAAAGAACGCGGGGCACACAGGCGGCACTTTACCAGCGTCTGAGCCGAGTTCCCAGTCGTCGAAACGACGATAAACGTCGGGCACCATTTCGAAAAGCGTATGATCAAAAATATCGATAATAGTATCGGCTTCCTCCACCGGCGTGGGCTTTTTGAGGCCGATAGGAGACGTCCTAAAAAGCGCCTCGATTTCTTCAAGCATGCGGCGCTCGTTTTCGGCAAGCGAAGGACCGCCTAGAAGCGGGCGCTTATCGAGCAGGCGCGCGATGTTTCGAATGCGCGCTTCCACCGTTTTCCTGCGCGCTTCGGTAGGATGAGCCGTAAAGACGGGATGAAATTCGAGTGCCTCAAGCAGGCTTTTTGCCTTCGCGGGGCCACATTCCTTTATGATTTCGTGATACGCGGCAGAAAGGTCATTATTTGGATTTGCCGAAGGATTAGCATCACGCGACACCGGAACCGCATGCTCACGCTCGCGAAGGGCACGGACGCGGTAATTTTCCTCGCAAATATTCGCCAAATGGAAATAGGACGCAAACGCGCGCGCAAGCATCGTAGCCTGGTGAATCTCAAGCGCAGAAATGATGCGCACCGCATCTTGAAACGATGAAGAAGCCTGTCCCGAATGCAAAAGCTCCTGGTTATCAGCTTCGATAAAATCGGAAAGAAGCGTATCGAACGTGGTACACAGCGCGGGATCGTATTCGCGGATAACCTTTCTCACCAGGCGCAAAAAGAGCTCGAGATTGCTTTTGAGATTTTCCGGAATGGGAATCGTCGTAAACGTTTGAGCAGCTGGAGCGCTCGCGCGCGAAGTACCCGCAGGATCGAGAGTAGTGTTGGGCTGGTACGATTGATGTTGTTCAGACACGATACCTCCTAGCTCAGATGCTGTCGTGTTTTCGTGTGTTTGAAGCTGCGCGTTGGCAAAGTTGCTGGTAGAAGACGCAAGTCGCGGACTGCTTGAGTGCAAGCGCAATAACGCCTCCGGAATGCAAGATTTGCCAAAGTACTACAACAAAGTGCTATAAGTAACAATACACTACTTGTACATGTTTTCTTAAAACCTTGCTAATTTCTCACAAGCACTATTAAACTGTAATATACTCGAAATCATGCGATGCGATGATCGCGCATAATATCAAGGTTTGCGCAGGTAAAACGTACGTTTGCGAAGTGGGCCGCTTGCACCCACACGCACCCATACGCGTAAGTCGCTCGCGCAAAGGCAATGAGGCTATGACTATCTTTTCTTCGATACAACATATACTACGACGTAGCTGCGAAAACGTGCGCACGCGCCTGTTCAAACGCACGCACAAAGAACCAACGACCACAAGCCCAAAACCTCTCCTATACAGCCAGCACAGCCAAGCATCCGCGCGCCCCCGTTCTCGCTCCCTCATTCATGCTTGGAAAACGCGGCTGCTGAGAGGTTTTGGCGAGCGTGATTTCAAAAACCAAGTGGCGCTCTACAGCGCGCACAAAAGCAGGCGCGATTACATATACAACGCGCTCGGTCAGCTCGCGCAAGGACTCATGTTTCCCCTGCTCACCATCGTTGTGACTCAGATTTCAGGGCTTGCAAGCGCAGGTCAATTTAGTTTTTGCTTTGTTGTAGCACAGCTCCTGGGCTTTATCGGACTTTTTGGCGTGCGCACCTACCAGGTCTCCGACATCGAAGAACTTGAATCTTTCGCCGCCTACCAAGTTCATCGCGTGATCACCTGTCTCATTATGCTCATCGTGAGTGCCATCTATCTCCTTCTTCGCCACGATACCGCGGATATCACGTGCATGTGCGCGGCGCTTGTAGGCGCAAAGTGCGTCGAGGCACTGGCAGATGTGTTTGAGGGGCGTTTGCAGCAGTACGACAAGCTCTATTTAGCAGGCATTTCTCAGGCGATACGCACGCTTTTCCCCATTCTTGTATTTGTGGCTGCGCTCGTTGTGTCCAAACACGCTGCGATCGCGTGCGTGGCGCTTCTTCTTTCGAGCATCTGCTGCCTCGTCCTTGTCACTTTTCCTTTGACGAAGTTTGAAACGCCTGCATCGAGACCCTGGAGCGCAGCAGAAATTAAAGATTTATGCATAGAGTGTATGCCGACGTTTTTGGGGCTTTTTCTCTACTGCATCATCGATTCAGTCCCCCGACTCATTATGGAAGCTGTCCTTGGCTTTGAACAACAATTTTTCTACAATGCGCTCTCCTTCCCCGCGATGGCAATTTTGCTGGTAGGAGGCCTTATTTATAAGCCGCGTCTTGTGAAATTGAGTCTTATATGGACGCAGGAAAAAGATACGCGTGCCTTTGACAAAGCCTGCGTTGTGATCACGCTCGCGCTTATGCTTGCAAGCGCCGTCTTGTTTGTGATCGTGGCAAAGCTTGGCATCTGGGTAAATGAAGTGCTCTACGGGGTATCTTTTAGCGCATATGCGCTCGAGCAAAACGTCCTTGTTGTCGCAGGAATATGCGCGCTTTTTGTTGACTTTGTCTTTCAGCTCCTCACGATCGTGCGCGCACAGGCGCGGGCGCTTGTGGCCTACTCCGTAAGTCTTGTAGTGGAATGCGTATTCGTGAGTATAGGCACGCTTATCTGGGGTTTTTCGGGTTGTGTGTGGGCGTTTGCCGCTTCTTGCGCTGTTCTTTTGGCGGGTACCATAGCACAATATATAAAAAGTCGAAAAACCAGGCTCTAGCTGGTATTCTTGCGTGATTGGAAACAATTCTTTCGCGTTTCAGTGAGTGCGCGCAGGCGCATAATGCGAAATCTCTTGCATAAATTGAAGCTCCTATGCATAAATAATGAATTACTTGCACCACGGGCGCGGGCGTTGTACGATACATATGAACGGTTGTTCATATGTTAATACGTAACAAGGAGCACCCATGGCCACACAAACATCGGCATCCGCGGCAGCAAATGCGCACGTAGCTGCATCGACAAACGCTAATGTGCCAGCGCCCGCGGCGGCAAACGCTAGCGCGCCAGCATCCGCGGCGGCAAACGCAAACGCGGCAACACCCGCGCCCGCCCCACAAGCATCCCCAAAAAACAAGCCCGTACCGCACGCGCTTGACATGCCCGACGAAGAGATCCTCTACGACCTCGCCGACCTCTTTAAGATTTTTTCGGATACGACGCGCGTAAAGATACTTTTTGCCCTTACAACAGGTGAAATGTCGGTGAACGACCTCTCGGATGCGGTCACACTCTCCCAAAGCGCTGTCTCGCACCAGCTGCGCATACTCAAACAAACGCATCTCGTGCGTTTTCGCCGCGACGGCAAACAGATTATCTATTCACTTTCTGACGACCATGTCCACACCATGCTTTCTCAAGGCATGACACACATCTGCGAGTAGGAGCACCATGTCTCTCACATCCCGTTACCAGGCACTCGAGCACGAGCAAAAAATCAACCTTTGGCGCATCGTTTTTGCGCTTGCAGCATTTATTGTATTTGAAGCGCTGCCTGTTGCCGCTTGGATTGCAAGCGCCATCCAAATTAACCCTTCTGACCAGCTCATTTTGGCAGTAGAATTTATCCTCTTTCTCATCCCCTACCTCATCGTAGGCGCAGACGTCGTTCTGCGCGCGGTAAGCGGCATCTTCCGCGGCAAATTGCTCGACGAAAATGTGCTCATGACCATAGCTACGATCGGTGCGTTTGCGCTTGTCCTCTTCCCCGAGAGCCACCCACATATGGCAGAAGGCGCGGCGGTTATGATCTTTTACCAGGTAGGTGAATGGTTCTGCGACTATGCGCTCGATCAAAGTAGGAATTCCATCAAGTCGATGATGAATATCGCGCCGGAACACGCATACGTGTGCGTAGGCAGCGAGCTCAAAAAAGTTAACCCCAAGGATGTCAAGGTCGGAGACACTATTCTCATCAAACCGGGCGATAGAATCCCACTCGACGGCACGATCGTCGACGGCTATTCGCAAATCGATACCTCGGCAATCACCGGTGAAGCGCTGCCGCGGCTTGTGCATATAGGTTCTGAAGTTACAAGCGGCTGCATCAATCTTTCGGGCTCGCTTCGCGTACGCGTAGAAAAACCCTACGAGCACTCAACAGTTCAAAAAATTCTTGATCTGGTGGAAAACGCAAACGACAAAAAAGCGCAGGCAGAGAACTTTATCAGCCGTTTTGCTCGTATCTATACACCCGTTGTGGTGGCGTGTGCGGCAGCGCTTGCGCTTATTCCGCCTCTTTGCATGGGCGAGAGTTTTACACCGTGGATTAGTCGCGGCCTCATTTTTCTCGTCGTGAGCTGCCCCTGCGCGCTCGTGATTTCGGTCCCGCTTTCGTTTTTCGGTGGCATCGGCGCATCTTCACGAGAAGGCATACTCATCAAAGGCTCAAATTACCTCGAAGGATTGAGCAAGGTGGATACCGTTGCTTTCGACAAAACAGGTACTCTCACCAGCGGAAGTTTTGGTATTGTAACAGTTCACCCAAGCGAAGGTAATACGCGCGCTCGAATTTTGCGTATATGCGCGCACGCGGAAGTTCTTTCCAATCACCCCACCGCTCAAGCCCTTCGGCAAGCCTATACCGCAGGTACGAACCCTGATTTGGTGAGCGATTTTAGAGAAGTCGCAGGTATGGGCGTTATCGCCAGATTTGAAGAAAAAGAAGTCGCAGCCGGAAACACTTCCCTCATGCAAAAACTCGGGATCGATGTCAAAGGCTGTGAAGTTATGGGCACCTGCATTCACGTTGCAGAAAATGGCAACTACCTGGGACACATTGTGATTGCCGACTCGCCAAAAGACGACGCGTCGCAAACGATCATGCACCTGCACCATATCGGCATCGAGCGTGCCGTCATGCTCACTGGCGATAGAAGCGATGTAGCGAATGCCGTTTCTCACAAGCTGGGCATGGACGCTGTATTTTCCGAGCTTATGCCCCAGGATAAAGTGCATATTATCGAGCAACTTATACAAAGCGAAGACCCCGGCAAAAAGCTCGCCTTTGTGGGCGATGGCATAAATGATGCACCGGTGCTCATGCGCGCAGATATCGGCATCGCGATGGGAGCAATGGGCTCAGACGCAGCGATCGAAGCTGCGGATATCGTGCTCATGGACGACAAGCCTTCCGCGATTGCGTGCGCAATACATATTGCGCGCAAGACGATGAAGATCGTATGGCAAAATATCACGTTTGCGCTGGGTGTAAAGGTGGTTATCCTGGCGCTCGCGGCTCTAGGCATCGCAAATATGTGGATTGCAGTCTTTGGAGATGTGGGCGTAGCGTGCCTGGCGATTGCGAATGCGATGCGCTGCCTCTATACGAGTCACCTGCAAGAACACGTGCCCGGCGGCAAGCGGCACCACGATTAAAGTCGTGGGCGTGCGCGGGGCTGCGGGTGCGGGCGCACGAAGTGCGCGGGCGCTGCGGGTGCGTAACTTCGCCGCAAATTGCTGTCGCGCCCTTTCGCCACGTGCCCCTATCACACAGCTCTCACGCGCCCCTATGACATGCGCAAACTATCGATAAACCAGGTATTAAATTCATCCACGTCCACATCTACACAGACGCGCACGTGCGAAGGCGTTTTAGGCGCTTCTCCTTCGTCGAGCACACGCGCGGGCGAGCTGGGCGCTTCCTCTTCATCCAGCAAGTGAAACGACGTAGCACCGCGCGTAAATGTGCCGTTTAGCTCCACATCTACAGAGGCGGGACGGAAGGTATACATGTCCGGGCGCAGCACGCTCGCGATCACGTGAAGATCGTATATAGGAAGCGTGGCGCGGGCGTAATTTTTGTGATACTCCTGCAACAGCGCATGAAGCATGGCGCTGACCTCGTTAAACTGCTCCATTTTGTTAAAAAATAGCGGCTTCAAATACCCTTTGTTTCCAATTTCCAACGGCACGATATCGATTGCGACGCCCGATGAAAAGACGATGTGCGCGGCTTCCGGATCGCACGCGATATTGAATTCGGCGTAGGGAGTGCGATTGCCGGCGCCAAGCGCTGCTCCCATGCAGACAATGCGCGAAATCTTGGGCATGAGCTCGGGATATGCGCGCATGAGGAGCGCGATATTGGTAAGCGGGCCGAGCGTACACACGGTCACAGGGGCCGGCGCTTCGTCGAACACTTCGCGCAAGGCTTCGATGGCGCCACAAGGCAGAAGCGACGGCACGATATCTTCCTGATATGCAGAAAAATCAAAGCCATCCAAACCGCTTTTGCCGTGAATGAAACTTGCATCTTCGTAGGGTTCGATGAGCGGCTGGTGTGCACCTTGCGCGAGCGGCACGAGACGCGTTTGGGCAATTTTATGCATAAAATTGATGAGTTTCGAGGCATTTTCTGTCGTTTTATCCACATTGACGTTGCCCACAACCGTGGTGACGAGGAGCGGATAAAGCGCAGGCGACAGGAGCGCAGAGACGAGCGCACAGGCATCGTCGATGCCTGGATCGGTGTCGATCACCAGAGGCAACTTGTTTTGAGGAAAATACGGGATCAAGGTGCTCATAGAAACCTCCAAGACGATACGTTGGATGCTTCTATTATAGATCCACGGGAGATACGAGGCAAAATGGGGGTGCACGACAAAGAGGAGATACGAGGCAAAATGGAGCCAGCTACCAGACTTGAACTGGTGACCCCCGCTTTACGAGAGCGGTGCTCTACCAACTGAGCTAAGCTGGCACGTGTACGTGCGAATGTGCGCGAATTCGGGCAAGCGTTGCGGTATACGCGATGTGCAGCAAAACGCGCTTGCGTTACTAACTATTACAAAAAGGCGCGGATAATGCAAGTCTCAAAGCGTCTGCTCATACTTTAACCATGATATGAAAAGCGCAGGCGTGCAGGGGCAGGTGACGCGGACAAAAAACACCCGCTCGTGGTGAGCGGGTGTTTGCAGTTCTATATGTGCGCAGCCAAAGTAAAAATCGCTGTGCGGAAACGTGCCAGCTGCGAGCGCGACTACCTGCGGTTACGCTTGCGCTTAAGGCCTGCCACGATAAAGCCAAATGCAGAACCAAGCATGGTCGCGATCGCAAAGCCGTTCGTGGGGTCAGATGTTTGCGCGAGGTGCTTTGGCGCGTGCGCACTCGCTACGCGCGCAGAGCTCTCGCTTGCAGGCGCGACAAGGCTGTCTTCAGGCTCGGACACAGCAGGAGCGGGTGCAGGAGCAGGAGCTGGTGCAGGCTCTCCTGGCTTTTGCTCAGGCTGGGGGTTCGTTGTGCTCCAACCATCCAGCGGGAAGTAATTTATCCAACGATAGCTTTCGTTTATGGCTTTCTTTGCTGCTTGAAGCTCAGCAAGAGCAGCGTCTAGCTCTTTTTGGGTAGGACCATCCGTTACACCTGGCTTTGGCTTGCCGGTTGCACGGTCGAACTTAGCGAGCATCTCCTTAGCCTTCGCAAGAGCGTCCTCATAGCGTTTGACCTTAGCGTTTTTGGCAGGTTTACCATCCTTATCGTAGCCATGATCGTTGAGCGCGCGCATGTAAGCACCCGAGTCTTCGAAGAGGTCAGGCCTCTTGTCGTCGTCGCCATCCTTTGACTTGTCAACTTCGTCATACAGATCTTTCGGGCTGGTGACGTAATTGGCACGGATCTTGTCCTTGATGTCTTGCAGCCTCTTCCGCGCAGCCTCTACATCGCCTTGCGAAGGCAGTTGATCCTTCGGCACGTCAATGTCCTTGGCCGGATCATTGGGATCTGTCATCTTGCCCGTGTTCCTCTTGATGAGTTCTTTCGCGCTGGCAAGAGCTTGCTCGTATTCTATGAGGTCATCAGGCTTCTTGTCGCCATCAATCTTTGCTTTAAGATTTGCAAACTCAGGCGTGTTCTCAAAGCTTGGATCCTTGACTTTGCCATGCTCATCCTTATCGTCAACTTCATTTTGAAGAGCAGTGGTATCTGTCTTGAAGGCATCAACGAGGGCTTGCTTCGCTTTCTTCAAAGCTTCAAGAGCCTTGTCAACGTCATCTTGCGATGGACGATCTTCTGGCTTCGCGTTTGGATCGGGGTTCTTAACCTTCTCGATAAGCGCGTTTGCTTTAGCAAGCTTGTCAGCGTAAGCGTTAAGCTTGTCCGTTGCATCAGTGTCGCCAGCATCCTTCTTCGCAAGCGCGTTCTTGTACGCAACAGACGCCTCAAACGGAGGAACAACTGGCCTGCCATCTTGATCTTTATCGCCTACTTCACGTTCAAGCTTAATTGCATCAGTCTTGTACTCCTTAGCAATCTTCTCTTGAGCGTCTTGCAGTTGTTTAAGCAGAGCGTTTACTTGCTTTTGAGTTGCTTTTTTCTTCCAATCTTCGTCATTAAGTTTTTCGGCAACTTTCTTCAGAACATTGTCAAAGCCCGTATCTTTGCCATCTTCACCTAGTGCTTGCGTGGCACCTTGGTCACCAGCAGTCTTCTTGGCAGTAGCGTTTTTGTATTCAGGAGTCTTCTTAAATACATCTTCTGCGTATTCCTTGGCTTGCTTAAGCTTATCAACGTCTGTTTTATAGCCGTCGGTAATAGCTTGCTTAGCCTGCTTCAAGGCCTCAAGTGCATCGTTAATCTGCTTTTGAGTTGGATGAGAACTGTTCTTCGCAGCTGGATCTAAAGGATTAGCAGCCTGTACAAGTTCGCGAGCCTTCTTGAGAGCTTCCTTGTAAGCCTTAACATCCGCATTGTCGTTGGTGCCATCCTTCTTCGCGTTAGCGTTCTTGAACTCGGGGGTATTCTCGAATTCGTCTCCAGTAGCAGCGGGAGCATGCTCAGGAGTAGACTTTTTAATTTCGTTCTCAAGATCAGTAGTAACGGTCTTGTAGTTGTCCTCAAGCTTTTTGCGAGCTTCATCAAGCGTCTTCAGGGCGTCGTTGATTTCTTTTTGCGTTGGCTTTGCGTCTTGTGGCGTATCTTTATCGTCATGCTTCTTCAAAAGCTCCTGAGCTTTGGTCAAAGCTTCGTCATACGCCTTTTTGTCTGCGACGGCCTGCTTGTTCTTGGTCTCATCAGGCTTACCATCGGCGGTTAGGAAGTGAGGATCAGACGCGTTGCGGTATGCGTCAGAAGTAAGCGTCCCTTCTTTTGCTGCAGGAACTTCTTCCTTTGTGCCGTGCTTTTCGACACTCTCCTTGAGCTTGGTGGTATCGGTGTTGTACTTGTCAAGCTCTGTGCGAGCCGTGTCAAGAGCAGCCTTGGCGTCGTCAATGTCCTTCTGTGTAGCGTTAGGATCGTTTAGCTTTTCTTTGGCTTTGTTAAGAGCTAGACCATAGGCATCTGCAGCCGCTTTAGCAGCAGTGTTCTTGGCGTCATCTGCTCCCGAGCCATCAGCTTTTTGGTAATTTGGCAATGAGGCGTTCTTAAACGCAGGGCTTGGATGCGTGGTTGCGTCCTCGTTAATCGACTTAATCAGCTCGTCGGTCTTAGTCGCAAACCTATCCAGCGCCTTCGCAGCGTCGTTCATTTCCTGAAGGATACTGTCAACATCTCTGTTCAGTGGCTCGCCGTTTTTGTGCGCCTGAATATCTTTCAGGTAGTCCTTATCGTTAAGGTCGCCATCTTTCTTCGGGATATTGCTATCAGGAATATCCTGACCATTTGCCTTATCCTTCGGGAGCTTGTTCGTGATCGCATTGTGTAGTTTCTCTGCTGCCTTCTTATACGCTTCCATAGCCTTTTTAGCAGCTTCTACCTCAGCTTTTTCTTCTTCACTTGGGTTTTGCTTTTCGGCAAGTGCCTTCAAATTCTTGTAGGCTGGGCTGTTCTTGATGGCAATATCGTTAAACACAGCCGCCGAAAGTCTGCTGGTGTCGGTTGCGTAGGTGTCGATAATCTTGCGTGCTTCAATAAGCTGATTTTTAACCGCGTCAACGTCTGCTTGCTTTATTGTGCTACCAGGCTTCTTTAATTGTTCCATCAAATCTTTTGCAGCATGATAAGCGTCGTTATAGGCTTTGAAGTCTTTGGCAGCTTGAGAATTTTTGCCCTCAGCTTGCGCTTTATCAAAGGCATTGAAGTAGGCTGGCATCAAATAACCACTGAAGTTGTCTGCAATAGCTTCAGCCAAATCAGTTGCCTTTGTTTGATACTTATCAGCATGAAGTGCCTCTTCTGCTTTTTCAAGAGCAGCCTTGGCGTCATCAACGTCTTTCTTGGTGGCTTTGTCGTTTGCGAGAACTTCTTTAGCTTTTGCGAGTGCCTTATCGTAGTCCTCAACAGCCTTTTTAGCAGCGGGATCAATGTCTTTCTTAGCGGCTGCGTTCTTGTAGAACACACTCTGCTTCGACTCATCACCTGGCTTCGGATTATCGAAGCTCTTTTGCACAGCAGCATCCAAAGGAGCCTTGTCGGTTGCGTTAGCATCAAGCGCCTTCTTAGCAGCTTCAAGAGCCGTAATCGCCTCGTTTACTTCCTTTTGAGAAGCGTTTGGATCTTTGGAGACCTTGTCTGCCTGCGCCACAGCGTCGTCATATGCTTTGCGCTCTGTCTCGCTCGAGTTCTGGTAGGTTGGGTCGGCGGTCTTGAGTTTATCGTCGCCTGTCTTATTAGCATCGCCCGTGTTTACCTTACCATGCTGAGCAATCGCTGCACTCAACTCATCCTTGTTGGTGGTGAAGTCGTTAAGCTTTGCGCGTGCAGCATCAAGCTTAGCCTTGGCGTCGTCAACGGCCTTTTGTGTGGCGTTAGCGTCGTCCCTTGCAGCCTCAGCAGCTTGAAGTGCTTCATCATAAGCTTTCTTAGCTTCTTTAGCAGCCTTATTCTTAGCGTCATCAGCTTTGCCATCAGCTGTCTTAAAGTCAGGATCGCTTACGTTCTTGAACTGATTCGTTGCTTGCGTGCCAGTTGGCGCTTGACCTTCCTCAGCCTTGCCATTCTCGTCAATCGAGGCCTTTAGCTTTTCCTTGTCAGTATCAGGACCATCAAGCTCGGCACGCGCCTTGTTAAGGTTAATCGTCGCGTTATCAATGCGCGCCTTAAGCGCTTCAGACAGCTTGGAATCTTCTGTATTACCAGCAGCCTCAAGAGCAGCATTAGCTTCCTTCAACGCCTCGTCATACGCATTCTTCTTATCATCAGACGCATTGTAGTACTTGGACTCGGTTGGAGTCTTCTTGTCAGCAGCAAGCTTGTGCTCACCAATCGAATCCTTAAGATCCTTCGTCTTATGATTAGTCTGAGGAACAAAGATAATGTTGATAGCTTTTGCGGTATTGCCTGGATTGCGAGCTTGTTCCAGATACACATCCTTATAGTATGTCATTGCATACGGCTGAACAAACAAGCGCGCCTTGTAAATCTTATCCTTCTTACCAGCTACTGTTACAGAGCCAGCTTCGGGATCCCACGAATACGATCCAGCAATCGACTGATTGTCACCGAGTTTTTCGTCGGAATGGCTCACCTTTTGGTTGCCTATCCAGTATGCACCGCTCATGTTGCCCAGCGAAAGCTCGCCCGTTGGTTCGTCATCTTTAAGCGCATAGTGCATGTGCGACTTGCGAGGCTTGCCATTTGAATCTTCATGCTCAAGCGTTTCGCCGCCCGTAAGGTCGCGCAAACCAGCCTGCTGATCTTTCGGCGTAGCTTTCAAAAGATTAATAATATCGTCAGTTTTAAGCTCTTTAGCGGCCGTTGGATCGTAACGGTAGATGATAGTCGTATGATTGTTCTCGTCACTCCAAGATAGTCCTTCGTCAGAGTCGCGACCGTCAAGCTTATTCTTAGTCTTGTCCCACGAGACGTTGTAGTCTTTGCGGATATCCACCAAACGTGTGAGCTTGCCAGTCTTTACGTCAGAAGTAAACTCGGCATAGGCTTTATCGGTTTTAATCTTAACGGTAATTGTGTTTTCCTGCATACCGTTTGAAATACCCTGATTGCCATGCCCTGAGGTAACAGTATCGCCTGTAATATATTCAAGCGAAATCTGATCGGTGCTGGTAAGACCAAGTTCTTTGTTATCTTTGTTTGCGTCGATAATCGACTGCTTAATGCGTGCAAGCTCGGCTTTTGAATATCCAAGGGGATTATAGATAACGGTTGCTTTGTCGTTTGTAGGAACGGTAATCTGATCTTCTTTAAGCTTCTTCAGCACGAGGTCTTTGAGGGCAATCTTGGGCATTTTGTCCGCGTCCACGCCGTCGAAGTTAATGGTGACTGTGCCGTCAGAGCCAATGGTCACCTTATCCTGAGCAACGTGGTTAAGATTAGCCAGCTTCTTTGCGATCTCTTTCTTTACATCCTCGGAAATGCTATTCGTGTCATCCACAATCGGCTTATCGATACGCGTATCGTAGCGCGCAACCGTAAGCGCGAGCGCCTCGGACTTGTAGCCGAGGTCGGAGATGAGGTAGGTCTTAAGATTTGTAACACCGGTTTTATAGGTTTTTGGTTCGTCTGGTTTCGATGTTACCGTATTAATTGTACCTACTTGATTAATGTCATACGCCTGCGGATCGTTAATAATCACTTTTTTGTAAGGGTCATCTGGCGTCTGAACAAATGCACCGCCTTCTCCAGTGCGCGCGCCCACGCCAAACGACTTACTTGCAGCAGCAATCTGGTCGCGAACCGACAACGGATTCGACTTCTTATCCTTAGCCTCGGTAGGAGCATCAAGGGCTGCTTTCAGCTTTTCCTTGATCTGTTTATCCGTAAGCTCCTCGTTATATTTAAGGACTATCGAGCCTGCCGTCTTAGGCGGAACAAGTGTTGCTGCACGCACAATATTCGTCTTGTACAGCAGGACTTCTTTACCTTCCTTGTTTGTACCGTATACATAGATGCAACGGTTGGCAGCATAGCTTTGCGCGCCGTGAAGGTTTCCATCTCTATAAAGCTTGCTCATAGTAAGAGTAGCCGTACCATCATTGGTATTCACATTAAAATCGTATATACCAGAGTATGACTTGTGCGCTTGTGGATCAGCAGAATAATACTCAAGAAATTTTTTGGATTTATCGTTATCAAGGGAATTACCATCAGACGGGAAAATTGCCACCTTTGTAATGGTGCTACCGTCAGAAGGTTTTGCAAACTTAAATTTAACGGATTGATTTTGTCCGCTTTCAATGTAAACATTGTCAGACTTGCCCCACGCGTACATGTTGGGAACGGAGTCTTTTTGGTCTTGTGAGATGTTTATTTCGCTTTTAACTTCTGGCTGATCGGCGGCAGCGGGAGTAGCGCTTCTATCAGCGCCCTGTACTGGCATAGAGGCAGCAGCTGCACTTGGCTGCGCGGGCGCTTGCGATTGATTTAGCTGATTTGTGCTACCTGGAGTACCCCCCCCTGCTGCTTATTTGCGGAAGTTGCGGGAGTCGCGGGGGTTGCGGAAGCTGACGCAGGGGATTTGGGAGTTTTTTGATCATTCTTATTCGCAGTAATAACAGTAGTTTCCTGCGGTTTTGTCGGAGTTGTTTCTTGTGCAAGAGCAGGCGTTACGCTCAGAGCAAGCGAAGCGCCTACAACCGCAGTAGCTGCACTTGCAGAAAGCTTAGAAAATGGATGACGCGCCGAAGAGGATGCGAGTATGGTGTTTTTGCTGTGTTTAGCATGTTTTTTGCGAGCCATAAAACTTCCTTTCGCCTGAGATATACGTGCACAGTTGGTTAGCAAAATTTTTAGCTTATTTTTAGCTATGTACATCTATTGTATACGCATATGTGCGTATATTGCAAGATCAGACGGATATGAAGCTACATGAGCGGGCGTTTGTTGTGGGTGAGCGGGCGCAGCTCGCGAGACATCTATACAAACATCCCCTTGCACGTGCGGCTACTGCCGATACATCACAAGGGGATTTGTTCAAAACTAGTAGTTTCAAATGCGTATGCGAGCTTTCAAGCGCGCGCGAGCGCGCGACACGCCTAGACGCTTAAGGTGTAGAAACCAACCTTTACCTTGGTAAAGAGGCTATTTGCGTAGGTCCTCCACTTCTCAGCGTCATCTCTCTTTTGCTTCTCCTGATATTGCATGGCCACGCGATACGCTGCCTGAACCGCCTTGAAGTTTGCGCCCTTTGCACTCGAGATCTCCATGCCCTTGAGCGCAGTCGCATAGGTGCCATCCTGCGATTTCCAAGTGTCGTTGTCGCTGTCCCACTCATCGCCAGCAAGAGCAATGATGTACTTCGCGTAGTCCACGTTCAATTCGTCCTCTTTGCCCTGCTCAGGAGCCTTAGGAGGAACGGGGAGTTTGGTTTGCCCAGACGTCACATTCTTGTCGCGGAGCTTTTGGATGATGGTCGACGTGTGTAGCACTTCTTTTACCTTGTCGTTTTCCATGTGGTACTTATTGGCAAGGGATTCAACGCTGTCTTCGTTGAGGTTCTTGTGAATGTAGTCGGTAACCTCTTCATCGGTAGCGTCGATGCCCTGCTTTTGCGCTTCCTTGGCAAGGATCTGCGTGCGGATATAGTTGAGCACATCATCCGAGGTAGGAAGCTTGTACGTCCCGTCGTCTTGCTTAGCCTTGTCGAGCGTTTGCTTTTGCTCGATGACTTCTTGTGCCGTGACCTCTACGCGCTGACCGTTGTCTTCGTAGTAGGCAATAGCGCTTTTGAGGTCAGCATCCTGCAGGCTTCCCTTGTTTGAAATCGCAGAAGTGCCAAAGGGGCCGCTCAAAATGGAGCGACCTGCAAACACACCACCCACGAGCGCGATGATGATGCATGCCGACCAGATAAGCTTGGAAAGGCCTTGGTGGTTTTTGAATGCTTTGTCGTGCGCAAGCGTGTACGCAGGGGCTTTGTTGCCAGCTTGAGGCTTTCCGGAAGCGGCTGCTTTTTTGTGCTTGTTAGCAGGCGCTGATGCTGCAGAGGCTTGGTTTGCAGATGCAGACTTTGGGCCAGCGGATGCAGGCTTTGTAGCTGCAGGCTTTGCAGTTTCAGCGTTTGCAGGCTTTGCGTGCTTGCTCTGAGCTGCAGCAGAAGCGGGCGCTGTGTGCTCGGTATTGGACATTTTATCTTTGTCTTTCTTAGAAAACACGGATCGTTCTCCTTTGTAAGTAGTGTAGAGTCTGTGCCTGCATGGGTTTTGGGCATACGTTCTGTGCATGAGCTTCACACATGAACCTCACGCGCGAAGTTTCACATGCGAAGTTTTGCGCATGCTGGCACAACAAACGCTATTAGCTTAGCGCGTACAGGCTCATTTATTGCGCGCGTTTGAGGATCTCAATAATTTCAACGGAAAATGTTTTGATGTAGCCGTGCGCAGATTCCGCATCAAAGCTTAGGCGATCAGTAAAGCTTTTTCTCGTCTTTTGAGAAAGATTGCCCTTTGCAAAGCACACAAGCTGAGTCAAAATATCGCGATATTCAGGGTCGCCGTGGTAGCACTGGATAAATTCGTCGATGAGGGGCCACGCTTTGTCCGAATTTTTTTCGTTGTTGGCGCCAAAGACGACAAAGAAATGAAATGCCGCAAGGCGCACAGCGCTCGATTCGTCGTCAAAAAGCGAAGCTTCTGCCTCACGAAACGTACGCGCAACTGCCTTGATATCAACCGCTGCAACCGCAGAGAGCGCGGCCAAGAGCTCCCATCGCGTCTGTGCCTCCACGCTCGAAAGCGCGCGGTTCATGTCCTGCGCATACTGAACGAGTTCAGATGCGTCCTTTTCGGCGCGGACGCGCAGCTCGTGCGACGCCGCCATGCGCTCGAGGCGATGTGTACTCTTGAGCGACTCCACAAGGTCTGCCGTGGGTAGTGCTTCGTATGATCTGTCTGACATGGGCTATCCTTTCGTAAGTGGTCGTGGAAAAGGATGAAACGTAGTAAGGAGCGTGCGTGGCGCGCGTAGGCTGAATGCGACTGCGGGCGTAAAAGCTGCGGGCGTAAGCGGCGCCTATTGCTCCGAAAAGCCGTCGATCATCACCGATCCTTTTCTATCTCCGGGATGAATATCGATGAGATGAAGGCGCGCTGCTTCCTCCAAAAGCGCAGAAAAACAGTGGTATCCATAGCTGCGCTCAGAAAATTCGGGGCGCTTGCGAATCATCGTAAGCTTAAGATGCGACGCGAAAATAGCCGACTCATTGTCACGCTGAAGCGCATCAATCGTCTCGAGCAAGAGCTGGTAGCACTCGTGTTTCTCAGGCGGCACTTTGTCCTTGTAATCGGGAATGCCTTCCTGCGCCAGAATATCTTCATAGAAGATAAATTCGTCGCATACTTCCACCAACAACGTGCTGGTGATGGGCTTTGCGCCGATACCGATAACCGTCTTGCCAAATTCCTTGAGCTTGGCCACGAGTGGCGAAAAATCGGAATCGCCCGAGAGTATGGCAAAGGTATCGATATGTTCTTTGGTCAAACACATCTCCACCGCATCTACAGCAAGGCGAATGTCGGCCGAATTTTTGCCGGTAGATGCGCGATCGGGAATCTCGATGAGCTCGATTCCCAGCTCGTGCAAGGGGGTGATATCGTACTTAAAACGCTGCCAATCACAGTAGGCGCGCTTCACGGTGATGCGGCCTTTGTCCATGAGGCGGTTAACCACCGCGCGCATGTTGGGGCGATTGTGCTTGGTAGATGAGCCGCGGCGCTTGGATCCACCAGCGCCGAGGGCGAAATTTTCATAGTCGACAAAAACGGCTAAAGATCGTTGATTGAGGTCGCTCAAAAATAGTCCCTTCGTATAAGGTGTGGTTCTATACATAACGCATGGCGCTATGCAGTGCATATGGTTCTATGTGGTGCATATGGCGCTATGCAGTGCGTCCCGCGCGGAGCTGTGTGGTGCTCTATGGCTGCGCAGCTTGAACAGCAGGTATGGACGTTATATGTAAAAAACGTGAAAATAAACCAAAGATATTATACACGATTGCTCGATGCAAGTTGAGCTTGGGGAAAACACAGGTAGAAGGGTGCGCGCGGGTGCGCGGAAGCTACAACACCACTTATTTTTTTGAAGGCTTTGCTACGCTCATAAGCTCAGGGGATGCGGTGTGATCGCGAGAAGCTCTGCGCACGGCTTCTGCCTGCGCGCGGGAAGTGGCGGTCTTGCTGCGGCGGAGCTGGTCTTTGTTTACTCTAAAAAATGCGTCGTGCCATTTCCAGGGGCCTACGCTCTCGCCAAATTCAAACTTGAGCACCGTAAGCGCAGCTGCCATCGCGCCCAAAGGAATACCTGCAAGCAAGACCCAGCCCGTTTGAAACAAAAATGCAGAAACAAGAACGCCCGCGCCTAAAATTTTTGCATGCGCAATCCAGTAATCGCGGTGGGTCACGCAGGTGCGCGCGCATTCTGCACCCAGCTTGACCCCGCATATCACGCCAAAGAGCAGCATGAGCACGGCAACAATCGCCATGCTAAACGAAGCGAAACTAAATTCCATACCAACCTTTCTTGGGCTGATCCGAACATGAAAACCAAAAAAGCAAAACGCATGCAGCGAGCAGGCAAAAGGTCTCTGTTATCATCGTTTACCCAGCTTACGGCACGCGTTTATGTGTTTATGCATTATCGTCGGACGCGCTTATCCATGAGTCTTGGAGATTTTTTTCACGCGCGCGGGCAAGCGAAAAGTTCTGCAAAGGGGAAGAAACGGATGCTGTGGTAGGCGTTTCAGCTGGTAGAGACGTTGCCTTAGACTTCGTCGTAGCCGTGGACGCGAGCGAGGCTTCTTTTTCGGGCGCAGGTGCTGCCGTGGGCGCAGCATCAGCCGCGGCATCAGCTTCAGACGCAAGCACAGGATCCGGCTCGTAGCCCGACCAATCCAGTCCGGCCGCAACACCTGCCGCCTCGCTTTCGTAGAGTAAGGAAAGCGCCTGCGTGCCCAGATCTTTCCCACCAATGTCACAGAGAAGATCGTATAAATTGTACGCCCCATCAGCTCCTGGCAAGGAAAGTCCCAGCTCACGAGCTTGATCAAGCGCGAGTTTGAGATCCTTGCGCAAGTGAAGCGCTTTGAAGCCGGGTTTATAGTCGCCGTCTATCGATTTGGGTGCCAGCTCGGCGAGCGCGCGAGATGCCCCCATGCCGTGCGAAATCATATCAAACACGTAGCTTGGGTCTAGCCCCGACTCACGCGCAAGCGCGAGTGCATCGCAATACCCCACCATGCAAGATGCCAAGCTCAACTGATTGCAGAGCTTCGCTACCTGGCCTTTTCCAGCCCCTCCAAAGAAATAGCGTGTGGCCGAAAACGTTTTGAGTACAGGAAGTACCTGCGCTACATCCTTTTCTTGAGCGCCGATAAGAAGCGTCAATTGAGCGCTGCGGGCGCCCTCTTCACCACCCGTAACCGGGCAATCAAACGCGAAGCACGCTTGCTCAGCAGCAGCAGCTGCAATATCGCGCGCAAGCTCGGGTGAGCTCGTGGTGCAGTCGCAGAGCCAGGCTCCCTTTTTCACCGATTGCAAAATACCGTTATGCGATAGATATACCTCTTCAACATCAGAGGGAAGTCCGAGCATTGTCAGTACAAAATCTGCATCGGCTACCGCGTCCCCCACCGTGTCACACCAGCGGGCGCCCGCTTGGATAAGTGCGTCTGCCTTTGATTTTGTACGATTGTAAACGCTCACGCGAAAACCGGCATCAAGAAGGTGGCGTGCTATGGGTGCCCCCATAATACCTGTGCCGATACAAGCTATGTGTTTAACGGTATGCATATGCATAAGAAACTCCCGTAGGTGTATTCGAAAAAATGTATGTTGAAAACTTATGATCAAATAGAAGAGCGCGGGGCGCGCGTGCGTGCGCGAGGGGCGGGGCGCCTAGGCATTCGTGCCAATGGAATTCTTGATCTTTTGCGCGATGCGATCGGTGAGCGACTTTTGCTCGCGCCTATCGCTTCCCCAAAAGACAAGCGCCACCATACCAGGCCCCACGTGCACGCCCAACACGGGCGATACCTGCGAGCGAATAATAGTGATATGGGACATCCCCTTGATCTTGCGAATTTCTTTTTCGAGCCAGTCGGCATCTTTTTCCGCATCGGTGGAAACGATGGCCATCGGAAGCGAGGTATCTCCTGCGTAGTTTTCTTCGACCGAAGCGAGCATAGTCTTAAGCGCCTTCTTGCGCCCGCGGCACATGCCTTTAAGCGTAAGAGCGCCATTTAAGTCATAAGACAAGACGGGCTTGATATTGAGCTTGGTACCTACACTTGCAGCTGCAGGCGGAATGCGTCCGCCCGCTGCAAGGGCGTCAAAATTCTCGAGCGTAAAGTATCCCTGCAGGAAATAGCGGGCGTCTCGCGCCCATGCATAGAGTTCGGCTGCCGAGAGGCCAAGCGATGCTTGATTTGCCACTTCGAGTGCCAAAAGCTCCCCCGCTGCCGAATCACAGCGGTTGTCAAGCACGTAGAGTTCAAAATCGGGATATTCTGCTTTGATCATTTCCTGTGCACGGCGAGCCGATTCAATGGAGGAAGATAAACCGCCTGATAAACCCATGTATAAGGTAGGCGTTCCCACTTCAGCGCATTTCTTGAACACTTCGTAATAGCGTCCCGGCGTCACTGCTGTCGTCGTAAAGTGCTGCGTGGGGTGCTTGCGCATGTGTTCATAAAAATCGTGCGCGGAAATCGTTTGCCACATGTCGTCGATGTGCTCGATACCAGCTTCGTCGATGTAGCTAAATGGGATCACCTCAAAGCCTAGGCGCTTGATGATCGCGGGAGAAAAATCCGAGGTAGAGTCTACAATAATATGAGTTTTTGAGGCAGATACAAACGACTGAGCGGCGCTTGAAGCGCCGCTTTGGTCGGTACCTTCAGCCTCGTAATTCGACTGAAGCGTGTCCATATATCATCCTTTGTCTTCGCTTTGCATAGATGCAGTAGATAAGCGCTGGGTGCGCGGCTTGCACGATCTGCACGAGCTGCATGAGCTGCACGAACTGCGCAAGCTGCATGAGCTACGCGACCTGCACGTACGCGAATGTGCGAACCAGAGCTTAACCTTCTTGCGTTTCTATCTTTGGCTTTATGATACCGTATCCACCATTGCGACGGTGGTACACAACGTTGACAAGGCCTGTTGTCGCATTCTCGAACACATAAAAGTCATGACCGATGAGGTCAGTTTGCACAAGCGCTTCTTCCTCGGTCATAGGACGAAGGTCGATAAACTTTTCACGCACCAATACGTCGTCGTCTTCACCCTCAACGATAAGCTCACTTAAGTCCTTCGTCTGTGTGGTGTATGCAGGTGTCCGCGCGCGCTGCTTGCGGTCGATGATACGCGTTTTGTATTTACGCAGCTGGCGCGTGGCTTTGTCGGCGGCAGCATCGATAGCTGCATACATGTCATCAGAGCTTGCTTCCACGCGTACCACATTGTCGCGCACAAAGAGTGTGATCTCGGCCGTTTTGCGCTCGGGATTTGAATGGAATTTGTCTACACGCAACACGCAATCGCAGACCATAGGAGAAATATCAAACACCTTGAGTGCTTCCTGCATTTTTTCTTGAACGTGAGCACGCATCGCGTCAGTCACGGAAACTTTGCGACCGGAAACCTTTATATCTGTCATGATTCCTCCTTCGTTCAAAAACTACAACGGCGGTGCATATACACAGGCTAGCGCGCGAATATGAACAGCACGCAATCACTAGGCGCTGTTTGCACAGCCAGTTGTTGCTCTTTACTTTATTGTCCCCTAAGATAGGCAAATCTCAAGCGCGATTGGGTACACGGACGAAATTTTTCGCTAAACGTGGGATGCGCGAGACGCAGGCACAAACATGCACGTGTGCACACAAAAAACGCGCACACAACACCCACGCAGCACGCACAGCGCGGCGTGCGCAATGCTACCAGCGCTCGTACGAGCCTATATATTCACCGCGTTTGAACCAGCAGTTTGAGGCGAGGGATTTGCGCTTTTGTCGCCTGCATCCGACGTATTCTTCGCATCGGCACTCTTATTCGACTTTTGATCAGAAGAAGACGTGCCAGACGTAGCGTCTTGTGTATTCGGGTCTTTGGGCTTGGGCTTGATGAGACCCTTGATTTGTGCACTTTGGGAGAACGGCTCCTGAGAACCTACCCAGCGCGTACGAATAAGCTGGTAGATGCCATTGGACTGAAGGTCCGAAAGTGCAGTTTGAACGGCCGTTTGAAGCGTTGTGTTCTTTGCATCTACAGCAACACCAGAAGCATTGGGCAAATCGAGCGTACCGACGCAGCTTACGCCATCTAGATTCTTGCCGAGGTAGGCACCGGTATACGCTTCGCACAAGACGTAGTCCACCGATCCTTGCGCGAGCGCGTCAAACGCTTCGTTAAGATTTTGACAGGGAACTTCGACCATAGTTAAGCTCGAGCGCTTGAGCACGAGCTCAGAAAGGGAACCCTTTTGCAGAGCAAGGCGCTTACCTTGCAAATCCTGCGCCTTGGGCGTGGTGCTTTTGTTCTTGCCAAAGAGCGCGGCCGCAGATTCTGCGTATGCGCCGACAACTTTAGCGCTGCGGGCATCGTCTTTCTTGGCGCTCAACATAACGTCGCAGGTCTTGCCTAAGCTTTTGGCCACGTCAGAGACCTCAACGAAATTGACTTTGAGTCCAAGGGCATCTGCAAGCGCATACGCTAAATCGATATCAAAGCCGGAGAGCTCAGCGGATGAGTCCTTGGGATTCATAACAAAAGGAGCGGTAGCAGCGCGCGTCTTTATGCCAACGGTCAGGGTCTTGGGAGTAATGAGCGCAGAATCGTTGACTTTTGGCGAGAGAGCTTGGCTCGCTTGTGTTTGAGCGTCTTGAGCAGAAGTCGTTTTGATTCCCTGCTCACCCAAAACTGTATCGAACGAACAAGCAGATATGCCCAGCGTAGACACAGTGAGAAGGACGCAGAGTATGCGAGATGCGCTGTGAGAAACATTCATTGAGTTCTCCTTCGGTTGACCCTATGGACGAAGCTTAGAGAAGCATAATATGTATGTTCACAACCTTACCTAGTTGACCTGGTATTTGACCCCACACTCGCATACTGGAGCCTTCGCTGGTGTGCCGCAGCATCCATACTGGAAGCTCTCTCGCTTGCAAGGCGGGATGCCTTTTGAGTATAACAAGCGGTATGACTAACCCCTAGGACGAGCCATGCTCATAGTTGCGCGCACGCAGCTATTTACGTGGATCCTTTTGACCTCGTCTGCCATGGACTAGGATGTTTCGCACATCCGCAACCACAAACCTAGATAAGATGGGTTTTAGTATAGCAGCTTAAGAGCACAATAGCGAGGATAGCAGGGTTGCGCTCATATCTACCAGGCGCGCGCGAACGAAAGCGCAGCTACTTCACGTGCACCCCGCGCACGAAGGGCAGATGCCAGCTCTCGTATCGAAGCTCCCGTTGTGATCACATCGTCGAGGATGAGAAACGATAAGCCAGAACAATCTTTCAGTATCGAAATACTTCCCGAAAGATTAGCACGGCGCGCCGTACGTGAAAGTTTTCGCTGGTCAGCTGCTTGAGGACGAAGGGCAATGTCGGCAAAGGGAAGGCGCGTGTACGCGCAAAAATTTTTTGCAACTAATTCCATGTGATCAAAGCCGCGCCGGCGATACGCTAAGGCTGTAGCAGGTACAAAGCACACGCAGTCGGGATGCAAAAAGGCGTGAGCACGGGCGGACGCATCATCTTCATCCAATAGCTGCATAACATAAGAGCTCAAAAGCGCCGCGATTACGACAGCCAGCCGAAGCTCACCCCGATCCTTAAAATCGGTAATCATCCGCCGTACCAAAGGCGAAAGCTCAAGCACGGAACTCGTTTGCGTAAGCTCCCACGGCTCATCACAGGCGGTACAGCTCAACCACCCATACGGCGACGCGCAATTGCGACACGCAAGAGAAGGCGAAATAAACGGAAGGCGGGTATAACAATTTTCGCAGATAAAATGCCCTCTTTTGTGGCACGACATACATACTATGGGAGAAAGTTCGCTGCGCAGAAATGAGGCAGGCGGGGGCAAAAACGCGTGTCCGCATACGGGACTTTGCTTGAGCATATCGAAAAAGTGTGCTGCGGACGGACGCTCAGCACAAGTTGGCAGCGCTGAACAGCTACGACTTGCATCCGCACAAGAAGAAGATGAACTGGGGAAATAGAACGACATACGCGATCCTTTGTGCCCCACATAAGCAGATTAAGTGTAGCATGTTTTTGGTGAACTTAAGGACTTCGCTATAGCACGCGCCTAGTCTCTGCATCCTGAACCTGCGCGTGCAAAACGCGCGCCTGCAAAACTCGAGCGCGCAAATCGCTCTGCCAACCACGGCGTAATGAGTGCACACACAATCGTTGCCGCAGCTATTTGAGCCGTTGCGCTTGCCAGCACACTCCCGCCAAAGCGAGCCGCATCAACTGCAGCAAATGCCAGCGGTGTCGCAATATTTGCTCCGCCCGAGCACGCAATCGCAACGCCAGAAACGCCGTCTCCTCCGGTCATCTTATCAGCACAGATGGTAAACGGCATAAGCGCCACGGATGCAAGAATTCCCAGCACAATGCCTGGCAGACCTGCATTGATAATCTGGAAGAAGGTCATATTCGAGCCCATCGAGAAAAAGAGAAGCGCAATCAACAAAGAGCTCGCCGCGCGTGCTTGCTGCGCAAACGAAGGCAACCATGCTCCCACACAAACTCCAGCTATAATAGGCAAAAGCGCTCCCAAAATACTAATATCAAGCGGTGCCTCACCCACAAAACCCATCGCCAACAGCGCGGGCGCAGGCCCCACAACAAGCGTTGTGACGTTTGCACAGCAAGCATCTTCATCGCGCCCCATACCCTTCATCACGCTTGCAAAAAGCGCATTGTTCGCGCCCGAAAGGCTCGCAAATACTGCCATCGCAGAAATGCCAAAGAGACTGCCTCCGCAGATAAAAAGCACGAAATAGCCCCAGACGAGGCAGCCAATAAGCTTAGAGATAATAAGCGCACTCCCGCGCAGAAATACCCGCGGCGCGCGAGCAGGCGATAACCCGGTCCCCAGCACAAACAGAAACGCTCCTACAAGGGCGCCGGTTCCTTTGTGCGTCATCGCCGTAGTAAAACTCCCCCACTCAAAGATGTTTGGAAAAAAGGTATTGATCACGCAACCCAAAAGAAGCGGATACACAATCAAATGTGCAGGTATACGATGGTGTATCTGCGACACATAGATAGATAATTGTTCGGGAAAAGAACTGAAAACGCGCGGGCGACGATCAAAGATGGAAGACATGCCATTCCTCGTGGGTTGTAAGCGGACGGGGATGCGCACGAAACGAAGGTGCATAAGCGCTTAGGCAGATAAGGACTTATGCACGTAAGCGCTTATGCACGTAAGCGCTTGGGCACTTGTCTCGTTTATACCGCGCATAAGGTTTTACACATTATACAGAATTATTCGCAACATACCAGCTCAAAGAACTGCCAAAGAACTACAATAAAAGAAACTTAGTGTGACGTGCAAGAAATCACACGGCAGCAAACACATGCACCAGCTGATATAGATTCACACCTAAAGGAGTGTAAGATGAAGCAGCTATCGCTCGTTCCAACCATCCATAGTTTTTCAACAACACAAGCATTTGCAGAGGCATTTGAGCTCGGCAAAGACGACTTGGTGGTGACCAATGCCTACATTTGGAAGCCGAACTTTGAAGACTTAAGCCTTTCTTGCGACGTGTGTTTCCAGGAACAATATGGCACGGGCGAGCCGAGCGATCGCATGGTAGAAGCGCTTATGAAAGACATACACAAGCCCTACAAGCGCATTATCGGCATCGGCGGCGGCACTGTGATGGATATTTCAAAAATCCTTACACTTGCGTGCGCAAGCCCACTTCCCGATCTCCTCGACGGCAAGATTCAGCCCAAAAAAGCACGCGAGCTCGTGCTTGTTCCCACGACTTGCGGTACGGGCTCTGAAGTCACCAATATCGCAGTTTTTGCGTTGCTTGATCGTAATACCAAAAAGGGCATTGCAAACGACCTACTCTATGCGAACGATGCAGTCCTCATTCCGCAGCTTTTGGAAACGCTTCCCTGGAACGTGCTTGCCACAAGCTCGATCGATGCGCTTACGCATGCGATTGAATCGGCGCTTTCCCCCATTGCGTCCGACCTTACAAAAATGTTTAGTTACCAGGCGATTCATCTCATTATCGATAGCTACAAGACCCTTCGCGACCAAGGCAGACAAGCACAAAAAGACGTCGTCTCCAAGCTTGTCTCGGCAAGCCTCTATGCAGGCATCGCCTTTGGCAATGCAGGATGCGGAGCAGTGCACGCGATGGCCTATCCGTTGGGCGGAACCTTCCATATTGCCCACGGCGAAACAAACAATGCGCTCCTTGTGCCCACGCTGCGTTTTTACCAACACGAAGGCGTTACGGGGGAGCTTGATACCTTGCTAGCGCGCATGGGTTGCGAACTTGGTTGTTCAGCAGAAGCTGCGCTTGATGAGCTCGCGCGCCTGCTCAACTGCATACTCCCCCACAAGGCGCTCCATGAATACGGCATGACCCGCGACATGATAAAAACCTGGGCAGAAAGCGTATATTCGCAGCAAACGCGCCTACTCAAGGGCGCTCCCATCCCGATGGATACCGCACGTATTATGAGCGTTTATTCAAGCGCGTTCTAAGCTGCGTTTGAGCGTGAGGCATGCTCTATAATGGTACAGGCTCGTGCGCTCGCGCGCATGCTCGCACGAAGCCGCGTGCGCAGACGGTGCGCGCGGGCAAGGGCGGGTGCTTTTGCTTCGCACGCGCGGGCGCATAAGACTTTTATTACACCTAAGCAAAACGACAAAGGATGGGCATGTACAAACTTCTTGCAACCGATTTGGACGAAACACTGTTGAACGATGAGCATCACGTACCTGAACGGGTACTAAGCGCAATACAAAAGGCC
This sequence comes from uncultured Atopobium sp., assembly GCA_947090525.1. Lineage (GTDB taxonomy): Bacteria > Actinomycetota > Coriobacteriia > Coriobacteriales > Atopobiaceae > Fannyhessea. The sequence continues at coordinate 190,466 of CAMUON010000002.1, forward strand.
CGCGATCTTGGCGTGTATATCGTGCCGGCATCGGGTCGCGGATTCAAAATCATGCAAGATGTGATGAGAGAAATCGGTACGTGGAACGAGGAGCACGAGTATTCCATTTCGTTTAACGGGGCGTGCATTACCGAAAATAAGAATAATCGCGTGGTTGACCTTCAAAAAGGTACATCCTGGGAATTTTGCAACAACATTTGGAAATACGGCCTTGAGCTGGGTTGCGTTGATATACATGCATACACGCTCGACACCGTGTGGACAAATATTATGAACGAAGAAAATCGAAAGATTGTAAAAGCAATCAAGCTCAATCAGATCGAAACCTCCGAGCCCAACCTCGACTTTTTGCGCCACAATCGCCTCATCAAAATTCTCTACATGTCGAAGGATTTTGAGTACCTTAAAGAGCTCGAAAAAAAGATGCGCCCCATGACCACCGAGGTAGATACCACATTTTCGTCGGATTTGTACCTGGAATTCAATGCGAAGGGAATATCGAAGGGTGCGGCGCTTATGCGTTTGGCTGCATATTTGGGCATTAAGCCGGAAGAGACAATTGCTGTGGGCGATTCGCATAACGACGTAGAAATGATCGAAGCCGCAGGTCTTGGCGTGTATATGGCAAATGCAGACGAAGCCCTCAAACCCCATGCCAACTACATCACAAAAGCCAACAACAACGAGGGTGGCGTCGCCGAAGTAATTGAAAAATTTATCCTGAATGCATAGGATCGACGAGCGCAAGAAGGACTGAGCGCGGACGCTGAGCGTGAGTGGAGGTGCATGCGCCGCATGGGCTCACGCGCCGCGCAGCGCACAGGCACAAGCGCAAAAGTCCAGCTTGGCAAGGGCACAAGCGCAGGTGTTATGCGCCGTGTGCTATCTCCCGACTGCGATCACCTGGATGCCCCGCTCTTCGAGATAACTGCGGGCAAGGCCTGGCAAGCTTTTGCCGGTAACCACCGCAGACAGATTGTCTTCGATCTGTAGAGGTACCGGTCCATGATGCATAAATTTCTCGGGCTCGGTAACAACAATGACTTGACCAGCGGTTTCCGCCATCGCGCGCACCGCTTCTGCGCGCATTTGGTCGCTATTCGTAAAACCGGATTTGGGCGACCAGCCGTCTGCCCCAATAAAGAGATATTCCACCGAGAACTGAGATGCGGTAAGGCGCATAAGCGGCCCCACCGTCACTTGCGAATCGGGCTGCATCGCACCGCCTAAAAGTGTCACGTGCACTTCGGGCAAATCGCGTACATACCAGGCGATAAATGAGCTGTTGGTAATAATCGAAACGTTCTTTTTGGTTTCGCCTATCGTGCGCGCAAGGAGCGCGCAGCAGCTTCCGTTTTCGATCATAATGGTCGCACCGTCATACACAAATTCGGCGGCACGCGCAGCAATTCTTCGTTTTTCTTCGTAATGATAGGCAAGACGTCCTGCAACGTCATTGGGGTTCGCAAGAAGCGCATATCCGTGTTCGCGGACAACCAGGCCCTTGTCCTGCAGCATATCGAGGTCTTTGCGCGTGGTCACGTTGGACACATTGAGTATGTGCGCAAGTTCGGTGACTTCGATGCGTTTTTGTGCGGTAAGAATTTCTAGAATTTTGTTATCACGTTTGGACATCGCTACCCCAATTCTCATTCTAGCTGTAGCTTTGCGCTTTTCTTTTGCTTTCGCTTAGCCACTATATAGTAACACACGCGCGCGACAAGATATAAATAAGTCTCTTGAAATAAGCTGAAAGCGCCTATTTCGTAGGTAAACGGACATGGCATATGAATGGATGTGCGAAGGGTAGCGAGCGCTACGCGCTACAAACATGCGAGATGAAACATGAAGCTTACAAGCGTATGCACATGTCATCGAGAGAAAACATGCGGCAGGCATTGTTCCACATGTGTGCATATTCCCGATAAAACGCTGGATCCTGCAGCACATACGCACAACTGCTAAGGTCTGCAGGCACTTCGAGCGCATGCTTCGCAAAAAAGCGCGCTTTAGCAGCAGCAAGCGCAGTAAACGCCACACACGCTGGCTCATTTTCACACCCACGCAAGGGCACAGGCGCCATGTAGGGGCAATCTGTCTCGGTCACAATCTGCCTTTGAGGCGCGGACACGAGTGCCTGTCGCACATATTCCGCAGAAGCAAAGGTGGAAACACCGCCAAAAGCGATCGTCACGCCCAAATCGCAAAAAGGCTTCATGACCTCGGGTGTAGAGCAAAAACAGTGAAGGATAACGCCACGAGGATTCACGCCGTGGGTTTTGAGCAGCGAATAACAAAGATCGTGCGCGGAGCAATCGTCGCGATCACGATCGCGAATATGCAATTCCGTGGGCAAATCAAGCGCGCGTGCAAGCAAATATTGCCTGGTAAACGCCTCTATCTGATCGTGAACAGGAGTTGTGTTGTAGGGGCCAAAATCGATCCCAATCTCCCCTACGCCCACACAATACGGGCTTTCGAGAATGTGCGCAAGACGCGCGTGAATCTCTTCGCTATAAGCGCTTGCTCCATAGGGATGTACACCTGCGATGATGTAGTTGTGATCAAGGATAAGGGGATGTGTGCGCGGGGTACGTAGAGGCGCAGCATCTGCCGAAACGTGAGAAAAATGAGGATACGCGTGTCCTTGATGCTCAGCTTCTGTAATCAAAGCCTTCGCGTCCGCGCGCGTCGTTTCTATCCAGCTATCAATTGTTTCACGCGTATATACACCTGTTTTTTCGTCGAGCAAAGGATCAATCGGGCATATAAGAAGCCCTACCCCCGCATACGCTGCGCGCGCAAGAGCAGAAGCTGCCGTGCGCTCACTCAAACAATGAATATGACCGTGTGTATCTGCGCATGGAATCGAAAGCTGTGGGCATGCTTGTGCGCGGCCTTTTTTTGTATGAAAGAGACTCCCATCCTCGTAGAATATGGAGTTACGGGGCTCGAGCATAGGCTCGGTCAACTCGGATAGAGGTTCAGGCGCAGGCGAGGCTGCAGGCGCAGGCATGGGCGTGGACGCTTGCGCTGCGGGAGTTTGAGTTGCAAAGGCTTGAGCTACGAGCGCTTTCGCCGCATCAGTCTTTAACACATCATGTTGTTCCGCATCATTCATCTACAAACGCTCCTTCCGCGTCAAACGCACGCGTAAGCGCGACGAATGCCGCAGACGTAAGCGTCTCGGCGCGGGCTTGTGCAGAAATCTCGCTTTGGGAAAGCGCGCGCGCAACCACATCGCGCGCAAAACCGCAAGCCGACAAAGAATTGCTCACGGTTTTTCTCCGCTGCGCAAACGCTGCATCAATCACACGCATAACGTGGGGAATTTCGGATTCTTCGCAGAGCGTCGTAGAAGAGCTATGGCGTCTGAGGTGAATCACCTGGGACATCACGTGCGGCGCGGGCAAAAAGTTAGACGGTGCCACGCTAAAATGCGCCACACAGCTTGCAAATAGCGCGAGCTTAGCCGTGTATGCGCCGTAGGTCTTGGTGTGAGGAGCCGCACACATGCGCTCGCACACCTCGCTTTGGACCATGACGATGGCGTCTTGTATCTCGGGAAATATCTCGAAATATCTCAGCACAAGGGTTGCAGCTACTTGGTAGGGCAAGTTAGCAACAAATTTTTGCGGGATGACTGATTCAGTCGCTTTGCATGCGGCAAGCAGGTCATTTCGGGAAAAATTGAGCGCATCTTGTAAGACGAGACAAAAGGAAGCAGGCGAATCGGCGTGTGCGCCCGCGTGCATGCGCGCGTATGTGTGCGCATCTACCTGCTCGTCTGCGTTTGCGCCCGCAGCTGCATCCACACAGCCGCGTGCGCGCGCTTGCTCATCCAAACACAAAAATCTGCGCTGTGCGAGCGTATATCTCAAAATTTCTTCGAGTTCTCTATCCTTTTCTACCGCTATAACAGCAGATGCATGCTCCAATAACGCTGCACTCAAGGTACCAATACCTGGTCCCACCTCGAGCACAGATTCGTCCTGTGCAAGCGCAGCCTCTTCCAAAATGCGACCGATAATGGAGTCATTGATGAGAAAATTCTGACCGAGATGATGCTTGGTATAGCGGCCAAAATGCTTGAGGACTTCTATCGTACGTTTAGTAGAAGCGAGATGAGAGTACACGCACACATCCTTTTGTCGAAAAATTTGATGCACCTAAGATCGCGCCCGTAGCGCCCACAGCGCCCGTAGCGCCTAGGGCAGCGCCCACAGCGCCCGGCATCACGCCTGGCATTACGCCTTCGTATTACATCCAAACGTGACGCGTCTACAAGGCTAGAGCTACTCAGCGTCGATGCGCGGGAACAGCGCAGCTCCCTTGATCACTTCTTGTCCACCAGCAAGGCCACCCCATGCGATGATATGCTGAAGATCAAGCGTAGGCTCCATGCACCCATCAAGAAGCTCCGCCTCAGGATCAAGCCCCATGCGCTGAAGCACTTCGCGCGAGCTTGCCGGCATAAAGGGCGCAAACAAATGTGCAGCTATACGTATGGATTCGAGCAGATTAAGGATGATATCCTTAAGCTCTTCTTCGCGCGCGGGATCCTTAGCAACAGTCCAAGGCGCCATGTCCTCGATGTAATGATTCGCAGCGTGAACAAGCTCCATCACAGCATCTTTTGCAGTCACAAAATCGAGTGACTCCATAGCGGGCACATAGCGCGCAGGAAGCGTTTTTGCGATGTCTGCCAGGGGATTTTCTTTTTCTTTCCACCTGTCATATGTAGCAGGCGTTTTGCCATCAAAATATTTCGCGCTCATCGAAAGCGTGCGGGAAACGAGATTTCCCCAGCTATTTGCCAAGTCGGCATTGTAGACCTGCACCATGCGTGCCTGCGAAATCGCAGAATCGTCGCCGTGGATAACGTCGCACATAAAGTAGTAGCGATATCCATCCACGCCCAAAAGATCGATCACATCCTCGGGCGCAATGGCATTACCTTTAGATTTGGACATCTTCTCGGCGTTGCCGGTTTCGGGATTCCTTACGGTCAAAAAACCATGCGCAAAGACTGAGCGAGGCAGCTTTTCGCCCAAGGCCATGAGCATAGCAGGCCAAATAATGCAGTGGAAGCGGATGATATCCTTGCCCACAAGATGCAAGTCCGCCGGCCAGCGGAAGTTGAACTCATCCTTCGATATCTCATCTTCAAGTCCGTAGCGTACAGAAGTCATGTAGTTGAGCAAAGCATCAAACCACACGTACGTGACGTGTTTGTCGTCGAAAGGTACTGGAATTCCCCAGTCGAAGGTAGTGCGGCTCACCGACAAATCCTGCAGGCCAGAAGCAACGAAGCTTCTTACCTCGTTCATGCGAAATGAGGGCTGTACAAATTCGGGATGCTCGTCGTAGAGCTTAAGAAGCCGATCCTGAAATGCAGAAAGCTTAAAGAAATACGATTCTTCTGTCACGCGGTGAAGCGGGCGCTCGCAATCGGGACAGAGATTCTCGTCCGTATCTTTTGCGCCCTCTAGCTGCTCTTTTGTCTTTTGTACTTGGGTTTCGGTGTAGTACGTCTCACACGGCGTGCAATACCATCCGTCGTAGGATCCCTTGTAGAGATATCCACTTTTTTGCATACGGCGCCAAAGCTCTTGCACCGCTTTGTATTGGCGCGGCTCGGTCGTGCGAATGAAGTCGTCGTTTGAGATATTGAGCGTACGCCAAAGGCCCTGGAAGAGCGGTGCTTGAGAATCGCACCACTCCTGAGGAGTCATACCATGCGCTGCCGCGGCTTCTGCGACTTTTTCGCCATGCTCATCCATACCAGTGAGAAACTTAACATTGTAGCCCATAGCGCGGCGAAAACGCGCCTCTACATCGGCAAGAAGCGTACAATACGCCGTACCCAGATGCGGACGTGCATTGACGTAGTAAATGGGGGTGGTGACAAAGTAGGATGGATTGGTAGATTCCGCCATAACAACTCCTTGCAGATACGGCCTAGGGCTACACGATAAAGCAGTAAACATCACTATTGTACTCTAGCAGCTGCACGCTCGCGCTAAAAAAACGCACGCACCAAGAGAAGCGCTAGAAACCAACAAGTTTGTTGTAGATCTCAGATTTTGAAAGCTTATAGCTGCGTGCAAGCTCGCGCGCAAGTTGAGACTTAGGAGTGCCCGCTGCTAAACCTTCTGCAATCGCTGTTTCTAGAGGTACCAGCGGCGAAGAGGCTTGGGCGAGAAGCTGATCCTCGATCTCTTTTGCGCGGGCGGGCGCGCACTCAATCACAATCACGCACTCACCTTTGAGGGGGGCGTCCGCGCGGGCAGAAATCGTTGCCATAAGAGAAGCTGCTGTGCCTCTCAGACAGGTTTCGTGAATTTTTGTGAGCTCGCGAATAAGCGCTACGCGGGCATCAGCAAAAACTTCTGCGATGTGCGAGAGCGTATCCTCCACGCGATGAGGCGATTCGTAAATGATGAGCGTAGCAGGGATGTGTGAGAGCAACTGCAAGCGTGCGCGCTTTTCGCTTGCACGCCGAGGCAAAAATCCCTCGAAGAAAAAATGCTCAGTTACAAAGCCGCTCGCTGCAAGTGCAGCTACAGAAGCCGAAGCACCTGGTATAACTTCTACGCGAATACCTGCGTCCAAACATGCATCGCACAGCACTTGACCAGGATCGGAGACTCCAGGCATGCCGGCATCCGAGACAAAAGCGATGTGGGCACCTCGGGCCATTTCTTCGACAAACGTTTGCGCCTTTTGCGCAAGAACATTTTCGTCGCCGCGCACCAGGTGCTGTGTAATGCCAAAATGATTGAGCAATTTCCTGGTCACACGCGTGTCTTCGCAAACGATACAGTCAGCTGCAAAAAGTGTGTCACGCGCGCGCGGGCTGAGATCGCCCAGATTTCCTATAGGTGTAGCTACGAGGGAAAGAAGTCCGGATTGTGCGGGTGCAGGCGCGGAAGCTGGTGCGAGTGCTGGAGTAGGAGCGGACGCAGGCAATGGAGTGGGTACGGACACAGAAGCGGCCGAGGTCAGAGCTTCATTCATGAGGCCGAGATCATCCTTCTTTCAAAAGCAGAAAACGTCATACGCGCATCCCAGCCCGACAAGCGCCCTTGCGTCTTCCAGGTTTGGAAAAACCACGCATCTGCCGAGCTAAATAGCTTGAGTTGGCTTGATGTATACATGCGTTCAAGAGCGATACGCCCTTCGGGTGTGGTTGTGGTATCGACGCCTGGAAGGGCTGCACACCACGAGCCAATAACGAGGGAAAATCCGCTCTTTTTTGCGGTGTCGAGGTGGCGCTTGGAAGACGCGATAAGCGCTTGAGTGGTGAGGACCTGGCGCATTTCAAAATAGTCGCTAAAATGATCGAGATGCACATCGAGTGCGGTATTGCGGTAGCTTCCCGCCGTCATAAACACCCGCCACATGCTGGGCTGATGGGCATCAGGCATGATCACTTGCACGTCGTCACCAGCACATGCGCGCACAGCATAGTAGCCTTCGCGGTAATAATTGCGCAAAAGATGGATGGCGACACCACGAGCCGGCATAAAGGGCAGCGTTTTTTCGACATACGGATCATTTGCAAGCTCAATAGCTGCTAAGCAAGCGCGATACCTATAGCGCCGGGCGATCTCAGAAAGAATATTGAGGCTCTCTTTTTTGTAGAGCGAAAACGAAGAAAAGATGGGATTGATTTGAGAAAGTTTGCCTTCTTTACCAGGAGAAATATCAAGCACAAGCACAATTTTGAGGCCGAGATCATCCGCCCAATCAAAGGCATTGTCGAGCTCTTTTGTACATGGCACAAAAGGATGGGCTATGGAAGTCAAATTCTCAGATGCATACCAGGGCACGAGAAGTCGCACCGCGTTGAAGCCGCGCGCAGCGATTTCCTTAAAATCGCGCTGCTCAATGAAGTGTGCACGGTGATACTCGATGAGCTCGCGATAACTATCTCGCGGCAGCGCGCGGGTCATATCGATCTCATCCAAGACACCTGCTTCGGCAAAATATTCAGGCGTAATCCAGGGCTTAAGGCTAAGCCAGCCCGAGAGATTGACGCCATGTAATGCGACTTTTGCCATATGCTCCCCTAATGCGTACGCGAGCGCGCGGGTGCGCGGGCACTTGTAGAAACTTATCTTTGAGTATACACATTTTTTGCGCGGGTGAGCGCAGGCTATTTTTTATAGATTGCACAATTATGAGGAGTTTCGAATACGCGCACTTCAGAGATGGTAAGCCCCTGCTCAGTAAGGCGGGCATAAAAATAACGCGCGAAATTTTCTGCCGTCGTGCGAAAGTCAACAACGGTCAAGTGAAATCCTTCTTCCTCAAGAGCAGCAATCGTTTTGGGCGCCAGGGAGCCCGCTTCCACAATAAACGTATGGTCAAAGCGCTTGACCTCGCTGCGAACGATCTTCTTGAAGGCGCCGAAGTCCATAACCATATCCTTGCCCTCACCTTCTTGCGGAAGCGCGGGTGAGCGCAGGTACGCCTCTACGCGCCAACGGTGGCCGTGGAGATTCTCGCATTTTCCGCCAAAATTCGTCAGAAAATGCGCGGCATTGAAGTAGGCATAGGTTGAAATTTCAAAAGGCATGAGTATCCTTTCTGTGTGAAGCTGCGGTTGCGGCTTACGAAAGCGTGAAGGTGTTTACGCGGGTGCGCAAAGACGCACGCGCGGATGCGAGCGGACGCGGGGCGAACAGGCGGACGCGGGCGGTAGCAGCTGTGAAAGCAATGTTACGAAGGCATGCCCGCGCGCATACAAAGGCTGAGCTCGATGAGAAGGCATTCCAGCGCCTGCTGAGACGAAGATACAGCAAAAAGCTCTTGTTTTGCCTCATGAACGCACGTCTGCATACGCTCAAGCAAAGCCAACAGGCGTAAGTGCCCCTCTTCTCCCGGCATGGGTGCAAGCTTTTTTGCAAGTGATTCTATGAGCTGAGCGTCATCATCATTGATAAGCGCAGAAGCGCCATATGCGCAACTAAAGATGTCTCGCATATACGCAGCACAAATATCAAAGATGAGGAGCATGTGCTCACGCTCAAGGCGGGCAAGGCGACGTTTGCAGGAGAGCTCGAGCTTTTTGTATTCACCCGTGGGCAAAAATTCATGGCTACGCTGCTGCTCTTCATCCAGCTCTGCCTGCACCGGAGCGCTTAGGCTCACAAGCTCCTGTGCAATCGCTTCAACACAGGAAACTGCGTCCCAGCCGTCCGCTTCTTCGATATGCGCAAAGAATTGCATAATTTCTCTTCGAATATTCATCCATTGTGGCGAGCTGAGAAAAGTACAGGCGCGGACAGGGCTTTGAGTGAGGTAGAGCGCCAATTTCGCCTGAGCGATGGAAGCATGTGTGTGATGCATGCAGTATGCGCATGCGTCTTCTCCCGATATTGCTTCAAAGATGAGCGTTTGACAGCGAGACACAATCGTAGGAAGCACACGTTCCTGTGCGTGCGCAACAAGCACAAAATAAACGCTCGCAGCAGGCTCTTCCAGGGTTTTTAGGAGCGCGTTTGCGCAAGATGTGCCGAGCGCATCTGCATCGCGTATCACGACCAGCTTGCATTGAGATGCAAACGGAGGTGTTGAGGCAGCTTCAAGAATTTGCGCCGCTTGAGAAACGACGTATCCGCGCGCACTTTCAGGTTCGAAAAACAAAAGGTCAGGATGTGTTTTGTGGCTAATGGATGCGGGAATGGTGATAGGCACTTCAGACGCTATCTTTTTATCATCGGAACACAAAAGCCAATACGCCAAGCGCTCAATCATCTCATCGATGCCACAGCCGTCATCACCCACGAATAGATATGCGTGATTTATACTGTTTTGTGCATGAGCTTGGTTAAAATATTCAGATATGCGCGTTTGAAAATCGAGAAGAGAGCTGGGGCCCATGTCTTTGGCAGATGCATGTGCTGTCATGAAAACGTCCTCTCTCCCATTTCTGGAATGTGCGCGCGGCATGCAGATATGACGTCGTTGAATACCTGCTCTATCGGTTGCGCGGCATCGATGGCAGCGACGCGCGCGGGTGCTTCCGCGCACAATTCCTCATAGCCTTGCGCTACGCGTTGTTGAAATGCTGTGCCCTCGCGCTCCATCCGGTCGCGCGCTCGCAGGCTGAGACGCGCTTTTGTTTGCTGAGGATCAATCCTAAAAAAGAGCGTAAGATCGGGCACAAGTGCACGGCGACCAAGGTCATTAGCTGCGCAAACGAGTGTTTTATCGAGGCCGCGCGCCTTGTATTGATACGCAAAGGTAGAATCATAAAAACGATCGCAAATCACGATGCGCCCGCCCTCAAGAGCAGGGCGAATGAGCTCGTCTACAAGCTGCGCACGCGCCGCTTCGAGCAAAAGCAACTCACACACAGGCGTCATCTCTTTGTTTGCTGGATCGAGCAAAAGCGCACGTATCGCTTCGGAAATATTGGTGCCTCCGGGCTCGCGCACAAGAAGCGGGTTTTGACCGCGCGCACGCAGGAAATCTACGAGCTTATGAGCTTGCGTAGACTTGCCGCAGCCATCGATACCTTCGAGCGTGATAAAGTGGCCGCGCCCAAGCGGCTCAGGCGCTGAAGTGGTGTCGCAAGCAGTCGCAGGCGCTGGTGCAGGCGTGGGTGCAGAAGCGGCTTCAGGTGCGGCATGAGAAGCGTTGCCAGAAGCGGTAGCAGGCATCGTATCAGGCATTATTCACGCGCCTTTTTTGACGTGCGGGCGCTCGCTTTTGTGCTCGCTTTTGTGCTTGCTTTAGAGCGCGTCTTCGTGGAAGCTTTTGTACTTGTGCCGGCACGTTTGCGACCGCGCGCACGACCAGAGCCACGCGTGGTTTTCTTTTCTTTGTCCGGACAATTCATATTTACGCATACGCGCCAGGGGCCGCGTTCGGTATTTATCTGAACGATAGGAGCATTGCAGGAAGGGCAGCGCTCAAGCGTTGCCACAAGTTCACCGCGCTGGGGCAAGGGATAACTTGTTCCACAGGTCTCATAATTTTCGCAGCGGATGAAGCGTTTGCCGCTTTTTTCACTTTTGTGGGCAATGAGCTTGGCTTCCTTACCTTCTTGTTCGCACACAGAGCAGGTGCCCACGCACAGATCGGGTTCAACATTGGTAGGACAAGCGGGATTAATGCAGATTTCATACACGCGCTGTCTAAAGGGGTGCACCTTAACAACCGGAGCATGACAGCTGGTACAGACGCCCTTCTCCCCTTCAAGCGGCTCAATGCGACCCGTTGGCACAGGATAGGTGACCGAACACTCGGGCCAGCCCATGCATCCCACAAAACTTGATCTCGTTTTTGCGGAGTTTTTCATCACTAAATCTTTGCCGCATGCTGGGCATACGCCCACCTTGGCGTCGGCTGTGACGGCGTCTGCAATTGCTTCTCCCATATCGTCTACGTGCTCAATAAGTGCCCCCATAACAGACGCCAAAAGGCCGCGCGAGCGCGTGACAACTTTTTCTTGGGTAGATGCGCCTTCTGCAACGCTTGTCATGTTTTCCTCAAGCTCAGACGTCATATTTGGGCTCGTAATATGGGGCGCATACTGCGTAAGCGCATCGATCACCGCACAACCCAATTGGCTTGGCTCCACAGGATCATTCTTGAGATACTTCACATCAAACAGACGCTGGATAATCGAGGCACGCGTGGATTTGGTGCCCAAACCGTGCTTTTCCATCTCTTGAATGAGACGGCCTTGCGAATAGCGCGCAGGGGGCTCGGTTTGCTTGGCAAGAAGCTGAAGATCTCGAATAGCCAGCTCATCGCCCTTCGTCAGCGCAGGTAGAAGCTCATCTTTTTTAGATCCGTAGGGATAAATTGCGCGAAAACCACTTTTTGTAATCACTGAACCCGAAGCAACAAAGGGCTCAGAATTGAGATCAAGCTTGAGCTTTGTGCTCTCGGATACACAAGCCTCCGAAAGCGTTGCCAAAAAACGCCTGGCTATAAGGTTATAAAGCTTCCACTGAGGTCCATCGAGCTTTTCGGGGCTCGCGGCAGATGTTGGATAGATAGGCGGATGATCGGTCGTTTGATATTTGCCGCGCGTGGCGTGAAGCTCAGCTTGTGCAAGCAAGAGCTTACAATGCGGTGCATATTGAGGCACCTGCGCAAGCATCTTGACAACACCCTTCAAACTTAGAGAAGCAGGGTATACGGTATTGTCCACACGCGGATAAGAAATATAGCCCTCCATGTAGAGCGACTCGGCAAGACGCATAGTGCGAGCTGGGGAAAGGCCTTCTGCTGCCGCAGCTGCTTGCAGAGACGTGGTATTAAAGGGTGCGGGAGGACGCTGCGTATGAGATTTTTTCTCGATATCAACAAGCTTCGCGGTACGCGCCTCTTTCGCGCGGGCAAAACGCTCGTTCGCATCTTCTTCCACACTCAAGCGACCGCGCGCGTGCGTGGCTTTGAAGCATTCGCTCACAGGAGCCTTTGGATCTTGAGAAAGTTTTGCCTCGATAACCCAGTAGTCTTCGGGCACAAATGCCTTGCGTTCACGTTCTTTCTCTACTACAAGCGCAAGGGTCGGCGTTTGCACACGACCGGCAGAGCGCACATTGCCCAAACCGCCAAAACGTGCCATCGTGAGATAGCGTGTGAGCACGGCACCCCAGATGAGGTCGATATACTGGCGGCTTTCACCGGCATCGGCCAGATGTTGATCGAGGGTCACCAAGTGCGAAAACGCATTGTCGATTTCTGTTTTGGTAAAAGCAGAATAGCGGGCGCGAAAAACGGGAACTGCAGGCGCAACCGTCTGCATTTGGCGCAAGGCGTCTGAACCGATGAGCTCGCCTTCTCGATCGAAGTCCGTTGCGATCACGATTTCGTCGGCCTTTTTTGCGAGATTTTTGAGAGCACGAATAATACCCTTCTCAGCAGGCATTTTTTGGATGGGCGCCCAAATAAGATAGGGCAAGCTCGCGACTTTCCATCCTTTGATATCGATACCATCTGCGAGATAGGGTTTGCGTTTGGTATCAAAGGGAGGGCGCTTGAGCTCGAGCGGAAGCTCGGCTTCGAGCACTTCGCCTTCTTCGGTGAGAGAATACCAGCCCATGGACTTTTTGTAGTGCAAAGCAACAGGAAAATCGGGTGCCATGATATGTCCGCGAAGACCTATGGTAATGCAGTCTTGACCGTCATTACTAAAGCGATACACGGGCGTATCGTAGACCTTGTCGGATACGGGCTTCCCAGATTGAGAGAGCAGGCGCGCGATCTGCTGGGCTGCGTCATTTTTCTCGGTAACGATAAGTCTCAACATGTTTTCCCTGTCCTCCCCTAGCTACTATGCTCTTAGGATACATGATTGTAGAAATGCTCGTGATCAATTGGTGTGATCGGCGTATTCCTCGCGCGTCCACTTGAGCGAAGCTTTGCCATGTCGTGCGATAAGAATATAGCGCGCGACGCAAAGCGCTACCTCATATAAGGCCACGAGCGCCGCAAACATCAAGATCATGGTAACCGGCGATGCATCCGGCGTTACAACGCTCGAAATGATCAAAAGACCCACGTAGATGATGCGCCATTGCTGCCTAAAAATCTTGTAGGGCACAATATGAAAAATAGATAGGTAAAAAATCACGAGCGGCAATTGAAACGCGAAACCAAAACCGATTTCGAGCAGCATGATGATATTGAGATAGTCTTCTGCATCGGGAGCTACGGCTGCAAAATCGGTAATTTGATCGATCATCCAACCGACTGCTGCCTGCTGAATCACGATATAGCAAAACGCCATGCCAAAGAGGAACAAAAATACCATCGCAGCAACGGTGGGAATCACCCACTTTTGCTCGTTTGGACGAAGAGCCGGCAGGAAAAATCCTAAAACTTCCCAGATAATAACTGGTGCTGCAATGATGACACCAAAAAAGATCGCGACCTTAAAGCGAATCGTAAAACCGCCCAACACCGTAAGCACCATAAGATGGGAGCCTTCGGGAAGTGCGGATTTGATGGGATCCATCATAAAATCGATGAGCACCGGCGTCGCTGCGTACACGATAAGCGCAGTTAGAACGACCGAAACCACGATGATGGTAAGCCTTCTGCGGAGTTCACCTAGGTGATCCAACAAGGGCATGCGGGCTGGACCTATCGGCATGAGGATTCCTCCTTGGGGGTTTGGGGTTGAGCGTTTGCAGGAGCGGGCGCTTCGGGCGCGGGTGAAGCTGTTGTGGGCGCTTCAGGCGCTGCGGGTGAGGCTTTGGGTGCCTCTGTGGAGACGGGTGCAGGCTCCATATCGGGATGATAATTTTTACGCGCATCCTCTGTAGCAGCGGAATTTCTCGATGGATGAAGATTGTACAGTGCACGCGCGCTTAAGTCGGGTTTTTCTTCTGCAGAAGTGCTATCTTCGGAGCTTGAGGCGGGCGCAGGCGTAGCCGATGCGGTGGCTGCGGGCGTGTTTGCGGGTGCAGGTTCAGGCGTTGGCGCGTCTGCAGGTGCTTGCGCTTCATGAGAAGCTGCCGCAGCTGCGGGTGCACCTTCACCAGCAGCTTCTTCGCCTTTGCTCGCTTCATGAGAAGCCGCAGCAGCAGCTTCTTCGCGGGCTTTTTTCTCTGCTTCCAAACGGCGCTTACGCTCAGCAAAACTTTCTCGCTTAGGCACTGATTTCGCTACATCTGTATCCAAATCATCATCATCTGCCAGCGCTTTTTTGCGCGCGGCCTCTTGCTTCTTTGCCTCTGCAGCAGTTGTGGCATCCATAACCTCATTCATCGGCTTGATGACCTCGGATTGAACGACTTCATTAAAATCTTCCTGAGCAGCCCTAAATTGTTTGAGCGCGCGACCAAGCGTCCTTCCCATACCAGGAAGTTTGTCGGGGCCAAACAGCAAAAATCCAAAGAGGACGATGAGGACGAGCTCTGTTTCGCTAATACCAAACACAAATACGCTCCTTTACGCATCCGTTTTGTGCATTGTCACGGTTTAATTCGAGTTCAAGCCAAGCTCAACATCGAGGCCCAGCATGGTAAAGATGCGCAAAACATTGCGCGTGGGCTCGTGAATAGAAAGTGCGATATGCTTTTGCTTCGCGTGGTGCATCAATCCCACAAATACGCCGATACCAGTGGAATCGATGTAGCTCATATCCTTGATGTTGACGCTGAGCTCAGAAACGCCTGGTGTAAGGGCAGATTCAAGCTTTGCGCGCAAATCATCCGCACAGGATACATCCACTTCGCCGCTGATGTGCGCGTGGGCAGTACTACCTTCTTGTGTGAGATCAATCGAAAGAGACATACGCTTCTCATTTCCTCGTTTAGCTTCTATTTCCTCGTTTAGGTCCTCTGAAGTCTTATATCATGCAACTACTGCCTGCACAATGCATGTTACGCAAGCGCAGGATGTGCGCTTTTGGCCTGTACACTTTCGGCCAGGACGCTTGCAGACCACCTTACGGCCAAGACGCAGGGTCGCTAGTTGTTGTTGTCGCCGGCAGCGTCTTTTTTGGATTTCAGGGCTGTCAGCATTGTAATACGGGCATTTACCATAGATTTTTCACCGTATTGATCGTCGGGATCGGCGTTGAGCGCTTGCTGATAATACTCGAGCGCTGCATCATTATTACCCGCAGCCGCTTCGATTATGCCAAGATCAACATATGCCGGCGCGAAGGAATCGTTGCGCTCGACAACCGCTTTGAGGCTTTCGCGCGCTTTGTCCTCCTGGCCCATGAAGTGCAGCGCCATCGCTCGATTGGAACGAACGGCATCGGAATCATTGATCTCAAGGTACTTGTCGTAAGTGCTTACGGCATTTACCAAAGGATCAATGGCATCTTGCGGAAGTATTTTGTCGCTTGTAGCTTCGATTTTGCTCTGACCGAGGGCAAGATAGGTGTTACCCAGATTGAGAAGTGCCGCGAGATCTTTCGGGTCACTTTTGAGTTTTTCCTGGTAACGATCAACAAATCCCTGCAATACTTTTTGCGGATCTTTTTTATTGTTCGACTTGTCTGAATTGTCGTTTGCGTTCTCGTCTGAAGAATCATCGCTTGATGAATCGGAGGAATCCTTTGAATCCTTCTTGTCATTGACTTCTTTTTGAGCATCAGCTTGAGCGCGTTCCTGCTCCTGATGCGAAAAAATAGGAGCCAGAGACGGTAACATCATACCGAGCGCCATAAGAACACCAAAGACCACAACTCCTACTGCGAACAACTTCTTTTTGGGATCGGTCTCTTTTTTCCTTTTCTTAGCGCTTGTGTGTGCTACAGACGCATGCGCAGCCGCAGCAGACTTTTTGTGCGTTTTAGAACCCGAACGTGCCATTATTTCCCCTTATCATCAGTATATAAGCAGCTTTCACCAGAATCGTGACTCAGCTTTTGTACGGCCGAGAAGCTTCATACATAAAAGACTATAGCGCATAGCACGGCGAGGGTGGTGCGAGACTTGATGCGCAAGGCGGCTTTGCCACAAACGCGAACAACAAACACATATGTATGTGTTAGCCTAGCTTGTGCCGAAGCTTTTTCGCACAGACAAGCTTCGTCACGCAGCACAACACCTCAAGTGCACAGGAAAGATCCTGCATAGAGGGGTAAGTTGGCGCAATGCGAATGGTCGTGTCGTGGGGGTCTTTCCCTCCCGGCCAGCATGCGCCTGCATCGGTGAGCAAAACGCCCGCTTCTTTCATGGTGTCTACGATTGCTTTTGCACAGCCCGGCACAACCTCAAGGTCCACAAAATAGCCGCCCTTCGGGTGCGACCAGCTCGCTACGCCACAGGGACTCAACTTTTGCGTGAGCGTGTGTTCAACCAGATCAAAGCGCGGACGCAAGAGGTGTGCGTGCAGTTTCATGTGTGCGCGCACATCCGCAAGGCCCGAAAAATAGCGAGCGTGAATGAGCTGACTGAATTTTTCAGAACTCACACGCGCTTCGTTAAAAGCTGCGTGAATCGAAGCAAAATCTTCTGTATCGGCGCAGAGAAACGCTATCGCCGAGCTGGGGAACGTTATTTTTGCAAAGGAACCAAAGCCATAGACGCGGTTTTTTACGCCTTGTTTCTTTGCGTACGCAAAAATGTTGAAAAGTTCGGTGTCTTCATCGTAGAAATTGTGCACTGCGTAAGCATTGTCCCAATAAATTCTAAAATCGGAAGCTGCGGGCGTAAGATCGACGAGCTCTTTCACCACGCGATCGGAATAGCAAATGCCGGTTGGATTGGAAAATTTGGGGTTACACCAGATGCCCTTGACGCTTGGATCGTGTTCGACATAGCTACGCACCAAGTCCATATCAGGACCTTCATCGGTCATAGGAATGGCAATATTTTCAAAACCAAAGCTCTCGGTAATCGTAAAGTGACGATCATAGCCAGGAGCTGGGCAAAGCCAGCGTATCTTGCCTTGTTTGTAAAAGGGCTCGCCACCCAAAACGCCGTGCGTAAACGCGCGCGCGACAAGATCGTGCATCAAGTTTACGCTGGAAGAACCGGAAACAATCACGGATGCAGGCGAAACGCCCAAAATTTCAGCAGCAAGCGCGCGTGCACTTGGTAGCCCGTCAGGCGATCCATAGTTATCAACAATGGCATCTCCGTCACTCAAGGAACTTGTAGAATTCAACACGTCCAAGAGCGGCATCGAAAGTTTTACCTGTTCAGGCGAGGGTTTTCCGCGCGACATATCGAGGTGAAGCTGCTTTTCTTTCCACGATGCAAATTCATTCTCTAGGCCGCTAATCACTTCATCGAGCTTAGATGTTGTCAGATCTTGATATGCACTTCTCATGATATTTGCCTCTCTTGAGGGTTTTACCCCGTATGGGTAACTCGCCTTGTTACGATAACACTATGACACAGAGTGTGGTCAAGAATCAAAATTTGGAGAAAAGCGAGAGGCAGATGCACACAAAGACACGCGCCCACGATTTGAAAAGTACGCCATCCAGCGACTTCGGTGAGCTGCAACTCCTGGTAAATGAGCTGTTTGCCCACAAACCCCAAGGAAAAGTAAGCAAGATGGACGTGCTTATGCGCGCAGAAATCGACGATGTCAGCTCAGATCTTCAAGAAATTATCAATCTCTTGCCTGGAGGCACATTCCCGCGCGCCATTTTGTGTGATCATCTCAACTCAATCATTACTGCTCATGGTTGGGGTTATGTGGTTGGCTGTGTGGAGTAGCGCTTGCGCTCTTTTTTACACGCAGGCGAACGTGCATATCGTCTGAATGGGTGCCATTCGCTTTTGCTTGCACAGATTGTGCGATAAGGATAAACAAAATACCAAATATACCAGCGGAAACAGAGCCTGTAAGCACGGCAAACTTAGCAGCCAATACTTCTTGATGAGCGCTAAACGCAAGACCCGAAATTAGAATAGACATCGTAAATCCAAGTGCACCCATGATGCCGAGTCCAATAATCTGTATCCAATCGACGTGCTTGGGCAAGCGCGCAAAACCGATGCGCACAAGCACGAACACAACCAAAATAATACCAATAGGTTTGCCCAGCGTAGCACCCAAAAATACACCTTGAACAACAGGGTCAAGCGCTAATGTCGAAAAGTCAATGCCTACCAGACGCACCTGCGCATTGGTAAACGCAAACACCGGCAAGACAAAGAAGTTTACAAAAAATGAGATATGACTTTCCACGCGCTCCAACGGTGGAGTCACGTGATGCAAAATTGTTTCGATGCGCTGCGCCCTCGTGATCGCATCGTGCTGGCCGAGAATATGTTTTCCCATATCAAGATGGTCATCAAGCGAAGTAGTCTCGGACGATAGCCAGGAATGCAAGTGCTTAAGACGAATATCGCTTCGTGCAGGCAGGAAAAACGCTAAGATAACGCCTGCAAGCGTGGGATGAATACCGCTGTTGTACATGCACACCCAAAGCACCAAACCGATCAACAGATACGGCTTTGCCGAAAACACGTGCGCGCGGTAGACGCAAAAAAGGCAAAAACAAGACAAAAGTGACGCAAAACACCAAAAGATATCGAGCGTTTGACCGTAAAACAACGCGAGCACAACAATCGCCAAG
Organism: uncultured Atopobium sp.; assembly: GCA_947090525.1. Lineage (GTDB taxonomy): Bacteria > Actinomycetota > Coriobacteriia > Coriobacteriales > Atopobiaceae > Fannyhessea. Next base: position 209,493 of record CAMUON010000002.1, read on the forward strand.
AGGTCATCGGCAATGGCGAGCGTCTGGAAAAAGACCTTCGTCTCGTTTGCAACGCGCGAACCCAAAAGCGACATCACACCGAGCGCAAACGCAATATCTGTAGCAATTGGAATCGCCCAGCCGTGCGCGAGTCCGTGCGCATTAAAGATGAGGTAGATGCAGGCAGGCACACACACCCCACCGACCGCCGCAAGCATGGGAAGCGCGGCCTGGCGTGGGCGTCTGAGCTGGCCCACAACCATTTCGTACTTAAGCTCAATACCCACAAGCAGGAAAAATATTGCCATCAAAAAGTCGTTGATGAACGACTCAAGCGTCATCCGTGCGGAAAATGCTCCAATAGATAGGCCAAGCGGCGTCTCAAAAAATTCGTGCAGCATTTCGTACAAGTCAGAGTTGGCAACCATAACCGCAAGTAGTGCAGCAACCACCATAACCCCTGCAGCAAACGTGGTATTTGCGCCGATCTTTTCTATGGTAGAAGGTTTAATGATCCGCTGAACCACAGAGGGTTGTTTGATGTTTTCAAGGGTCTTTGCTTCCTTCATGCGATGTTCATCCTTTGGTTATTGTGCGCAGCATATCGTTAATTTCTTCTTAGTCTAGCAATATTTTCTCAAAACGCGGCATATTTTATACAAAGGTGCGAGAAACTTCCTCATCTCGAAATAAATGCGCGAGGTGTAGCAGCCGCGCGGGCCGCGGACGGGCAGGAGCGTTTGCGGAGACGCGAGCGGGGCCGCGGACGGGCGGGCGGACCTGACAAGAACGGAAGCGCAAGAACGCCGTATCAATTTGTTAATTGTTCGTGAGACGACACGCGAGGCTTTATAATAAGAAGAACACTACAGCACGTACGTGTCAGACGGAGGATATATGAACGCACAACGTATTGCTATCATCACCGACTCAGGAACCTGCGTAGCCCCTCAATTTATTAAGGATCATGACATATTCGTTGTTCCGCTGCGCGTGTGCTACTCCGACGGCTCCACGTACGAAAGCGGTGTCAATATCACACCCAATGAAATACTTGCGCGCTTTGAGCAAGAAATTCCAACGACTTCTCTTCCCTCACCCCAAGCCATCCAGCATGCGCTCGAGCAAGCGCGCGATAAGGGCTACGAGCGCGCCGTGATTGTTACGATCGCGAGCAAGCTTTCTGCTACCTACGAAACAATGCGCCTGGTAGCTGAGCAAATGCCCGACTTCCCTACCGTGGTTATCGATTCGCGCTCTATTGGTATGGTGGCCGGCATGGTGTGCGAGCGTGCGACTGAATTTATTGAACGTGGAGGAACATTTGAAGAGGTAGAAGCCTATACCGAGCGCTATGCCGATTATTCTCGTGTGTACTTTTGCGCAAAAACGCTCGATTATGTGTACAAGGGCGGCCGTATCAATGGCGCGATTTATCGCATTAGCAAGGTACTCAACATCAAACCTATCCTTACCTGCGGATCTGATGGCGCATACACGCTTGCGAAAAAGGCGCGCGGCTGGGAAAAGGCTCTCGATATGATGGGGTCCATTATCGAAGATCACGCCAACGAATGGGGTGCGTGCCGCATTTCTATTTGCACGTCATCCATCAATGAAGAGCTCGATCCCTTCTATGAGCGCAGATTCAAGCTAAGCATTCCGCAAGCTATCGAAGTAACACATGCAGATATCTCGGCGGAGCTCCTCGTACACACAGGTCCCGATCTCATTGGGCTTGGCATCCAAAAAGTTCTCTAATCTGGGAATACGCTGAGCTGCTATCACGCTACATAACGCATATAACGCATATATAAAAGCGCTCATACCTATGTATAAGCGCTTTTTTTATTACAATGTTTATACGATGCTCATGCAATTTTTGCTGCAATATTCGTGCAAGACTATACGCGCAAGCTACTTAAAATTCAGCATTTCCTACGGTACGCGGGTGTGGAAGCACGTCACGGATGTTGTCGACACCGGTAAGATACATCACCAGGCGCTCGAATCCAAGACCAAAGCCTGCATGGTGGCAACTCCCGTATTTGCGTAAGTCACAATAGTAACGATACTGCGACGGATCCATATTAAGATCGCGGATACGCCCCTCAAGACGATCAAGGCGCTCCTCACGTTGAGATCCACCAATAATTTCACCAATGCCCGGCACCAAGCAGTCGGCAGCAGCGACCGTCTTGCCGTCGTCATTCATACGCATGTAAAATGCCTTGATTGCCGCGGGATAGTCATACACAAAGGTCGGCTTCTTGAAATGTTCCTCGGTAAGGAAGCGCTCATGCTCGGTCTGCAGGTCAAGGCCCCAGGAAACCGGGTAATTAAATTCGTGACCTGCGTTTTGAGCGGAAATAAGAATATCGATCGCATCGGAGTAGCTCACGCGTGCAAAATCGCTGCTTGCAACGTGTTGCAGACGCTCTTTGAGGCCTTTATCAACAAAGCTATTAAACATATCAAGCTCGTCGGGACAGGTTTGCATAACGTAATTGATAACATATTTGAGCATGTCTTCGGCGCAATTCATATAGCCCGTAAGATCGCAAAAAGCCATCTCGGGCTCAACCATCCAAAACTCCGCCGCATGACGGCGCGTATTGGAATCTTCAGCTCTAAACGTAGGGCCAAAGGTATACACATCACCAAAACTCATGGCAAAGTTTTCGGCTTCGAGCTGGCCGGATACAGTAAGGCAAGTAGGTGCCGCAAAGAAATCTTTGCTAAAGTCAACTTCGCCCGTTTTTGTAGTAGGAACATGCGCAAGATCAAAGGTAGTAACCTTAAACATCTCACCTGCGCCTTCGGCATCAGAAGATGTAATGATAGGCGTATTAACGTACACGAAACCGCGCTCCTGGAAGAAGCGGTGAATCGCAAAGGCCGCGACCGAGCGCACACGGAAAATCGCGCGGAAGAGATTGGTGCGCGGGCGCAAGTGCTGCTTAGTGCGCAAAAACTCACGCGACGCGCGCTTTTTTTGCATCGGGTAATCGGGATCTGACGTGCCTTCTACCTCGATGGATGTCGCTTTGAGCTCAAAGGGTTGCGGGCGATTTGGGGTCAGCTCAAGCGTGCCTTTTACGATAAGGGCTGCTCCCACATTTTGCGCTTCGATCTCGTCATAATTGCTGAGACCCTCTCGGTCCATTACTACCTGAAGATCCTTAAAGCAGCTGCCATCATTAAGCGTGACAAAGCCAAAATTCTTCATGTCGCGAATGGAACGCACCCATCCGGCTACCACGATTTCTTTGCCGCCAAAGCTCGTTTGATCGCTGTAGAGCTGAGCAATTTTGACTCTATCCATACTACTCTCCTTGTAAGAGAACTCTTTGATTTTGCCTTATGTTGTCGCCCAATGTGAGCGATATGCACCGCCTTATGCGAGCGCGGGTTTTATTCTAACACGATTGTCATGCGAGCGAAGCTGCAGGTACAAATGCAGCCGCGACGCACAAGCGCAAGCACGAACGCGAACGCATGTGCCAGACATTACACGTACGCTTGCAGCACATCCACAACAATCTTGCACGCCTTTGCACACAGATCCTCGCTTGGCGCTTCGGCAAGCACGCGTACAAGCGGCTCTGTTCCGCTTGCGCGCACGAGCACGCGACCATTGCCTTCGAGAAACTTCTCAGCCTCGTGAATGGCTGCTTGAACGTCATCTGCTTGCATGGCTTTTTTCTTGTCTTGGACGCGCACGTTGATGAGCTGCTGCGGATAGCGCGAAACGGGGCGCGCGAGCTCGGAAAGCTTTTCGCGCTCGGCATTGAGCACTTCCATCACACGCAGGCTCGTCATAATGCCGTCACCCGTTTTTTCGAGATCGGAGAAAATCACATGACCCGATTGCTCGCCACCAAGCGAATAGCCGCCCTTCATCATCGCTGCCCAGACATTTTTGTCGCCGACGTCAGTCTTCACATAACTAATGCCCGCATCATCAAACGCCTTGAAGAGGCCGAAATTGCTCATAACAGTAGGAACGATGGTGTTGCGTGCAAGGCGTCCGTGTTTTGCGAGGTAGGTACCACAAATGTAGAGGATAAGATCACCATCGATCACATGGCCGCGCTCATCCACCGCTAAACAACGATCTGCATCACCATCGTAGGCAAAGCCGACGTCGAGGTGATTGCGAAGTACGAGGTCCTGCAAGCGCTCGATATGAGTGGATCCGCAGTCGACATTGATATTAAATCCGCTGGGAGCATTGCTGATCACGTGCGTTTCGGCGCCCATAGCGTCAAAGACCGGGCGCGCAACACTCGACGCAGCACCATTTGCGCAGTCCAAGCCAACGCGCCAGCCTTGCATGGAAAAACCGCAGGAAGAAATAAGATGTGCGATGTAGCGATTGCGACCTTGCATATAATCAACCGTGCAGCCGATTTTGTCACCCGTAGCAAGAGGGACTTCGAACTTATCATCGATATAGTCTTCTACCTTTTGCAATACGTCTTCGTCCATCTTGTACCCGCAGGTATTAACCAATTTGATGCCATTGTCGACGAAGGGATTGTGAGACGCAGTGATCATAATGCCACAATCGAATGCGCCGTCGAGCACCTCATAAGAAAGACCTGGTGTGGGAATAACGTGCAGCATATACGTATCGGCACCCGAGGCGACAAGGCCGCTTACGAGCGCAGATTCAAACATGTAGCTTGAGCGTCTCGTGTCTTTTCCGAGCAAAATGCGGGCTTTTTTGTCCTCGCGAAGACCGTAATACCAGCCGATAAAACGACCAATCTTGTACGCATGATCCACGCGAAGGCCTTCGTTTGCCTTGCCTCTAAATCCGTCGGTACCAAAGTATTTCATGATAGCTTGCCTCTTTCTACATACTGCTTACGCGTATCATGTAACAATTCGTTGTGAGATGAGCGGCTAGGCGCTTTGGGCTGCATGGCTACTCATTTTGCTATAAGCATACACAAAAAACGAGGCTTGTTGCGCCATATGCGAACAAGCCCCGAAAAATAATGCAATTCGAAATATCGAAGATCGAGCGTACGGATACTCGAAAAATTGAATATCCGGTATCGAACATACGAAAATCTGATTAACGCTTGGAGAATTGCGGACGCTTACGAGCCTTTTTGAGACCGTATTTCTTGCGCTCAACAGCACGAGAGTCACGCGTAAGAAGACCAGCCTTTTTGAGGTCGGCACGGTACTCGCCTGCCTCGAGAAGCGCGCGGGCAATGCCCAAACGAAGCGCACCAGATTGGCCGTTGATGCCGCCGCCGTCGCACAAAGCGATAACGTCGAAACGGTTAACAGTATCAGTCACACGGAAAGGTGCGAGAGCGTTGTCGAGAAGCTGGTGACGGCCAAAATAAAGGCCTGCGTCACGACCATTTACGAGAATTTTACCGGTACCAGGTACCAGACGAACACGGGCAGTAGCCTCTTTACGGCGGCCAGTGCCGGTGTATACAGCGCTTGTGTCTGCCATTTGCTATGCCTCCAATTCGATTTTTTGCGGATTCTGAGCCTTGTGTGGGTGCTCTGCACCTGCATAGACCTTAAGCTTGGTAGCTTGTTTGCGGCCAAGAGAACCCTTAGGAAGCATGCCTTTTACCGCGTGCTCGATCACGCGCTCGGGGTGCTTTGCCATAGCTTCTTGGAAGGATTCAAACTTGATGCCTCCCAAAAAGCCGGAGTGACGCCAGTAGCTCTTTTCAGCAGCTTTGTTGCCGGTGAGCTGAACTTTTGCAGCGTTGATGATGACGACAAAGTCACCAGTGTCGGCATTTGGCGTGTATTGCGGTTTGTTTTTGCCACGAAGAATCATGGCAGCTTTGGTCGCCAAACGACCAAGTGTAGCTCCATCAGCGTCGATAAGCACCCAGTTGCGCTTAACTTCGGCTGTGTGAGCGTAGTGAGTCGATTTAGTCACGGACTCCTCCAATTACGTAAAATGACGCTTATCCTTTTGAGGTTACGGGGCTCAGTGGTAAGCTCTCAAATTATATAGCAAGCGCAGGGTCTTGGGCGCGGGGAAGTTTTTGCATACGCGCGTTTTGTGCCATACACACAAAAAAATCACGCAAGAAGGCGGGCGGATGTGGGCGCGGAGTCGCGCAGACGACCTAAGATAAGCACACACATGGGCGCGGATGGCCTAAGGCAAGCGCCAATCGATAGGATCTACACCGTGCGCCACCAGAAATGCGTTCGTTTTCGAAAAAGGCTTAGATCCCATAAATGCAGGGCAAGCTGCGCTCGAATTATACGCCGAGAAAGGACTGGGATGCGTTGAGCGCAAGACGCACACATTTGTGGGCTCAATCTCATCAACAGCGTTCTTCGCAATCCCATAGGCAAAATTTCCCCAGCATATGAGCACTTTTGGCTGCGGAGTCGCAAGCGCTACGCGAAGAATTTCTTCCGTCACCGCGCGCCAGCCCAAATTGGCATGAGAATTTGCCTCGTGGGCCCGAACGGTAAGCGTCGCATTGAGAAGGAGAACGCCTGCGCGCGCCCAGGGTTCAAGGTCGCCAGTCCTCGGGAGCGGGAGCTTAAGATCGTCTGCCAACTCAAGAAAAATATTTCGCAAGGAAGGCGGAATCTTCGTTTGCGGATCCACTGAAAATGCAAGACCATTTGCCTGGTGAGGGCCATGATAGGGGTCTTGACCGATGATAATCGCCTTGACCTTGTGAGGAGGCACAAGTCTCAACGCACGATAGATTTGGTGCTGAGGAGGATAAATTGTCTGATGCTCGCGCGTGATCAAATCTGTGATCACGCGGTCAAGGCGTCGGACCTCTTGCTGAACAGCAGGGTTGAGCTGCTGAAACCAATTATCTTGCGGATGTTTCCCAGCAGAAGCCGTTGTGTTTTCCGAGGGCGCCATGTCACGTACCTCCTATTGTGTGGCATCGTGGTGTACATACGGGTGCGAGTGGTTTTACGTGCGTGAGCGCACACGAAACTTGCGAGCTTTACCTCTGCTTGCGCAAAACCTTACTCAAAACTATTGCGCTTAAACGCGTCTTCCCATGCATGCGAAAAATCTGCCACCGCAGTTGCCGTACCCGGATGAGAGATCATTGCGTAGGCAATCGCGGGCGGAATCGTCACCGATTGAATGCCCGAGAGCATGAGTTCGTGCACTTGACGCGGGTTTTTGAACGAAGCGGCAACCACCTTTGTGTCCATGTGATACGCGCGAAGCATCGTGAGAAGATCGCGCACTTCCTGAATGCCGTCACCAAAAGATTCCATGCGGTTGACATAAGGAGCCAGGTAGTCTGCGCCTTCGAGTGCAGCCATAAACGCCTGGTCACAGGAGTAAATAGCGGTTGCGAGGACGGAAATGCCTTCCTTTTTGGCGAGACGTATAGCTTTGAAGCCTGCATGCGTAACTGGAATCTTGACCACCATATTCTTGGGTCGAATCTGTGAGATAGCGCGCGCGTCACGAAGGATTCCTTCGGTGTCTTCGGCAATGCTTTGCATAAAGAAGAGTTGATTCGGCGAAAGCACATCGCACATTTCGGAGATAACCTGTTCAGGCGTCTTTTTGCTCGAGGTGATGATGGTTGGATTTGTGGTCACCCCTGCGATGGGAAGCAATTCTGAGAGTTCTTTAACTGCTTGCGCATCTGCGGTGTCGAGTAAAAGTTCCATACGTGCTCCTTTGTTTGTGCGGCGGATCGTGGGCGCGTGTTTTAGAGTTGCGCTCACTAAACCCTATGGTAGCACGCACTTACGCTAAAACGTTCTTAATTTGGGCGCAACGTATCCGCGAGACAGCTTGCAAGATAGACGCTTGCAGCCTATACACACTCTTTTTATAGGGAGCGCCATCGCATGGAATATGCAACGCACACGCCTGCGCGATTTGCATAACCAGCCAGCTCAATAAGATTTTCATTTCTTAAATACTCAAGTGCTAAATAACGAAGTGGGCAACCTTTTCCCACCGCTCATGCACACTTTTAAGTAGCTCCAATTATATACAACATCATCAGCGATATATCGTGCCTAAAAACTAATAAAAAACAGTCCATACATGCGCCTGCGTTTTCGCAGCTAAACATGGATGGACTGTATGATTTTCAATGGTGGAGGTGCGGAGAATCGAACTCCGGTCCAACGTACATTCCTGGCAGGTGTCTTCAAGCTTAGTCGCTCCTTAGAGTTTAAGGCTCAAGAGGCGAGCGACCGTCTCTTCTTGCCCGAGTTCGCAAAATCTTAGGCACGTGCGCGCAAACGAGCGCCTGTGCTGCAGCTTTCTAAAATGACGACGCACCAGCTGCGAAAGCATCAGCTAGCTTGTCGGCTGCTTGTATAAATTAAGCAGCAAGAGCAAGCTTGCGCTCACTCTTGAAAGGAATAACGTTGTCAATTAAATTTGACGGTACCCCTGTTTAACGTGGCGAGGAGACCACGGCTTGCTGCCCACCTCAAACATACCCTGTCGAATCCAGTCACCCCCAGTGACTCTCGATAAGCGATCCATGCTCCAAACACACAGATCTTCTGTTCAAGCGCGCACTTATCAAGGAACAATCGCACGGCCGTACGCACGTACTTTTGGGGCACACGCGCTCGCTCTCGCGCATGCGACCTAATCTGACCATGCAGAAGTATTTTCATTTTAGCATAAAGATGATAAAACTCAGAAATGCCAAGTTAGACGCTCAATATGCGGAATCCGAACACTTATACCCGCCACACGCACGCGCTATACCCACTACCGGGAGCGCTCTTTGAGCACACGCTGGATCTCACGGTCCATATCACGCTTCGCAGCTGATGCACGCTTGTCAAACAGCTTTTTGCCCTGACCGATGCCCACGCGCAGTTTCACGCGATTGCCTTCGTTAAAATACAACTCAAGCGGCACAAGCGCGATACCTTTTGCCTGAATCTTGCGGTCGATTGCGCGGATTTCTTTTTTGTGCATTAGCAGCCGGCGCCTGCGCAGTGGATCAATATTCCACACTCCCCCATGTGAATAGGGATGGATATGCAGTCCCACCAAATAAAGCTCGCCGTGACGAACGATGCAAAACGCATCAGAGAGTTGACATGCGCGCTCGCGGAGACCCTTGACCTCTACACCTACAAGCTCGATGCCGGCTTCGTAGGTATCGTGAATCTCATAATCGTGATACGCGACACGATTTTTGGCAATGGTTTTGTGAACGGCAGGAATACGCGCTCCTGGATGTGCACCTGAGTGTGCACCCGTATGAGCACGAACACTTCCATCTCGCTTCGCCATATCACGCACCCGCTTCTTCATTGCTCTTACGAATTTCTTGCAAAAGCTTCATCGCCATGTCCTCGCCTACCAGGTGATACGCACGAAGTGTCGCACGCGTCGCCTCGTGAGGATTGCCGTGTGCGCGCTCTATATCGGCAGCCGTAAGCAAACAAACACACACGTCAAGATTCGCACCATAGGGAAGGCCCTCGCGAGAAAGTATTTGCTGAGCGGCGTCTCCATCTATGGTATCCGCATCAAATTCGGTTCCTATAGCCTCGTGAATAAGCGCTTTTACCTCGGAATTTGCTGAATCGAGCTGCTTTAATACATGCACGAGCGCATGAACAACATCGAACTTTTTTTCATCGCGAAACGGCGCGACAAAATTGAGATACGCGCGCGCAAGCATATCCACATCACTCGCACGCTCCAGCACAGAGTAACTCAACGCCAGGTATTCATGGGTGTCGCCTTCGCGAAGCATAACGTCTGCCAGATTGAGCCGAGGAGCGCACAACACAGGATTCCAGCGGATCGCCGCCTTAAGCGCTTCTTTCGCAAGCCCAATATCATCGGTATATACGTATGCCCGCGCCAAATCCTCATATAAACGAGACATCGGCTCTGGACACTCGTGAATTGTCCGCGGATCATCCTCCAAGCGTTCGTAACACAGGCGCTCAAAAAGATTGTTGAAACTAAACCACTGATCCGTATCGCTCGTGACGTAGTGCGTGGCGGCATAACTCTCTGCCTCGTCGGCAAGCAAGTGCAAGGACTCACACGCACGCGTGCGCTCACCCTGCACAAGCAGCGCCTCGCACGCGTACAACTCTTCACTTAGCTGCGAGTCTTCAAAACGATCCATAGCAAGCTCTACACCTTAAGATAGCGACGCATCGCGATCAAAGAACCAAACATACCGATGAATAGCCCGATAACGATAAGAGCCAGATACGTGCCCAAAAGGACTTCGGACGAAAGTTCAAAAGTCAAGAACTGCAGGCTGCTTTGAAGCTTAGGAATAATGAGCGAAAGGCCCAGTTGCAGGACCAAAATACTCATGACAGCTCCAATAAAAGCTTCCAGCATACCTTCCATCATAAAAGGCCCGCGAATGAAGCCGTTTGAAGCTCCTACCAGGCGCATGATGGCAATTTCGCGGCGGCGAGCCGAGATGGCGAGGCGAATCGTATTGTTGATAAAGATAAACGCAATAAAAGCAAGCATTGCGATAAGGGCGATAGCGCCTAGACGCAAGTAGTTCGTAACGCTAAAGAGACGCTCAACCGTTTCGCGTCCATATTGAACCGAAGATGAGGTGTTGTCGGGATCATCTGCAACATTCTTAAACGACGAGTCCTTTATGAGCTGATTTGCGACACCTTCAACGCTTTGCGGGTCGGTAAGATTAATCACAAGAGATGCAGGCACGGGGTTTTCACCATCGAGTGCCGCTACCGCATCTTGCGCATTTCGATTGCTCATCGTCTGCTTGTATTCTTTGAGCGCCTCGTCTTTGCTCTTGTAGGTGACGGTCTTTACGCTATCCCAGCCTTCGATCTTTGATTTGAGCGCATCAACATCCGATTTGCTCGCAGAGTCGGAAAGAAACGCCTGGATAGTGACCTGATTTTCCACGCTACCTACCATATTGGCAACCAGGGCAGATGCGATCGTAAACAAGCCAATAACAAACAACGACAGAAAAATGGTAATGATGGCGCCAAGAACAGTCGACCAATTGCGTCTAAAGTGACGACCAACTTCGCGGATGGAATAATTAAAATTAGAGAGCACCATAGTAGCCGTAACCTCCTTTTTCTTGGTCGCGGACAACTTGGCCCGATTCAAGAGCGATAACGCGCTTGCGCATCGAGTCGACCATCTCGCGGTCGTGAGTAGCCATAACAACGGTGGTACCTGCACGATTAATGCGGTCCAGAAGTTTCATAATACCGAGAGAAATCGCAGGATCAAGGTTTCCTGTAGGCTCATCGCACACCAAAAGCGGCGGACGATTGACCATAGCACGAGCAACACTTACACGCTGCTGCTCACCACCAGAAAGTTGGTCGGGATAGTGAGACATCTTTTCACCCAAACCAACGAGGCGCAATACCTCAGGTACCTGGGCTTTTATAACAGAGCGCGGCTTGCCGATGCATTCAAGAGCAAAGGCAACGTTTTCGTACACCGTTTTGTCGGGCAAAAGCTTGAAGTCCTGATAAACAGTACCAATTTGGCGGCGCAAGTACGGCACTTTCCAGTTTCTCATATGCGTAAGATCGTGACCCGCAACGATGACCTTGCCTTTTGTAGCGCGTAGCTCGCGCGTGAGAAGTTTGAGGAAGGTCGATTTACCCGATCCTGAGTGACCGACGACAAACGCAAATTCCCCAGGATATACATCGAGCGTAACATGCGAAAGTGCCGGCTTTTCGGGTTGAGCGGGATAGACAAGCGTAACATCTCGAAGGGAGATGGTCGGTTTTCCAGTTTTTGCGATAACGGGTTCGTCGCGCTCGGCAAGCGGAGCAAACACTTGCGTATAGGAGGCAGAAGCCGGAGCTTGAGCAGGAACAGGCGCTGGTACAGCGGAGGCCTCTGCTACAGCTGCTGGTGCCGAAGGCGCTGAGACAGCCGCAGGTGCTGACACACTGGCTGCATTTGCCTCATCCAGGGCTAGATCTGCAATGCTTTGCGATGCGGCAGTTGCAGGCGCCGCAGCTACGGGCGCTTGAGGCGCGGGTGCGGGTGCGGGCACTTGAGGTGTAGAAAACTCTTCGTCGTCTTCAACACCTTCTGCTGCAGGTGTTTGGGTGAGCGGTAGTTCGTCTATATCATCTTGAATTGCGGGCGATGTGCTGTCGTTTATGCTGTAATCTTCTTCGCTTGCGCGTAAAACATTAGCTTCATCATCTTGCCCACTACTACGAAAGTGGTTTGCCACAGAAGCTCCTTTGACGGATGAATAAAACATATAGGTAGTGCTATTTTAACAGAGAGTACCCATGTTCGCAGGAGCTGATATAGGCTTACTCACCAAACGACAAGAAAAAGCACACAAGGCCGGGACATAAAGCCTTATGTGCTTATAGGTGAGATATCGTACAAACAATATATACAAAACCACATAACACATAGTGCACGTGGTGTAGCTAACACGAGGCGCGCGAGAGCTAAAACTTAAGCGCCTACAACCTTTTGCCAATCCTTAGCAAAGGCTTCAAGTCCTTTATCAGTCAAAGGATGGTGTACGCATTTTTTGAGCGCAGCAAAAGGAACTGTTGCAATGTCTACGCCCATGAGCGCTGCCTCAGCAACATGGTGCGGAGATCTAAGCGATGCAGCAATAATTTCAGGAGCTTCCCCTTCATCTTTCCAGTAGTCATACGAGTAGTTTTTGACCGCTTGAGTGATAGTTTCAAGCTCACTCAGTCCATCTTCTGCAATGTCGTCGAAACGACCCACAAAAGGAGAAACGTAGCGAGCACCTGCGCGTGCGGCAAGAAGCGCCTGAGTTGCACTAAAAATGAGCGTCATGTTCACGCGAATGCCCTCATGTGCAAGCGCGTGCGTTGCGGTAAGCGAAGCTTCGCAAATAGGAAGTTTCACAACAATATTAGGAGCGAGCGCACTCAAACGACGACCGTCTTTGATCATGTCCTCGGCTGTTTGAGCAACAGACTCCGCTGATACCGGCACGTCCTCACCTACAAGCTTGCAGATGGATACCATGTGATTCTCGAAGTTGTCGATATTGCCACCTGTATGCGCATAGAGGGATGGGTTGGTTGTAACACCAGCTACAACACCCCAACCAAGTGCTTCACGAATCTCGTCTATATTTGCGGTATCTATAAAGAATTTCATGTCGCTCCTTTGAACCCAGAACTCTCATGTATCGGATAGTTTTTCCTCGTGATCGGATATTCTATCCGGTGTAAAACCCATTTTGGCACAGCCATAAATCAAAATAGAGATAAAAATCACGCCTTTTCGCGAGCGGTCCGTTTATCTGGTTAAACGTTTTATTCACGCGGCGGAATATGGTCCCCATCACAAAAAATGCAGATTTGAGAAGAATGCTCGTGCGCAACTACAGGGAGACGACAGCATGCTTACGGCACGCATGCGACACGATTCCAGAGCGCTTCCAGCGCGATTACGGCGCTTGCAACACGCAATTACAACACGCTTGTAACCTGCGGCAGTAACAGTTCTAGGACGCAGAAATTCGCCCAAATCCTTCGCCAAAGGCTTCGTGCACCTCAGAAACAATAACGATCGCCTCGGGATCGATCTCAGAAACGATTTCTTTGAGCCGCACCGTCTCTGAACGGCCCAACACGCACATGAGCATGGGCTTTGCGTTGCCACTCCACACGCCTCGTGCCTGCAGCTCCGTGCATCCTCTTCCCAGCGTATAGAGAATCTCGTTTGCGATGCGCGCGTGCTCAGCAGAAATAATATATGCGATACGCGAGGTACGAGGTCCATCTACCACGGCATCGATCACAATACCGGTGATATACATAGCGACCGCGGCATAGAGGGCGTTTCGAAGCGAAAACACCGGAACGGATGCACACACAATCACGCCATCCACAATAATAGTAAGCGTTCCAAGCGCAATACCTGTGCGTTTTGCGATTAACTGGCAAATGATGTCGGTACCACCCGTGTTGTATCCAGCGCGAAACACCAGTCCCACGCCAACGCCCACAAGGACTCCACCCCAAATAGCAGCCAATAAGAGTTCTTGCGTGAGCGCTTCGGGGATAAACGGCACGAAAAGGTCGGTGAGAAAACCGGAGATCAAAATTCCGAAGATACTCCTTGCTACATAGGTCCAGTCATGCGTTGTAATCACGACATAAGCGAGAAGGAGCACGTTCATGAGGATTGTTTGCATACCAACGGGAAGCGTGATACCCACATCGCTCGCAAGCGCCGCAAAAATCGTTGCGACACCGGTAACGCCACCCGCAGCCAGGCCATTTGGAATTTCAAAGGCATCAACGCCAATGGCATAAATCGCCGATCCAAGAATAACAAGGAAACTTTCATACAGCGCGCGGCGCCAGGAAATACTTGGAAGATTTGAAAACTTTGAAAGCTTCGAAAGCATGTTAGCCCCTTTGTGCACGTGCCCACCTATGGTACGCAATAATAAACTGGTCGAGATCACCTTCTTGTAGCACACTGTCTACCTGGGTGGTTTCCGTTTGTGTTCTCGTATCCTTTACCAGCTGGAATGGATAGAGAATGTAGTTTCTGATCTGATTGCCCCAAGAAATGTCGTGTTTGGGACCTCGGATGCGATCAAGTGCTTCTGCGCGTTTTTGCTGCTCAAGGTCAAAAAGCTTGCTGCGCAGGATTTCCATACATGCCGCTTTGTTTTGCAATTGGCTGCGCTCGTTTTGGCAGGTAATGACTATATTTGTAGGCAGGTGCGTAATACGAACCGCAGAGTCTGTGGTATTGACTCCCTGCCCTCCGGGACCGGATGCATGAAAGACATCGATCCTGAGGTCTTGGGGATCGATCGTAACTTCGACCGCCTCGGGCAATACGGGCAAGACCTCCACTCCTGCAAAGGTCGTCTGCCTGCGCTTTTTGGCATCCGTCGGCGAAATTCTCACCAGGCGATGCACCCCTTGCTCTGCGCGCAGCATACCATAAGCATAGGCGCCATCCACGCGAAAAGTAGCCCTATCGATACCGATGACTTCGGCATACGGGAGATCGCACACATCAACCTTCCACTTTTTGCGCTCGCAATAGTGAAGATACATGTGAAAGAGCATCTCGCACCAATCCTGCGCTTCAAGACCACCTTGACCAGGCTTTATGGTAACGATCGCAGAGCCTTTGTCGAGATCGGAATCAAACCAAGAATTGAGCTCGAGCTCATCGAGAAGCCTCGTGATGCGCTTACACAAGCGCTTTGCCTCGAGATACATCTCATCGTCATCCGCATCAGGCTCCTGCGTGCCGTCTTCGATCGAAGAAAGCTCAAGCGCACAGCCCAGATCATCAAGCAAGGCGTGACCCAAATCCATCTGCTTGAGCTCGTCTTTTAGGGCGCCGAGCTCCTTAAGGACTTCTTGAGCGTGAGCACCATCGTCCCAAAAATGAGCGTGAGCAACTTGCGCTTCCAAGTCATGTACCTGCTTGATGAGCTCATCCTTATGCAGATAAGTTTCGATTTGTCCAAGGCGTTCGGACAAAAGCTGTTTCGTTTGATAGGACGGGCAGCACATGCTAATTCTTACCGTGACAGTTTTTATACTTTTTTCCGCTACCACAGGGGCAATCGTCGTTTCTACCAGCTTGGTCAAAGGGATTATCCTTGTCCTTTTGGTAGGGTTTTTGTGGACCGTTTTCCGCTTCTTTGAAGTGCTTGGGTCCTCTATCGCCATCTACCTCATCGGGGCCGGAGTAGCGCGCATTATCAAGACTGGAAGGAGCAGGAGCGGGCTGAGTCATGAGTTCTATATGCAAAATCGTACGCAAATAGTCCTCATACATTGTATTAACAAGCTCGGTAAACGCCGCAAACGCCTCAGTTTTGTATTCAACCAACGGATCACGCTGGCCAAAGCCACGAAGACCGATACCGGTTTTGAGATAATCCATCTCTTGCAGGTATGCCATCCAGCGCGTATCGATCACGCGAAGCATAATTTGAGCCGAAAGCTCTTTCATGATTTCATCGGACAGCGCGTCGGATTTTTCCTTCAAACAGGTTTCCACGTAATCTAGGACGAAGTCCACAAGCTCGTCAAATGATATGGGCTCGGGGAATTTTGGCAAGGTATCCTTGCCGCAAAGCTCATGCACCCATTTTGCAAGGCCGGAAAGATCCCAATCGCTTGGGTCGAGATCTTGCGAGCAATATTGGCTCACACAGCGCTCAACGGTATCTTCCGTAACTTCGTGAATGTGAGAAACGAGGTCTTTACCATCGAGAATCTTGTTGCGCTCTTCATAGATGACCTGGCGCTGCGTGTTCATGACGTCATCGTAATCAAGAACATTTTTACGCATAGCAAAGTTGATTTCCTCGACTTTGCGCTGTGCGCCTTCGACCGCCTTGGTGACAAGTTTTGCCTTAATCGGCATATCATCAGGCATTTCATATTTTTTCATCAAGCTCGCAATGCGGTCCATACGATCTCCGCCGAAGAGGCGCATAAGATCGTCATCAAGCGAGAGATAAAATTGCGTGACACCCGGATCACCTTGACGACCAGAACGGCCGCGGAGCTGATTATCGATACGTCTGCTTTCGTGGCGCTCAGTACCTATGACGCAGAGTCCTCCCGCCGCAATCACCTTTTCTTTTTCGTGCTTACATATGTACTCGGCACGATCCTTTAGATCGCTCAGTTGAAGAGGAGGAGCAGTAAGCGGGTCGATGCCGAGTTCACGGATGTATTCCTTCGTAAGCTCTTCGGGATTTCCGCCCAGAAGAATATCGGTACCACGACCTGCCATGTTGGTTGCAATAGTTACCGCACCTTCGCGGCCTGCTTGCGCAACAATTTGCGCCTCACGCTCGTGGAATTTAGCGTTGAGAACCTCGTGTTTGATGCCGCGCTTATCCAATATGCGCGACAGTTTTTCGGAACTTTCGATAGATACGGTACCCACCAACACCGGCTGTCCTGTTTTGTGACGCTTGATAACGTCTTCGGCAACGGCGTTAAACTTGGCATCAATCGTGCGATACACAAGGTCATCGAGGTCATGGCGCTGAACAGGACGGTTAGGCGGAATTGCCTGCACGGGAAGGTGATAAATCTCTCTAAACTCCGCGTCCTCGGTCATTGCAGTACCCGTCATGCCCGAGAGCTTGTCATAAAGACGGAAGTAGTTTTGGAGCGTGATTGTAGCGAGCGTTTGGTTTTCCTCGCGCACATATACGCCTTCCTTGGCTTCAATTGCCTGGTGAAGACCCTCAGAATAGCGTCTACCTTCCATAATACGACCGGTAAATTCATCAACAATTTTGACTTCGCCGTCCGTAACAACATACTGCTGATCGCGGTGAAACATATACTGAGCTTTCAGCGCTTGCTGCAAGTGATTGACCAACTGTCCGCTCATATCGGCATAGATGTTGTCGATACCCAAACGCGTTTCGATCTTCTTCAAACCCAGGTCAGTCGCAGCAATTGTATGCTTAGCTTCGTCCATATCAAAGTCGACTTCGGGGCTTAGTCCGCGCACGGCACGTGCAAAATCTTTGTACGTTGTTGCCGATTTGGTGCCTGCACCCGAGATGATAAGCGGCGTACGTGCCTCATCGATAAGAATTGAGTCGACCTCATCAACGATAGCAAAATGATGCCCGCGCTGTACGCGCTCTTGGGCACGCGTGACCATGTTGTCGCGCAAATAGTCAAAACCAAATTCAGAGTTTGTACCGTAAGTTACATCAGCTTCGTATGCAGGCTTTTTGTCGGAAAGCTGCATGCCGTTTTGCAGAAGGCCTACGTTCATACCAAAGAAATGATAGAGGCGACCCATCTGCTGGCTGTCGCGCTTTGCCAGGTAGTCGTTTACCGTAACGATGTGCACGCCTTTTCCCGAAATGGCGTTCAAGTATCCCGCAAGTGTAGAGACAAGGGTCTTTCCTTCACCCGTTTTCATCTCGGCAATGGTCCCATGATGGAGCGCAATACCACCTATGACCTGCACGTCAAAATGACGCATGCCCAAAACACGCCGCGACGCTTCGCGCACAGTCGCAAACACCTCAGGCAACATATCGTCGAGACTCTCGCCGTTTTCGTGACGTTCCTTAAAAACAGCAGTTCTACCAGCAAGATCCTCATCGCTTAGTTTCTTTACCTGTGGTTCAAAATCGCATACAGCCTGTGCGATCTGCTTGAATTGTTTGAGTTGTTTATCAGCTCCGCGAGAAAGAAGGCGAGAAAATAGATTAGGCATACGCGTCCTTTGTTTCGGGAAGAGAGCATGCTCTCGTTTTTTGAATCCTTTCTATTTTATCAACATTGCAGAAAATCCATGGATCCTGCACCTAAGGTCACACGAAAACGGCATGAGTTGTATATGCAAAAAGAGGCGAAAATGCGAGCATCATACGCATGGAAAGGCCGAGAGCGCGCTCAGAAACTGGACGCATACGCTAGAAGCCTGAGCATATCAAAGGTGTATGCACGCACACAGAGCTTATAGCGCATTTAGCGTATGCATCGCGCATGGCACCGTATACTCGCCTCTTAGATGCACACAACTAGCACAGCGAAGCCGTATCGAAGGTTTTGTCCTCGTCATCGCTAGACCCAATCGATTTCTGCTGGTCAAAGCTATCATGATAGCCCAGACGCGGAATGTCATGATAGTCGCGCTTTGTCTCTTCGATGATTCTGTTGATGGAGCGCTCGACGCACGGAGGCACCCTATTGACCCCAATTGTACGCAGGTGAGCTCTATATACCGAGATAAACGTGGCAATTTCTGCAATACGTCGATTATCTTTGAGCGTCTCGAGAAGCGCCAACACGATATCCTCTCGAATAGGCAACAGCGAAAAGGCGGCTTCAATCGTTTGTGAAGCCAGGCGAGATTTTCCCAGTCGAAGAGCCGCAGCGCACACTTCAATCGACACATCCCCAAAGAGGTTGTTAATTTCGCGCACGCGGCGCATATATGCCCCGCTCCAATCACCAGGGTAGAACTCGGCGCCTCGTCCAAACAGGGCAAGCGCTTTGCAGCCGTAACGGATAATATCCTCGTCGCTATAATTGTGTTTCAGCATGTCCTGGGCCTGATGCTCAAAGTCATGCACGTCGCAATACACCTGCTCGGGATTCAGAAAAATCGATCCTTCTATCTTGCTAATCTTGAGAATATTTTCCTCAATACCCTTGTCACGAGCACATTTGCGCGTAGCACTCGCCGCCTCATAAAGCCTTCTCATGCCATATTCAAAATCGCATTCACCCCACACCGCGCTAATAATATCGAATCGCCGTGCGCGATACTGCCCCTGCAGACCCAAATAGCTGAGCACTTCTCCTAATCTGCGGGTTCGCAGCTCAGACGGGTTGAGTAAAACGCCATTCATGCGAATGGAAAGTTGATTGAGCATGCGAATCTCGATGAGAGGCCCAGGCTCTTTCTCGGCTGCTGACGTCTGCGCAGCGCTAGAGCTACCTTGAGGAACAGCTGTAAGGGCGCCTGTTGTTGACATCAAAGGCCCCGCCAAAGATCCTGCGTGCGGGGAATAATTTCCCGCAAGCTCAGGCGTTCTTGGCAGCACAGAAGCTCCAGCAGCATCAATCACAGACTCTAGAGAATCGTTATCAGAAGACGCTTTGAGCTGCTGAGATAACTCAGCCGCTACCGCTTTACGCTCGTATTCTGCAGCTGCAATTTCCATTGCGATCTGCGTGTCTTGAGAAAGGTAGAAGCCAGATTCTGCTAAACCATCTGATGCAAGCGGACGTTCCATCTGATGAGCCGCTAACACAGGATTCCTCTTGATGATCTCTTCTGCCATCTCAAGTTCCCCATGCTTGCATAAAGACTTAATCTGGTTGTTTAGGCTTGGGCACAGCACCTGTCGCCATGCCTTTGGTGCATTTTTGATGAGATATGCCGTGTAGTCGCCCAAAACGCAGTGAAGCAGCAAGAATTCCCAACCGTTATTCCGTGAGGGTAGCTTGGCTTCATTAAAACTGGAATGGTCATTGCCTGGGTGCACAGCTGCATGTTGCGCAAGCGTATGTTCGTACACGCATGTGGACAAAAGCCCAGCTATAAGCTTGTGCGAGCCGTGTAGATGCCTGAGCGCCTGCGGCGACACTTCACCTGTCTCGAGCACATCTATGCAAAAGTCCACAAACACGCTCGCTTGCTGCATATACTCCATGCCGAGCTGTTGCGCGAGCTGATTTGCCTCTAAAGCCGATGCACGCGCCGAGGGCAAAAGGTGCGCATGCAACTTAACTATTGCATCTCCCAGCAAAAATATGCAGTTCAGCGCCTCGTCGTTGCTTGCCTTCGTGCGTGAGCATGCTTGATCTGCTTCTCCAAATATAGGCATACCCACAGTAAGCATTTCCACCATATGATCTGCGTATTGGGCATAATGTCCAAAGACCGTGTGCTCCATCTCGCGTTGCATATAATGAGCTTCTGGCCGGGCGCAATGACAGGATAAACTCGAATAGCCGCACAACTGCATAGCGTGGGAAGCGAGCCTCATCTCCATGAGGTCAAAGATATCTCTGGGGTGCTTGGAAATATCAGCAAAAGAAATTTCATCAAATACCTTGAGAAACTCACCAGAAATCATATAGCACAGATGCTTTGCCACACGATTCGCAGATGCAATATAGGAACTATGCGCAAGTTTGAGCGAAAGCGGATGATAAGGTTTTTGATAGCGTCTAAATCCTCTGCGTATGTGGGCAAGCGCACGGATAAGATCGACATATATCTGCTCGTTGAAGACGTCTTCATGAGGAATTGCGCTTTCGCGCAGCTGCTTCATATTGCAGTTATATCCCGTTTCTGACGTAAGCATGCTGTACAGCTCAGATAGGTAATTCCATGCCCAGCTGTTCTCTTTGATACCTTGCGTCAGACGCAAAAGACCCTCGACCACCTGCACTTTTCCTATCGCCACAAGACCGTGGGCGTACACAAGCATTTCCCGAGCTATACCCTCGATAGCACGACTTTCGATACGAACAGACTCACGTAGACAGATCGACAAGAGGGCCGAAGCACGAAGGTAACGGCGGCACTTCATGAGGTGAAGCGCAAGACGCCAGCTCAGCTCTTTGCGATCGCTGTAAAAAAGCGAAAGGTTTTGCAAAAGTTCGATGTATACCGCATCATCCATAACTCCTGCAAGCTCATACGTAGATGTATCGCTTTTATGGCTTACAAGACCCGATACTTGCGATTCTTCTCGAAGGAAACAGGCTAAATTAAACTCTTTTAGCTCCTTAATATCATGCTCATCGATAGTTCCGCATGCAAGCAGAGCCAGAAAAGAACGCACATGTTCCTCTGCAGTTGCACAGCTTGAACAGGCATAACGCTCACCATCACTAAGCAGCTCAGACAGGTACTGTGCTAAAGCTTGAAAATATGTTGAGTCACGCTCCCAACACGACCTTCTTTGTTTGACCGTCGCATTCCACGCAACCACAAGCGCAGGTATCGCATGTGTTGCGGCCAATGCATCGGCTGTCATATCACTTTTTCGCGGAGAGAAGTGATGTTGGTCCACGAGCTCCGCACTTGGCATAAGTTTTGCGTAGAACGGCAGGTAGGCAGGCTGAGTGAGCAGCAACACCTGTGCGTTTGCCCGCAAATACAATTGGATGATATCTATGAGCTTTTCGTGATGTGCAAGTTCTTGTGAATACAGGCCTCTGAACACGGCGAAGTATTGCTTTTTGCTGAGATCCTTCTTGGCCAGCTGATTGTAGAGACGCATTAGCATAAAATCGAATTCTCGCGGTTCGCGCGATGAAAAATCGTACTCAATAGTCTGAAAGCCGCGCGCACCCGCGCACTCTTGCGCATTCACAAAAAAGGACTGCTTACCATAGCCATGAGGGGCGCTCACAATAGTCAGGCGATGATTGTTATGTGCGTTTGAATACAGGGAAGCACTGAAATCTTTTACCGAGGGAAGGGCGATAAGGGCACTGCAATAGGGTCTTTCACTGGCGGGAAGAAAAGAAGTAACAGGTTTCGGGTCACTTTCAGGATCATGGCGCATGGCAATCATCTCCGTTTCGTCAACACACACTCCAAATCATTGATAGATGGATAAAAACAACTCGCTCAAGCAGCCGAATCTCGTCTCGGCT
The DNA here is from genome assembly GCA_947090525.1 of uncultured Atopobium sp. GTDB lineage: Bacteria > Actinomycetota > Coriobacteriia > Coriobacteriales > Atopobiaceae > Fannyhessea. Next base: position 231,594 of record CAMUON010000002.1, read on the forward strand.
CATGCGTGAGCGCCTGAATAACAGGCTGTTCAGCTCAGCTGGCAAACTGATGAGCTCATTTGATGAGTGGCCGATGCGTTGAATCGAATGAATCAATCTCGGCGAGCATATCCCTTCCTTCAATCTCGGCATTTTCGTCACTCTCATCGTATTGCTATCGGATTGCGTGCCCCGTACGGGAACCAAGTCGAACACCTTCACTCAACAGCTATTGCACAAAAATTGCAAGAGTTTTTGCCTGACAAATTTAAAAGTTTTCCAAAAATTTTTTTCGGGAACGGCGGTTTTCAACAATTTTCTAAATTTTTCGCCAGAAAGGGCCGATTTTGGGACTTATGTAGCAGAGAATTGAGCAATCAAAATTTCGCACGCGTGCGCAACGGCTAAATCGGCTCGGCTTGTTTCGCGCAACTCTCGCTCAACCTTGCATGCTAGAAAAGGTCCAAAAAACGCTAAAAAAGCCTCCGCCACCGAGGCTTGACTGGCATGCATGCGCAGAAAGAAGCTCGCGTGTTTGCACTTTTGCGCGAGGCACATGCATGTTACGCACAACGATTCCATATATTCTCCATATCTTCAAGGATATGAAAGCCGCTGAGGACAGCATACCCAGTGGGAACTCGCTTTGTCATAAAAGGGTGCGCACGAAATATCAGGCGAGTTGGCAATATGCAGCACGCATGGACCACATCGGAGGGCTCCTGTAAGTTCGTAGTCTTCAGGCACGTATATATGAGCACAAGACGCGCTACAGTTGCCTTATATGAGCTCTCGCAGCCTCTCGTAGGCACACTCACAAGCGTTCTGGGCTGTGCCCTGGGCAAAAAACTACGCGCAGCCTTTTAACGCCACAAACGCGCTCTCAAGACGCTTTACAGTAGAGAGCCGGGGTTCATTCAGAGGACGCCTCTTCACTCAGCAAAAAAGTTGTCTTAAAAGAGGATGCACATAAAAAGAAAAAAGCAGCCCACACTTAGCAAGCTGCTCATATCACACATGAATATAAAGACCATAGCGGCCCAGTCAGCACGAAACGCTGAAAACCCTTCCCTATGTAAATTCTCTTACGCTCACTACCGGATGTTTTGTGGATAGACCGAAGACATAACGGTCTACCACAAAACTTCCTCCTCGTTCGCGTGGAAGTTCTACCAAGGTTTTCGCTCACGCGCGCGCAGCAAAAAGCCCTCGCGTGAGGAAAGGGTTTGTGCATAAAAAGGCTTACGCTGAGCACTCGCCAGCTTAAGCGGGTGCGCGCGTGAGCAAACTGTGGCTTGCGCGAACGCTATCTTGATACCGCGCGGCCGGGCGTAGAAAAAAAGACGCTGATATCACACAAAATATCAATTTTTTAACTAGTTTCGATAGTTGAAAATCTTATATAAGCAGCTACGCGCGGTGCGGCTTTTTTAAGGGATGAAAGGGCGACAAATTTTTGCCAAAAAAGGCCGAGAAATCTCGATATCAGCCCGTTTTTTTCTACGCTCGCGCAGGAAGCAAAAACGCTCGCGCAGGAAGCAAAAGCCTCTACACACAAATGTCCCTCGTTGGTCA
>CAMUON010000003.1 GCA_947090525.1 uncultured Atopobium sp.
GTATGTATGTATGTATGTATGTATGTATGTATGTATGTATGTATGTATGTATGTAGCTAGGTTCGCTAGTGATTTCATGACTTACAACCTATTTTCCAGGATGTATACTTTATACAAATTATAGCATAATTATGATATATAACAACAACAGGGTAACCGGAACAAAAAGCCGCAGACCCATTGATATACTTTTTATCTACTATAACCATTTATCTACAAGGCCATTTCTTCAGTAGCTTGTGAGTTAAAGGCTTAATGCTAACTTCTAAGGATGAGTCCACATTGGGCTTATGCACGCTTTGTAAGGGTGCTTCAGGCGCAAACGAAAACGTGAAAATTGGCACGCATGCCCCTCTTGCAAAACATGATGCACGCTATTAGAAAATTACCCACTTTGACACGCGTTTTGAAATCGAAATTTGCTTTCCGAGGTGCTTGCAGAAGCTGGGCCAAAAGCTTGCGGCACGACTACCAGGGTGAACGCAAAACGTATGTTTGCGCTGCGCAGACGCGTGTGATACTTTCCCACCCAAACACATGTCAAAGTAGGGTAATCTTCTAATTTGGGGCGAGGCGTTTTGTAAAGGTGGACCCGCGCGGACAGGCGTAGCGAAAAAGCGGCAGGAAAAGCTCATGCGCGCGGCACAAGCCAGCACTAACGCAAGGGACGCGCGAGCAGAAGCCGCTCGCAAGCTCGATCAATGTTGTGCGCGCGTGAGCGTAGAAAAAAGGGCGCTGATATCACATAAAATATCAAATTTTTAACTAATTTCGATAGTTAAAATTCTTATATGCGCAGCTACGCGCGGTGGGGCTTTTTGAGGGGATCCAACGAGACGCAAATTTTGCCAAAATCGGGCGAAAAATTTCGACATCAGCCCGTTTTTTTCTACGCTCGCGCGGAAGGCCAAGCACTCCGTAACCATCTGCGCTCGCTAGCGGCGTGTTGTGGAGAACGCGAAAACATAACGCGTTCCCACAAACACTGCCTCCCCGCGAGCGCAGGATGTCATCAAATATTTCCCTTCCATTCGCGCGCAGCAAAAAGCCCCCGCGTGGGGAAAGGGTTTGTGCATAAAAAGGGTGACGCGCGGAGCACTCACCAGCTTAAGCGCACACGCGCGGCTGCCGCACGAGCTTAAGCCCGCACGCGATCGCGGCTCGCGCGCAAAGAAATTACATCGATAAAATCTCGTCTACAATCGCATCAAAACTGGCACGTGGATCGTCAGCCTGAGTAATAGGACGCCCAATCACGATCTTTGATGCGCCATGCGAAAGCGCGAACGCAGGCGTCGCCACGCGCTTCTGGTCGTTTGCACAAGCGCTTTTTGGCCGTACACCAGGCACAACAATGAGCCCGTCTTCACCAAAACACGCACGCATACTCGCGCACTCATGAGGAGAACACACCATACCGTTAGAGCCTGAACGCGCGGCTAACGCACCCAAACGAGACACTTCATCCTCAACCGAAGATTCAATACCAATCTCTTTTAAGCTGTCATCATTCATGCTGGTAAGCACCGAAATGGAGATGATTTTCGCAACTTCTGCGCCCGCATGTCCCGCAGTGCCTGCAGCGCCCGCGCCTGCGCTCGCACGCGCAACGCCGCGCGCAGCGGCTTGAATCATCTCAGAAGATCCAAGCGCATGAATAGAGATAATATCAGCACCCGTAAGCGCCGCACTTTCTGCAGCACCTTCAACCTGAAATGGAATATCAAACAGCTTAAGATCGAGAAACACCTTAAATCCGCGATCTTTAAAGAGCTTGACGACGCGAGGGCCTTCGCGATAAAAGAGCGTCATGCCCACTTTCACCCACGTTGCACGACCCTGCAAAATATCCGCAAGCTCTTGCGCGCGGGCAATATCGCAGTCTAAAGCAACAATAATTGCATCTCGAGCCTGTTGTTCACTTAGCATTTGCATGCTCCTATCAGTTCGTTGATGTCGCGAACGCCTTGCTTTTGCGCCCACGCACAGAGCTCACTTAAAATACGAGAAGCGCTTGTAGGATCGTAGAGGTTAGACAGCCCCACACTCACACACGTAGCCCCCGCAAGAAGAAATTCCGCGGCGTCAAGACCCGACGTAATGCCTCCAATGCCGCACAAAGGAAGCGACACGGCCTTATGCGCCTCCCACACCATGCGAAGTGCTATGGGGTGAATGGCAGGCCCCGAAAATCCGCCGGTAGGACGCGAAATTTTACTTTTATACGTATTGGTATCGATTGCCATGCCAGGAATCGAATTGATGAGACTAAGTCCATCTGCGCCCGCAGCTTCGCACGCGCGCGCAATCTCGGGAATATTCACTGGTCCCATTTTTACCAAAAGAGGACGTTTCGTGAGCTCGCGCAGGCGCTTGATCAAAGATTCTGTGGCTTGAGGGCTCGATCCCGTCGCTTTTCCGTCGCAGGCAATATTGGGGCAGCTGATATTAATCTCAAAGCCGGACGCAAAGTCTGCTTTTTCTTCGAACTTCATCAGAGCTTGCTCAAATTCTTCGGGAGAATGGCCCGCGACCTGGCAAATAACCTGGCAATCCTTTGCTCGAAGTCCGCGCAAATACTCCCCCGCTGCGCTCACCAGACCTTCCACGCCAGGATTTTGGAGTCCGACCGAATTGATAATGCCCGACGTCACTTCACACATGCGAGGCGCTGGATTTCCAGGCCACGGCGTGATAGATGCACCTTTTGTTGTGATTGCACCAAGGGTACTTACGTCGAAAAATTTTTCAAATTGCTGACCAAATGCAAAAGTACCCGCAGCGGTATTCACGGGATTTTTCATCTGAATGCCAGCAAAATTGACACTCATCGAAACATCACTAACCGTTTTACTAGGAGCATGCTGAACAGCAGCATCAGCAGTAGTACCCGCATCCGCGCCTGCATCCCCCGCTACTTCTGCTCCATCATGTGGGCCACAGGTACATGCAGCAAGTATTTCGTCTACCATGCGATCTCCTTTGCATCAAAAACCGGACCAAACATACAACAGCCTTTGTTGCTTCCATCTTTCATTGTCACGTTACAGGTGGCGCACGCGCCAAAACCGCAGGTCATCATGCGTTCCATAGAAACTTGACACGAAACATCACACGCAATGGCCTCATCCGCAATCGCTTTCATCATGGGTTGCGGACCGCAGGTGTACACGCTTCCAAACGACACGTCTTGCATAAGTTCACGCATAGCGTCTGTGGTAAAGCCTTGTTTTCCAAACGATCCATCGTCTGTAGTCACGACAAGATTTGAAATACCAAGCTCCTGAGCGCGGGTGTAGCCCCAGAGTTTGTCCTTGCTTTTTGCACCGAGAATCACGTGAACTGGAATATCTGCATTCATCAAAAATTCCGCGCAAGAAAGAATAGGAGGAGCACCAATGCCACCACTTACAAGAAGCGCCGGCGCAGATGATGCGGGTAACTCCCAACCATGACCGCACGGACCAATGACCGAAAGCTGAACCTGCGGAAGAAGGCGACTCAAACGCCTCGTCCCTTCGCCAACCACCGCATAGGCGATAACGAGCTCTCCCTCTGAAGGAATAACATGAGAATACGAGAGCGGAATACGCACGAGATGAGTCGCATCTCCGGGCACCTGAATATCAATAAATTCGCCCGGGCGTATCGTTTCGCACAAGCGTTTGCACGAAAGCACCATTTCGAAAATACCATCGTTTACCTGCGTATTCGAAACGATGCGTGCAGTGTGAAGTTGAGTATATGCGCTTGCCAACGTTTCCCTTCCTCTTGGCATTCCTACACTCACAGCAAAAGTCGCCGCGCGCAGCAATCACGCTCGAGCAGCCAATCCCGCGCGCAGCAAGAAGTGCTAAGCCCACGCACGCGCGGGTCCAGCACTTCTAGACACATTGCTTTGAGTAACTATTCAACAACCTTAGCACGTTTGAGCGTTTGACGACCACTCACAAAGACATCGGTAGCACATCCGCACATGGTCTCGGAAAGCCAGGGGCTGTTCTTCGACTTGCTAAGGAAGTAGTCAGGCGTAAATTCGACTTTTTGCGCCGGATCGATGATCGTGATGTCGGCTTGGCTTCCTGCTTCGATTTTTACCGGATCGAGGCGAAGGAGCTTACGGGGATTGATAGCAAGGGTCTCTACCAGGCGATTCCAGCTCATTTTGTCGCTTGCAATCATGTTAGTAAGCATAAGAGGAAGCGTCGTCTCTAGACCAATAATACCAAAGGATGCAATCTCAAATTCGCAATCCTTCTCGTGCGGCGCGTGAGGCGCGTGATCAGAAGCGATGCAGTCGATAGTGCCGTCGCAGAGTCCTTCTTGCAGTGCAAGCATGTCGGACTTGAGGCGAAGCGGCGGATTCATCTTGAAAGATGTATTGTAGGTGTCAGTAATATCGTCTTCGTTGAGGAAGAGGTGATGAGGCGTCACTTCGCAGCTGATGGGAAGGCCTTCTTTTTTGGCTTGCGCAACCATTTCGAGACTCTTTGCCGTAGAAATGTGAGCAATATGAAGCGGGCAATTGGTAAGGCGCACAAGCTCGATGTCACGATAAACTTCCAACTCCTCAGCAAGCGCCGGGATACCAAACATACCCAAGCGCGTAGACGCGCGGCCTTCATTGAGAACACCATGGCCTGAGAGACTCTTGTCCTCGGCATGAGCAATAACCAAGCGATCGAATTGGGACACATAGCCCATACCTACGCGCATCATACCAGCGCTTTGGACGCCGTGCCCGTCGTCAGAAAATGCGCAAGCACCTTCGAGCACCATGTCGCCAATTTCCGCGAGCGCTTGTCCTTCTTCCCCGCGCGTCAGCGCACCAATGGGGCGAATGTGCGCCAGGTTGATCGCGCGCGCACGATCGAATTGATAGCGAATACCCGTACCCGTATCGCAAACAGGATCGGTATTTGGCATGGTAGCAACGTCGGTAAAACCACCGTGAGTGGCTGCGCGCATACCAGTTTCAATCGTTTCTTTGTACTCAAAGCCAGGATCTCTAAAGTGCACGTGCATATCAACAAGGCCAGGTACCAGGTATTTTCCTTGAGCATCGATCACTTCTGTATCGTCTGCAGCATCGATATGTTTGGCCACGGCAGCAATTTTTGTATCTTCGATAGCGACATCGAGCACGTCGTCTAGCGCATTTTGAGGATCGATAACGTGAGCAGCTTTAACGACTAATTTCATTGTTTTCTCCTCCCAAAAGCAGATACATCTCTGCCATACGTGTAAGAACACCAGCATTTACCTGCGTAAGAATGCGCGAACGTCCACAATCAGCAACGTCTGCATTGATTTCCATACCGCGGTTCATAGGACCAGGATGACAAATGATCGCATTTGGCTTCATGCGCGCGACACGAGACATATCCAAGCCCCACAGGCGATTGTACTCGCGGCGAGATGGAATCGTTGCGCCTTCCATACGCTCAAGCTGGACACGAAGCATGTAGACTACATCGACGTCCTCGATTACCTCGTCGAGCGAAGAAGTTTGCGGACAATTGAACCAGCTGGGATCATCGACTTGGAAGGTAGGAGGACCTACCAAAACAACATCTGCACCCATGGTTTTGAGGGCAGGCACGAGCGATCCAACAACACGGCTGTGCGAAAGATCTCCCACAATTGCCACACGAAGGCCTGCTAGATGGCCAAAGTTTTTGCGAATGGTGTAGAGGTCAAGCATCGCTTGGGTGGGGTGCTGGTGCTTACCGTCGCCGGCGTTGATAACGATCGCGTCGGTGTTTTCGATAATTTTTTGCGGAGTACCCGCCAGGCGCGCGCGGCATACAAACATATCCACGTTCATCGCCGAGATGGTCTGAATCGTATCGGCGAGGCTCTCGCCTTTCACAACGGAGGAGGTAGAACCACCCATGCTCAGAGAGTCGGCAGAAAGACGCTTTTGCGCAAGCTCAAAGGAGCTTTTGGTACGCGTGGACGGCTCAAGGAACAAGTTTACAATCGTGCGGCCACGAAGCGCAGGGACTTTTTTGATCGCACGCTTGTTGACCTCTTCAAACGAGGCGGCCGTATCAAGAATTTGCGTAATATCAGAAGCCGTAAGGCTGTTGGTGTCAATGAGATGTTTAACCGATAACATAAGCTCTTTTTCCTCCCTAGCCCCAAATTTCAACGGCGTCGCGGCCGTCGTGCTCATCTACCAGCACACGCACATCCTCTTCGTGCGCGCTCGGCACATTTTTTCCTACAAAGTCCGCGCGAATAGGAAGTTCGCGGTGTCCGCGATCGACCATTACCGCAAGTTGCACGCGCGCAGGTCGACCAAAGTCCATAAGGGCATTGAGTGCTGAACGAATCGTTCTTCCGGTGAAGAGCACGTCGTCTACCAGCACAATAGCGGTATTATCAATTTTAAAAGGAATTTTTGTTGCATGAAGAACAGGAACGATTGAGCGGTTAACGTCGTCACGGTAGAAGCTAATGTCGAGTTCTCCTACACGGGGACGCGTACCCTCGATTTTTTCGATCTCAGAAGCAAGGCGCTCGGCAAGTGTAGCTCCTCTTCTAATGATACCGATGAGCATAACGTCTGAGCCCTCGTTGTGCTCGATAATCTCATGTGCAATTCGCACTATCGCACGCTGCATTGCCTGGGCATCCATAATGGATGCTTTAAGCTTGGCTTCCATAGCTCTCCTTTCGCTGAGCGCAAATCTTTGCGCATAAAAAAAGCCTCACCTGCAGCTGCGGATGAGACACTAAAAAGACTATGGTAAGTTGCACGATTGTGCATATGACCTTACCGGTATCTCGTACCGCGCTTAAAGGTTAGGTATAGTGTAGCGGAAAAGCGCACGGGTGCGGGCTTTGGCAGATCACACATAAAGTTTTCACAAACGCGTGCGCAGAAGTTCGCGCAGGAAAACTAGGCCGCATAGCTCGACTTTCCCAGAAGCTTATGCAGCACGCGTAAGATACAAGCTCGAAGGCCTCGGCGCGCGAGGTAAAAAAACACAAGGTCCGTGTAGCGAAGACCTCTTGAGCTCTGAGAAGCTGCCACCGCCTGAATTTTTAAGAACAGACGACGCTCAAGAATTCCCTTCGGCGAAAAGCCGTCTGGAAAGGAAGTACGTACCAGATCAACAAGAACTTCGCATGCATGTTTTTGTATAGAAGCATCAGCTTGCGCGAGATCAAAGAGCAAGAAATCGCACATCCAGGAAAAGAGTTCATCTTGCGCCGCACAAAACCACGAACTCCCCCTCCAATCAGCTACAATAGCCTGAAGCACCTTGATATGGCTCGAGATTTTTGAAGCCCGCGCACTCTCTTTGTGAAGACCATGGGCAAATGATGCCTCGCGCAAATTGTAGCGATAGAGATGCCAAGGTTTTAGCACAGTTTTTTTCGAGCGCGGATAGATGGAGAAGAAAAACACTTGATCTTCGCCAAGACCGCAGCTCTCATCAAAACGGATATGTTCTCGCTCTACAAACGCGCGCGAAAGACTTGTGCGCACCCCAAAAGGACGCGCCGCTTCGTGGAACATAAGTTGAGAAGAAAAACCATAAAATTCTCTATCTGAAGGCGTCGCAAGATCAATCATCGTCTGGGGAGCAAACTCAAGCGGACAGGCATCAAAACCGAAGCTAAACACCTCACAGTTTGTATGCAAAAATACGGATACAACGCGCTCGATCGCTTCGGGCACGAGCTCATCATCTGCATCCAAAAACATGATAATCTCACCACGTGCCTGCGCGAGCGCATGGTTGCGTGCAGCAGAAGGACCTTTATTCTCCTGATGAAACACCCGTAGGCGCCCATCATGAGCTGCAAGATCTTGAAGGACTTCCCAGGTTGTATCCAAAGAGCCATCGTCCACACAAAGCGCCTCAAAATGCTCATAGCTTTGCGCGCACAAACTCTTATATGCACAAGAAAGTGTAGAAGCTACATTAAAGCATGGTATCACGACAGAAACTAAAGGACGAGTCTCAGCCGTATCCGCTCGCTTAAGCTGCGCGGACGTACTCATAGCCGTTTCTTTCGCTCTGCAAGCGCTTGAAAGAGCGCTTCAAAGCCGCCCAAACGATATGCAAACCACATCTTGGACAAAGGATTTGCATGCGCGTGCAAGCGAAGCGCAGTATAGCGCTTGGGATCTGCAATCAGAGCACGCAAATTGCGTGCGCGCCAAGGATCGAGCACCTCAAGAAGGGTAGCATCTTCGCGCACGCGCTTCTTAAAATACTCGCTCAGCTTGAATGCAAAACTATACGCCCCATCTTCCGAAAAACGATCGAGATACCACAAGCACCCATTCAGAGCTGCGGTAATGCTCGCTTCTGCAAGACGTGGATTCTGCGCTCTATGCGCCTGACAAAAACTATTAATCTCCTGATACTCACCCAATAAATACGGCGCCTTCGTGAGATTGTGAATAGAAGAGCCTTCGCGATCCTGTCTATACAAAATAATGCATTCATTGTCTACATAGCAGCTTTGCGCAGATGCAAAGATCTTAAACGCAAAGGAGGTATCCTGAAACGAAGCGCCCGGCGTCTCCAGAAAAGAAATGCGTGCTCTCTCAATACATGCGCGCCGATACAGGCCAGCCCAAAGACTTGGCATCGTAATGTAGCAGCGCAAATCCTCTCTTGGATCAAACACATGCCCGCAGATCGAAGGAGAAAACAATGCTACCGACCTAAAGGTATTACTCGCACTCCACCACAGGCGAAAACCGCCGTGATAGCTATCTATATGATGCGTGCGGGCGATATGAGCCATATGAGCAAGTGCATGCACGCACATCACGTCATCGGATTCGAGTATCGCGATATACTCGCCTTTCGCATGCGCAAGGCCCAGATTGAGCGCAGCCCCATAGCCTGCATTTTCCTTGTGAATCACGTGCACACGCGGATCGCTAGAGGCATAATGATCAACAAGCGCAGCCGACCCATCGGTGGAGCCGTCATCGATGACGATTGCCTCGAAATCCTCAAAATCCTGCGCAAGAAGAGAATCCAGACAAGCTTCCACATACTCTTCAACATTGTATACCGGCACAAGAACCGAGATAAACGGCTGCACAACAACCCCCTACTTTGAGATTCGATGAGCAAGAAAATGAACTGCGCGCGAAAGCGCATAAGCCGCACCATATTCATGACTAAGCTGTGCAAAATCGCCTGCGAGCGCGCGCGCATGGCGAGCAGACGAAAACGCACACGTGGGCTTTCCCATAAGCGAGGCATAGCGGTTTTTTGCCTGCTTGGAAAGCCTATCCATACCGGCCACAATCGAAGGATCAAGCGACGCATACAAGGACATAATAAGTGCCTGACTTTTTGCATACGAAAGCTGAAGAGCACCATGAGCAATCGCATCTTCAACATAGCTAAAGCCAACGGTATACAACGCTTCCAAAATACCTCGATCAGAGATAGCAAGCTCGCGCGCGATCGCCATCATATCCTGAAAGCGCGCAAAGGAAAGATCGAGCGTACGCGTAGCACTCGAAGATCCCGGCGCCTCAACGCGGTAATAATAGTAGCTGTTATCGGTATAAAAAATGGAAGAAGCGCAAGCGAGCGCACGAAAATTAAAAGGCGTATCCACCCAAGAAGCACCCGGGAGCTCTTGAAAGCGAAGCTTCTTTTCGCGCAGAAATGCACGTTTATACAGGCACGACCAAATGGAAGGATGATGCTCGAGAAGTCGCGGGCATTCAGTAAGCGTAAACGAACGCGTAGGCGCTCCGAGCTTTTTGTAAAAATTGCAGTGAGCGATCGTTTGCGCAGGCGTGTCGGCTTGATACACACACCAAAACGCAGACTTCACGATATCGGGGAACTTGTTTTGACAGGCAATGTGAAAGAGTTCATCATATGCTCCATCTGCGATCCAGTCATCCGCCTCAAGAATGGCGATGTATGTGCCTTTTGCCTCGTCAATACCCCTATTAACCGTTTTGCCATAGCCTTCGTTTGCTTTGTCGATCACGCGCATCCGCGCGTCTTTGGCACTAAGATCCTGCAAGATGGAAAGAGTTGTATCGGTAGAGCCGTCGTTTAGGACAATCACTTCCAATGCACAGTTATGATTCTTGAGAATCGAAGAAACAGCCTGGTACACATAGGTAGAACAGTTGTAGCAAGGAACGATCACGCTTACGTCCACGGCGTCATTATCCTGCGTATGAACGACGCTTGGATTCGTGGCTTTTGCATCTTCATGCTCTGTACTTTGTTCACCGCGGGCGTTTTGTGCGCTGCGGGCGTTTTGTGCGCTGCTGACGCTGCACGCGCCTTGCCCACTACACGCGTTATGTTCATTCTCTATATCACTCAACAGGTTCACCTCACCACATGCACTCGGCTCATTATCATATTAGCGTTCCAGATTCTTATACGCAGCACATACCTCGCGCGCAGCCCCCTGCCTAAGAAGCTTGCCATGCTCAATCCATGCGGCGTGCGTGCAGATACGCTCGACGAGATCGATGGAGTGACTCACGAGCAAGACGGTCACATTATTCGATTCGACGAGCTCTTGAATGCGTCGCTCGCATTTTTGCTGGAACAAGAAGTCGCCTACCGATAAGGTTTCATCAACGATCAAAATATCAGGCTCGGTGATAGTTGCAATTGCAAAAGCGATACGCGCAACCATACCAGACGAGAAATTCTTGAGCGGTGTGTCCATAAAATCGGCGAGCTCAGCAAAGTCCACGATATCTTGATAATGCTCATCAATAAATTCACGACGATAGCCCAAAAGCGAGCCATTCAAATAGATATTTTCCTTTGCGGTAAGCTCGAGATCAAAACCTGCGCCAAGCTCAATCAATGGAGCAATCGTACCGGTAACGCGACATGTTCCTGCGCTCGGCTTAAGCACGCCCGCGATGATTTTGAGCATGGTGGATTTTCCGCTACCATTCGTACCCACAAGACCAAAGGCCTCGCCCTTGTGGACTTCGAAACTTACGTGGTCAAGCGCGCGAAATTCCTTGAAACGAAGCTCGTGCTTGGCAAGCGCAAGTGCATACTCTTTGAGAGAATTATATTGCTCGCTCGCGCGGTTAAAGACCTGAGACACATCATCTACCTGCACAACTACCGGTTCATCACCTGTAAACGATTTGCGCGCAGGAGCTGCCAAAGACCCTTCACTTTGCTCTTGCCCACAGCAAACCCAGCAGCTAAGCGTCTGAATTTCGTGCTCAGGGCTCATGATATCTACTGCAAGCAAATAGCGTCCCTGTTGTGGAGCAATAAAGCCCCAGGCAGGCTTATCAGCAAACGCGCCACTATTAGCACCTAAACCGCCTGCATCCAAAAACCAGTAAAAGCGATAACTAAACCCACAAGGGTGCAGCAAACCGTCATCATCAAAATTGAAGCGCCTGAAAATGTCAGTATCCAAAGGCCCCTCATAACCAGAAATTCCCACATTGAGTATCGCTTGGTCGCCGAGGTCAAAGCGGGGGTTTGTGCATACAAGCGTTGCACTCCACGATGACGTGCGCGGGCGCGGTATAGTCATGCGCATGGGCGTGGGCACGGGCGCAGGAGCGGGCGCTGGGCTTGCGGACTGGACGTTCGTTTCATCTGCAGCATCTACGCGCGCAGCATGCGCAGACGTGCATACGTTCGTAGTAGGCGATACTTCGTGTTCGTGTGTTTCGGATACCTTCATGCTTATTTCCAAATCTAGAGTCTAAATAAATAGAATGAATTTACGCTCATGACGTGTGAAAACGATATAGCCCACCACACAAGCCGCAAGCGAAAACGCACAGCAAAATAGATTAAGCTCCATGCTCGGCACTTGCCCATAGAGCAAAATCGCGCGTATATAATTGACATAGTGATACATGGGGTTGATGACCTCGAGACTTTTGAGCCACGCAGGCAAAATCTCCTCCGGATAAAAGAGCGGCGTCGCATACGTCCACGCCGTAAGCACAATCGTCCAGAGGTGCATCACATCGCGGAAAAACACCGCGGCCGTGCTCAAAAAGAGCGCGACCCCCATGCAAAAACTACCGATATAGAGCAAAAATATAGGTAAAAAGATCACGTGCCAGGTAGGCATAACACCCACAAACACCATCACGATAGCGACCGCGATTAAAGAAATCGAAAAATTAACGAGACCAAACAGAACTTTTTCCACAGGAAAGAGGAAACGATTGATCTTAACTTTTTTGATGAGCGCAGCGTTATCGATGATAGAATGCATGCCTTGCGAGGTGGAATCTGCCATCAGTGTAAAGGCAATATTTCCCAAAATGATGTAGAGCGGAAAACTCGGGATTGAGCTCGATGAAAAGCGAAGCATCGCCGTAAATACGCAGGCCATGACACTCATCATGAGCAAGGGATTGAGCACGCTCCACAAGACACCCAAGACACTACGGCGAAATTTGAGTTTAAAGTCGCGAGAGACAAGTTGGCGTATGATAAACCAGTCGCGCCCGCGCGAATCTGCCCAGGTGAGCGATGGTGTATCGAGATGTTGGTCGCTTTGACTAGTATTCAACACTACTCTTTCTGTAGGATAGGTCATACGAACATATCCTATTTTAGCCTATACAAAAACGAAAGACCGGATTCTTTGCCGTTTTCTTTAAAAGCTCTAGGAAAAGAGAAACGCACACGCGCAAGCTAGACTAAAGAGCTGCCTTAGAAGCACATTCGCATAGGCAGAAAAAGAAGGCGCACTGTAGGCAATTCTTATATGCTATTCTCGAAAAAATCGAAAGCAAAAAGACGCGTATCAAATACATATGCCGACCATACATGCGTAAAATGAAGAACTGCGCGCAGACTCTCATGATCAAATGATTTATCTACAATATCACGATATGGGCTCATCAGAAGCTCAGCAATGATCGCACAGTGTGTAAGCGCTATCGGTTCTAACATCGCCTCGCTCGAAGCACAACTTTGGCAAAGTATCCCTCCCTGTTCGCGCGAAAAGAAAAGCGCAGACGAAGAAGCCATGGGCGGCGCATATGCAAGAGAAGTTGAGGCCGCAAGAGTTGCAAGAGCTGGCGTTTTCTCACGCGCGACTTGCAAATGTGCTGGTTGCGATAGCGTCCCTTGCGAAAACGCCTCTTGGCACAAAACACAGTGCGTCGTCTCAAGCAAAAATCCCTCATGCGCAGAAAGCTTAATCGCATAGGCACTCACAAGCGAAGCAAGCACATCAGTGCGTGGGCGCGTATGCGCTTGTTCTGCGCCCAAAAGCTCCTTCATGCGCGCAAGAATAGCACGCGTAAGCGCATACAAAAAGGGATTTTCCAAATCCTTATAGCTCACCTTGCGCGCAAGCTCGCAAACCGCGCATGCCGCAGCAAAATATTCAATATCTCCAGCAAGCATAGAAAAACTCGCCTCGAGCTGCGCTTCGCATACGGTATCAAGCGCGCGACCTTCTGCCAGCAAAAACGTACTCTCACTCAAAAGCTCGCAGGCCCCCGCAAGCTTGCTACCAGGGCGTGCACCACTACGCACAACAGCTGAACGTTTGGTGCCATCGCTACAAAGCAGGGTAATGATCAAATCCCGCTCGCGGAGCTGCGTGCGATGATCAATTACAAGCGCTTGAACGCGCATGCGCTTTTGAGGCATCTTCGTTCAAAACCTTTCTTCAACAGGCACGGGCATCCGCGCGGGCGCCACGGGCGCCGTGTGCGTCTCGGGCGCCGTGTGCGTCACGCACATGTATGCCCCAGTGATCACTCGTGATACTCAAGCCCCAAGCGGCGAATTTCTTGCGCATCTCTTCGCCAAAGCGGGCGTACTTCCACACTCAAATCGAGGAACACACGCGCTCCCAAGAGCTTCTCAATATCTGTACGCGCACGCGTGCCAATCTGCTTGATAAACGCGCCGCGCTTGCCGATGATAATCGCTTTTTGACCCTCGCGCTCAACCATAATACGTGCGCGAATGGAGCATAAATCGCGATGGCGCCACACCATTTCCTCCACCACAACCGCAATAGAATGCGGTATTTCGTCTTTTGTTGCGCGCAGAATTTTCTCGCGTATAAATTCGGCAATCAAATCCTCATCACGGGCATCTACATCTACGTCTTCACCAAACCAAAGTGGTCCTTCGGGCAGATACGATTCCACAAGTTTGAGGTATTCATCCACGCAAAAGCCCGTTTTTGCCGACACAACAATCTCATCAGTAAAATGAGCCAATTTCCGAGCAGCGCTTAGCTGCGTATCAAGCGTTTCCTTGTTGACTTTGTCCGCCTTGGTGAGGACCAAAAGTTTCACAGGCGCATGCGATTCCTCTACGCGTTTGCACACCCACTCGTCTCCTCTACCAACGGGCGCACTTGCGTCGAGCAAAAACGAAACAACGTCGACACCAGCAAGTTCTCCCAGCGCGCAAGCATTCAATTCCTTACCAAGCGCATCCTTGGGCTTATGCAGACCGGGAGTATCCACCAAAATAATCTGAGAATGCTCGCTCGTAAGCACCGCACGCAGGCGCTTGCGCGTTGTTTGACACACACGCGAGGTGATGGCAATTTTTCCGCCGTAGCAGGCATTGAGCAAGGTAGATTTGCCTACGCTTGCGCGACCAACCAACGCTACAAAACCGCTTTTAAACACAAAAACCCACTTTCTCAGCTGGTTATAGATAAACGAAAGCGCAGGCCGCGCGAACTATCTACGAGCGCGATCGCACACCTCGCCTCAAGCTTACACTCAGCCCAATAATCCCCAGGCGCGCAGAAACAAAAGCGCACCCACAACGCTTACGCATACGCACAAAAACCATACGGCAGCTGCGGATATATCCTTCGCTTTTCCCGCCAAGGGATGAAATTCAGGCGATACCAGATCGATAACCGTTTCAATGGAGGTATTAAAAAGTTCCGCCGATACGACCAATCCCACGCAGAGGCAATATATCGTCCACGCGAGGAAGTCAAAATGAGAAAATGCAGCTACACAAGCCCCGAAAGCACCAAGCGCGAGCATGACTTTAATGTTTCGCTCCTGCTTGCACGTGGTATAAAAGCCCTGCAAAGCAAAGAGAAATGACCGCTTAAAACTGGGATGATGAGGAACTTTACCAGGAATCATGGGCTATTCACCACATCTGTGCCGCGTGATTTCCACATGCCCCACATGCTTAGTTGTTCCCACCTCGATAAGCAGGCGATCTTCGAGTGCTTCCATCTCTTGCGCCTCTTCCTCCACGAGGTGATCATAGCCCAAGAGGTGCAGCACCGCATGAATCAAAAGCAGCCTACACTCGTCTTCGTGCGCCATGTTGAAGCGATCCGCCTGGTCTTTAATGTATGCGGGCGCCAAAATAATATCGCCGAGCTCACACACTTCCCCATCGGCAAGATCGGAGTCGCTCGGACGCTCGCACTCAAGAGAAATCACGTCAGTTGGGCGCGGGGTATCTCTATATTTCGTGTTGAGCTCCTGCATCGTGTCGTTTTGTACATGAGAAATCGAAAGCGTACACGCGCGCGTAACACCTTGATCACGCAAGACATAATCGCAGATACGCTTGATTTCGTCCTCAGTCAAAATGGGCACAACGCCCTCATCGCAGGAGAAATAAAAGCTATCTTGTATGGGCGTATCACTGGGCGTATCACTCATAAGGTCTCCTCAAAAAGCAAAAACGTGCGGGCGCGGGTGCGGCAGAAACGCGGGCGGCGTAAGCGCTGCAAACACAAGCGCCACCGGCGTAAGCCGCTAGCGTAAGCAACTCCAACGCAAGCGCTACCACATCAATATATCATCAATCGCATATCATCAATAGATCACGACATGCATACATCACTACGTGCGGGACCGCTCGATGCGCGAAACCCTACACGCACCAAGCCTAGACGCACCAAGCTTACACACACCAGGCCTAGACGCACGAAACGATCAAGCTCCCATCGTCCATCACCGAAGAAATTTCCACATCTACCAACTCGTCCACCGCAAATGTCCGCGGGAGATGACAATCAAACAGCCCAGAAGTAATCCCAAAACCAGGCGCTTGCACAAGCACGCGGTCGCGATTCCCAACAAGGGCTTCCGCCTGCTGTTTTCGCATACGTTGCGCAAGTTTATGCATTTTTTTGCTGCGGCGCGCCATCACTTCCGGAGCTACCTGATCAGGAGCCGCAGCAGCGGGTGTCCCGGGGCGCGGCGAATAGCGGAAAATGTGCATTTTTGCAAAGCCAATCGCCTCACAAAATGCATAACCTGTCTCGAACTCTTCGTCTGTTTCACCAGGAAAACCCACGATATAGTCGGTACCCAAAGCCACATGAGGCATCCGTCTCCGTGCACGCATGCAGGCATCTTTGTAAAATGCCGTAGTGTAGCCTCTCCGCATACGGCGAAGCACAGTATCGCTCCCCGACTGCAGGCAGATATGCAAAAACGGCGCGATGCGATCTCCGGCATCCTTCATAACATCGAGTAATTCATCACTGATGTCCACCGGCTCGATAGAACTCAAGCGCAGGCGCTCGATCGCAGTAGAATCCAAAATCATCTGAAGAAGCTGCGGGAGACGAAGCTTATTTCCCTGGTAGTTGTAGCGAAAATCACCCAAATTGATGCCCGTGAGCACAATTTCCCTCGCTCCTTGTGCACACGCTTCGCGCACGCGCTCACACACAAGTTTTGGATCGGTAGAGCGCCCAGGACCGCGCGCCTTCCACACGATACAAAAGCTACAGCGATTGTTGCAGCCATCTTGCACCTTGATGCCCGGGCGCATTCTCCCTGTTGGCGTGGGAGTTTGGATGAGGTCTCCCCTATCATCCACAGAGCCTGGAATGCAGCCAAATTCGCTCAGTACGCGGGCGGCCACGCGCGCTTTGCTCATTTCTACAAACACGTTGTCGGCAAGCGCGCTCAATTCTTCGCCCGCCAAATTGGCCGCGCAACCGCAAGCAACCACAAAGGGAGCTTTTGGTGCGCGCGCCGCACGACGCACGATTTTTCTGGTTTTCGCTTCGGCTTCGCCGGTAACTGCGCAGGTATTGATCACAATTGCGTCGGCTTCTGCCTGATCCACTACTTCGCAACCCGCACGCGTAAGCTCAGAAGCAATCACGTCGGTTTCGACGCGATTGACCCTGCAGCCCAAATTGATGAAAGCAACTTTAGGAAGCGGCATTGGCTGAAGCTCTCTCTTTGACCATTTCTGCAATGGTAACTTTTTGTTCCTTGGAAAGAGATTTTGGCGCTTTTACCTCTACGACAACGATCAATGACCCGCGCGCATGGGAATTAAGACGCGGCATTCCCTTTTTGGGTAGCTGGATCTGCTGGCCATATTCGCAAGACGAAGGTACAGAAATAGACACCTTCTCATCCTTCAAAATGCCTGGTACTTCGCGTGTTGTCCCCGCAATTGCTTCGAGGGAGTCGATTGAGAGCTTCATATAGAGATCGTCGCCTTGACGCTCAAATTGTGGGTGTGCTTTAACGCGTATACGCACAAGAAGCGAGCCTGAAGCTGCGCCCAACATACCCGCTTCGCCCTTGTCTTTGAGGGTAAGGATTTGCTGGTCGTGAACACCTGCAGGAATGCTAATGCGCACATTCTCGCGCGAAGGCGCACGTCCTTGCCCCTGACAGGTCTCGCAAGGCTTATCAAAGACTTTTCCACGTCCCATACAGTGTGTACACACAGCTTGCGACTGCATGCGACCAAAAACGGTTTGTTCTACACGCACGGTAAAGCCTTTGCCGCCACAGTCCTTGCAAGCAACTTCGTGCGCGTCGTTTTCGGCGCCTGTACCATCGCAATCATCACACGGAGCGAGTCGTTCATAGGAAATTTTCTTGGAAAGGCCAGCTGCTGCTTCCTCAAGCGAAATGCTTATGGTAATGCTCATGTCGCGACCTACGCTGCGCTGAGTAGACCCTCGCGAAGCACTTGCAGCACCGCCAAAGAACGAGCTAAAGATATCATTCACATCAAAGCCCGCGCCACTAAAGAAATCACTCATATCGGTATAGCCGCCGCCAAAACCTGCAGGCCCTTCGGCACTTCCGTATCGGTCATAATTCGAGCGCTTTTGAGGGTCGGAAAGTACGCTGTACGCTTCGTTGACTTTCTTGAACTTCTCTTCCGCGTCGGGCGAGTCATTCACATCGGGATGGAGCGTACGCGCGAGCTTGAGGAAGGCGCGCTTGATCGTTTTTGCATCGGCGTCGTGCGAAACGCCGAGAATATCGTAATAATTTTCACTGTTCGCCATGAAAACGAAATACCTTTCTTTTTTTCTTCGTCTCTTTCGTCTACCTGCGTATTCGTTTGACTGCAGGCAAGGGTGCTACGCAGCTGCGGGTAGTGCAAGTGGTGCGGATGGGTGCTACGCAGCCGCAATTGGGGCTACTGTCTCGGGCTTGCGCTGCAAGTGCAAAACGCTAGGGCATGCGGCCTGCGCAGCTTTGCAATCCTTGACCGAGCGCAAGGAAAAAGAGCCCGAAAATAAAGGGCATACGTGCGCGAAGACATGCGCGCTTCCACCAATACAAGGGGTGCACGCAGCCTTTGCTCAAGAGAAGCACCACTCCAATCACAAACAAAAACAGATTGAACAAGCCGTCACTCAAGACATAAGAGCCGTGCACATAGGTATACACCAGCTGATACGCAAGAAACGGCAGCGCAAAGCCCACACAATCAGCCCCAAGCGCTTCCTTACGAGTAAGGCGCTCAGACGCTACTTCAAACTCCACCACAAGATCTCCGGCCTTGGCCCCGCCAGAACCTACACTTCCCTTGTGTGTGATGACTTCTTGCTGCGCGTCATGCGTATGAGGATGAATGTCGAGCTCAAAGCGCTCACGCAACGACACGCGCCCCGTGCCCTCACAATTGCTGCAGGGATTGAGAATGAGCTTGCCTGCGCCTTGACAATGCGAGCACTCAAGCGCATAGCTCCCAAAGCCAAGGAGTCCCGAAAAATCGAGTTCAAGGGTTCCACGCCCATCGCAAACCGGACACGAGATGCATTGAGCTTCAGACAAAGAGCCCTTGCCATGACAACTCTCGCAGGCCACAAAGCGCGTGTAGGAGATCGTCTTGTGCGTACCGGTGCGCGCATCAGCATCGCTTAGGGAAATCGTGACGCGTACATCCTGCGGAGCGACGCTTCGGTATGGCACGTAGCTCGAACGGGAACGGGCGTTCGCATGATTCGCATCATTTGAAGAATAGTAGGCGGAGCGTGCAAAATCGCCAAAACCAAAGCCAAAGCTCGAAAAAATATCGTTAATATCGAAGTCACTAAAGTCGCCAAATCCACCAAAGTCGCTCCCCATAGGACCATAATAGGGAGATCCTGGAGCCCCGGCAGCACCTGTGCCTGCGGCTCCCCCTCGAGCGCCGTATGCGCGCTCAAAATCGTAGCGTTTGCGCTTGGTATCATCTGAGAGCACCGCGTAGGCTTCGGAAACTTCTTTGAATTTTTCTTCTGCATCAGGTGCTTTGTTGATATCAGGATGGAGCGCGCGCGCCTTGGTCTGAAAGGCTTTGCGTATTTCTGCCGTAGTCGCAGAAGAGGATACACCCAGGATATCGTAGTAGTTTTTGTTGCCAGATGCCGACATAGACCCTTCCTTGGAGCTGGAATAGATGTACTCATTGTACCCGTTGTACGCACACGATTGGTAGAGGTTTGGTGATGATCACACGGACGTAGTGTGTGTGGGTGCGTACGAGGGACTGCTGGAATACAAATTAATACGTGAATGTAAGGATTTCTGAGCAAGCGGGTAGTCAGACGCTAACCAAAAAGGCAGTAGCAAGGTTGATAGCAACCAACAAACTGGTGGCAATGAAGGTTCCCAGCAAGAAAAACCCGCAGGAACCGTTGCTAAGAAATAGCAGCTCCGCAGCATAAGCACGCTAATCTATAGCGTGTAACGCTATAAGCCCTCACTCAATGAGTGAGGGCTTATCTTATGAAGCTCGTTCACAGCTCTCCAAGCGCTCTACAGCTCGCACACAGAGCACAAAAACCCAGTTCATACGCAAAGCTCATTACACGCGCAAAGCCGTGTCCATGTCCAAGCCCCTAGACCGCACAGCTTTCGGGGCTTTCATCAGCCAAATCCCAGAATTTCTCAAAGAGGTAGTTGCCCATGAGCCAGCCTTTTTCGCTCGGCTGAAAAAAGCGCCCATGTGGGCACAAAAGCCCCAGCGTCACACACTCATCTACCAGGCGATTAATCCGATCTGCGCCAAACTGCACCCGTGCCTCACCCAAAAGATCGCAATCGATACCGCGCGCCGTACGAGCCGCAAGCATAAGATCCTCAGCAAGCGCCTGCGCGCGCGTGAGCAGCTCACAATCAAAATGCGCCTCACGTGCTTGCGGATGTTGAATAAGATAATCCCTGCTATCCGTATTGCTCAAGCGCACGCGCGCAATACGCCCGTCGATGTGCGGAAGCTGCGGGCACACACGCCGCAGCAGCTCAAAAGATGCGCGTGAAAGCATGCTACTCGCATGCACACCCATGCCCAGATAATTTTTTCCCTCCCAATATGAAAGATTATGCGCACATGCATGCCCCGGCTTCGCATAACTTGCCACTTCGTAGCGAGAAAAGCCGTGCGCACACAAAAGATCGCGCGCATACACCATCCGCGCTGCCTGCACCCGGTCGCTATTAAAGTCTGGATCAGACGCACCATAGCGCTTCCAAAACGCCGTATGCGGCTCGATAGCAAGCGGATACACGCTTATATGATCAATGCCCGCTTCCACGCAGCCCAAAAGCGACTGCTTCCACGAGCGTGGCGTTTGCAAAGGTATTGCGCACATGAGGTCACAAGACACATCAAAGCCGAGCTCATGCGCTTGGGTAAGCGCCCGCAAGGCTTCCTTTGCCGTATGAATGCGACCAAGTGCTTTGAGCTCGCGCGCATCAAGCGACTGCACGCCAAAGGACATGCGGCTCACACCAGCAGCCTTGAGAGCTGAGAGTAACTCTCTAGTCGTAGACTCAGGATTTGCTTCGCAAGAAAATTCCTGAAGATGCGCGCGCTTCGATACTGCGCGCGCAAGCGCAGGCAGGTACGCACCCAGAACGCTCGGCGTTCCGCCACCGATATAGGCAGTTATGAGCTCCTCCATACAGGTAAGCGAAAAGAATTCATCAAGCTGAAGTGTAAGAGCCTCCACATACGACGACAAAAGCTTTTCGTCGTCACCAAAGGGCCCAGACGCAAAGTCGCAGTATGCGCACTTCTTTTTGCAAAAAGGAATATGCAGATAAAGGCTAAAGACCTGGTCAGCAGAACTTAGCATACGGCATCGAGGGTTTTCGCGTAAGAATCAAGCGCGTGCAAAAAATCATCCAAATCTTTTGCCTCCATAAAAGCTTGCCGTGCCTCACGCGCAGCAGGAAGCCCCTGCACATACCAGCTGGCAAGACTTCGTCCGCGGTACATATGAGCGCCTAAGCAATCGAGAAGCCGCAAATGAAGCTCTAACGCAGACAGGCGCTCATGATATGAGTGTACGGGATCGATGAGTGCACGCTTGACGCGGTTTGAAGGCGTGGGCGTGAGGCTAGGCGTGGGCGTGAGGGTTTGCGTGAGCACGGCCGCTTGACCTGCGATTAGAGGGTTTAGTTGAGGGTTTAGTTGAGGGTTTAGTTGAGGGTTCATATCACCCTCAACTTGAGCTTGAGAGTTTACTTGAAGCTTTACTTGAGGGTTCATCTCACCCTCAACTTGAGCTTGAGGGTTTACGTGAAGCTTTTCCCACGCTTGTATCTTTTCTCGTGCATCGCGAAAGATCCAGGGATTGCCATATGTTCCCCGCGCGATCATAACGGATGCAAGCTCAGAGCCGCAGAGGCTCTTCGCCACATGATCAGCCGAAAACATATCGCCCGAAGCTACAACTGGCACATCAATCACGCGAGCCAACTGGCGTATCGCATCAAGATTTGAATCTCCTTTGTAGAGCTGCTTTGCGAAGCGCCCGTGCATCTCAATAGCTTCGGCACCTGCATCTACCAGCGTTTCCGCAAAGGCTAGCGATGTGTCATGTGCAAGATCGTAGCCTCTTCTGATTTTCACCGTTACCGGACACGGCGCAGCCGATACCACGGCGCGCACAATCTCAGCCGCTGCCTCTGGTGTATTCATGAGGGATGCCCCTTCGCCCTTTTTTACCACCTTGGACACGGGACATGCCATATTGATATCAATCGCGCGCAAACGCTGTCCAAGTCTTTGCGAGATATGCTGCGTCGCATACACAAACTGCTGCGGCACACTACCAAAGAGCTGCACGATAAGCGGCGGCTCGTAGGGAGATGGTTCAACTAAATCCCAGCTACCACTACTTTTATAAAAAAGCCCCGCAACCGATACCATCTCACTCACACAGGCTGCGGCTCCTCCCAGATAAGACATAATGCGATAAGTTCTGTCGCTCACGCCGGCCATGGGAGCGCCGATAAGCGCTTTGTGACGCAAAAGCTCGATATAGTTTGAGGAACTAGCGCGCGCCTCGCGCGCAGCGGACGTAGACCCCGCGGGCGACGCAGATGCGGACGCCTGCTCAGACTTGAGCCCTACAAGCCCCGCATCCGCAGCAAAGCGAGAAACAAGCTCTTCTACCTGCGCATACATAGTATCTTTGCAGTCTAGGCTCACTCGGCGTTCACCTTCAACACAGCCAAAAAGGCCTCTTGCGGCACATCCACCGAACCTATCGACTTCATGCGCTTTTTGCCTTCTTTTTGCTTTTCGAGAAGCTTACGCTTACGCGAAATATCGCCGCCGTAGCACTTGGCAAGCACGTCTTTTCTGCGCGCGCGCACCGTTGCGCGGGCTATGATTTTGTTGCCCAAAGCACCTTGAATCGGTACTTCAAAGAGCTGCTGCGGGATGATTTCCTTGAGCTTGTCGCAAAGATTTCTTGCCATGTCGTAGGCTTTGTCGCGATGAACGATAAACGAAAGCGCATCCACCACATCGCCTGCAAGCAACATATCAAGTTTTACGAGGTCAGAGCTTCGGTAGTCGGCTAAATCGTAATCGAGCGACGCATAACCTTTTGTGCGGCTCTTGAGCTCATCAAAGAAATCGAGAATGAGTTCAGCAAGCGGAATATCAAAATGAAGCTCCACCGATTTGGGGCTTAAATACACCATGTCCTGCGTGATACCTCTGTGCTCAATGGCGAGCTGCATCACTGCTCCTGTATACGCGGGCGGCACGATCACGCGCGCCTTAAGATAGGGTTCTTCGATATGATCGATCTTGGTAATATCAGGCAAATCCTGGGGAGACGTGATACTCAGCATCTCGTGCGTCGTCGTAAAGACGTGATAATTAACAGAAGGAGCAGTCGCGATGAGATCAAGATCAAACTCGCGCTCGAGGCGCTCCTTCACCACCTCCATATGGAGAAGACCCAAAAATCCTACGCGAAATCCAAAGCCCAAAGCAATAGACGTTTCCGGCGTCCACACAAGCGAAGGATCGTTTACTTTAAGCTTCTCGAGGCTTGCGCGCAAATTCTCGAAATATTTGGTATCCGAAGGAAAAAGACCAGTGTAGACCATCGGTTTCACTTCTTGATACCCCGCGCACGGCTGCATACATGGCTTCGCCTCTGCGGTAATCGTGTCACCTGTTTTTACGAGCGAAGGATCTTTGAGGCCTGTAATCACATAGCCCACTTCTCCTACAGAAAGCGAAGAACAGGGCACTTCAAGCGGGCGTTTCACCCCTACCCCGTCGCAGAGAAAATGTTCATTATGGGCCATCATCACGAGCTCTGCGCCCTTTTGTATGCTGCCGTCAAAGACGCGAACGGT
This sequence comes from uncultured Atopobium sp., assembly GCA_947090525.1. Lineage (GTDB taxonomy): Bacteria > Actinomycetota > Coriobacteriia > Coriobacteriales > Atopobiaceae > Fannyhessea. The sequence continues at coordinate 23,852 of CAMUON010000003.1, forward strand.
TGCGATAACGCCGCGATATTCATCGAAATACGAATCGAGAATGAGCGCTTTGAGAGGAGCTTTTGGGTCGCCCGCAGGCGGAGAGATGAGGTAGACGATGGCTTCGAGCAGGTCGTGAATGCCTTCTCCTGTTTTTCCGGATACGAGCACCGCATCATCTGCAGCAATAGCAAGCTCATCTTCGATTTCTTGCTTAACTTCATCAGGATGTGCAGAAGGGAGATCAATTTTGTTGATAGCGCACACGATATCGAGATTTGCGTTCATCGCAAGATTTGCGTTCGAAACCGTCTGAGCTTCGACTCCTTGCGTGGCGTCCACGACGAGAATCGCGCCTTCGCACGCGGCAAGAGAGCGCGACACTTCGTAGGTAAAATCGACATGGCCCGGCGTATCGATGAGATTAAATTCGTAGGTCTCACCGTTATCGGCCTGGTAACTCACGCGAACCGCATTGGACTTAATCGTGATGCCGCGCTCGCGCTCGATATCCATGCTGTCGAGCATCTGCTGCGTCATATCGCGCTCAGAAACGGTATGCGTGAGCTCCAAGATTCGATCCGAAATGGTAGATTTACCATGATCTATGTGCGCAATGATTGAAAAATTGCGAATATGTGATGTGTCGTTGTAATTATCTGTATTCATACATTAGATGATAGCTTATTTTTCTCGACGTGCTATACTTATTTTCTGACCTCGCCGTGTCCATGAAGGTTACCCCCACTTCCTTCATCGAAAAACTAGAGGCCTCAAAAGAAAAACCGAAAGGAACTGTCGTGGCAAACATTAAGTCGCAGAAAAAACGTATCATCACCGCCGAAAAAGCTCGCGAGCGCAACAAGGCTGTACGCTCTGAGCTCAAGACTGCTATCAAGGCTGTTCGCGAGGCTGTAGAAGCCAAGGACGCCGAGAAAGCCCAAAGCGCGGTACGCGTTGCTTCCCGTCTTCTTGACAAAGCTGCTTCGAAAGGCATCATTCACAAAAACCAAGCTCGTGAGCGCAAAAGCGGCGCTCAGAAGCTTGTCAACACGCTGGGCTAAGTTTTTGCGTTTTGCGCGCACACGAGCGTTTACGTTTTACGCGGACGCCGCGTAGCATGTTGTGAAGCCATTTCAAGCAACTCTTTTTGATTGTTCTTTTGTGTGATATGCCCCAGAATTCTACTGGGGTATTTTTTTAGACGTACAGGCCGTGAGCTGGGAAGACGCGAGGTCTGGACATATGCGCACGTACGGATGCGCAGGTACGGATGCGCAGGCGGACAAAAGCCCTGCTAATGCGTACAAATTGCTTGCACAAGCTCAAGCAGCTCAGACGATGTTTTGCCACTCGATTTGCTACGGCACGACAGCCGAAGACACAAACTATAGAGCCGCTCTAGTTCAAAAGCATCAAACTTCCCTACCATACGTCTATAATTATTGAGCGCCCAAGGCGGCAATTTCAAGGCTTGAGCTGGGGTTATGCCGCGATCGCGGGTGCTTAGCGCCTTATAGATCATAAGTTCACGCAAACGCTTTTGAATGAGCGTAAACAACAAAACCTCGGACACGTCAGGCATCGCAGCTAGATGGGCAAGCACATCTGGAAGTCGTCTCTCGCTCAAGGCATCAAGAAACTTCCAGGGAGCTTCCGAATCGCTTCTTGCAACACGGGCGCATACAAGATCGCGATCTACCCTATACGCTCCTTGAGTATCAGGGAGAATTTGCTCTTCTGCAGCTAAATAGGCAAAAAGCGCCTGCAGATGATTCTTGAGCAAAAGCATATTGCCACCACTTCGAGACAGCAGCTCATCCAAAGCAGCCGCATCTGGATTGAGATGAAGCGAGTGCGCCATGCGCGCGAGCTCTTCTTTTGCGCGAGCGGGCGCGGGCTCGCCGCAATCAACGATCGCGCGCGGGTTTAATGCATATATCGCCTTGTAGAGACGGGTATTTTTTGCAAGTTTTGCCGCGCTCAAAAAAAGCACCGAGCTTGTATTGGGGTGAGCGAGATAAGCGATAAGGGCATCTTGAGCATCCCTAGAAAGCGTTTCCGCATGAAATACAGCTACCACGCGCAGGCTATCGCCCATAGGCAGCTGCGACAAATCCGCGACAAACGCTGCCGGGTCCTGGAGCTCTTTCGCCTCGTGTTCGCTATAGTTAAACAGCAGATATTCCGGCTTGAGACGTTTTTTGAGACGGCGCAAGGCCTCTTGAATCTTTACTTCGTTTGTGCCTACGAATGCATAGGCAGCTAAGAGTTGCTGCGGCGCTTGTGCCTGCGTGCGTGCGCTTGCCTTTTCCTGTAGCGGCGCTTGTGCCTGCGTGCTCACCTGTTCCTCCCCTTCTGCGTGCGTATGTGCTCAACGATACGCTTAATCGCATGTCTCGTATTCAAGCATAACACGTCGAGAGTATTTGCTTGATGTCAAGGACTTATTAGCTGTGTCTGATTTTTTGATATTCTGTTTTTATCAGTTATAACTTACAAACTATCGATTATCCTATTAAGTATCACTTATAGCTGTGATAGACTGTGATCAGTTCACCGATTAAATCTGTGTAGTAGGGATGGCGAAGTTTTATGATTAAACGCGAACTGTATATGAGCCGTATTCGTCCATTTATTGGAACTGATTTGATTAAGGTTATGACTGGCATACGACGGTGCGGAAAGTCGGTCATGTTGGAGCTGATTCAGCAGGAGCTTACAGAATCTGGCATCAGTCCAACGCAGTTTATTTCAATCAACTTTGAAGATATGTGCTATTCACACCTTCTAACTGCTCAGACGCTGAACGACGAGATTGTTAAACGTGCCAAGAAAATCAAAGGCAAGGTTTACCTCTTTTTCGATGAGATTCAAGAGGTTAAGGACTGGGAAAAGTGCATTAATTCTTTACGTGTTTCGCTGGATTGTGATGTTTACATCACTGGGTCAAATGCGAAGTTGCTATCTGGTGAGCTTGCGACTTATTTGGGCGGTAGATATGTGGAGTTTGTTATATATCCGTTCTCCTTTGGGGAGTTTATGGAGCTGTATCGCTCGGTCAACCCCGATGCGTCCAATCAGAAGTGTTTTCAAGAATACCTGCTTGCTGGCGGCATGCCCTACCTTGCAAATCTAGGCTATGCAGATGCACCATCTAAGCAATATCTTCATGATTTGTTTAATTCGGTTCAGCTTAAGGATATTGTAAAACGTCATAAAATTCGTGATGTTGATCTGCTTGAACGAATCATTGCTTACGTGATTACTAATGTTGGAACGACTTTTTCTGCAACGTCTCTTGCAAAGTTTCTAAAAAACGAGCATCGTACTGTCGCTCCAGAAACGATTCTTAACTATGTAAAATACTGTTGCGATGCGTACTTGTTCTATCAGGTGAAAAGAGAGGATTTGCAGGGTAAACAGGTTCTCTCTTCTAATGAAAAGTACTATATTGCCGATCATGGTATCCGCGAGGCTATCTTCGGTGGCAATATGCGAGATGTTAATCTCATTTTGGAAAATATCGTGTATTTGGAATTACTTCGCCGAGGTTATGAAGTGACTGTTGGCAGAATGGGCGACAAAGAAATTGATTTTGTATGCGATAGGCGCGGTGAAAAGCTGTATGTTCAGGTTGCTTATTTGCTTGCTTCAGAAGAAACGGTGAGTCGCGAGTTTGGGGCGTATGATGCTATTCGCGATAATTTCCCGAAATACGTTGTTTCTCTCGATGAATTTGACATGAGTCGAAATGGTATTAAGCACAGGAATATTCGTGATTTGCTTTTGGCCGAGAAATGGAACTAAAAACCCCTAGCCTGATTTTTAATCTGGCGTTTCCCCTGCTTCTGTTTGGAGTTGTAGATTTTGGCCTATAGCCCTATATATTCGTACAGCGCAGTGAGATCAAGGAACGCCTGCGGAGAATACGTGACGCCATAGCTCGTACTCATACGCCATATTCCTTTGCAAAGAATTGATCCACTTCGCTTGCGCTATATTGTTTGCCGGTTGAAATAGAGTCAATTCCCTTTTGTAATTCTTTATCTAATTCATCTCTTGTTAAGCTGCCCAATGCTGTAGGTTTTGTGCTCGGCAAACGGAGCTCAAACGGCATGCCTTTTTGTAACACAATCTGACTATAAAGCATCTGAACTGCTGAGGATGGAGAGATTCCAAGCTGGTTCAAAATGTGTTCAGCGCGTTCTTTAAGAGTTGCATCGATTCTTGCATACACTGCGTTCGTATTCGCCATGTTTGTCACGTCCTTTCTGTCCTTATTTTAGAAATAATTGCAATCATATGCAAGCAGCTGCAAGCTACTAAAATGAAACGTTTAATTACTGTCTAAATCATAATAAAAAGGAATAAGTAATGCTCATATAAAAATAACGTCCTTATTTGAGCAGAGAGTCAATATTTCGCCTAGAAACAGAGGTCTGCGCACTTCTATAGTATCGTCGATAACGACGTAAGGTTTAATTTATAGCTGTTTTTGCCCATTAGTCTTGCCCCTTATACTATCAAAGACATCAGTTTTAGAAAGGCGCACAGAAGAGTTTGCGGCAAACGTATCTGCTTCGCTGAGCTTTCTTTCGATGCCATCAGTAAGGGAAGAGTATTACTCAAGACTCATAAGTACCATTGTTCCATAGCCATTTTTGGTAAGGAATACCGGCGCATTTGTATGAGTTACCTTTTCTTCTATCTCGGGAAATTTATTTCTCAGATCAGAAACCGGACGAATAGTAATCATAGAATCAACCGCCTCTTATCAAATTTCTGTCATAATTCTATCATTGTTGCAATAGCTCGTACGCCATTGCAACGCATCTCAGCACGTAAGAGTAAGAGATTCATTCATTATGCAGTAATTTCTCCTGGTTAAGTTCTACATACGATTGATATGAGGTTCTTCTACTTGTAAGTGCGCAAGGCGCTGCGCGGCGCGCGGGCAGATGTGGGCGCTGGCATGGGAGCAGGAGCAGACATGAGGCACGTACAGGATGCAGACGCATAAGCAAAAAAGAAAGGCAACGCACTTTGATTAGAACTTGACCACTCAATCATTACAACGCATCGAATTATTTCTTAAACAATTCTGCATGCGTACCCAGCCTATATAGCATTAAAACAAGAACATCATTTTTTATTTCATAAACTAAAAGCCAATCTGGTTCAATATGGCATTCTCTCGTTCCGCTATACCTTCCAGACAGACTATGATCTTGATACTTGGCTTCGAGCGCGCCCCCATTAGCCAAAATATCAATTACTTCTAAAAGGGTATCCGTATTTTTATGTTGCTTCTTAGCTAATTTCAGGTCTTTTTTGAATTGATTCGTGAATTTTACTTCGTATTTCATAAATCAAGAGCCGCCTTAAGGTCTTCCATGTTTCGATATCCTTTTATACGAGGATCAGATGCAATCCGTCTGCCCTCCTCAATGGCAGCAATCGTTGTGTCATTAGGGACTTCTAATTTAAGAGAAAAGGGAATCCCATGCTCACGAATAGTTGTTCGCAAAAACAAATTAATTGCTGTCGTCATATTGAGCCCAAGCTCTGAAAAAATCCTATCAGCCTCTTCTTTAACGCTCTTATCTGTTCTGATATTTAAATTGGTAGTAGCCATATATGATCCTCCTTTTTTCTTTGATTATATGCAAATATTCGTTTGTTTTCAATACGTTGTCATTACAGCGCCTGCAATTACGATCAGCCAATGTAATTCCGTGATCACATGCTATATGCACATACGGGCTTGCCTTTGCCAGTGCTTAAAGTGTAACCAGAGGGCAAACGTGCACATAGCACTCACCCACAGATTCCCCTCTTCAAGCGTAATCGAAGAGCACGGGAGCTTCACCTGCAGTGATAAAAGCGTGCAGGCAAGATCACACAAACACTCACCCAGCACATATATACCTACGATCGCAGCTGGAAGCGGAGCGCAAAAAAGTGCTGCAAAGCCAAGCATGAGCGCAAACATGACAAGCTGCACGGCAAAACAGTTGGCAAGCGGTGCATACGGCGAGATCGTCCCAAATATCAGTATCGTAAGCGGAAAACACGCACACTGACACACCAAGCTTTGCGCAAGGATCGAAAGCTCGCTTACGCCCACACGAGATGAAAGAAATCGGTCAAGCAGCGCGCAGGTGAGCAGAGGCGAAAGCGCGCGAGCGAGGCCGGACCCAAGCGCGGGCGCAAGCGCAGGCGAAGCCTCATGCGCATGCTCAGGCGCACACACAAAACTACATGTCTTCCTTTTTGTACATAGCTTTGAAAGGCCAGATACAAGCAGGTAAAGCGCATAATTTGTGTAGACACACAACGCAATAACAGATACAACAGAAAGCATGAAACTCACCGAATGCGAAGCCCAAGGATCAAACATAAGTATCAGCGCACCAACGATTGCAATACTCGAAAGCGCATGACGTTTAACTCCTAAGAAATTGCAGCAGACACTACTAAGCACGAGCAAACACGCACGCACAGCCGATATGGGCGCCCCACACATGAGCACATACCCGATGCAGGCAAGCGCAGAAACCACAAGACGCGCGCGTCCGCTCAAAGGGGTTAATTTCAGAAGACTCATCACGAACGAACTCACAAGCACAAGATGCGCACCTGACACGCACACTACATGACTCACTCCACATAAACGAAAGAGCTCAAGGCTCCCCTCTTTCATAAGTGGGGCTTTATAGCCGCAAATACCAGCCGAAAGAAACGCGCTCAAACGAGGAGGAGCTTGCGCAAAAAGCTCAAGGGCGCGCACGCGCACATCTCGAAAAAAAGCTGGAACGGGAGGTGCTTCCAAAAGCCCAGCGTCTGCCGCCTTCATCGATCCCACAACACCCGAAGCAAGAAGACGGCGCTCATACGCGCTTGAAAGAGGTTCATATATAAAAAGTTTCACTTTACCCTGCGCACGCAGACGCGTTCCCGCAAGATAACTGCATTTTGTTGAGAGGATAAGTCTTCCTGGAAGTGTTGCTCCTTCGAACATAATTCGTGCCTGTGCGTTATAACTCGAGCCGAAGCGAGCGCGGATACTATCCTCGCAAAGTTCAAAAGAGCAGGCTGACACATGAGCACCCGCGCGCAAAAATTCGCTTGTGTGCACGAAAGCAGGCGCTTCTCCAAGAGAGCATACAAGAGCTAGTGCGATTCCCAATACAACAGCTGCGAGACGAGCTTTCGTTTCTCTCTGAGCCCGTCGCAAACAAATGCCAGCGCATACGCAAAAAACTATGACCCCGCACGCGCTCGCGCACATGATAAGCGCTGTGCCAGCACCCGCACTTGCAGCTACGCGCTTCACCCCTCCAAGCGGAGAGGCAAGCGCCAAAAGCGGGCACTGCGAGAACAGCTCAAATATCGCATAAAGAGCCAAATGAAGTGTCGCATAAAAGAAAAGAACAGGTGGAATATAAGGAGGCTGAGGCAACTCGCTCAGATCCACGCGCTCAAGTGCGCGCGGCGCCTGCGCACAACCAAAAGCCCCAGGCAACCTAGACACGAAGATACCTTTTAATAGAGGCAAGTTTTTTCTTGCCGATACCCTTTACGCGACAAAGATCCTCCACCTTCTTGAAACGACCATGCGTGCGTCTATCAGCAATAATACGTTTCGCCGTTGCCTCTCCAATGCCTGGAAGCGATGATAGCTCTTGTACATTTGCTCGATTGAGGGATACAGAGTGCGCGGGCAGGCTTTTTTTATTTGAGCGAGAGCCGCTCTTCGAAGTCTTACGTGAGCGCGCAGACGGAGCATGCGAGCGTGCGCTTCTGCCCGAACCACCTACGGCGCCCGCGGAACCACCCGCAGCACCAGAGCCACCCGCAGACGCATCCTCGTCACCTACAGCGTCATCATTTTGATCCGAAATACTGCGGGCTGCCTCAGCTTCTCCTTTTTTGGGTACATAAATTTTTTGACCATCTTCAAGAGCAGCCGCGAGATTAAGCACATCAGCAGATGCATCCTCAGCAAAACCACCCGCAGCTGCGATAGCATCCTGCATACGCGCGCGAAGGGGCAATTCATACACGCCAGGCGCTGCAACAGAGCCGCTCACCTGCACTACGATCGCGTCCTCAGAACCAGAGCTAGAGCCAGAACCAGCAGCCCCATCAGACGCATCCTTTGCTCCATCAGAAGATTCATCCAAGCCGCTGGCCTCAGATGATGCACCGTCTCCTGTGCCCTTTGCGCGCGTACTATCGCTTGTGTGACTGCGTGCAGACGTTACCCCAGCGCCTGCGCCCGCAGTCTCAAGAGAAGCGTTTGAAAGCAGAGGCATTGGCGCTTGTGCACGTATCACATACCATCCCACAACGATAAACACCAAGATGACGCCCAAAACTGCACCTATAAGCTCTGGCCGCGCGCTTTGAAGTAGCTCTTTTACGCGCAGGAGCATGTCTTGCGAGAAAGCTTTACGCGTCGCATAAACGTGCGCACGCGCATGCGAGCTTTGACGTGCATACACGCTCATGGAATTGAGATCATTTTGTATGGAAGGAGGAAGTTTACTGAGCTGCGCCACTGCGTACCCTTTCAATCGAGCTTATGCTCATGGTACACAAGAAGAGAAGCGCAAGCCTTCGGCGATAAAAAACTGTCACTTCTAGCTTGCAAGAAACAAGCAGAAGAGACCAAGTTCAAGCACATTTATACGAAAAAAAAGCTCACAAGCAAGAAAAAAGTCCCACAAATTCCCTGCTAGACGCCAAGCTCTGAATGAAATTCGGACTTTTCCTTCGGGCGACGATAACTCGGGCACTGGTCATAATCTATGTATTCAATATGTGCGACCAAATCCTCGATCATAGCGTCGTGATCGAACATATCCCACGCCTTATGAATCTCTTGCGCACGTGCGTGGGTTTCGGGACTCTTGGGCATAAAAAGCGTGCAACAATCGGGCGCGGTTTGCGAACTAATATCGTAGGTGCCAATCATCTGCGCACGAGCAATAATTTCTTGCTTGTCAGAACCGATAAGCGGGCGGAGCACAGGAAGCTTAACCATTTCATTTACGACGCTGATATTTTCGAGCGTCTGCGAAGCAACTTGGCCAAGCGACTCTCCGGTAACAATAGCTTTTGCACCTTCAAGTGCACAAATACGCTCAGCTACTGCAAACATCACGCGCCGGTAGCAAATAATACGAAGCGATTGCGGCACAGTGAGCGAAATAGCACGCTGTTTTTCGCCAAAGGGACATACATACAAGCGTCCAATCATACCGTAAGGAGCAAGCGCCTGAACAATTTCCTTGGTGAGATATTCGCTTGCGTTTGACGTCATAGGACGGCCCGAAAAGTGAATAGGCACAATGTTTGCGCCGCGCCTAGCCACCATCCAACTCGCTACCGGCGAATCAAAACCGCTGGATAAGAGGGTTACCACCTTTCCAGCAGTACCAACGGGCAGGCCCCCTACCCCCACAATAGACACAGCAGATTCGGGATCTAAGGCCTTCGTATCGATTGCACCAAAACCGTGAGATCGCGCGCTGTCCAAAAGTTTTGCATACACATATGCAGCATCGTTTACAACGTGGACTTCCACCGTAACATCGGGTTTGTGCATTTGTACGCGCTTATCAGGAAAAGTAGAGCACAGAACATCGCCTATCTCTCGATTGATATCGAGCGTATGCATCTCAAACTGGGAAGACGCCTTGTGCGCGTGCACTTTGAAGCTCGAAAAAGAAGGAGCATGCGCAAGCACCTCACAAGCAGCCTCAGAAAGAGCTGCGATGTCTTGAGGCACTTTGAAGGCAAGGGATGCACGTGCAACACCTGGAATGCAGGCAGCTGCTTGGAGAAGCTCAAGAGAAGCATCGTGCGTGTGCGTGCATATGCGGATGTGCCCAGAAATTCTATCGACCGATGCAATGTCAAAGCGCTGAAGCCCGTGCTTGAGATTGCGGATGAGTTGGCGTTCAAAAAGCGCGCGATTTTTGCCCTTGAGGCCAATCTCGTGATAATGAATAAGGCAAATGCGCTGGCACTCCATAGTATTCTCCTTGATTGCACGCAGCTTGAGCAAGGCTTGATGCGCACGCGCGATCGCGTAAAAGCCGAAGACGCGGCCGCAGCTCTACTTGCTATCGGCATAAAAATGGATGCAACGGGCATGTGCTCTTGCGCTGCCCTTTGCATCCATACAGAAATAGATTACAAATTGTGCTCAACACGGGCATTTGCGCCGTGGAGTTCCTCGTCAAATTTATCCTTTTTGTAGCTCAAATCACCATCGGCAATTTCGTTCATCGCACAAGAAACGGGATCTTTGCCCGAAATCTCGGTGGTAATGGTATCGATATCATTGACCTGAGCCACGCGCAGGTGCTGAGAGCGAATCATGCTCTTGATGTCGCATGCACGCTTAGCAGCCAAAGCACAAAGCAAAAAGGGATTTTCCTCGGTCTTTTCGAGAAGTGTATTGATCTCGGGCTTAGTGATATCGAGCGGGTCCGTATCGGCTTTATGATAGGGCATGCTTACAGCTCCTTTGTTTCGAATTCTATAATGGTGTGTTGCAACTCGGATACGCAGGTCGCGAGGTCATCATTTACAATCACGCGATCATAACGCGGGCTAAGCTGCATTTCTTGAGCTGCATCCGAAAGACGCACGCGAAGTGTCTCAGGTGTTTCGCTTTTGCGGCCAAGCAGTCGCTCTTTTAAGGCCTCCAACGATGGCGGTGCAATAAAAATAAGCACAGCTTGAGGAAAAGCACGTCTAACATTAAAAGCACCTTGAGGATCAATCTCAAGAATGGTGGACTTGCCTTCTTTAAGCTTCTTTTCGACCTCAGATTTGAGTGTGCCATAGCGATTGCTGTGTACACACGCCCACTCAAGAAATGCATCTTGCGCAACAGCCTTGGAAAAAGCTTCGTCCGTCATAAAATAATACGACTCAGCCTCTACTTCGCCTGCACGCGGATGCCTTGTAGTTGCGGAAACCGTCAAGGCGAAATGAGGCCACGTCTTGTACAGCTGTGCAATGACTGTGCCCTTACCCGCACCTGACGGTCCAGAAATAACAAATAAACGAGGTGTACGCACGTTAGCTATTTTGAAAGCACCTCGAGGAGTTGCTCGCGCTGACGAGCACCAAGACCCTTCACACGACGAGTCTCGGAAATGCCGAGCTCATCCATGATCTTTGCAGCTTTTGCTTTACCATAACCAGGAAGAGACTCGATCAAAGCAGAAACTTTCATGCGGCTTGCAATAGCGTCTTGAGACTCGAGAACGGATTTGAGGGATACTTCACCCTTTTTGATCTTTTCACGGAGCTCAGCACGAGCATGACGGGCTGCTGCTGCTTTTTCAAGAGCTGCTTTGCGCTGCTCATCGGTAAGCTGAGGTAATGCCATTGTTCCTCCAAACACTTGTTTTGCACGACTATAACGTTTTAGGAGCCGAGCATATAGTTTGCCAACAATTGAGGAAATTTACAAGCTTTTTTTGAAAATTCCCATGTCATTGATGATAGTAACACAAAATCCCACAATTACGTGCTGAATCCCCAAAATTTTTCGTTTTTTAGGAATCAAGCACCGCCTACGAGCACACAATGTTCACAAGGCGCTTAGGTACCACGATAACTTTTCTGATCTCCTTGCCCTCGAGAAGGCCTTTGACCTCGTCCAGAGCCTTCGCTTCTACCTCGTCTTTTGTGGCGTTCACCGAAACGGTGATGTGCGCACGAATCTTACCCATCACTTGAACTGCAAGCTCAACGTCATCAGATTTTGCAAGAGAGGGATCAAAGCTCGGCCACGCGGCGTCGTAGACAGAAGATGTCTCTTTGTCTCCATCCAGGAAGAACTTATGCCAGAGTTCCTCAGAAAAATGCGGGCAAATCGGCGCCAAAAGAAGCGTACATGCGCGCGCATAGTTTGCAGCAACGTCTGGCGAAATCGTGCCCACATGCTCTTGCAAGCACTTGGATGCAACGTTTATAAGCTCCATGATTGCGGAAATGGCCGTATTGAACTGGAAACGCTTGAAATCCTCGCTACAGCGATACCCCAGACGATGAAGTGCACGAGTAAGCTCAGCATCAGCTGCAGTAGGGCTTGGCTGCGAAGACGGATCAGCTGCATGAGACGAAGCGTCTTGAGCTGTACTTGCGTGGGATGCACCCACAAACATAAGCTCATGAATCACACGCCAGCTCCGCTTCAGAAAACGATTGGTACCTGCGACAACGTCAGGATCCCAGTTGAAATCTTTTTCGCACGGAGCGATGAACAAAATAGCCAGGCGCAAGGTATCGCTACCATAGGGCTCAATTACGCTTGACGGCGGGACCACGTTTCCTTTGGATTTGCTCATCGTATCGCCGTTTTCGTCGCGAACCATACCCTGGCACAAAAGATTGGTGAAAGGCTCGTCGAAGTGCAAAAGACCAAGGTCGCGCGCGACCTTTACCCAGAAACGTGAATAGAGCAGATGCAAAATAGCGTGCTCAATGCCACCAATATAGTTGTCCACCGGCATCCAACGCTGAACGCTTTCTTGGCTAAAGGGAGCTGTATCATTGTGAGGATCGCAATAGCGCAAGAAATACCAGCTTGAGCAGGTAAAGGTATCCATCGTGTCGGTGATACGCTTCGCTTTTGCGTGGCAGCGAGGACAAGTCGTTTCATAAAAATCTTTGCAATCGGCAAGTGATGATTCGGAGCCCAAATCGAGCTCGCGCGGCAAAAGCACAGGCAGATCGCTTTCCGGCACGGGCACATCCCCGCAGCTAGGACAAGAAATCATAGGAATGGGATTTCCCCAGTAACGCTGACGAGAAATCAGCCAATCGCGCAAGCGATACTGCACACGCGCGCGAGCAAGCCCTTTTTGTGCGAGATAGTCGCGAATGGCTTTTTCGGCAGGAGAATGTTTGCCGCCTTCAAGGCCGGTAAACGCGCCCGATTGCACAAGGAAGCCCTTAGCCTCAAGCGCATGCTCCCAATCAACTGATCTGACACGAAGCTCATGCTCGTGCGAGAGCTCAGCATAAAGCGGATCATCGGGCGTGCAAATGATGGGAGGTATGGGCAAGTGGTACTTGCGCGCAAATTGGAAATCGCGCTCGTCGCCACAAGGGACGCCCATAACAAGCCCGGTACCATAATCAGCCAAAACATAATCTGCTACCCAAATAGGCACAAGCGCGCCATTTACTGGGTTGATTGCATAGCGGCCGGTAAACACACCGTGCTTTTCGCGATCGCTCCCCTCGCGCTCAATAGAAGAAATATCCTTCGTTTGCTCCTTAAGAGCCTGGTAGGGAGCCTCATACTCAGAACCTGCAACGAGGCGTTGCGCAAGTTCAGACTCAGGAGGAAGCACCATAAACGACACACCAAAAATCGTGTCGGCGCGGGTGGTAAAGACAGAAAGTTTTTCTGCGTCACGAGAAAGCGATTCGAGCTCTTCTGCGCTGACCTGCACCACATCTGGCGCAGCTGCCGCAGCATTTGAGGCGCCAAGCTTCTCTGCAAGGTCTTTCGGCGCGAGCAAAAAGTCGATCTCGGTACCCTCAGAGCGCCCAATCCAGTTGCGCTGCTGCGCAAGCACATTTTCTGGCCAGCCGTCGAGCGTATCAAGGTCATCAAGGAGCTCTTGCGCGTACTTTGTGATCCTTAGGTACCACTGCGAGAGCTTACGCTTTGTGGAAACGCTATGACATCTCCAGCAACGACCGTTGATAACCTGCTCATTTGCCAAAACAGTTTTGCAGACACTACACCAATTCACACTCGACGTAGCGCGGTATGCAAGGCCTTTTTCCCACATTTTGATAAACATGTACTGGCCCCAGCGATAATACGAAGGATCGCAGGTGTTAAACATGCGCTCATAGTCGTAGGAAAAGCCCATCTTGCGCATGGTCGCCTTTGCCTGCTCGATATTTGCATACGTCCAGGTAGAAGCCTGGGTGTGGTGCTTAATCGCAGCATTTTCTGCAGGCAAACCAAAAGCGTCAAAGCCGATGGGGTGAAGCACGTCCATCCCGCACATGCGCGCATGACGAGCGATACAGTCGCCTATGGTGTAGTTGCGCGCGTGCCCCATGTGCAAATCGCCCGAAGGATAGGGAAACATCTCCAGCACGTATTTCTTGGGCTTCGCGGGGTCAGTGTCGGTTTGGTAGGTTTTATTCTTGTCCCAAAACGCTTGCCACTTATCCTCAATGGCATGGGCATCGTAGGCAGGAATGTCTTGTGTAGAGGGCTCTGTTTGCGAGCTCTTTGTATCTGACGTATTGCTGGTCATACTACCTCACTTATCTCGTTCGCAGCGGATAACATGGCGGATATCAGTCGTATAGCACGGGCTATATCACAACGTAGAAGATTATCACGATGTAACGGTTATCACGTTTATCTAAAGTTCATATCAGTGTTTGAATCTTTGAGCATAACGTCGTGCGCACCACCTTCGACAAGGGATGTAGCCGACACACGCGTGATACGTGCCTTTTCCCTGAGCTCTTCCAAGGTAAGCGCACCGCAGTTGCACATCGTAGAGCGAACTTTGGTTAAAGAGCCTTCAACATTATCTTTCAAAGGACCAGCATACGGCACGTATGAATCAACGCCCTCAACGAAGGAAAGCGCCTTTTTCTTACCGCCGAGATCATAGCGAGCCCAGTTACGCGCTCTCGCACTCCCCTCGCCCCAGTACTCTTTGACATACGAACCGTTGACATTGAGGCGGCGTGTGGGCGATTCATCAAAACGAGCAAAGTAGCGGCCCAACATGAGGAAGTCTGCGCCCATAGCGAGCGCGAGCGTCATGTGGTAGTCGTACACGATGCCGCCGTCTGAGCACACCGGGATATAAATGCCCGTTTGCTCGTAATATTCGTCGCGTGCCTGGCATACGTCGATAAGCGCAGAAGCCTGACCACGACCGATACCTTTTTGCTCGCGCGTGATGCAAATAGATCCGCCGCCGATGCCAACCTTAATAAAGTCTGCGCCACAGTCGGCGAGATAACGAAAACCTTGGGCGTCAACCACATTACCTGCGCCAACCTTAACGCTGTCGCCGTAATTTTTGCGTATCCAATCAATCGTAAGTTTTTGCCACTCAGAATATCCTTCGGATGAATCAATACAGAGCACGTCCGCACCCGCTTCGAGAAGCAAAGGCACGCGCTCTGCATAGTCGCGCGTATTGATACCTGCACCTACGATGTAACGTTTGTGATCATCGAGGAGCTCGTCGGGACGGGATTTGTGGGAATCGTAGTCTTTACGAAATACGAGGGAAACAAGGTGACCATCTGCATCAACAATAGGCAATTGGTTGATCTTTTTGGACCAGATGATGTCATTGCATTCTTTAAGGGATGACGTAGGATCTGCCGTTACACACTCAGCCGCAGGAGTCATGAACTCATGCACGGGAGTTTGGGGCTCGTCGCGAGAAACGCGATAGTCACGCGAAGTCACAATACCGCAAAAACGGCCGGTAGGCGTACCGTCATCGGTAACGGGCATCGTGGTATGTCCGGTGCGTTCCTTGATCTCGAGTACATCGGCCAAGGTCATATCAGGAGTAAGGGTGGAATCGGAAACGACAAAGCCAGCTTTGTAGCTCTTGACTTCGCGAACCATAGCAGCTTCGCTTTCAGGAGTCTGCGAGCCATAGATGAAGGAAATGCCGCCTTGCTGCGCAAGCGCGATGGCAAGACGAGGACCAGAAACTGCCTGCATAATAGCAGAAACCATAGGAATATGCATACGTATCGCAGGCTCTTCGCCTTTTTTGAAGCGCACAAGCGGCGTTTCGAGCGATACATTTGCCGGAACATTTTGGCTAGAAGAATAGCCTGGTACCAGCAAATACTCAGAAAATGTATGCGATTCTTCCTCGAAAAACTTTGCCATCCCAATCTCCTTTGGCTCTGATCTTGTGGTATGCACGGGCGCGGGCGCGAACGCAAACGCGGGCGCGAGCTTTGTACCAGGTCCTTTACACTGCGCACAGGGCAGAAAGTACGTGGCACTTAGCACGTGGTGCGCTTACACAAAGCGCGCAGCCATGCATACAGTACTTCTAATACTCATTTCCTTGTCCTTGATTGTAACACCTCTTATGAAGATGAAATCTTAGACGAATCAGCCATAACCTGATCGAAATTAATCGCTATGTCGTGCTTTGTCGGAACCCATTCAACCTTCTTGAACAGGGCTGCAACCGTAATTGGAATATAGGTCATCATAAAGAGCGGGAACGTGAAGAGATTGGTAAATATGCGCCACTTTTTCTTGGAGTGAATGTGTGCGCGTTCCGATACCGTCGTGATAATTCCCAATATAAAGAAGGTAATATACATGGAAAGAAAGGTGACGAATAGCGAGGCGATGCACATCGCAATCTCGGAAGCCGTCGCGATAAAGCCGTGACTAAAGTAGCCCACGATGAGATATCCCGCGTTTACAAAGAATGAAAGCAGCGTAAGGAGCATGCCTGGAGCTACCGTCATGAGCATATCGTAAGAGGCGAAACGCTTATGAGCAATCGCCTGGACTAAATTCGCGCAATAGGAGAAAAATACCTGGTAAAAACCTTTGGTCCAACGCATGCGCTGCGTCCACGACGCCTTGAAGGTGAGCGGCTGTTCATCAAAAAATTCCGCAGGCGCATAGCCAATTTGAATATCGTGCGCGCAGCAAAATGTTGAAAACTGAATGTCTTCAGTAAGCGTGTGAAAACGCCAACCGTGCATGCCGCGAATAATGGGCACTGCCACCATCCAGCCCGAACCCGAAATAGCGCAGCTGGTACCGAGCATCATGCGGGCATTGTTCAAAAACTTTGCCTCGCGCAAAAACCACAGGGCATATGCGGAAGAAATCCAGCTTGAATCGAAATTCTTTGAGTTGCGATAGCTCGTACACACTAAATAGCCAGCGTCGAACGCCTGGTTCATGATTTTGACGTAGGTGGGCGACAAAATGTTGTCAGCATCCATGATGAAAAATGCATCGTAAGCGTCAGGCTTTTCATCGAGGATGCGAGCGAAGGCATAATCGAGGACCCAGCTTTTGCCTTTGCGGACAAGGTCATTTCGCTCCCACGTGATGGCGCCTGCTTTACGCGCTTCATCAGCGGTTTCGTCGGTGCACGCGTCAGCTACGACATAGCAATCGATCGGTCCATCATATTCTTGCGTGAGGATGGAGCGGACGAGATTTCCGATAACAGAAGCTTCATTGTGAGCGGGAATGACGAAGGCGTAGCGGTGATTTTTCTTCGCTTTAGGAAGCACAACGTCACCGCGAAGCATTACGCGAATGAGATAAACAATTTGGTAAAAATAGGCAAACGTGAAGAAAAGCCAGACAAGACCGTTAAACAGCACGATAGGCGTGATGTTAAGCTGGTTGATATTCATACATTCACCTCGTCTAGCTGTTGGTCTTGTAGAGTTGCTCTTGGAGTGCGGGCGGAAGCGTCTAGACCGTACAAAGCACAAAGGCACCTTGGCAAGAGCAAGTCTTTCCCCTATCTTAGCGAACTTTTGAGGACGTGCGAAGTGGGTTTGCAAGAAACATAAAAGTATGAGAAAGTTTCATGTTCAAAAAGAAATGCGTGTAGACGGGCGCGGGCGTGGATGCGGGCGCAGGCGTAGGCACAGCGGGTGCTGACAGGAGCGTAGAAAAAATACAGCTGATGTCGCACAAAATATCAAATTTTTAACTAGTTTCGATAGTTTAATTTCTTATATGCGCAGCTATGCGCGGTGCGGCTTTTTTGAGAGGCGCGCGGGAGCGCAAATTTTGCCAAAATCGGGCGAAAAATCTCGACATCAACCCGTTTTTTTCTACGCTCGCGCGGAAGCTGAAAACGATCCCTGTGTAAATTCATTTACGCTCACTACCGGATGTTTTGTGGATAGACCGAAGACATAACGGTCTACCACAAAACATCCTCCTCGTTCGCGTAGAAGTTCTACCGGGGTTTTCGCTCGTGCGCGCAGCAAAAAGCCCCCGCGTGAGGAAACGGGTTTGAACAAGAAAAGGCTTACGCAGATGCGTACCCAGCTTAAGCACGCTTCCTCGCTCGTGCGGTATGCCATAAAGAATCGTTCTCGCGAGCGCGCTACCAGGGTTTTCAGCTCGCGCGGAAGCTAAAGCTCGCACCAACACTCGTTAAATGTTGCGCGCCCGCTTACAAGCGGAAGCCCTGTTCCCTCAAGCGGTCCCATATTTCCTGCCCGCGCTCGGTTTTTCCCATGGACTGCGGTGCAATCTCTCGCAACACATCCATAAGCTCAGGCGACGGTGCATCCACAAGCTCGATATGTTCATGTGTAATCGGATGATCAAAACTCATATACCACGAGTGCAAAAATTGCCTGCTCAGCCCGTGATTCTTCGCGGGTGCGCACGAGCCATACAGCGGATCTCCCACGACCGGATGCGAAATATGCCGCATATGCACACGTATCTGATGCGTGCGCCCCGTATAAAGATGACATTCCAAGAGCGAAAATCCGTCGTCTTGCCCCTTCGCCCAAAAACGCTCAAGCGTCTGAAACGTCGTAATCGCCTCGCGCGCACTTGGATCGTAGCTGATCGTCATCTTGAGTCTATCTTTCTTTGACCGAGCAATGCCAGTGGTGATCGTACCCGAATCCACAGCTACATACCCATGCACAAGTACGAGGTAGCGTCTATCAAAAATGCGCAAACGTATCAAATCTTGAAGCGCATGTTGCGTGTAATCATCCTTTGCGCATACCATGAGTCCCGTAGTATCCATATCAAGCCTATGCACAATACCAGGACGATCATTACCCTGCAGCTTGCCCAAGTGATCAAATCCGCAGTGCGCAACGAGCGCATTTGCAAGCGTATCGTTTTCGTGGCGAGGTGAAGGGTGACACACGAGATTTTTTTGTTTCGAAATCACAAGCAAATGCTCGTCTTCATAGCGTATATCCAAAGGAATTGCAGGATTCGGCAAAATCTGAGAAGAAGAAACGTGCACAATCTGCCGCACGTGTATGCGATCGCCGAGGCACACATGCTCAGCCTTTGTGTGAGCAGGCGTACCATTTATCTCGACCATGCCATCTTCGATGAGCTTTGCACACGCGCTTCGCGTAGGCATATCGGGCGATTGAGAAAGAAACGCATCGAGACGAGCATGATCAAACTCAGGCGTTACAAGAAATTGATGTTCGATCTCGGTCATTTGTCACGCACTTTCGAATCTTGCTTCGCGAGAGTAGAAGGCGCCGGTACAAATGTCTTTGATACAAGAAGTATAAGCAGCAAACATTCACCAAGCGTGATATAGATGTCAGCAAGATTAAACACGGGAAACGAAATAAATTGAAAGGAGAAAAAATCGCACACCGTGCCTACAAACACACGATCCGCCGCATTTCCCAAAGCGCCCGCACTCACAAGCGTAAGTGCTGTGATCGCGCAGGTGCTTCGCCGTTGCCTAAACAAATAATACGTGATATAGCACACGATAAGAAGGGCTAGAATCACAAAAACTGGGCCTCCACCTTGGCCTATGCTAAAGGCGGCGCCTGTATTTTCAACATGAAAGAGCTCAACAAAACCGGGAAGAAAAGAAGCGTTGTGATGCAGAGGAAGAGCCGCTCGAACGATATATTTAGACAAAAGATCGAGAGCTAAAAGCACAAGTTGAGCCAAAATTATACAAGCTCTATACCACAAAAGTTCGCGCGTAAACAAAGGCGCATGAGCATATGAATTGAATGTCTTGGCTTCTGCCTTGTGCATCCTCTTCCTCCTTTCGTTTCGTAAAGTTTCGTATAGCTTTAACGTATGTCGAGAAGCTTACGCGTCTGCGCCTGCGTCCGCGCCCATGCATTCCTGGCAGCGCGCACAAAGATGCTCACTCGAAAGCTCGCGCCAGTTCCAGCAGCGCTCGCACTTCTCCCCACCTGCGCACACACAAGCGCAAGCGAGCTCATCTGCAGGTTTCAGCTCCACTTCAGAGCACACGAACGCTTCGCTCAAATCAAGGCCAGCATATTTCGTCAAACTATCAAACATCGCCTGCGGGCAAGAAAGAACAGCTTTTGTCGCCTGCGTGGTATTCTCGCTGATAGCCTGCTCGGCGCGGGCCTCCTCATACGCTTTTGTGTAGGCCTGACGTGCATCTACAAGCGCGGTATACGTCTCAAGGTACGGCTCGTATTCATCCTTCGACAGCGGCGCTTTGAACCACGAAAGCAGCGCAGCAAACGCTTTGCCTTCTGTGAGGGAAGAAGGCATGTGCGCGAGCGCTTCGTCTGTCGTAAACGGAAGAATGGGTTGCAAATCTCTCACGAGCATAGAAAGCAGATACGACCAGGTCGTAAGCGCACTTCTACGCGGCAGAGAATCCTTTTTGTCGCAGTAAACGCGATCCTTCGTTGCATTGAGATAGCCCTGAGACAGCTCGCATACCACATAGTCATAAAGCACGCGATAGACCTGATTGAAGCGGTAGTTTTTGTAGCAGCGCGTCACGAGATCGTGAACCTCACAGCTCCTTGCCAATACAAGCTTATCGTAGGCGGTAAGTTCATCAAAGGGAAGGCCATCTTGTTCGAGATCAAACGCGTCTTCGAGCTCACCCAAAAGAAAACGAATGGTGTTTCTGAAGTGGCGATATGCGTTTGAAACGTGAGACAAAATGTCATCGTCGCAGGAAACATCTACACTCGTATCGGAAGACGCTACCCACAAACGAATGATATCGGCACCTTGCGTCGCGCAGACCTTATTGGGGTCGATAACGTTACCCAAGCTCTTGCTCATCTTGCGACCCTGGCCATCGAGGGTAAATCCTTGCGAGACAACTGCCTTGTACGGAGCCATGTCATACGCCCCAACTGAAGTCATGAGCGAGCTCATAAACCAGCCGCGGTGCTGATCCGACCCTTCCAAGTACATATCTGCAGGGAATTGCAGCTCGGGGCGGTGTTTGCACACGGCTGTGTGAGAAACGCCAGAGTCCCACCACACGTCGAGAATATCGGTATTGACCTTGAGATTGTGCGAGCCACATGCTTCGCAGACACAATACTCGCCTAAGAATTCTTGAGGATCAGAAGAGAACCATGCATCGCTGCCGCACGCTCGGAAGAGCTCGATCGTTTTGTCGAGCGTATGGTCGTTCATGACAAGCGCACCGCAATCGCAGCAGCTAAATGCAGGAATAGGCACACCCCAGTTGCGCTGACGTGAAATGCACCAGTCGGGGCGGTTTTCTACCATGGAACCGATACGCTTACGCGCGTGATCAGGATAAAAGGTAACCGATGCGAGCTCCTTTGAGGCTTCTCCTCTAAGGTCGGTCTTGTCCATTGACACAAACCACTGGCTCGTTGCGCGGAAAATGACCGGCTTTTTGCAGCGCCAGCAGTGTGGATAGGAGTGGTTGATATCTTCGTGAAGAATGAGGGTATGACGTTTTTTGAGCCAATCGATAACGACGGGATTTGCATCAACAACACTCATGCCCGAGAACGGACCACCTGTGCCAATGCCGTCTCCCTCATAGAAGCAGCCGTTATCATCGACCGGCATCACAACAGGAATACCAAATTTCATGCCGGCGATATAGTCGTCCACACCATGTCCAGGAGCAGAGTGAACAACACCGGTACCATCATCGAGCGTAACGTAATCAGCGTAAATAAATTCGCCCGTCTCGCCTTGGTCGCCAAAGATTGGAAGCTTGTAACGCGCGTGCGCAAGTTCTTTTCCGCTTGCGTGCCAGGTGCTTCCATCTGCGTTTTGCGCAAGCTCAAAGGAATCATAGCCAAATTTCTTGCAGCAGCGCTCAACCAAGGCTTCCGCCATGATTTCGCAGCGGCCATCTACAACGACAGCAACGTATGTAGCTTCGGGATGAAGGATAACGCAGTCGTCCGCAGGCAAGGTCCAAGGAGTCGTTGTCCAAATGTCGACCCATAGATTGTTTGCGTACGCTTCGAGCCCCTGAGGGCAGGTGCACATCTCGAAGCGGACAAAAATTGCCGGCGAAACTTCGTCGGAATATTCGATTTCGGCTTCGGAAAGTGCAGTATGGCAATACATACACCAGTGAACAGGCTTCCTACCTCGGTAAATAGCACCCTTGTCGTAGATTTTCTTAAAAATCTCAATATCGGTGGCATCGTAGTCGTGCGTGTATGTGAGGTAAGGATCGTCCCATTTAGCCAACACACCCAGACGTTTAAAGCCTAGACGCTGCGTGTCGACTTGCTCAACTGCAAGTTTTCGACAAAGCTCACGAATTTTTGTCGTGGGAAGCTGATTGAATTTTTCGGACCCGAGCATCTGCTCTACCTTATGCTCAATCGGCTGACCATGGCAGTCCCAACCAGGAACAAAGGGGGTTTGAAAGCCCTGCATTGACCAAAAACGATTGATAATATCTTTAGAAATTTTGTTGAGCGCATGGCCGAGGTGAATGGGACCGTTTGCATAAGGAGGGCCATCGTGCAAAACAAATTTTTCATGACCCTCGTTTTGCTTCATGAGGAGCTCATATACCTTGTTTTCTTCCCAGGTTTTGAGGCGCGCAGGCTCATTTTGAGCAAGAGATGCACGCATTGCAAAACTTGTTTTGGGGAGATTCATCGTGTGTTTGTATTCGTTTGCCACGATACTATCCTTTCATTGTGAGCGCTCGTGTACACACAAAAAGCGCCCGCCCCCTTGCTGGGACGAAGCGCTTTTGATTCGTATCACTTCGCATATAACCCAGCGAGCAGACATGGTGAATAATCCGCTGTACTCGGCTGACCGCTATCGAGGGTCATTCCCGGTGAAAACTACTGAAATACAAGGATCGTTCGATGTGCGCGTTTGCGCAGACAACGGCTTGTATTCGTTTGCCTTCACAGCTCCGAGGGGATATTTTGCATGTATAACTCGCAACATCTCAGCAACCGTTGCTCTCTGTAGAGCAGGGGCATACAAAACCTGTCCTCATCAACGCTTTACGCTTCACTATAACATAGAACTATGGTGAAAGGGCGGAAGCAAAAAAACGTAACAGAGAATAAATATGCACAAGTGCCTCACGCAGAGCCGATGCAATGGTGCACGCACGGACACGCATCTACGCCCACGCACCGCTCGCGTGCGCAAGGATTTAAGAAATTTCCTCGTGTAATTTGTACACCGACTGACGTGCCCCATAGAGCCCATGCTTATGAATATATCCGCTTACGGTATCGGGCGTAAGATAGCGCAACGACTCTTCGCGCCTCACGCGATCGCGCAAGTAACTCGATGAAATAGAAAGCGCTGGCACTTCAAGATAACGCACGTCAAGCGACATATTTGCGCGCTCAATCACCGCACGAGCCTGGTTGAGGTCATAACCCGGCCGCGTTGCTGCAACAAGCGTACACGCAGAAGAAATATGACGCACATGATGCCAATTGACAATTTCTGCGATAGCATCAGCGCCGGTGATAAAAAACAGAGACACATTTTCTGGGTAGTACGCACGCAACAAGCGCAACGTCGTTGCAGTATACGTAATCCCCTTACGCGAAATTTCGAAGCGCGATGCCACAAAATGCGGATTATCGGCCGTGGCAAGAAGGGTCATCGCATAGCGATCTTCAGCAGAAGACACGTTATTTTTTTGCTTAAAAGCAGGAGACCCGCACGGCATAAACGCCACAAGATCAAGACCCAACACATCGTAGGCCGTTTCTGCAGCTACAAGGTGACCAAGGTGGATAGGATCAAAGGTTCCGCCCATAATGCCGAGCCGATAGGTTTTCTTAGGGTTTTGCCCCAAAATTGGCAATTCCCCCGTATCAAAGGCATGTTTTAAGAGCTTCGCCTCATCTTCCGAGACTTGAGCATCAGAACCAAACGTGCTCGTATGAAGCACATGCGGTAAAAAATCAGCAACTTCTCGCCCTACAAAGGGAATGCGCACGCTCATCGTATTTGTCCATCCCCCATGAGCAGGTATTTTGTGGTCGTCAACGCAAAAGCACCCATGGGGCCGCGCGCATGCAGCTTTTGCGTAGAAATGCCGATCTCTGCGCCCATGCCGAAGCATCCTCCATCGGTAAAACGAGTGGACGCATTCACATACACGGCCGCCGCATCAACGCGTGCGCAAAAGCTTTGAGCTGCACGGAAATCATTGGTAAGAATTGCCTCGGAATGGCCAGTGCCATAGCGGTTGATATGCGCAATCGCCTCATCAAGACCAGAAACCACCCGCACGCTCAAAATCAGATCAAGGTATTCCCTTCCCCAATCTTCTTCGTCAGCCGACGCGATAGAAAAGCCCTTAGCCTTTGCTATCTCTTGCGTGCGCGCACATCCACGTACCTCTACCTGCTGAGACACCAAAGCCTTGAGAAGAACAGGCAATGCTTTCTCCGCAACAGCTTCGTCTACAAGAAGTGATTCACAGGCATTGCACACGCCTGGCCGCGAACATTTTGCATTTATGAGTATGCGTGCAGCACGTTCTAAATCCTCATCCGAAGCATAGGAAGCGTGCAGGTAGATGTGACAATTTCCCACGCCTGTTTCGATTGTAGGAATAGTTGCATGCTGCACTACCGATTGAATAAGCCGGGCACTTCCGCGGGGGATTAGTAGATCAATAGATTCTCTGCAGCGCATCAGAGTTTGCGTTTCCTCATGAGACGTTGCCATGATGTATTGGATCGCATCGGGAGTGGCTTGAGCTTGTCTAAGTCCTTCTTTACAGATCTCAGAAAGTGCGGCACAGGAGTGTTTAGCAGCGGATCCTCCTTTGAGAACCGCAGCATTTCCGCTTTTTATACAAAGCGCAAACGCATCAATAGTGACATTGGGCCGAGCTTCATAGATGACACACACAACACCCATAGGCACGGCAATTTGTTGCATATGAATGCCCGAAGCCAGAACAGATCCCCCAACCACTCGTCCCAAGGGATCAGGCTGGCGAGAGATTTCTTCGAGTGAAGACGCCATATCTTCGAGGCGTGCAGGCGTGAGTCGGAGACGATCGATAAGGCCTTCGCTCATATGCGCCTCGCGAGCAGCCGCAAGATCGAGCGCATTAGCTTTGAGCACCGCATCCGCACGATCTCTCAGCACACGAGCTGTACAAAGAAGGATATGCGAGCGCGCATCACATGACAAGAGAGAAAGCTCATGCGATGCTTTTTTGGCAGCAGCCGCTTGCTCAAGAACAGAAGATACAGACGCCATATCAAACCTTTCGGGCAACGTATGGAACGGACGAGCACAGTAAAACGCGCGCGCTCTCAGCTACAAGATGCGAACTCCAAGAACACACAGAGTACACCCAAAACACTAAAAGAGTAGCATTTCATCCTTGTGAATAGCAACATCTGTTGCATGATCAGGCATAAAACGTGCGATAACGGTAAGCTTGAGACCGCGAACTTTGAGCAATTCATCGGAAGAATAGCGAATAATGCCGCGGGCAAGAAGTGTTTGTGAGCTATCACAGACGTTCACTACATCGCCTGCCTGGAAACTACCCGTAACCTGCGTAATGCCTACTGGCAAAAGCGAGCTTGAGCGCTCAAGAAGTGCCTCTTTTGCGCCATCGTCGATCGTGATCGTACCTTGCACCAATCCGGCAAGCCCAATCCAAAGATTGCGGGCATGGGCAGAAGGCGCATCTGCCTTGGGCTCGAAGGTCGTAGCCGAGATACTATGCGCGGCTACCTGCGCAAGGGCGTGAGGGTTTCGCCCATTGCAAATAATGGTCGGAATGCCTGCTGCCATAGCAGCTTGCGCAGCAAAAATTTTGGTAGACATCCCGCCCGTGCCTACAAGGGAAGTGGATCCGGTTGCAGAAGCAATGATCTCAGGTGTGATTTCATGCACCGTATCGATGTGCTGAGCACCTGGATCAAGCTGGGGATTTGCCGTATAGAGCCCATCTACATCGGTAAAAATAATGTAGCGCTCGGCGTGAACAAGCGTAGACACAATAGCGCCCAAGGTATCGTTATCGCCAAAGGTAAATTCAGCAACGCTCGTGGTATCGTTTTCGTTGATGATAGGCACGGCTCCAAGCTCAAGAAGGCGGCCAAGAGTAGTACGCGCGTTCAAATATCCCGCGCGATCGCAGAGGTCGCGACGGGTAAGAAGCACTTGACCAGAACTGATGCCAAAAGACGCAAGCGCTTGCGCATAAACCTCGGTAAGCACTGCCTGGCCCGCAGCTGCTGCAGCCTGAAGTGTGGGTATGTCATGCGGGCGACTTGAAAGGCCAAGACGCTTCATGCCAGCTGCCACAGCTCCTGAAGATACCACAATGACCTTTTTTTGCTGCTTCATGAGATCAGAAATGTCTTGGCAGAGGGCAAAGATATACGCTTCGTCTACTTCACCATGCGCATCTACCAAGGTAGATGAGCCAATTTTGACGACATATATGCCTTCAAGATCGATAACGTCTTGCACGAACGCGCTCCTTAGTGTTGGTGTTTGGTTTGTTGTTGGGTGTGACGCTTGGTTTGTTGTTTGATTTATTGCTCGGTTTTTGTTTCAGCTTCGGATTCACTTGCGGCATCAGGTGCAAAACCCGCAGCATCAGGTGCAAATTCACTTTCAGATGCTGCTTCAGGCGCTGCTTGAGTTTCGGGATCATCAACACCCTCAAAGGTAAACGAATATCCCAAAATGCGTATCTCATCGCCCGCGCGAGCTCCGCGCTTCAAAAGTCGCTCATCGAGACCCAGCGAATCGAAACGTTTTTGCAGGTAGACAATGGCTTCATCGTTTTCAAAATCGGTTTGAATGACCATACGCTCGATTTCTTCACCCGTCACGCGCCAAATACCTTGAGATTCTTGCGTGATATAGACGGCATGCGCAAAGCGCTGACGCTTAAGCTCGAGCTCTTTGAGCGCAAGCTCATGAGCACGGGCGCGCGCGTTCATATCTTCAAGCAAGTCTTTGCGCAGCTCAGAAACTCGTGCGGCACATATCGAAATCAGTTTATCAATAGAAGTACCTACCAGCGCACTTACCGCAATGAATTCATGGCCATCTTTTTTTGCTTCCTGCATAAGCGCTTGCACAGCTTCTTCGCTCCCGGGCATATCGCATTTATTGGCCACGACGATTTGAGGACGCGCGGCAAGTTCTTCTGCATAGGCCTTGAGCTCGTGATTGATGGCATGATATGCATGGATGACATCTCCACCCAAAAGACCTTGCGATACATCAACGACGTGCAAAATCAAAGCCGAGCGCTCGATATGACGAAGGAAGGTGTATCCAAGTCCCTTTCCCTCGCTTGCGCCTTCAATAAGGCCGGGGACATCGGCAACGACAAAGGAAAGGCCGCTTTTTGCCTGTACCATGCCTAAATTGGGGACGAGCGTTGTAAACGGATAATCGGCGATTTTTGGACGAGCAGCACTCATGCGCGCAATAAGGGAGCTTTTGCCCACGCTTGGCATGCCCACCAGGCACGCATCGGCCAAAAGCTTCATCTCAAGCTCGATCCAGTGCTCACGAGCAGGCTCTCCTTTTTCAGCAAAGGCAGGCGAGCGGCGAACAGAGGTGACAAAATGAATATTACCGCGACCTCCATGGCCGCCCTCAGCAACAACGCATTCGTCATGAGGCGTTACAAGATCGCTGATCACGCGTGTAACTTCCATCGTTTGGGGATCGAGTTCTTTAACAAGGGTGCCTACCGGCACATCCAAAACCATATCTGCGCCGTCACGACCGTGCTTGCGTGCACCTTGGCCGTGGGTTCCTCGTTCCGCGCGAAAATGATGCTTGAAACGATAGGCAACAAGGGAAGATACCTGGGGATTTGCGCGAAGAATAATATTGCCGCCTCTTCCTCCATCTCCCCCATCGGGCCCACCTTTGGGAACGAATGCTTCGCGGCGAAACGACATACATCCAGCTCCCCCATCGCCACCTTTGCAATTGATGCGACAAATATCGGTAAAGGTACTCGTGGGCATGAATTCTCCTTGAATAATGCGAAGCTGCAAAGGCGCTTCCGAAATGGCCGCACACAAGCGCACACACGTGCCCGCCCCGTGCGCTATACCTTAGCTCTTACAACTTCGCTACGAAACAGCTGTTTAAGACAATAGTAAAGGGAGGAAAAGGCTCAAAGCGACTAAAATGAGAGAAACAAGAAAAAGCACACCATCAAACGCGGCAAAAGGATAGCGTTTGTAGGAAGACGTGGCATCGCGCAAATAAAAGCCGCGTGCCTCAGCAGCAAGCGCCGACGTATCGGCTTTGCGCACCGAAAGCACAAGCAAGGGCACCACAAGCGGCATCATGAGCCAGAGCTTCTTAAAAGGATTTTTTGTATCAAATTGGACGCCGCGTGCCGCTTGAGCTTCGGTAATTTGTTTCATTTCGTACGAGAAAATAGGCACAAAGCGAAGCGCCGTCATAATGGTAAAGGCATAGCAATAGGGAATGTGAAGATGCTCAACCGCTGCATTTGAAAGGTCGGTGAGCTTGGTAATCGTAAGCATACTCACAAGCGGGAGCGCAAAACAAAAGAGCTTAAGGCTTGTCCGAATGCCACTCACGAGCCCTTTTTGGCTGATCCACAAAAAGATGTGCTCATCTGCTTGTGCAAGAAGTGTTTGAAAAACAAACATCACACACGCAAGTACAAACACCGCACGCACAAGCGGCAACAGGGGACGAAGTATGCCGATTGCACACATCATAGCTATGATTAACAGGGCATATGCTCCCAACAGCCAAAGACTCTGTGAAAAGAAACACGCCAGGACAAAGGCGAGCGCGAGCGCAAGCTTGGCAAGAGGATTTGCCTTGTGCATACAAGTTGTACCTGCATGATAGCTTAATAATGAATTCATCCACGTACCTCTTCTGTGCGTGCGCGGGCAGGCGCGAGCGCGGCTATAAGCTCCCGCTCAAATTCAGAAATCGTCATACACTCTCGAAAAGCAGCGTAGCGAGACGCATCAAGATCTGCAGCCATCCGTGCCAAGAGAGGCGGATACAAAGACGCAGCATCACAAAGCGCAGAATCGAAGAAGACATGTTTCACGCCTCCATCAAAGAGCAGCTTCCCTTCGGAAAGAACGATGAGCCGAGTTGCAAAGTCCACGACAACTTCCATGTCGTGGCAGACCATAATCACAAGACAGCCATTCTGTCGCAGCTTTTCAACAATGTGCATCACGCGCATGCACTCATTAAAATCAAGGCCAGAGGTAGGCTCATCGAGAAGCAAAATTTTGGGTTCCGTTACAATCGTGGCTGCAAGCGCGACCATCTGACGCTGGCCACGACTCAGCAAAAAGGGACTTTCATCAGGAGAAAGTCCAAGTTCTGCAATAACTTTTTGAGCACGAGCGCGCGCACGTGTTTTTTCCTCACCCAAAAGCTCAAGACTAAATGCCACTTCTTCAAGAATGGTAGCTTTTGAAAGTTGGCGGTCGGGATTTTGAAATAGAGTCGATACAAAACGCGCGATATCGCTGGTAAGAAGCGTATTGCTCGGCGCCCCCGCAATAGATATCTGCCCCGCACGCGGGCGCAAAAGGCCATTGATGAGCTTGGTGATGGTGGTTTTACCAGCGCCATTTTGGCCAACGAGCGCGATAAGTTCGCCAGCATATGCAGAAAAATTGATATCGCTTAAGCAATACGAGTCATCACCATAAGAAAACGAAACCTTCGAAAGCTCCAAAACGGGATGAGGGTCGATGGGCTTGACCGCGCCTTTTGAAACTTCCCGAGGAGAGCGCGCTTCCTGCGCATAACTATCAGCAAGATGTTCTGCCACAAAAGACGACATCTCAGAAGGTGCAGCCGAAAGTGCGTCTACAAGCTGGGCAAAGGTCGCGCTCGCAGAAGACGCATTCACCGCTTGCGCGCTGCGCGAGATAAGTGCCCGCGCGGGCGCGGCCGGGTGCTCGTGCGCAAATTCAGACGCAGGTGAGGCCTCGGGTGCAGGTTGACATTCATCCGCATGGGACTTCAGGTATTCGACCATGGGATCTTTTATACGATGCAACAGGCGAATCGTCCTGGGATAACACACGCCTACTTCGTCGAGAATATCGATACGATCAAGTGCCTTTTCAACAGTATCATCGAGCACGAGCTCGCCTGCATGAAATACCATGAGACGCTTGCAAAATTCCGCCAGAAGCGCAACTTTTTGTTCAATCACGACGATGGTAATGCCAAATTCTTTATTCAAACGACTGAGAATGCTAAAAATTTGACGCGTATTTTGAGGGTCGAGCGCACTTGTAGGCTCATCGAGCACCATCACATGCGGACGAAGCGCCAAAATCGCAGCTATAGCTACCTTTTGCTTTTGGCCACCAGAGAGTGTATCGATCTCACGAAAACGATAGCGCGAAAGCCCTACCATCTCGAGAGCTTCGTCCATACGCTCAGGAATCTCTGCGCGCGGCACGGAAAAATTTTCAAGACCAAAGAGAAGTTCATCCTCAACCGTCGAAGCCACCATCTGAGCATCGATATCCTGCACGATAGAACCAATCACGCAGGAAATATCCGTCAGACTCAAATCTTGTGTAGGTCGAGAACAAATACGCACGCTTCCGCTCAGTTTACCTTGAAAGTGGTGTGGAATGGCGCCCGTGAGAATTGAAGCAAATGTAGTTTTACCTGCACCGGAAGGGCCGATAACGCCCACAAACTCCCCTTCTCGAATACATACAGAAAGATCCTTGAGAGCATACTGTGCGCGCGAAAGCACAGACGAAGTCACAGACGCTATTTCCTCAGCTTGTTTGTAGGCAAAAGAGACCGATTCGAGCTCGAGCAAGGGGCGCGCAGACGCAGGCGCAAACGCGGGCGCAGAAGAAAGCGACTGCTCAGTCGCTTCTTCAGCTGTGGACGATAGCGCGGCGCCCGAGGCGCCCAAAGCACCCGTATCTCCACTAGAAGTATGAGCTGTAGAGTCCAAATCGGCCATTATCATTCCTTAATGCTTATTTGTTGAGAACAAGACGCAGTGGCTGGTAGAGAATCGCTACAACGATTGCATTGGCAAGTGCCGTACCCAAAACGATGGGAGCCATTACAAATATAGCAGCAGGCGCAAGTTTAAGGAAGAAGAGCGTAGCTGCCGTGGCAAAAATACCACCAGAAATAACAGTTGTGATGAACGTTACAACGAACGGAAAGACACTCAGCTTAGACGCAGAATCCTTGGGAAAAAGCTTGTGATGCGCCTGGCACAGAAGCGCACAAATGAGCGCAGCAGGGATATCACAGGCATATTCAAGACCTGGGATGGAAGTATTGATTTGAATAATTGTTGCAGCTAAGAGGCCGATAATGATACCCTCGCGGGCGCGAGCGCGCGTGAGCAAAATAGCCAGGCAAAACGACGCGATCACAAATTCCGGCTGAATGCCTGCAATTGCAAGCGCTTTTGCAACAAAAAGGTCAAGAATGCAGCCTGCCGCCAAAAGTATGGCAACCAAAACCAAGCTTGAAATATCAAGACGTTTTGAGGAGTGGGCCTGCGGGCGCGTGTGCGAAATGAGATCTGCCGCAGATTGCGGATTGTGAGCTTGAGCGGCCTGAGCTTGAGTATTTTCAGCTTGAGTATTCATGATGACTCCTTTACATAATGCATAGTGAAATAACTGATATACCTGATAGTTCTTTTGCAAAAACATTGATTGTAAAAACGCAGTGTAAGAATAAAATCGCAAACAAACAAGGTAAGAAACGAAGCGTACGGCATAAAAAAAGCCTCCAGTTTACTCTGGAGGCTTCTCAGTCATAGCAACAAAAAGCTCTAGAGCAAACCGCACCACGAGTCAGATTGCCACCACCATGCATTGCACGTAGAAGAAAGAGCAGTATATGAATGAAGCGATGCAGATGAAACCATGACAACCTCCTCTTACATACCCGCGCACAAACGTGCGCGACGAATACGATACGCTCAAAGCAAACACTTTGGAAACGCACAGCAAAGCGCAAAACCAAAAAACAAGGCTTACGCACTGCCATACAAAACGCGTTGAGCGGCTACCTTAGTTATAACCCTCTAAGAGTTGCGCGATGCATAACAGTATACATATGTAACGCACACGAAACAAACACAGAACGACAGGTGCTACACGCGCGGTTAAGTAGAACCAAGCGCGCTCACACACTGCTCACTTACGCGCCAAAATATCCTTCGATATTGTAGCCAAGCTTACTCATCTCGATAGATTTTTTGAGCATCTCACCCATATGCTTTTCGGAAGCGTCGCGCACCATGCGCACCGTCTTTTGGTTTTCGCGCGTCAGATAGCACATGAGCTCGTCCCCTTCAAGTGCGGCAGATCGCGCAATAATGTCTTCCACGCGCGCACGAAGCTCTGTATTCAAATCATGCAAGTAATCGCGGTTAGGACGAGTAAACTGCGGATAATGCGACTCCACCATAACGGCAAGCTGCTTGTAGTACCACCACGCATGACGCGCGTTGTACTGCATGCTTGTGTGCGAAAAACTGGGATCGGTATCCTTTACATGCGTAAAGAATGGAATAAAGGGTGTAAAGCTAGGACCACCTAAGCAAAGCCACATAATAGCCGCGCGCTCGGGCGAAGCAATGGGAAGAAGCTGCAGGATGTGCGCATTATTCGTGCGATTTACACCAATCGGACGATAGCGCTTACGCGCCTGCTCATCCCCTGTCCCCAGGGGGTCAAACTCTGTCTCTTCATAGTGAGAGCCCAAAATAAATTGAATATCTTCACGCGTAATTAGCCGCGATGCTTTGCGTATAAAGGGCAGATCGCAGTCCTCAGGGTCTTGTGCAATCTCGGGATTAAGGTATTTTTGCGCATACCATACACGGCTCGTGTTGTAGTGACGGTCCTCTTCGGTGGCTGTGCCAAAAATGTGCGCATAATTCCAGCCTGCATGATCAGGATTGAGGTGATGACGCTCAACGTGCTCCTGAATACCATCGCTCCACATGAAGTGCTCCGGATCGTCGAAATTAACTTCTCCGATGGAGATACGATTGGCGGCAACTGCATAGCAATCATCGGGAATGCGCTCGGCTACCCAATGATGCCCGCTTCCGATCTCCATATACCAGACCTCATGCGCATCAGCAAACAAGACAGAATTACCAGCAGCGCTGCCATAGCGTTTGATAAGTTCACCCAAATAGCTAATTCCCTCACGCGCGCTTGAAATATAGGGTAAAACGGCTGTTTGCATACAGTCTTCATCAAGACCGTCCTTGACATACGGATCATACGCTAAAGACGAGGGATTGCCGTAGGTTGACTCAGTGCAAGACATACACACATTTTGTTCGTTGATACCAGACTCGTCGTAATAGCCGCGATGGCGGTAATCAACATTGGGAACAGCAGGTACTGCCTGCGCATTTGCAGGAAGCTCCATGCGAAAACCATTGAGCCACGACTTGAGTACTTTTCCTGGATCGTTTTTTCTCGCCGGGCGAATGATAAATTTTTGCGGCGTGATCGCATAATGAGTGTCGTCGTTTCGAGCGATCATGGTAGAGCCATCTATCGTAGCCTTTTTACCGACAAGTATCGTGGTACAAGAAGATCCTCTTATCATGGCACAAACTCCTTTTGGTGTATGTGAATGGGCACGAACGCGTGCGCGCAAAGCTGCAAGATGCACTTCCAGAGCCTAAGTCACGAGTGCATCTTGCAGTCTATGTTACAGCAAGAGTAACAAGCTATGATACACCACAGCGCCAATACTTGCCCCTACCAACGGCCCCACAACGGGCACCCACGCATAGTGCCACTCAGAATCACCTTTGTTTGGAATAGGAAGAAGCGTATGCATAATACGAGGACCCAAATCGCGGGCAGGATTCATGGCATATCCCGTGGTAGAACCCAGGCAAAGACCGATGACAAGAATGAGAATACCGATCACGATAGGTCCCAAGCCTGATTCCAAGCGATTGGGCCCCAGGCACAACACGCCAATAATCAAGACTGCAGTTGAGAGCGCTTCGCCGAAAAAGTTTGAAGGAATGTGCAAAATCGCAGGTGATGTGCAGAAGCAAGACAAAATCGCTTCGGTATCGGTAGTTTCTTTCCAATGGGGGAAGAAGTGCAGCCATACAAAGACGTTTGCCAGCATAGCGCCCAAAAATTGAGCAAGAATAAACGCTGGTACATCAGCCCAATTTGTCTCGCCTACAAACGCAAGCGCAATGCTCACCGCGGGGTTGAGGTGCGCAGGTCCAAAGAGGCCCGCAACGTACACTGCAAGGGTGATGGCCATGGCCCATCCGGTTGCCGTTTGGAGCCAACCGACGCCATAAGACTTCGTTTTGTTGAGAACAACAGAGCAAATTACACCCTCACCGAGTAACATCATGATAAATGTTCCCAGAAATTCTCCGAGCACTGGTAATGGAATCACAAGAGTCGCCTTCTTTCGCGAGACAAAAGTTGCGCACGGCCGGGCACGTATGGGCGCTCTTACACACCCGCACTACGCAAGCACACACAACTTTTTGATGTATATAGCAAAACGATTATAAAGGAGAACGCATGCAATATATCCCAGAGATTGAGGGTTTTTTATGATGACGATTGGAAGGGCTTTAGATTTTTGTTACCATAAATGAGTTCGCACACGGTCTTTGTACAGGTTTCATACCTGCTTATGTGCGTAGAGTTCGCAGTTTGGGGAATTAGCTCAGCTGGGAGAGCGCATGGCTGGCAGCCATGAGGTCACGGGTTCGAACCCCGTATTCTCCACCATTTTTTGCGATTTGTTTTCACTGATACATACCTATTTTGGAGTGATTGTAAAATCAAATGTCACATTTATGACATATGAATTTCCCACTAACAAAAAACCTCGCATCATACCATCACGCACACGGACAAGACTCACGATGGTTAATTTTTTGATATAGCAAGCCCCTCTTTTTCCATGCTCTCATTGCCACTTCGTTACGATTTTTCGCTGTATTTGTTTGTCAGGCGCGTGTAGGACAGGCTTTTATACAATAGATGTGATGGGTACATCCACATTCAAAAGAAGGGGTT
Source organism: uncultured Atopobium sp. (assembly GCA_947090525.1). Classification (GTDB taxonomy): domain Bacteria; phylum Actinomycetota; class Coriobacteriia; order Coriobacteriales; family Atopobiaceae; genus Fannyhessea. Next base: position 58,946 of record CAMUON010000003.1, read on the forward strand.
ATCGTGTCACACAATGCGATTAAACGAGCTCTACTTTCTGTTACCGACAAGCGCGGGATCTGCGATTTTGCCGCGAAACTTGTACATGAATTCGGTGTTGAGATACTGAGCACCGGAGGTACAGCGCGCGTGTTGGAAGAAGCGGGCATTCCAATTGTTCATGTTGATGACTACACCGGCTCACCCGAAATCATGGGCGGACGAGTGAAGACCCTTCACCCCCGTATTCATGGAGGTATTTTGTGCAGGCGAGGGAATGCCGAAGATATGCACGAGGCACACGCACTCGGGATCAACATGATCGATCTTGTATGCGTAAATTTGTATGAATTCAGGGAAACTATTGCAAAAGATGGATGCACGCTCGAGGACGCTATCGATCATATCGATATCGGTGGTCCATCGATGCTTCGAAGCGCCGCGAAAAATTTCCAATCGGTCACCGTATGCCCAGATCCAGATGATTATGACAGCATTCTTAACGACATGCGCGCACATGAAGGCGAAACGACATGCGCACTTCGCCATAGACTTGCACAAAAAACGTTTGCGCTTACGTCTCACTACGATGAGGCTATTAGCTCGTACTTAGCGGCGACTGCGGGTACAGATGCAGGCGAGACACATGCAGATACATCTGCGCAAACAACCCAATTTCCTGATACATTATCTTTTTGCTATAAGAAAAAGATGGACCTTCGCTACGGAGAAAACCCGCACCAAAAAGCTGCATTTTACCTCTCCCCCACAGCGTCTTTGCATAGCGTAGCCAACGCCTCACAGCTGCAGGGAAAGGAACTTTCCTACAACAATTTATTGGATACTGACGCAGCATGGCAAGCGGTCTTAGAATTTCAAGAACCTGCCGTCATCATCCTCAAACATCAAAACCCGTGCGGCTCGGCCGTTGCATCAAACGTCACTGAAGCGTACAAGAGGGCCTTTGCGTGTGATCCTAAAAGCGCCTTTGGCGGTATTATTGCTGCTAATCGCGAAGTGGATATCGATTTTGTTACGGAATTCGCCGATGTTAATAAACAATTTGTCGAAGTGTTAATCGCACCCTCTTTCACAGATGAAGCGCTCGCGCGCTTGTCCAAGCGCAAGAATCTGCGTGTGCTTCAAACACATGGTATCGATACCGAAGACGCACAAGAAGTCAAAAGCATAGACGGAGGCCTTCTGATCCAGACGCGCGATATGGCGAGCGAGGATCCTTCCAAGTTCCAAGTCGTCACAGAAAAGAAACCAAATCCGCAGGAAATGGATGATTTGCTCTTCGCATGGAACGTATGCAAGACCGTAAAATCCAATGCAATTTTGATTGCAAAGGACAAGGCGGGCATAGGACTTGGTTGCGGGCAGCCAAATCGCGTAGACAGCGCGATCATGGCTTGTGAGCGTGCGGCAGACGCAAGCAAACGCCTCGGCCTTCTTCCCAACCACTTTGCCTGTGCCTCCGACGCGTTTTTCCCTTTTAGAGATGATGTGGATGAACTGGCAAAACGAGGTGTTAGCTGCATCATTCAGCCGGGTGGCTCCATTCGCGATGAAGAGTGCATCCAGGCAGCAAACGAGCACGGCATCGCGATGGTATTTACCGGATATCGCCACTTCAGGCATTAGAGCATGACGCAGCTGCGAATAGCCAGGCGTTATACCAATATGCACGTTAAGCTACTACACGGCTAGTAAATCGGCTGTTCACTTAAGGGAGCAGCCGATTTTGAGCTATAGGACAAAAGGGGCTTAGGACAATTTTTTAGACATTTTGTCCTATAGCCCTAAATGACAAACACGAAGATCGATATTTTACTCTTAGAAACCAAATTGAAAATATATCTACTCATGTAATGCCTTATGAACTATGAAAATAATTTTCCGTTATATTTAATTATCGAATGGCATAAGTATACAATACCAAGTATTAATAGGATTATACCAAATATAGTTCCCATTTGGTTAGAATAAATCCCGTGAAATATGCCTAGAACAACAATGGACACACCTACGAGAATTAGTCCAATACCAGACTGAACTGCCAAACTTTCTGAAGTAGCGGCCGTTGTATTTTTCCTATGATAGGCATGCAATAATATGGGATTTTTAGTACGAATATTAAAAATTCCTAAGGTTACAATTAGAATACCAAGAACTATAGCCATTTTTAACAACCTCCTTAAATTTGTGCATGTTGATGGCAGGCTGTTATTGCAGGGTATAAGACGCCATCCATACCCTTATTCGGTTGTGCCTTATTATATACAGTTCCAATCCTAAAGCAACAGGTAGTTTCTTTATTTTTCCAATCAATATGCATATGTGCTCTGAACTGACGTTTTGGTATTTACTCCCGTCTCTAGAAGTTAGCACTAGAATCCTTAGATCACAAACGCATAAAGTAAAGAATAAATTGCCTTGTAAATCTGGAGCTATAGGACAAAAAGTGTGTATAAAATCGGTTGTTTGCTTAAGGGAGCAGCCGATTTTTCGTAAACAATTCAAAAAAAATGCTGCCCGTAGAGCGGGCAGCATCTGTTAAACTGTATGCGCGAACTAACCTTCAGCTAATCCTCGAATAAGGGTAATTTCTCGAGGTAGATGATATCGTCTCGATCGGCTGCATTTCCTTCTGCAAGAAGGGCTGCACGGGCAATCACCTGAGCGCCTACCTTTTCCGCAAGCAAATCAATACCTTCAAGACTTTCACCTGTAGAAATCACGTCGTCTATCAACACAACGCGTGCATTTTGAATATACTCGTAATCGCTTTTGTCCAGGTAGAGGGTCTGAGTTTTTTGCGTGGTGATGGAATTTACACTCACGCACAAAGGATTCACCATGTAAGGTTTCTTCGATTTACGCGCGACGACATAGTGCTTAAGGCCAAGAATCCGCGAAAGTTCCTGCGCCAAAGGAATGCCCTTGGCTTCGGCTGTCATCAAGCAATCGATATCCTTGGGAAGCTTATCGGCAAGCGCGCGTGCGGCTGCTACCACCAATTCAGCATCGCCAAGTATAACGAAACTCGCGATGCGCAAATGCTCGCTTACGCGCACGATCGGAAGTTCACGCGTAAGACCTGCGAGATGAAGTGTATAGTGCGAAGATGAGCTTGCATCTTCTGTTGTGTGAGACATACAAGTTCCTTTCAGAACGTACAGAACTAATGAGCATAAAAAGCGCACAAGAGTGCGGGTAAACGCACGTACAGGCGCTGCAGCACGTAAAGACCTGTAGCACGTGTAAAAGTACGGCTAGAGGCAAAGACCTGCAGCAAAAAGCGACTTAAGCACGACGCCCAAAACCATACCAACAAACGGATCGACAAACGCAGTAGCTCCCATAGTCGTCGCTGCGACCACAGCGTCTTGTGGAGATGCTCCTCCAAACGCAAGCGGGGCGTTATTGCCGACCGTTACAACGATGCCCAAAATCAACAAAAAGCCAGCTATCGATTGAGCAGGAATGAATTTTCCGATTTTCGGCAAGAGCCCACAAAACAGAAGCGCGCCCATAGCAACCATCATGATGATGCCGGCGGTCACGGGATGATGAGCAGATGCGGTTGCCGAAATGATTGCCTCAACAGGAGCTCCTCCAAAAAGCGACGTCACAACGTCGGCAAGACTTGAGTAGATCGAAAGAATGTCGATATTTTGGCTGCCATGGGCAAGACTTGCAGTAATATTGCCAAACGCGATGTTTGCGCCCACATTAAGGCATGCCATAGCGAGGGCTCCACGAATAATGCGTACGCTGAGCTGGGGTTTGTGAAAAACGAAATGGGTACGGATATACGATGCGATAGATCCTCCACAAGGCTTTTGAGCACCTGCATCCCTTAGGGTAGTGCTTTCTGCGGCGTCGCAAGAAGACGCAGCTTCTTTGGCCGCAGGTGCGAGTGCTTGATCATGCGTCGAATCTAAGCAGCTTGGGCAATATGTTTTCATCACATATTGAATGATGCTCGAGATAATAACACTTCCGCAGATCGTGTACACGAGATCGTGTCCGAGGAAGAAATAAATAATCGCCGCGCTCAAAATACTAGAAAGAGCGACGATACGAGCCTCTTTGATCATATTGAGGGCAAGACGGCCAAGCACAATGCCCACGCCCGCCATCATCGCGTTGATGATGATGGGACCGGAAAGATTAACGGCAGCCTGCTGAAGTCCCAGGATACCCACAACGAGCATGATAAGCCCGCCAAAGAAAATCATCGAAAGCGTCTCTCGTATATTTTTGCCGAGCGTGTGAGCCATAACGATGGTTTCAGCCTGAAAAGAAATCGGAGCTAGGCTGTTGAACGCGAAACAGCAAATAGCTCCGATGAAGAAACCGAGTGATGTAGGAATGGACGCAAAGCCCAAAGACATTGCGAGCAGCCCTTGCGGAAGCCCGTTGAGTATAACTCCAAGAGCTGCAAGAATATCTGAAATATCCATGAATCAAATCCTTTCCAAAAACGGTGTGCACGATTCGCATAACCTGTAATGCACAACCTGTAATGCGCAACCAGTAAGCTGTAGGATACTTTTAGTTGCGCAAACGCGTAAGAATACCTAAGCAGCTGTCTGGACAACAAAGCAGTCATGCACAGACCATTACCGCTTTTACCCTACCATGTGCAGCTACGTTTTTATGCACAATAGAACAGTACTTACTCGTCTGAAATTAGATTGTTACGTGCGGGAAATTTTTCTATAACAGATATGAAACAATACATGGAAAATAATTTTTAGGCTAAATAGCTGTGGTTTTAATGGTTATAAAAAGAAAAATATATTCTAATTTGATATATAAAAGCTTTTTTAATCAAATAAAATGTCTTTTACACGCAAAGTCACAAAATATATGTTATGCATTTTTATTCTGGAAACTAAAGATAGCAACATGCGCGTATGCATTGTATAAAACAAGAATGAAGTGCAACTCTCCCAACAAAACGCAATAAAAGCTTTTGGAGTCTTGTGAAAAATGAGATACGTTCTTGAAGCCCTTTTTCTAGAGCGGGAACAATGCAACAACATAAACAATGTGATTTGAATGATATGGTAAAACATCAGTTGTAGGGATTATCTGGGGGCTATAGGACAAAAAGTGTGTAAATGAATTATTCTGTTGTATAGGGATAGGAATCGCTGTGATGTAGCTCTGACCACACCACAGCGTTTCCATGTGTATCGGGATATATACTTTCTGGTCTTTGCGGTCTGAATGCATTTATCAGTGTTTGCAGCCTTTATTCCTAGGCATGCTTCTAAGCATCCCTGCAGGCTCTAGAGGTGTTTCTGTATGCATGTAACACCACCAAAATACGGCTTTAATACGGCTTTAATATGGCTTTAATACGCCTTAGTTCACTCAATCCTCGATGGTTACGAAGCATATCTCTTATAGGGGAATTTACTCCACCTTCTATTCGATTATTAAATTTAGAAAGTCCTCCTAAATGAACTGCACTCCTGAATTTGGAGAAATAAAAAGAACCAATTCAGGAGGTGCAGTTCAGGCACGTGCACGCCTGTGCGCACCACATAAAAGAAAACCCCAACGCACGCGTCGGGGTTAACAATCAAAAGAACCATGTATACAGAGACACATGTTCACACAAATGAGGCGCGCACAAGAAGCGCGCCCGCACAGAGCATAAAACTTATGCAGTGCGCACGTGAACAAAGTGCTTTGCACCCTTGACAAATTCAACTTTGCCGTCGGTGAGTGCAAAAAGGGTGTCGTCTTTGCCGCGACCTACATTCTCACCTGGGGTGATGTGGGTGCCGCGCTGACGAACAATAATCTGACCAGCTTTGATGTCCTGGCCACCATACACTTTGGTGCCGAGACGCTGAGCGTTGGAATCGCGACCGTTGCGAGAGGATCCCAAACCTTTCTTATGAGCCATAATCTAACCTACCAATCAAAATCGAGTTTCAACCAGACCTAAAGACTAAACGTCTTTTATTCACTCACGGATTCGCTCTTCTTAGCCTGTGAGCGCATAGTAGGCAGGCTCACGACTTGAAGCTTGGTGAGATTTTGACGATGACCCTTAGTGCGGTGGTAGCGCTTACGCTTCTTGAGCTTGAAAACGATAACCTTCTTGTCCTTGTATTGTTCAAGAACTTCACAGGTAACCTTCTTCTTGCTGAGAGAAGCTTCATCGCAGATAGTCTTTTTGCCATCGTTGAGCATGAGAACGTCAAGTTTGACCTTGTCGCCAGGCTGCGCGTCGAGCTTTTCAACACTGAGAATGTCGCCCTTGGCAACCTTATACTGCTTGCCACCAGTGATAACGATTGCGTACATGTGTTAACCCTTCATTATGAATCTTGTGCAACAGCTCTAAATCTTACTCGCAAACACAGACTCTCGTCAACATCGGCCAGACGAAATTGCAGCGATTGCAGCAAATGATGAGCTCATGCCCAAGGTATTTACCAATGTATAGGTGTGCCTTCATAATAAACACAAAAGCTCAGGTTGAACTCCCAAATAGTCCAAAGCAAAGCATCTTCCGCACCAGTCTAAGAGTACGGAAAGCTCGAAGCGCATGTGTTTGTCTACAAAGACTTCACTATATTACCACCTCATTACGCAAAAAGAAAGCGCGGGCGTTGCTACACAGAAGATGCAAAACCTGGCAAAGCGGCGCACAGCGAGCGTTGCCAGACGAAGGCTGTACTCCCTACGCAACCGGCCTCCCTACGCTAAACCAGCGCGCGCAACACTTACACCCGCGTACTTGGAAAAGCTTTCGCTTGTGCGCGTTTGCGCATTTGCGTGCGACCAATCATATGCGCATACACAAAGCCGAGATAAAGCCAGGCCAAAAGTGAAGGAGACAGCCACCACAAAAGGGGGCGCGCAAACAATGTTGCCACCACTCCCCTCCCCAAAAAACGCCTCGCCAACAACCGCAAAAACGCTAGATACACTACACTCACGCCCGCAATCGAAGCCGCGGACAGCTGCAAGCGAGCTCCACCAGGACTAAGCGTAATCAATTCATGAAGCACGCGCGCAGTACGGAAGAGCTCTTGTGCGTCTTGAACCATACGAGGGCACAAAAACGCTCCCAATGCGCGCACAAGATCCACGCGCGACAAAAGCCTCTTCCCCATCACAGATAGCAGCAAAGACGCGAGCGTAGATGCATAATCTTCAGGAAGTCCCATAGTCCCTTGTATAGACGGCATAAAACGTGCCGATATATACGCACGGTAGCAGGGCATATACGCGCGCACAAGGTTCTCCCTAGCTTCCTGCGAAGCAGGAAATGTATCGAGAATCAAAAGCTGAGCCAGTGCCTGCGTAAGAGATCTAACATCAGCTTCCACAAGAATATACACCGGCACCAAACAAGGACGCGTACCCAGCACAATGTCGCGAAAGCGCGCAGGAATATCGGCCTTGTCATGAGCTAGAATCACAAGCGGTGCCAGGGCTTCTTCTGCAATATATTGAAGGCGCTTATGGTCAAAGCGATCCGATGCATACATTGACTCCATATATGCAATCACTGCATACGGCTTAATAAGCGGTTGTGCAAGCGTATCTGCGTGAAATTCGCTACACATACATGCAGAAGCGGGGAAAAACGCACGCGAGAGCGCAAAAAAGAATGGGTCTTTAGACGTACGAGACGATGCATACCAGCAAAGCGAGGAGCTTGCGCTACAAGCAGGAAGCGGCTTGAGTACAGAGGGGGCAGCTGCTTCATGCGAAGGAGAGACAACTGCTTCATGCAATGAGGATGAAGGCTCACCATCTTGAATGCCCGGGTATGTGCTCATATGTGCTTCTTCATCTATGTCGACCATATGTGCTCCTTCACTTAAGCCGACTTAGGGATATGCCGCCACACCGATTGAACAAGCCCTATACTCATGAGCTGCGCCACCATGGACGACGATCCAAAACTAATAAATGGCAGAGGAATACCTGTGATGGGCATGATTCCTATGCACATGCCTACATTTTGCAAAAGCTGGAAACACCACATCATCGCGATACCTACAAGGATCAATTTGCCAAATGGAGAATCTACACGCCCGGCAAGCGCCAAGGTGGAAAAAATCATCGCAGCAAACAGGATGAGCAAAAGGCTCGCACCCGCAAAGCCGAACTCTTCCGCAAGCAGCGCAAACACAAAGTCGGTATGCGCTTCAGGCAAAAATCCGCTTCCTGCCTGCGAAGCTCCGCCAATACCTTTGCCCCAGATACCGCCCGAACCAACAGCAATTTTTGCCTGTTGCAGATTATAGCCAAACCCAGCAGGATCAACAGACGAATCCATAAAGACAATCAGGCGATTCATCTGGTACTGCTTGAGAATATGCGGCAAACCTGGCGTCATCGACATCACAATCACGAGCGTGATCACCATAATGAGCGCGAGAATGGTAATGATCACCCAGGATTTTTTCGCACCCGAAGCAATGATGATCGTGGCTCCCACCACGAGCAAAATAAGGCCGGTACCGAGATCAGGCTGCAGCAAAATAAGGATAAACGGTATGGAAAGCACGGCGCAGAGCTTGATATAACTTTTGAGCGTATCGATTTTGCCGTTATACCCCGCTCCAAGAGAGGCCATGAGCAGGATGGTTACGATTTTTGCCAACTCCGAAGGCTGAAAATTAAGTCCAATGAGTGGAAGTTTTACCCATCCGGTAAGACCTTTTGCGCTGACACCAAAGCCAGGAATAAGCGGCAGCAAGATGAGCACGACATCGGCAATAAGAAGTGCCAGACTCGCCCGCGCAAAGACGCGATAATCATAGCGCCACAGGGCAAAAGCAGCGGCTGCCCCCACGACAACTCCCCCGATGTGACGAATAAACGATGCTTTTGGAATAGAAAGCGATGCTGTGTAAATCACGACAATACCAAAAAGGACCAACAACAAAGCAGGTACGAGCTGAAGCAAGTATACCGGTCCCTTGAAACGCCCATAAGTGGTTTTGAATCCGGAGAGCTTGTTGTACATGTGTGCTAAAAGAGTGTTGATAACCCCGAAAAGATGAGACAAAGGGGAAAGCATTCCGCGCCCGCCGCGCCCGCCAGCGAAATTGCTGCGCGGCTGCAGATGAGGTGCGTGTGCGCGCGTATGAATATTTGTGTGAACAGCACCTGTATGAACAGCGCCGCCTGCGCGGGCTGCACGACCAGAAAACCCTGCATGCCCCACGCGTCCCACATGAACACTTCGCCCTACATGTCCCTGCGCAAAACCCTTGATCGTCTTCGTTTGATTAAGCGCTGCATGGGGTATGGGGGTATGCACGTGCGGAGCCTTGCGGGCGCGAGACGATGTATGTGAAAAATTAGCTGCCATATCATATCCTAGCGTGCGTGACTTGCGTTAGATTCAGACGAGCTATCTGGCTCGCCAAAAAGCGCCCCCAATATGTCTCGAACAACATAAAGCGCTCCGTCAGCACCAAAGCCGCCGTCTTCGATCATAGACGCGACGACGTACTTTGGGTGATCTACAGGCGCATAGGCGATAAACCAACCGGTAGGTGAGGTATGAGCAGTTTCTGCGGTACCCGTTTTACCAGCGACTTTTTCTTTCATATTGGTAAAGTGAGAAGCCTGCGCCTGCGATTCTTCGTAAATTACGCCGACAAGGCCGCGCTTCACCACATCAAAATATTCCTGTTTGATATTGATAGCTTCGAGGTCAGGTGCTTTGTAATCGATAACCGATCCGGTACCCATGCTTGATTTAATCGATTTCATGAGGTGTGGGCACACGCGCACGCCCCCATTTGCAAAGGTAGCGTAGGCAGAAAGCATCTGCAAAGGAGTCACCAGCAAATCGCCTTGTCCGATCGCGAGGTTGGTAAGGTCTCCGCCCTGCCATTTACGTGCGTCTTCGTTGTAATTGGCAAAGTGTTTTTCTTTCCAGGCAGCATCGGGCACACGTCCTTCAAGCTCGCCGGGGAGATCAATGCCTGTCTTTGCACCCAAGCCCCATTCTTTAAAGGTTTTTTGCATGCCGTCTTGCGTCTTTGAGAAGAAAAATGCTTTACCAATTTCATAGAACACGACGTCGCAGGAGTTGGTAATACCCGTCTGTATGGTCATGCGGCCATGTCCAGAATGCAGCCAGCAATACTGCCCAAATTGCGAGCCAAGACCCGTCCAGTAGCCTGTGCACACATAGCTCGACTCAGGGGTAGCAATGCCATAGTCAAGCGCAGCCAAACTCGAAAAGGGCTTAATGGTAGAACCCGAAGGATATTGACCACACATGGAGCGATTGAGCAAGGGATTATGCGCTTTTTCACTTGAGAGACTTTGCCAATCGTCATACGATATGCCGCCCACAAAAAGAGAAGGAGAAAAGCTCGGCGCCGACGCCATCGCAAGAATCTCGCCCGTATCGACCTCCATAGCAAGCGCGCAGCCCCCATAGCATTCGCTCATGCCGTTGCCACGCAGGCGTTCGATATGGGCATTGAGCGAGTCTTCTGCGGCTTTTTGGATATCAGCATCGATCGTAAGCACAACGTCTGATCCACTTTGGGGGTCGATGCTCCCGGAACGATTTATCACGTTGCCGTCTGCATCGACGAAGACAGTCTGCTCACCTTTGATGCCTTGGAGCACGTTTTCATATTGCGCTTCGATGCCTGCTTGTCCGAGGGTATCACCCAAGACATAGGAAATTGCATCCTCGCTATTGTTTTCTTTTGCAGCCTTAAGCTGGTCATCTGTAATGGTTCCGGTGTAGCCCAAAACGTGCGCGCAGAGATTGTTGAGTGGATATGCACGCTGCGTTCTGTCTTCAATCGCAACTCCTGGAAAGAGTGACGGATGCGCATTGATATACGCTACTACGCGCCGGCTTACGTCCACACTCACCACGCGCGGACTTTGGGCGCCCGCAGAGGCATCGGCGATTTTGAGGCGAACACAGGGTTCGGGTATGCCCAATACATTTGAGAGCAGGCGCAATTCCACATCATCTTCGAGCACAGAAGGCAGTGCCGTCACCACAAGAGACGGTCTATTGCCAACGAGCACCCGTCCATTTCGATCGAGGATTCTACCGCGCGGAGCAGGAAGTGTAATCGTGCGGCGGCGGTTCGTTTCGGCTTGTTCAGTATATGAGCTCGAGGAAAGGACCTGCATACTCCACAATTTTGAAAAGAGCGCAACGATCACCGCAGACGAAAATATGCCTACTCCCCTAATGCGCGCCCGAAAATCAGGAGCTGCCGAAGCATTGCTTCCACCTTGCGCAAACGAGGAAGAAAAACCGCCGATATCAAAACGCAGGCGCTTCGTTCCTTGTCCCGAAGCAAAATATGCCACAACGAGGGCGCAGAGAATAAGACTTAGGATGATGATAACGATAACGATCGGATTCATAGTCTTACCTGCGCAAAAGATAACTATGGCGCGCTTTTTTCTGCCCGTGCTTCAAAGGCATGCTTGCTTTTGGAGCGCTCATTCGTTGTAAAACGACGACAAAAGGAATGAAAGCAAAGGTCGTCAAGACAAAAATGGGCAGCATGCGAAAGACAAGCGCTTCAAGAATAGAAGGTTGCGTACCCAATATAAGCAAGACAATGAAATGCAAACATGACACGGCAAACGAACACACACCAAAGACGATAAACGAGAAGAGCGGATCTTCCTGGATGCGCGCACGCACGTCAGAAGCCAGCACATACCCAACAATACTCAAAAGACAGGGCATGATACCAATAACCGAAGTACCCAAGAGCTCAAACACGATACCACCCAAAAAACCAGAGATAATCGCTGCTTTTCTAGAGTGCGTAAAGCTCACAAGTCCAACAAAAATAAGGGCAAAATTAATTTGACCAGCTCCCAACATGATATTGGGTGCAAGAAAAATCTGGAGTGCAAAACAGACAAGCGCAAGTACGTAGATGCGCACATGCGTCGCAGCTTTGAGTTGAGCAGGCATTATGCGCCTCCTTTGTCCTTGGAATTGTTTGTAGATGAAGACGAGTCTGTATCTGAATTCGATGTTTGAGCGCTGCGGGCGTTGTTGCCGTTTGAGCTGGTGGAGTTGCTAGCGCTGCTAGAGCCATCACCGCTCTTTGTCCCATCAGAAGCTGCGGATCCATTTTTTCCAGAAGCAGCAGACGAGCTATCCCCCACCGATCTATCTTGAGCATCTGCTTCGGCGATATCTTTGTCGCTCGCTTTTTGCTCATCGGTAAGAGAGGTGATCACGAGGACTTCCTCGAGGTTCTCAGCACTAGTTAAGGTACTGAGCCGTATGTCAAAATACATGGCACCAGGGGTTTTGTTGACGCTCGCAATCTTTCCGATGGGAATACCCTTAGGGAAGATACCGCCCAAACCACTTGTAACAACAGTGTCGCCAACCTCGCAGCTGAGGTTCGTATTTATAAATTTGAGATAGAGATTTCCGTCCACAGAACCCTGCAAGCTTCCCTGCGCGCGGGAGGACTGAATCATGGCAGGGATCTGCGAGCGCTCATCCGAGATGAGGCGCACGGTCGAAGATGCAGCGTTGCATTCAGTGATCTGCCCTATAGCACCATTGGAATCTACGACAGGCATACCAACGGAAAGACCAGCTAGACTCCCCTTATCGATTGTAACTGTATGCTCCCAGGAATTGTGAGCACCCGCAATGATGCGGCACGCCACCGATTGCAGGTTGTAGCTGCTCTTAAGCGCGAGAAGATTCTGAAGGCGCTCAACCTTTTGACGATCTTCTTCGAGACGAGCAACTTGCGCTTCGAGCTCTTGATTTTTTGACTTAAGTTCAGAGAGCGAAGCGCTCGGGGCACTCGCATCAGACGCAGCGCCTGCGGCTGCGCGGAACGGCAGCCATACAACAGCGCTCAGATACCTAACCGGAAGAGCTGCGATATTGACAATGCTTCTTGCGGCGGTAAACAGCGGAAAATTGCTATCTCGATAGCTAAAATTAAAGAGCAGCACCGATGCCACGATACATGCAATTAGAACACGCAGACCCGAGTTTTGACCTTTGCTCACCATGCCAAGAGATGTTTTGTGGGACGAGCGACTAGGCATCAATACACACTTCCACTAGCTTGAGCTTTGAACAAATCCACCCGACAGAGCGTTTGCTTCGAGAACTTTTGCACAACCGTTCACAACATTTTCGAGAGAAGTAGGACTTACGTTGACCGGAACGCCCGTTTCGTCGCGCAAACGTTGATCGAGACCGCGCAACAATCCGCCACCACCCGTGAGCAGGACGCCGTAATACATAAGGTCACTCGCAAGATCAGGAGGCGTGAGATCGAGTGCGTCTTTTACGGTCTTGGTAACTTCGTCCAAAGGCTTGTCGAGGGCGCGACGTATTTCCTCAGATTCGATGCGAACGGTTTTTGGAAGACCGCTCATAACGTCTCGGCCGTTGACTTCTACGTCGAGTTCTTCGGCAAGAGGTGCTGCCGAGCCTACCTTAATCTTGATATCTTCCGCCGTGCGCTCACCAATAGAGAGATTGTATGCATCGCGCACATGTTCAAGAATTGTTTGATCAAATTCGTCGCCCGCGGTACGTATGGACTGAGAAACAACGATGCCGCCCATAGCAATAACTGCAACTTCGGTGGTACCACCGCCGATATCTACAACCATAGAGCCCGTAGGATCTTCGATGGGCAAATCAGCACCAATAGCTGCGGCCATAGGCTCTTCGATCAAATAGGCCTGACGAGCGCCCGCAGAAATCGTCGCTTCAAAAACAGCGCGCTTCTCAACCGATGTGACGCCCGAAGGCACACATACGACAACACTTGGACGAGGGCTCCAGGGATAGCGCCTGGTACCCCGTGCTTTTTCGATAAAATAGCGAAGCATGACTTCCGTGACATCAAAATCTGCAATCACGCCGTCCTTTAAGGGGCGCTCAGCTGCAATAGAACCAGGTGTGCGGCCAATCATGCGCTTTGCGTCGGCACCGACTGCAAGCACGCGATCTTCGCTTTTGTCGATAGCTACGACAGAAGGCTCATTGAGAACAATGCCTTGCCCGCGAACAGCTACCAGCGTGTTCGCAGTACCTAAGTCGATCGCGAGATCGCCTTCGTATTGTCCAAAAAGTGAGTCGATCAAAGACATATATCATCCCATCCAAACTATGCGAAGATCTCAACCTATATCGTACGAGCTTGCACTATACGCTTTGCTGCCGCGTGGGTACGGATACAAACAGTTCCTACCCACAGCCTACGCAAGCAAAACAGATGCACTCAGAAGCCGCTTACGAATTGTGCGAAGACGTATCGAGCTTTGCCGGCTTATCCTTTGAAGGGTAGACCACCTCAAGCGAACTTACCTTAAACTGGAAGCCTTCGCGCACAAACGAAATCTTGTAATCCTGCTGTCCACCTGCAGAAAGAGTAGCGCGCGCATACACCAGAGCGCTATTCATGCTGCGATCGACACCCATAACATCTACCTTTGCGGCATCTTGAGGAAGCAGAGCTTCGAGAGCTTGCCTATCGGACGAACTTACGCTCGACGCAAGAAGAGGAGCCGTAGATCCCGTTTGTGCTTTAAGCGAGAAGAGCTGGGTGGTAAGCATTTCCTGCGTAGGATAGCCATAGCCCTTATAAAACGCAAAGCCTACAAGACCTGCTACGATGAGCAAGAGCACGATAAAGCTCAAGAAAATTTTGAGACCGGTGTGCTTGTGTTTACGCTTGACTTTGCGCTGCTTTTTATCGTTTTCTACAAGATCTTCTTCGTTGATGGAGAAAAATCCCGTATCTTCAGGAGAAGGCATAAACGCGCCCGATTTGCCTGTAGGGTCAAGCGGATCATAGGTACTCGAACCATAGCCGGTAGCTGCAAGAAGAGAGTCTGTCTCGGAAGGTGTGGCACCTACGACTGCAGCAACCGCCTTGCTTGCAGCATCAAAAGCAGCTTGCGCTTGAGGCGAGAGCGTAAAACTCGCATCCTTTGTGGCTTTTGAAAACGCATCCACAGCCTCGCTCATGCGGTTTGCTGCAACATAAGCAAGTCCCAAATCGGAATAAATGGAATTTTGCTCGGCAAGAGGAGTTGAAAAGTCAAGCGCAGTACGGAAAGCTTCGATTGCATCTACCGCACGACCCAGGAGCATGAAACAATGCCCGAGCTGCTTAAGAGCAAATGCAGGAGCTGGATTGTTTTCGTCAATTGCAGCGGCACGGAAATTAACCCCGGCGTCGCGTGCATTGTTGAGTTTGAGATAGCAAGAACCAAGCGCTAAATGAGCCTTATACGCGCTCGTGTAATGCTCGTCTTTGAGAGAAACCAAAAGCGAAGCGATCGCGTCTTCGTATTTTTTGGCTGCAAGAAACGCACGTCCACGATTGCAGGCAAGAGGTCCCACATGAGCGTAGCTTGAGTCGCGCAAGGCTTCGCCATACGCACAAGCCGCCAAATCGTACATATTGAGCTTCATGTAGCAATTGCCCAGGAGATGATCGACAGAACCCGCCAATTCACCCGGGGCTTTGCAAAGCTTTAGGCTCGCAATCGCGCCATTGTAATCGCCTTGTGTGTATGCTTGTTTAGCTCGTTCGTATGTTTGTAGATTCACAGTAACTCCTCGCTTGAAACGATTAGGATGCCTTGCACTTAGGCTTGAAGATACGTGATGCTAATGTGTTTGATGAGATCACCTGCGCGAAGGCATGCGATAACATCTTTGCCCTCGATCGTGGTACCAAAAACCGTGTAGCCCGAGTCAAGCTCATGTTGAGCGCCCAAGCAGAAGTAAAACTGGGATCCAGCTGAATCGGGCATCTGGGAGCGCGCCATAGCAAGTGCGGCGTCGACGTGCGAATTGTGAGGATTAGTAGTAAATTCCTCTTTGATGCAATAGCCGGGGCCGCCCGTACCAGGCATGCCGTCCTTACCACAAGCACCCATCGCCACTTCTTCTTCGGTCATCGAGCGCGTATTAGGGCAGCCACCTTGGATAACAAAACCAGGAACATAGCGATGGAATTTGAGATTGTCGTAAAATCCCTTTTGCGCAAGCTCGCAGAAATTGGCAACGTGAATGGGAGCTCCTTCGCCGTCTAGCTTGACTTTGATGGTCCCCTTGCTCGTCTCAAACACTGCGACTTCGTTTCCTTGAATCTTGTACGAAGGCGTATAACAGCCCATAATCAACCTCATTTCGATCTGCGTATGTGCAGCTCACCTGTGTGCACTACACGCGAGCAAAGCACGTGTGCTCTGCATACATGCACGTGCGCGAAAGCTGCATGGCGAGAGTCGAAGGCGACTCCCCCGCGGGCGCTGGTGCGTCCGCTTTGCTTGGTAAACATATATACGTGTTATTTATTGTATCGTTTCAGTGCGCACAAGAACAAGTATCAATACTAAAAGCAAAAAATTACTTTGCAGGTTCTTTATAAACGGGCTTGTACCTGTCGTAGTTTTGTGTAAAGAGCGACTTGTAGGTGCTGTTTATCGTTTTTTGGTCACTTTTTCCGATATTTTTGGCAATTTTGTCTTGTGCAACGCTTTTTCCCTGGTATTTGATGGCGTTTTTCCAGGCAGCACGAAGGGCATCTACATGATTTCTCAACCAGCTTGCGAGAGAAGCGATATGGGATTTGTCCTGCGCGTAGGTGCCGGATTCCACGTTCACCGAAGAAATTGCCTGCACTTTGTTGCTGAGCGTAATAGCGAGATCCGAAAGCTCTGAAGCACCCTTCTTGAGATCGTCTTTCGAGGCAGTTGCGTAGGTCTTTCTGAGGAGCTCTTCGTTATCGTCGATTTTTTGGAAGAGCTCGCCCAGCTCATCATATGCACTTTTTAGTTGGTCATAGGTTTCATCGTCAGCCGATTGAGTGCGCGCAGTTTCAGATTTTTTGTCCTGCGCATGAAGTTCGGAGCGCTTTCCAGGAAAACCAGCATTTGACATGTCGGTACCCACTTTTGCTTTGATATCAAAGAAATCGGGGTTCCAGGGATGCGTAATCGCAAGCACGATAGAGCTTATAAAAATGAGAGCAAACGCGAGCGCAAAAAAGAGCATACGCAGGCGCGGCCCATTCGGCTGCTTTGCGTCATAGCCATTTTCCTGGGGAAATGAAGGGATGGCGCTTGTGATACGAGGAATTGAGTGCGTTTCATCAGCAGAAAGAGAAGAATCAGAAGATAGCGCATCTCCGCGCGAAGCAAAGGCTTGTGTGCGGGCGCGAGCGGGTGCAGGCATGGGTGCTGCGGCAGCTGCTGACTCGCGAGAATTCTTCACGTGTACAGATTGTCCATAATGAGCTTGGGGTGTTGGCGTTGCGGGCGCGGGAGTTGGCGCGGATGGCGACATGGACACAGCGTCACGCGCTCGCGCGCCCGATATGCGCGCGTTTGTTTTTCTCGCAGGCGTTTGCGCAGCGTCAAAGCTTTGAGCTACGGGAGCGCCGCACGCAGGGCAAATCTGAGCGTGGGGATCGAGCGCAGATGCACAAACTGAGCAATAGTTGCCAAGTGTTTTGGGCAACATGCGCGTAGATTCAACATCCGAACGACATGCTGGACAAACCAAGCACCTATCACTAATGTGAGCACCGCAGACGGGACAGACCACACATACCTCCCTTTTAGCCGCCTCACATATTGTAATAAAAGCGTGATCGGCTTGAGGCGCGCATGCGCGCTTGTCGGCGAACTTACGATGAAAAAGCACAAAGGGAAGAACACGAACGCGTGCTCTTCCCTTGGCTATTCAATCTATGTGCAAACGCACAAGCGCAAGCAAGCTAGGCGCAAACAGGATAAGCGCAAGTGCTCACGAGCCTATGCTTTCTTGACTCTCGCAGGTCCACCGTTGGAGTGAATCTTTGCCTGAGCACCTGCAAGACGTGCGATAGGTACACGATAGGGCGAGCAGGAGACATAGTCGAGACCGAGGTCGTAGTACATCTGAATAGACTCAGGATCGCCACCCGTTTCGCCGCACACACCACATACGATGGTGGGATTGGCTTCGTGACCACCCTTAACTGCGACATCAACAAGCTTTGCAACACCAGGATCGAGAGTCTCGAAGGGGTTCGACTTAAGAATCTTCTTGTTGAGGTATTGCGGAATAAAGGCGCTCTCAACGTCGTCGCGGGAGAAACCAAAGACGGTTTGCGTAAGGTCATTGGTACCAAAGCTGAAGAAGTCAGCAAAGTGACCAATTTCATCAGCGGTTACCGCAGCACGTGGAAGCTCAATCATGCAGCCCACAGGAATGTGAAGCTCAACACCTTCAGCCTCGGAAACAAGCTGTACAACCTTTTCGATCTGAGCACGCACGAGCTTGAGCTCTTCGACAGTAGAGATGAGCGGGACCATGATCTCAGGACGAGGATCGAAGCCCTCCTTCTTCAGGCGAGCAGCGGCGCCTGCGATAGCGCGTACCTGCATGTCGTTGAGTTCAGGATATACGATACCCAAGCGGCAGCCACGAAGACCCAGCATGGGGTTTGCTTCCTGGAAGGAGTCCAAGCGAGCAAGGTGTGCGCGCATAGCTTTGAGCGTCGTTTCGTGCTCACCGCGTGCCTCAGCATGAGCGAGACGAACTGCCTCTGTACGAGGATCGTCGAGGAACTCATGTAGTGGCGGGTCAAGCAAACGAACGATAACATTACGGCCGTTCATAGCCTTGAACATACCAACAAAGTCTTCGGTCTGAACGCGCAAGAGCTGCCCCAGAGCCTGCTGCTTTGCACCATCAGTGTCAGCAAGAATGAATGATTGGATGATCTGTTTACGCTCGCCCAAGAACATGTGCTCTGTACGGTCAAGACCGATACCATCTGCACCAAAGTCCACAGAAAGCTGAGCATCTGCAGGGTTATCTGCATTGGTACGAACGCCAAAGATGCGGCCTCTACTTGCGTCGCGACGCACGTCATCTGCCCATTGAAGAATGGTCTCGAGGTCGCCAGTAAGCTCAGGACGAGTCAGAGGTACTGCGCCCAGAATGACATCACCCGTGGTACCGTTGATCGAGATAATATCGCCTTCGTGAAGGACAACACCGGTGCCGGTGATCTCGGCTTCCTTCGCTTTTGCATCAATGCGAAGTGCTTCAGCACCACATACGCACGGTGCACCCATACCACGTGCAATAACAGCAGCGTGAGAGGTCTTTCCGCCGTGAGAGGTAAGAATACCTTCAGCAGCCACCATACCGCGCAGGTCATCAGGGGTAGTCTCCCAACGAACAAGGATGCAGGGCTTCTCAATATTTTGATAGTGAACAGCAGCATCAGAAGAGAAAACGCACGCACCCACTGCAGCACCAGGAGACGCATTCATACCCTTGGTAATAACGTCTACTTTTGCGGTCGGGTCAAACTGCGGGTGCAGGAGTTGATCGAGCTGGGAAGGAGCAACGCGCATAATAGCTTCTTCCTTGGTGATACGGCCTTCTTCGACCATTTGAATGGCAACACGCAGAGCCGAAAGTGCAGTACGCTTACCAACACGCGTCTGAAGCATCCAGAGTTTGCCTTGCTCGATTGTAAACTCGATATCCATCATGTCGGCATAGTGATCTTCGAGGATTTCGAAGACGTGGAAGAGCTCTTTTGCCGCTTCTTTGAGGGCAGGAACCTTCATAAGGTCTGAAATAGGCTCGGTATTACGAATACCTGCGACAACGTCTTCACCTTGTGCGTTGATAAGGAAGTCACCGTAGCGCTCATTGGTACCGTCAGCAGGGTTTCTCGTAAATGCAACGCCCGTTGCCGATGTCTCACCTTTGTTACCAAAGACCATGACCTGGACGTTGACTGCAGTACCGAGATTATCGTCAATCTTGTTTTGTTTACGGTAAATGCAGGCACGCTCATTCATCCATGAACCAAAAACAGCCTGCTCAGCGAGGCGAAGCTGCAGGTACGGATCTTGCGGGAACGCTGCTTTGCCGTTTGGAGCCACCTCAGGATGGGCTTGAGAATCGACATGCTTTGCAAAAATAGCCTTGAAGGTCTGCGTCAGATCCTTGAGGTCAGCAGCATCGAGCTCTGTGTCGAGACGAACGCCACGCTCTTTCTTTTTCTCATTGATAGCGTCTTCGAAGAGATCACCTTCAATGCCCATTACGACATTGGAGAACATCTGGACGAAACGACGGTAGGAGTCCCACGCAAAACGCTCATTGCCCGTTTGCTTGATAAGGCCCTTGACCGAAACATCATTAAGACCGAGGTTGAGGACGGTGTCCATCATACCAGGCATAGAGAACGGAGCACCAGAGCGAACGGAGACGAGGAGTGGATCGTTGGGGTCGCCGAGCTTTTTGCCCATGCGCTTTTCGAGGTCTTTGCGCGCGACGTCAATTTCATCCAACACACCCTCTGGCCAGGTATTGTTGTTGCTTGCATACGCAACACAAGTCTGGCAGCTGATCGAGAAACCAGGAGGAACCGGAAGACCGATATTGGCCATTTCAGCAAGGTTTGCGCCCTTACCGCCGGTAATCCATTTTGCTTCATTAACGGAAGCACCGGCTACTTCAGTAACGTTATTACCGTTTTCGTCGTTACCGAAACGGTAGACGTGTTTTTCAGCCATAGAACACCCCTCATTCAACTTAGATGTCTGCGACATCGCGATTCGCTTGCGTACCAACCAAGCGCCTGTGCATACGAAATATCGTGCCTGGTGTGTCTTTGTGTGCGCAAATGACGTATGCGTGCGTGCTGGCAAGCAAGCTTGCGCGAGCGTGAACATACTGCAAACAGAGCAAATACCTGCGAACACGTGCAGTCGTGCGCTCACTCAAAGACAGGAGACAGGCGCTATAACATATAATATTTTACTAAGCGGTCGGCAAAATACACGCGCTGTCCCGCAGGCGGCTTATTTTTTTCCGTGGGTGAGCGAGCTTGCGAAGCGCTCGCACATTGGGCTATACTTGATGTAATTTCGCAAAAATTGCCACGGATTTTTTTCTTGGTTTTGCTTCGTTTTTCTTGGTTTTGCTCCGGTGGGCCCGTATTGATTACGGCTTTGAGCTCTATTTTCTTTTAAGAATATGCGCAACAAATTGTATTTCGGGCATATGAAGCACCCACGCTCCCCCAAAGCTTACAACACATGCTACTCCACCACTCACCACAAGTAATCCTACAAGGCTCAAGAGGTTAAGCTGCAAAGATGCGCTCGTAAGCATATCCTGCGCGCGAAGAAGCGCCAAGACACCGATCCCTGCGAGACTGCCTACACATCCCAGAAGACCTGCACGGATAATTGTAGATATGAGCGCGCGTAAGGAAAGCGTGGAAAATTTTCTAAACAGCCAGATAAAGCAGGAAATATCCACCACAAGAAACATGATGCACGAAGAAAATCCTACGATAAAAAGACCTCCCCACGATGTGAGATAGAGGCATACAAGCACTTGAACGATGGATGCAAGTACCGTAATCGCTGCATATCGGCCCATTTCGCGCAAGGACGACGCGATTTTTTGCAAGTACATGCACAAAGCGTACGCAGGAAGGCCTAAACTCAGCGATATGAGATAGAGCGATGTGATGGCGAGTTGATCGGGCGTGAAATTGCCAGCCGCCATAAACCTCACGAGCGGAAGTGCATAAATAACCAAAAAAGATGCAAATGGAATCATGAAGAAGAGAATTTTTGAACTGCCTTCTTCGATGCCGCGCGTGTAGGAACGCATATTATTATCGGCGATATCTGCAGAAAGTTCCGTAAACATTGCGGTTGTAATGGGAACCGCAAGAATCGCGTACGGAAGCGTAAACCAAAGTCGTGCATAAAAGGCGATCGATGCGCCTTCGGGCCGAACGGAAAGCGCCTGACTCGTCTGCACCGAAACAGTTGCAAAGCAGCAAAGCATGACCACAAGCGAGGGCAATCCTATAGAAAGTGTCTCTTTTAGCTGGGGGTCTTTGAAGTTGATATAGGGACGAATGGAAATACCGTGCGCATAAAGCGAAGGCACTTGCATAAGCACCTGGATCAACACGCCGAGAGGATTGCCAACAGCCAAGATAAGCAGGGCAAGCTGGGGGTTCGTTTTTGCAACGTAGGCATACGCCAAAAAAGACGCAATAGTCACAATATTGTTGAAAATCGGGCTCGCGCTGCTCCAAAAATAATCGCGTTCGGCATTCAAGATGCCCGAAACGAGCGAGCTTAACGCATAGAGCACGACTTCGATCGCGAAGAAGCGGAAGAAGTAGACGCAAAGATCGACGTCAAAGCCTTTGTGCGCAGAAAACGACTGGGTAAACACGACTTCGTAGGCAAAAAACGCAGCTAAAAGGGTACATGCCAACATAAGGACAAAGACTATAGTGACCAAATTTGAGGCATAACGGTTCGCGCCTGCGCGTCCGAGCTTTGCTTTTACGCTTAAATAGACGGGCAAAAACGCGGTCACGAGCATGCCACCGATCACGAGCTCGTAGAGCTGATTGGGCAGGTTGTTGGCAACAGAATAGCAGCTTGCGATCACCGTCACGCCGAGGGCATAGGCTTGTGCCCAAGTGCGCACAAAACCTGTGAGGCGGCTTATGATCACAAGTACGCTGATGAGCGCGGTGTTTTTGCTGAGGGCGACGTCGCGCGCTGCGGGTGCGGTGGGTGTTTGAGCTGCGTGTGTTTCGGGTGTGGGCGCGTCGGGTGTTTCGGGGGCGAGCACATCTACAGTTTCTTTGCTCTGAGCAGCTTGAACAGGCGCTGCAGAATCGTTTCTCGGATCCTTTATAGGGTGAAAATGCTTCATGCTAGTCTTTCGTACGAAGTGACATGATGAGCGCTTAAAAGCGCAGCTTATGAGGGTATCGCGGGTGCTGCAACCACACGCGGATGCGTGGCGCAGGATGCGACCAGTGCGGCTGACGACAGCACATTAAGCCTGCGAACTGGTGATATCTTCAAATACTACATCAAGTATGGCTGTAAGAGCTTGGGCTTGGAGCACAACAGAAACTCCCCTTTTTCCACCAGAAAATGAAACATCTGGAAAGTTGAGGGCAGAGGCATCAATAAGGGTCTTGAACTGCTTTTTCATACCGATGGGGCTGACTCCGCCGCGGATGTATCCGGTAAGCGCTTCGAGTTCTTTTGTATGAATCATCGAAAGCGATTTTTTGTGGACAGCGCGGGCTGCGCGTTTGAGGTCGATTTCTTTGTCAACAGGCACGCAGCAAGTGATATGCTCTCCATCGTCGGCAACACAAACGAGCGTTTTGAATGAGCGTGCAGGGTCAAGACCCAAACTTTCGGCGATACGAATGCCGATACCAGTGGATATGTCTTCGTGAGTGGCATCATAGTAGCGCGTGTCAAAGGGGATGTGTGCGGTGGTAAGCGCACGCATGGCGTTGGTTTTGGGCATATGTTTGTGCGTGTTTTTTGACATCGAAGGTCCTTAGTTCATAAGTTTTTGCGATCTCGCGCGCGGGCGATATGAGCTTGACAACAACAACAATCACGTCGGCAGCAATCAAGAGCTTATTATAGCTCAAGAGCATACCCCTCACACAAAACCCGTGTTGGGCACGGGCAGACGGAAGCTCTTTTCACCGATTCAGGTATTGCGATAAGGTGCGTAGAAAAAATGCCGCTGATGTCACACAAAATATCAAATTTTTAACTAGTTTTGGTAGTTAAATTTTATATATCCGCAGCTACGCGCGGTGCAGCTTTTTTGAGAGGCGCGCGGGAGCGCAAATTTTGCCAAAATCGGGCGAAAAATCTCGACATCAACCCGTTTTTTTCTACGCTCGCGCGGAAGCTGAAAACGATCCCTGTGTAAATTCATTTACGCTCACTACCGGATGTTTTGTGGATAGACCGAAGACATAACGGTCTACCACAAAACATCCTCCTCGTTCGCGTAGAAGTTCTACCAGGGTTTTCAGCTCGCGCGCGCAGCAAAAAGCCCCCGCGTGGGGAAACGGGTTTGAACAAAAAAAGGCTTACGCAAATGCGTACCCAGCTTAAGCACGCTTCCCCGCTCGTGCGGTATATCATAAAGAATTGTTCGCGCGAGCGCGCCACCAGGGCTTTCAGCTCGCGCGCGCAACAAAAAGCCCCAGCGTGGAGAAGCGGGTTGATACAGGAAAAGGCTGGTGCAAAGCACTAGCCAGCTTAAGCGGGCGCGGGCGCGTAGGCGCTTAATCCTGCGCTAGCGTGCGCGCAACATCTTCTTCAAGAATTGGCCTGTATAGCTTTTCTTGCATCTGCTTACCTCTTCAGGAGTCCCTGTGCACACAAGCTCTCCACCTGCACTTCCGCCCTCGGGCCCCAGGTCAATCACATAATCCGCCACCTTGATCACATCAAGATTATGCTCCACCACAAGCACGGTATTGCCCGCGTCGCACAGCTTTTGCAACACCTGAATGAGCATCCGCACATCTTCAAAATGCAAACCTGTCGTCGGCTCATCCAAAATATAAAAAGTCTTTCCTGTCTGCTGTCGATGCAGCTCACGCGCAAGTTTGACGCGCTGCGCCTCGCCTCCGGAAAGCGTGTGCGCGCTTTGTCCCAGATGCACATAGCCCAAGCCCACATCATAGAGTGTTTGCAGCTTGCGCTTGATTTTTGGAATCGCACTAAAGAATTCGAGCGCCTCAGCAACAGTCATATCCAGTACATCTGCTATCGATTTGCCTCGGTAGAGCACAGAAAGTGTCTCTGAATTGTAGCGCCTTCCCGCGCACGCCTCGCACTCCACGTACACATCGGGTAAAAAGTTCATTTCAATTTTGATCTGGCCCTCGCCTTTGCATATCTCGCAACGACCACCCGGCACATTAAACGAAAAACGACCAGGATAATAGCCCTTCGCAAGCGACTCGGGAAGCGAAGCAAAAAGCACACGTAAATCATCCCAAAGCCCAATGTACGTAGCTGGATTCGAGCGCGGCGTGCGGCCGATCGGACTCTGATCAATGTTGATAACCTTGTCAACGCTCGCCTGTCCCGATTCATCGACGAGCCCTTCGAGCGCCTGGTACGGACCACAATTTTTATTTGTTTTTTGCACCCTATTCAACAAAATCGGAGCCAAGGTTTCGCCGATCAGAGAGGACTTGCCCGAGCCCGATACGCCTGTGACCACGCAAAACACGCCCAAGGGAAACGACACATCAATATGTTTGAGATTATTTTTTGAGGCAGACCTCAACACAAGCCAGCCCTTATCGCACGCACGACGCGCACGAGGAATCGCGATCGTTTTCTTATGCGCAAGGTAGAGCCCCGTGAGGGAGTGCGGATTTTTCTGCAGCTCAGCGGGCGGAAGCGCGCACACAACGTGCCCGCCCAAATTACCAGCTCCAGGGCCCATATCTACCACAACATCTGCAGCGCGAATAGTATCCTCATCGTGTTCGACCACAATAACGGTATTTTGCTGATCGCGCAAGCGCTTAAGTGTCTCGATCAGCCGCACGTTATCGCGCTGATGCAAACCGATCGAAGGCTCATCGAGCACGTACAACACACCCGAAAGCTTGCTGCCAATTTGCGTAGCAAGGCGAATACGCTGCGCTTCGCCACCGGAAAGCGTGTTGGCGCTGCGCGACAAGGTCAAATAATCGAGCCCTACATTGTTCATAAATTCCAAACGCGCTGAGATTTCCTTGATAAGCGGCTCTGCAATCGGCGCCTGAGCTGGGGAAAAGTTAAGTCCTTTTACAAAATGTAGACAATCTGAGATCGCAAGTTCGCAAAACTCAGTTATATTTTTGCCGCCAACCGTCACTGCTAAATACTCAGGCTTCAAGCGAGCACCCTTGCATACCGGGCATGGAACCTCGCGAATAAAACGTGACAGGTGTTGGCGCGTCGTTCTAGATTGCGTTTCCTCATATTTTTGAAACAAAATTTTGCATACACCCTCAAAACTTGTGGTCCACTCGTTGATACGACCATCAAGCGTGCGATAACGCACGGGGATTTCCGTATCACCAAGTCCTTCAAGCAGGGCTTTCTTTGTTTTAGGGCGAAGATCCTTCCACGGGGTTGAGCTCTCTTCGTGCTCGTATGCACACACCGCACGGATAATTTGCGAATAGTAATTTGAACGCACAAAAACCGATCCAAAGACCCCTTCGTCTACCGAAAGCTCCGGATTTTCTACCACAAGCGAAGGGTCAACGCTGCGAAGACTTCCAATACCATCACACTCAGGACAGGCACCATACGGCGCATTAAACGAAAAATCACGCGGCTCAGGCTGAAGAAGCGAATGCCTATGCACCGGGCACGCAAACGCGAGCGAAAATTGGAGTACCTTGTCTGAACTAGGCTTTTGTGTGTGCTTGGCGGCGGATGCTGCGGGTTCTGCGGGTGCAGCCCCGTTTGCAGATTCCGATGCAGCAACAAGCGCCTCGTCACCTTGCATACGCGGTCGATCTACCAGCAAAAAGTTAACCAGGCCTTGAGAAAGCTTGGAAGCAAGTTCGATCGCTTCAATAATGCGTGCGCGCGACGATGTGCGCAAGACTATGCGGTCGCACACCACTTCAATGGTATGCTTTACCTGCTTTTTTAACTGAATATCGTCGTCGAGAGAAAGCAGCACGCCATCAATCCGCGCGCGTGTGAAACCATCTTTCCGAAGGTCAGAAATGAGCTTAACAAACTCGCCTTTCTTCCCGATAACAACCGGCGCAAGCACATAACTTCTCGCATCACGTGCTTCTTCAAGCACCGAATCGGCAACCTGAGCGGGCGTTTGAGCTGCGATTTCTCGACCACAATCGGGACAATGACAAACGCCTAAGCGCGCGTACAACAGGCGCAAGTAATCGTAAATCTCGGTAACGGTACCCACTGTGGAACGGACATTATGACTCGTTGACTTTTGATCGATGCAAATAGCTGGGGAAAGACCCTCGATGCTCTCAACATCGGGCTTATGCATTCGTCCCAAAAACATCCGCGCATAGCTCGAGAGCGACTCCACATAGCGCCTTTGACCTTCAGCAAAGATGGTATCGAACGCAAGACTCGATTTACCCGATCCGGAAAGACCTGTGATAACGATCAGTTTGTTGCGCGGAAGTGTGAGTGAAACATTTTGCAAATTGTGCTCGCGAGCTCCCCGAATGCGTATTGCATCAAGCGATGAGGAAGACAAAGAGGCGGAAGGCGTGGTGTCTAAAGAAGTGGCAGCTACAGCGGAAACTACAGTGTCAGCTACCGTGTCAGAAGAAGCGGGTATAGGCTTGTCAGCTGCGGGGGCTGATGCTTCAGTCTGTTTCGCTTTTGATACATGAGACACGTTGACGCATCCTCCTTATAAAATTTATTGCATACAAAGTACCCAAACGTACGACGAGCGCAATACACGCGCGGACGCAACTACTGCAGACGGAGCCGCAGCTCACGCTAGCGCAGGCGCAGCTCACACTGAGCTTACGCGCGTGACTCCTCTCCCCCACGATACAAGCTACTCCATTTTGTCCGCGTTATTCTGCGGAAGTTGAAAAAGCGCACGCCAATCACTCGTTGCTGAAAGAATAGTACCCACAAAAATCGCAATGCAGCACAAAATTTCTTTGATACTAGGAAATACCTGAGCCGCAATCGAACTAAAAATAAGCGCCCACGCACAGTACGAGATGTTAAGCGCGCAAGCACGCGCTGCCCCTATCGTATCGATCGCATGGTAATAACACAAATACGAACACACGCCGAATACCGCAGCTGCAAGCACGATAAGGGTCGCTGGCGCGGAGATCATCTGGAGCGTAAACGTACCCGCTTGAGCAAAGGCAAACACAACGATGGTGTAGACACACGCGCTGGTAAACTCACGAATAAAGAGCGCATACATAGGGTCGAGCTCTTCTGAATTGCGAAAGCCCCAGGCAAGGAAAACAGCTTCCGAGCCCCAACCAAACACGCAGAGCAACGCCCCTCCAACACCGATGATGGTTGAGCCTTCTACCTCGGCAGATGCTGCCGACACGCCCACAACGCACACCCCGATGAGGGCTACGATCAAGGCTAAGCCTCGTTTGAAAGAAAATGATTCTTTGAGTATGAGTACGGCAAAAAAGGTGGAGCAAGCTGGGTAAAACGCAGAAATAATAGCCGTATGAGCTGCACCGATATTGTTAATAGCCAAAAGATAGCCGCTCATGCCCAAAGGTCCTCCCAGTACAGCCGCAGCCGCGATCAAACGCGCAGATGGAGTCATAAGGATTTTCGGGAGAGCGCGGATCTTTTTGCGCTGAATAAGAAGCATAAAGAGAAGCAGGGCTGCAATAACATCATGTGCATACGCCGCACACAAAATTGCATCGCAAGAGCTATTAAACGGCGCAAAAAGAAAGCAAAGCCCCAGTATAAAGGTATCAAGCCCCCAAAACATACCGCTGAAAAATCCGCTTTTCATCTCACTCCTAGCTACTACATGGACTACCAGGCAATTCGCGCCACCAAAGCAAGCGCCTAAAACCAATTTGCGCTACCAAAGCAAGCGCTTAAAACCAATTCGCGCTACCAAAGCAAGCGCTTAAAACCAAAGCTTGCTATCATCCTTGTACCAATCGAGCACACGGCGCGCATACACGCTCGCATAGCGGTAATAGGTGTAGAGCCACTCGTTCACGTTTTCGCCCTCTTGCTCCTTTACGAGCGACCACACATACCAGCACCAACCTGCGAAAACGACATACGCCCAAAAGTGGCGACGCTCGCGCACGCATGCCTCTCTTCCAAAGTAATAATCGATGCACGCGTTAGCTCTTGCATCATCGAGGGAACAGCAGACGCAAAAGGTGCCAAAATCATTCGCAACATCGCTCATACCTGCATATTCCCAGTCGATCAAATTGATCGTGCCATTTTTTTCGATCAGGAAATTGAGCATGAAGAAATCATTATGCGAAATAACGCATGAAAAACCATCTTCGTCTGCATAGCGCTTGAGCTCGCTCACCGTCTCTTTGAGCTCCTCGTAGCCTTTGATCGCAGACACGGATCCTGGCTCAAGAAGCGCTTCGTAGCGCAAGCCTTCGTGATAAAAATCAAAATCGCGCGCGAGCTTGGCCCCGCTTTCGTGCAGGGTACGACACATTTCCATAGCTTTTTTGAGCTGCGCGGGATCGTTCACATCAAGCGATTGCGCATTGGGAATAAAACGCGAAATTTTCCAGCCCTTTTTCTCGTCTTCATAGATAAAGGTGCTGTCAAGCCCCAGCTCACGAGCCATGGTGAGCGCCTTTTTTTCCACACTGCGATCGATGAGCTTATCGGTACCTGCACCAGGATGACGATAGACATACTCTTTGTCGCCTACGGTAAAATGACAAGATAAATTCGTAAGTCCCTGCTTGAGTGGATAAAATCCAGAAATATCTGATTTCTTGCACGAGAGGGTTGTGCAAATATTGTCAAACACTTCCGAATCCACGTTTTCCAAAAAGTCAGGATCGAATAGGCGCAAGTCATCGAGCGAATCGAATTCTTTGATATCATCCGGGCTATAGCTGCGCGCGACTAATGACAGCTCCTTGATGTGATCAACATAAATGTCTTCCCACAGTTTAGGCGCGGTTTCGGGGCGATTGTATTCACGCTCGAGAATTGCTACAAACGCGCGGGAAAACGCTGCATCAAAATACACCTGGCCAAGCATGATATCTGCATCTTCTCCACCAATGGTGACCTTTGTGATACGCTTTTTTGCACCCGTTTCTACACACCACTCGTCCGTCTTTCCTTGGACATGTTGCGTGGCGTAATAGGATTCATATACATACGGCTCAAAAGGATTGATCACAAAATAGTTGTCTGACGAGCAAATATAGCTGTTTTTTAGGCGATCCCGCACGCACATAATACTGGAATTGTTGTTTCTGGTGGCGTACTCGGGGTTCACGACAATATCCACGCCAAACTGCGACGCGAGATAGAAGAAGTATTCTTTTTTATAGCCTACAACCACGGTAATGTCGCCGATGCCCGCCGCGCGGAGCTGCTTGATTTGGCGTTCGATCAAAACCTCTTTGCGGACGCGCAGCACCCCTTTTGGCCGCTCGTAGGAAATGGGCGCAAAGCGCGAGGAAAGGCCCGCTGCCATAATGATCGCGTTATCAACTTTGTAGGGCTTGAGCGCCTCAAGGCCAAGGGCAGTGATCCTTCCATCTGCTATGTAGCCTTTTTTCTTTGCTTGAGCAAGGCAGGTATTGACGCTTCCCAAAGAAAGCTGCGCTGCTTCGCAAATTTCGCGCTGCGAGCACACGCGCGAACTTCTATTGCAAGCGGTTAGTACTTTAAAGAGAGAAGGAGTAAGACTCATCGCTGTCCTTTGATTGCAGGGGTAGAGCGTGGTGCGTTGGTTTTTGCACAAGCGCGCTGGCACAAACGCAGGCAAGACGTGCGAGCACGCGTTCAGGCACGAGCGCGGGCAACACCAACGTGTTCATTTATATAGTATATAAATATGTTTTTGAACGTTCAATAATAGAACGTGAATTGCGTTCTATGAACATATATTCTTCAAACCAGGCGCTGTTTTGCAAAAAAGCAAATCAAAAAGCTACGAGCGCGACGCCGACGTTTGCGCTGAGCGCGCATGCTTGGCAAACAAGAAGATCACAATAACCAAAAACACGCACGCCACGATGGCCATTGCGAGGTCATAAATCACAACAGCACCGCGAAGACCCCACGCCCCCACGATTGCTTGCAGGAAATACGCAGCGCAAGCGCTTATGCCATATGCAACAAAAATCGCACGCTGCGCGCGCATAGTTACGATCGAATAGTAAAGAATGACGCCGAGCGCGTTGAAGAGGCCTCCTACCAGCAAAAGCATGAGCTCAGGCGCATATCCTGTAAGGCTTACCCCATAGAGCGCTTCAAGTACAGGAATGCCCAAGAACCAGGCCAGCACAAGAGTAACCCCCGTAGCTGCGCAAACAGCCATAAATCCTTTCGCAATAATGGAGCGAAAGCGCGCTATATCGTGTTTCGAAAAACACAAAGCCATATCGGTGAGCAACGGCTTAAACACAAAACCACTTAAAAGATTGATCACCAAAGACGGCATAAACAAAATTGAATATAGGGCTTGATCCTCGCGCGTAAGATAGATATCGATAGCGTATTTAGGTGCATTTGTGATGTACACAAGCAAAAACGATCCGATAAACAACGGCAGACAGGCCCAAAAGAGCGCGCTTATGCGTCTCCAATCAAAACAAGGCACAAGCTGCGTGTAGTGCCGCGCAAACGGAATATTTCCAAACACAAACGCGATAAGCGACGTCACAAACGACACCGCACACGACAGCAAAAGATCACGAGTCACAAAAGCGGCAATGCAAAAGCCTACAACCTGGGCAACATTTCTAATGAAAAGCGCGCGCGCTGCAATATCGAGGCGTCCACGCTGCTGAAACATCCCATGAAACACGTCTTCGAATGCATCAAAAAGCTTGAGAAGCGCGATAAGCGCAATCGTCGCACTTTCCCAGGAAAGACCGTAGGTGTAGAGACAATACCCAAGGATGCCCACAAGCATCACGCAACAACTCACATAGCGCGCCGCCAGATAAACCGCAAAACTAAAACGCTCGCGGGCGTCGGTTGCCTGGAAGGAGCGAATCTCGAAGTGGCCAAGCACCAAAAACTGCTGGGACACCGCAAATGCGAAGGAAAAAAGGCCGGCCGCGTACACGCCGAGGATGCGCGTAGAGACAAGCATCAAAACAGCACTTGCAAGCGCACATGACGCGCTCGCGAGGGTGTTCCATATGTAGTTTTTTCGCAGTTGCTGAGCGCTTTGTTCGATGTGCACAGCGTTCCTTTCGGGGTGGGGCTTGGGTGGTGTGAGCGTCGGTGTGAATGCGCTCGAAACACGCGAGTATTAATAGCTGCCAAAATCCAGACGCGACGGATAGTGATTCTTGCGATCATCTACCGGCGGGAGCTGCATGTAGTCGCCAAAACCACGCCTAAGCATCGCATCATAACCTTTGGGCAGGTTAATCGTGATGTTTTCGAACGGCACGCGAAGCGGCGGGTAGGCTTCTTGAGGCGTCGTCGCCCATAGATAGGGGTCTCTATCCATGAAATCAACGTAGGTGTCTGTGGGTTCATGCTCAGCAAGGCGGGCCGCCCTCTCCCACTCAGCATGTATCCACGCAGGTGAAACATGGAAAAACTGCATGAGACCATGACATACGCGACAAGCAAGCAGCGCGAGCGAGCGCAGCGGCACATGTTCACTAATGTGTGGACAAGGTGTTGCGCGCAAAAATGCAAGACGGGCAAAAAGCCAGGTCAGGCGCTTTTGTCGCGCGAATATGCGCGGATTTGAGGAAGGTTTATCGAGCGCAAACAACCCAATCCCTATGGGATATTGAAACGGGCACGCGTCAAATTCTTCAGGCACGCATGCAGTGTGTTTGAGCGAAAAGTTCGCATTGCACGCCGGGAAAAAAGGCTCCGTACGGCCGCTTATCAGCTCGTAATTGTCCTTCATTTCCGCAGGTGCTTCGCGCATAAAGCGCTCGTAATCCTCGCGCAGAAGCGCAATATCCACATCGTCGTCCCAGGGAATAAAACCTTTGTGACGAACGGCGCCGATCGCGGTTCCTCCATAGGCGTAATAGTTGATATGAAGTTTTTGACAAATCCTATCGAATTCACCGAGGATTTGCGTGGACACAAGTTGCAAATGTCGCAAGACCTCGGGATCATCGTAGTGCTTGTAGCTCATAGGTTTCATCTCTCATTCATGCACGAAAACAGGTAAATCCTGTGTGTTTGCTGGATGCGGGCAGGCGCGGGAGGCCTACGTACAAGCAAAAAGACCGCATCCTAAAGCGCAGGTAGGCGCCTAAATTCAAAGAAAGAATCTGAATTAATACTAGCGTGAATTCGCGTTAAATTCTACAATCTCTTCGGCTATGCGCAGGCGCGCGGGCAGCCAAGGACATAGAATGCATAGAATCTCTCTACGGCAGGGCAAGCTTCTTACAGGAAGGCAAGCGCAGCAGTATGCTATGTAGAATGCGCGAGCAAGTTTTGAGTGAAGCTCTGCGCGGCCCTATTGCGCTATGCTTTATCGTGCATGGAATGTTTGAGCACATGAATGTTAAAAAGCGGAACTCGAGTGCAAACAAGTCAAATGAAGATGTACATTGATCCGCTTTTATACTGTTGAAACGCCCAAACAGACAATTGATATCGTATTTCATGAGGTTGAATGTGTTTGATACAACGAAACATACATTTGTAATTTGTGCATACAAAGAAAGCCCCTACTTGGAAGAATGCGTCGCATCGCTACAGAAGCAAAGCGTGGAGTCGCACATCATGCTGGCAACATCTACGCCAAACGAATATATACGAGACATATGCGCACGCCATGGCATCGATATGCATGTTAATGAGAAAAAGAACCAGGGTATCGCAGGCGACTGGAATTTCGCGCTGTCGTGTGCGAAGACAGAACTTGTAACGTTAGCGCACCAAGACGACGTGTACCTACCGCAGTATACCGAAGAGATGCTTCGGAGGATTGCCGATGTTAAAAAGCCGCTATTGTATTTTTGCGACTATGATGAACTGCGAAAAGGTCAGGCAGTACACGACAATACACTTTTGCGCATAAAGCGCATGCTCCTTAGCCCCTTAAAGATTCAAGCGCTTGCGGGAAGTCGTTTTTTTAAGCGACGCGTGCTTTCGCTGGGCAATCCAATCTGCTGCCCCAGCTGCACATTTGTTTGTTCACAGATTGAATTTCCACTATTTGAAGCAGGTTTTGGGTCAAATCTCGATTGGCAGACATGGGAGATGCTCAGCAAAAAAGACGGAGCGTTTGTGTATAATCCCCACGCGCTGATGATGCATAGAATTCATGAGGGGTCGGAGACATCGCGCCTCATCGAAAATAGCGCGCGCAAAAGCGAGGATCTGGCTATGCTTGAAAAGTTTTGGCCTGCTCCGGTTGCTCGTCTCATCAATAGGCTGTATAGCGAGGGACAAGCGAGCAACAAGAATACGCAGTAAGCGCGCGCGAAAAGTCAAAGACTCCGTAATCATCTGCGCTCGCTAGCGGCAATTCTATAAATAAATCAATTGCACTCGCTACCGGGGTTTTCCCGGAGAACGCGAAGACATAACGCGTTCCCGTGAAAACCCCTCCTCGCGAGTGCGAGTGCCTCCCACGATAAGCCTCCCCGCGAGCGCAGGGCGTTTACCAGCATGTTCCTTACATATGCGCGCGGTATAAAGCTAGCGTGGGGAAAGGGCTTGTGCAGGAAAAGGCTGGCGCGACGCGCGAACTAGTTTACGCTCATCCCCCACGCGGGCGCACGGTTGCAGCTGACCCAATGGGCGTAGAAAAAATGCCGCTGATGTCACACAAAATATCAATGTTTCAACTAAATTCGATAGTTTAAAATCATATACCTGCAGCTACGCGCGGTGCAGCTTTTTTAAGTGTCTTGTGAAAGCCTAAATTTTGCCAAAATCGGGCCAAAAATATCGACATCAGCCCGTTTTTTTCTACGCTCGCGCTCACGAGCTTAAACCCGCACCCACGCTCGATCAATTCTGCGCACATGCGGGAGCTGAAAAACCTTGTAGAAGATTTGTGCGCGAGGCTCCTTTTTTTGGCAAGACTTCCCGCGCGTGCTGGGAAGGTATTTACGGGAGTGAATTACTGCGCTCGCGAGGTGGCAATATTGTGAGAGCGCATTACCGCGCCTGCGGGGAAGGGTTTTTACGGGAGCGCGTTGTGGTTTCCGCGCTCTCCGGAAAAACCCTGTTAGCAGGCGCAAAGGACTTACACCAAATTATGCGCCCCGCGCGAGCGCAAAGGGTTTACAAGTAGAATTTCCGATAGTGAGCGTAAAAGATTTTAACAACGAGGCGTTTCAGCCCACGCTCGTGCGTAGAAGAAGCGTTACCACTTGCCAAATTCCAGCCGCGCAGGATAGTGATTCTTCCGCTCATTCTCAGGCGGCATCTGCATGTAATCGCCGTAAAACGCACGCAAGTGCTCGTCTATATTCGCCGGAAAACACACATCCATGCCCTCAAACGTCATATGTTTCAACGGAAGCACATCGCTCCACTTCCACACCAAAAGATAAGGGTTCGTATCGCATAAATACGCAATTCTATTCGTTTTGGTATGCGCATAACGCATGCGCGCCTCAGTCTCTTTTTTCACACAATATTCCAGGCTAATGGGCAAATGCGAAATAATCCACCCCGCCGTATACGTAACCGCGCGCACAAGCGACCCCTTAAATCCATGGTAGATGATATACGGCTTAGGAATCAGCTTGAGCAGGCGCAAGTGTGCCCAAAACCAGGCACTACGCGCCTGACGCCGGAAAAGCTTCTCGTCATCCGGCACATTATCCAATGCATAAATATCCAAAAATATACCCAAGTCAAGCGGCAAGTCCTTAAGCGCTTCCTCACAAAACTGGGTCCCCTTGATCATAATGCGCGACGTCGCAAGTGGATAGTGCGGATCGATATGCGCATTCATGACCTGGTACCTATCGGCATATTCATCCTGAAATACCTGAAGAAGTCGTTCATAATCCGCAGCCGGCAGACACACGTCGATATCGTCATCCCACGGAATAAAACCCTTGTGCCGAAATGCACCAATACCCGTCCCGCCATATGCAAAATAACGCAAAGAATTGCGCTTGCACACATCGATAAAATCGGTAAGAATCATCAACTCAAGACGCTGAACGTGACGAAGAGTCTCGTCATCATACTCAGTCATAGTTGCTCCCTCAGAGGCCAAAAAACGTTTATACTAAAGGTATTGTAATCGCAAGCGCGGCGGCGGCTACGCTGCGCGTCAACAATCAACGAAACTCTCATGTGCTGCGCCCACAACTACACTATTCAGCTTGTGAGCCCGCATCATCGTGATGCCTACTTCACGAGCTCTAGCAGTATAAAGGCAGCAAAAGCAGCACGTAAGCAGCCCACAAGCAGCATAAGTAGCACACAAGCAGCACGTAAGCAGCACTTAGCGCTCACCCCTACCAGCTCTACCATCTCGGAGGCAACATGCCACAAGCGTCAATCGTTATCCCCTGCTACAACGCGAGCGCCTACATCGCGCAAACGCTCGAATCCGCGCGCCGCCAAACCATGGAAGACCTCGAGATCATATGCGTAGATGATGGGTCAACAGACAATACTGCTACCATCCTGCAGAAGCAGGCGGCGGAAGATACGCGCATTCACATCTTCACCCAAAAAAACGCGGGCGAAGGGCCTGCGCGCGAGCTCGGCCGCATAAAAGCCACAGGTAAATGGCTGTATTTCTTGGATGCAGACGATCTGATGGAGCGCACACTCCTTGAAGAAGCCTGCGCGCAAGGCGAAAAAACCCGCGCTGACATCGTGATTTTCAAAACACGCGAACTCGACAATCAAACAGGAGAATTGCGCCCCTTTCACTGGTCGTTTGTCTATGATTGGCTTATCGATACCCACGATATGAGCACGCGCGAGAAAAAAGCAATCCTCGAAGACCCCGCACAAGCCCTCGCCCACGTCACGCTCGATGGCATGCCGTACGTCTTTTGCCCGCGCGAGCATCCTGAGCGCATCTTTAATTCATTCCAAAATTGGGTCCACAACAAACTGTTCCGCAAAAGTTTTGTCGATGCGCGCGGGCTCTATTTCCAACAGGTGCACCGGACTGCGGATTTGCTCTTTACTTGCCGCGCACTCGCAGAAGCCGATCGCATTAGCCTGCTTCCAAAAGAGCTTCATCAGTATCGCGTGAACAATGCAAATAGCGCGCTCTTTACCAGCGACGCCTACCCACTCGACTTTTATGAAGCGTTTCTCGAGCTCAGACACGCGCTCGAGACGAAGGGGCTCTGGACGCTCTACCGCGATTCTTTTTGCAACTGGGCGCAAGAGGGCGTGAGCATGAATCTTGCGCGTGCACGATCCTTCGAAAGCTTCATGGCAATCGTGCACTGCATGCGCGATGAAAAAGGACTCGCAAAGCTTGGCTTCTTGCAGAGTTCACGTGCGAGCGCGATCAATCCCGATCGCTGGGATAGGTGCTACGCGCTACTTCACAACAGCACAGAAGAGCTGCTCTTTTTGTATTTTGCACTCGAACGCGTGCAAAAAACTGCCGCTGAAACAGAAGCATCGCGCATGCGCAAAAGCTTGCAAAAACTCTACGATAGCCGCGCGCTTCGCCTGGGAGAAGCAGCGATCCCCCTGGTAAATAAGCCAATTGTGCAGTGGGCTATACGCGTTTTCTCTCTTCATCAAGCCTTCCATGTCAGAAGATCAGCAAACGATAAGCAGTAGCTAAAAATAAAGAATGAAAGCCTAGGGACTGGCGACGAACAAGCGCAGAGCTGGAAATAGTTGCGGGTGTAAAAAACTACTCGCACGTAAGCGCTCAAGCACGTAAGCGCTCAAACTCACAAGCGCTTAGTCGCGCAGCTTGAAATAGTTATTAAAACTATCAAACGCTCGATTGATAAAAGGATCTCCCTTGGCAAAAAATCGAGCATGTTTGCGCTGCATATACGCCTTTTCTTCCAGGTAGCGCTGGCGTAAGGAAGGATTTGTGATCTCTCGGCCGCGCGAAGAAAATTCGTGATGATACAATTCAACAAAAGGATTGTACACGACATAATAGCCGAGCGCGCGGGCCCTCAGACAGATATCGCCGTCGTTAAACCCTACCGCAAGTGTCTCATCATATCCAGAAAGCTCCTCAAATACGCTTCGGCGAAGCGCATGCAAAGCACCAGTGACCATGGAATATGCACGCGGAAGCATAAGCGAATTCATATACCCACGTGCATCGGCACTCATATTTTGGTTGATATGACTAAAATCGCCGTTTGCGTTAGCAAACATGCCCGCATGCTGAATCAGACCGTCGGGATAGATAAGCTTTGCCCCGACGATACCGATTTCTTTGCGGCTGAGCATTCCCGTAAGCTCAGACAACCACATAGGCGAGATGACAACCGTATCATTATTCAAAAATACGTATATAGATCCTTGCGCCTTTTGAGCGCCAAAATTCACGAGTGTAGAGTAATTGAAACCTTCGCCTTCTTTGCGCTGGTAGTAGTACACATGCACCGTATCGTGAGTATCTTCGAGATCTTTATAGTATTCAAAGGTGTGAGGGTCAGAGCTTCCATTTTCTACAAGCACGAGCTCAAAATTCGGATAGTCCGTTTTTTCAAAAATGGAGTGGACGCACGCGCTCAAGAGATCCACGTGATCCTTTGTGGGAATGATGATGGACACCAAAGGAGCGGCATCGATGGCAGACGCGCCGAGCTTAGAGGGGATCTCGTAACGCAGGCGATAGGTTCGATCAAAGGGCATGTGCTCAGGTCGAGCAGAAATGTGTGCGCGCTGAAGATGCTGATTGAGCGCTGCAAGTCCCCAATCTGCAGCTAAATGATAGCTTGGTTTAAGAGTATGTCCGCTGTTCACGCGCGCGGCGGGCGCAGCGGGTGTGGTGGGTGCGGCAGGCGCAAGATCCTTTGCATGAGCATCATGAGCACGTGTATCTTGCGCATCATTCAGGCGAGAAGCATACGAATCTTCGGCAGAAGACGCAGTAAATACACGCATGTGATGCAGCACATACGGGATGTGAACAAGCGCGTTTGATACTTCTGAGCTGGGAATACGACTTACACTATCATCATCACAAAAATCAAACGCAAAATCAGCTATACGAAGCGAAAGGTCGTAAAGTTCAGCCTCCCACTGCGCACGAAGCGCAGAAGCGTCCATTGCGAGCTGTTTGTATTTATCTTCTTGTATATACGGCGGCAAAAACGCACGGAATGACGTAAGTGGTACGACAGCATCAAACACAGACGTACATAGCGCATAAGACGAACCAATATAAGGCGCGCCCTCAAGATCGATAAGAGAAAAATCGCTTTTGAAAAGCGGCTTGCTATAGCGATTAGCTACAATCTGATCTTCATCGGCGTACAAAAGCCAGGGAAGCTGCGGCGCAAGAGCAGCATCTTGCGCGTGCATCCGCGTATCGACAGACACATCTGCCTGCTCAGCATGAACATGCGCATCAGTGTGAGCATGCACTATAGCGCACGTCATGCGCCAGAGCATATCGGGCTCGAGCACTTCGCCTTCGGACATCACAAGCATATACGGCGTATGCACGAAACTCCGCGCAACCTGCAAAAAGGCCGCGCACTCCGCTTCCTCAGTCTGAGAAGACGGTGCAAACGCGGCAGCCGCGCTCACATCTCTATAAGCCAAAACGTGTTCATCTATTCCAAGCTGAGAAGCAATGGATACGAGGCGCGTGTGCGCTGAATCGTGCGCAAACACTCCCCTTGTATCACAAATAACCACATACGAGCCGCGGACGGTCTGCCGCGCTATACTCTCAAGGCTCATAACAAGGCGCGCACACGCATCTTCAATGCGCGCTTCGAAGACAGGAAGAATGAACGTAAATAGCGCTTTAGCAGGCGCGCTATCATGAGGGTTATCAAGCGATAGAGTTGCACGTGCAGCCGAACCCGCAGGCGCTTCAGCACGTGCAGATGCCGCTGCTGCCAGCGCATATCCAACACCTTGTGCGCGCTCACACTCAAGCCGAAGCTCGGACGCACGATGACGGGCAAGCCACAAAGGATACGACGCATCATGATAGCAACTCGAAATAGCGCTTCGTGCTTGGTCCATCTTCCAATTCGCATACGCAGGAAGAACGGTAAAAACTGCTTTTTGCACGATAGGATCTTCACCGAGCGTAGCAGAACTCATTTCTGCTTGTACAACCACGTGCGTTAAGAGTAGCGGCAGTGCAAACGATATGGTAGTTGTGCGTATATCTTCCACGTCGGAAGTCTCCATCACCGATATGGGCGCCGAGAGCTTGTTGCCTTGCGCATCAAAGAGCGCAAAACGGGGCGGAAACGAGCGCGCATCCTTTCCGGAAACGGAAATATTCGGCAAGAAAAAGCGACTTCTAAAGCGCCATACGCACAAGCTTTCGGTATCTGGACTCGTTGCGGGAGCTTTTTTTATCCAGCATTCCACAAATTCGATAGAAACTGCGCTTGCGGGCAAAAGACGCGGAACCGAGCGCAAGAAATGCGCAATTGCAGGTTTTCTCAAAGACAAGAGGCGCGACATATAGCGCGAACGGTGTGGCCCAAATACAAAACTTATAAGCTCAAAAGGCTGGGACAAAGATTCATCTGTCGATGCTTGACTTGCTGCGGGAGCCGTAAGCGCGGATACCACGGCGGGAGCCGCAGCAGG
This sequence comes from uncultured Atopobium sp., assembly GCA_947090525.1. GTDB lineage: Bacteria > Actinomycetota > Coriobacteriia > Coriobacteriales > Atopobiaceae > Fannyhessea. The sequence continues at coordinate 99,251 of CAMUON010000003.1, forward strand.
ACCTGCTGGATTCAGTTTCTTTTGTGCAGATATCTTGAGCACGCAATCCACATCCAAAAGCGGCAGCACGCACACAAAAAGCCTCTGAGATGGATCCGAGATCCTCATCTCAGCGGGACACATATCTTGATCAAGGGGAATACACATAGCGCATATGCTCCGCTCGGATGTGCCTGCGCGCACGAGCACACGCGCACGTACGCACACACACGATGCGTCCAGAGATACGCACACAAAGCCGTGCGCTTCACCTCGGCATATCCAGCGAATCTGTGCGTTTTTCATGCATACTCCTCGTATGTTTTTATATAACAATAATTAGCTATGAATAGATCCCGCGCGACACTAGGACACGTACGGCGCAAGGACACGCAACGCACGCGCCTCGAGCTGCATATGCCGCATAACGGCTCCACAACTTGCGCCCTAGCGCAGATCGCACAAGTTGGGGTGACAGGTATCTTTCTCGGACAAAATCACACGTGCAGGATCAAAGCTGGTCATGCCCTCAAGAGCAGGCCACGCGATAGCAAGTTCGGGATCATTCCACATAATCCCGCCCTCATCGCCTGGGTGATACACATCATCACATTTATACGCAAACTCTGCCGTTGGAGACAGCACCAGAAAACCGTGTGCAAAGCCGCGCGGAATGAAAAATTGACGCTTATTATCAGCAGAAAGTTCTACACCTTCCCACTTTCCCCAGGTAGGTGAGCCCTTTCTTAAATCAACACACACATCAAAGACGCGACCAGAAAGCACGCGCACAAGTTTTGCCTGCGGATGCTTAATCTGAAAATGTAGACCCCGCAACACGCCTTGAACCGAACTCGATTGATTGTCCTGCACAAAGTTGCAGTCGATGCCGCCTTGCACGAAATCTTCTTGCTTATAGGTTTCCATGAAAGAGCCGCGCGCATCGCCAAACTGCTTCGTATCCACAATGATAACGCCTGGTATCTGAGTAGAAGTGAAACTAAAGTTGTGAACCTGCAGCGTATGGGGGGTACTTGCTGTAGAAACAGTGGAAGTTGCATGTGAAGAAGTGTGTTCTATGGTCATGATAGGTCCTTAGTAATGACAAGATGGTACAACACGAAAAACCAGGTACAAAGTGAGTGCGCACTTTCTCGGCGCCGCTTAAGTACCAGGAAAAACAAGTATGAGCACTCGTTTCAATACATAGCAGACAACATTCTGCGTGCAAGTCTGCGTGCAAGAGCTATTGTAGCGCAAAGAACTTATGAAGGTATGTAAGCGCGCACGGAAGAAGCGATGAGGAATCGAGCCAGCGCTGACAACACGCACGCAAGAACCGGCCAGACGCGCACCCGCGCCACAGGCGCATAATAAAATCAACACAATGCGCGAACAACAGGGCAGATTTTTACTCGAATGTCCCGTTTTTTCTGCATAAACTCTGTATAAGCTCTTGCATAAGCTCTTGTACGCAGCCAACAAAACAACTACAATAAACCTAGCTTTTAGGAGCTGCCCACAACAAAAAGCCCCATGTTAGAAAGGTTTGACATGAAACCACTACACAACAAATTCATCCTCGCGGGAAGCGCGGCACTACTTGCGTGCTCCATTGGTCTAGCGCAGCCGGCACTGGCAGCAACAAAAGGTGTAAATGTGTATCGCCTCTACAATACGTGGTCACACGAGCACCTCTATACCGCCAATTTAGATGAGTACAAAGCCCGCGTCGCGGATGGCTGGAATGGAGAAGGCGTAGGATTTGTCGCGCCAGAAGATGGCTCTGACCAGGTAGATGGCCAAGTATACCGCTTCTTCAACCCAAATAATAAAGAACATCTCTATACAAAAGATTCAGCTGAGGTTGAACGCCTAAAGGCGATCGGCTGAAAGTACGAGGGTGTAGCGTGGAATTCGGCCAAGTCTGATCAAACTCCGGTATATCGCCTCTTTAACCCCTATGTCACGGAATTTACTCACTACTACACACAAAACACGACCGACCGCGACGAAAACGTTGCGCGCGGCATGACAAATGAGGGCATCCATTGGTACGCCCTCACTGTCACTCCTGAGGAAAATCTCGACAACGCGCTTGCAAATCTCAAATCGATTCTTGCAAGCCTCTCTGCGACTACTACTCCCGGCTCCACAAGCGTAAGCGCGTATGAATTGCTCGATACCGACCCCAAGTCCGCTGACGCTACCGTCACAGCAAAGACAGTAGAGAAAGCGCAGGTACAACGTGAGATCGACGCAAAAACTGCAACGCTCACTGAGAAAAAAGGGAAGACCAAAGAAAAGCAAACCGCTTTGACTACTGCTCAAGCCAAAAATGATATAGCGAAGATCCAGACAGCATACGCAGAGCTCGCAGCTGCTATGGCAGATGAGGCAAGCGTTAACAATGAAATTAATGAGCTTAAAAGCAAGCAGGCTCGTCTTGAACAAGATATAGACGAAGCACAATGCGGTCGTGCAAACAACCAATACAAGCGCATCAATGCCATTTGCAGCTCTATTTCTAATACCAAGAAAAGCCTGCAAGAAGACGTCGAGACTCTGAAAAAAGAAATTGAAGATCTTAAAACGAAGAAAAAGACCACGCTTTACCAGGATCCAAATGAGATTGAAAAAGAGAAAAAAGCTAAAGAAGCTGCAAAAACAGCAAAAGAAACAGCAATAACTAAACTTGATAATCTCCTGAAAGGCTATCAGGAAACTCTAACCAAAGCCACCACAGCGCGCGAGCAAGAATTTGCCGTTATGCAACAATCTAGTCTGGTGTCTCTCTACACAGACAAAATCGCACAAGCGCAAGCTGCCTTGGAAGCATACAAGAGTCAAATTGCAAGCTACAACGAAACCATCACGAAGCTCAATAACGAAAACAAGAAAACAAAGGATTATAAGCCTAAGGATCTTATTAATCTTGACACAGATCAAGGATATAAGGACGCTACCAAAACTGTAGGCGACTTCACGACTCTTAAAACTGGCGCAGAAACAGAGCGCGGGAATGCACGCACGAGCGCGACGTATCGAAAGAATTTCAACACGCTTGAAACCGCTATCGCAAAAGCTGAAGGGGAATATATCAAAGAAGTCGATAAAATTCTCAACCCCAAGCAAAGCTAAGCCACGCCTTCTTCTCGTATAGTTCATGAAGCCACCCTGGACGCACGTCGCCAGGGTGGTTTTGTTATGATGAGCATGGTGATACCCCACCCCAAGCGCGCCTTTGCTATGTGAATACGCTATACTACAAAAGAATATGTGCACCCAACGAGGAGCTTCCATGTCGAGGATTTTGGCCATTGTGCCAGCATACAACGAAGAACAATGCATCAAAAACACGATTGATGAGCTCAGACACGCCGCACCAGAGGCGGACTATGTAATCGTAAACGATGGTTCTCGCGATGACACCGAAGCAATTTGTGCGCGCGAGGGCTTTAATTATCTCAGTCTTCCCATCAATTGTGGCCTTACGGCTGGATTCCAAACGGGCATGAAATATGCGCTTGCGCACAACTATGACGCGGTCGTCCAGTTCGATGCTGATGGCCAGCACATTCCCGACTATATTCCCGCTATGTATACAGCCATGTGTGAGCAGCATGCCGATATTGTTATCGCTGCGCGCATGGGCAAAGACCGCCCACGTGGCGCCAGAGGTATGGGATCGAAGCTCATCTCATCGCTCATACGCCTGGTTGCACACATCTCGCTTACAGACCCTACATCGGGCATGCGCATGTTCAACAAGCGCTATATACGACTCTACGCGGAAGCGTTCGACCTTGCGCCCGAACCAGATGCACTCGCCTATTTTGCGCGCGGAGGAGCTCGCATTATCGAAGTCCCCGTCAAGATGCGCGAACGTCAAGGCGGGAGTAGCTACTTTGATCTTCCTCATATTATCTCGTACATGAGCAGAACATGCATGTCGATACTACTGTTTCAGTGGTTTCGATAAGCGCGCGCATACTACTTCTACATCGCTCGCGCACAAACAGGTATACGCAGTAAGGAATAGATATGTCACTTGTGCTTCGTTTGCTTCTCATACTAGGCGCCCTCTTTTTGATGTGGGTGGTGCTCAAACATATACGCAAGGCGCGCATTCAGATCGAAGACTCGCTGTTTTGGGTGAGTTTTGTCGCGATTATCATCTTTATCGCAATTTTTCCCGATACGATGCGAGCAGCTGCAAACCTCTTGGGCTTTGTATCGGCAAGTAATTTTGTATTCCTGTGCGTCACCGGGATTTTGCTTATCAGGCTCTTTACACTATCGGTGGAGATTTCTCGCCTAAAGTATCGAAGCAATCAGTTGGCTGCGTATCTTGCGCTCGCAAAAAAAGAAGAACGCGATCGCACGCAGCGTGAATGCGCAAGCGCTCATGCAGCACGTACAAGCGAAGACGCAGGCGCGGGCGTGGGCGCGGAGCAAGACCAGAGCGCAAGTGCAGGCGTGGACGAACATGCAAGCCAGGATAGCGCTACGACCGCAATGCCCACAGGTAAGTAGGCTATTATGTGGTTTTCTTTTATACAAGCACTTTCGTTTGGCTTTGTGTGCCTCATAGTACCAGGCGCAATACTACTTCGGCACATGAAATTTCCCTGGCCTTGGACCTTCGCGTTTGCGCCTGTGCTGAGTCTTTTTCTCACTTGTGTAAGTGCGCAAGTGCTCTCGCACCTTCCGATTCACACAAACGGATTATATGTCCTGGGAACTGCACTGCTTTTCTCGATCGTGCTTTGTATCGCATATTCGCTTTTTCTCAAGCTGAAACGCATCCACACAGACCCCATTACAAAGCTCCCGCTTCCCACACTTTCTCTCATCTATCCTCTTGTGTACATTCTAGCTGCGGGTATCGTATGTTATATCTCCTTTATATCAGCGCTCGATAGTCCAAATTCTCTTGCGCTCCACTGGGATTTGGCACATCACCTCAATACCACCCGCACTATGATCGAAGCAGGTAAATTTACCCTCTTATCCACAAATATGTATCTTCCTCACGAAGCAGCGTGGGCGCCCTGGGACGTCGCGCGAAGCGGCTTCTATCCCGCAGCATGGAACGTGTTGTGCGCGAGCATCACGAGCGGAACAGGCGTGAATATTCTTGCGTGCACACACGCTATATCGGTCTTAAGCATGTGCGTTGTGTTTCCACTTTCGATTATGAGCTTCATCGCGCTGGTATTTTCAGGCGAGCAAAAGCACATGTGGGCAGGCGCTTTTGTAAGTAGCGCCTTTTTTGCATTTGGCTGGTCAAACATCATTTTTGGACCGCTCTATCCCTTTGTCATGGCCATGTGTATGGTGCCTGCAGTATGCAGTTTTTGGATACTTGTTATACAAACACTTAAAATCACAAAAGCATATTCTTTAAAGGAAACGCCTGATACGTCTACATCGCGCAACAAGGCGTGTGCCTGCACAAGTGCAGCCTGGATCGTGCCGCTTACCCTCTTTATCCTGGGAATTCTTACCCTTGCGCTCGCGCATCCTTCGACGGTATTTAGCGTGGGCACCATACTTATCCCCTACTGTGTCTATGAAATTCTTATACTGCCTGCGCCGCTTGTGCTTACGCACATTGCAGGCCACAAGCTCGCGCGCGCACACACATTCAGTCCGCGAAGGCTTGCATGCGCGTTTGGCCTCTTCGTCCTTATACTCTGGTCTCTTCTATATGCAAGCCTTGTGCGTGTGGGCATACTTGCGGGCTTTTACTGGGATTTTTACACCGATTTCTTCTCGGCGCTCAGAAGCTTCATCGGTATGAATTTTGCAACAGAATTGTTCCCCCAGCGCATGCTCCAAGTGCCGCAACCAATGCTTAGCATCATGGTAGCTGTAGGCGGGATCGTGTGCTGGAAACGCCCACGCACGCGCTGGATGGCAATTGCATTTTTGTATTTTGGACTCGTAGAAATTTATATGAGCGCGTTTAACGGGCCCGGCAAGCTCTTTCTCTCGGGTTTTTGGTATAGCGATCCGCAGCGTATCGCATCGAATGCAGCGTTGTGCGCCATCCCTCTTGCAACAGAAGGTCTTGCAAGCGTGCATACGTTTGTGTCCCGTATGCTTACAGATGTGGCAAAGCGTATACAAGAACAAGCAGGGGCGCGGGCGCAAAAAACGCGGACTGCCTCAATCACATACCTTAGCGCAAGCCTCGTAGCTGTGGCCTTTGTCGCAGGGGTGTATACGCTCTATATACCAAATGAGCACTACCATCTTGCAGAGCCATGGATATATCGAAATACCGCAAACAAAGAATACAGCCACAACAATGAACTCTCAAACGACGAGCTGGAGTTTCTCCAAAAGGTCCGTAACTACCTAGGAAGCGATGAGCCCGTACTCAATAATCCCTATGATGGGAGCATCGTGGCATATGGAATCTATGGCCTGTCGTGCGTATATCGCCACCCCGTGACCTACTACGTAAACGAGCGCGATGAAACACGCATGCTGCGAATCGGACTCAACAACATACGCGACTCAAAAGCCGTGCAAGAAGCGCTTAAAAAAAGTGGGATACACTATGTCTTGCGCCTTAAATATCCTGGCGTTATCAAGTATCCCAGCAACTATATATCATGCGAATTTGCAGGTATTGAGTCTATAAACGATACTACGCCCGAATTTGAGCCGGTGCTTTGCCAAGACGAGATGCGCTTATATAGAATTGTCTACCCACTCGATGAACAAAACACGAGCACTAACGAGCGCTAAGGATCGCTCGACTGCCCTAACGAGCGCTAAGGAACGGTAACGATCGATAATGATCGCTTACGCATAGTGACCGCGCCCACTAAAACGCGCGGCACGCGCGGACGCGAGGGCGATTGCCGTCCTACGAGAGACGCTTGCCGTACATCTTTTTGTAATAATCTTGATAGCTTCCTGCGCATATCCGATCAACCCAGTCCTCATGGTCGAGATACCAGGAAATCGTCTGTTCAATGCCCAGCTCAAAACTCGTACTTGGCTGCCAGCCGAGCTCTTGATGAATCTTCAGAGGCTCGATCCCATAGCGACGGTCGTGACCCTTACGATCGCTCACAAAACGAATGAGATCAGTCGTAATCGCTGCATCGCCCGTGAGGCGCGCAAGTGTTTGAATAATCGTCTTCACAATGTAGACGTTTGAGCGCTCGTTGTGGCCGCCGACATTGTACGCCTCGCCTAAGCGGCCCTTTTCAAGCACGAGCGCGATTGCAGCACAGTGATCATCAACATAGAGCCAGTCGCGCACATTTTGGCCATCACCGTAGATCGGAAGCTCTTTGTGATGAAGCGCATTATGAATCATGAGCGGAATGAGCTTTTCGGGGAACTGGTAGGGACCGTAGTTGTTGGAGCAGCGCGTCACGAGCGCTGGAAAATGGTAGGTATCGTAATAGGCGCGCGTGAGCATATCGGCAGATGCTTTGGACGCAGAATAGGGACTATGGGGCTGAAGCGGTGTGTCCTCATGGAAATACCCTGCTTGAGCTGGGTCTTTTGGACTACCATTATCGAGTCTCTCTTTGGGAAGTGCAAGGGCTCCATATACTTCGTCGGTGGATACTTGCAAGAAACGCTTGTGCTCTAGAGCGCTTTCTCCCCATGCCGCGCGGCAGCAATTGAGTAAGTTCACGCACCCCATCACGTTGGTATCGACAAAAATGCCAGGATTCTCAATTGAGCGATCAACATGAGATTCCGCAGCAAAATTCACGACATAATCAGGATCCCACGTGTTCAAAACACGCGTGACCTCGGGCGTTGAGCGAATATCAACATGCTCAAAGCTGTATCTAGGATCATGTTCAACCGATTTAAGGTTCTCAAGATTGCCTGCGTACGTGAGTGAATCGAGATTGACCACACGAACGTCTTTATAGGTCCTCAGTACATACAAAATGAAATTGGATCCAATAAAACCAGCTCCACCGGTCACCAAATATGTTTTCATGAGATATCCTCTCGTTTGCGTGCATTAGCGTGCGTAAGCTCTTTTGTTCTCGTTTAAGCAAGTGGTTTATCTGCAAGCGCTTGAAAGTGCGCAACATAGCTCTCAAGCTCATCTTGCCAGGGGCGCATGATTTGCAAATCTAGTGCGCGTAGATGCGCATTCTCGAGACTAGAATAGTGCGGACGATCGGCAGCAAGGGGATTTGCCTGCTTATACGCCTTGGAAGAACAGGGAGTAATCGTTGTATCTGTGTGAAAGCGACGCATGATTTCCGCCGCAAAATCGGCCCACGAACAGGTCCCCTCAGACGTTGCGTGATAGATGCCGTACTCTTTTGTAGTTGCAATGAGAAGAATTGCATGCGCCAAATCTACCGCCGACGTGGGATTTCCCCATTGGTCGTTAACAACGCTTATGTCTGTATGCGTTTTTGCAAGGTTCAGCATTGTCTTTACAAAATTGTGCCCCACATAGCCGTAGAGCCACGCGGTACGAACGACAAAGGTCATGGGGTTATTGGCTAGAGCGAGGGCTTCACCTGCAAGTTTGGTGCGCCCGTATGCACTGATTGGAGCGGGGGTATCTGTCTCTAGTCGAGCGTGTTCTTCGGTTCCGGGAAACACATAATCAGTTGATGTGTGTACAAGCGCGGTGTGTGTGCGAGCACAAGCGCGGGCAAGATTCATTGGCCCTAGCGCATTTGCAGCAAAAGCCTTGGCTTCATGCGTTTCGCAGCCATCGACATTCGTCATAGCAGCCCCGTTGATTACCAGGTCGTAGCGGGCGTGCGCGGAAAACCAATCATCTACACGAGCTGCATCGCTGATATCGAGCTCATCAAAGTCAATCGCATCAATAGAAGCAGATGCATACATACGAGGTATAGGACCGAGTTCTGAAGCGCCTACGCGAAGCATACGTTGAAGCTCGCAGCCAAGCTGGCCTTTTGCACCCGTTATGAGTATGTGAAGAGGTTTTGTTGGGGCGTCGTTTTGAGTAGGAGCTACCGCCCTTTGAGGGCTGTAGACAGACCTGGGGTTAAGTGTATCCACGTACTATTCACTTTCCTTTTTGCTTGGAACAATCTTTCCTTCGGCTACCGCGCGAAGGTGCGCGCCATAGGAGCTTTTTCCATAGCGTTCTGCACATTCAAGAAGATGCGCCCGCGTAATCCAGCCATTTTCAAACGCGATTTCCTCCGGCACGCTTACAGGCAAATCTTGAGCTTTTTCAACTGTACGCACAAATTGCGACGCCTCGAACAGAGATTCCATGGTACCGGTATCAAGCCAGGCAAAACCACGACCAAGAGTCACGACGTCGAGATCTCCTTGTTCCAGATACATGCGATTGAGATCGGTAATCTCGTATTCGCCGCGAAGCGACGGAGTAACTTGCGCTGCATATTCCACAACGCGTGCATCGTAGAAATAGAGGCCCGTAACTGCGTAATTGCTCTTTGGATGAAGCGGCTTTTCTTCAATTGAGATGGCGTTGTAATTCTTGTCAAATTCCACGACCCCAAAGCGCTCAGGATCATCCACGCGATATCCAAATACGGTCGCTCTCCCCTTTTGTGCATTGGAGACAGCAGTGCGCAATGCTTGCGAAAGGCCGTTACCGTAAAAAATATTATCGCCGAGGACAAGCGCCGTAGGATCGCCTTGTACAAAATCTGCACCAATCACAAACGCTTGTGCGAGGCCATTAGGTGTTGGCTGCTCTGCATAGGAAAGATGCACGCCAAAATCCTTGCCCGATCCGAGCAAGCGCTTGAAATTGGGAAGATCTTGCGGAGTCGAAATCAAAAGAATATCGCGAATACCCGCAAGCATCAACGTAGACAGCGGGTAATACACCATAGGTTTGTCGTAGATGGGAAGAAGTTGTTTGCTGGTGACACAAGTAAGAGGATAAAGGCGCGTACCAGACCCACCTGCCAGAATAATGCCTTTCACACTGACCCTTCCTCACGCGCGCACAAAGCATAAATAGCTCCGTGCGAGATTCATTGATATAAGTCTAGCACGGGACCTATGAGATCATCTCATAAGCAAATTACTTTTTTGGAAGCGCACAAAAAATGTTGTTAAACGCGAAGTTTTCGCTGTAAAAGGGATCGCTTTCTGCAAGCATATCCTGCCAACGCTGCCAAAATACGCCAAAATCAAACATGAGCCGAGTAAGGCGGCGGACGTTATCGGCGTGTCCGCGAGAAATCGATTCGTGATGCAAAAGCACGCACGCATTATGTTGGATGCAATCAAAACCGTGGGCGCGGAGCTTGAGACAAAAATCAGTGTCATTAAAATTCACCGGCAGCGTCTCATCAAAACCGCGGACAAGCTCATACACCTCTTTTCTCACGCACATGCACGCCCCCGTTACCGCGCTTACCGTGCGTGTATAGGCGTTTATGTGAGCATAGCTCGAAAGCTTTGAAGAATAGCCTGCATAGAGGTGTTGCGGCGACCAGAGATTTTGCCCCAAGACAACCCCCACATGCTGCAAGCTCTCATCGGGGAACAAAAGACGCGCTCCCACAACTCCTACCTTGGGATCTTCTGCGATCGAAAGAAGCTGCTCTATCCAATAGGGATCGAGCACTTGCGTGTCATTGTTGAGGAAAATAAGTCGCGTGCCGCGCGCATGCCGCGCCCCCTCGTTTACCACTCTTGAAAAATTGAATTGCCCGTGCATCTCGAGTTTGATAACACGCACGCGTGCATCTTCTTTGGTAATCGCATCGTAATATGCAAAAGTACGCTCTTCACAGCTATTGTTTTCAACGAGAATGATCTCATAGCGCTTATAGTGTGTGAGTGTGCGTATTGAATCGACGCAGCGCTTGAGCACGGAAAGCATATCTTTCGTGGGAATGATGATGGAGACAAGCTGTTGCGCAGGCGCTGGCGCTGGTGCGGGTACGGGCTCGGCCGCAAGTGCGGGCGCGGGTTGAGCTGCGGCTGCTTCTGTAGCTGTAAGAGTAAGTATCTGCGTCGTATCCGAGGCAGTTTCTGTGTGTTCGCAAAGGCAAAGCGAAGGCGAGCACGCTTTGAGATAGTTATTCACCAGCGCGGTATAGCTATGAATCGCGCGCGGGCTCAACTCATAAGGAAGGCGATTTGCGTGATAGTACACGCGCGGAATATGATACACAAGATGGGCGTAAGGAGAATCCAAGGGCGCGGGCGTGCGCGTGAGATAGTGCAGGTACAGGCCAAAAAGCCAGGGGTACATATGGGCGCTGGGCATATCTTTCAAAGCGCATAAGCACTCATATGCCGGCAACTCTTTCAGCTTTTCCACCATATCTATATGGACGCACAGTCCGTGCTCAATATAGGGAGTTTGAAGGATGAGATACCGATCCCATGCAGGCTTGAAATAGGGTCCCTCAAACGCATGCACTGCGTCCGCGGGCTTCGTCTTGAAAGCGGGTGCAGGGGCGGATGCAGATGAAGTGCGCACAAAAGACAAGAGATCTTCATCAACATACAATGCACGGGTGTGCGGGTGCTTTTGAATAGCTTCGCTATACGCAAAACAAGCAGAAGGATCTAAGCTATCACCTGCTGAAATATTGATGAGCCAAGGCGTTTCGTGTGTACGGGCAAGGACAGCAAGTGCTCCCTGCAGCTCGTTTGGCTGAAGATCTTCCTCATGTATAAGCTCTACAGACAACTGTTTTGATAGAGACTTGTATGCATCATCTTGCATGCATGCATTTGCAGTCTGTGTGTCGGTGTACACAAGCACGGAAGCCAGAAGAGCACTTTGTTGAGTAAGAGATGAGAGTGTGCGTGTGATATCTTCAACAGCAGCCCCGCTTCCCCAGAGCAATACCAAAAAGCGCGGGCACACCTCATGAGATGCTACGAGCGCGTGCTCTAATGCCACACGAGCTGAGACTGTATCGGCTGCGGGTTGCAGATCGTTATATGCTGCACAAGAAGCAGGAGCAGAAGCGGATGTAGTATAGCTCTTGTAGTGATCTCTCACGCCAGCAAGATAAAAAGGCTCAAACGCAACGATACTTGCATATTCATCTCTTGAGCTGCACGTTTCTGGCGATCCTTGAGTACTTGAAGGTAAAAGCTTAAGATGAAGTTTGCTCCAAATGATGAGCTCTTGCTCAAATGCTAGCTTACAACCTACAATAAGTTCTACCTTATACAAACCCGCTTCTTTAGATAGCGGCTCCGCGGAAGAACTCAACAACTGAAAATCACTGCAGATACAACGCCCATCTCCATTAAACAGCTGCAAATCGATGTAATCAAAAGGAGCTGTTGGCGTGCTTTCACTAAAGGTCTCAAAGCTTACAAAAAAGCGTACATGTTCGGTATCCGCACTAAAAGGAGCTGCTTGGATAAGATCTACGCGCGCGCCTGGAATATGACCTCGCACATCAAAATTCCTGATAGCGCGTGTATACGGATTTTTGGATAAACCGTGCACAACAGAAGCCATACGGGCAAAAAATGGACGAATGAGCTTGTGGGCGCGCGCGAGCTGTGTATCGCAATCGTCGAGCAACTCAAAGTCTACGCGCTGGTCAACCCTCATAATCGAAAGCACACAGACCCACGCATGCGCGCATTCATCTGCGCGAAGCCCCATATTCATCGCTTCAAGAGGACTGAGCGCAATCAGCGAAAGCGGCAGCATCGCTTGTGTTTTTGCATGAGTTGCGCGGGCGCGTACGTGCAAAGGCGCTACAGATGCGCTTACGAAAGCCGAGGCAGCAAAAGGCTCAGATGTGGTTACTGCTTGAGACGCATGAGCGCCACCAGCTGATGCACACACGAGGAGATAAATTTTGCCGTTGCCGCGACAAAGACCTCGAAATCTTAGATGATATGCCATACGAGCCGCCTTTTGTATTAGTGGCCAAGCTTATACGAAGCGTCGCCATCGAGAAGAGTCGAATAAAAATGATGTGGGGGCACAAAACACGAAGGATGCGAAGCACGCAGATAACTATCGAGCGTTTTCGCGCATGCCTGCTCAGACCGTGTACGGAGCTGTGGAACATATCCATGAGAAAAACTAATCTCCACGGGATAGCTTGTGTGCTCAATCACTGAATATCCTTGCTCGTTCATCAAAATAGAAAGCAGCATAGGAAGAAGTCTATCGAATACGTCTTGCGCAAGCGTATCCATACCATAACGCGTGGCAGGACCTGCTAATTCCTGTGCACAAGCTGCATGCAAAGCGGATTGCGCGCGGGGTGCAAGCGCAAGAATGGAAGAATTCACCACATCCACCTCGTGAGGGACAGCTTCGTATCCACGAATATGCATATTATCGCGGGTGAAATCCTGATCCACCACATGCACACCCTCCGTATTGATATAGAGCGCCCCTGCCGCCTTACAGCCGTCTTGGAAGACATCTTTGGAGGCAACGATACCCACCGAAGGGAACTCAAGGTATGCGAGAGCCGAGCGCACAAACGCAGGCTCGACACGAGAAATAGAGGAATGGATAAGCATAAGCGGACGGGCGGGATCTTTAGACAAGAAATCCGAGATATCGCTTAGAGAAAGTCTTCTACCAGAAAAGTCTTGAATATGCGCGAAGAGCTGATCGCGTGGCTGATCTGGCACCTGATCTTGCCGCTGATCATGCGTCTGATCTGCAGAAATAGCAGGATCTGTACAGAGCGCCTCACAAAGCACAGACTGAATTTCTTCCTTTTGTTCTGCAGTAAACGCCCGAGATCCCCACAAAACCACACGTGGAAACGCACGCGCGGGCGGGAGTGCGGACAGCTTATACCACACGCGAACAGGAGCGGTTTCAAGGCGAGAGATACCTAACGCAGGCGCTTGATTTGAAAGATACTTCGCAACAACTGCTTTTGACGCATTCACAACTGCATCTTTTTGCGTTGCATCTTGCGCGGTCGACGAAGCAGACATGCGCCAGTGGTAGAGAATGCGCCTTACGTGATAAACCTCGCGCGCGGAGAGAGAAGACATGAGCATGAGATACCAGTCTTGCGCCGTATCAAAGGCAAGAATATCAGGAAGAAGCGCCGTATAGATGCTTCTGCGCACGCCCAACATATGGCAGACATAATTAAAGCCAAGGGCAAGCACAGGGCTCCAATCAGGCTTACAAAATGGAAATACATACTCCCCTTCGGGAGAAATTTTGTCTTCGTCGCAGTAGATAACGTCAATTGTTGGAGCATGTGCGATTGCCGAAGCATACCAAAAAAGACAATCAGGCTCGATCGTATCGTCATGATCGCAAAAGAGCAAAAATTGCCCGCGTGCAAGACGAGCTCCCGCTGCCGTGTTTTTTGAGATACCTTCGTTGTGTTCAAGTACGATAAGCTTCACGCGTGGGTCCATCTGCGTAAACTCTGTTGCGCGGACGCGAAGCGCGTGATCTTCCGCAGACGCAAGCACCAATATGAGCTCAAAATCTTCGAACGTCTGTGCGCATATAGAGGCCATGAGCTCAGAAAACATCTGCAGGGGCGTATGGTAGAGCGGGACAATGATAGAAAATAATGGAGCCGGAGCCGAAGCAGGCATGGGTGTGGATGCAGGCGCGTGGGGCGCGGGCGCTGCCGCGAGCAGCGCTTCTGCTGCAGGCGCGTCTACCTCAGCCGCATGTGTGTGCGATTCTATATATGCACGTAAACGGCTCGAAGCCCTACGTTCTGCATCGAGACTCACGCGCGTGGGCACTTGATGAAAAAACCAATCGGCATACGCCGGATCTACTTCGGCAGGAAGCGTTTGTGTAAAGGCACGGGCGTCAAGCTCTTGAAGCTTGTCATGCGAAAGTTCAAACGCTGCAACAAACTTCTCATGAGTACCGCTACCTTTAGGCGCAGAAGAGTCACCCGCGCTCGCATAAAAGCGCAGACAAAACGCAGGAATCGCTTTATCTACCTCGGCAAAAAAGCTCACCATGCGCACGCACGCGTGCGCATAAGCTTCAGATTCTATCATCTCATCGGCAAGAAGCTTTGCAGCGATCGCGCGATCTTCCTCAGCACAAATGTCTCCAGCAGAAGACGCGTGCGCATGCAACTCATCACAGCCGCGCGCTTTCGTATGTGCATATTCTGCTTCTGCACAAGGCACAACCACAGAGGTCAGGGCCTTTGTGAGCGCCTCATCATCATGCTCAGGCGCAGTTACCCGAAGCGTAAAGCGAAGCACGCGCAGAGCTCGATCTGTGCAGAGCATCGTTTGAACATAGGCGAGCTCTCGAACAATAGCCATAGGTCACTCTACTTCTGAGCACTTTTTTGAGTATTTCCGTACCAGGCAACGCCTTCTACGATCCACCCGATGCGTTTGAGATTGTCGCGTTCATCTTTGAACAGAGTAAAGTGGTGCGTCGCGAACGTAGCATACGGGTTGAAGAGACGATAAACAGGCCGCTGATCGGACGAAGCAGAAGAGAAGGGTGTACTTTGTACCACCCAACCATTGCTTTTCATGGTTTCGACCTCTGCGGGGTCCTTGGTAAACATGTGATCGCCGGAATAGGGGTTGCACAGGCGATACACCACTTCATTCGATTGAAGCGGGGCAAACCACGCCGCACCCTCGTCTGTCCAACCGCGCGCTGTATACCAGTCAAGGTCCGATTTCTCGGTAATGAAGAGGTGCTCACCCGTTGAGGGATTGTACACACGGTTCACCTGACCTGCAGGAAGCTTGAGGTGCGAGAGGTATTCACGCTCTTCATCCGTGTAACGATTGATATACCCCTCCCAGTAGGCCCCGGACTTGGGAAGTACTTCTTTGACGTGGTCGATGATTTGCGTGCAGACGGCACGCACAAACTCAGCGTCAGACATATTGCCGTTGACACCCGCTGCAGCGAAGAATTTGTTGGCACCCCATACATGGCCGCGCTTGAGCTCAGGCGCGCCGCCTCCTTTACCAAAGAGGTTTGCCATACCCCATGCTAGGCTCTTGACACTATCTGAGCGCCCATCGAGGTCAAAGCCAAAGTAGCGCAGACTCCTGTACACGCCATCGGGACCTGAATAGTAGTTGCGATAGCAATAATAGTCTTGTAAGTGGGAAAAGAGCGTAGGCGATGCGTTATATGCTGCATGCCAAGCGGCATTGAGATCGTTTCCAAAATCGGTAAATTTTCCCGCTTCAGCATCCCACACAACCGGTGTTTCAAAATCCCAGTTGTACTTCTCGCCTACTTCTGCAAGCATGTGAAAGGTAGCCGGGTCGTAATTGACAACCTGCTGCATAAAGGTAGCAAGGCCATAGCGTCTATCAAACTGATAGGCACCGAGCGCATTGTAGCCGTCTCCTGCGCCAAAGCCGTGATTGTAATTACGGCCACTCTCCCACTTGGTAAAGTAGGTCATTTGATCGGAAAAAGACATATCTTTGAGCTCAAAAGGTACGTCATAGTGACGAGAGGGAGCAGCGAAAGCAAGGCGCGCGCCGCTTGTAAGTGACGCAAAAGAAAGATTCGCATTTCCTTGTGTGCAGGCAAGCGTAAGTGCGCAGGAAAATGCACATATAGAGGCGACCGCGGCTTTTTTATAAAACAGATGATGATGTGAGTGATGTACGTAATTCATAGAATCCTCTCACTGCATAGTTTTTGTATCGTTTGGAGTACAATGATTTTACACCAGTAGATACCTAGATTGCACCCGTTATCACGATTAAAACAAAGCGCTTGTGGAGCTGAGGGCCAGCTTGCGCTATAATCTCCTGGCTTATATAGCGCGAGCGCGGGTACATCTTTGCATATGCATCTACCTGTATGCGCATGTGCTACCATGCATAAAATGCCAAACATATTGTATAGATTCAATATGTATGGCTGTGGTATCACGACAAAAAACGGTTTAGTTTAAGAACTTATATAAGAAACGGCATAAGAAGCGACATACGAGCACATCTATACGAACGCATACACATACCATGCGGAATCATTACAAACATAAGGAGCTAGCGTGGGAGCAAGTATCGACAAAGAAGCCCTGCGGCGAGAAATCAAAGAAAGCCTTGGTCGCCGAAAAGAAGTCCGGCCACCTATGCGCTTTACGGCAAATGACAAGACGCATATTCGTCATGTGGTCGGCGTGATCTCGGGCAAAGGCGGTGTTGGCAAATCCTTTGTCTGCGCAAGTCTCGCCATTTCTTTGCAGAAATGTGGCTATAAGGTGGGCATACTCGACGCGGATATCACGGGACCTTCGATTCCGCGCATGTTTGGCTTGGGAACCGCTCATGCATATGGCAAAGAAGACAAGATCGTGCCGCTCACGAGCCAAGGCGGCATCACCATTATGAGTACAAATCTTGTGGTCGCGCACGAAAATGACCCCGTGCTCTGGCGAGGTCCCATGCTGATGGGCGCGCTCAAGCAATTTTTTGAAGATACGCTCTGGGGAGATCTGGATTATCTGCTCGTCGACATGCCTCCAGGAACGGGCGATGTGGCGATCACCGTCTTTCAGTCCTTCCCCATAGACGGCGTGATCATTGTATCTACGCCGCAAGATCTGGTGCAAATGGTTGTGGGCAAAGCACTCAAGATGGCGCAGATGATGCAGGTAGATGTATTGGGTCTCGTGGAAAATATGGCCTATGTACCCTGCCCTCATTGTGATGAAAAGATCGAAGTCTTTGGACCGAGCAAGCTCCTCAAGACTGCGTCTGATTTTGACGTAGATGCCCTCGATGAGCTCCCGCTCGATCCCTATATAGCAACCGCTGTGGATCATGGACTTCTCGAAGACACCGTCTCTGAACAGCTGCTCCCAAAGGCGGTCGCTGCCCTCAAGGCGCTTGAGAAAGGAGATCATGCGCCAAGTGCTGCGGCGTCTCAAGCTCCTCGAGAAGAAGTAGACGCTGGTGTGGGTGGCGAGACACCAACTCCTCACGATCTCTAAGGAATCACACATGCAAACGCCAACAAAACGAGGTCTCAAACGCGAGCGCGCAAAACGCCTCCAGGAACTCATGCGTATAACGCCCGATCGCACGGTATACGATTGCGCAATCATTGGGGCAGGAGCTGCAGGCTCGGTCGCAGCTATTTCACTTGCTAAGGCAGGAGCTTCAGTATGTGTCATCGACAAAAACACCGAAATCGCGCACCCTATCCTTGCCACGGGCGCAGGAGCTTGCAATTTAAGTAATACAAATCTTGATGTCAATTGCTACAATGCACCGTCTTTTGTAAAAGGAATTTTCGGGCCTCATGCAGAGCAAGATATACATGAGTTTTTTTCGCGTCTAGGACTTCTCACCACGCAAAAAGAAGGGCGCATCTATCCCCTCTCCATGCAGGCTGCAAGCGTGCAACAGGTACTTGAACACGAACTTGTGCGCGCAGATGCGTTTGCGCTTTTGGGACATGAAGTCGTAGAACTTACACAGGAACAGACAGGAGCTTGGCATATACGTGCTCGTTTTGCATATGCAACCTCTGTAGATACGAACATGCTTGAAGAAGCTCAAAAAGAAGGTAGTACACGGACACGCGTGGGCGCGGAAGCGAACGCGCACGCGGACGAGTGTGCAAGCTTCAAAGAACTGCGTGCACGGACGGTCATCATTGCAACAGGCACGAAGCATGGACTTTCCTTTCTACCTACAGATATCGCAAATGTGACCGCCAAACCAACCCTTTGCGCACTTGCGTGCGCAGACGACCCCATCCTCTCTCATTCGGGAAGGCGTGCGCAGGTAGTGCTTACGCTTGTGCGCGCAGGGAAATGCGTATTTCGCGAGGCAGGAGAAGTCCTCATACGAGATTTTGGACTTTCGGGGATTGTCGTATTTAATGCGTCGCGCATAGCACAAGCTGGGGATATACTGTCGCTCAATTTTTGTCCTCACATGAGCGCAGAAGCACTGTTTGAGCATATTGCGCGCTTTATTGATACACGAGAAGACGCGCTCAAGATAAGCGCAAGCGCACAAACCGAAGCGAAAGATGTACGCTACACCCTTCTTACCCATGCATTATGCGGAATTGTGGATCCCATGCTTGCAGAAAGCGTGCTTAAACGTGCGCAAGCGCACATGCAAAGGCCCACAAAACTGCCCGCGCACGCACACGCGCCGCAGAGCACAGACAACGACGCGCGCACGCGTCTCATACAGGCAGGTGTAGAAGCGCTTATGGACTATGAGCTCACGGTACAAGGACCTGCGCAAACAGCACACGCACAATGTTGGCGCGGTGGAATCGCGCGTGAGGCCCTCAATCCTCACACCCTCGCGCTACAAACGCACCCATCTATCTGGGCAATTGGTGAGGCTGTGGATGTTGATGCAGCTTGTGGTGGGTATAATTTGTCGTGGGCATGGAAATCGGCCCTTGTAGCTGCGAAAGATGTTGCAAAAGCACTTAAAATGCAAAAACTAGGCATGCCGCATTAGATGCCCTGCGCACAGCGCCGAGCGTGCCCCCAAAGGCGTATGCACAGGCGCATCGCCGCGCACACACAAAGCCACAGGTACCCCACTCATCTAAGCTTAGGAGCATTATGATTGAAATTTCGTCGATATCTTGCGACATACGACACTATAGTCAGATTAGATCACAGGAAGACGCGTGGGTACGCGGACAAGCATGCAAACTTTTGCATATACAAACTGGCGAGATCGACCAATTTGAGATTATGCGAAAATCCCACGATGCCCGCCACAAAGACCGTATTTCTGTCCTGTGGCGCATACGTCTATCCCTTCTCGCAGGAAAGGAGCAAGAGCTCGCCTACGTTACACGCGCAAAAGACCTCACATCAAACAAAGCGCTTCGAATAAACTATTGTGAGCCCGTGCCTGAGCCTGTCTACCCTGCTCACACAAGCAAAAAACCAGACGTACCACCCGTTATCGTAGGTGCAGGATGTGCAGGACTATTTGCCGCACTCACGCTCGCGCATAAGGGGCTTTGCCCTATACTTGTTGAGCGCGGAGAAGAAGCAAAAGCGCGCGCATCAAGCATCAAGCGCTTTATTGAGCATGCTCAATTAGACGAAAACAGCAATATCCAATTTGGCGCTGGCGGTGCGGGTACATTTTCCGATGGAAAGCTGGGTACCGGCACAAAAAGCCCTCTTCATCGTCTCATTCTCAAAACGTTTGTGAGTGCAGGAGCGCAGCCACACATACTTTATGACGCAAAACCCCACATCGGATCCGATATTCTACCCCGCGTTGTGACGCATATTGTAGCTGAGATCGAGCGCCTCGGAGGGCGCGTCTTGTTTTCGCACAAAATGACGCGGCTTGAAATTCAAAACGGCCGCGTATGTGGCGTTTACATCGAAGATTGCGGAGCGCACTCACTCACCAAGGGTTGTGAGCGCTCCATCAAAACTCGTCACGTTATCCTTGCACAAGGCCATTCGGCGCGCGATACGCTTCTCATGCTCAAAGATGTAGGCGTTTACATGGAGCGCAAAACCTTCGCTATGGGAGTACGCATCGAACATTTGCAAGAAGCAATCGACCAGGCACAATACAAGTACAGTGCGCGCGCACGCGTGCTCGGAGCAGCCGATTACAAAGCAGCAGTGCACCTTCCCAATGGCCGCAGCGCCTTTAGCTTTTGCATGTGTCCAGGTGGATACGTCGTCGCTGCTACAAGTGCACACGAACGCGTCGTTACAAACGGCATGAGCCTCTCTACCCGTGCGGGAAAAAATGCGAATGCAGGTTTTTTGTCTAATGTCCTTCCGCAGGACCTTCCCGGAGACGATGTACTGGCGGGAATGTATCTCCAAGACAGGTGTGAAAAAAAGGCGTTTGAGCTCGGTGGAGAAGACTATAAGGCGCCGGCACAGCTGGTGGGAGATTTTATCCAAAACAAAGCAAGTACGCAAGCAGGCAGGGTATCTCCAAGCTATTCTCTCGGCGTAAAATTTGGAAGTATTTATAGCTGTTTACCAGCGTATATCACCGATACCCTAGCGCAGGCGCTCCCCCTCATCGCAAGAAAACTAACAGGATTTGATGCTCAGGATGCGGTGCTCACCGCGTGCGAAACCAGGTCGAGCTCGCCCGTGCGCCTCACCCGAGACGAACATCTGCAAGCAATCGGCATAGAAGGACTCTGGCCTGCAGGCGAAGGCGCTGGATATGCAGGTGGGATTATGAGCGCGGCAACCGATGGCATACGCGCAGCTCAAGCGCTTATTGAGTCTATGGAATAGCTGAGAAGAGGACGGGCCTTAGAGGAGCACCGGGTCCTAGCAGGACGTCTGATCGTAGCAGGAGGCCGGGTCCTAGCAGGTCAGCAGACACTGGCAGAGTGCAAAACCTATCAGCACACGCATCCTACCAGGTCACAAGGTGTACGTGCGCGCTACTCCAGTGCACCGTTCTCATGTAGCAAGCAAGTTCGTCAAACTTACCCGCTTTGAGCAAATTCAATATCTGCTGATGCTCATGATTGGCATCGCCAAAGAGCTCGCGTGCACGCTCAGGCGTTGTGCTTATTTGCTCGCGGTGAAGGAAGAAACGTTTCTCCTGCTTGATAAGGGATATGAGGCGCTCATTTCCGCAGCGCAGCATGTAGTAATCATGAAACGCGCGCTGAAGCTCGTCGTACTTAGAGACAAGGCCGCCCGCAATAGCGAGCTCCATAGAATCGATGAGGAATTGAAGCTGCTGATAGTCTGCATCGTCAAAGTGCTTCGCTGCAAGACAGGTAGCTTGTGCATCGAGAGGACCAATGATCTGAAAGACTTCTTCTGCAGCTTGCGCATCAAAGCCATGCACACGAAAACCTTTGCGCAGCTCATTATCCAAATAACCGTCATCAGAAAGCTTGATCAAAGCCTCGCGAACAGGCGTTCTCGACACGCCCATCGCATCGCAGATCATTTGCTCGCTCACACGATCGCCTGCAGATAGCTTTCCGTCGTTGATAAGAGAGATGATGTATTCGTAAACGTGATCGTTAAGTGGGCGGTACTGATTCATAATAGCTCCAAAAATCCTTGCGGTGACACAGTGCTGGGGATACCAGCGTATAAGTTAAAAGTGGCTTTTGACTTATAACATGCACGTAAAAGGCTTAATGGATGGCTTCAGCATACGCATATTGCTTTAAGCTAGATTTCAGTACATGTTCAAGCTCATACGATAACACAAATGCATTTACAAACCTTAAATAGCATTCTCAAGCGATCTATTAGCATACAGTCTACAAATGAAGAGCGCGAAGTCTTCATGTTTCGAGGCAGAATGAGCGTGTATAATTAGGTTCATTTTTTATATAACTTATGAAATGTGGAAATCCGAAATAGATGCGCTCTAATGTCTTCGAGCTTTCGTTTGAGAGCGTGTGTGTTTCGCAAAGCTTCGCTTGAGACGAAGAAGCGCCACGTCCTCGCTTACATTTCCGCGCAACCCTTCGATCTCAACGAGTTGATTTCTCGCGCGCGCAGCTCGGTCAAAATCGAGCGCAGCAGACGCTTCGGCCATCTCTTCCTGCAGTTTCTTTTCATATTGAGCAAGTACCTCAGGCGGCATATCCTCAATAGAGATAGACGCGCTCCCTTGCTCCGCAGGGGCAAGAGTAGTGGTATCTGCGCTTGGGCCTACTTCTTCAGAAGGCGTATAAAACACACCATGATCTCTTTTTTTGCTATCGAGCGTTTGGCGCGCTTCTTCTATAAAAGTACCAACATTGATCAAGGATTTTTGTATGGTTTGAGGCTCAATATGATGCTTGTGATTGTATGCTTCTTGGATGTGACGTCTGCGTGCGGTCTCTGAAATAGCCGCTTGCATGGAATCGGTCACCTTATCTGCATACATAATCACGGCTCCGTGGGCATTTCTTGCAGCGCGGCCCATGGTTTGAATGAGCGAACGGCGGTTGCGCAAGAATCCTTCCTTATCGGCGTCGAGTATTGCAACGAGAGACACTTCTGGGATATCAAGGCCCTCGCGCAACAGATTGATACCCACAAGCACATCTATCACGCCTTTTCTAAGGTCGGAGATGATATCGATGCGCTCAAGGGTAGGCGTATCCGAGTGCATGTAATTCACCTTAAGCCCCTCATCGAGCAGGTGATCTACAAGATCCTCCGCACTTCGCTTGGTAAGCGTGCATACGAGCACCTTTTCATGCCGGCGAATACGCAAGCGAATCTCTCTCGTGAGATCTGCTATGCAATCGAGCGTAGGGCGCACATCCACGCGCGGATCGAGAAGGCCCGTGGGGCGGATGATCTGCTCTATCGCAGGCGTACTCACGCTCAGCTCATAATCGCCAGGCGTTGCAGATACATACACAAATTGCGGGATGCGCGCCTCGAATTCATCAAAACGAAGCGGACGATTGTCAAGCGCAGAAGGCAGGCGAAACCCATGCTCAACAAGGGTGGTCTTGCGGGAACGGTCGCCCTCATACATGCCGCGAATCTGCGGTACTGTCACATGGGATTCATCGATGATGCAAAGCATATCTGCAGGAAAATAGTCGATAAGCGTGTAGGGCGCCTCCCCGGGTGCCCGACCATCCATGTAGCGCGAATAATTTTCTATGCCTGAACAAAAGCCCATCGTTTCGAGCATTTCCAAATCGTAGGTACAACGCTCAGAGAGCCGCTCAGCTTCGAGAAGCATATTATGCGCTTTGAGATCTTGCACGCGTGCACTCATGTCGGCACCGATCTCTTTGATCGCATCATTAAGCTTTGGGCGCGCAACAACGTAGTGCGAGGCAGGCCAGATAGGAATAGCCGAAAACTCTCTCAGGACATGAGAATCAAGCGCGTCGATTTCTGCAATTTCTTCCACTTCGTCGCCGAAAAAGACGATACGCAAAGGATTTTCTGCATACGGACAAAACACATCCACACTATCTCCCCGCACGCGGAAACATCCGCGCGTAAGATCGAGGTCGGAACGCTGGTATTGCATGTCGATGAGATTTTTTATGAGAGTGTCTCGTTCAAGCGGGGTCTCTTTGTCAATATTGGGGGCAAGACCTGCATAATCTTCCGGACTTCCGATACCATAGATACACGAAACCGAAGCCACAACAATGCAATCGCTTCGCGAAAGAAGACTCGATGTCGCTTGATGCCTCAGCTTTTCGACTTCTTCGTTGACACTTGAGTCTTTTTCGATATAGGTATCGGTTTGCGGAATGTAGGCTTCGGGCTGGTAGTAGTCGTAGTACGAAACGAAATACACGACTGCATTATCGGGGAAAAATTCCTTCATCTCGGAGGCTACCTGTGCAGCAAGGGTTTTATTTGGCTCGATGATGAGGGTAGTTTTATTCGTGCGGGCAATAAGATTCGCCATCGTAAAGGTTTTGCCTGAGCCCGTAACGCCCAAAAGTGTCTGAGCTCGAGCATGGTCCTTGAGCACGCCTTTTGTAAGTACTGCGATCGCAGGCTCCTGGTCGCCTTTTGGCGTAAACGGCGCTTTCAGGACAAAGTGCTCACAGTTCCGTTTGCGTCCAAAACGTGCAAGCGCATGCCCGAAGTGCTCATGCGGATGAGAAGGAATATCTGCGGGGGCGGGAGCTGCAGAGGTGGAAACCGCAGATGCAGGAGCTGCGGATGTGCGCTTAGTCATGATGCCCAATCCCTTGCGGATAGAGCCGCTTATAACATTCATATGTTTGATTGACGCTCGTAACGTACGCACCGGTCTCGGCAAAGGTTATGCTTTTCTGAATGGGGGTTTCATTATCTTTTTTCCATGCAGACACTTGCGTAGGACCGGCATTATATGCAGCAATCACCTCATCTCGCGAAGAAAATTGCTTCGCGAGCATGCTCAAATAGCACACACCGTATTCAATATTAACCTCTGGCTCACTTAAACGACGAGGATCAAAGCGTTTAGCCGAAACGGCTCCCGTCTTGGCCAAATGCTCGGCTGTGGCAGGCATCATCTGCATAAGGCCTTGCGCACCTGCGTGCGAGACTGCTTTTTCGTCCCAATTGGACTCACACTTGATCACCGCTACCGCCAAATATGGATCCACATCATAGCGTTTACATGCGGAAACGATGATTTCCTCATGCTTTACCGGATAAAAATATTTCCACGTGTTCGAATCGCGAAGAGCGTACAACACAAGCGTAGAAACACTCAGCACGAACATCGCGATAAGAGGTATCACTCGATACCATCTAAAAAAGCGCGGACGATTCACACGCACCCTCCTTATTTGCAAGCACAAAGGCATGCGAACGCACACGCGCGCAAAGCCACTCATCAACCTTCTCTACCAGCTCAGGCATTGACCCTTCATTTTCTATACAATAACTCGCATGCGCCTTGTATGCAGCATCATCGGGCTGAAGACGCATACGCGCGCTGAGCTCAAGAGCTGTAATCGAGCGCTTGCGCGCAAGGCGTGTACGCTGCGCGCGTGAGGCCAAGACGCACATAGTCTCATCTGCGATAGTTAAGAGTGCGGGCGCCTTATCGGGAAGGGGAAGCTCTACAACAACCAGCGCAGGCGTTTGAGTTGTGGACGCTAGTACGGGCGCTGCGGACGCAGGCGCTGGCGCAGAAGCAGAAACCACACGTTCTGCGATCTGCGTCATCTGCAGCTCAACAAGGCGGAAAATAGCTGGATGCGTTATGCGCTCGAGCTCAGCGGATGTGCGCGCAGAAGAAAACGCACGCGCAGCAAGACGTGTGCGCGAAATATGTCCTGTGCTATCAAGAATATCCGCGCCAAAATGGTCAACAAGCTGCTCTTTACACGTATCGTCGCCTTGCAACACCTCATGTGCGCACGCATCCAAGTCGATGCGATACGCTCCCTTTGAAGCTAGATATTTTGACACGGTCGATTTTCCCGAACATATGCCCCCGATAAGGACGAGCATATACAACAAACTGGGTTTTTGCATAAGGCTTATGAATCTGCTTCGAACGTTTTGTTGCAATGAGGACAGGTGACCCGTATGTGGCCGCATTTACGCGGCACGCGCGCATGGCCATGGCAATGAGGGCAGGATAGATGTTTGTAGGAGCTCAATTCCTTGACAGCGGCAAGCGGATTTGTAATCCAGAGGCTGTGCGGCCCCAAAAGAGACAAAAACTTGTCGCCCTCCGCCTTGCGCGCACGTGTATTGTACGAAAATGCACGAAAAAGGACCACAAGCACAATGAGCGCAAGAAGATGGTCAAGAGGTGCGAACTTGAGTGCGAGCCTATTAATGAGCACAAGTATAACCACAAGTTCGATCAGAAAGAGAGAAAGAATATCAAAGCCATAACGCCCACTTAAGAAATCGGCAATTTGACGAGAAAGATTCTGCTCACGAGAAGATCTGGGGTTCATGTAGGATCGATTTTGAATCATGTGACTGTCCTATTCCAACTTGGATGAGGGTGTGAGCTTTGAACGTGATGTGCACGGCGCGCGGGCGTACGTGAGGACACGGGATGCGCGGGCGCGAAAGCGCAGGCAAGAACTCAGGCTTAGAAGCGAGCATGAGGCTACACGCAAACAATCCAAAGCTAGCTTCATTGTACACCACTTTTTCGCGTATACGCATGAAGCCTGCAGATTCAAATGACAAGAAGATACGTTCGCGCGGCCTTTTGCCGCCAACACTTGACATCAATCTGATATCACATTAATATCAGATTATCGTCAATCAAGGCGCGTCAAAGGAGTTACCATGACTCAGGAAAAAACCATACACGCTCTGTCTGGCTGGCTTATACTGCCATGTGTGCTTGTGGGTTATGTATGTGGTCTCTACCATATAGCAGCGTACATCTGTAAACATACAAATGAATTTGGAAGTCTGGTCCTTCCTTGTCTACTCGATCCAGCGGATATATCTACAGTGTTCATATCAATTCTACTCATCTTGCTTGCGTTTACCCTGCAATGCGGCCTCTTTTCGCTCGAGCCAGGAAAAGCCAAAGTGCTCGTCCTTTTTGGCGCATACCAGGGAACGGTTAAGCGAGACGGCTTTTTCTTCGTCAATCCATTTTGTTCACAAAAATCTATTTCGCTGCGCGCACGCACATTAAATGGTGAGCACCTCAAGGTCAACGACAAGATGGGTAACCCTATCGAAATTGCAACAGTCATCGTGTGGCATGTAAGCAATACCGCGCGCGCGATCTTTGATGTGGACGCTTATGACAACTACGTCGCTCTTCAGACAGAAACAGCGCTTCGCCATGTGGCAAGTCTCTATGCTTACGATCACATGGAAGACGATGATGCAAAAAATACGCAAATTACCTTGCGCGCAAACATCGAAGAAATTTCTGTGCGACTCAAGCAAGAGCTCGATAACAAGCTCAGCGTTGCAGGAGTAAGCGTTGATGATGCGCGTCTTACGCACCTTGCGTATGCTCCGGAAATTGCGCAAGCTATGCTTCGCCGTCAGCAAGCAGAAGCTATCATTGCTGCGCGCAAAAAGATTGTGGAAGGCGCGGTTTCTATGGTAGATATGGCGCTTGAGAAATTGTCGCAGGAGCAGATTGTCGAGCTCGACGACGAGAAAAAGGCTGCTATGGCAAGCAATTTGATGATCGTGCTCTGTGGAGAATCCGAAACACAGCCCGTTATCAATACAGGAACGCTCTATCAATAATGCCTAAGCTCGTGGAATACCTGTGATACCACCCTTTGTATGTGGTATCACAGGTGGCTACGGCACCGACACTCAACACATGTGAGATGATCTAAACCCCATGCCAACACGAAAACAATATCCTTTGCGCATAGATCCTTCGATTTGGAATGCAATTGAGCTTTGGGCACGCGATGAAATGCGCAGCTCAAACGGGCAAATAGAATGGATGCTCAAAGAAAGTCTTGCGCGGGCGCATAGACTCCCCTCCCCTCATGCAAAAAAGAACGCAGATGGATCTTCAGCGCGAGCGCAAAACGGGAGCTGAAGCTCAAACTAAAGCTGAAGCTTAAGCTTAAACTAAAGCCAAAGCTCAAGCTAAATATAGATAGAACTATACGCTACCTCCGTTGTGTAACTCACATATACAACGGGGGCATGCGTGTCGTCTTACGCTATACTAGCTATCAGTACGCGAGCACGCAGACGCGTTGCAAGATTGCAATGCACCACTTTCGCAGCTGCTGAGAATCACACATGCGCTACAAACGGGGATACGATGAATAATAGACATTCAAATATAGAACTGCTCAGAATCATTGCCATGCTCATGATTATTGGCTATCACATTTTTGTTCACTGTATCAATGTTCAGCTCACCGACCCCACGTCTATCACTGAGCTCCACAATTTTTGGTACTGCACGCCTCAATTCTCCAAAAAACTGTGTCTACTCGCCCTTATATCACCCATGGGCCAGGTAGGAAATACGGTGTTTTTGCTCATTTCTGGCTACTTTATGGTTAGCAAAAAAACGATCAATCTAGGAAAAATTTCAAAAAAGCTCCTCCTGCAGCTCGTCTTTGCTGCATGTATGCTCGGTTTTGCATCGATTGCGCTCTACCGTGTGGCGGGCGATAAGCCGCTTGCGCTCTTCGATTTTGATAGCTTCAACTGGATGTCTTGGTATGCGGGCTACTATTTCTTGGTTATCGTAATCGCGCGACTAGGACTCAATGCATGGCTTCAAAAGTGCGACCGCGCGCAGTACGCTATGCTGACCATGGCACTTTTCGCGGCTGTTCAACTCTCATGGAGCGCAACACTTTTGACAAACCTCACAAAAGGCCTCGACACGCTTGTTATTGGCGTTTTTCTCTATACGCTCGGTGGTTATATCAAAAGATTCGATCCTTTTAGAGCTATCAAGAGCTGGGCGGGAATTGCGTTTCTCGTGCTACTCAACCTGTTTGTACTGGGCAATTTTTACATTAGAACGGCCGCGCGTATCCTTGCCTACAATCCCGAAAGTGGAAAGCTGTTTCTTCCCGATATACCCCTTTACCTGCCCATTCAGCTCATTCCTATTCTTATGGGAGTAACGGTCTTCGAGCTCTTTAGGCGCATAGAGCTGCGTCCACATAATGTAATTAATTTTATTGCCGCATCGACCTTTATGGCATATGTACTTCACGATAACACCCTATTTCGTAAGCTCTGGAGCTGGATCAACTGGGTCGCGCTTTTGCATAACCAATTTGGCCAGTTCTGGGTGAGTTATCTTGCGTGCACGCTTGCTACATTTATGGCGGGATTTGTGTGCTATTGCCTCTACCTGCTGCTTGGGCACATATGTACAAAAGCAAAGCCGCTTATTATGAAACGCGAAAAAGCTCAATAAGAAGCAGGCGGCTTACATGCGATAAGAACGCACGCGGGCAAGGTGATAGCTGCAAGCCCAAGACTGCGCGCGGGGTCAAACAAACAAAGCGTTGGACGAAAAAGGGGCTGTTGGCATTGCCAACAGCCCCTTGTGTATTACATATAAACGCTCGTTTATGCTTCTGGAGTCTCTTCTGCAGCAGGAGCCTCAGCGGCTTCAGTAACAGGAGCTTCAGCAGCATCTGCAGCTTCAGCAGGCTCTTCCTCGTCGGTGCCAAGAGTCTCGGCAGCAGACTTCATCGAAAGAGAAATGCGGCGACGCTCAAGGTCGATTTCCATGACCTTGACTTGTACAACATCGCCCACCTTGCAAACTTGCGCAG
The DNA here is from genome assembly GCA_947090525.1 of uncultured Atopobium sp. Lineage (GTDB taxonomy): Bacteria > Actinomycetota > Coriobacteriia > Coriobacteriales > Atopobiaceae > Fannyhessea. The sequence goes on from CAMUON010000003.1 coordinate 128,829, forward strand.
GAGCATCAACATGAGCCTTTGCCATCTCGGAGATGTGGACAAGGCCCTCAACGCCATCACCAAGGTCAACGAAGGCACCAAAGGTGACAAGCTTGGTTACGCGACCTTCAACAATTGCGCCGATAGGATATTTCTTAACGAGCACGCGCCAAGGATCCTCGGTGGTTTGCTTGAGACCGAGCGAAATACGCTCACGGTTGAGATCGATATCAAGTACCTGAACCTCAACCTCTTGACCAACCTTGACAACCTCAGCAGGGTGATTGACGTGGTTCCAAGAAAGCTCAGAAATATGGATAAGACCATCGATACCGCCAAGGTCAACGAAGGCACCAAAGTCGACGATAGAAGACACGGTACCTTTAAGCTTCATACCAGGCTTAAGCTTGGTGAGAATCTCGGAGCGCTCAGCTTTGCGTGCAGCTTCCAGAACCACACGACGAGAAAGTACCACATTGTTGCGGTTGCGATCCATCTCGATAACGCGAGCTTCGATGTGTGTACCCATGTAGGAAGAAAGATCCTTGACACGACGAAGGTCAACAAGAGATGCAGGCAAGAAGCCGCGAAGACCGATGTCGAGGATAAGACCACCCTTAACGACCTCGATGACTTCACCTTCAACGTTAACGCCTGCGTTGAATTTCTCTTCAACGGCATTCCATGCGCGCTCGTACTCAGCACGTTTCTTGGAAAGAATAAGACGACCTTCTTTGTCTTCCTTTTGCAGAACCAATGCCTCGATGGTGTCGCCCATCTTGACCAGCTCTTCGGGATTGGCATCTTTGCGAATAGAAAGTTCGCGAGCAGGTATGACGCCCTCGGACTTAAATCCGATGTCAAGCAAAACCTCATCATGCTCAATCTTGACAACAGTACCTGTTACCAAATCGCCCTCGTCAAAATCGGTGATTGTACCATCGATAAGGGTGTTAAGCTCTTCGTCCGATACATCATCTAGAGAGAAGATGGACGAATTTTGAATCTCACTCAAAGGTGGACCCCTTTCAAAAACGGGGCCCCGTTACATGATGGGTTTTGTGTACGCAAGGAGCTGAAACGCGCCTACGTACCGTATATACATACATGCTCTCGGGGGCCAACAGATTATTGTGCAGCTTCGGTATCTGGATGCATGTAGCCAGACAACAAAGATATGCAAGTTATAGGGTACCTGATTGAGCGTGTGAATTTCAAGTAGTTTTTCTAGGAATTTAGGTTTTTATTCTGGGTTTTGCGTTAGTTTTTCTGCTTACCCGCAGGCGAAGGTGTAGGCGCATCTCCAGATTGGAGCGCCTGCAAAAGCGCTTGCACATTTTTCTTTGCATGCGCAATACCTACATGCAAGACTATTGCAAGCGGAGCCATCACGCAGGCAAGAATTATACCAACGATCCCAAGCTCTCTACCTGCGGATCCATACCATCCTGTCCATATCAATAATGCCGCGATCACAAGACCTGAAAATGCCAGACGTTTGTATACCTCAAGGCGGGTGATGGCGCGTGTTTGAAGCGCGGCCTCCTGTACCAGCGGAGAATTTTGAGTCGAGAGAATATCTTTGAGAGGGCGTGTAGGTTTTGACGAAGGGGCTCTATGCGCCTTATCGCTCGAGCTTAGAGGGCTATGGGAGAATATATCGTGCAGGCTCATCAATCATTCCTTTGTTGTACGTACAAACGCGATGTAAGCGCGATATAAGCTTAACGCACGCGTGTGGTGCCTGCATGATACAACAGCGCATGTAGGCGTGTGATACAAAAACGCCGGCACGAGCTCATCACTCGTGCCGACTCTTATAGCTAGCTGCTCATGTACACATAGCTTGTTCAATCATACAAACGCAATTCATACAAACGAACTGCAAACAAGCGTAGCTATAGCGAATGTACTCAAAGATTGTAGTACAAATCTCGTTTGCGCAGGCGCTCCTAGTACGAAAGACCTGGGTCAAAGACGCCAATCAGTACGCCCACGAGTGCAACGACGACCAAAAGAAGCATGACAACCGTTGGGTTCATCTTCTTCTTAGTCATAAGCCACCAGCAGAACCATACAAAGACCCAGTTCAGAGCCTTGGGGAAGATGCCGTCGATAGTTTTTTGCAGCACGAGGCTAGAATCGGTACCAAATTGTACAACAAAGGAGGTTTGGATATTGATCCAGGTAGCAGCAACGGAACCGATAACCATAGCACCAACCATCATGATTGAGCTACGAAGTGCCGAAGACTCAGGGCCGACGAGCGCCTCAACTGCGTCTCCACCAAGGGAGTATCCGCGATCATAAGCAACCTTCATACCGAAGTACATAAGGACATTCCACACAACAATGTAGAACAGAGGTCCCAAAATATTTCCGCCGTTAGCGAGACCAAGGGAAATACCCAAAAGAATTGGAATCAAGGTACCAACGATGATTGAGTCACCAAGACCAGCAAGAGGACCCATCAAACCTGCACGAATACCATTGATGGTTTCGTCGTCGATAGCGTCACCGTTAGCGCGGGCTTCTTCGAGACCAGCAGTCAAGCCCACAACCATCGTACCAATTTGAGGCTCGGTGTTGAAGAAGGTGGAGTAGGTTTTGATAGCTTCTACCTTGTCTTCATCCTTATCATAGAGTTCATCGACAACCGGAAGCATTGCCCAGAGATAACCGAATGTCTGCATGTGCTCTTGGGAGAAGCAGGTAAGGTTACCATAAATCCAGCGCAGAAACGATTGGTGACGCGCTTTTTGAGAAACAACTTTACGCTCTGCCATGATTAAATATCCTCCTCGTCTTCATCATCTTCAGACTGAGCGCTGGCAACAGCAGGCCTCTTCTGAACAGCAGTTTTAAGAGATTTAACTTCGTAATTGATAAGGGCGAAGAATACTGCCACCAATGCAGATGCAATGAGGTTTGCGTGCATAACAGCAGCAAGAGTAAAGCCAAAGCCAAAGATAACCCAGTCAATCGGCTTAGCAATAACTTGTTTGCAAAGGATAGCCACACCGACAGCAGGAAGCAAAGAACCAACCGTAAAGAGGGTCTTCATGGCAACGCCGTCCATAGGAAGGTATGCCTTCATAACGCCTACCATTGCTTCACCAGCAAGGCAGATGATAACGGTGGGCAGGAAGGAGAAGAGAATGTGTCCGAGCCAAGGGAGCACAACGTTCACAGCAGGAATGGTCTTCTTGATGCGGTTCCAGTTGCCCGACTCAATCGCACGCCAACCAATACCTTGCCATACAAGGTTGATCGTAGCGGTACCAAAGAAGAGAACGGTTCCGAGCGTACCTACAGCTGCACCGAGAGCAGCGGCCAATGCCTGAGCTTCGGAAGAAGCGGGATTGAGGCCTTGCGCGTGAATCGCCAAAATGGAAAGAGGGATACCAATGTAGGTAACAGCACGTACATCAGCAGAAACGGTTCCTCCTGGCGTTACAAGCGCGATGTAGACGATCTGAATGGCAGCACCGACGATGATACCCGTTTGGAGATCACCAAGGATGATACCGACAACAAGACCACCTACGAGCGGGCGACCAAGGGTGTAGTTACCGATTGTGGTACCTGCCATACCAGGCAATGAAGCCAAGCAGGCGAAAATACCCAGCAATACGGCTTGAAAAACAGAAATAGCCATGGATACAACCTTTCTCTAGACTATCTGCACTTCCTGAGAGCCTTACAGCTCAAACTTTGAGCGGAAATCAGGCCAGTGACCTATGGCTTTTTCCTTGATGAGACAAAACCATACGTCATAGCCTGCGTTTTCCATAGCTTCAAAAGCTTGAGCTTCCTCTTGAGTAATAGATTGATTGTTGCCCAGTTTGACCGTGTTGGGTCTATCGTTGCACGGGCCTACAACAACCTGACGAATCCCTGAAGGATCGATAGCGTGGTCGACAAGAATTTTTTTCATATCTACAGGATTTTTGGTGATAAGGAAATACTTTTTGTCGCTCGCCAAAACGGCATCGATTTTCTCAAGGAAGTGGGCAAGGGTCCATACGAAGACTTTTTTGTCTGGGACGGCGCCTTTGTAGGCTTGCTTCAAGAGAGAATTTTCGGCAGCAGCATCGTTCACAGCAATGATACCGTCGCACGGGTATTCCAGAGCCCAACGGGTAACCGTTTGGCCGTGAATCATACGATCGTCGATACGAACAAATGAAATCATGCTTCCTCCTTGTTATACATTGGATACAAGTAGATGTGCAGATACAGGCATGTTGCGTCTATCTTGCGCAAATCGCGCGCAAGGCAGATACTACATGCTTAGCGACTAAATGTCGTCTTCGTCCTCGTCAGCCTCAGCATCTGTGCCTGCATGTTTATCGATCTTGAACTCATAAATGGCTTCGCGCGCCGCATCCAAAACCGTAGAAACAAGTGCTGTGCCTGTAAGTCCATCGTCAAAACCCATAGTAGTTGCAGCAAGAACCATAGGAAGATTGAGACCGCCAATGGCATAGAGATGCTCGAGGATGCCTCGTTCGGAGAGCTTGGCCAAGGTCGTGGTCAAAGGTGAACCGCCAATGATGTCAGCAAAAACAAAGACCTCGTCATCAGGGGTGATATGCGCGCAGGCCTGGAGCAGCTTTTCTGCAAACGCGTCTTGGCCCATACCATCTTCCAAGCAAACAGCGATCAAATCGTCGCGCTTACCTGCAAGCATTTCGAGATCCGCCAAAACACCGTACGCAAGCGTGCCATGGCTGACAAGCAGTCCATATTGTGCCATATATCCTCCAAAAGAAAGTAAAATGAAAGCAAACGTTGCATACTATACACGCTTTTTGGCAGACGTGCACGAGGCGTGTGGGCCTAATCCTGTATAAATTATAGAAGGAGCTGCGCGTTATGAAATGAAGTCAGGAGAAGCCTACGGGTAGACGGTCGATATGGCTCGGTAAACGGTGATAAATCGTTTTTTACTTTAGTTTTTATCATGCGCGAGCGGATACACAAGAAACACATATCCTTGGATCTGAATGGGTTGTGACGATGCAGGAACTGAACTTACGCATAGATTGTTGTTCTGTTTTGAGCTGTTTTCGTGGGAATAAGTGGAATACCATAAGCATTATACGAAATATTTTATTCGCTTTTTTGTTTCGTTCGTAAGTTTTTCTTACCGAAAACGTAACGATGCCCGCGCGCACTACTCAAGTGCACGTAAGCGCCCGCGCACGCAAGCGCGGACGCGGGTACGGCATAAGTCGCGGGGTGACTCAAGCACAAGTACAGCGCGCGCAGAAAGCTCCTTTTCCAAGCATACAAAAGCACCTGTCTAATTCAAGTTCTCATCCATGAGCGCCCTACCGGCAAAGTCTCTCAGCTCAATCCCCTGTTGGTGCGCACGTGCGCACGCTCTTCCTGCAGAATCACCCATATCTATAACTGTTTGAATGATACGTATACTTGCCTGAACCAAAAAACTAGCAGAAATGCAGCGTCCAACCGTGAGCATATTAACTATGCGATCATTGATGAGCGCACGATACGGAATCTCGAAATACTCACCCTTCTGGTATTTTTCCATGTGAACCAAACCCTTAGTTGCTGAGTGCACATCAATATACCAAGTCGCCCGCGCGCAGCAATCCTCAAAACGCGCACGCTTTATGTAATCTTCGACTTCCAGCGTATATACTCCCTGGATACGCCAGCTTTCCCTCACACCCAGCATATCTGCTTCACGTACAACAAAACTATGTTCAAACCCAGGCATATACTCTTTAAGAAAACGCGCGAGACGGCGAATCTTTTGACGACCTTCATGAAGCGCACGAGCGCGAGCACGCACACTGGTATTCTTTCTGATTGCAGGAAGATGAGGACAATTAAAAGCCATCACACCGGGCTCACCAGGCACAGAGAAGCATTGGTAATAGACGAGATCCTCAGGTATCAGCACGCAATCGTCTACTGCTTTTTGGAAAAGAGGCTCGAGAGCAAATCCCCTGCCTTTCACCATGGCAGATTCCCAAAAATAACCATCCTTGAGAGGCGAAAATGTATCGTGTAAAGAAAGACAGTACGTTCTATATGCTTCGACATCAATATTTGCCATTTCAAAACGAAGAGAACTCACTTGATTGTTGCCTTCATCGTCTCCTGAGACACAAGGAACTCCAGCAAGACGACTCAGCGTTGCATCGCCTGAGGCATCGACAAATTGATCTCCCCAAACTAGACGCAAACCCTCTACGGTGCTTACCACAACTGCATGTATTTTGTTGTCAGATACCATGCAATATACGCAGCTTGTATTAAACAGGACATCTACTCCCGCTGCATCAGCTAAGTGTTCAAATGCATCCTGCAAATGATCAGCGGAAAACCAAATATAATCCATGCGCTGAGGGGATTCACGTGTCTCCACTCCCTGGCTTCTCATATATGATTCGAGGTCAACAAGGTTTTTTTGGTGAGAAATACTTGAATTCATCATAGGACCCACCAGCGCATGCACACAGCTGCCGCCAAGAGATGAAAAAGTCTCGAGTATGAGAGTTGAATTGCCCTCACGCGCAGCTGAAATGGCGCAGGAAGCACCCGCAGTACCTCCTCCTACCACCACTGTGTCCCAATGTCCTAAGGAAGGGAGCTCAGACAGATTAAGCATATAGTCGGAAGCAGTACTGCTATTGCTTACAGGTGATGAAGCGAAAACTAGGGATTTACGAGGGGAAACGCTATCTTTCATGATAACTCCTTACCATTCCTTACCATTTTTTTGGAATCCAGCTGACTTGTGTCTTGCACCTCTGATTTACAACTCTGATGCATCCCGATGAGCTAAGTACAGCTTATAAATTTGATCTATGAGCAAGGGATGTAGCGTATGTGGATAACAACAATGCGCAAATTCATGGGCACAAAGCTCTTCGATGTAGTGGTTAGATACGAGTTTCTTTGCTATGAAGGGAGCAAGAACGCCGGATACGCTACATAAAGCGCTCTTTGATGAGGACGCGCGATACGGATCATGCAACACATCAATATGCACATGCCGAGGATTCTTGCATGCTGAGATAGTCACATCTCCTCGCCATACAAGCGCATGAAAGAGTTCGTGAGCCACGTGAAGGTCTTTCATATCTGCATACGAACATGAAATTTGAGCACGCTCACAAGCCAGACACTTTTCATGCAAAATATTTGTATAGCAGCTAATTGAACTCTGAGTGTTACCTTTGCCCTTGGTATCAGAAGCATTAAAGAAGGATGCAATTTTGAAAGAAGAAGATTGTAGGGCATCCTCCTCTTTTAATTGAACACCAAGCTCACGGCACCAGTCATAGGGATCACGCGGGGCATACACAGCGTAGATCGAATGCATACGGCATATGAGCATCTCTACAACGGGCAAGAGCTCATCCAAAGTCAAAACAGCTGCAAGCGCCCACCCAAGGTGTTCTCTCAATTCACAGGCTGCAAGCCTTTGTACTGACGTATCACCGGAAATGTCCACCTGACCCACATTAGTCCTTTACTGCCGCAACAATCACAAAGTCATCGTCTGCAAGAAACTCAAGCTCCATTGACATAAGGCTTGTGAGCTGGTCTTTTTTGAGCATACCCGAAAGATCACGAAAACTTTGCTCAAAAAATAGGTATATTTTTGGAAGCACACAGCCTGCATCGGAATAGGTAGTATAAGCATCTACGAATGAGGGAAACTGAGAATCCAATTCAGATTTTTTGCAACAGAGCACCTGAGCATTATGTTTCTGAAGGCGAATCACTCCTTCTGTGTCGATGACGCGAAGAAGTTCCTCGTGCCTTGTGATCAGATTGAAGAATGATTTCTTAGCGCAGGTACAAGAGAACGCCAAAAATCTTCCAGCACGGCCCCGACACTGCACCTTGTCTGGGGTGGTAGAAGCAGATTTGGCAATAATCCCTTGCAATTCAGCCTCTGATTTCTCTGCTGCTAATGATTCCTTTTTTCTCAATTCAGTGGCACCTGTAGCTATAGCGCGCAAGATATTTTTTTGAGCATCTACCTCAATAGTAATCTCTACTGTACTTGCATGAGCGCCTGCTTTTACCACAGCTTGAAGGGCGTCATGACGTATTTTTTTGATATCTTGTTCACTCGGATTTGCCACATTCCTTTCAATCTGTTCACGCACCAACGCAAGGCCTACCCCAATTGTAGAAATATACGGCGCGTTACGAGCGATTTTTGAAGCAATATGCATGTGTTCGCCCAGGGCATTCACCACAACACTTGCAGACCCTCCCCCACCGACAAGGTGAATGAGCTGCGGATTCAAATGATAATCTGCAATGAGAGATGAAACAATAGCTTCTATTTTTTTGCAGGCTATCGCAACTACTTCTCGTGCTGCCTCAGTTCCTTCCATGCCTAAACTCTTGCCAAAAATCTCCCAGGCTTTAAGCGCTGCTGCGGCATCTCCATGTGCATAATCACCCTCAGGCACATAGCCGCATACATTCGCAGCGCCCGCCAGAGTAAGAGCTACACGCGTATTGTTTGGCAATACAACGCTTGCGTAGTGAGGCGTATCTTCGGGAAGTGGTGCGATATACTCAACTTTTGCTCCCTCAAAAGAGGTCACTTCTTGGGCAGCATCGGGAAACACTTCGTAGGCAAGACCCGCGATATGAGCAGAACGAGGACCTACATCAGCAATTTTATTATTTTGAACGACAATCATCGAACCACCAGCTACTGCAAGCGTTCGTACGTCGAGTGAGGTAATGTAGAGCTTATGGCCTCCTACCTGCGCATTTTTGATCATAACTTTGCCGTCTTTAATGGCAGAGATATCAGTAGAGGTGCCACCAGCTTCAAGAAAAATACCGTCTGTTATTTTTTCATACATCAAAGCACCCGCAACACCTGCAGCAAGTCCCGAAAGCATGGTGAGAATTGGCCGCTTGCGGACTTCATCAGCAGACATAACTCCACCGTCACAACGCATAATCATCAGTGGACTCTTGATACGAGAATGCACTACCGCGTCCTCGGTCACATTTGCAGTTTCTATCATCTTAGGAATAAGTGCGGCATTTACAACTGCCGTGCGCGTGCGTGCGCCTAAGCCATAGAGCTGCGATAACTCATGACCACAGGTAGCGGGAATATTCCGAGCAATACAGCTGTTGAGCACCATATTTTCGTGGAGGGGATTGTCTACTGAATAGCTCTCAGATGCAACAACCACTTGCGCACCTTCGGTTTGAAGCTCAGTGAGCGCACGCTCTATCGCCGCGTGCAAACTCTTAGCATCTGACAAGGCAGACTCCGAAGCAGTTGAAGTGTGCTCCGCTTGGTCATCCTGCTCGCTATCATCAAAGGATCCTACGTCAATGAAGCGATAGCAGCTGTGAATATACTTCGACTCTGCAAGCTCGATATCACCAATATGTGTTTCGCTGCGAGCGCGCGCAGCCTCAAGCCCCGACCCCATACCTATGATACCTACACGCGCGACGTCACCTTCAAGCAAAGCATTGGTTGCTTGAGTGGTGCCATGAGCAATAAATACGACATCTTCGGGCTGAATAGCGTGCTTGGTCATCAATTGCTGTATGGCATCTATAATGCCTTGTGCCACGCCTTTTTCTGCTGAATGCGTGGTAGGAACCTTGATTTGTCCTATCAGTTCATAGCTATCGTTATCGATAATGCATGCATCGGTAAAGGTTCCACCTACATCAATGCCAATACGTACTTTTCTAGATGACATACTCACTACTTTCATATATATTTGGACAGATATGCAGGTCATGAACTCGAACCTGGACACGCCGCATTACTTAAAAATTTGCGCGTGAACACAGCCTCTCAGGATGACAAGCACTCATATTCACGCGCAGCTTCTACTCATGCACAGAGCTTAGAGCTTAAAAGAAGGTAAGCGCTGCATATATCATGATTCCCAATGCTTGCAACATGGTATACGGCAGAGTCGATTTCAGAATGTCATTGACATCTACGCGTGCATAATCACTCACGATAACGTTTTGTGTGTTCGTAGGATCGCTTACGCATTGAACAACACTTGTCGAACGAAGCGCCATACCGATAAGCGAGGGACTTAAGGTACCAGCCGCAACAAACACTTTTGCAAGTCCTGAGCCCAAACCAAACATATTGAGAGGACCGCGATACAGGGCAAGCGGAGAGAGAATTGTGAAGAGCAGGACATATACAATGGGATTAGTGGGAAGCACGAGAGATATGATGGGTTGCATAAGCGCAGATGTTGCTTGTGCAGCAACTCCATTCAGTAAAATACCGATGCCCATCATCAAGCCAATAACGCCTGCAATGTCTTGGATACCTTCCACAACCGAACTTGAGAGCACCTGCATTGCCTGCTTCTGATTCTGAATGAGCGCAGTAGCTATAATCGCAATAATGAGAGCGGTTTCGGCGTTGAGTTTGAACACAAAGACCAAAACGATAGGCAAAACAGGCATGCAAAGACCGAGGATACCGACTTTGGTTTTTTCTTGATCGCTTGATACCGACCAGGTAGAAGAGTTGATTTTACGAGTATTAACTGCAATATAGAGAATAGTTACAATCGCACAAACAATGCCCATAACAAGCGAAGTAGACTTGATAACATCCATACTCATGCCAATGGTGTCAACGTAGAGTTGATATTGCGAAACGTTGAACAAGAGTCCAATGTTCAGACCAAACAAAACCAAGCTTGCCGCAACCACAGGAGCAATGCCTGCAGAAAGCAATAAGGGGATTGCAATTTGTGAAACCATAATTACAGGGCCCGCGCCAGCCATAGCGGTAAAAATAAGGGCAATAGCTGCAGTGAGAGCAAATGCAATGGCAAAGGGCTTATCTCCTGCAAGCTCAGCAGCTTTCTTAATAATGGCATCTGAAATGCCTTGCTTTTGTATGACTTTAGCAAAAATAGCACCAAAAATGGTAACTGCAATGGTAGAACCAAGTTTCCAAGCACCCTGAGCAATTACAAACGTGGTGATACTTTGCCCTTTTGGCTCAAGAGGAAACAAAGGAACGCCTGCAATACCCGCGATAAGAACTCCCATAGCGGCAAGCGCAAGAATTGCTGGCATACGCTTGGTCATCATGAGAAATACACCTGCCACAAAAACAGCCAATATACCAACTACCTGTACAATAGCCATAGTATTTCCTTTCTCCTCCTGGCTTATGAACATGACATACAGTACTGGCTCCACGATATCATGCGCATGTTCGCGCAGAGGCAGTACAAAGCAAATGCACCTAGCAGGAATTTTTGGTCTTTTAACTGGCTTTTTATGAAAGTGTATTGCGCGAGTTGATAAGGGGAGATACTATCTCTATAGAGTCACTGAAGCATACAGCGCACAAAAAAATATGGCAGCTTTCCTTGTAGTTTTGCAAAAAAGTATATTTCGGTAAAAGGTTGTTTCTTATGGATAAACGGCAAAAACTTGCAACAGGCTCAACGCAGACAGATCACAAATCGCATAGTCTCATTCCTGATGCGCTCCTAGCACGAACGTTTGATCTTGCCGATAAACGGACCTCTGCTGGCATACGAGGATTCTATCCTCTCTTTATGAAATCAGAAAAGCTGGCGGAACTCTGCAATAATACAACAGAACTTGCAGCTTCAACGCCTATTGAACTGGTCTTAACCGTGTATCAAGAAGCGCAAGATCTTGGAATGAACTCCAGGTCCTCACATACGCTCATCGGTGAAGAGCGTTTCCTACGCCCAGAAAATCAAAATCGTGCGCGATGGATTGCGGGTTTTATCAACTATATTGCCAAAAAAACGCAGCTAAATTATCGAGCGATTGAATCGTTAATTCCCATCGAGATGCTCATCGAGGATTTTATGCGCTATGGCAAAATTCTGCCCGCACATAGCTCGTATAAGGAAGCATATCAGTGCAGCATAGATGTGTATCGGCCTTACTCAAGTGCACGTAAACCCACTAAACTTGCTCGGGAGCGTCTCAAGAAAAAGCTCACGCAGCAGGCACTCTCAAAAATGAGTGGAGTTGGCCTGCGTGCCATTCAGCAATATGAACAGCGACAAAAAGATATCAATAACGCACATGCACGAACCGTTTTCCTCCTTGCACAAGCGCTTGGCTGTAGCATGGAGCAGTTGATTGAGCCAGAGAAAAAATAGATGAGATGATGCACACGGTTGAGCAGGAGCTATGCGATGCTTCAATTTTATGGTAGCTGAGCGCGAGCGCTAGATATCCTGCTCAAAGCCTTCGTCGCACACGAGCTCAGAAGCCGGTTTACCAGCAGAAGTACGCGCAAGCGTATCGCAGCGCTCGTTTAAATCCACTCCTGCATGCCCCTTCACCCAGTGATACTCAAGCTCATGACGAGCACGAGCGCTCAGCACGCGCTTCCACAAATCAATATTCTTAACAGGCTTTTTAGCTGCGGTTTTCCAGCCATGCGCTGCCCAAGACTCCACCCACTTTTGCTCAAAGGCATTGATCACATAGCGCGAATCGCTGTGAAGTTCCACGCTGCACGAGCACTTAAGCGCCTCAAGCGCCACAATCACCGCCATAAGCTCCATACGATTGTTGGTGGTCCTTAAATAGCCTTGGGTAAGCTCAAGGCGATGCGTTTCTCCGCGCGCATCCACAAACAACAAAACTGCACCATAGCCACCAGGACCAGGATTTCCCAAAGCAGATCCATCAGTCCAAATGACCACGTGAGGGAGCTTTTTTGGATCGTTTTCTTTAAGTGTCATACGCGCAAATCCCACTTTCTTCTACTACGGCGCACGCCAATACGAAGCGCGAAGCGTTAAGCGCGCGGCTGCATTCGCAGGCTCGCTACTTCGCTGCTTCGCGACCTCACCACTTCACTACTTCGCATCTGCCCAGTTATCCGCATACGACACGTCAGCGATCAGAGGCACGCTCAAATCTACCACCGTCTCCATAGTTTGTTTCACCAGATGAGAAAGCTCATCGAGCTCGGACGGCAACACTTCAAAATCCAATTCGTCGTGAATCTGCAAAATCATCTTTGAGCGCAAACGCCGCTCATCGAGTCGCTCCTTCACCTTAATCATTGCAAGTTTGATGATGTCAGCAGCGCTACCTTGCACGGGATGGTTCATAGCCGTGCGCTCTGCAAAGCTTCTAAGCTGGAAATTCTTAGAGTTTATCTGAGCAATATAACGCTTACGCCCATACATCGTCGTTACAAATTGATGCGTGCGCGCAAACGTGCGCAGGCCATCAAGGTACGCTTTGACCTTTGGATATGCTTCGAAATAGCGATCGATCATCTCTTGCGCAGACGCGCGTGAAATGTCGAGCGACGTGCTCAAACCAAATGCCTGTTGCCCGTAGACGATGCCAAAATTTACCGCCTTTGCACGTGAGCGAAGCTGAGGCGTTACTTCAGACGGATCAAGCCCAAAGATACGCGCAGCCGTCGCCGTATGAAAATCAGCGCCTTCCCGAAACGCCCGAATCAAGTGCTCATCTCCCGAAAGATGCGCGAGCAAGCGAAGCTCAATTTGAGAATAGTCACAGGCCAAAAATAGATGATCATCCGGCAGCGTAAAAGCTTTTCGCACATGATGGCCAAGAGTAGAACGTGTCGGAATATTTTGCAAGTTCGGCTCTGAGCTAGACAAGCGTCCCGTCGCTGCAACGGTTTGATTAAACGTCGTATGAATGCGCCCATCGGAAAGAATATCATGCGGAAGTGCAGCTAGATAGGTATTTTTGATTTTTATGCGCTCGCGATAGTCAAGCACGCGCCGAACTCGGCTGTCATGCTCCCCCAAGCGCGAAAGGCAAGCCGCATTGGTGGAATAGTAGCCGCGCTTCGTTTTTTTGAGGCCCTTGGTTGGAAGCTTCCAAGTCTCGAACAAAATCCTGCTCAGCTGCATAGGAGAATCGATATTAAACTGCTCATGCGCATCGGTAAAAATCTGCGTCATCATTGAGGAAATCTCCTGATCGAGCACTTGTGACTGCTCGAATAGGAGCTTAGGATCCACATACATTCCCATGCGCTCCATATACAAAAGCACAGGTAAAAGAGGCATTTCGATTGTATTAAACACGGTAAGCACATCTGCCTCTGTAAGGGCGCGCAAAAGAGCAGGCATAAGATGAGCCAAGGCCACACTCTCATATGCTGCGCAAAGGCTCGCTGCTACATCCGGCACGGGCGCAGGTTGAGATGTGGGCGCAGCCGGCGAAGCTGCAGATGCGGGCACGGACGCGGATTTCGCGGAAGCTGACGCGGGCGCCAGCTCAGGCTCGGGCGCAGGCGCGGGCGCCTGAGAGGAGGAGGCTACTCTTGACGAATCTTCCACAAGCTCACTATCGTCGACGAAATTGGGGAAATACCAGCAGGTATAGCGAGGAAGAAGTTGAGCTAGTTCATAACTTGCCGCATCGGAATCCAAAAGATACGCAGCAACCGAAGTGTCAACCATGCGTAGAGGGTCAAGCTCCTCCACACGAAGCTGAGCTGAAATGTGAGAATTCACCGGATACACCTTGTGCAAAAGTGCTTTAAGATCATGAGAAATCACACGCCCCTGTCGTATGAGCGTAAGCAACATGTCCTGAGCGCGAGATCCCGAAAGCTTCATAAGCTCACGACCATCGGAAAACCAGTAGATATCCTCAGCAATAAGACTATCAAGCGAAGGCTCTTGCAAAGCCGATGCGGCATCTGCGTCCGAGTCATCGAACACACATGCTATCCAGGTTTTTTGCTCAATTACGCGGAGAAGATAGTCTTCTGCTTGTGCATTCTCGAGGATTTGCGGTAGTTGCAAGCATGAAGGCTGAGACAAAGGTGCAGTAACAGGTTGAGACGAAGCGCATTTGCCTGCTGATGTGGCAAAAGACAAAGCCGCAGGTGTAGAATCAGCTACTTGACCTGCGGAATTATGCGCATTCACATCCGCAGCGACAGCGGCCGAAGGCCCCGATACAGCAGCGGAAAGCCCAGCTGCAGACGAAAACGCAGCACTTGTTGCACTCTTCTTCGCATTTCGAACAAGAGCTGTTGCCTCGTCACGAGTCATATGCGGCAAGAGACACAAAAGCTTCGTGATAAGCGCTGCATTGAAACCAAGCGCAGCAAATGCCTGCGCACATGCCTTAGAATCAAAATCCGGAAAATGAAGTGTCGAAATGTCTATATCTACCGGCGCATTTCTCAGAATAGTCGCCACACGACGAGAAAGCCGTGCATCCTCAATATGCGCGCGCAAGCTCTCCCCCATTTTTCCCGGTACTTCGTCTGCATGCGCAATCACTCCCTCGAGGTCACCATAGCTTGTGATCAGCTGCGCAGCACGTTTAGGGCCAATACCTGGGACTCCTGGTATATTATCCGAAGAATCGCCTTTGAGCCCATAAAAATCAGGAACCAGAGCCGGCGTAATCCCGTGATACAGATCGTCCACATCCTCTGGTGTCATAACCGCTACGTCCGACATGCCCTTATGCGTGGACACCACCGACACATATTCACTCGCAAGCTGATAAATATCGCGATCGCCTGTAAACAAAAGCGTATGGATATGCTGCTCTTCCGCCATCTTCGAAAGCGTGCCCAGTATATCGTCACCTTCCCAACCTGCACATTCGCACACCGGTATGCCGAGATGCGCGAGCAAATCCTTCACCATAGGAAATTGCATGTGCAAGTCGGGATCCATGGGTGGACGCTGCGCTTTGTACTGCGGGAGCATGTCTATGCGTACCTGGGGTTTTCCCTTATCAAACGCGCAGATAATAGCATCGGGGTGAAAACGCTGCACCAATTTAATAAACATGTTGAAAAATCCCAATAGCGCGTTGGTGCTTCGTCCATCGGGGCTTTTCATAGGCTGCATGATCGCATGAAATGCACGGTGCATGAGCGAATTTCCATCGATGACTGCAAGTGTTCGCAAAGGTGTTGACGTCTGCTGGGGTGCAAGAAGCGTAGAATCCTTTGCAAGCTCATCTGCTTTTGCAGCTATCTGTCCATGTGCCTGCGTATCGCTAGTCTGCGTATCGCCATATGCATCGCTTGAAGAACTCATCTTAACTCCTTACTAGATTCATATCCCTTCTATTGTAAAAGAAAAGATGATGGTCATGCCCCCTCGCTCAAGGTTCACATGAACGCAAACGAGCGAGAGCGCAAAAGCGTGTGCCGCACAGCTTAAACACGCAAAGACAGCAAAGAAACACCACATGCAAGCCCATATTCAAACATTATGTATTTAGTAAGAATCGCCCCATATTTGTTGGATATGAGCGAAAATAGATGAATCAATTGAATCAAACGATTGCCTTACAAAAGGCCAAACTGGCCGCACGCGCAAAGGCATCGTCTCGCATGTAAACGCAACAATCAAGCGTATGTGTACGCACATACCGGTAAAGAGGGGTACTATGTCAAAAGATAAGGTATCAAGCGAATACGGAAGCCTCGTTTTTGGCGACCAAGACATGCAGGAACGCTTGCCCAAGCCCACCTATCGAGAGCTTAGGCGCGTGATCGACGAAGGCAAAGCGATCAACCTTGATATAGCAAACGAAGTTGCCCACGCAATGAAAGATTGGGCGCTCGAAAAGGGTGCTACTCACTTTACCCACTGGTTTCAGCCGCTCAATGGCATCACTTCGGAAAAGCACGACAGTTTTTTGACGCCTAAGGATGACGGCTCCATTCTAATGGCTTTCTCAGGAAAAGAGCTGGTACAGGGCGAGACTGACGGATCAAGCTTCCCCTCAGGAGGATTACGCGCAACCTTTGAAGCGCGTGGCTACACCGTGTGGGATCCCATGAGTCCCGCATTTATCAAAGACGAGGTTCTCTGCGTTCCTACCGCATTTATCTCCTACACAGGAGAAGCGCTTGACAAGAAAACGCCGCTTCTGCGCTCTGAGGTTGTTGTCGAAGAACAGGCAAAACGCGTGCTTAAGCTCTTTGGACGCACACCCAAACGCGTCGTCACCAATTGCGGGCCCGAGCAGGAGTATTTCCTCATCGACGAAAACGATTACAAAGCACGTCCCGATCTCATTTTGTGTGGACGCACACTCTTTGGTTGCGAGCCCTGTAAAGGTCAGGAGCTTGAAGAGCACTATTTCGGTGCTATTCGCCCGAGCGTCAATGCATTTATGAAAGAAGTTGATGATGCGCTTTGGAAACTTGGCATCCCCATGCGCACCAAACACAACGAAGTAGCGCCTTGCCAGCACGAAATGGCGCCTGTGTATGAGCAAGGATCACTCGCGATCGATGATAATCTGCTTACGATGGAAAAGCTCAAGCTTATGGCCACGCACTACGGCCTTGCCTGCCTTGAGCATGAAAAACCCTTTGACTATGTCAATGGATCGGGCAAGCATGACAATTGGTCGCTTGCTGCAGATGGCGAAAATTTGTTGGAGCCCGGCGAAGAGCCCGATGAAAACCTTCAATTCCTGGTCTTTCTCACCTGCCTTATCGCAGCTGTAGATGAGCATGCCGATCTCTTGCGCGCAAGTGTGGCTTCCTGCGGAAACGACCATCGTTTGGGCGGTCACGAAGCGCCACCTGCAATTGTCTCGGTATTTTTGGGCGATGAGCTCTCCCCTATCGTGCAGGCGCTCATCAATGGCAAGCACGTATGCGCGCACGGCGGCGACGAGGTCGATTTGGGCGTGCCTGCGCTTCCCAATCTTTCGCGCGACAATACCGATCGTAATCGTACGAGCCCCTTTGCCTTTACTGGCAACAAATTTGAATTCCGCATGTGTGGAAGCCAACAGAACCTTTCCGACTCAAATGTCGTGCTCAATACGGCTGTTGCTGAACAATGTGCACGTTTTGCCGATGAATTGGAGGGTACGAGCGGCAAAGACTTTGTTGAAAAAGCGATGGCGTGGGTTACCAATACACTGCGTGCGCACAAGCGCATTTTGTTTGAAGGTAATGGCTACTCAAGCGAATGGGAGCAAGAAGCGAAACGTCGCGGTCTTCCCAACAACAAAACAACGCCCGATGCGCTTCCGTGCATGATTAGCCCGAAAAATATCCAATTTTTCGAAAAGTTCCATGTACTCAGCGAAAATGAACAACATGCACGCTACGTATCGCAAGCGCAACAATATTCCAAACTCATGAATATCGAAGCGAATACGATGATCTCCATGGCAAGGACCCTATATCTACCTGCGCTTTATAAGTATTCAGGAGATGTATGTGCTTCCCTTGCATCCAAGCAAGCATGCGGCATACAAGACGAAAGCCAAAAGTCACTTGCCGAAGCGCTGACTCAAGGTATTGCCAAGATCACAGAAGCCTGCGCAGATCTTAAAACTAAAAACACCCGTGCTCACGAGGAAAAAGATCCGCAAACGCAAAACAATCTTTACCGCGATGAAGTCATCAGTGCTATGCAAGAGCTTAGACAGGCTGTAGATCAAATGGAAATGATTTGCGGCAGCTCATATTGGCCCGTACCTAGCTACAACTCTATGCTCTTTTATGTATAAACCTACCAAGATTATCCACAGCTTACGCAGCTTTTCTGCACGCGTAAGGGACAGACTGCAGATTATCTCGATACACAAGCACACCCGCGCACGTGCGACCTTACCGGTTCGCACGGCAGCGCGGGCGCTCTACACGCATACAAAAGCTCAGCTCGCGAAGGCCAAACGCGTGCCAGCTGAGCGTATACACACGAAGCACACGAATGCTGCAGGCACGAATGCGGGTGCTGTGAGCGCAAAGTTATCCGCGGCCACAAAGTCATCTGCACCTGCAAAATTATCCGCTGACACAAACGTCTGCGCAGAGACAAACTCAAACACACAACAAATAAGCTCAGCCACGAAAGGCACAAGCGCCCTCGACGTCACCCAGGGCGTCATTTGGAAACAGCTCACGATACTTTGCCTTCCTGTCTTTTTGAGCTCATTTTTTCAACAGCTCCAGTTATTGTGTAACGCATGGGTAGTAGGACGCTTTGCCGGAAAAGATGCATTCGCAGCACTTCAAGCAACGGCATCTCTCTGTGACGTTACAATCAGTTTTGCAATTGGTTTAGGCATCGGAGCTGGGGTTATTGTTAGTCAGTACTTTGGAGCCAAAGATTATGCAAAGGTAAGCCGAGGCGTGCATACCGCTATGGGCCTCTCCATACTCTTTGGCATAATTTTTGCTGTTGTAGGCGTTATACTCGCCCCATGTTTACTTCATCTCATGCAGACGCCTGAAGAAATTTTTGATGATTCACTTGCTTTTATCCAGCTCTTCATGGGGTCCTTGGTTTTTTCCATCGTCTACAATATCGGTAGCGCGCTACAGCGCGCAGTCGGCGATACCAAATCACCTTCGATTATCGTCGCAGCTACATGCGTTGTAAATGCGCTCCTCGATATATTTTTTGTAGCCGTTTGTGGGCTCGGCACCAGAGGATGCGGATTTGCGACCATGCTTGCGCTTTTGTGCGGAGCCATCATGACGCTCTATAAGCTCACGCATACCACAGGCTGTTGGAAGCTCACGCTTTCAAAAATTTCCATCCACCTTCCCACTGCAAAAAAGATGCTTATCTGCGGCTTTCCTCTTGCGGTCCAAGGATCAATGTTTGGCCTTTCCAATATGATCATTCAAACGAGTATCAATAGTTTCGGCGCAAATGCCATCGCGGCGTGGGGCTTGAGCTGCAGAATGACCTGCTTTGTATGGATGATCTCAGAGGCAATCGGCTCTTCGGTTACGACCTTTTCCGCACAAAACTTTGGTGCGCGCAACATTAGACGCATGAAACGTGGACTCTATACTGCAATGGGACTTGGATCGTTATTGATCGGAACGTTTTGCGTGCTTGTCATGGTGTTTGCGCGCCCCTTTGCCCAGGTATTCGTAAGCGACGACACTGTGATAGAAATCGCACTTACTATTCTCATCTACAACACGCCGTTTTCAGTGTTCTACACGATTATGGATGTATTTTCAGGCACAATACGTGGATCGGGCGAAAGTTTTGGACCGATGGTTATTACCATCATGGGCACCTGCGTCTTGCGTGTTGTATGGGTGGCGGTCGTTTTGCCGCTCCACACCCACCTCGAAACGATACTTATTGGTTATCCTTTGTCATGGTTTGCAACAGCGCTTTTCTTCGCGCTCTACTACTACAAGGGGCATTGGCTTGAGCACGGTGCGCAAAAGCTTGCTCGAACAGCACTTAGCTAAGCCGATAGATATTCCTGAGCGAATAAGTACTCAAAACAGCAGTTAGATAGCATGATCTAGCTGTTATTTAGCGGTGTAATCACTACTGAGAGGAAGAATTATATGTCGGAAACTCCTTCAACGCATTGTATGTTTTCTGCGCCCACTGTCACGCTTTCAAGTGGTTTTGACATGCCTGTACTCGGGCTTGGTACTTATAAATCACACGACGCGGTTGAAGTAATGCTCAAAGCACTCGATATGGGCTATCGCCTGCTTGACACCGCTTGGATCTATGGAAATGAACAAGAAGTGGGAGAGGCGCTTTCCCAAAGTGATCTTCCACGCAAAGATATCTTTATTGCGACAAAAATTTGGCCAAATTATTTTAGCGCTGACCTCGCTAAACGTTCAATCGAGCGTTCCCTTAATGATCTTAAGCTAGACTACCTCGACCTTATGTATCTTCATTGGTGGGGAGAGGATGCGCTCGATGCTTGGAAAGTGCTTGAAGATTATCATGACCAGGGAATTATTCGATCGCTCGGAGTAAGTAATTTTACAGCGTCTATGATTGATGAACTCGCACGTCATGCGCGTATTATGCCCGCATGCGACCAAATCGAAATTCATCCCCTGTGGCCAGAACTTGAGCTTGTTGATTATCTCAAACAGCAGAAAATCCAACCAGTTGCCTATTGCCCCATAGCGCGAGCGAAACAAGAGCTCATGCAGAGTAATGAAGTTTTGAGTTGTGCTGATAAATATCATAAAAGTCCAGCTCAAATAGTGCTTCGCTGGCAAATTGACCGCGGCATAGCGGTGATCCCAAAAACAGTTCACGAGAAACGCTTGCCCGAAAATATCGATGTATTCGACTTCAGACTGACTACAGAAGAAGTGCGTGCGCTTTCACAGCTCGGGCAAAAAGACGGTAAAATATCTCGCCAGATGGATGACGCTTCCTGGCTTCGCTCGTGTGCAGAGCAAGCTCTTTAGCAGGACTTATAGTCACACCAATATATTTTGAGTTTAAGAAAAAACCGGAGCTCAGCTCCGGTTTTTTAGTACCACGTATGAACATCGTTTATAAAAGACGATCTCTTACAGAAGCGTTAAATCCTTAGCCTCCAAAACTACTACTCGACCACTTTGATATGAAGGTCTTTAAGCTGCGCATCTGACACAGAAGAAGGAGCCTTGCTCATGAGATCTTGCGCTGAGGTGGACTTTGGAAATGCAATCACATCACGAATCGATGAAGAGCCTGTTAAAAGCATGCAAATGCGATCGAGACCAAGCGCAAAGCCACCCATAGGAGGCGCACCGAATTCAAGCGCATCGAGCAAGAATCCAAATTGCGCGCGAGCGCGCGAGTGCGTAAATCCGAGCATTTCGAGTATCTTCATCTGGAGTTTTGCGTCGTGGATGCGCATGCCGCCGCCGCCCGCTTCAAAACCATCCATCACAAAGTCATAGGTATATGAACCTACGGACAAGGGATCTGTGTCGAGCTTATTCATATCGTCTGTGCGAGGCAGCGTAAAGGGTTGATGTTCAGATTCATAGCGGCCCGTATCGGGGTTGAGGTGGAAGAGCGGGAAATTAACAACCCACAAAAATGCATGACCTTCGCGAACAATGCCCAGCTCATCTGCCATGTGAAGTCGGAGCGCACCCATGATCTCATCGGCTGTTCTCCGCTCATCAACGACACATAGCACCAAGTCGCCCGCGCTTGCATCGCATTCTTGTTTGATGGCTTCGAGAGTAGCTTCGTCCATGAATTTTGCAAGCGGGCTCTTGAGGCTGCCATCCGTCCTAAACGCAAAGTAGCAAAGGCCTTTTGCACCGCAGCTACGAGCAAATTCATCAATTTTGTCAATGCGCGAACGTGCCCAATCACCTGCTCCTTTGCACGCAAGCGCGCACACACGAAGCCCGCGGGTGCTTGCATCCTGGAAGAGTTTACTCGCGCTATGTTCAACAAGTGCAGTTATATTATGAATGCGCATGTCAAAACGGACATCAGGCTTGTCACTTCCATACATATCCATAGCGTCCCAATACTCAAGACGCGGAAGCTTTTCCGGAAACGCCACGCCCACTTCAGCAAATGCATCATGGAGCACAGCTTCTGCCATATTGAGGATGTGTTCTTCCTCAACAAAACTCATTTCTACATCTACCTGCGTAAACTCAGGCTGACGATCGGCGCGGAAGTCTTCATCCCTAAAGCATTTGACGATCTGATAGTAGCGCTCAACGCCGCCTACCATGAGGAGCTCCTTTAGCAACTGCGGAGATTGCGGGAGCGCGTAAAAACTACCTGCTTTTGTACGCGAAGGCACGAGAAAATCGCGGGCACCTTCGGGGGTAGACTTGAAGAGCGCAGGCGTTTCAACCTCGATAAAGTCGCGCTTTTGGAATGCCTTGTGAAGTGCAAAAGAAAATTTACTGCGAAGAGCTAAATTTGACAGCATGTGAGGGCGACGAATATCGAGATAGCGATAGCCAAGAGACATGTCCTCGGAAAGATCGATCTTGTCTTCTATCTGAAATGGAGTCGTAGGACTCGTATTGAGTACGCGAAGCAAATAAGCCAAGACCTCGATAGCGCCAGTTGCCATAGAAGCGTTCTCTTGCCCCTCGGGGCGAGGCCGCACAACACCTTCGATGCACAGCGCCCACTCAGGACGGACCGTCTGGGCAAGTTTAAAGGCATCAGGAGCTGCTTCTGTGCAATTGGGGTCAAAGGCAATTTGCGTATAACCTGCGCGATCTCTCAAATCGATAAAAATGAGACCGCCCAAATCGCGGCGATGCCAAACCCAACCCGTAAGTGTTACGTGCTGTCCTACATCCGTTTTGCGAAGAGCACCGCAGCTATGCGTATGCATAGAAAACTCCATGACCCACCTCTTTGGTTTCTCGTATGTGCGAACAATCCCCCAGCGCGCAGGCGCACGCGCACGCTATAAAACATTGCGCGCGCTGCTAGGCTTTGGTAATCGCGACCACTTATTCGTGTGTGAACCTCTATACATGCTGGTATGAGCAGGTGCTTTATATGCGCACGCAACTCATGCTCCTTGTATTGTAAGATCTGCAAGCGCTTCTTACGCACGAGGCCAAAAAATTGTGCAAAAGAGCTACAAATAAGCTTACAAAACTGTAAGACTACGCAGCATTTCTTGTCCTTTGGTTATGATATGATTGATGCAACAAAAAAGACGTGCCTAGCGCACTGTTTCTACGCTTGTCAGCTTATCAGCTTGTCAATATGTCAGTTTGTCATAGTGATTCGAGGCCACCATGTTTTTCTCCAAAAAACACGAACCCAAAGAACAGCACCAAAACGGCGAGGTTGTGCGCCCGCAGAGCGCTCAAGAAGCCCTCGATGCGCTTCGTCAGAAGAAAAAGAAAAAGAACAAGATCATTGCGTTTTCGCTCCTCGGAGTATTTATTCTCTTCATTCTTATAGGTGTCGGAAGCATGGTGTTTGGCAAACTCGAAAAGCGCACGAGCTCCATTCCACTTGCCACTGTGGAGCAAAGGGATTTTAAGGATCTCATCAAACAAAGCGGCACTGCTCAAGCGCAAACAAGCGTGATCGTCAGCCCCGAAATCGATGGCATTATCGAAAATGTGCAGGTGCAAGAAGGTGATACCGTCAAGGAAGGCGATCTGCTCTTCGAAATCAAAAATGATGCACTCGTAAGTGCAGTAGATAGCGCTCGCGCCCACGAAAAACTTGCAAAAAAGCAGCTCGCGCAGGCAAAAGACGCGTATGGACGTGCGCAAGAACACTACGAAGAGGCGCTTAAACTCTACAATTCACAACCATCACGTCAAGCACAACAACAACTTCCCCATCCTGATACGGTATACGAAAGTGTTGTCGCTGCAGAAAATGCGATAGACCAGGCAAAAGCTGCCTTGGAGCAAGCACATGACGCGACCAAGCAAGCGCAAGAAAAACTCAATAAGCGTGAGGTCAGAGCCCCTCAAGCGGGAAGCATCATCGCTATGAATGCAAAAAATGGTGCTGCAATAGGCGCTAAACAAGCCATGACAAATCCTCAAGATGCAAATAATGGACTTGTACAGATCGCAGATATGAGCAAAATGGGTGTCAAGGTAAGCGTAAGCGAAATCGATGTCCTCAAAGTGCATCCCGATCAAAAGGTTGAGATTCACTTTGCCGCATTGCCCGATCTCACGCTCCCCGGTCATGTAGAAAAAATTGCATCAACTACCTCCTCTTCTCCTGTAAACGCAAGCGAAGGCATGGATCCTAGACAAGCTGCGGGTGCAGGCGCAGGCGCTGCGGCAAGCTTTAATACAAGCATTGTGATTGATCAGAATGATGAGCGCATACGCCAAGGTATGAGTTGCGACTGTGATATTCTTCTCAAGGAGATCAAAAACGCGCTCGTTGTCCCCAGTTCTGCCATATTTGAAGAAGATGGCGAGAACTACATCTGGACTACAACCAGTGCTCAGGTAAGCGCTTCCACAGTCACAAAGACAAAGATTAAGGTCGTATATAAAACAAGCTTCGAGACTTGCATAGAAGGCGTATCCGCTGGCACACAGTGCCTTATGAACGCCGATCAAGAAGCAGAACTAAACTCATAATCCGCTCTCACCCACAAGACCACACGACCTCAAGAAAGCTGTTCCTATGACCTTTGTAGTTGACGCTCAAGATATCCGCCGAAGCTATACCACCAAAGTGAGCTCTGTCTGCGTGCTCAAAGGCATTAGTTTGCGCGTAGAGCAAGGCGAATTTCTCTCAATTATGGGGCCTTCTGGCTCGGGCAAGTCTACCTTTATGAACATCCTGGGATGCTTGGATACTCCCAGCTCAGGTACCTACAAGCTTGAAGGCCTCGATGTCTCAAAGCTCAGTCAAAATGAACTTGCAGAGATCCGCGCGAGAAGACTCGGATTTGTATTTCAGTCATTTAATCTACTCCCCCGCACTTCAATCATCAAAAATGTCATGCTTCCCTTAAGCTACGCCAATTATCCGAGCAATAAGCGCATGGAGCGTGCCTTTGAAGTGCTCGAGAGCGTCTCTCTCGATCCCGCTCTCTACAATCGTCACTCAAATGAGCTATCGGGCGGCCAGGTACAACGTGTTGCCATAGCGCGCGCTCTGGTGAATGATCCAGCTCTTATTCTGGCCGATGAACCTACCGGAAATCTAGACTCAGCCACCAGCAAGCATGTGATGAAATTATTCCGCGCCCTCAAAGAGGCTGGTAAAACCATCGTTCTCATTACACATGACCCGGAAGTTTCACAGTGGGCTGATCGTGTCGTGCATATTCGTGATGGCAAATTACTAAGCGACGAACAAGAGCATGCAGTACGCGCACAGATGCAGGAAGAAGAAAGACAAGATCATGAAGATTAAAGACTTGCTACAGGAAGTATGGGTGTGCCTTCTTGCCAACAAGGGGCGCTCTGCGCTTACGGTACTGGGTATCGTGATCGGTATTGCTGCAGTTATTTCTATGACTTCTCTCGTCGGCGGCATTCAGCACACGCTCTCGAGCACGCTTGGTCTTGCCCGAAGCAAGCATGTCTATATTCAGATGACCAATGATAGAGATCGCTGGCAGCATGAGGACATCAAACGATTTAAGGATGCCGTCAGCGAATTTGAAGCGCTCGAACCCTTCGAACAAGCGTATGAGCACGTCACGACGCACGAAAAACAATTCATTATCAATATCAAAGGTGGAAATAGCAGCACTATCAAGGCAATGGGTCAGCAGCTCGCTTTAGGCGCGCTGTTTACGCCTGAGCAAGAACTGGGCAATGCAGATGTGTGTGTAGTTGCCAAAAAAACAGCGCTCAAGCTCTTCAAGCTCGATAATCATGGCATGCTTCAATCTACAATTCTTTCAACATCAAGTGCACAAACCCAAGGTAGCGGTGATGCACCGAACGAGAAAAAGGATGAGAGTAAAGCGCTTTCAGATACGGAAAAAAACGAGATCTTCGAAAAAGTCATAGGGCAGACACTTAAAATCAAAGACAGACCCTATCGCATCGTGGGTGTCGTTGAGGATGACAAGAACCTCAACTTTGGAACTGAAACACTGGATGTATACATTCCCTACCAAAATGCAAATCTGCGCTTTGAAAACGGCAAAGGAGCGACCATGCTCCTCGGCGTCGCAAAAGAAAAGAAGCTCGTAACAAGCGCTGTGCAAAAAAGCGAAGAATACATAAAAAGACGCTTCAATTATCAGGACACCAAAAATGGCTCACAAGGGCCCAAACCCTTCTACGTGCAATCAGTGGATAGTCTTGCGCAAGGGTTTAACGCGTTTATGGGTGGATTCCAAATGATCGTAGCTGCCATAGCAGGTATTTCTCTCCTCGTAGGCGGTATCGGCATCATGAACATGATGCTCACGAATGTGTATGAGCGTATTCACGAAATCGGTCTGCGCAAAGCCTTAGGCGCGAAAAATGCTGACATTGTGAGTCAATTTCTCCTGGAAGCGTGCGCATTGTGCGTGATCGGGGGCACTATTGGCATGCTCTTGGGCCTCGGCATTTCTACAGGTCTCGCTTCAATTGTTTCGGTGTTCCTCAAAATGCCTGTGGGTCCCGCCGTAAGTATCGATACCGTAGCACTTGCAGAAGGCGTCTCCATCCTCACTGGTATCATCTTTGGCTACTATCCCGCTCAACGAGCGGCTCGCCTGAATCCCGTTGAAGCGCTGCACTATCAGTAATATAATTGAGCCGCAACTGCAAGCGCTGCAGCCAATCACAAGCCAGCAGGCGTGAGTGCGACTTGTCTACGATTGAGGTTCACATACGCGCTCGCCACGACACGAGCATCACACGCCGCTGCACAAGCGCTTTGCAAAGGACTCAGGCTAGGAAGTAGCATGCGTATCTCTTGCGTTATCTTTGACATGGATGGAACAGTTCTCAATACCTTGGATGATCTCTATACGGCGTCCTGCACCACGCTTCAACACTATGGCTTTGCAGCACCCACAAAAGAAGAGGTACGACAAGCTCTGGGCACCGGAGCAAAAAATCTCATCCACACGCTTATTTCACATAATACGCGCGTACACGCACATGAAACGCCGTACGCACAAGATGTGTGCACTCAAAACTCGCACGTAAGCGATAGCGACGAACAAGCTCTCGAAGCCGATGTGTTGGGAGAATTTCTGCGCATATATGCCGCCCATCATCTCGATACGACGCGCCCCTACCCCCATATTCCAGAGCTTTTACGCGAGCTTGAGAAGCACGAGATCAAGTGCGCGCTGCTGTCAAATAAGCCGGATCACGATGTACAGGAGCTCGTTAAGCGCTACTTTCCCGATGCCTTTAGCTATGCAAGCGGAAGCGTTGATAGCTATCCTCTCAAGCCTGCGCCCGAGCATGCCCATGCGATTCTTTCAACCCTTTCGTGCCCTTGCGAGGAAGCACTCTATGTGGGCGATTCAGAAGTCGACATTGAAACAGCCAAAAGAAGTGGCATGCATATGGCTATCGTGAGCTGGGGATTTAGAGACAAAGACGTCCTTCGGGCGCGGGGAGCTTCGCATATATTCGACACGCCCCGCGAGTTGGAGCGCTATATTCTCAATCACTCCGAAAAATAACGAGGTCAAAGCACTAATCTTACGCTTAGCGGCCAATGTATACCCTTTACCTAATTCGCGATCGCTTTGGCGCGAGACCGCGCCCTTTCACGTTATTATAGTCATATGCACGTATGCAGCGTTGCCGTTTCCGCACGCCATACCTGCTCATATCATTATCGGGAGAAAGGCTCGACCATGGGTAAAAAAGCATCCGAGGTACTCGATATCAATTTTGAAGAGCTCGCCGACTACCTGCACCAACACCACTCCATTTATATGCAGGTCGATTCGAATGTCTACTATCTCACCGATGTCAACTACGAAGCATGGCGCGCACAAGACACGTCCCGTCGCAATTCCAAAAACCATTTCGTCGATTGTAGCGAGCTTGTACAAACGCTCGATGAATTTTTGACACTCCCCTTCATTCAAGGCAAAACAATCAAAGACGTCTTTTCGAATGCTAAATTTTTTGCATCAATAAAAGGTCAAAAAGACTAGCAGCCACTGCCCACAAATTAAAATCGTTATAGCAACTAGCGCTTGACTCCTACGCTTTAGTACATGTTGAGCTAGCTGGAAATATGTGCCGTTTCTTGTTGCAATACTTCTGCAAAGCGCTCGATAATGCTCCAGGTGTGCGAAGATTTTTTCCAGCACACACTAATATCGGTAGAAGCTTCATCACCTAAATCGATCGTAAGCACAGAAGAGACAGGCGCTTGACCATAGCTTGTACCCATAACCTGGAGCATACTCGTTGTGACAAACATGGCTCCCAAACCTTCAAGCGCAAGGTCAAAGAGGGTTTCTGAGTTTTTTGATTGCACGCGCTCCCACGGCGTAATTTGCGCCGCTTCGAGAAGGCGCCGCGAGAGATCACCCGGCTCATCCCCACGCCAGAGCATCAGATAGGGCAGGTCCTTCAGCGGGGCCAAACTCTTTCGCAGCTCAACCTCACGCACGCGCGCTTTGTAATCGGGATAGGTATTCTTCAGGAGCTTCTTGGACACAACCAGTACTAGGCGCTCACTGTAGAGCTTATGAATCACGAGGCCCGGCTGATCAGTCGGTACAACAGCTACGATCATATCCAAACGTCCTGCCTTCACGAGATCACACAAAACTTCATTTTCTTCCTCGCAAATCGTGACGTCGATACCCGTGTGCGCTTTTTGAAAGATTGAAAGGCAGCGCGGCAAAAGCGCGTGCCCGCGCGTACTCGCGATGCCAAGGCTCAAATGTCCCCGCTCGTCGCAGGCAATATCTTGAAACTCCTGGATAAGCGCTTTATGGTGCGACTGAAAACTGCGCGCATGTTCCAAAAAAATGCTACCCGCGTGCGTGAGTCTCAAAGGTACTGTTCGGTTGATGAGACGTGTGCCCAGCTCTTTTTCAAGCGTTTGCATATGGCAAGAAAGGGTTTGCTGCGTGATATGCAAGCGCGCAGCTGCCTTGGTATAGCTGCGCTCTTCGGCAAGCGCAATAAAATAATCCATAGTTACAAAGTTCATAGCGATTACCTATCCACGTGCTCATGCTTATTACAAGTTTTTCTTGTTATACTTACTGATTTTAACAGTTTGACCTAGCATTTACTATAGCTCACACTTGGTATGAACAAACGCGGTACGTCACTACACGGCCACATACTAAGGAGGGCCCATGATAGAGCTAGCTATCGTAGGATTTTTTGCGAGCATACTTATCGTGGGAATTTTTACCAAAAGCTCCCTCGTACTCACACTTGGACTTGGATACCTGCTTTTTTCGGGATATGCGCTCTACAAACGCGTGAGCGCGGGTGAAATTTTCAAGCTCTCGCTCAAGGGTATGCGTCTTGTCCTAAAGGTGTTGCTGCTTTTTGCTTGCATTGGGGCACTCGTAGCGAGCTGGCGTGCGAGCGGCACCATCGCAGCAATTACCTGCTGGTCTGCTCATCTCATTCAACCATCGTATGTGTATGCAGCAATTTTTGTCCTCACACTTCTTATGTCAGTGATAAGCGGAAGCTCGTATGCGACTTCCGCAACTGTTGGCATGATATGTATCAATATTGCTGCAGCTATGCAAGTTGATTTGGCATTGGCAGGAGGGGCAGCTCTTAGTGGCGCGCTTGTCGGCGATCGCTGGAGCCCGCTTTCGAGTACTGCTCAATTGACTTCGAGCCTCACGCACACCGATATTTTCGATAATCTCAAACGTATGGGACGCTTGAGCGTGGTACCTATTGTGGTAACATTTCTCTTTTTCTTGTTGGTGGGGCTAAGTGTGCAGGTTCCTATGCTTACGCTCTCATTTGAGCGTGACCTTACACAGACTTTTAGCATCCAAGCAGTTGTTGCGCTTCCAGCAGTGCTCATCATCGCACTTGCCCTCATGCGCGTATCGGTGATCACAACCGTAGTAATAAGCATGCTTTCGGCGTGCGTGATCGCGTGTACAATCCAAGGCTATCCTATACATCAACTCCCGACCATGCTCATCTTTGGCTATCACACCACGAATCCAGCCCTTGCGCGCATGATCGATGGCGGCGGAGTCGTCACGATGCTGGAATTGATGGGAATCATTTCCATCGCGTCTTCCTACACCTACATTTTTGAAGAAACACGGCTGCTCACGCCGCTTGCGCAAGTAATCAATGCGCTTTCAAAACGCTCGACGCCTTTTGTAAGCGTGCTCGCAACAGCTGCTATTACGACGATGGTGTCTTGCGATCAAGTCGTATCCATCATGATTACACAAGAACTCTGTTCAGACGTGGAGGCGCACCCTTCTGCCCTTGCGCTTGATCTCACGAGTAGCGCATGCGTAATTTGCGGCATTATCCCCTGGTCAACGACCGTTGTGGGGATCATGG
Source organism: uncultured Atopobium sp. (assembly GCA_947090525.1). Classification (GTDB taxonomy): domain Bacteria; phylum Actinomycetota; class Coriobacteriia; order Coriobacteriales; family Atopobiaceae; genus Fannyhessea. The sequence continues at coordinate 159,532 of CAMUON010000003.1, forward strand.
TCTTTACCCACATGCCGCCTGAAAGTATTCTTTTTAATGTGTATGTCGTAGCACTTATGTTGTGGACGCTTTGCATATCGATTTACCAGCACAAACATCCCAATTTTACGAAAGAGCGTAAGGCGCACGCCCTTGGCTTAGACGAAAGAGATGACGTGCGAAATGGAGGGCTTAAAAGAAAACAGGCTGCATAAGCTTAACGTGTTTTTGCGATTTCGCGCACGTGCTCCGCGCGCGTGCTCTTTTGCCCTTGGCTTCTATGCTTGCGCTTTTTCAGCTTTTGCTTTGGCTACTGCGCTTGCAAGCTCAGACAACGGAAGCGTTGTCTGCTCATGCGAGGACATATCGCGTAGTGTGGCTTCTTCGTGCAGTGCTTCTTCTTCGCCCACAACAACACAGAGCGCAACACCTAGCTTATCGGCTTGCTTAAACTGACTTTTGAGAGAACGCCCCTGATAATTACTATAGGTGCGGATGCCATGTTTACGCAAAAGTTGGCACGCGCGCGCAGCATAGAGACGCTCATGCTCGGATGCATAGGCCACATATACCGAGAACGACGTGCGTATCCAGGGAGTTTTTCCCAGATCTTTAAGGGCTAAAATCATGCGTTCAAAGCCAAGTGCCCACCCAAGGCCCGAAGTGGGTTTTCCGCCCTCAAGTTCAACGAGACCATCGTAGCGGCCTCCTCCACCAATGGCTCCTACAGCGGAGCGCGGACACTCTACCTCAAAAACGGTACGCGTATAGTAATCGAGCCCGCGGACAAGCGTGGGGTCTTCGACATAGGAGATATCTTGCGCATCGAGCGTGCGCTTTACCTCTTCATAGTGGTGCTTGCACGCATCACATAAGTGGTCTTTTGCAAGCGGACATGCTTGCATAACCTGGTGGCAGCTTTCATTTTTGCAGTCAAATGCACGCAGAGGATTGATGCGCGCGCGCTCTAGACAATCTTCGCACATCTCATCTGCATGATCGTTGATAAAGTTGCGCACAAGCTCACGATACTCAGGCCTACACGCGCTATCGCCCATGGAATTAAGACGAAGCACGAGATCAGAGGGATCAAATCCCATGCGCTCATAAAAGCCCATGAGCAGCATGATGACTTCGGCATCAGCGCAAGGATCCTCAGCACCCAGCCATTCGCAGCCGATCTGATGGAATTGGCGAAGCCTGCCTTTTTGCGGACGCTCACCTCTAAACATCGCTTCCGCGTACCACACTTTGTAATCGGCTGTACCCGGCGCGCACAGATTATGTTCAACAACTGCGCGTACTACTCCAGCAGTGCCTTCGGGGCGAAGTGCCATGCGCTGGCGCGGACGAAGTGATTCCTCGGAGCCTGTTGAAAGTAGCGTATCAAGGAGCGCGCCTGAGTAGACGCGAAACATCTCTTTGCGCACTACATCGGTAGACTCACCAATACCGTGCACAAAGGTAGCAACCTGTTCGAGCGCAGGAGTTTCGATCATATCAAAGGCATAGGTATCAAAAATCTCGTGAGCAGTATGCTGGGCATAGGTCCAAGCCTCCATTGCTTCCCCAAAGAGATCTTCGCATCCTTGAATCCGCTGAGCCACAAAACATCACCCTTTATGTGCACGTAGGCTAGTATTACCATACAACGCGCTGGTAAAAAGCGGTGTTTGTAAACAAGCACCGCTTTTACTCAAGTTATATGAACATGCAGCACGTCGTAGCTTTTAATTATACGCCATGTTGGCATACGGTAGTAAGACTTACGCCTCTGCAATAATTTCTTCAACCCAATTGAAGGAGTCTTCGAGCTCGCCTTGCTGGATTCCCACAAGCGTTTCGCGCAGGCGCTGCATAGTAGGACCAACATGGGTAAGGCCTGCTCCGATGACGATAGTTTCGTCACCGTCTTGTACCTCACCAACAGGAGAAATCACAGCAGCGGTACCGCACATACCACACTCTACGAAGTTCTTAACCTCGTCAAAACGCACCGGACGCTCTTCGACCTTCATATCGAGCAACTTTTCTGCTACATCAACAAGACTGCGACGCGTAATGGAAGGAAGGATGGAATCGGTCGCAGATTTTGGTACAACAAGCGTATTGTTTGCGTCGACAAAGAGGAAATTCGCGCCGCCGGACTCTTCGACAAAGCTGTGCGTCTCAGGATCGAGGTACATGTTGTCGGCAAAACCTTTTCTGTGTGCTTCAACGGACGGATACATGCTCATCGCGTAGTTAAGACCTGCCTTGATGTTACCGGTACCATGAGGTGCAGCACGGTCATACTCAGGGACGCATACGCGAACGGGCTTTACACCGCCTGAATAATATGGGCCAACCGGTGTAACCAAAATGCGGAATTGGTACTCATCTGCAGGTGCAACGCCGATAACGTTTCCCGTAGCTACCATAAAAGGACGAATGTAGAGCGTAGCACCCACGCCGTAAGGCGGAACCCAAGCTGCGTTTGCACGCACGACTTCCTTTACGGCTTCAACAAAACGATCCTCAGGAAATGGGGGCATAACCAGGCGTTTTGCAGAGGTAACCATACGCTTTGCATTTTCGTGCGGGCGAAAACACACAACGCGGCCATCTTTTGTCGTATACGCCTTGAGGCCTTCAAAAACTTCTTGGCAGTAGTGAAAAATGCCAGCGCATTCACTTACCACAAGACTGTGATCGTCTGTGAGACCGCCTTCGTCCCACGCGCCATCCTTATAATTGGAGACATAACTGAAGTCACATGGTTGGTACTTAAAACCCAAAGATGACCAGTCGAGATGTTTCTTTTGCATAGTTGTCCTTCCTCCTACAATCTGCAAATGAAGCGGGTATCCTAAAGGTACAAAGTGCATTGTGTGCATATGAGTAAGATGCATTCGGGTTTGCGTGCGCAGATTGTGCGGGAATAAATCCTTCGCAGATGCAGTCGCGCGGGCGCAAGCTGAAAAAAAGCAAAAAACACTGTACATGATGCTTCGTTATACCCTATGATAAATGCTGTAAAAGCATTAGGTAAACTGTAACAAAAGAGAGATGGATATCATGAGTTTTGGCGATCTTTTACAGAACGATAACAGAAAAAAAATGACAAGACGCCCTCATGCGCGCCACTTCAATTCAAGCCCTGCGCCTACATCTAGAGCTCATGGACAGGCGTCTGAGGCGGGGCACGCACCCCAAGCTGCAACGATGTCTGAGACAGCGCACACAACCCAAGCTGCAGATCAGTATGCACTGCACGAAAGCGAAGCAGGAGTTCTTCACGATCAATTTGTCCACTCTCATCAAATGAATTTTAATGACATGTCAGACACAGTACAAATGGAGCCGCAAACTGAGGCGCGCGAGACCGAGCAAAGCCGCTTTGGAAGTTTTGATGATACAACAGTGTCAGCACCTATTCCCGCCCTTAAACAGGCTCATACCCGCTCGTTTGCCGATAGTGATAGAGGCATTATAAACGATGTATGGGTCCCAGAAGCCAAACGCGCATATCATGGCTGGCAAAAAACGCCCGTAAGCCGCAAGCGCTTCATTTTGGGAGCGGCTGCCCTTGCAGCGGTAGGCGCAGGCATTTTTACCTGGGCGATGCGCAAAGTCGATGTGTTTGTAAATGATACAAAGATGTCAGTAAAAGCAGGAACAAACCTTGATGACATCTACAAACAAGCAGGCATAAGCACACAAAACGGCAACTACGTAGCGGTAGATGGCTCCATCCTTGAAGAAGGCAAAGGCAGCCCCTACTCAGTAAACATCGATGATAAGCCACTTGACGAAAAAGATTTTGCTGCATGGATGTGCCAAGGCGGCGAGCATATCGACTTTGGTGACGGCAAGGACCGCATGGAGGATTACGACGTCGAGGTACAGGAAACGAAACCTAAGCTTGCGGTCTCAGGCGAACCCTATGGCGCCATTCGCTATGTTGAACAATGGGGTAAGGTAGGCAAACAAGAGATACGCACCGGCAAAGTATCCGGCATTACCGCCCCAGGAGATGTCCTTCAGGAAGTCCAAGATTGTCTGATTAGGACCCACAATGTTGTGCCAGACAATGGGCAGAAGCTCGTAAGCGTTACCTTTGATGATGGACCGAGCATCTATACCGATCGCTATCTCCAGATACTCAAAGAGCGCGGCATTACGACCACGTTCTTTAATATTGGACAAAACGTAGACAATCTCACGGACCTTCCCAAAAAAGTGCTCGATGCAGGCCACTATGTCGCCGGTCATAGCTATACTCATCCTCTTCTTTCCAAGAAAAAGCCGGAAGAGCTTAGAGAAGAGCTTGGGCGCACCAAAGAGTCGATTGCGCGGGCAACAGGGGTAACTACCTCGATGTTTAGACCCCCCTATGGCGACTTTACGATGAAAACATGGCTCTATAGCCAAGGCATTGTAAGTTCAGAAATTCTTTGGAACCAAGATACACTCGACTGGAAGCAGCCAGGCGTGGACAAAATCATCCAAGGCGCGCTGCATAAAATCGTCCCGGGAAGCATCGTTTTGATGCACGACGGCGGCGGCAAGCGCGATCAGGACGTGGAGGCACTTCCCACCATTCTCGACAAACTGATTGCAGATGGCTACAAGATTGTAAGTATTCAAGAGCTCTTGAAGTCTGATAGCTCAATACCCGATGACATCGCAGATGGCACAGCCACTATGCCTGAAGACTGCGTCTGGCCAGAGGAACTTGCCTAGCCGCGCATGAAGGCGTGCGTGATGACGTGCGTGATGACGCCCGCGCTCAAAGTCACACAAAAAAGCTTGCACGCGTGAGCATGCAAGCTTTTTTCATTTGAATGTTCGTACAAACGTTCACACATGTTCGTACGAAGTAAGGCTTCACCAATAAAAATCAGCTAGCAACTCTTCATAACCACTGAACGAACCACTTGAGCTGCCGCATCGCAGGCATTGAGCGTATTTTCCATGCGGTCAAACAAACGCAGCCACGAAACTACATGTCCCCTTCTGGCATCGGCAAGCGCATCCTCGTGGAACAGACGATATAAAGCGCTTTCATATACGGTATCGCCTTCGTCTTCGATATGGCCCACCTCGATAGAATAGGTCAGAGCCTCTTTGTCTTTTTTGTAGTCGGCAAGATGCGCAATCATATTCTCGATCTCTTTCGCAGCGCAAAGCGTCAGATCCGCGAGCTGCGCAGCTTCAGTACGTGTACCCGACGTATTAAAGAGCTCAAGACGGATCGCCACACTTTCCATGGAGTCCACTACATCGTCGAGACGAAGTGCCAAATCGGAGATATCATCTCTATCAAATGGCGTGATAAACGAGGAGTATAACTCGTCCATGATCTTTTTTACATGATCATCGCAATGCACCTCGTGGAGCTTCATGATAGGAATGAGATTTGCGGTTTTGGGATAGTCGTGCACGAGTTTGACGTAATCTTCGGCAGCTTTTCGAATATCAACACTAAAATCACGAAATAGGGTATAAAACACGTCTTCTTTCTTAATGCGAGGCATGAGAACTCCTTAGCTAGATGCGATACGACGATTGAAACGATTAGAACAAATAGAAGAATATAACAGTTAGACAATACGACTAGCGAGACAATGTGAACGATTAGAACCATACGAGAAACAGCTTTGCGAGCAAAAATCCAATTATGCCGCAGCCTGGAAAAGTAAAGACCCAGGTATATACCATCTCTTTGGCGACAGCCCAATTCACGCTACGCAAATCCTTCGCTGCACCGGCGCCCATAATTGCCGCTGTTTTGGCATGCGTGGTACTTACCGGAAGGCCCGTGAGGGTAGCTACCAAAAGAGAAGCTGTGGCCGAAACCGAAGAAGCAAAGCCCTGGTACTTCTCCATTTGCACCATTTCCATACCGACTTTTTTGATGATGCGCTTGCCTCCAATAGCAGTACCTATAGCCATCGTAAGCGCGCACATCACCTCAATCCACAAGGGGAAACCGGCAAGATCGCTTGCTTGCATGCCAGCAGAAAGCGCGATCGCAAGCATCGCGGTAGACATGAATTTTTGGCCATCTTGCGCACCATGCATCAACGCAACGCCTGCAGCACCTATCACCTGCAAGCGTCCAAAGAGGGCGTCAGCCTGAGATCTACGCACATTTCTGCAGCTTGTACGTATAATCTTAACGACAATCCAGCCCACAAGATAACCTGCAATAGAGGAAAAAATAAGGCCATAGATGACCTTCATCCACTCCCCCATATTGACACCGCTAAGATCTCCGCTCACTGCAAGAGCAGCTCCCGTAAGGCCTGCTATAAGCGCATGAGATTCACTTGTTGGAATACCAAAAATCCAAGCACCCACACCCCACGCCACAATGCCTACGGTAGCAGCAGCCAAAGCGATGAGAGCGGCGCGCGTATCGCCACCAAAATTGACCATAGCGCTCATAGTATCGGCGACAGCAGTCGAGATAAAACTCATCGCAACAAGACCGACAAAATTGCAGATAACACTCATAAAAATAGCAGCATTAACGCTAATTGAACGCGTACCAATAGGCTCGGCAATAGCATTTGCTGCATCGGTTGCACCATTTACAAAGATTGTTCCTAGGACGAGAACGACCACTATGGCCAAAAAGGGGTTGGCTGCAAGTAAGCCTAGAAACTGTTCAAAACTAATCACGAAGGCAGGCACCTTTCTCTTAGTTTTTGTAACCGAATGTTACAAATTGCATGTTACAAATTTATTACCTCATATTTTTACAGAACTTAGGAGAAAAGCGCCTACCATTCACCGATTAGCTCAAAAATAAAAATCTATCATGAAAAATATGAAAAATATTGTATATTACACGTCGCTTGAGCTTCCATCTTGACTCAGCTTATACGCTACCGAAGGCTCGGGCGCCATCCAGCGCACCTCATAGCCATGCGCACTCAAGGCATGAGCAAGCGCGACATTTTGCGCATTGATAAGGCGGTAGTCACTTGATGTGTGATGAGGATGAATACTTTCGTATTCTTTTTGGCTTTTCCAGTATGGAAGCTGTATGACCTTATGCAAAGCACCTGGCTTTGTCTTCTTAAACACGAGGTCAAGAGCACATTTCACCGCTTTCTTCTGAGCAGCTTCGGCCTCATGCAACGCAAATACAACCATCGCAGGTACCGGCACATCCCACGCAATATCCAGCCAAGAAGCTGCCTGTGCAGGCGTTGTACGCGTAAGTTTAGCTAGAATCTGAGGAGTAAAACCTACTTGCGCAGCACGTGCGCAAAACTCCAACCTATCCATAGAGACCCCCAATCTCCCTCTTGTATATAGTGTACAACGTTTTCAGAGCTTTTTCATCTTTTTGCATACTTTTGGGAGGTTTTTGCAAAGCGAGACGCTGTGGGAAGCACGCCCCGCGCGAGACAGAAAAAAGGCCTGCACGTGCGTGCAGGCCTTTGACTTCCATTATGAAAGCGCGAGCACAAAAGAATGCGCCCAAAACGCGCACACAAAGCGAAGAGCCTAGTGCTCGATACCGAGGATGTGCTCCTTTGCATGGATAAGGTCGGTGATCATCTGGCAGTACGGAGTAGCAATGCCCAGCTTCTTACCACGCGCAGCAACCGCACCATTGATGTAGTCAATCTCGGTCAGACGGTGATTCTGAACGAGGTCTTGGTGCATCGAAGGATAGTGAGGAGCAGCAACTACCGATACATGCATAACGTAGTCAACAATCTCTTGTTCATTGAGCTTCACACCAGAAGCAATACCCACTTCGCAGAACTCATGAATGATCGTACGAACGATATTGAGTGCATTCTCAGAAGCGAAGAATTCTCCGATTGTAGAGTCGCACAGAGCGCAGGTGGAGTTCATCGTACCGTTAACGCATGCTTTACGCCAAATAGAAGGCAATACATCCTCATCGTAGCTTACGTTGAGGCCAGCCTCATTCATAACATCAACGATTTCCTTCGAAGACTTCTCGCCATCAGCAGCAAAGCTCTGAAGGTTAACAGTACCCTTGCCTTGAAGAATAACTGTACCAGGGCCTTTGAGTCCTGCAGTCCATACCGTAACACCCATCAAGATATTCTCTTCCTTGATGTAGTGACGGATAACATCCTCATGACCAAGACCATTAAGCAGGCACAAAACCTTGGTGTGGTCACCGATGACTTGTTTGATGTCTTCGAGCATGCCCTTGAGCTGCATAGCTTTGGTAAAGAGAATGATGAAATCAGCTGTCTCGTGCGCTTCGGTTGGGTGCATAATGTTCATCTTCATGCAATCGGGTGCATCACCAACAACCGTAAGGCCTTTCTCTTTGATCGCATCGATGTGAGCTTGCCAGTTGTCGAGCAAGACGACATCCTGATGTGCTTTTACGAGCTGATACCCAAAACGGCAACCCATGGCGCCGGAACCTGCGATATAAATACGCATAGCGAGCCTTTCTTTGAATGTGTATAATTTCCCACATACTATGAGCCAAACGCACTCATAATCTCAAAATAAAGGTCTATAGCAGCTGATATGTGCTATAGACCTTATATTAGTTAGCCTTTGAACGTAAAGAGATCCTTCTTGTAAAGATGCAATACGTCGCAAAGTACCTTGTTGACCACAAAACCAATGGCAAAAGGAATGATGACCCATGCAATGACGATCTGAATAATCGAAATATTACCCACATTGAGTGCGGCCAAGGGGCTCACGAAACCAACCAGACCAAAACCAGACGATGCAGGAGTTCCGCCCATTTGCCAAAGCGGAATGGTAATGGAACTAATAGCTGCCGTAAGCGCAGCAGGAAGTGCCATGATGGGGTTAGTCATGAAGTTTGGCATCATCATCTTCATAGCACCCAGAGCAACAGCAATAGGCACGCCAGGCTTGTTAACGCGTGCGCATGCCCATACGAGCATAGCTGCGCAGGATGCAACACCCATACCAGCAGCTGCTGAGCTCATGCCCGAAAGGCCGATTGCAATACCGATTGCAACGGTGGAAAGCGGGCTGATGATGATAATCGAGAACGACGCAGCAATCAACGCAGACATCAGCCACGGTTGAAGCATGGTGAAGGAGTTGATGAGCTGACCGATAAGGAAGGTAATCTGGGATACGAAGGGAAGGATCTTCCAACCTACATAACCCATACCAGCGCCTGCAATAATCGGGAGCAGAACAATGGTAAGAGATCCAAGCTTATTGCCAATCGCTTTGACGACAAGTACGGTCAAAGCTGCGGTGATCATAACGTTGATGATGTCACCGATACCGGCAAGTTGGAAGAGAGGGGCAGTTTTATCAGCAATGGTAGCCTGAGGAATAAAACGCCACGCGCCTGAGCCAATAAATACAGCGCCTGCAACGACAGACATCTGAATTGGATTGAACTTAAACTGGTTTGCGATAAGAAAACCAGCCATGACAGGCGTAAGGAACTGGAATGCCACGATAATGTGGTAGAACTCCATCAACCAGGCGCAGTCTGGGAACGGTTTGAGAAACGTACCCAAAATTGCATTAGGGATGAGCGCAACAACGATAGCAATGGTTGTTCCGTTCAGAATCTTCAGCACAAAATCGCCGACACTCTTGCGAGAAACAGAAGCGCTAGCGCTTCCCTTCTGAGCTTGAGCACCTTCTTCTGTTTTGTGCTGGGTGGTAGAAGCTTTATCCATAGTGCCAAAAACCTCCTCGGTCTAACTGCTATGAAAACATCTTGAGCGCGCGCCGCACATGGGGCACACACACAATTTCAAAACGCTTGAATTATAGGCAGCCTGTGAAGGAAAATCAAGAGGGGATGCTTCGTAGATAAACGTTTTTGTTACGTTTTCATTAGCTGAGCATATGAAACGAAAGTGGAATGAAAATATAGTTCGTATACTGCAAGATCCTGTCTACTAATCGGTCTGTTTACCTGGGCTAACAATTACGTATTCAGTATACGTTATTATGCAATATGAATCTATAATGCGACGTGTTTTTTACGTTTTATGTATAATATTGAAATCTTTATCTTTGGGAAATATACGGGGTTCAGCAAAAAAGCACAGATTTTTTATAACTATGAAGGGCTCGCGGGAAGCCTTGCGCGCACAAAAACGAAATGAAAAGCAAAGCAGGTAACCGGCGCGCGCGATACCAAACATAGAACCCAAGAACCGAGCCCAAGCAGCGTGAAATGAAAAATGTAGGCGCGATCGTAAAAAAGACGCGCGAAAGCACCTTCCGCGCGTCTTCGTATTTCGATCAGGCGATAAGCTTACCCAAACGATTAGAACTCGAGGTTCTTCTCGTCTTCCTTGCTGAAGAGGTGCATAACATTGCCACCGAAGGTAAACTGAATCGGGCTTCCGATAGGCAAGCTAGAAGGTGTTTCGCCCTCGAGCTTTGCGGTTTGCGCAATGATGATCGTGTCGGAACCGCAGGCTTTCACATGAAGGTGAACCGTCGATCCCATGGGCTCAGTAACCTCAACAACGCCCTCGATCATGTGGTCGCCCTTACCGTAAAGACCAATGTGCTCAGGACGAACACCAAGTGTAATCTCTTGCGGAGCCACCTTCTTCTTCTTGAGGTTTTCCTGCTTGTCCTCGGAGCAGACAACAACGTGTCCTTTAAGGTCAACCGCGTACTCACCCTTGTCATTGATGAAGAGCTTAGCGTCGTAGAAGTTCATCTGCGGGACACCAATAAATCCTGCAACAAAGAGGTTTGCAGGGTGATCAAACACCTCTTGCGGTGCTCCTACCTGCTGCACCATACCATCTTTCATGATAACGATACGGTCGCCCAAGGTCATAGCCTCTGTTTGGTCATGGGTAACGTAAATAAAGGTGGTGTCGATACGCTGACGGAGCTTAATGATCTCAGCACGCATCTGGTTACGAAGCTTCGCATCAAGGTTGGAAAGCGGCTCATCCATGAGCAAAACCTTAGGCTCACGCACGATAGCACGACCGATTGCAACACGCTGGCGCTGACCACCTGAAAGAGCCTTAGGCTTACGATCGAGGTATTCGGTAATGCCCAGAATCTTCGCTGCTTCGTCAACACGCTTGTCGATTTCTTCCTTGGGCATCTTGCGCAACTTCAGAGGATACTCCATATTAGCGCGAACAGTCATGTGAGGGTAGAGTGCATAGCTTTGGAAGACCATGGCGATGTCGCGCTCACGAGGAGCGATATCGTTCACACGCTTGCCACCAATAAAGAGGTCGCCGCGGGTAATCTCCTCAAGGCCTGCAACCATACGAAGGGTCGTAGATTTACCGCAACCAGAAGGTCCTACGAGAACGATAAATTCCTTATCGGCAATGTCGAGATTGAAGTCCTCAACAGCCACAACTCCCTCTTCGGTTACCTTGAGGTTGTGCTTGCGCTTTTTAGCGCCCTTCTTGTTTTCGGTATTTGGATAAATTTTCTCGATATGCTGGAGCTTTACCTCTGCCATGATCTATCCTTTCTATCAAAACCCTTTCACAGACCTTGTACACGTTCTTTCTTAAATTAGGAGCTTCCCTAATATAATTCAAGCAAGTGCTTACGTTTGAAACAAACGAAGCGTCTTGGCACACTAGACAAGGTGCCAAATGTCGCGCTCATACTCGGCAATCGTACGGTCGGATGAGAAGAACCCGGCGTGTGCGATATTGATGAGCGTCTTTTTGATCCATGCGTGACGATCCTCAAAGTCACGAAGGCAGCGTTCCTTGGTAGAAATGTAGTCTTCGATATCGAGAAGCGTCATGAACCAGTCGTGAGTCAACAGATCCTTATACACGCGCGTGAGGCTCTCGGAATTGCCGATTGCAAGCATCGCGGGAGACGTAATGAAGTCGATAAGCTGCTCAATCTCGGGATTCTTCTTCCAGAAATCCTCTGGATGGTAGCCATTGTTTGCATACAGATCGATGACATCTTGCGAGCTTCTACCAAATGCATACGCGTTTTCGTCGCCAACGAGATTGATGATCTCGACATTTGCGCCGTCTTGTGTGCCAAGCGTAAGCGCACCATTTGCCATCATCTTCATGTTGCCCGTTCCGGATGCTTCCTTCGAAGCCAGAGAAATCTGTTCGGAAATATTTGCAGCTGGAATGAGGTGCTCAGCAACGGTTACGTTGTAGTTTTCGATGAAGACCAGCTTGAAATAAGGTGAGACTTCAGGATCGGAATCGATGAGCTTAGAGAGACAAATAAGCATGTGGATCGTATCTTTTGCCAACGTGTAGGCAGGAGCTGCCTTTGCAGCAAAGATCATCACGAGAGGACGAGCCGGCTTATTGCCTTTTTTGATGTCGAGGTACTTCCAGATAGCATAGAGCGCATTCATTTGTTGACGCTTGTATTGGTGAAGACGCTTGATCTGAACATCAAAGATGGCGTTCGTATCAAGGTCAATACCTTGTGTTTTCTTGAGCCATGCAGCAAGTTTTTGCTTGTTTTCGGTCTTGATGCGGTCGAGTTCAGAAAGAACGTGCTCGTCATTTACGTGATCGCACAGGCGCTCAAGCTCAGAGGCGTCCTTCTTCCAGCCCTCGCCTATCGTTTGCGTGATGAGATTGCTCAAACTCGGGTTGCAGCCCATGAGCCATCTGCGGAAGGTAATACCGTTTGTCTTGTTGTTGAATTTGTCGGGATAGAGATTGTAGAAGCCCTTCATCTCGGACTCTTCGAGAATCTTCGTGTGAAGTGCAGCAACACCATTAACCTTGCATGAGAAGTGTACGTCCATGTGTGCCATATGAACAACATTCTTCTTATCGAGGATGGCGAGCTTCTCGTCTTGCGTACGCTTACGAGCACGTGTATCGAGCTCTTTGATAATAGGTACAAGAGCAGGAGCTACACGAGCAATGAAGTCGATAGGCCAGGTCTCAAGCGCTTCAGCAAGAATCGTGTGATTGGTGTAGGCGCAGGTGTGCTCAACTGCATCTACCGCGCGATCAAGATCAACGCCGCGCGCGACAAGTTGACGAATGAGCTCAGGGATGATCATGGAAGGGTGCGTATCGTTGATGTGCACCGCAACGTGTTTATCGAGCTCAGAGGCCGGCTCATTATTGAGATCCATGTCGTGCAGGATGAGCTGCGCGCCTGCGCATACCATAAAGTATTCCTGATAGACGCGAAGCAAGCGACCTGCCTCGTTGGAGTCGTCAGGATAGAGGAAGGAGGTCATGCAGTGCTCAATATCTGATTTATCAAAATTGATACCATCTTGTGGCGCTTGCGCTGGATGCTCAACATCAAAAAGGTGCAGGCGATTGACTACGCCATTTTGGTAACCGGGAACTTCGATATCAAAAAGTTTTGCTTTTATCGTTTGATTGGCAAAGGGTACATCAAAGGAAAGACCGGTATCGGTAAGCCAGCTATCAGGGCAAATCCAGGGGTTAGGCTCTTCGATCTGATAGCCTTTGCGTATATTTTGACGAAATAGCCCGTAGTGATAATTAAGACCTACGCCATCTCCAGGAAGTCCCAAAGAAGCGATTGAATCCAGGAAGCAGGCAGCCAAGCGACCCAAACCACCGTTTCCAAGAGAAGGCTCGGGCTCTGCATCTTCTACCTCGGCGAGGTTGGTGCCGAAACTTTGAAGAAGAGCCTCAGTGCGCTCAAGAAGCCCTAAGTTGATAAGGTTTGCACGCAGCAAGCGACCAATCAAAAATTCAGCAGAAAAGTAGTACAGACGACGCTTGCCTTGAGTCTTTGGAGCTTCTTCTTGCATGCCCCGAAGCGCTGCTGTAAGAGCATACATAAGCTCTTGCGGCGTAGCAGCATCTTGAGCTACCCCTGCCTTATTCAGATAATCGCGAACTCTATCTTCAAAGTTCATCAATACTACCCCCTAATGTAGTTATTTGCTCTTGGATACCGGAGTATCGCTTGTATGTCCAGAACAGCTCGTTTGTGTGTTCTTCTGTGCTTTCGTAGTTGAAGCTGCGGGGCTCGAAAGAGTGACGGAAGGTTTCGCCTTCGCGGCTTTCGCGCCTGTCGCGTCTTTTGCCTTCTTAGCTTCGGCTTCTTGCGCAGCTTTGAGCTTGGCTGCAGCTTCTTCTGCGCGGACAATATAGTACGGCAAGCGCTCATAAAGCCTTGTTAGCTTGGCTAGACGAAGAGCTGTAGCTTTTGATAGATCAGACGACTTCATGCGCCAAGACCAATTGCCGCCAAGCGTAGAAGGAATATTCATGCGAGCGCTATCGTCTAGCTCCAGCACATCTTGCATTTGAGCAATGGCTGTATCTGCAGGACTTTGCCAAATAGCACGGATCATGCCCCAAGCAAGCGAATCACCGTCGTGAATATTGAGATAATCCATGGCGTATGCTTGATCTTCTTTTGACACTTCACCAAACCAACCAATTGCTGTGCTATTGTCATGCGTTCCCACATACGCTATGGAATTCGCAGGATAATTGTGCGGCTGGTAGGTGCGTCCGCCTGAGTCTCTCGAATCAAAGCCAAACTCAAGCACTTTCATGCCTGGATAGCCAGAATCTTTAAGAAGTTTGATGACACTTGGCGTGAGATAGCCCAAATCCTCAGCAATAATGGGGCGTGTGCCAAGCGCCTTATTCAGGCTCTTAAAGAAGGCGATACCAGGACCTTTGCGCCATCTACCTTGGCAAGCATCAGGAGCGCCATACGGAATTGCATAGTAGGTATCAAAGCCTCTAAAGTGATCGATACGAAGCACGTCAAAGAATCTAAACTGTGCACGAATGCGCTCATGCCACCAGGCGAAATCATCCTTCGCCATCCGATCCCAATCAAACAACGGATTACCCCAGAGCTGACCGGTTGCCGAAAAACCATCGGGAGGACAGCCTGCTACCTCTATGGGCTCGTGCTTCTCATTGAGTTGAAATTCTTGAGGATTCGACCAGGTATCTACGCTATCGCAGGCAACATAAATGGGCAAATCTCCAATAATCTCAACATGATGCTCATGCGCGTATGCCTTGAGCGCTGCCATCTGCGTGTAAAAAAGATATTGCACGCCCTGCCAAAACGAAACATCATCTGCATACTGATTGCGGGCGCGGGCAAGAGCTTCCGGCTTTCTCATAACAAGCTCGGGCTCCCACTTGTTCCATGGTAGGCCATGATGTGCGTCTTTGAGCGACATAAAGAGCGCGTAGTCATCGAGCCATGCCTTTTCAGTCTCACAAAATTGGGAAACGCGAGAAGCATCAGCCTCTAAGAGACGACGAACCGCACGCCGTAACACATCGAAGCGCGTAAGGTAGAGATGCTCGTAATCTACGCGCGTCTTGTCTTCTACCTCAAGTGCAACAAGTTCTTGCTTGCTAAGAAGACCAGCTTCTGCCAATTCATCAAGATCGATAAGATAGGGACTCCCGGCAAATGTCGAAAACGACTGATAGGGCGAATCCCCAAAACCGGTAGGTCCAATAGGAAGAAGCTGCCAATAGCTTTGATTACTCAACTCGAGAAAGTCGACAAACTCACGTGCAGCCTTACCAAGCGTACCAACGCCGTAGGGTGAAGGAAGTGCGGTTATAGGAAGTAAAATTCCTGCAGAACGCATAATCTACGTTGCTCCTTTCGGATCTAAGAAAGATCGCATCGAATACAAACACACGAGCTTCTATAATAGCAAGCTACTGACTCGTGTGCATTGTATGCACTGTTTCACCCATAAGAACACAATGAGGAACGATTCTGGCAGCCTGAACAGGCTCCTTGCCATCTATCATGCGCAAAAGCGCATGAACTCCCGCTTCTGCGAGCTGAGAAGTATCTTGCTCAACCGTCGTCAAACGAGGATAGGCATACTTCGCAGGCTCAATACCATCGAAACCAACAAGCGAAACATCATCGGGGACTGAACGTCCCTGGTCAAACACATAACGCATAGCTCCCATTGCAATCACATCAGCAAGCGCAAAGACAGCTGTGCAATCGGGTACGCGCGCAAAAAGGCGCGCGGCCGCTTCATATCCCTCCTCCATAGAAAAGTGACATGGTTCATAACATCTATCCAAATCCACCGCAATACCAGCATGCGCAAATCGGCGAATAGCTCCTGATAATCTGCGCCGACTGATTTGTCCCGACGAAAGATTGCCACCCAAAATCGCAATCTTTTTGTGACCAGCTCGAATAAGGACATCTGCTATATCGCTTGCGCCTTTTGCATCGTCGGTAAGCACCGAGGAAAGATTGGGAAAGTGCAGGCGCGAACAATTGTTTGTAATCAATACACTAGAACAGCTAATACGCGAAAAACTCTCTTGAAAATATTTGAGCTCTCCGCCGAGAAATATAATGCCGCGCGGGTTTCTTGCCTGCTGATAGCGCAAGGCAAGCTCGACTTCATTCTCATCTTCTGCAAGATACATCACACAGACTTCTTCGTTTTGCTCATGCAAAAGATCATGAATTTTCTCAAGGATCGTAGCGAACAAAAGATTGTTCTTACCCTTTACGAAAACGACAATGGCTGTTTTGTCGAGGCGTTTCAGCTCGCGCGCACTCGCGTTGGGCTCAAAATGATAGGCATCCACCACGTGCATCACATGATCACGTGCTTTGTCACTCACATTCATATGCCCGTTAAGTACGCGCGAAACCGTTCCCACACTATAACCGGATATCCGCGCAATATCCCTGATATCCATATCGATTAGCCCTTAACAGCACCAGCTGCAACACCCTTAATAATGTATTTCTGGCACGCAAGATAGAACACAATTACTGGAATAACAGCCAATACCAAAGCAGCCATAATAGCACCCATATCGATACGACCGTAGCTACCCTTCATAAACTGGATAACGATGGAAATCGTCTTGTATTTGTTGGTATCGAGGACCAGATATGGAAGCAAAAAGTCGTTCCAAATCCACATGGTCTCGAGAATACCCACAGAGATATAGGTAGGCTTCATGATAGGAAGCACGATCGTAAAGAATGCACGCAAAGGACTTGCACCATCGATAAGTGCAGCCTCTTCGATCTCTACAGGGATCGACTTAACAAAACCGCAGAACATAAAGACGGCAAGTCCCGCACCAAATCCCAAGTAGACGATGATAATACCCCAAGGCGTGTTCAAGTGCAGACGATCCGCCGTGAAGGATAAGGTAAACATAACCATCTGGAACGGAACAACCATGGAGAATACGCACAAAAGATAAATAGCCTTGCAGAATTTGCTCTTTACACGTGTGATAAACCAAGCGCACATAGAGGTGCACACCAAAATCACGATAACAGAGCCTACAGTGATAAGCACCGTCCAGCCTACTGCGTCGAGCAGGTGATATTTCCTGAGTGCAGCCATATAGTTTGCAAAGCCCGCAAAGGTGTCGGGGGTCACAAAGTCAAAGGGGATGGACTGAATTAAGCTTTTCTTCTTAAAGGAGTTCATCACGATAACAACGATAGGAATAAGCCATACGATACTAAAGATCGAGAAGAAGACCGTTCCTACAGTTGATAAGAGTTTTTTCTCTTTTTGCATTATTGTTGCACCTCCCGCTTACGGGTAATACTTAGCTGAATCAGACCAAGTATGGTAACAAGGAAGAAGAATACAACAGCCTTGGCTTGTCCAACGCCTTCCCAACCGGTTCTGCCATAGAAGGTGTCGAAGATGTTGAGTGCAAGCATCTCGGACATATGAGCAGGCTCACCTGCAGTAAGCGACAAGTTCTGGTCGAAGAGCTTAAAGCCACCCGTGAGTGACAAGAACAAACAAATTGTAATGGATGGCATCATCATAGGAATGGTGACATTGACCAGACGCTGCCATGCATTCGCGCCGTCGATTTGAGCGGCTTCCAAAACGTCGGTAGGAATCGACTGAAGGCCTGCAACATAGATGATCATCATGTAACCAATTTGCTGCCAGGACACGAGAATAACCAGGCCCACAAAGCCATACCACTCATTAAGATTGATAGTCTGCTGGTATTGCTGGAGAATACCGTTGAAAATAAGCTGCCAAATGTAGCCCAAAACGATACCACCGATTAGGTTAGGCATGAAGAACGACGTACGGAAAATATTGGTTCCCTTGAGTTTTCCCGTAAGTGCCATAGCAATAGCAAACGCGACGACGTTGATCACAATAACCGAAACAACCGAAAATGCAGCAGTAAACCAAAATGCATGTTGGAATAAGTTGTCGCCGAACGCGTCAATATAGTTTTCAAAACCGTTGAACGTTGCGTCGGTTACCGTGGTGAAATGCGTAAACGACAGGAAAATTCCCATAATGAAGGGGAAAACAAAACCAATCGCAAAAGAAGCAAGTGTGGGAATCAAAAATACAGCCCAATACTTCCTTATGGATTTTTCCATGCTAACAAACCTCCCTTACATGTAATAAGCGCGGAGAACACACTCCTATGTCCTCCGCGCATAAGCTTTGGTGCGAGCAACACAATTTAAGGTTTAAGAGGCTTCATAGAAAGAAGCTGCTCAAACACCACTAGGGACACTAGTTCTTAGCTTTTTCAGCCTCGGTCTTCCAACCGTCAACGAATGCCTTAACAACTTCTCCCCAGTTAGCGTCATTCTGTGCAGCAGCATATGCTACCAATGCAGAACCTACGCCGTTCTTCCACTCCTCAGAAGGCATGGTAGCGAAGCACCAGTCAACAGGAGTCTTGCCGTCAGCAACATATTTATTTGCAAGGTTGACAAGAGGATTAGCGCTCTCGAGGTTCTTCTTGAATGGAATGGTGAATCCGCAACCATTAGCGCCAGAAGGAAGTGCTTCTTTACCACCGCAGAGAAGCTTGACGCCCTTGTCGGAGTTGACGCACCAGTTCATGAAGTCGAGCGTAGCCTGAACGTCCTCAGCCTTTGCCTTCTTGTTGACGCACCAGTAGTTCTCAGAACCGGTGCAGAGGCCTTGATTCTCTTCGCCCTCAACGCCAATGTAGATAGGAAGCATACCAAGGTTCTCGTCACCGAGGTCCTGGATCTTGTCGTACTCCCAAGTACCATTTTGATAGAAGACAGCCTTGCCGGTGACGAACTCATTGGTGCAGTCATCAGCAGTCTTGGTGGAAAGGAGCGTAGGATCAGTGGTTGAGTTGTTGATGTAGAGATCCCAGATCTTGCGGTAATTGTCGAGGTACGTACCCTTGATAGCCTTGGTGCTCTTGATGTTGTCCTTCTTGTATTCATAGTAAATAGGAAGGTTTGCAAGGTGGGTCTTAAAGCGCCAGTCGGAGGATTTGTCCATACCAGGTGCATTGAAGGCAGCAAAGCCGAGCTCGCCCTTGCGTGCAGTAATGTCTTCGACAACCTTCTTGAAGGTCTCGAAGTTCTTGATCTCTTCAGCCTTGTGACCAGATTTTTCGAGAAGTTTCTTGTTGTAGATGATGCCGTAGCTCTCGATAACGTATGCGATACCCTTGATCTTGCCGTCGTCGCCCTTGAGCTTGAATGCATCGTTGGTGCATGCCTTAACGACTTCAGAATCGTCGAGGTCAGCGCAGTAGTCGATGGAACCAGCAAGGCCTACAGGACCATTGGTTTGGAACAGGGTAGGCATCTCGCTCTTGCCCATTTCGGATTTAAGCGTAGATGCATATTGACCAGCAGCTGCAGTCTTTACAGTTACTTCAACACCAGTTTCTTGCTTGTAGATGTCTGCAATCTCTTTCCATTGCTCATCAGACTCAGGCTTGAAGTTCAGGTAGTATACATGACCTTTTGCTTCAGCTTTGCCAGCAGGTTTGGAATCACTGCATGCCGCAGCAAATGGTACGAGCATGCCTGCTCCAAGACCAAGACCAGCTTTAATGAAGTTCCTACGATTGAGCATATCTAACAACTCCTCTCGCCCAAGGGCATCGTTTTGGAAACGTTTCCAAAGTGTTACTTACATTTTACGGTCTCGCACTCGCCTTGTATGCAGAAATTAGATTTTTACCGCTTACCGCTGTTTTACTACCGTTGACGGCATATTGCCTGGTACAAGGCAGGCATTCGATGAATACAGCTGGGACAGACTTGGTATGCGCTAGAGTTGTACTTGCAGAAGAGGAGATTTGTGCACAGACACTATCTATATACAAGACCCCTCATACCCCAGCTATATACTCATCTACCAGGTCTTGCCAGAAAGAAATTCAGCAAGATCACCGGTCTTCTGTATGGATTGAGGATAGAGGTAATCTCTCAAATCAATGGTGTGTTTAGAGTGCGCGGGCGTATTGCGCTCACGCCTAAAATCGGTTAAGTAAAAATTGTCTACCCGTATCAATCGATAGACCGTGTCATCGAAGTTGGCACCTGTATTCTCCGCCTGATACATGAGATCCGAGTAATCAGCACTTGGATGCATAAGCTCATTCGATATCACCTTCCCTACGGCCCGAATGCTAGAACCCAGGTAGAGACCGATATAAGGCGCGGGCGGCACATACTCTACGTCTGGAATCCAGACCGCGCGAAAGTGACGGTTGAGATGAAATGTCGCTTCGCTTGGCCACACAAGAATCGCATGTCCGCACGCTTGTGCGCTGCTAAATCCCCATCGTAGACATACGTCTTTGTATTCTTCGAATATGTGATCCATCGTGTAATTGGTAGCGGTCCACAAACGTGGAAGCTCGGAAATAAAGAGATCGAAGGAGAGAAAAACTGCGTTGACTTCACAGTAATATGTGGATGCAGCATAGGCGCAAAATTGATCGATAGCGCGCATACACGACAACGAAAGAGCCGTTCGAGAAAGTACAAGTAAAAGAAATACGCATCCATGCGAAGATGCGCGCGACAACGCTTCGCGCACACGAGAAAAATTGAGCGAAACGTGCTCGGTATCGTGCTCATTATGCGTATTATGCCCATCGTACGTATCGTACTCATTATGCCCACCCGTACGTTCATCTTCGGGAACAAATACCAGCACATGGCGGCGGGTGTGTGGAGGGATAGGCTTAAGCGTATCGAGGTCAAATTCCGTCCCCAGCATGGCGTGAGCATGCACATACGGGTAAAAGAGGTCTGAGAGTTCTTGAGACATATTGGGATGGACAAAATGTTCAAGCGCACGTATAAGGGTTTGCGTATTGGACGTGACTATATGTTCGCCCGCGTGACACATAGTATAATTTTCCTGTTTCATGCTGCACCTTCCTTTGCTTCCCAAAGGACAGAAGAATCGATGCGGCAAAACATACGCATAGCGTGTAGTGACACAAGAAACATCCGACGAGAACACAATGGCACAAGAAACATGCGATAGAAGCGCAATAGCACAAGAAACATCCGACGATATGCAAAGGCATCCATAGCGGTCTCCTTTCACAGATGCAGATGGCCCTACGACCAGGGCATTTTCTGCACAAACTCAAGTTGTTGTGTTAGAAGGAATTATAAAATATCGCTAGGACAAGAAATACACTACCCCACTCTGTTGGCATACATTCTATGTGCGACAAATTGATAAGTTAAACCGACAGTATACCGACATGCGAGCGACATAGTTCCGCATATATAACAAAAGACCGTAGTGTGTAGCTACGGTCTTTTGTCTTATCCACATGCAATCTTCGGGTATGAACATGGAGCATACATGTTACTTCCCATACCAGGTGAATTCAAAAAAGATATTTTGTGCGAGCTGTATAGCTCGTGATCAGCCTATATGAGAGCAGCGGGCACTTATTCCCACTCGGTGGTTATAGTTTTGCCGTCTCGTCACTCCAGTTGCACCCAGTTTTCGGCGGCATCTCGAAGTGAGTGCCGCT
>CAMUON010000004.1 GCA_947090525.1 uncultured Atopobium sp.
TTTCGTCGTGTTGAACGTGCGCGAAGAACTACTATACGCGAAACAAATGAGAATAAAAGCGAGATTGTAGGTCTTCACGGAGTGTACATAATTGATGGTCTGAGGAAATGGAAGCAACACCGCTGACCTGGTAAATTCTCAAATTGTTGGAAGATAAGTATATCAAATGGGTGCGGATTCCCTACACAGGAGCTTCAAATTTTAGGCCAGTGGTCACGTTCTTGGGCTAGACGGCAAGCGCGCATCGCATCTGCGCTCATCCATAAGAATCCTCAGAGCGTAGGCGAGAGGCGCACTACGTTTATCACAAGCACTACACGCGCTACAGACTTCTAGAGCTTACTTTTTGCCAGCTCATAGGCTGCATGCAAAAGAACATTTCGGGCTTTTGTACTATCCGCCTCAGCATAAATTCTTACCGTAGACTGCGTACGCGAAGGGCGAAGCATGACCCAGGACCCATCGTCAAAACTGAGGTGAAGCCCGTCTGCGTGACTGACAGAACAAGGAACTTTACCTGCAATACTTTTTGGATTTACGCCGGGAAGCATGATGGAAAAACTTTGCATCTTTGCCGCGTCAAGTGCCATATCTTTGCGAATATAATCCATGTGCCCCAAGCGAAGCGACATGGCTCGCACGACTTCACTTGCCGGAAGTGCAGAAGCGCGCAGAGCGTTCGCAAAAAGTGCACTTGCAAGGAGTGCGTCACGCGCAAAACTAAAGGAAGGAATGGTAATGCCTGCGTATTCATCGGCAGCCAGAAGCACATCTCCCTCTTTTATTTCATCGAGAATGTGCTCATATCCAACAGGCACGACCTCGCATTCAAGCCCCAGCTCATGAGCCATGCGCGAAAGACGAATGGAACTTGCCTGAGTAGTGACTACACGGCCAGACTTCCCACATACTCGCACGAGATAATCAAGGATAATCGGTGCCACCATGTGAAGCGGGATAGTACTGCCTTTTTCATCAATAAATGATTGGCGCATACCGATACCATCATATGAAACTGCCAGATGTGCCTTGTGAACAAGCAGAGTTTGCACTGGCACGCGGATCCACGGCTTCATGGGAGCAGGATGAATCCCCCCAAAATCTTCTCGAGCGTCTGTGCGGCACGAAAGCGTATGGTAGCCTTCGTGAGACAAAAGCTGAGCGGCGAGCGTACCCACGGCTCCATGCATGGAATCCAGCACAAAAGGTGCACGCGAGAGATCAGGCACAGAACTTGAAGACGAAGAAGGCTGCAGATCTTTTGGCAATGAAGCCATAAAATCCTGAAAAGATCGCGTATATAACGGCACAGGATCGCAAGCAATCCCTGCTAAAAGAGGCGCATGTGCGCGGGAAAGAAGATCTTCTGGAATATCATCCTCAATCTGGCCATCAAACGCTTCGGTAAGTACGCGCGGCAAATATTCAAAGCGCGATGCACAAAACTGCATACCGCCATAATCGCTTCGATAATCCGCGCCAGAAAACATAATCGCTATATCATATGGGTGCGTTTGCGCAAACCAGGCGGCGATTGGATGAGGCACCGGAGCTGGAGAAATATCTACCGCAACGTTCAAATCGTTAAGAATCACGCAAAATAGCTGCGCGCGCGCTCGCGATTCAGGACGCGTGTCAAACGCAACAAATACGCGACGAGTTGCCCCTTTTACGCGTGCAAGCTGTGCACAAAAGGTTTTTGCCACACTATAGAGCGCTTTTTCCGTAAAACTCGTATCAAAACGGCCAAACCAGCCGCTTTCTCCAAAATGAACGACTACCATAGCAATACCTCAAGCATCGAGCCGGTCACACTGGCCAAACAAGGCGCGTGTACCCAATGCGCTTACGAGTGTTTAAGCACGTCAAACGCATCGGATGCGAGCGCTTCGATAAACTTGCCTCTCATATCAGGATCCAAAAGCGCCATGCGTGCATTGGTCGCCGCCCAAGCGGCAGGAGTACCAGTATCGCAGCCTTCGTTTATATCAACTACCAGGGCATACATCTCTTCAGTCTCGAGAAGACGGGCAAGCGAATCGGTAAGCTGAATTTCGCCACCAGCACCTTTTGATTGCGTAGAGAGTAGCTCCATAACACGCGGAGTCAATAAATAGCGGCCCACAATAAAGAGCCTACTTGGAGCATCTTCTGGCTTTGGTTTTTCGACAAGGCCTGAGATCTTCCACACGGCCCCTTCTTCATCAGCAGCCGCTGACTCATACCCAGACAGAGTACCCACCTGTTTACCAGCAATAATGCCATAGCGGCTCACCTGATCTTCAGGCACGCGCGCAACCGCAATAACAGACGCACCGTTATGCGCATCAGAAATTTCTTTCATGCGCACGCACATCTTGCGATCGGGGACAAAATAATCACCCAACAGCACGAAAAAGCGCTCGTCTGCAGTGAGTTCATGCGCGCAAAACACCGCGTGCCCAAGGCCCAACGGCTCATCTTGATAGACAAAATGAATGGGCAGGGATTCTGATTTGCTGACCATTTCGCGCTCGGAAGATTTATTGCGTTCACAAAGATAGTGATCGAGTATATCGTCGTGTTTAAAATAGGAATCTATCTGCGGTTTCTCGTGAGAATTGATGATGACAACGCCGTCAACGCCGCACGGCTCAAGCGCCTCTTCCACTACATATTGAATGACAGGCTTGTTGAGAACAGGCAAGAGTTCCTTAGGGGTAACCTTGGTAGCAGGAAGAAAGCGCGTACCAAGACCTGCCGCAGGAATGAGAGCCTTCATAGAAAAATCCTTTCGTTGGAACAACTACGCCCGCAAGCAAAGAAAAGGGCAGCTTGTGTGCGCGAGTGCACGCTCAACCTAAACACAGCAAAACGTGCGAACATACGTGACTACTCGTCGATGGTAATGCCTTGCTTCTCGAGGTATTGAAGCCAGCGGTTTTGCGTATCCAAAGATAGCGCGTGCTCCATCAAGCACGCTTCTTTGTCGGCAACCTCTTGGCTTACGCCCAGGTCGTGCTGCAGAAACGAGCGTATCATGCGATGGCAACGCCAGATGTGAGAGGCATATTCCTCGCCGATTGAAGTAAGAAGCACACGTCCATAGCGGTTTTGCTCGACGTATCCGTTGTCTTTCAAAACAGCAAGCGCTTTGTTGACACTGGCCTTCGAAACGGCGAGCTGATCGGCTACATCTACAGATTTAACACCCGCTTCGCTCGGATTTTCTTGCATAATTCGGTAAATGGTCTCTAGATAGTCCTCACCGGCCATCGTAAGCCTGTGCTGAATTGTTTGAGGCTGTTTAGGCATGATCTCTCCAAATACGTCGTGTGATGCACGCTATAATACTCATCCCTCGTATGAGTCTGCATGAAGACACTATCCCCCTTCATGACCATCTATGCACCACATGTGCTTGTCCACTGATATCTTTCCTAGCTATATTGTAGGTGAAGATGATCTGTGAAAGAGAGTCGTGCCCAAAAACCATGCAAGGACCTTATTCGCATGTAGAAAGTGAAATTGTGAATGATTGGTCAAAACAGGGCGCGTGAGGTGGTCTTAAGCTGCTCTTAAGCTGTGTTTGGGCTCGTCTCTTTCGACTTGTCGCGTTTGGCATGCCCCCAGGCTATTCGTCCGAAGGATCATCGATTTCCATGCGTTTCACACAAGCGCCCAGCGCCTGCAGCTTTGGCACGAAATCTTCGTATCCGCGATCGATGTGCTCAATCGCAGAAACAGACGTGTAGCCATCGGCCACAAGGCCAGCCAACACAAGCGCAGCCCCCCCGCGCAGATCGGGAGACTTGACCTCCGTACCAGAAAACGAAGGAATGCCGTGAATAACCGCGTGATGTCCTTCGATACGGATGTGCGCGCCCATGCGCTGGAGCTCGCTTGCAAACATGAAGCGGTTTTCGAATACATTTTCGGTAACGACACAGCTCCCCTTTGCAAGTGCCAAAAGACAGATAGTCTGCGCTTGCATATCGGTAGGAAAGCCGGGGTACGGCAGGGTTTGGATGTCGACGGGCTGGAGCTCAGTTTTGCGCGACGCGATGACACCGTCAGGTTTTCGCTCGATATTGATGCCCATCATCTCGTATTTTTTGAGCACGAGAGAAAGGTGGCGCGGATCGAAGCCGCGTACATAAATTTCTTGTTTGCACAAACCAGCAAGCGCGATAAAGGTACCTGCTTCGATGCGATCCCCTACCACTTTGTGCGAATCGACGGGATGAAGGTCTTCATCGACACCTTCGATTTCGATAATGGGCGTACCAGCGCCTTTGATATGCGCACCCATTTCTTGCAGAAGATTTGCAAGATCAACAATTTCTGGCTCGCGCGCAGCGTTTTCGATAATTGTGGTGCCTTGTACGTGCACCGAAGCCATCATAAGGTTTTCGGTAGCGCCGACGCTTGGGAATTCCAGCGACACAGTCGTGCCTACAAGGCGCGAAGGCGTTGTCGCATAAATATTTCCGTGGTTAATTTCAAAATGAACGCCCAGCGCTTCAAGACCAAGAATGTGCATATCAATTTTGCGAGCGCCAATGTTGCAACCGCCAGGCATCGCTACGACAGCTTTATTAAAGCGCGCGAGGAGGGGCCCTAATACCGCAGTTGAAGCGCGCATTTTTGCAACGAGATGATACGGCGCGTCCCAAGCATGTACATCTGATGTGTCGATTCTGAGCTCGTGCTTGCCCAATACCTCGATACGCGCTCCCAGATAGGTAAGCACTTTACCCATCACATGCACGTCAGAGATGTTGGGAACATTGGTGAGCGTCGTAGCTCCAGGAGCGAGAAGCGTTGCTGCCATGAGTTTGAGAGCCGAATTTTTGGCTCCCTCGACCAAGACCTCACCGGAAACCGGATAGCCGCCTTCAACTCGTATGATTTCCATGATCGCTCCCTTAGACGTTCGTTACACATGTAAGACCTTGGCCTGCGTAATGCTTTTGCTCACGTAATGCTTTTGCTCACGTGATGCTTTTGCGCACATGCATGTACACAGACGCGCTTACACGCAAGCTACTCAACACAGCTCAAGTAGCATAGCAAAGAAACGCTCCTCCGTGCAAACACGCGCGCGGAATAATGAGCGTTTCTTGTTGACATGTTTTGTATGTGCATGCGTTGTTTACATGCATTGTTTACACGCGTTGTGTGCAAACCTGACCTGCAAGTTCCTTACATGCGTTATGTACGTGCGCTTCGTTTGAACTCTATTATAGAGCTCAACATCTAGCGCGCGTTGAACTTTTTCTCGACCTTGAGGAGCATATTGCACCATTTGATCTTTTGCTCGAGATAGCTCTTGCGGTGATCAGAACTTTTGAGGTTTTCGAGGCCAGCGATGGCTTTGTCACGCG
Source organism: uncultured Atopobium sp. (assembly GCA_947090525.1). Lineage (GTDB taxonomy): Bacteria > Actinomycetota > Coriobacteriia > Coriobacteriales > Atopobiaceae > Fannyhessea. The sequence goes on from CAMUON010000004.1 coordinate 5,367, forward strand.
TTTTGATCACAACAGCAGTATCGATGTCATTTACCAGACGCGCATGATCGGCAAGAATGATCACACCCTTGGGACCAATTTCAGCATAGCCGCCCGAAACAACAACGTTATCGGTAGCACCGCCGTCTTCGTCAAGATGATGAAGGCGCACGATACCATCGCCCAACGAACAAATTTCATTGGCATGTCCAGGCCATACGCCGAGCTCGCCATTTCTAGTGACCAGCACCAGACTCTTAACCAGTCCCTCGTAGATGAGCTTATCGGGACGAACAAATTGACAGGTGAGTTCTGCCATACTACATCTCCTTGTGCATCCAGCTAATGCGCTTAGGCATCAGCAGCCATAGCACGGGCGCGCTCGCGCACGTCTTCGATGGTGCCCGCATAACGAAATGCCTGTTCGGGAAGGTCGTCACATTCGCCGTCGATAATGGCAGCAAACGAACGAACCGTATCCTTCACGCTCACGTATTGGCCGGGATTACCGGTAAACTTTTCTGCCACGTGGAACGACTGAGAAAGGAACTGCTGAATCTTACGCGCACGCGCAACTACCTGCTGCTGTTCCTCGGAAAGCTCGTCCATACCAAGAATTGCAATGATGTCTTGGAGATCGGAGTACTGCTGCAAAATTTCCTGAACCGCCATAGCCACACGGTAGTGTTCTTCACCAACAATCGAAGGATCGAGCGCTGAAGATGAGGAAGCAAGTGGATCGACTGCAGGATAAATTCCCAGCTCAGTAATGGAACGCGAAAGCACCGTCGTTGCATCCAAGTGCGTAAAGGTCGTTGCAGGAGCAGGGTCGGTAAGGTCGTCAGCAGGAACATAAACTGCCTGAACAGAGGTAATTGAACCCTCTTTGGTAGAGGTAATACGCTCTTGCAAGTCACCCATCTCGGTAGCAAGCGTAGGCTGATAACCAACAGCCGAAGGCATACGACCAAGAAGTGCTGAAACCTCAGAACCTGCTTGCGAGAAACGGAAGATGTTGTCGATAAAGAGAAGCACGTCTTGACCCTGGTCACGGAAGTATTCCGCTGTGGTAAGGCCTGCCAGACCCACGCGCAGACGAGCTCCAGGTGGCTCATTCATCTGTCCGTATACGAGGCAGGTTTTGTTGATAACGCCAGATTCGCACATCTCAAGGTAAAGATCGGTACCCTCACGCGTACGCTCGCCAACACCGGTAAAGACCGAGGTACCGCCGTGCTCTTGCGCGAGGTTGTTGATAAGTTCCTGAATAAGAACCGTTTTGCCGACACCAGCACCGCCAAAAAGGCCCGTTTTGCCACCGCGAACATAAGGTTCAAGAAGGTCGATGGACTTAATACCGGTCTCGAAGATCTCGGTTTGAGTCGTAAGCTCATCAAAGGCGGGCGCAGGATGGTGAATAGGATAATATTCCACATCATCGGGGATGGGCTTGCCGTCAACAGCTTCGCCCATCACGTTCCATACGCGGCCAAGCGTGGACTTACCTACAGGCATCATCATGGGATGACCCGTATCGTGGACCAAAATACCACGACGAAGGCCATCGGTGGACGACATAGCAACCGTTCTGACGACGCCTTGTGGGAGCTGAGACTCTACTTCGAGGATCGTCTTGATGTGGCCTTGGCTTGTGGTTGCATCAACTGTCAAGGCTGTATAGATATTAGGCACCTGACCTGAGAATTTAACATCAACAACAGGTCCTACAATGCGCACAATAACGCCTTCGCCAACACTTCTGTTGTGCTGGGCTGCGGCCGCTTCTTCGAGAAGCGTGTGCTCGGTGGTATTTACATCTGTCATTAGTTTTCCTCCAATGCCGCGGCACCGCCGATAATTTCGTTCAGTTCTGTAGTAATAGCGCTTTGCCGCTCGCGGTTGTAGGTGCGGCTGAGCGTGTTGAGTACTTCTTGGGCATTGTCTGTTGCCGACTGCATAGCACGCCTGCGCGCTCCATGCTCAGCAGCTGCACTGTCGAGCAATGCATGGAAGATGACCGTTTTGAAATACGCTGGCATAAGATCTGCCAACACTTCCTTTGCGCTCGGCTCAAAATCATACATGGTGTAGGTTTTGAACTTAACTTGCGAGAGCGCTTGGCCTTCACGCGGCTCATTTGGCATGAGGAGCGTCTTTTGCTCGATGGGCAAAATGCACTCATCAACAGCCGTTTGATCGACACGGTTCTTTGCATGCCAATACAGAAGCTCAACACGGTCGAAGCTTTCCTTGACATAGCCGTCCATAATAAAGGACGCAATACGATCGGCCTCGTCGCTTGTAGGTTCGGAGGACATACCGCTAAAGGAAAGCGTGGGCTTAATACCGCGGGAGGTGAAATACTCCGTTGGCTTCTTGCCGCAAGTGATGAGAAGCGACTCTATGCCGCGCGTTTTGTACTCGCGTATGCTCTTCTCAACTTGGCGCTCAAGCTGAATGTTAAAGCCACCCGCCAGACCGCGATCAGAAGCGATCAAAACGAATAGCACGCGCTTGAGCTCCTCGTGCTTGGCCAAAAGCGGCTGAGACGTATCGAAATGAGCCGAAGCCACGTGTGCAAGCATATTGGTGATTGCACTCTTGTAGGCTCCTGCGCTCATGGATGCGGCCAGAGCTTTTTGGATGCGCGCCGTGGAGATCATCGACATCGTACGCGTAATTTGCATGGTCGAACGAATGGAAACCATGCGTCGTTGTAGCTCGCGAAGATTAGCCATGAGCGCTTACTCCGTCTCATCCTCAACCGGGTGCGCATCTTCTTGAGCTGCGTATTCTGCCTGCTCAGACACATCAACAAGAACTTCTTTATTGGCATGCTTGAGCAAAAACTCCCGCTTAAACTCTGCGATATACGTCTTGAGGCGCTGAGCTAAGGCATCGTCGATCTTGCCTTTGAGAATGGCTTGACGGACGTCCTCGTGCATATCTTTCATGTAGACAGCAAGCAAATCTCTAAAGAGCGGCACATGCGGCAGGTCGATGTCGTCGAGGAAGTCTTCCTTGGCAGCAAAGATAGCGATAACCTGATCCTCAACATCCAATGCTGAGTAACGAGCTTGTTTAAGCATCCACGTCATATGGGCACCGTGGTTGAGCTGGTATTGCGTTGTCGCATCCAGGTCGGAGCCGAATTGCGAAAATGCCTGCTTCTCACGGTAACTTGCCAAATCCAAACGAAGCGTACCTGCTACCTGCTTCATAGCCTTGATCTGAGCTGCACCACCTACGCGCGATACCGAAATACCTACGTCGACAGCAGGACGCTGACCTTGGAAGAAGAGGTTGGACTGCAGATAGATCTGGCCGTCGGTAATGGAGATGACGTTCGTTGGAATATACGCCGAAACGTCACCTTCCTGCGTCTCGATAATAGGAAGCGCTGTAAGCGAGCCAGAACCCTGATCTTTGCTGAGCTTGCACGCACGCTCAAGCAGACGAGAGTGCAGATAGAAAATATCACCAGGATATGCCTCACGTCCAGGTGGACGGTGAAGAGTAAGCGACATCTGACGATACGCAACAGCTTGCTTGGAGAGGTCGTCGTAGACCACAAGCACATGGCCACCCGGATGGGTCGCGTCTGCAGGATTGCCGTCATGATCGTTGTACATGAAGTACTCACCAATTGCAGCACCACTCATAGGAGCAATGTACTGCAGCGGTGCAGATTCGGAAGCCGTAGCTGCGACGATGATGGTCTTGTCGAGAACGCCTTTTTGTTTGAGCGTCTCGCGAATAGAAGCAACGGTAGATGCTTTTTGACCAATGGCTACGTAGATGCAGATCATGTCGGTATTTTTTTGATTCACAATTGCATCGATAGCGATTGCGGTCTTACCGGTTTTTCTATCGCCAATGATAAGCTCACGCTGACCGCGACCGATAGGCACCATGGCATCGATTGCAAGAAGTCCCGTTTGGACTGGTTCGCATACGGGCTCACGCTGCATAATACCAGGAGCTTTGAACTCAATCGGGCGACGATGCGTTGTAGGTATGCTGCCCAAGCCGTCGATAGGAGCCCCCAAGGGGTTCACGACGCGGCCAAGCATGGCGCGCCCTACCGGAATGTCCAAAACATGACCCGTTGTGCGGCACTCGTCGCCTTCGCGGATGGAATTGACATCGCCAAACAAAACGGCGCCAATTTCATCCTCGTCAAGATTTTGCGCAAGACCGTAGACACTTTTCCCCGTAGAGGAGCTGGTGAACTGCAAAAGCTCGCCTGCCATAGCACTGCGAAGTCCTCCGATATGAGCAATACCATCGCCCACCTCGGTAACGATCGACGCTTGTTGTTGGTCGACTGTTGCGCTAATTTTTGAGAGCTGCGCACGAAGCTCGTTGATAATCTGCTCAGAAGTAATTTTTTCAGACATTACATCTCACTTCCACTGTAGATTTTTCTCAGCTTGCGGCGAATTGCGTTCATCTGCGACTTGACTGAAGCGTCCCAGCGATTGCCCTCTTCTTCCACGATGATGCCACCGAGAATTGATGGATCTACGCGTTCAACCAGGAAAACAGGGGCAGACACAAGAGCGCTCATGTGCTTGCGCACTTGCTCACGAAGGGCATCGTCTAGAGGAACGGCAGTGGTAACCGTAACAAAGACCGTATTGTCGTGTGATTGCACGATATCTTTGTAGCTCGTTTCTACCGCACGGACGAGATCGAGATCCTCAGCTTTGTGCATCGCGACGATGAGTTCAAACACTTCAGGCGAAAACTTGCCTGCATGCTTCCATTGCACTAGATCGTCGTGAACGCGACCCTCTTGTTTAGCAGCGTTGAGAAGGGCACGGGCATACTCTTCGGCTTTTCTCAGCTCGTTATGCTTGCTCTTCGTCATGTTTTGCTCCTACCTCTTTGAGGTATTTCGCGGCGAGCGCACGCTCGTCATCCTCAGATAAGCTTTCTCCAACAATCTTCGAAGCAATTTCAACCGAAAGATCGATGACAAAACCAGAAAGCTCGATCATGGCTTTTTTGCGCTCGGTAGTGATTGCGTCATGTGCCTTTTCGATAAGACCTTGTGCATTGCGCTGCGCATCAGTGATGATGTGACTACGCTGAGCTTCAGCTTCGCGCTTTGCATCGGCAATGATTTGCTGGGCTTTTGCTTGAGCCTCGGCAATTGCGCGCTCGCTTTCTTCGCGCGCCTTTTGAGCCTCGAGCTTCATCTTCTCGGCAGAATCGAGATCGCCCTTAATTTTGAGCTCACGCTTCTCCATCATTTTTACGATAGATGGCCAGGCAAATTTTGCCATAACAAACCAAATAGCCAGGAAAGCAACGAGTGCGGGCAAAAATTCTGCAGGTTTTGGTAGCAAAATATCTGCTCCTCCAGGCATGTCTGCAAAAGCTGGAGTTGCTGAAGCGGCGATTGAGGCAAGTGCGAGTGCGAATGCACGCACCGCCTCTTTTGTCTTGGAACTTTGAGTCATGAAACCTCCCGCCTCCAACGTTTTTGAATGTAAGCTAGTGGACAAGAAGGGTTACCACAAAGCCGATCAGAGCAAGTGCCTCGATAAAAGCAGATGCAAGGATGAAGACGGTGAAAAGACGTCCCTGTACCTCGGGTTGGCGAGCCATAGATTTCATGGCGCTTGAAGCGGACAGACCAATTCCGCCTGCTGCTGCAAGAACACAAATTGCATATCCGATAGTACCCACGATTCCTCCTTTTTCGTGCGCTCTCACATTGAGCGCTGCCGTATCGATAAGAAAAGCTCACAGCCTCTCTTACAGCCGATACATTATTAGTGCTCTGCCTCGACCAACTGAATGTAGACGGTCGACAGAAGGGTAAATACATATGCTTGAATAACTGCAACCAGAATTTCAACCATATATATAGCAAAGAGAACCCCCACCCAGAATACGGAGCTTGACGCATTGAGGGCAGTTTGTATGGTGAGGGCTTGCAAGGCAGGCTCTACAAACAGAGCCGCGAGCACTGCAAATGTGCCCATCACGACATGTCCTGCAAACATGTTGCAAAACAGACGAACAGCCAACGTAATCAGGCGCAGAAATGTCGAAAATGCTTCGATGAGCCCCAACAACAGCTGGAGAGGAAGCACAACTCCTTCGGGCGCGAGGCTTTTGATATAACCCCAAACTCCTTTGAGCTTGCACCCAACGCCGACGAAATAACAAAACGAGCAGGTCGCCACCGCAACTGTGACACCCATGGTGCCTGTACCTGGCTTAGCACCTGGAATCAGGCCCATAAGATTGTTGAACAAGACGAAGAAAAAGACACTCGCCAAGAAGGGGAAGTGCGTCTTCCAGGTATCGCCCAATACGCCTTTGCACATGTCGTTGCGGACAAAATCAATGGCAAGTTCGACGAAATTAACAAAGCAGCCATGAGGAACAAAACTCTTGGCCTGGCGCTTCTTGAACGCAAAAATAACCGAAACATAAATAGCTATGGCGACACACATCCAGAAGATGTACTGAGTGAGCCCCCACGAGCCATTTCCAACTACCATCTGTGAGGTGAAGCTCCAGATAAGCTCATCCATAGCCTCGGACAAATGTGCAAGCGGATCCACGGTTTTCCCTTTCCCTACTGGCGCTTTGTAGATACGCACGCAAGACGCGCGCCCACCACAAGCCAGCATACTAAACTTACCAGCGCAACTCCTGCTCCAAAGGGCAGCGTATGCGCGCTATTGTGTGCGTTTACAAACATAATTGCGAACGCCTGCAATATGAATGAACTAATCATACAACCAAGCGCCCACAAAAGACCCTTTTCAAAATCGAGCCTTGAGCGATAGCACATTTCGCACACGATTACACAAGGGGCGCAAGTAAGCAGGGTAAAGACTGACGAGATGAAAAGAACCGAACACATATTCATGGACATCACGCTTCAACTTGGGTGATCAGATACTGCGCGTGCTTGGACAGAGGCGATACGCTCCATGCAAGCTATGTACAATCTGCGGGCGCGAACGCAACAACACACTGAGAAAACGTAGCGCTGTCTTTGCAGGAGCGTACATAGAGCGCTTGCAATATATGATTACCGACGTTACCAACGTCTCTTATTGTGGGGAAAAAATACACGCATTCATAGGCGAAAACGTATTATTTACATAGAGTATACAATGTGCCTCGGACAAGAATACTGCAAAGATTCACCCGAACAAGGAATTCTAGTCATCTCTTATTTGCTTGTCCAATCTTGCGCCAAGTTGTGCGCACTTTGCTACAAAACGTGCATAATTCTTTCAAGAAATATGCGCACAAAGCGGCACGAAGCAATGGTGAAAGGATCAAAATGCCCCGTACCAACAGGTACGAGGCACTTTTAGGGGTTACACATTTTTACATGTGGAGCTGCCTTCGCTTCATCGTGTGTGACGGAGCTTGGCTAGCTCATCCTACGTAGCAAAATACTGCACGACGAGATCCTGCGCAGCTAAATTCTACGCCACCAAATACTGCGGCCTATTTCGTGCCGTAGATTCTATCGCCTGCATCCCCGAGACCTGGGAGAATGTAGGCGCTTTCGTTGAGCTCGCGGTCGAGCGCGCAGGTGTAGAGGCGTACATCGGGATCGAAGTCAAGAGTTGCCTTGACACCTTCGGGCGCAGACACCAAGGTAAGCGCACGAATATCCTTCACCCCTGCTTCACGCAAGAAATGAATCGCTGCAGTAAGCGACCCACCTGTTGCAAGCATGGGGTCTACAACGAGGCACGTTCTGTTTTGGATATCCTCGGGAAACTTGCAGTAATATTGGTGCGGCAGATGTGTATCGGGATCGCGATACATACCCACATGCCCCACGCGCGCAGAAGGCGTGAGCTGCAAAATGCCGTCGACCATACCAAGACCTGCGCGAAGAATAGGAATAATTGCAACTTTTTTGCCCGAAATGCGCTTGCAGTGCGCTACCTCAAGCGGGGTTTCCACATCTACGTCCTCCAGAGGAAAGTCGCGCATGGCTTCATAGCCCTCAAAGATGGCAAGCTCGGTTACCAGTTCGCGAAATTGCTTGGTAGACGTCTCTTTGTCGCGCAAAATGTGCAGCTTGTGCTGTACAAGTGGGTGATCAATGATACAAAAACGCTTCTCGTCAAATTCCATGACAATCCTTTCTCCTGGTACTTTTTCGCATATTTTTGTGCTTTTTCATATCCATACGGATGGTTGCGTATGGATCAAATTGTGAGGCAAATTGCTAGCCGCTAAACATCATGAGCTGCTCGGCAAATCACGGCTCTTAGCAGCCCGCATCAACGCCGCAAAAGGCGCAATCGTCTTCGCGCATAATTTTGTCAACACGGCCTGTATGTCTGCCTCCACCAAAGGGTGTTTCGAGAAATTCTTTGAGAATCTCTTGATTGATCTCATACGGCGTAAAGCGACCCGAAAGGCAGATGACGTTACCATTATTGTGCTCGCGAAACAGATGTGCAAAGTGGGGCGTCACGATCGTAGCAGCGCGTACACCTGGAACTTTATCGGCTGTGATCGCCATGCCAAGACCCGTCCCGCACAATAAAATACCTCGATCTGCCTCTTTGTTTGCAACCAAACGTGCAACCTTATCGGCAAAATCGGGGTAATCACAACGAGAATCTGTTGAGGGGCCACAATCTATGATCTCGTGGCCAAGAGATAAAAGCCAGGCTATTAACGGCGGCTTTTGGCCAAAACCGGCATGGTCTGAACCAATTGCAATTTTCATGACGCTCCTTTTTCTGCGCACAAACACTAGTACTTACAATTATACGCATGCAGCAATCTCGTGAGGGTCGATTGCACCAATCCTCAAAATTTTTGCGCTATCTTGCGTGCAATCTACAATGGTCGACGCAATTGCCAAAGGCGCACGACCCGAATCGAGCACCAAATCTACCTCATCTACGAGGCGCTCTTCCACGGAAGATCCTGCAATTGCCGCATCTTGACCGTGGGTATTGGCGCTTGTGATCGCAAGCGGACTTTTGAGCTCACGGCAAATCGCGCGGACAAGGTTTGAATCGGGCAGACGAAGTGCAATCGTGTGATTTTGAGGATGGGTGTACTCGGCTGCTACCTCATCGCTTGCGTGTACCACAAGGGTCAAAGCGCCTGGCCAGAAGCGTTCGGCGAGCGCGTACGCCCACGCGGGAACGTCTTTTCCATAGCGTGTAAGATCTTCGATATCTCCTATGAGCCAAGGAAGCGTTTGCGCGCGGTCGCGATGCTTAATGCTAAACGTGCGCTCATGTGCGGGATTATTGGGCGTCGCCACGCAGCCTATGCCATATACGGAATCGGTGGGCAAAATTACAACACCTTGATGTTGAAATACGTCGCAGGCACGCGCAAGCACCTCAGCTGTTGGATGATCTTGATCGAGCGTGACAATTTTTGCTGCGCGAGCTTTTGCCGCTTCTTCTTCTTGAGTAGTCATCTGCGAAAAATCCCCTTTTCTTCGTGCCACCAAAAAGCGCTTGTGGTGAGCTAAATCTTCCAGGACCGATACGCTTGACCATATCCCCTGCTCACGCGCAAGCGTTTGAGCTTGGGATACGTTATCTTCAAACAATTCAACACAAAACATTGCTCCTGGACGAAGCCATTGTGGAGCAACGTTCAAAATCTTACGAAATACATCCAGCCCGTCTTCTCCCCCATCGAGCGCAAGTGTGGGCTCATAGCGCTTGACCTCATCGGAAAGCGTGGAAATCACTTTCGAAGGCACATAGGGAGGGTTGGATATAAGTATATCTACCTGGCCTTTCAGGCACTCGGGCATGTCGTCGGTGATGTTTGTCTCGAAAAAATGTATGCGCTCACTCAATTTCAAGCGCGCGGCGTTTTTTTGGGCAAGTGCAAGAGCAGATGCAGAAATATCGCTTGCATATACATCGGTATCAGGGCTTTCTTTGGCAAGCGAGCATGCGATGCACCCGCTTCCCACACCCACTTCGATCACGCGAAAGTGATGCCTCGAAGGGCGTGCCTCATTAAGCGCTTGAAGTGCAAAGTCGACCAAAAGCTCTGTCTCGGGACGAGGAATGAGCACGTGAGGACTGGTTTTAAGAACGATGTGACGAAAAGGAGCTTCGCCTACGATGTATTGGATCGGCGCGTGCTTTTCGCGCGCGACCACAAGATTGTGCATACACGTAAGCTCGCTTGGCGTAAGAACGTAGTCAATATTGAGATAGAGCTCAACGCGCGTTTTGTTGAGCGCAGAAGAGAGTAGCATCTCCGCAGATAGTCGGGGGTGTTCGTCACCCTTCTGCGCGAGATGTCCACTCGTCCACTCAAGAATTTCTCGAATGCTCCACGCTTTTGCACTCATGTTACACCGCGTGAGCAAGCTTTTCGGCACGCTCAGCTGCGGCGAGCGCCTCAATAACCGTGATAAGTGCATCGCCCAAAAGAACGCCGTTATAAGTAGAACTAAAGCCGATGCGGTGATCGGTTACACGGTCTTGAGGCTGATTGTAGGTGCGAATTTTTTCGGAACGATTGCCGTGTCCAATCTGAGAAAGGCGCTCGGCACCCTGCTCTGCCTGCTGTTTTTCGAGCTCCATTTCGTAGAGGCGTGCGCGGAGCATCTGCATACACACTTCACGGTTTTGGATCTGAGAGCGCTGGTCCTGCGATTGGACAACAGTATTTGTGGGAAGGTGCGTGATACGAACGGCAGAATAGGTGGTGTTGACGCACTGACCACCAGGACCCGAAGCACAGTAGGTATCGACGCGCAAATCCTGCGGATCGATTTCGATATCGATTTCGTCCGCCTCAGGAAGCACAGCAACGGTAGCTGTAGAGGTTTGGATGCGTCCCTGGCTTTCGGTTTTTGGCACGCGCTGCACACGATGCACGCCCGACTCATATTTCATGACAGAATACACTTTTTCGCCGAGCATCTTGAATTCGATCGTCTTAAAGCCACCTGCCTCAGAAGGGCTTGAGGAAAGAATTTGTGTCTTCCAACCTTTGCTTTCGCTAAAGCGCTCGTACATTTTGAACAGATCACCTGCAAAAATCGCCGCTTCATCTCCACCGACACCGGCGCGAATTTCGATGATCGTGTCTTTTTCATCATTGGGATCGCCAGGAATGAGCATGATTTTGATTTCTTCCTCGAGGTCGGGAAGCTTTTGCTCATTTTCTTGAATGTCGGCTTGCAGCATCTCACGTTCATCTGCAGATGATGCCTCGCGAAGCATCTCCTTTGCCGCTTCGATGTCATCTTGCGCTTGGAGGTATTCACGTGCACGAGCGACAAGATCTTCCTGGCGCGCACGAGCTTTTGCAACTTGAGCGTACTTTGCGGGGTCGCTTACGATGGCGGGATCGAGCATTTTTTTCTCGAGTTCTTCGTATGCGGTGATGAGTTTTTCAAGTTTATCGCGCATGTGAGCTCCTAAAACCTCAGGCAGGTCGTGGAAAATAGAAGGTTGATACAAAACAAGTGTGAGTGCTAAGCATGTGGAGCTGCTTCTGCGGGCTTCACGTGCTTACGAGTTGCACGTGCTGCACGCGCATTGCGTTAAGAGTGCGGCTCCTTATACAAGCGCTCGCGGTCGCTCTAAAAAAAGAGCACCTACAACGTGATAGGTGCTCTTGTTCGTGACTGATTATCTGCATAAACAGCGCTAGCAAAGAGCGTGAATATGAGACCTACTCGCCGTCTTTGGCTTCTTGAGAAGAAACACTCTCTTCAGCAGCAGCGGCTTCTTCAGCTGCACGAGCAGCCTCTTTCTCGGCCTCAGCAGCAGCGCGTTTTTCGAATTCAGCAGCACGCTTAGCTTTCTTTGCAGCTTTTTCTTCAGCAGCAGCCTTCTTTGCAGCGGCTTCTTCAGCTGCACGAGCAGCTTTTTGTGCCTTCGCTTCTTCAGCAGCTTTGAGCTGAGCAGCAGCAGCGCCACCAAATTTGTTGGAGAAGCGCTGAACACGTCCACCCGTGTCGACAAGCTTTTGCTGACCCGTGTAGAATGGGTGGCACTTGTCGCAAAGGTCAACCGTAAGCTCAGACTTGGTTGAATGAGTGGTCCAGGTGTTGCCGCAGGTGCAACGAACGGTGCACTCGACATAATCTGGATGAATACCTTGCTTCATAACAGGACTCCTTTGTTGCGCTTGGTTTTTGCCAAGCTGGCGGATTTATCTCGTATGATGGGCTGAGGCTGAGCTCACCGCACTCCAAACGAGATACAAGCTTTAATAGTTTAGCAGATGTGCACACTTAATATAAAGGGCGCGTCATATAAATTGCCGGCATCACAGTTTTATCATCTTGTATAATACAAGCGTAATGTATGAGCGCATGGGGCTGCGCGGGCAGCCGTCCCCGATCCCACGCGCACAATGAAAGGGCAATCATGCAGGTAGTGCACACAATCGCAGAAGTTAGACAAGCCGTAAAAACTGCAAAATCACAAGGCAAAACTGTGGGTTTGGTGCCCACTATGGGCTTTTTGCACGAAGGGCATGAAAGTCTCATCACGCGCGCGCATCACGAGTGTGATTATGTCGTCGTTTCCGACTTTGTAAATCCGACACAATTTGCGCCCACTGAGGACTTGGAAAGCTATCCGAGAGACCTTGATCACGACTGCGAGCTTGCAGAAAAAGCAGGCGCTGACCTCGTGTTTAATCCTCTTCCTGAAGAAATGTATGCGAGCGATGCTTCTTGTTATGTCAATACCGATGCGCTCACGCATGAGCTCTGTGGGCTTACGCGTCCTATACATTTTAGAGGCGTATGCACCGTCGTCGCTAAATTATTCAATATCGTGCAATGTGATCGTGCATATTTTGGCGAAAAAGATGCACAGCAGCTTGCTGTGATCAAACGCATGGTGAGAGACCTTAACTTCCCCATCGAAATTATCGGCTGCCCGATTATTCGCGAAGCAGATGGCCTTGCCAAAAGCTCTCGCAATGCATATCTCTCAGATCAAGAACGTGTGAGTGCGCTTTGTGTGTCGCGCGCCATTTTCAAAGGAAAAGAGCTTGTAGAAGCTGGCGAGCGCAATGCAAAGACCGTGCTTTCGGCTATGCGAAAGATCATCGAAGCTGAGCCTCTCGCGCGCATCGACTATGTGAAAATGGTTGACTTTGAGACGATTACGCAAATTGATACAATCGGCGACCGTCCCATCCTCTGCGCGGTTGCGGTGTACTTTGGCACGACACGCCTCATCGATAACTTCATTTTTTGTGCATAATGATTGATCTCTCATGCATATATAAAGCATATACACGTGCTTACGCTTATGCATAACATACCTGTCGTATGCTATATCGCATGAGAACATACATTCTGAACGCACAGATCAAGTCGCACACACATCACGACAATCCCGAGAAAGCGAAGCTATGCTTGTTGCAGTAGATGTTGGAAATACGCAAACAAATTTGGGCCTCATTGATGATGAAGGCACAATCCTGCATCAATGGAGAATGGCGACGAATCCCACCAACACGCCAGACGAATTGCTTGAGCGCGTGCGCGGATTCTTTGCTATGTCTGACTTTAAACTTGAGCACGTACGTGCTTTTGTGGTGAGCTGCGTCGTACCGCTTTTGGCGCAACAGTGGAAAGCATGCGCTCAAGCGATCAAAAGCATAGATGATGTGTGCTTTATCGAGGCTACGCGTGACTGCGGGATTACGTGCACACTTAAAGAGCTCCATCAAGTGGGCGCAGATAGGATTGCAAACGCTGTTGGAGCACTTACCTGTTATGGCCCTTCGACAATCGTCGTAGATTTTGGAACGGCGACCAATATCGATGTCGTCGATCGCACAGGCGCGTTTGTCGGCGGGGTTATTATGCCAGGTATTTTGATGGGTGCGCATGCGCTCTTTTCGCGCGCGGCGAAGCTTTCGAGCGTAGAACTCACAGCACCTTTGCATACCATTGGAACCAATACAGAAGAAGCCGTGCAATCCGGCATTATGATCGGAAGTATCGCATGCGTGGAAGGACTTGTTTCGCGCATCAAACAAGAGCTTCATGATCCCGAGATGCAAGTCATTGCTACCGGCGGAAGTGCCTCAATGATTGCTGCTGCGACCAGCCTATTTGATCATGTAGATCAAGAGCTTACCGTACGCGGCATGTATCATATCTGGAAGCATTACAACAAGACGAAACAATAAGAAGGGCGCGTCTGCACACACGCGATCGCATGCGTGCAGACGCGCGACCTTTCTCTTCTACAGCAACTCTACGACAACTCTACAGCAACTCTTTGTAACGCATAAGGTAGAGCTTTTTCGCACAGGTAACCAAAAGCATATAAAGCGCTACAACCGCGAATAAAAACGCAAAGTAGATCCCCGGAAGCGAAACAAGCCCCATAATGTGCCCAAGCGGAGTAAACGGCAAAAGCGTGCAAATCCCAATACCCAACATTGTGAGTGTTACAAGCTCTTTTGAGGGCAGGCTCTTGGAGATTGCGAGCTTAGATGTTCTCAGCATGTACACAACCAACGTCTGCGACCACATTGATTCGACAAACCATGCCGTTTGGAAAAGCATCATGTATGATGACTGTACCTGCGCAAGCGCCTCGCCCGAGAAGTAGCGCGGCAAATCCTGCCACACTACACCTCCAGAAATAACCATAGGACAGATGACAAAAAACATGCATGCAAAGGTAGCGATATCAAAAATCGAGCTTACCGGCCCAAACCAAGCCATAAACTTAGGCACGGATGACACATTGAGCCGCCGCGGACGTAGAATCATGTCTCTGTCTACTTTATCCCAAGGAAGTGCCGTGCACGAAATGTCGTAGATGAGATTGAGCATAATGAGCTGCGTACTTTGCATCGGCAAAAACGGAAGCGCAAACGAAGCCACAAGCACCGAAAACACATTGCCGAAATTGGACGAAACCGTAATCTTGATATACTTGATCATATTGGCAAAGGTTCTTCTACCTGCAAGAATACCCTCTTCCAACACCGTAAGGTCCTTCTTGAGCAAAATGATATCTGCAGCCTCTTTTGCCACATCACAGGCGCTATCTACCGAAATACCGATGTCTGCCGCCTTCATCGCCGCAGTGTCATTGATACCATCGCCCATGTAGCCTACGCTATGCCCAAAACTGCGAAACAGCGCGACGATACGCGCCTTTTGCTGGGGAGAGAGCTTCGCAAAAACGGCAGTATCCTTTGCTATGCGATATAAATCCTCATCAGAGACACCTTCGATGTCGCTACCCAACAACATGTGCGCAACTGGCAGCCCCACTTCCTTGCAAATAGTTTTTGTCACTTTTTCGTTGTCGCCGGTCAAAATCTTGGTGGCAACACCGTGCTGAGCAAGAGCCTGAATGGCCTGTTTTGCAGACTCTTTAGGCGGATCCAAAAATGCGAGAACACCCAGGAATACCATGTCCGCCTCGTCCTCGACACTGAGCGCGGGGCTTACGGGTGCGTGATCTTTGCTCGTAAAATCCTTACTCGCAAGCGCGAGCACTCGAAATCCGCGCTCATTGAGGCAGCTTACCATGTGCGTGATGCTTGCGCGCACATCATCGGTGAGCGCGTGTACCTCGCCTTTGTCTTCTACTGAACTACAAATGGCAAGCATTTCTTCGGCGGCACCCTTTGTCACCATGCGTTTAGGCTCATCTTGTTTCGCCACGACAACCGATAGACGCCTTCTTTTGAAATCGAAGGGAATTTCATCAATTTTTTTATAATTTTCGGAAAGGTCCAAGAGCTCTTTGTGGTTATTTTCCTCTTCCTCGGTTTTTTCAATAATCGCCTTGTCCATGAGGTTTTTGTATCCCGTTTGGAAATAGCTGTTGAGATATGCCATGCGCAGCACATGCTCGGAAGTTTGGCCGTGAATGTCGAGGTGATACTCAAGCACAACGTCGTTTTTTGTAAGCGTTCCAGTCTTATCGGTAAGAAGAATATCCATCGCTCCAAAGTTTTGGATGGCATTAAGATTTTTGACAATCGTTTGCTTTTTGCTCATCAATACGGCGCCTTTTGCGAGGCACGCAGTCACGATCATCGGCAACATCTCGGGCGTAAGTCCCACCGCAATCGAGAGCGCAAAGAGCGCTGCCGCCGTCCAATCGCCCTTGGTAAAGCCGTTGATCGCAAGCACAACGGGCACCATAACGATCATAAAACGGATAAGTACCCAGCTCAAGGAGTTGATGTCGCGGGAAAAGCTCGTCTCGCCATCTTTTTCGGAAAGCGCGCGCGCAAGCGTGCCAAACGTCGTGTGCGCACCCACCGATACCACAACTGCCCAGGCGCTTCCCGAAATAACGGTTGTTCCCATAAATGCCAGATTCTCATAATCACAGATATTCGCGGCCTTTGTTGCAGTAGAAGCGAACTTTTCCACAAGTTCGCTTTCACCTGTAAGCGATGCCTCATTGACAAAGAGGTCGCAGGCGCTCAGAATGCGCACGTCAGCAGGGACAATATCGCCTGTGCTCAAGTAGACAATGTCACCTACAACAAGTGAATCGAGCTGAATTTCTGTGAGTTTCGCCTTGTCTTCAAAGCTAAAATTTGCAAGCGATGCGGAAGCGTTTGGAGAAGCGGTTGCGGAAGCGGTTGGAGAAGCAGCATCCTCATCCGCATCCCTCAGACAGCTCACCGTTGTGCGCACCATATCCATGAGTTTTTGAGCAGCGTTTGCACTTTTGCTCTCTT
Organism: uncultured Atopobium sp.; assembly: GCA_947090525.1. GTDB lineage: Bacteria > Actinomycetota > Coriobacteriia > Coriobacteriales > Atopobiaceae > Fannyhessea. Next base: position 22,041 of record CAMUON010000004.1, read on the forward strand.
GCACAAAACGCAAGATACCCGATACCGTGATCATGGTTGTAATGATGGTAAAGGTGGTGCAATCAAAATCGTCTGGCGACTGACCCAGAAGCGATAAACTCGGGAGTACCATATCGTTTATGCAAGAAATCAGAGCAAGAACGAATAATATACAAGAAAATGGATTGATAAACGCTTGAACAAGACGAGAAGCAAGGCTATTTTGCTTTTTGCGCTCAAGAGCATTACTGCCAAAACGTGCGCGAGCGCGCAGCACATCACGTGCACAAAGCCCTGTGCACTGGCTATTGCACATCCTCAATACGCTTGTTTTGCTATGAGTAGCAGCAAAATCCAGACGGTCTTGGAAAGAAGTTTCGCTAAGCTTCTTTTGTACTTTCTGCATACGCATCAACTCCTGCGTTGCACGAAGCAACAGTCAGGCAAAGATGAGATATAGGACTATCTTTGCAGACGGATAGATTAAGGCGGCTTGTCAAAAGGTGCAATATGCAGCTTAGACAAGCGCTCGTACTTCCACTGGAACTAGAACCAGAACTCGAACTACCAGCATCCATATATCTCACCTCCTTGAGGTCGATGTGTATGCCTGCGGCGCAAGAGTGTGCGCGCAAGATCCTTGTGTTCGTTATAACCTTTACCCGATTTTTATGCAAGCATAAATTTGACATCTTTTTGGTATGGGGCGCGGGCGTGCGCAGATCGTGCAAGTCTATAGCAAGCTCATGCTTAGAAAGCCCGCTCGAAGAAAACACGCTTTCCCGCCACCGCTCAGCACAAAAAAAGGGCGTATGCCCTCTTTTTTGCGAAACTGTATATCACTTACAACGTAGGAACAACTAGCCAAGTTTCTCTGCTAAGAGATCGTAGATCACTTGAGGCTCAGAAGCATTGAGTATGTCTTGGAGAAGTTGTTCGTCTTGAATAACCTCTATAAGTTTTTGAAGCATTTCGACCTGTCCGTGAGCCTCTTTCAGACCCAACACAAACATAATGCGCGGGTGAAGGAGCGTCTCTGGGTCGCCCATCATCTTGAACTCAACAGCTTCGTCAAGCACGACAACTCCAACAGCGGTCTCGAGAATGTGAGAAGGGTCTGCATGCGGGATGCAGATGTCGACTCCTTGCGCAGGTAGAGCCGTTGGGAACGAGGCTTCGCGCGTGATCAATGCCTCTGGAAAACTCTCTTTTGCGTATCCTTTTTCGATGAAAGGAGCAGCTGCTTGCGTAAGAGCATCTTGCGCATCGCGAGGCGAAACGTGAAGTTGAATAAGTTCTTGTTTGAGGATCATAGCCACTCTTTTCTCTTTTTCAAATCTTATATGTATTCTTGGCTTTCGTACATACAATTTATAATTATACGGGGTATAACAAGACTATAGACCTAGCGCCGGCACAATAATGATTTTGTCATAAACTCATCATGTACGGCACTTACAAGCTACTCTTGGGAAAGGAATGCCCATGCTTGTTAATCTGCGCGATATTCTAGCAATTGCAGAACAAAATAATACGGCGCTTGTTGCGTTTAACACGCCGAGCTTGGAAGCTGTACGTGCGGCGCTCGACGCTGCCGAAGCAGCGCACACGCCTCTTATCATCGCTCATGCCGAGGCACACGATGCATTTGCGCCGCTCAAAACGATGGGTCGCACCATGATCGCACTTGCCGAGGAGTCTTCGCTTCCGGTGTGTGTGCATCTGGATCATGCGGAGCACCTTTCCTACATTGCTCAAGCCTTGGATATGGGCTTTACCGGCGTGATGTATGATGGGTCGTATCTTCCTTATCAAGAGAACCTGAAGAATTCTCGGGCTGCACGTGCGATGTGCAATTCCTTTGACGTGGGTCTGGAATGCGAAATTGGATCCATGGGATCTCGCGAAGCCGGCTACAAAGCAGAAGGCGGAACCGCACAGGAAGCAGGCGCTATATACACCGATCCTGCTCAGGCCCTTGAATTTATACAAGAATGTGGATGTGATGCGCTGGCGTGCTCCTTTGGCACCGTTCATGGCATCTACAAAGGCAAGCCGCAGCTCAAGCTATCGGTACTTGAAGACATCCGCAAACATAATCCCCTTCCCCTTGTCATGCACGGCGGATCGGGCGTATCGGATGACGATTACAAGCGCTGCATCAAAGCGGGCATTCGCAAAATCAATTATTACACCTATGGCGTACTCGCCGCAGGTGCTGCAACCTCTGAGCTTGCAAGAGCTAAGGGGTCGGAGCCGCTCTACTGGCACGACTGCACAGAAACTGCTTATCAGGCGATGTTCAAAGATTTCTCGCACATACTCAATGTGTGCTCAAAGTCGGTACAAGACTAGGAAACGCGCTCACGTTTATAGCGCGTGGAAGAGCGTTTACGCGTATGGTATACACCAAAAGCCGCATGTCTTTGCATGCGGCTTTTGTTGTATTGCGTGTCATGAAATCCCGTGCCCGGGATTAGTTTATGCATATGTACGCATCTGATGTGGCGTACGGCTTATTTTTTGTGCGAATTGCTTAAACGCGCCCGCGCGCGGAGAGATTTTGGATTACTCGCTACTTCAATATCGCACACGCGCCAAAACAGCTCTTCAGGCTTGTCATAAAAGCGGACATCAAGCCAGTAGCGCCCTTTCATAAAATTATCGCCATCCATGCGCACAAACAAACGCCGCGTGGAAGGGTTTTCACGAAGCCGCACATTTTTGAGCTCGGAAATGGTATAACTTTGTGCGCTCCCGGTCACTCCTACAAACGAAATTGTATCGTCTTCAAAGCGAATCGCGCGCGGATACATATTGGAGAGAAACGTTTTCACAGCACCATAGGCGCCCACGACCGCAAAAATTCCCAAGAGATAATTTCTGTTTACCACAAGCTCAAATATGCCATAAACTGCGAGCAACGCACAGATCACACCTTGAATGAGCACACGCCATGCGTATGCGTGCGGACTATAGCGATATTCTGCGGATACGGGATATTCGCAATCAGAAATGAGACTTTTTTTCATCGTAGTTGTTTGCATAGCTGTCCTTTTTGCGTATGGCATAAAACGTCTGCAAGCGCTCGGGTATCAAAAAATGCTCGCCACGAAATCGCAGCGAGCATTCAATTGTGTACAAAACGTACTCAAACTACTTACTCAGCCTTTGCAGCATCGTGCATCTCGTGAGCCTCTTTGAGGATGCGTTGACGATTCCAGAACGCCAGCGCAAGAGAAAGCACAGCCAGCACAACAAGACCAATAAAGCTGTTGCCAGGCGTTCCCAGACGAACAATGATCCAGGTCAGGGGGTTCGCACCATCGCAGATGGAGGAAATTGCCGTAGCACCATTCATATTGAAGCTTACGTTTGCTGCGGCTGTCGTGATAAGGGGCGACAGGTCGGTAGCAATGTAGAAACCAACAGCCAGAATAAGAGCACCAACAATAAGACCTCTAAAACCATTCTCATGAACGATTGGGGTAACCAAAACGAGCATGAAGGGGATGCACGCAAGGTCAGCCAGAGGAACAACCTTGTTGCCCGGAAGGATAACAGCCAAGAATACCGCAACTGGAACCAAAATCAGTGCAAGGGTAAGCGTAACTGGGTGACCAGTACCTACTGCAGCGTCGAGGCCGATGTAGATCTTACCGCGGCTCGTGAATTTCTTTTGGATAAATGCACTTGCAGCATCGGAAACAGGAAGCAAACCTTCCATAAGAAGCGCAGCCATACGAGGGATGAGCACCATAACAGCACCCATGGAAACGGCAATAGCCAAAAATCCAGGAATTACTTTCTTTGCGCCGTTAACCACAACAGTTTGAGGCAAGAAGCTATAACCAGCAAGAATACCAATGACTAAACCGATGAGAGAACCCAGAAGCACGGGGTCACCGAAGACGCCGAATTTCTTTTGAAGGCCACGGATATCGACGTTGATGTCCTTAACGCCCGGGATGTGGTCCAAAATCCAGTCGCCTGCAAATGCGATAGGAGCATATGCGCCTGCGAAACCATGAGGAATGGAAACACCAGGAAGACCGAGAGATTTCTCCACTTGAGGAGCGGTGATATCACCAATAACCAACACAACGATCTCGTTGATGATAGCAGCCAAAATACCAAATGCAACGTTGTTCAACACAATGGCAACCAAGGCGCCAGTAAAGGCGAAGTGCCAGTAGTTCCAAATATCAACGTCGGCAGTTTGGGTGGTATTGGTAAGAAGCATAATAATGTTTACCAAAAGACCCAGAGGGATAATGATAATACCCACGACAGAGCCCATTGCGATAGCAGAAGCCGCAGGCCAACCAACGTCGAGTACAGAAAGCTCAAGACCAAAGCGCGCAACCATAGCGCTTACTGCCTGAGAAAGATCCGTGCCCATAAGCTGGCCAATAACCAGGTTAAGACCGATGAAACCGATACCTACGGTAAGGCCTGCCTTGAGACTCTTACCTACGCCCGCGCCAAATGCGACGCCCAAAATAGTAAGGACGATCGGCATAACGACGCTCACGCCGAGGCTGGAGACACCTCCAAAGAAAGCAACTAATGCATCCATACATCACCTTTCGTTGTGGGTTTGCAGTAAACGATCATAAGACCCGGCACTATTTTGCCATAGCGTCGAGAATTTGTTGCTCAACAGCAGCTTTGCCAATTCCGGTGAGGAACGCAATGCCTGAAATAAATTCGCACTCAATACCATCTGGCTTGGCGGTAGTTGCGACCAGCAAATCAGCAGAAGCCGACTTGCCCACTGCTTCGGCAATAGCACATTGTTGAATGTGATATTGACCAGAATAGCCATGCTCATCGAGGAGAGCGCTAATCTTACCAACCACTGCAGTAGAAGTTGCAACTCCTGACCCGCAGGCAACAATAATTTCCTTCATCACAAACTCCTTAGAAAGGGACGATGTTTGCACGTTGCTGATAGCAAAATTATACGCGATCGCGTGCGACAAACGAGTGGAAAAATCCGCGAACGGATGATTATTTGGGCTCAATAGCAAAAGTGCTTAAACGATTCAAGCTGCGGCTACTCTCCCATCACGCAGATGCAAACCTTGCGCGTGCGCTCACGGTTTTGGTCCCAGTCGACAAGATAGATGTGACCGAATTCGCCTACAGCAGGTGTAGCATCCGTAACGACAAAGGTCTCAGAACTCCCAAAGAATGAAGCTCGTAAGTGAGCATCGCCATTGAGCATCGTGTGGGGCTCTTTAGGAAATTCGGGATGCTCTTCGTGGTACTTGGCGATAGCTGCAAGATGCATAGGACCAGGATAGCGGTAGCTGCGATTCTCTTCCGTTTCGCGTGGCACGAGTCCATCGAGGATGCGGATGAGATCAGATTGCAGGAACTCTTGACCAAAATAATTGAGGTCGTGAACGTACTCTTCAAAAATAACCGAGCAGGTCGTATGCGGTGTTTGGCAAACAACGCTTCCGTTTTGAATGTGGGATGTTTTGATAATGTCTCGCACCTCATCGGTGATGTCGACAAAGTCAGGTCGACCATTAGCGGTCGTTACGCTTATGACCTTTTGATAGACTGCCATTGCGTGTCCTTTCTCTTGATTGCTTGATTGCTTAATTGCTTAATTGCTTAATTGCTTAATTGCTTAATTGCTTAATTGCTTTATTGCTTTATTACTTGATATGCTTGATTGCCTGATGTGCGTGATACACGTGATGCACGCGAATGTGCAGCTGCGTAAGTGCGCAGCTTGCAGGTGTGCGGCTAAGTGCGCAGCTTGCAGGCGTATGATCTGTAAGACGTAATTGACACGTGCAAAAACCTTTGCTACGCGCTATAAAAATCGCTGCGCGCCTTGTCAAGTGCGCTAAACATTTCTTCGAGCACGGCAAATGGATCCTTTGCAGCAACAATTCCCGAGGTACCGCCTGTCGCGTCAGCGCCGCATTTAATCGCATCGTAGACGTTTTCGCCCGAGTGAATGCCGGCTGCCTGGAGCACCTTCGTCGCAGGAGAAAGCGCACGTATTGCTTCTTGAGTTTGCGTCATATAGTCTGCGTCGGCAACGACACCGGTGCCAATGAGGCTGTTTTGTTCACAGGTAATGATATCTGGCTTAAGGATCGCGATCGCTTGCGCTTCTTCTACGCTGTCAGCGCAGACACAGGTGAGAATGCCCACTTCACGCGCACGGACAATAGTTGATGCGAGCTCATGCAGGGTAAGCGGATTTTCCGCGTGGTTCAAAAAGCACGCTTTGACGCCCGCTTCTGCGAGGGCTTCGGGCAAAATGTGACCCATACCGCGACCAGGTTTGAGACTCTCCATCGCTTGCGCGCAGGGGATAAGGTGCGGACAATGCGCGCACACCCAGGCCAAATCGATGAGCTGAGCCGTGAAAAGGCACTGCAGATGATAGTGTTCGCAGAGTTCATCAGTCTTCTGCGCAAGTTTTCTCAATTCAGATCCATAGGTATAGGATTTGGGATTGACGACAAAAAACGGACTCTGCAATGAAACGGTATTCATAAGCCACCTCGCTTGACGCTATTTGGCGCGGGCGCGCCTCAAGACTTGAGTATAGCCCTCTTTGGCCCATGTTGCACTTATTTTTATGTACAAGTTAGAAGGTTATTGCATGTGCAAGTTTGAGAGAATTATGCAATACATTGCATAGATACTTGCTCAGGAGCGCAGATGAGTTCATTCCCATCGTCGGTCATAATGCTTGCGCGACCCCAGATATCGATTCCTGCAAAACGGCCTTGTATCGTTGTGTTTTTGTGCAAAAGAGCTACCGATACCCGTTTGCCCATCCAGGCTTGAGCGGCAAAATATTCGTCCGCTACAGAAGATATCGTACCTGGATACTGAGGGTGTTTTTGCACAAACGCTTGCCATGCATCCATACGTTCATGAACGCAGGTCTGTATAGTATCTGCAAGCGTCGTTTGCGTATAAGAAAGCTCCGTGCTCGCAAGGCCTTGCGCTTTGTGTTGCTCTTTTAGACATGCAGAAAGACTGGCATCTGCCACGCACTCGCATGTGCAAAACATGCCATCTTCGTCATAGCCACCATGATGTATGCATGAAATTGTATACGTTTTTCCGGAAAGCTCAAGCACAATATCCCACGGCCAAGCTATAGACACTCGCGCATCGGGAACAAGGATGCGAAGCGCATCCACCACAGCCAAAGAAAATATGGTAGGAGCACCAGAAATCTGTGATAGAGGTACATCGAGGGCTGCACGAAGCTGGGTAAGCAGCTGCGTGCGCGCAGGCTCAGCGCTCGCAAGAGCGGAATGGTTTGAACGCGTCATCACTACCTCTATTGCCAGATGAGGGGGCCTAAGTCTTCGAGAACATGTCCCACACGATCTTCAGGCGCACGCACAGCTATACCTTCATGCGAGAGAAAACGAGCAGGATCATGCATAAGATCTTCCATGGGAACCAGTACAAAATCGCGCTCCCCCATACCGGGATGCGGCAAGGTAAGCTTTTGTCCTGCATGTGTTTCGCCTTCGATGAAGCATAAGTCGCAATCGATTGTACGAAGAGCCGTGGGCGAAGGTTTCTTGGGACGCGTACGATGAAGTGTCTTTTCTACTGCCATCAGATGATCGAGCAGTACCAAAGGAGCAAGTTCGGTGCGGATTTCGAGCACGGCATTTTTAACCGTGCCTGCAAGGCCTAAAGCGGCTTCGGTTTCGTAGATATGGCTTGCTTGCACAACTCCGGTAAGCGGAATGTCGTTTATGAGCTGCGTTGCTTCTACCAGCTTTTCACAGGCATCCTTGGTATTGGAGCCCAAGGCAATATAGCCCATACGCGCGTCTGCCACAGAACTTGCCCAAAACGAACTCAGTGCCTCAAAACAGGCGCGCACGTCGTGGACGCGCACAATGCGAGCACCAGCTGCAATAGCTGCCAAGCAAATACCAAAGCTTGCAGCATCTCGTTTTGCGGCCTCATGTACCCCCGATACCGCTCCCACGAAGCGTTTGCGAGAAACAGCAGTTAAAACAGGGTATCCCATGGATACGAGTTTTGAGGTAGCGCGTTGGATAACGATATTTTCGTTTGGATCCTTATCAAAACCAGGGCCAGGATCTATGCAAATTCTTGAATGAGATACACCTGCACGCATGAGAAGACGCGCCTGATCGCCCAAGAAGCCCATGATGTCACGCATGATAGGTCCTTCTTCGGGAAGGGTAAAACGCCTGGTAGAAGCTGGTACAATGCGCTTTTGGATGGGGCGGGTGCTGTCAAGCTCCACCGATTTGCGTACACGATTGTTACCAAATTTTTCCCAGTGCATAACAATGCAGCCGCAGTCGGATTCAGCAGCGACTTCAATCATTGCAGGATCGGTAAAACCGGTGACGTCATTTATAATCGAGACGCCCAGGCGAACACACATTTTTGCTACGTTTGCATGGCGTGTATCGATTGAAAGGCAAGCGGTTGGCGCTTTTTGGAGAATGCCGCGAATAACTGGCACAACGCGCGCAGCTTCCTCTTCTTCCGAGATCGGAGTATGACCACCAGGGCGCATAGATTCGCCCCCGATATCGATGATATCGGCGCCGTCATCGAGCATCTGCAATGCGTGCTCAATCGCCTTTTTTGGTTCGATGAATTCGTTTCCGTCGGAAAAAGAATCGGGCGTCACATTCAAAACGCCCATAATACGCGGACGGACGAGAGAAATATCGCGAGACCCGCAATGCCACGTGGCAAAATCCTGACGGAGCATACACAACCTCCTGAACCTAGCTCAAGCAATACTGATTATTTTACCCGAAGATAAGGCGCATAACGTCTTGTTTTTTTACCGGGTCGTCAAAACACCCGCAGGCAAACTGCGTACGAGTAATGGCGCCTGGCTTATGAGCACCTCTAAGCGACATGCACATATGCTGCGCATCGAGGCACACATATACGCCCTGCGCGTGCGTGCCTTCCATAACCACGTGAGCCGTTTCGCGCGTAAGCCGCTCTTGTATTTGCAGGCGCGCAGCACAAGCATCGAGCGCGCGGGCAAGCTTAGAAAGACCGCATACCGTACCATTTGAATTGGGCAGGTAAGCGATCTGCGCTGTACCAAAAAAAGGAAGGAGATGATGCTCACAAAGACTCGAAAACGGGATATCCTTTACGAGTACGATATCGCTACACGACACATCAAACTGCTTTTCGAACAATTCCTCTACCGACACAAAACCCGGCTGCAAAAATTCTGCGCAGGCGCGCGCCACGCGAGAAGGCGTATCCACAAGGCCCGGACGCGTTACATCTTCCCCGAGACCTTTCAGGACAAGCGTGATGCCCTCCTCGATCTGGGCGAGATTTGGCGCATGAGCGCTCTTCGCGGCGCAGGCACTCGAGGCAGCGCAGACAGTTGCCTTAGGCTGAGATGTGTGAGTGGAGTCGATTGTGGTCATGAACACGGATCCTTTCCAAGGAACTGTGAGAGGTACGCAAAGACAAAGGCTTCGGGGCTAGAAAAGCGCAAGCCTTGCGCAAGGCTTACGTGAGTTTTGTGCCCGAGGACAAGCAATTTCTGACCCTTGTTTTTTTGCGTAGAAGCACATAAATACTTGTTTTTGGGTATAGCCATATGTATCTTATACTATACCGAAATGCTCATTTGCGCAGCAAAAGGAGGACGGATATGTCACAAAAAAACACGTATCATCTCGTGTCGTGGAATGTGAATGGGCTACGAGCTGTGCTCAAAAAAGACCCAAGCTTTTTGCAAATTTTTGCACAAGAAGATGCCGACGTCTTTGCCATCCAAGAAACAAAATTGCAAGAAGGACAGGTAGATCTCGCACTTCCCGGCTATCATCAAACATGGAATTATGCTGTTCGCAAAGGGTATTCGGGGACCGCTGTCTTTTCAAAAGAAGCGCCACTTCAAGTCATTCGTACCTGTGGTGCTGCTGCAGCTGATGACGAGGGAAGGATTTGTGCGCTTGAGTTTGAGTCCTATTGGTTTGTCTGCGTCTATACGCCCAATTCCAAAAATGAGCTTGCGCGCCTCGATGAGCGCCTGGTGTGGGACGAGGCATTTCGGCACTTTTTGCAAAAACTTGACGCAGAAAAACCTGTCATTACCTGCGGCGATTTTAATTGTGCGCACAACGAAATCGACCTCAAAAATCCAGCCACGAACCACCAAAATGCAGGCTTTTCCGATGAAGAACGTGCAAGCTTTTCAAAGCTTCTCGACGCGGGCTTTGTCGACACATTTCGTGTGCTGTACCCGGATCTTCCTGATGTGTACAGCTGGTGGAGCTACCGTATGCGAGCGCGCGAGCGGAATGTGGGCTGGAGAATCGACTATTTTCTCGCGTCTGAGCGCCTGAAACCACAGATTCAGGCGGCAAAGATCCACGATGACATATTCGGAAGTGACCATTGCCCGGTGTCTCTCGATATTGAATTGTAATCGTGTATGCGGGTAAACAAGGATCACGCGTGCCTCAAAGCATGGAAGCACGCGTGAATGAATATCAAAAACAAAGCGCATGAGCGCGTGCGTCACGTCACGCGCTAAAGACGATCAATCTAAGCGACTAGCGCTTGAGGCTTACCGGTTCGTGATCTTTACCCATAACAAACGAAAGACCAGCACGCGCCCACATACGGTACTCGCCTACCGCGGTAAACAAGACGTCGGTGGAGGAGTTGAGCGCCGTCTCGCACGAGTCTTGAATGACGCCGATAATGAGTCCGATGGCAACGACCTGCATTGCGATATCGTTTGAAATACCAAACGACGAGCACGCAAGCGGGATCAGCAACAGCGAACCTCCAGCAACACCCGAAGCGCCCGCTGCACTGATGGCAGAAAGCACCGACAGGATGACCGCCGTTGGGATATCAACGTAAATGCCCAGGGTATGCGCAGCACACATAGCCATAACCGAAATGGTGATCGCAGCACCACCCATGTTGATCGTGCCGCCCAAGGGAATCGAGACGGAGTAATTGTCGCGGTCAAAACCAAGCTTCTCACAAAGACTCATGTTGACTGGAATATTTGCCGCAGATGAACGCATGAAAAATGCCGTCACACCAGAGTCGCGAAGGGTTCTTAGAACAAGCGGATAGGGATTTTTGCGCGTAAGAACAAAGACCAAGAATGGATTAACTACAAGAGCGGTTACCGCCATGGTCGATACCAAAAGCGCAATAACCGCGCCATACTCGGTAAAAATGTGAAGACCGTTGCTGGCAACCGTCGTGTACACAAGACCCATAATACCAAAGGGCGCCGCATTGATGATCCAATGAACAATCTTTCCGATAGCCATGGACACATTGTCAAAAAACGCCTTGGTAGAAGGCTCGGCAAGACGAAGCGCAATACCAAAGGCGATAGCCCAGAACAAAATACCAATGAAATTGCCTTTTACAAGCGCATCCACCGGGTTTACCACAATATTGAGTGCAAGAGAATTAAGTACCTCGCCAATACCTTCGGGCGACTGCGAGGTCGTGGCTTCTACGTGCGCAAACGTAAAGTCGACGGGAAAAAGCATCGCCGCGCACACAGCCACAAGACCTGCGCTAAAGGTAGACAATGCATACAGCCCGATAATAAGCTTCATGTTGCCGGCACTTTTTGCCTGCGCAAGCGCCCCGATAACGAGGAAAAATACCAAAATGGGAGCGACCGACTTGAGTGCGTTGACGAAGAGTTTGCCCAAGAGGTCGAGGACATACACATGTGCGGGCACAAAAATGCCCAACATAGTGCCGACAAACAGCCCCAGAACAATACGCAAAATGAGGTCGATACTATTCCACTTTTGAACGATCCTATGCATGCAGATGCCTCCTTACTTCCTCGAATTATGCAAAAATGCTTATACTTACTCACTTGTATTCAAAGATACAAGATTTTTTGCTTGATTTACAAATTATATAAGCTGAAGCAGCACTGGAGGAGCTGAGTGGCATTTTTGGCCGAAAGTTTAACACGCTTGAAAAAATACAATGTGCAAAGGCCACTGCAACGGCGCGGGTGCACAAGACACCCGCGCGCACATTTTTACGAACACGTACTCTCTGGGATCGCTTTTCTCAAAACCCGTATAAAGGTTTCGGCATCGGTTGAAGCAATCAATTTTTGTGGGAAATGAATCTCTTCCAACAACTCATGTACGAGCGGAAACTTTCCCACCTCCATCGAGATGTGCGCATCGGATCCTGTGGTAATCATTGTTTGCGTCTCTGCACAACACAGGCACAGCTTTTTGCATACATCACGCGGATAGCTCGCAAGCGTCGCCTCATTAATCTCAAGCAACTTGCCCTTTTCCTTCGCGTATGCGCAGAGTGCAGGGACATCGAAAGGCACGCCGTAGCGGCCCACATGACCCAAAATAAGGACACGAGGATGATCAAGCACACGCATATACATCTCCGTTACCTGCGATACGCTGGCATTTCGCGTAATATCAAGATTGTGAAGCGACGCGAGCACGTAGTCGCACTGTTTAGTAACCATATCCTCAAGGCTTTGCGATGCGGCTCTTTTTTCTCCATTGATCGCATGCATAACACGCGTGGTATGGCCAAAAATATGCCCATTGAGGTCCTCAATATCGGTTTCGCAGGCGCGCAACACGCGCACACCTTCCCAGCTTGGAGGCCATGCAGGATAATTTAAGAAATGTTGAAAATCGCGCAGGTCATAGCCCTTTGCACGCGGAATATCAACTTCGTGCCCCACGAGTGAAGAAAAATGATCGGTCGAACCCAAGAGTTCTAAGCGCGCAAGAGATGCAGCATGCACATTTTCCTGAATAGTCGAGAACGCATGACGCGAAAAGATGGTGTGTGAGTGAGTATCGCATTGGATTCTGATCATGGGATCACTTCCTTGTCATCGCTTGAACTAAACATGCAAAGGCAAAACAGGATAGACAGCTAGTGGAAGCGCGCAGCAAACTTGCAGCTTGCGCACAAGCGCACACACGCAAAAACGGCTACTTCGTCTCGTATGCGCTCTTAAGCTGGGCGAATGCTTCCTTTGACGCCAAAATGTTTTCATAGGACACGCAATACCCCAAGCGTACCCAGCCCTTCGTACCAAAGCTATCAGACGGTACGAGCAAAAGATCAAAGCGTTTGGCAGTGCGAGAAAAGTTCTCGGCATCCGCTTCGAGCGCCTGCATCCATAAGTAAAATGCGCCTTGCGGAGTCGCATAAGAAAAGCCGTAGGTATCGAGAATATTCATAAGCGCATCGCGGTTCTTTTGATATGCCGCAACAGGCGCCGGCACATCTACACAATCTGCGATCACGCGCTGAAACAACGCAGGCGCGCACACAAAACCAAGGCTTCTACCAGCGCCTGCAACAGCGTGCATAAGCTCAGGCGCCTGCGTAGCACTTGCCACCAACACCCATCCAATACGCTCGCCCGGAAGCGAAAGCGACTTGGAGTAGGAATAGCAAACAAGCGTGTGGTCGATGTAATCAGGCACCCAAGGCACCTCACACCCATAGCTAATGTAACGATAGGGCTCGTCGGAAATGACGTAGATATCGTGGCCATATGTACGCGAAGCCTTGCGCACAAGCTCGCCTAGGCGCGCAAGCGTAGACGCAGAATAAATGACGCCTGTGGGATTGTTGGGCGAGTCGATAATAATGGCTTTTGTGCGCACGGTGATTTTGGACTCGAGCTCGGAAAGATCGAGATCAAAGGTGGTGGGATCAGCAAGCGCCACGACAAGCTTCGCATGACACGCATCTACCCACACCGCATACTCTGGGAAGAACGGAGCTATCACGATAACTTCGTCGTCTTTTTCGACTACAGCGTGAAGCGCAATCGAAACGGACGCTGCTGCGCCGCAGGTGAGATAGAGGTCATCGGCGCTATAGGACGTGGAAAAACGAGCGTTTAGATTGGCTGCGATACGCTCGCGTACCTCAAAAAGGCCCGCAGCAGGCGTATAACTATGGAGCACATGCGGCGGGAGCTGGATATTTTTGGCAAGAGACGTTGCAACAGCTGCAGGTGCGGGCACGCTTGGATTGCCAATCGAAAAATCGAACACATGCTCAGGGCCCACTTCCTGCCGGCGTTTGGCGCCGTATGCGGCAAGTTCACGAATGCTTGATTTTGCCGTACCGTAGCTGAGGCTTTTTGCGTTTATATTCATGATGATCACGCTTTTCTGTCGATGTCGTTCGTTTGAGAGTTCTGTGCTTGCAGATCCGCTGTTTGAGGTTCCTGCGCACTAAGGTCTTGCGCATGGGAATCCTGCGCGCGCGTAGCAGACGCACGAAACTCGGGATGCTCCGTCACAAATGCATCCCATCTGCCGTCGAGAAGTGCCTCTGCAGCTGCACCATCCACCGTTTCGCGCTCTATAAGCACGCGAACCATCGTGTGCATCTGCTCTTTGCGTGCGGAAAGCACCTCGCGCGCACGCTCGTGCGCTTTGCGCATAAGTTTCTCTACCTCGTCGTCGATGCGCTTAGAGGTCTCAAGTGAATAATTGGAATGTTGCGCATAATCGCGGCCAAGAAATACTTCGTGTTGGCCTTCGCCATAGACTTGCGCGCCCAAATCATCGCTCATGCCGTAGCGCATCACCATCTTACGCGCAAGCTTGGTGGCCTTTTCGAGGTCATTGCTGGCGCCTGTTGTAATGTCATCGCAGAAGAGCTCCTCAGAAGTTCTCCCGCCCAGCATAACTGCCAGCTGATCGAGCATGGCATTTCTCGAATCGAGCACTTTGTCGTGATCGGGCAATTGTAATGTATAGCCCAGCGCAGAGCCGCGCGGAATGACTGTGATCTTGTGAACTGGATCTGCGTGCTTGAGCACATGACCCACGAGCGCATGTCCGCTTTCGTGGTAAGCGATGGTCTTCTTTTCGCCGTTGGTGATCACGCGACCATGCTTTTCTGGTCCTGCAATCACGCGCTCCATTGCCTCTTCTACCTCATCGTTTCCGATCTTTTTCTTACCACGGCGTGCCGCGAGAAGCGCTGCTTCGTTAAGAAGATTGCTTAGGTCTGCGCCTGTAAAGCCTGGTGTAAGCTTCGCGATCGCAGATAAATCTACGCCTTCGGCAAACGGCTTGTTTTTTGCATGTATAGCAAGGATATTTTTCCTACCCTCAATATCGGGGGGATCTACCTGCACACGTCTGTCAAAACGTCCGGGACGCAACAGCGCAGGATCGAGAATGTCGGGACGATTCGTAGCCGCGATCAAAATGACCGCATCCGTTTCTTCAAATCCGTCCATCTCGACCAAAAGCTGATTGAGCGTCTGCTCGCGTTCATCGTGTCCTCCGCCCAAGCCAGCACCACGTTGGCGGCCCACAGCATCGATTTCGTCGATGAAAATAATGGCCGGAGCTGCTTCTTTTGCCTGCTTAAAGAGGTCGCGGACGCGCGATGCGCCCACACCCACAAACATTTCAACAAAGTCAGAGCCCGAAATAGAAAAGAAGGGAACCCCGGCTTCTCCAGCCACGGCCTTGGCAATCAACGTTTTTCCAGTACCGGGAGCGCCTACCAATAGCACGCCGCGGGGAATTTTTGCGCCCAACGCCTGAAAACGCTTAGGATCTTTGAGGAAGTCTCGAATTTCTTTGAGCTCGTCGACCACCTCATCGATACCCGCAACATCGGAAAATCTCACCTGAGGACGGGACTTTTGTCCCACGCGTGCATGTGTTTTGCCAAAGGAAATCGCACGTGCATTTTGATCGGACAGTTGATGCATGAGGTAAAACACCGCAGCAATGATCAAAATCGTTGGAATGATAACGGTAAGTCCCGTGCGCAGGATATCGTCGTTTGACGTATCGATGCTAAAGTGGATATTCCGGTGCTTCGCCATGAGTTCTTGGAGACTATCGTGGCCGATGTAGTAGGTTTTGAAGGGACGTGTGCCCTCTTTGTTGCCCTGGCCGCTCTGGTTGCCCTGCTCACCCTGATCGCTCTGCCAAAACGCACTTGCATCGTAGTCGCCTAGGACGCTGCTATCGTTTGTTTTGTACACCACGCGAGACACATATCCATCGTTTACGGCACTTACAAACTGATTGGTGTCGAGGACATCCGGCTTGTTTTGTGTCATACCAAAGATAACATTGCCCACGATACATGCGAATATGATCAGAATCACGATCATAATGATCCGGCGCCTGCGCGGATTGGGAGGGCCTGCAAGGGCGCGCGCGATGTCGTCAAGCTCTTCTTCGGTCAAATCTTCAATATCGAGATTTTTGAAGCGACTCTTGCTGGTAGACGGCTTCTTTTTCTCGTCAGAAGAGGCAGCCGCCGGCTCAGAAGAAGATGGGGATGACGAGGCTTTGGTAGGAGGCATCGTAGATTCTGGTTGCTGATCTGATTTCTTGAGGGTGGGATCGTTCACAAAAAACTCCTTGGAAACGTAAACGATATAGCGTTTTCGCAGCTATTTCGTGTAAACTTCGGGCTTCAAGATGCCGATATACGGTAGATTACGGTAACGCTCGGCATAATCTAGGCCATATCCCACGATGAAACGATCCGGTACGTGCGTACCGACGTACTTAGGCTGAATAGCAGGGGTATGGTTAGCAATATCTTTCACCGAAAACGCAGCTACTTCGATGGAGGCTGGCTTGCGGCCACGAAGAAGCTCGATGAGGTATTTAAGCGTAAGGCCTGAATCGAGAATATCCTCGGCAATAATGACGTCGCGACCCTCAATTTTGGTATCGAGGTCCTTCAAAATGCGCACAACGCCCGAGCTCTTCACACCGTCACCGTAACTCGACACGGCCATAAAATCGATCGCGCATGGCACCGTAATCGAACGCATAAGATCAGAAGCAAAGATGAATGCACCGCGCAATACAGCGATAATTAGCGGATTCTTGCCTTCATAATCGCGAGAAATCTCGGAACCTACGCGCGATACAATGTCATGAATGTCTTCTTTACTCAAAATAATTTCTGTAATATCCGGATGAAGCGCAGGTGTACTCATAGCTCGTATCTCCTTCATATGCAAAGGTCTACAATCATATTGGCATGTCCTGTGTATGTGCTCACACTCATGCCTTGACAGAGCTTTGAGCTAGGACAGTGACTTAATTGTTAATTCTAGCAGCACGCGCGTATGAGGTGTGCAGCGAAAGCGTTCATCTTGACGAATACGTGCAACCCACACGATTTTTCCCTCGGGAGCAAGGCGAACCACCGGCGTCAACGGCCGGTCTTTAGAGAATACGTGCGCTTCTTGTAAGAGATCGCTCAGTTTTTTTGAATGTGCACCCATACCAAAAGGATAGATAATATCCCCCGGTTGAGGAGCCGAAACCCACAAAAAGAAGGGATGAAGTGGGCGCGGGCGCGTATTCAGACGCGCAGCATCTGCGCGTGTTTGCGCAATGTGCGCATTTATATCCCATCCGCACGCCGCCGCATCACAAAACACATGATGTGAACTCTTGCCTTCTGAGTGGGCGCGAACAAATGCTATTGGGTCTTCTGTAGGCGAAAGCACGATAAGACGGGCACTTAAGTTCGATGTTTGACCAGCAAAATCCTCCACCAGGCGCGTGCCGGGTACCCTCAACCAACCACCACAAAGGCTCGGCGAAGCTTTGCTTGTAGACGCTATCTGTGCTGGGAGCGCTGATACTGCAGCAGAAGCGTCTACGAACGAGCCCTGCAGGCTTGAGCTCTGCGAGCGCCTCTCCGCAAACAAAAAGCACATGCCATGCTCAACCGAAGCGCGACACCCTCCTTCGAGCGAAACTTTTCCTTGTCCACGCACGCATGCAGCCAAAATTTCATCCGTATGCAGGGAATCCACGCGAAGATCTTCCGAAAGCTTTCGCAGCGCATACACGACAACGCGCGCCGCGAGCACGCGCTCAGCAAAGGCAAGCTTTTGCGCATCAAGCGTGATCATGTGCGCGTGTTCTTCTACAACTACGCGGGTAAATAGCTCGCAACTCAAGCGCTCAAGGAAGGCATTTTCTGCTGAAATGAGTGTGCACGCGCGGGCGATACTCTCAACTACCTGCGGATTCTTTTCCTTAAGGCGCGGAATAATTTCGTGACGCATAAATGCGCGCGTATAATTTGTATCGAGATTTGTTGCATCTTCGCGCCAAGTCCATCCATGCTCTTGGAGATAGCGACAAAGTTCTTCATGCGTTTTGTGCAAAAGCGGACGCACCACGATCCCCCTCCTTCGGGGGATCGAAGAAAGGCCTGGTAGAGCCGATCCTTTGGTAGCATTCATCAAAAATGTCTCAGCTACATCACTTGCCGTGTGAGCACTTAAAATACGAACCGTTTTGAGGGGAACGCCCTGCAATTTGGCTAGTTTTCGCGCGAGCGCATAGGCTGCCCGATAGCGCACGATGCGGCCCACTTGCTCGATATTTGAGGCACCCACCGTGCGATTCTTTGCCAAAGCGCGAACATCTGCATGCACCACATAGCATGCCATGCCAAGATCTCGGGCAAGATCACGCACAAAGTCCTCATCCGCACGTGCGTCCTCACCCCGAAGACCATGGTTTACGTGCAGAATTGAAAGCCGACTACGAGAAATGTTGCGAGCGCCCTGTCCGTCTTGGATGTCGAGCGGACTCGTTGCAGCCAAGTGTGCAAGCGCCGAAGAATCAGCTCCGCCCGAAACCATAAGAATGACTGGACCAGTATGCAGCTTATCCTCATGCTCTTTATCTCCGCGCGCACGCGAAGGCGCAGGCGCAGATAATGCCTGTTCAAGCATGGAGTAGCAGACGCGAGAATGGGATGAGTGTGAGGTCACAGTAATTCCTTTGAAATACATATATTCAGCGTACGTGTATCAATTTTGCTTCGTATCTGAAAAAAATTCAACTCACCATAGCGGGCGCGTGAAAAGTCAATTATCATAGAGATGAACAAACGATAGCTGCAAGGAGTTCTGCGCATGAACAGCGAACAATCTCTTGATTCCCCACAAAATGAGCACGTAGATCGCGTAGATCCACTAGATCAAACAGATCCTGCGCAGGCGCGCACGCAAACTCTCTCAAATGCTGCGCCGGATGTACCTGTGCCGGATGGTGATACGCCTAAGGCTACTCCAAGCTATTACACGCGCCCGCGGCGCCAGCGTCTCACACAAGAAGCCATAGACGACCTGCAAGAAGACGAAGTCAGCGTCTATGACGGTGCGAATGCGGCCACAAGCCCCATCAAATCGAGCGTTTTGAAGCGCCGTATGCGCCGCATATCCAAAAAAGATCAACACATGCTCAACAACAGCCAATATGGTCAGTATTTGGAAATTCCGCGCAGCAAAAAAACGATTTTTCAATCTCAAGAACAAGCAAAACAGGCGCGGACTGAAAAAATCCTCATCAGCTGCGTAATTGTTGTCGTGATTGCCTTGTGTATTGCGCTTCGTTTTCTTATGTAAGTCATTAAAACCATCCAAGTCACCTGGCCACCCAAGCTACGCACACAAAAGCGCTGCACCCAAGACAAGCTTGAGTGCAGCGCTTATTGCATGCGGTGTTTCTAATAAACCGCTCTACCTCACACAGCTCCTAATCCCAGGGATTCTTTTCGAAGAGCGGGTGTGCGGACTCATGTCGATCGGAATACGGATCGTAACCGTCATCATCCTCGCGAAGCCCGCGCAGGTCCGAATCACCTCTTCGCTCCTTGATGCGCGCGTGCAAGCGATCTGGCTGCGCATCGGTACGTGCGGTCTGGGACGCAGGCGCGGAATCTGGCGCAAACTCTACCTCTTGCGAGGGCGAAGCTGCGCGCGCTGGCTCAGACGCATGTGCAACAAACGCACCATCTTTGTCCACGTCTACCAACACACGACTCCCCTCGTGCGCGTCTCCCGAAATGATCAAGTTTGCGATAGCGTCCACAACGTCCGACTGAATCAAACGCTTAAGCGGGCGCGCGCCAAATTCAGGGTCGAGCCCGCGACGCGCAAGCGCAGCTTTGGCCTCTACGGTCAGATCGAGCTTCATGCGGCGCTTAGACATGCGTTCGGTGACTTCGCGCAGTTGAATGTCGCAAATACGTGCGATATCCTTCTCGCCCAGTGCATTGAAGCAGACGATGTCATCGATACGATTAAGAAACTCAGGCTTGAAACTCGCACGCAACAGCGTCTGAATCTGTTTTTGCACATCGCCTGTGCGAAGCGATACTCCTTCCTCACACGCCTTCGAGATCACGTTGCTGCCGACGTTGCTTGTCATAATAATGATCGTATTCTTAAAGCTCACCACACGACCCTGTCCATCGGTTAAGCGTCCATCATCGAGCACCTGCAAGAGGATATTAAACACATCGGGATGCGCTTTTTCGATCTCGTCGAGAAGAATCACAGCGTACGGTTGACGGCGAATGGCCTCGGTGAGCTGGCCACCTTCATCAAATCCCACATATCCAGGAGGAGCGCCGATGAGACGCTGAACGCTAAACTTTTCCATGTATTCGCTCATATCGATACGAATGAGTGCCTTTTCGCTATCAAAGAGAAGCGCTGCCAGGGACTTCGCAAGTTCTGTCTTGCCGACACCTGTGGGACCCAGGAAGAAGAAGCTTCCCAGGGGCCTACGCGGATCGGAAAGACCTGCTCTGCTCCTTCGTACGCAGGCCGACACCGCAGAGATTGCTTCATCTTGGCCGACTACACGTGTGTGCAGGCTCGCCTCAAGATGTTTGAGCTTGGTGAGCTCGCCTTCCAGCATTTTTGCAACCGGAATATGCGTCCAAGACGAGACAACCTTAGCGATTTCTTCAGGCGTAACCTCCTCCTTAAGCAGGCCTTCTTCTTGTTGACGCTCGGCCAGAGCGGACTCTTGCGCGCTAAACTTTTTCTCAAGCTCGGGCAAAAGCGAATAGCGAATTTCGCTCGCGCGGGCAAGATTTCCCTCTTGTGTGACGCGGTCCATCTCCTGCTTTGCAGCATCTATCTGCGCTTTTAGATCTTGGACGGCTTCTATGGCTTCGCGCTCGTTTTGCCACTTGGCCTTTTTGCCTTCGAGCGCCTCTTTTGCCGATGCGATTTCTTTTTGTAAGGCTTTCAGCCGCTCTTTGCTCGCTTCATCTCCCTCTTTGAGTAGCGCCTGCTCCTCGATCTGCATTTGCGTGAGTTGACGCGACGCAGCATCGATATCGGAAGGCATCGAATCGAGCTCAACGCGCAGCTCAGACGCTGCTTCATCCACCAAATCTATGGCTTTATCAGGCAAAAAGCGGTCGCTGATATAACGCGCTGAAAGCTCTGCTGCACTCACCAGCGCACTATCGCAAATGCGCACGCGGTGGTGCTGCTCATAGGTATCGCGAAGCCCACGCAGTATCGAAATCGTATCCTCTACGCTGGGCTCACTCACCAACACCGTTTGAAAACGACGGGCCAGCGCCTGGTCTTTTTCGATGTATTTGCGGTATTCATTAAGCGTTGTTGCACCGATAGCATGAAGCGCGCCGCGCGCGAGAGCGGGCTTGAGAATGTTTCCGGCATCCATAGAGCCTTCTGCAGCACCCGCACCTACGATAGTATGCAGCTCATCGATGAATAGAATGATCTGACCATCGGATTTTTCGACTTCCTTGAGCACCGATTTGAGACGATCCTCAAATTCGCCGCGGTACTTAGCCCCTGCTACCAAAGAACTCATATCGAGCTCGATGAGTTCCTTATGTTTGAGGCTCTCGGGCACATCGCCACTGACGATACGCTCGGCAAGTCCCTCGACAATAGCTGTTTTTCCCACACCCGGCTCACCTATGAGCACAGGATTATTTTTGGTACGACGGCTAAGAACCTGTATACAGCGGCGGATTTCATCGACGCGTCCGATAACCGGATCGAGCTTATGCTGGCGTGCGAGTTCACAGACGTTGCGGCCAAATTGCTTTAGCGCCTCAAAGCGCGGCTTCGAATCCTGAGAAGTCACGCGATCATCGCCTCTGAACTCTTTGTATGCAGTCTCAATTGCATGGGAATCTATACCTTGCTGAGCCAACAGATCGTGGGCCTTACCTTTGCTGTGCGCAAGTGCATAGAGCAGGTGCTCCGTTGTGACATATGCATCGCCCATGTGCTCAGCAAAACCTTCGGCTGCGTCACCCAAGGCCATCAGATCAGCAGAAATATTGGGTTGTGCTGTGTGCTCAAGTTGCGGAAGCTGCGAGAGCTCATGCTCACAGCTGCGCGCAAGCTCCTTTGTCTGGGCGCCCGATTTTTCAAGAACCGCTTGTATATTAGCCTCTCGCGTAGAGAGCAGCGCAAAGAGGACGTGAAGCGGCAACACTTCTGGTGCTTGATGTTTCTCGGCATATGCAATGGCATACTGCAGGACCTCTTGCGCTCCTGTAGACCACTTTGAAAGTTGCATAGTACCACCTCTTTCGTGTGTTTTGTGTTCATTTGCACGCGGACGCGTTTGATTTTGCGCGCGCATGCGTGCTCTGCGTTTGTGTAGCTCATGTATCTGCGTACGAGCTTGCAGCGCACGCGCTACATGATTAGATATACCACTTTAGTCATTTATTATACATAATCTAAGTCTTTTCATATCAGATTTATAGCAGGATAAAAAAGCGCTCGTGCGCGTGCGCGCGAGCGGAAGCAAACGTTTAGTCTTCGCTATCAGAAAAAGATGCAGGTGCCTCCTCATCTGTACCATCAAATCCATCTCGCGAAGCAAAGCCTTCTCGCGTGCTCAGTCCATCTTCGGGAGCTTCATCTGCAGAAGAAGCGTTGAGCAGACTGCGCATGATGTTTTCGGGATTGGTAGCGTCGTAGCGCGCAAGGGCGGTAATACGCTCGCGCATGCGAAGCTCGTGCACTTCATCCTCAAGCGCGCGGATGCGCCGGCGCAGGCGATCGATTTCTTCGTCGCGGGTATGCTCACGCTCGCGCATGTCCAAAATACGCACAACACCTGCGAGATTGATCCCCTCATCGGTGAGCTTGCTGATAAGGTTGAGCCGCTCGATATCGCGAGCAGAATACAAACGCGTGTTACCACGCGAACGGCCAGGATTTACGAGGCCTTTTTGCTCGTATACGCGAAGCGTCTGGGGATGCATGCCGGTAAGTTCCGCGGCAACGCTGATCATGTAAAGCGGTTTGTCCTGGGGACTATTTCCACGCTGATCCATGAGCCTCCACATCCTTTCGATAGTCTCGCGTATCATTATCACGCAAATGTTCCAAACTTTCACGCTCTTTGTCGGAAAGATGCATAGGCGTCTGCAAGCGCACATGCACGTAGAACGATCCGCGCGCGTTTTCATGCTTGGGAGACGGAGCGCCTAAGCCCTTGAAGCGAAATGTCTTTGAATCACCGGTACCAGCGGGAATTTTGAGCTTGAGCTCTTTTCCCGAGGGCGTGGGGATAAGGACTTCCGTGCCGAGCGCAGCTTCAAAAATGCTCACCGGCAAATCCATGTGCACGTCTTGTTTATCGAGGTGAAAGAGGGGGTCATCCAAAACACGCGTCGTGATCACGAGGTCCCCACGCGCCCCATCCGGCGTGGGGCTATATTCTCCCCGACCTTTGTAGCGAAGACGAGCGCCGTTTTGCGCGCCCGCAGGAATATGCACCTCAATCGTTTGCGATTCCTGAGTGGACGATATTTTGTAACGCACCGTCTTGGCGCATCCGCGAAACGCTTCTTGCGAACTGATAGGAAGTGTAATCGTTAAGTCGCGGCCTTTTTGGGGCGCGCGGCGACGTGAATTGGCATACGCGCCTGCAGCTCCTGCACCCGCGGGCCCCGCGGCGCCCGAAAAAATACTTGAAAAGTCGAAGCCGCCAAATGCGCCATCGCCATTTTTTATGTTAGAAAAAATGTCTTGCCAGTCGGCACCTTGTGCGCTATAGCTATAACCTCCGCGGCCGCCAGCGAAGGCGCCAAACTGTAGCATCTGGTCGTATTCTTTGCGCTTTTTCTCGTCTGCAAGCGTGGTGTAAGCCTCGCTGATTTCCTTAAATTTCTGCTCATCACCGCCACGATCGGGGTGATATTTTGCAGCTAATTTTCTAAAAGCGCGTCTGATTTCGTCGTTGGTGGCGCTGCGTTTCAGCCCAAGTATGTCATAGTAATTTTTTTGCGCCATATGAGACGAGCGCCTCCTTTCTTAAGTTTTGAACATGAGTGCAAGTGAGCGCGTGATTAGGCGTGGGCGCTGTCACTTGTATCTGTGTGTGCGCCTGCATCTGCGCCTGCATCTGCGCAGGTGCCATCACCTGTAGAAGCATTTGCGTCTTTTTGCTTCGAAGATGCATCTGCAGAACTAACCTCTTCATCTTCCGCTGGACGCTCTTTTCCGCCAAAGGTCACGCTTACCATAGCCTCGCGAATGACCTTATGCGCCATGCGATACCCCTTTTGGTACACTTCGGCCACCGTATCGGCATAAACGCTTGCGTCCTCTTTGCGGCCCACTGCCTGGTGAAGCATGGGATCGAAGGCCTCGCCTTGAGGATCGATCGCCTCAACGCCCTCTTTTGCAAGAATAGCGAGCATCTTGTCGTGCACTTGCCTAACACCGTCGATAAAGTGGACAAAGTTTTCGTCCTTGTGCTCAATCGTAGCGCTGTGCTGATCTGCGCGTTCCATATCATCGAGAACAGGAAGCAAATTGAACACAAGCTTTTCAGCGGCGAGTGCCTTGTGGGCAGCCGCTTCTTTTTCGCTGCGGCGACGATAATTGTCCCAATCAGCCTGCAGACGCATAAACTTTTGAGCTGCGGCTTCGGCAGCAGCTGTTGCTTTTTCAAGCTTTGCTTCTGCGCCTTCAAGCTCTTTTTTGAGATCTTCGTTTTCGCGCACAAGAGCATCTTTTGCCTGCTTGATATCGTTTGCAAATGCCTCTTCACCAGCAGCAATAGCTTGCTGGGCAAGTTCTTCATCCGAGAGCGTAGCGTCTGCATCTGCAGCCTCTGGAGAAACTCCGGGAGCTCCAGCAACCGAAGACTGTGGCGTCGCGGCGTCTTCGCGTGTTTCTTCCTGTGGTGCTGTCGTACATCTTTCGTCACAAGATTTCATCATTCGAGCCTTTCTATGGGGCAAAGGGCAGCACAATCCCTCGCGCTGCCCTTGTATAAACGCTAAGCGCTTATAGCCTAATTCTTCTTGTCGTCGTCGACTACCTCATAGTCTGCATCAACGCAATCGTCTGCTTGGCCCGCGCCTGCGTTTTGCGCAGAGGCCGGATTTTGCGGTTGAGACTGGGCATTTGCATTTGAATATACAATCTCTGCAAGCTTATGGCCCACTTCTTGCAACTTCTCACCTGCAGCCTTGATAGCCTCGATGTCTTGTCCCTCAAGAGCCTTCTTTGCTGCGGCTACTGCGTCTTCTGCTGCCTTCTTTTGATCAGCAGGAACCTTGTCGCCCAAATCCTTGAGCGTTTGCTCGGTAGAGTACGCAAGCGAATCGGTTTGGTTGCGCACTTCGATCTCGTCTTTTTGCTTCTTGTCCTCTTCGGCGTGAGTTTCTGCATCCTTGACCATGCGATCGACTTCTTCGTCGGAAAGCGCGGTCGAACCAGAAATCGTGATCTGTTGCTCCTTACCGGTACCCTTATCCTTTGCGGTAACTTTTACGATACCGTTTGCATCGATATCGAAGGTGACCTCAATTTGTGGAACACCACGACGAGCTGCAGGAATGCCAGTGAGGCTAAATTTACCAAGCGACTTGTTGGCAGCAGCCATCTCGCGCTCACCTTGAAGCACGTTGATCTCAACGGACGTTTGATTATCAGCAGCCGTGGAGTAAATCTCAGTCTTGCTGGTAGGAATAGTCGTATTGCGGTCGATCATCTTGGTCATCATACCGCCCAAGGTTTCTACACCCAAAGAAAGCGGTGTCACGTCCAAAAGCAGAATGCCCGAAACATCACCTGTGAGAACACCAGCTTGAACTGCTGCACCATCAGCAACAACCTCATCGGGGTTGACGCTCATGTTGGGTTGCTTGCCGGTGATGGTCTTTACGAGCTCCTGAACAGCAGGCATACGAGAAGAACCACCAACGAGGATGACTTCGTTTACATCGGAAATCGAGATGTTTGCATCGTGAAGCGCACTTGTAACTGGTGCTTTGCAGCGCTCGAGCAAATCGCGGGTAATGCGCTCAAACTCCGCGCGCGTAAGCGTGTAATTGAGGTGCTTAGGACCTGTTGCATCGGCAGTAATAAAGGGAAGATTGATATCTGCCTGCTGAGCACTCGAAAGCTCCTTCTTGGCATTTTCTGCTGCCTCTTTGAGGCGCTGAAGAGCCATAGGATCTTTGCGCAGGTCAATATTGTTGTCCGATTGGAATTTGTCAGCAAGCCAATCGATCACGCGCTGGTCCCAATCATCTCCACCGAGGTGGTTGTCGCCGTTTGTAGAGAGAACCTCTACCACGCCATCGGCAAGATCAAGAAGCGACACGTCGAAGGTACCGCCACCAAGGTCGAATACGAGAACCTTTTGATCGATATCTTTTTTGTCCAGACCGTAGGCCAAAGCCGCGGCCGTCGGCTCGTTTACGATACGCTTGACATCCAAACCGGCAATTTTACCAGCGTCTTTTGTAGCCTGGCGTTGTGCATCGTTGAAGTACGCAGGAACTGTAATAACAGCTTCTGTGACCTTTTCGCCGAGGTACTTCTCTGCGTCTGCTTTCATCTTGGAAAGCACCATAGCCGAAATCTGCTCAGGCGTGAAGTCTTCGCCCTCGATGGTGACAACAGCACGGTTGCCAGTGCCACCCTTTACAGAATACGGAACGGTTTTGATCTCTGAGGCCACTTCATCATAGCGGCGACCCATGAAACGTTTGATAGAAAATACCGTATTTACTGGATTGGTAACAGCCTGGTTCTTTGCTGCCTTACCAACGATACGGTCTCCTTTTGCTCTAAAACCTACAACAGATGGAGTAGTTCTGTCGCCTTCTGCATTGACAATGATGGTCGGCTTTCCGCCTTCGAGTACCGCCATCGCTGAGTTCGTTGTACCAAGGTCAATTCCCAAAACTTTACCCATAGTGACAGTCCTTTCGTTCATACACGCCAAAGCATAGCGCTCAAGCGGCGTGGTTAAATTCATGTGGAGGAGGAGAAGCTCATCGCCTCTCGCTTCGTAGTATTCCTACCCTCTATATATGAATACTATACATAATCTAAGTGTATTCATACTAGATTTTTTATATCTCCACATATCATAGATAAACGATTGGACGGCTGGTGGAAAAAAGCGCGCACTACACGATCTGCACTATGAAAAAGTCCAGGTAGTGAGTCTCATCCATGCCCCAAACTATGGGGTGATCGGGCGCTTGCTGCAAATATGCCACCTGCTTGATGCTCACATTTGCACGCAAAGCCGCGCGCGAGATCGCCTTTTTCAAAAGCTCCGTACTCATATAATGGCTACAACTCGCCGTTGCAAGATAGCCGCCTCGACCCAAAAGACGCATGGCATAGTAATTGATCTCCTCATATGCCGTGGATGCGTGAGCACGCGCCTTCTTACTCTTGGTAAAGGCAGGCGGATCGAGAATGATGAAATCAAAGGGGCCGCCCTCCGCCTTGAGATACGCCCGGTCGCGCACCAGACGCGGCAAATAATCGAGGACATTTGCGCAGGTAGTCTCGATACGGTCTTCCATATGATTCAGCCGCGCATTGCAAAGGGCAAGGTCAAGAGCATGCGCGCTAATATCTACCGCGCGTACATACGATGCACCCCCTGCGCACGCATTCAGAGCAAACGGTCCCACATGCGTGAAGCAATCGAGCACACGCTTATTGCGCGCAAGCGGACGAATTGCCCGGCGTGTATATTTTTGATCAAGGAAAAAGCCTGTTTTTTGGCTATGCTCAATATCGATATCAAATAGAAGTCCATTTTCTGAGACGCTGACATGCGAAGATTCAGGAATGTCCAGCGCAAGAGCAGGAGCTTGATACCAGCCTTTTGTGAGCGGGAGTCCTTCTTTTTCACGCAAAGGAGAATCCAAGCGCTCATAAATTGCGCGAATATCCTCCCCCGCTTCGCGGAGCACCTTGATAAGCAGCGCATAGAGCAGATCTTTTATCCTATCGATGCCCGCTGTTGTAATCTGCACCACAAGTACGTGCTCATATCGATCGACCGTAAGCCCTGGGAAACCATCAGCCTCAGAAAAAATCACGCGACAGCTATGCGTGTCGTCGCTCTCGGGAAGTGAACGCGCGCGCAGACAATTCAGACGATGCTGCCAGGCCCATACCATCCGTCGCTGCCAAAACGCTTCGTCGATGACATCGTTTGCGCAGGTACTTACTATGCGAAGCGCAAGCGTGCTGGTGTTTGAGAAAAACGCGGCGCCGCGCCAGGTCCCCTTTTCGTCGAACACGTCGACGATGGATCCGTTTTCGAGCGAAGGCGCTGCTTGAAAGGATGCATCGGTTGAAGTAAAACGGCCGGGCGCGTGGATAATCTCGGTTGCATACACCCAGCTCGCACCAGCTTTCAGCGACTTCGATGCGCGTGCGCTGATGATGACGCGTGGACGCGTGGACTCAAAAGGCATAGATTCTCCTTTTTATTCAATAATCGATCACAGCATACAAGCAAGCAGCATTCGGCAAGCAAGGCCTGACAAGCGACACCCAACACCGATGCCTGACACGTTACTCATCAGCAGTTAAGATGTGATGTTCAAAACTTCCCTGCTCATAGGTTCCAAAACTATGCGTCCCATCCTTGGGAAGGCCTACACTACCAGGATTAAAGCACCAAATACCTGGGTTTTTTTTGCTCTCTTCATTAATTTTTTTATGCGTGTGGCCATACACCAAAGCACTTCCCAAAGGCAGTGTAGGAAGCTTGTCGATGGAATTGTGATACCCTGCGCCCCATTTGTGACCATGCGTGCAAAACAAAGCGCGCCCGCGTATGGGCTTGCCAGATGCATCATTGCGCACGTGCTTGGTACCAATATCAGACAAGAGACTATCGTCCCAAAGAATGTTGTACTCGGCAAGGCAACAAAAATCGAGCACCCACTGATCCACTTCTGCTTCGCAATTGCCACGCACCACAATAAGCTCGTCTTTTATGGAATTGAGCATGGCGATGACCTCTTTGTGATTGTAATCTTCTGGCAGGTCATTGCGCGGCCCGTGGTAGAGTAAATCGCCCAAAAGCACAACGCGCGCAGGCTGAATCTTATCAATCTCGTCAATAAGACGGCGGCACCACGTGGCTGCACCATGAATATCGGAAGCTATGACGAGTTTCATGAAACCATCTCCTTAGGCACGACGCACGGCGTATACCACATGCGTTCTCATCTAGCATAGCAATTAGCTCGAGCATTCAAAAGGGCCGCGCACGCAAGGAAAATTTCCAAAGGAAAGCTCCATAGACAATTCTTGTCCGCGCTCCATGGTAGAGTAGATCCCAGAAGCACAAACGTATCTTGAGCTTAGGTGATGTGAGTGTCATTTATACAGCAATTCATACCTTCTATGCCGCCCGTTGCGCGCGAGCACACATCGCACGCACAAGCGTCACGACGCTCACATGAGGCTGACTTTTCGTATCTATGCATCGACCTCAAAACATTTTTTGCTTCGGTTGAGTGCGCAGCGCGCGGGCTCGATCCTTTTACGACAAATCTCGTGGTAGCCGATCCAAGTCGCGGTGAAGGCACAATTTGTTTGGCTATCACCCCTGCTATGAAGGCGCTCGGCATCAAAAATCGCTGTCGGGTCTATGAAATTCCCAAGGACGTGAGCTATCAGATGGTGCGGCCGCGCATGCAGGCTTATATCGATGCGTCGCGGCGCATACAAGCCATATACGAGGAGTTTTGTGCGCCTATGGACGTATTTGCCTATTCCATAGATGAATGTTTTATTTATATCACGCCCTACCTCAAGCGCTATCACTGCACGCCCGAAGCGTTTGCGCAGATGCTCATCGATGCAGTATTTGCGCGCGAGCATATCTGTGCAACCGCAGGTATTGGCACCAATATGTTTCTGGCAAAGATCGCGATGGATATTATTGCCAAGCACAACAATTCACACTTAGGCATACTCACCGAAGAGAGTTTTTGCAAAGAACTTTGGCACAAGCGCCCCTTGTCTATGATTTGGGGCATTGGGCATGCTACGCAAGAACGCTTGGCCCGCTACGGGGTCTTTGACCTCTACGGCATTACGACGCTTCCCGAAAAACTCTTGTACAAGGAGTTTGGCGTCAACGCATCTCGGCTCATCAATCACGCCTGGGGCAAAGACTATACGACGATTGCCGAGATCAAGGCATATCGCCCCAAAAACACGTCCATCTCAAATGGACAGGTGCTACAAAAAGACTATTCTGCAACAGATGCCAAGATCGTGCTCAAAGAAATGATATACGAATCATGTTTGCGGCTTATACGCTTAGGAGAGCTCTGCCGAAGAGTTGAATTGACTATTGGATACGCCGGAAAACACATGCACCTATCAACGCTAAAGACCTGTTCAAAAACGCTTACCCACTATACGTCTTCTCGAAAGATAATCGAAGAAGCCTTGCTTCAGCTCTGGGATACGCATATTCAGCCCGATTTATGCGTGCGAAGAATTTCCATAACGCTTGCGCAGCTTGGGCGAGATGATGAGATCATGCCTGTTCTCTTTGACGGAGCAAAAGAAGCAATCGCGGAGCGCTCACTTGCCAAGACCACGCTTGCCGTAAAAGATAAATTTGGGAAAAATGCCCTCGTCAGGGGCACAAGCCTTTTGCCGTGTGCAACGGGACGCGCGCGAAACGCACAAATCGGCGGTCACCATGCCTAAGCACTCGCGCGGGCTAGAAAGTAGACAAGCAAGGACACGCAAAGGGTACATCAACGCACAAAAGCAGGGCTAAAACACAAAAAAGCACGCAGGATAGTTCATCCCACGTGCATACACTTCAAATTGGTCGGGTTGACTGGATTCGAACCAGCGACCTCTCGGTCCCGAACCGAGCGCTCTACCAAGCTGAGCCACAACCCGTTGACTATTATGTGCGCTGTGTGCAGCAAGCTCTAAACAAACACGCGCGGCGACACAGACAGCTTCTATACTGTATCAAACCTCGGCATGCATTCCAAGTACTTGTGTAGAGTCTGTCCACCACTTCATCACTTTTGCGGCGCGCGCACACAAACTATCTGCGGCTTCTTTGCTTTTGCAAAGCGCAAAAAAAGCCGTGCCTGATCCACTCAACAAACACGAAAGCGCTTCGGGCTGCGCGGCAATCCAATCGCGCGCTCGCACAAGCTCTGCATCGTCTTGCATAAGCGCTTCGGCCAAATTGTTGTAAAGTGAGCGTGCAAGCGCATCAATATCCCCCGTTTCCAGGAATGACATCAAAGCAGAAGGAGAGGTGGGTGTACTTGGATGAGCGTCGAATATGCGATACGCACATGGCGTACTTTGCCCCTTTTCGGGGCGCATAAGCGCACAATATATGGGCTGTTTGAGGGCATACGACCGCACAAATTCATTGCCCACACCTTGCATAAACGAAGGCAAAGGATTCAAAAAGAAGGCAACGTCTGCACCGATGGAGCGTGCAAGCAAACGCACGCGCGCATCTGCAAGCGAAATCTTCCACTGTGCACAAAGCCCACGTATCACAGCGGCGGCATCGGAGGATGATCCGCCCAGCCCCGATTGCGGAAGAATATGCTTTTGAATAGAGATCATGATATTTTGTGGGCGATGAAACACTTCACACATGCGATTAGCTGCGATAAGAGCAATATTTTCTTCAGGTGCCACGTCGAAAGAAGGCGTCATATCAATGGAATTTGCCCGCGCGGTTTTAGAAAATGATATATGCACCCAGTCGAAGAGCTCGATTGCTGCCATGAGCGTATCGACTTTGTGATAACCTGCATGACCTTCATCATGCGGGAATACGCCCAGATATAAATTGATTTTTGCGGGAGCTGCCAAGCATAAATCAGCTGTTTGTGCGCAATCGCTACAGTGCGCCTTATGCTCAGCCAAGGTCATGCAAGCTTGCATACGTTACTCTTCCGGCATCACATAACTAAAGAGTCTGTCGCCCGTATCTGCGGAAAACAACTCAACATTTCCCGTAAGCACATCAACATACTGAAACGACTGGCGCTCCTTGCGACCACGACGCTCCTCAGTTTCGATCACAAATACCGAAGGATGCACGCCGATCAAAATACCCATGCGGTCTACAATGCGCGAACGACCCATGTTGGCACGCACTTTTACGCGCGAACCCTCGATAAGCTTGAGCTTGTTTCTAATCTCGTCTACTCGGGTAAGAGAAGGCGTTTGATTTTCCATGAGTGCCTCCGTTCGGCGCGGGCGGAGAAAACGACGATGCAGCCGCGCACTGGCAAGTTTACTGTCATTTTGAGCAACACGCAAACTATTATGTTATGCCCTAGAGAGGCACTCACGCGCTCAAATTTGCTAAAAACCTTTATAAATGCGCAAATCGTACAGGTGCGCGCGCAAAACACGTGCGCAAAACACGCACGCATCCCGCGCTAAAAGTCCGCACGCAGCACACTCAAACTCCGTGCAAAACACGCACAACACGCGCTCACAGCCCGCCCGCACAACAAGCTATTTACACAGGCTCAGCGCAGCCTCGTCGGCAATAACGACGCAATTGGTGTGTAGCTGCAAGATCGATGCCGGACAACTTGGCGTTACCGGGCCAAAGCACATGTTGTACACGGCTTCTGCCTTGTCGGCTCCACTTGCAATGATGAGAATCATGCGCGCATACATGATCGTTTGAATGCCCATCGTATAGGCTTGACGCGGCACATCTTCTTTTCGTGCAAAGAGGCGCGAATTTGCGCTAATGGTGCTCTCGGTAAGATCTACACAATGCGTACCACAGGAAAAGTGATCGGCCGGCTCATTAAATCCAATATGACCGTTGTGCCCGATACCCAAAAGCTGCAGGTCGGGATAGCCGGCGCGGCGAACTTTTTCGTCGTAGGAAGCGCACGCGTCTTTTTCATCGGGATTTGCGCCATCGGGTACGTGCGTATTTGCAAGATTGATATTGATCTTGTCAAAGAAATTTTTGCGCATGAAATAGTGGTAGCTTTGTACGTCGCTCGGCTCAAGTCCGCGATATTCGTCGAGATTATAGGTGCTTACCTGGGAAAAGTCGACGTCGCCTTTTTCGCACCAACGCGCGAGCTGATCATAGGTTCCAATGGGAGTAGAACCGGTAGCCAAGCCCAAGATACTATTGGGTTTGAGAATAACCTGAGCAGAAATGACATTTGCCGCTTTTCTGCTCATGTCGTGGTAATCAAGTGTGCGAATAATTTTCACAATGCCCTCCTCACCAGAGCCAACCATACCAACGTGCATACACGGCATGCGGATATACCACATGCCTAGATTTCCTACATTTCCTACATTCCTACATTCCTACAAGCTCTCAAAAAGCTCGCTAAAAACACCTATGCTGCCAGGCGTAGCGCACAAGCGCATGCTGCATTTGCCCTGGGTAACGCACACAAGATGTGCCAGCGCTTACGCGTGACAAACCATCTACGACAGTTTGAGTGCCAGATCATCAAGGGCGCGTCGCCTGTGCGACATGCTATTTTTCTCTGCGCTCGAAAGCTCGGCCATCGTGCGACCATGCGCCCCGTCAGGCAAAAACAAAGGATCATATCCAAAGCCTTCATTTCCCTTGGGAGCTTCTGCGATGTATCCAAAACAGTTGCCTTCACCACGGAAAATTTGTTCCAAATTGGAATGAGGCTCTTTTTTGATCAACGCAAGCGAGCAGTGAAAATGGGCCCGGCGATTTTCGGGCGAGACCTGTTCCAGCTCCCGCAAAAGTTTTTCGTTGTTGCATGCGTCATCTCCATGCACGCCCGCAAAACGCGCCGAATAAATGCCCGGCTTGCCATCCAGCGCATCAACGCACAATCCCGAATCATCTGCAAGCGCATAGATGCATGCTGTTTTCGCCAGTGCAAAACGCGCCTTGATCAGCGCATTTTCGTAAAAACTAGAGCCAACCTCTTCGGGATCGTCAAAGTTCCCAAGCTGACCTAGTGCAACAAAGGAGAAACGCGGAAGGACTTGTGCAAGAATTTCTTCGATTTCTGTAACTTTGTGGGCATTGCCCGTCGCAACGACGATGGTCGTTTGGGGGTCAAAGTGAGCTATCCCTTCCATGCGCATGCTTCCTTCCGTTCTAGGATGCCATGTACACACATAGCGCTACCTGCATCATGCTTTGCGATCTGCTTTGTATCAGACTGACGTCGGCTGTATGGCGTGCGTCATGTCGTGCGCTATGACGCCCATTATGACGCGCTATCATGCACAAACCTGCGCTTTGAATGTGTACATGCTCTATTATTGATGATTCCTGTGCAGATGAGGAGCAAAATATAGCTTATACACAGCTTGTACTGATTTTTTCCATGATGCGCGCACACGAGTATGTTTCGCAGATACTCGCGGGAAAATTGCCTGCATACGCTACGCAGCGTGCGGGCCCACATGCAAACAAAAAGGGATAAAAAAAGCTCCCACAGGAGCAAACATGGTGGGCGATGAGGGATTTGAACCCCCGACCTTGTGCGTGTAAAGCACCTGCGCTAGCCACTGCGCCAATCGCCCGAAAGAATTCTACCACAACATGAAATTTTTTCGTAGCGAGAATCTCAAAATGAAAGCCAAGATGAACAAGCGTATACTTTATAGCCATGAAAACAACACTCTGCGACATCATTCAAACATTACAAGCTCATGCACTCATTATTGAGCTTTTTCACATTGCGTGCGACCATGCAGCTACAAACTGTAGCCATGCGCCCGCAGATGCAGCTGTGGCCGTGCCCACAGATCCACAAACAGGCCATCAAGCTGCGCATACGTGCGCGCAAGCTGCGCTTTCTACAGGCACCCAAAGCACGCAAGCGCTTGACTGCACAACACCCATCACGGGCCTCGATTCCAATTCCATCTACTCACAAAAGCACCATATTTTTGTCTGCAAGGGACGCGCGTTTAAGACGCAGTATCTGCTCGATGCCTGCGCGCGCGGAGCCATCTGCTACATCTGCTCCGAAGAGATGAGCGCAAGTTTGCGCGACGTAGCGAAGGATGTACCTGCCATCATTGTGAGCGATATTCGTCTTGCGATGGCGCTCGCCGCCCCCCTTGCCTGGGGACGCCCCGATCTGAGTTTTACCACCATAGGCATTACCGGCACCAAAGGTAAATCTACAACTACCTACATGCTCAAACGCATACTCGACGTCCATGCACGCGCGCACAATATCACCTCTCGCGCGGGCACATCCCCTATCGCGATCATGGGCTCCATTGTCACCTATGATGGCGCGGAGGAAGAAGAAAGCACCAATACCACGCCCGAAGCGCCTGATTTTTGGCGACACCTCGCGCAGGCAAAAGACGCAGGTATTACGCACTTTGTTATGGAAATTTCGAGCCAGGCGCTCAAGCATCACCGCGTCGACGGGGTCAAGCTTGACTATGCTGCATTTCTGAATATTTCTCCAGATCATATCTCCCCTGTTGAACACCCTAATTTTGAAGACTATTTCCAAAGCAAGCTCAAAATTTTTTCGCATGCTACTCACGCGGTCATAAATCGCGAAAGCGACCACTTCGAGCGCATCCTTGCAGCTGCTTCTTGCTGCCAGGACCTCACCATATACGGCAGCGACCAGCACGACCAGTGTAAGCAGCAAGATAGTGCGGCTTCAGCGCGAGCGTGCCGCTACTGTTTGCGCCACGTCAGCGAGGGCGAAAACGGGATCGATTTTGAGGCCGTTCCGCTCAAAACGCGTATGCATCTCTCCATGCATGGCTCGTTTAATGCGAGTAATGCGCTTTGTGCCATCGCGCTCGCGCGCGCCTGCGGAGCCAGCGAAGACGAAATCGCGCAAGGATTGAGCTCGGTCTCGGTGCCTGGGCGTATGGAATTTATTCACACAGACCAGACGCGCGTGCAAGGTATCGTTGACTACGCACACAACAAGCTTTCTTATGAAAGTTTCTTCACCGCTATGCGCGAAGAATTCCCTGATAAAGCCTTTATTGCCGTGTTTGGAGCGCCTGGAGGCAAGGCATTTGAGCGCAGACACGAGCTTCCAGAAGAAGCTGCGCGCTGGGTGGATCTCATGATTTTTACCGAAGAAGATCCAGGGCTTGAGTCGGCAGAAGCGATCTGCGAAGAGCTCAAAAAGAATACCCCAGAAGGAGCGGCGGCCCTCATCGAGCCCAAACGCGACCGAGCCATTGCGCGCGCAGTCGAAGAGGCATGTAAGTATCCTCAAGGTGCGCTTGTATGCATGCTGGGCAAGGGCGATGAGCTTTCTCAGCACGAAGGCACACGTTATGTCCCTGTTGAACCCGATCGCGTCTATTTTGAACAGGCGCTTCAAGCGCTTAAGGAAAACAAAGCGCACACAGCGCTCACAGCGCACGAAGTAAACAAAGCGTCCAAAGCAAGCGACACAGAACCCATGCATTAAGCCAGCGTGCGCGATTGCTTCGCACGTGAAAAACACACGTGAGGAAGCCGCACACATAAAAGCTCTGCACACAGCTCAAAAGGAAAGCCATGACAGATACACTACGCGAGTTCTATCGGCCCGAAGCGCTTCTCAATGGATGCCATGCCACAAATGTGATTGAGCAGCTTTCGCGCATCCGATGCATCATATCCGATACCGATAACACCATGATCTCGCACGGATCATGTTTATGCGCTGCAGATGGAACGCTTTCACATGCGCTCATCGACGCCCTGATCCGAGCAGAGCAGCACGGCATTAGCATCGTGCCCTGCACGGGCCGCAATCGCGCGATGATACGCGAAGACGTGCGTATGCTGCGCCTGAAATCCTGGATTGGAGAGATGGGCGGCATTATTTGTACGCACGAAGGAAGCAGCGCGACCTGGCAATATGAATGCGCCGATATGGCCTTCGATGCCACGAAGAGTCTCACTCCGCGCGAGCTGATCTGCCAAACAGGCGTTGTCGATGATATGCTTACGCGCTGGCAAGGAGCACTCGAGCTCTACAATGATAACGGCATTGGATATCAATATCGCGAGGTCACGGTAGCATTTAGAGGAACTATTCCTATGGACGAAGCGCAAGCGATGCTTGATCGCACTTCCCTTGCCCTCGATTTCGTGGACAACGGCGCTGTCAATAGAATAAGTGGACCTACAACCCTAGACGTTGCAGCGCACGCGGATGCGCACACAGGTGCACTTGCTGTCCCCATACACAGCTACCACATCTGTCCGCGCGGGCTTAACAAGGGTTTTGCAGCGAAAAAATTTATGGAATGTATGGATCTCGCCCCCGAAGAAGTACTGTGTTGCGGCGATTCACCTGCAGATTGCAGCATGATCGATACGGGCGCGACCTTTGTTTTGATGGCAAACGGGGCAAAAGACCCCGCATGCACACAGGCACTTGCCCACAACTCCCGCGCATTTGTCTCGCACAAACCTGCAAGCGATGGCTTTTGTGAGATGATAGACGTTATATGCCAAGCTCACGATCTTAAAGCGGGAACTATCTAGAAGCAAAGTCGGGGGCACACGTGTGTGGCGCGAGAGGCTGAAGCGTGGGTGCATGGGCGCGAGCGCGGACGCAAGCGCAGGCATGGGCACGGGAACACGCGCGAGCATCAGCACAAAGCATGGTCTAGGAGCATTGTATGTG
This sequence comes from uncultured Atopobium sp., assembly GCA_947090525.1. Lineage (GTDB taxonomy): Bacteria > Actinomycetota > Coriobacteriia > Coriobacteriales > Atopobiaceae > Fannyhessea. The sequence continues at coordinate 59,826 of CAMUON010000004.1, forward strand.
GCTTAGTTTTTTATATGCCCTGGTAGTTGGTATCATTATTGTCTTTCTTCCAGGATTTTTCATACTCAAAGCTTTGCATGCAGACAAAGCCTGGGCACTTGCTACAGCAGCTCTTGTGAGTCTGGGAACGTATTTTTTGTGCGCAGAACTCCTCGCACTCTTGAGATTTCACACATCGGCGCTTGTATTGGTCAGCTCGATCCTCTGTATATCTGCAGCTATATGGCTTATATCCTGCCGTTTAAAAAGGCAAAAGGATGCGCAGGCGCCTGAGTATCACGCGCACAAAATCAAGGATACAAACACCACAGAGTCTGCAACACAATCGAGCATCTTTTCTACACGGCCGCATATAGCTTCACACATTCTGTTTTTATACCTTGGTGTGGGCGCACTTACAAGCTGCGTGTTTTTCCTTTGTGCGCTGCAAACACCCGATTGCATGGCGCAGGGGTGGGATGTGGTAAGTCACCTCAATTATGCGCAGACGATGCTACAAAATCACCAGTTCACAAGCCTGCACCCCTCATTTTATGCAGCAAGCGAACAAACGTATAATCCATCCACCTTTACAACGACGTTTTATCCTGCAGGATGGAACATGCTCTTGGCATTTATCATGGAAATCACGAGCGTACCAGCTACGATATGTGCCAATGCGCTTAACGCCCTTTTTGTGGGGCTCGTCTTTCCCCTATCGTTGATGTCGTTTATCGCACAAGTGTTTGGAGCGCAAAGTGCGATATCGCACGATGGGCGCGCGGATACGAAAGAACACGCTCAACCTACGCCACAACAGCTAGAACACGTGCTGTTTTGTGGGTCGCTACTTTCGGGCGTTTGCTGCATTTTTCCCTGGGCGCTTCTCGTCTACGGGCCGCTTTTTCCCTTTGTCAGTGCGACCTGTCTGATGCCCTCTATATTCTGGATTTTTATGGAATTGGTACGAAGCCGCATGCGCGCAAAAAAGCGTCTGAGTCTCTTTTTGCTATTCCTCATCGGCGGAATTGCACTTGTTGAGCTTCACACAACGACACTCTTTGCATCGATCGTTATGCTCACGCCCTGGTGTATCGCGCGCATCATTCACACCCGCGTGCGCATCCATATTGGAGAACATGTGCTGCCTTCGATTCTCCTCGCTCTTCTGTTTCTTGCATGTGTACTTAGTGCGTGGGTGTTTTTGTACTATGTGCTGATCATGGGGCCTGGCAGCTTGCATTTTTGGTGGAAATCGTACAGCAGTATTCAAAATTCCCTCATTCAGCTCTTGTTCTTTGAATTTGTGGGAAGTACGGTCATCGGCAATTGGTTTGTCGTGCCGCAACCTGTCTTAACGCTGTTGTTATGCATAGGAGCGGTCGTTTCATGCATAGAACGACGCGGGCGCTTTTTGCTGGTAGCGCTTGGATTGTTCTCGTTTATGTGCGTACTTACCATTTCGAGCGACCTTGCGCTCAAAGGGATTCTTTCGGGATTTTGGTATACCGATCCCTATCGCATTGCAGCACTTGCAGCCGTGTGCGCGCTGCCGCTCATAGCGTGTGGTATGGCTGCAGTCTTTGAAAAACTTGAATATTATTGGATGCAGCTCCTTTATGCGCACGACCATAAAAAAGGGTGTGAGCACGCGGGCGCTTCCTCGTCAAAGCTAGCCACATCGTATGTAGCACATGCTGTGTTTGCAGCTCTTTTTGTGATTGCGATGACTACCATACCGTTTCCCGATATCTCATCTATAGCAAAAGATCCCCTGCGCGCACTCGGGACAAATGGCCTGCTCAACCATATCAAGGTTATATATGCCGGCTATCATGACCCCCGCTTTGTTGATACAAAAAAAGAAGCGTTTATGCAAGAAGCGAAAACGATTGTAGGCGATGACGTCGTCCTCAATGACCCCTTCGATGGGAGTGTTTTGGGCTATGGCTTTTATCGCCTACACACCTGGTGGCGCTATTGCTACAATCTGGAGGAATTTGAACACGGTGATGCACTGCGCATTCGCATCGAAGCTGATAAACGATTTGTCGATGAAAGCATCCGCCACAAAATGGATGCGACGGGCGCTCGATGGGTGATAAAACTCGGAAATGAACGAAACGAAGATGCAAGCCTGCTTGCGAAATATACGCCGGAACTTTTCTGTGGGATTGCGCGCATCACGCCCGAAACCCCAGGTTATACCCTTGTTCTTAAGGAAAACGACATGGAGCTCTATCGTATCGACTAAGATTTCCTAGCGAGCATGTAGTCATGCGCGCGTAGTCCAACCACGAACAAAGTTACCGCAGCATAAAAACCCACGCTGTACAGCATATATAAGAGCTGGTAAGGAGCGCGCTAGATCTGATACGCCTCACTTACAATCGATTGTCCTGGTGGCAACCAGGTCAAACTTTGCTCAATAGGGATATCCCCTTCCAAATAAATTGTCTGCTCCAAAAGCAACACAGGCGCTGCAGCGTCAATTTCAAGAAAGCGCGCGTGCTCGCTTCCACACAAACGCGAACTATAGCGCATATTGGTGCGAATGATTGCACGCTTGGTCACGCGTTCCACGATGTTAAAAGCCGAATCGTGCGTATATTCTGCAGTCACCAAATTCGGAAAGAGCGCGGAATTGAGCCACGCATCGTGACAAAGTATGGGCTTGTGATCGATTAAGCGTGTGCGGCGCAGGAATAGCATTTGCGCACGTAGGGGCACGTGTAATACCTCAGAGACAAAACTCGGAGCAGGCAAAAGTTCCTGATTAATCACGCGCGTAGAAAAAACCTTCCCCTGCTTTTTGAGGGATTCCGCAAAGGAAAGTGGACGACTCCCCGCAGGATGGCTTAAGCCGTTTTCTGCAACAAAGGTTCCCTTCCCGTGAAACGAAACAAGTAAATCCTCTTGTATGAGCGCATGAATGGCGTGCCGAACCGTGCCTCTACTCACCTGAAAGAGCTCCATAAGATCGTGCTCAGAAGGTATTTTGTGGCCGCGGCGCCAGGTAGAATTATAAATGCGCTCGCGCATGAGATCGGCAAGTTTTGCGTGAAGCGGCTTGTACGCACGTGAAGCGCCAACCTCAAGCGGATGCGTTTGAGACTGAGAGGTAGCGCGAAGGATTGCATCCTTAATGGCGTCATGAGTCGTAGGCCTTAGCTGAGATGAGGCCTTTGCCTGCGTTTTTGGCGCTGACGCTTGAGATACTGCCAAAATAGGGTCTTTGAGCTGCGCACGGGTGTGCGCGCGGGTGTTGGGCATAATTTCACATCACTAGGTTTCGCGAGCGGACGCACAGAACAATTTCTGCAAACGCATATCCGCTCGATGGGAACTTGTTCTTAGGGTATAACAAATAAGCCCACGGTAACATATTTTATAGACGTATGGTAGCTAGATGAGGGTGAGCGGGAAGTGGGCGGGCGCGGGCGTACTTGTGCATATACTATAAATTTTCTCAGGACCAGGCTAGCAAATTCCAAAAAGCTTTGATATACTAATTCAGCGTTTGAGTCCCCATCGTCTAACGGTTAGGACACCGCCCTTTCAAGGCGGAAATACGAGTTCGATTCTCGTTGGGGGTACCATTTTTTCGTGCGTAGGCACGTTTTTTTATATCAAAATTTCCCGATCTTCTGCTCTTTTGTGTGCGCGAGCGCGATACTTCACTTCACGTTACACATGCCCAAAATATTTCGCCAAAGATGAATACACCCTCAATATATGTGTAGATTTCTTGTTATGGTAACAGGCGTATTAACTGTGGTTCTGCGTAATAGAGACGCAACAAAAACCCGCTATATTGTGATTGTAAGACATTACAAAGCATGACGCGCAGACGACTGCGCACGAGCTGTGCAAAGCTCGATCGCATATTCACACGCCATGTTTATGAGAGCTGTACCTTGGATACATATTTCAATTTTTTGTTCGAAGGGAGTTCTATATGTCAGATTGTGGCGACTCGTCAACAGACACGGTCCACACAGCTCAGACGGCGACCACCGCAGGCGCAATAGCGCCCCAGGTCGCAGTAGTTATGGGTAGCATATCTGATTGGGAAACCATGAAGCAGAGCTGCCAAATTCTCGAAGATTTTCATATCCCCTATTCCAAACAAGTCATTTCCGCGCATCGCATGCCATGCGAAATGCACGATTTTGCTGCGAGCGCTCGAGATGCAGGCATTCGCGTGATTATCGCAGGTGCAGGCGGAAGTGCTCACTTGCCCGGTATGATTGCCGCGCAAACAACGCTGCCTACGATTGGCGTTCCCATTCAAACGCACGCGCTTCACGGCATGGATTCTTTGCTCTCGATTGTGCAGATGCCGGCAGGAATTCCGGTTGCGACCGTTGCAATTGGTGCTGCGGGAGCCAAGAATGCAGCACTTCTTGCAGCACAAATTCTTTCTATTACTGATCATACACTTGCAGAGAAGCTTGCTACCTATAGGTGCAAGCTTAATTTATCTGCGCGGGAGATGAGTGAGCATCTTGAGTAACGCATCTAGCAGCAGTAACATGTCCAGCGATAACACCGCATCTAGCAGACACAATACGGCTTCCATACAACAGATCCTCCCAGGTCAGACGATAGGCATCATAGGAGGCGGCCAATTAGGGCAGATGCTTGCCCAGTCGGCCAAGGAAATGGGATACCGCGTAGGCATTTTGGATCCAGGAGCCAATTGTTCTGCAGCTCAAGTGAGCGATTTTCATTTTCAGAATGACTATGACGACATAGACGCCTTACGCCGTTTTGCAGAGGCAGCAGACGTTATCACCTATGAATTTGAAAACGTCGACACACAGGTGCTCGACACCCTGCAAGCCGAAGGCAAGCTCTATTTGCCTCAGGGAACAGCACTTTTGCGCGCAAGCCAAGACCGCCTCGATGAGAGGCGATTTTTGTTAGAAGCGGGTACGCGCGTCGCCCCGCATGCGCGCATCTCCAATGCAAGCGAGCTCGATGAAGGGCTTGAGCGCTTGGGCATGCCGTGCGTTCTCAAAACGTCTCGCTTTGGCTACGACGGCAAAGGACAGGTCGTCATTCGCTCACGTGACGATATCCCTCAGGCACTTGACCTCATTAATCAGCAGGTATGTCTACTTGAGGCGTGGATTGATTTTAGCCTCGAGATCTCGGTCATGGTATGCGGCGACGCGCTTGGCAAGAGGATTGTCTTTGAGCCCTCTGAAAATATTCATAAGCACAATATTTTGCACGCGTCTGTGGTGCCGGCGCGCGTTCCTTCTAGCGTCCGTGAAAAAGCACTGGTAGAGGCCCTAAAAATTGCGGATGCAGCGCAGCTGATAGGAGATTTGGGCGTTGAAATGTTTGTGTTGAAAGATGGCTCCATTATGATCAATGAGCTCGCGCCCCGGCCGCATAATTCGGGTCATTACACGATCGAAGCCTGCGATTTTTCGCAGTTTGATTGCCACATACGTGCTATCTGCGGCCTGCCTCTTCCTCAACCTCGCCTTCTCTCACCTGCGGTGATGCTAAACGTTCTAGGACAGCACGTAGACGCCTGCCTTGCAGGCATGCGCGCGCACCCCTCCTGGCATTATCACCTCTACGGCAAGGGAGAAGCACGTTATGCGCGCAAGATGGGCCACGTCACGGCACTTTGCGATGACACAACTAAGACCCTGCAGGCATTTGAACATTCTGGCATTTGGACGAAAGACAACGTTTAGCAAGCACATCACGAGCGTTGTGCGCGCCACGATGCGTACCACCTGCACGATTTGCACGACCTGTACCATCAGCACGACCTGTACTACCTGCACGATTTGCACGATTTGCACAACCTCATAGCACACGCTTACACGCGAGAAAGGATTCAAGATGCACCAAGGCAAACTCTTGTACGTAGGAAAAGCAAAGGACATGTACGCAACCGACGACCCTTCCCTTCTGTGGATGGTGTATAAGGATCAGGCGACGGCAGGCGACGGCGCCAAAAAAGAGCAGATCAAAGGCAAGGGCATACTCAACCAAAAGATTACGCGGCTCATTTTTGGCTATCTTGAATCGTGCGGCGTGCACACCCACCTTAAAGAAATTGTTTCTGATACCGAAGAAGTTGTTGAAAAGCTCGATATGTTTGAACTCGAAGTCGTCTTGAGAAATATCGCTTGCGGAAGCATCGTAAGGCGTTTGGGGATTGAGCGCGGCACTCATTTTGAAGGCGGCATGGTGGAGTTTTACTATAAATCAGATGAGCTTCACGACCCCTTGCTTACCGACGACAACCTCTTATTCATGCACCTTGCAACGCCCGAGCAGCTCAAAGAAATCAAGCGCCAAACCCTTCAAGTAAATGAGCTCCTCTCCGCCTTGTTTAAGCGTGCAGGACTTATACTGGTGGACTTTAAGCTCGAATTTGGCACCAATCAAGCGGGCGAGGTGATTTTGGGCGACGAATTTTCGCCCGACAACGCGCGTCTTTGGGATAGCGATACGCACGAAAGCTTTGATAAGGACATTTTCAGAAATTCCGACGAGGATATGATCCCCTACTACCAGGCAGTTTATGACCGTTTGAGCGCGGTTTTAGCGTAAGTGCAAAGCGAAGAGATAGGTTTTGTCATGTACCAGGCAGAAATTTATGTAAGCTACAAAGAATCGATTTTGGATCCGCAAGGTCAGGCGATCAAAAACGCCGTTCATCAGATGAATTACAGCTCGATCGCCAGCGCACGCCAAGGTAAATACTTTGAAATGACGCTTGAGGATTCGGAGCCAAGCCCTGAACAAGTGGTACAAGAAGTGGCCGATAAACTGCTCGCCAATATCAATACCGAGCAATTTGTCTACACAATTTGGCACGTTGATCCCCAAACGGGCGCACGTAAGCTCGTTGCAGACACCAAGTCCCAAGATGCAAGCGCTCCCAGCTCGCTTCAACTCTAGGAGCTCATATGAAATTTGCTGTCATTCAATTTTTAGGCTCCAATTGCGACATGGACATGCTTATGGCCCTTCGAGACGCACTCGGCGAAGAGGCTGAATACGTTTCTGCCTCAGATACGTCGCTTGCGGGCTTTGACGCGGTCATGCTTCCAGGTGGTTTCTCGTATGGTGACTACTTGAGAAGCGGTGCGATCGCTCGTTTTGCACCCATCATGTCCGAGGTCAAACGCTTTGTCGATGAAGGCAAGCTTGTCTTAGGCACCTGCAATGGTTTTCAGATTCTTGTAGAAGCGGGCTTTTTACCTGGCGCTTTTTTGCGTAATCGCGACCTGCACTTTGTGTGCAAATGGCAAAAGCTGCGCGTAGTTACCAACCAAAGCGCGTTTTCGAGCGCCTGCGCAGATCAACAGATCATAACGCTTTCCATCGCACACGGCGAGGGGAATTATTACTGCGACGAAGCAACGCTTGCGCAGCTTCGCGCGCACAATCAAATTATTTTCACCTACGAAGGCGAAAATCCCAATGGTTCGGTTGCCAATATTGCCGGCATCACCAATGAGCGCGGCAACGTGATCGGCATGATGCCCCATCCTGAACGTGCTGTTGAAGAGCTTATAGGCGGTACAGATGGCTTATACATATTTAAATCAATGGTAGCTGCTTTTAAGAAAGACGAGGTAGGTGCATGAGTTCACAGCAAAGCGAGCCCACATGCGAAGAAATCCGTCAAACCAAGGTATACAAAGATTGGGCTATGTCCGAAGAGGAATACGAGCATGCTTGCAAAATTTTGCATAGACTGCCCAATTACACCGAATGCGGTCTCTTTGCCGTGATGTGGAGCGAACATTGTTCCTACAAAAATACGAAGCCTGTGCTGCGCAGCTTCCCCACGAAAGGGCCTCGTGTGATTCAAGGCCCTGGCGAGGGAGCAGGTGTAGTAGATATCGGAGACGGGCTCGCTGTCGTCTTTAAGGCGGAAAGTCACAATCATCCATCCGCGGTAGAGCCCTACGAAGGCGCAGCTACAGGCGTTGGTGGCATTTTGCGCGACATCTTTAGCATGGGCGCGCGCCCCATCGCGGTGCTGGATTCCTTACGTTTTTCTGCGCTTGATCATCCGCGTACGGAGTATTTGTTCAAAGAAATCATCCACGGGATTTCTGGGTACGGCAATTGCATCGGGATTCCAACAGTAGGCGGCGAGATCGCATTCGATGAGTCTTACCAGGGAAATCCGCTGGTAAACGTCATGTGCGTGGGCCTTATGGAGACGCGCGACCTCAAGCTTGGACGTGCTGCGGGAGCCGGTAACTCGATCATCTATGTGGGTGCAAAGACGGGGCGCGACGGTATTCACGGTGCCACTTTCGCAAGCGAGGAATTTGATACCACCAAGCAATCCAAGCGCTCTGCCGTGCAGGTAGGCGACCCATTTATGGAGAAGCTCCTCCTCGAAGCCTGTCTTGATATCATCAAAACATGTCCTGAAGAACTCGTTGGCATCCAAGACATGGGCGCTGCAGGCCTCGTTTCTTCGAGTTCGGAGATGGCGTCCAAAGCGCATATGGGCATGGAGCTCAATCTCGATTTGGTTCCACAACGAGAGGCTCATATGACGCCTTACGAAATGATGCTTTCAGAATCGCAGGAGCGTATGCTTCTCTGCGTGAAAAAAGGCCACGAGGACAAAATTATCCAAATTTGTGAAAAATACAGCTTGGACGCCGTAAAAATTGGTGAAGTATGTGAAGGACACCAGTACAAGCTCTATCACAAAGGAAAGCTTGTAGCTGATGTTCCGGTTGATGCATTAAGTGAAGATGCACCCGTATACGAAAACGAATCGCGTGAGCCTACGCGTATCAAAAACGCAGAGCCTGCACAATACGAGCCGCGCAAACGGCCCGGCCTGGAGACGCTCAAGATGCTCTTGGCCACCCCAACTATCGCATCCAAGCGAAGCGTCTATGAGACCTACGACACGATGGTGCGCACCTCTACCGTTGTCGGTCCAGGCTCCTCAGCTGCGGTTATACGCGTCCGCGGCACAAGACGCGCGCTCGCTGCCACAACCGATTGCAACGCACGCTACATTTATCTCGATCCCTTCGTAGGCGGTCAGATTGCAGTATGCGAAGCGGCGCGCAATGTGGTAGCGTCGGGTGCCCTTCCTCTTGCCATCACCGACTGCCTGAACTTTGGTAATCCAAAGGATCCAGAGATTTTTTACGAAATCAAGGAAAGTGCGCGCGGCATCTCAAGCGCGTGCGAAGCCCTCAAAACGCCTGTTGTTTCGGGTAATGTGTCGCTCAACAACGAAACCAATGGCAAAGCAATCATGCCCACCCCTATGATCGGCATGGTGGGTTTGGTTGAAGATATAGACCACATCACGCGCGCAGCGTTTTCTCAGGCGGGCGATTATATCTATGTGCTGGGCGATACTCACGCAGATTTTAATGGGTCTGAGCTGCAGCAACTTGAATGCGGAGAGGTACGTGGCAAACTGTTCGACTTTGACTTACAGACCGAAGTCCGCAATCAAAAAATCATGCTCGAAGCAATCCGCGCGGGCTTTATATCGGCATGCACCGATGTAAGCGAAGGCGGCCTTGCGGTAGCGCTTTGCGAATGCGCGTTTGCGCATGAGCTTGGCTTTGATGTCAGCGTTGATATGCCGACTCCCCTTGTCTTTGCAGAAACGCAGGCACGTTTTGTATTCAGTGTACCGAGTGCTCTCAAGGCTTCCTTCGAGGAGAAATACAGGCCTCATGTCACATGCATTGGCCGCGTAACTGAAGAAGCAAGCCTTCACCTGCGCACGCAGGATGAAGACATCCACGCGATGATTTCCGAGCTTAAACAGGGCTGGGAACAGACCATTTCGCGCCACATGTAGGAGAATCGATGGCAAAAGCAGTGTTTACCCACACACGCGACACGCGCCTGGGCGAGGTCGTCAGCTGTGATTATCAATACATCCAAGCCGATGAACCTCACGAAGAGTGTGGACTCATCGGCATATACCAACATCCCGATGCGAGCCTTTTGAGTTTCTTTGGACTCATAGCACTGCAGCACCGCGGACAAGAAGGCGCAGGTATCGTAAGCTTTTCTGCAGATGATGAAAACGGCGAATCAAGTGCTCCTATACATCAAAAGCGAGGACTCGGACTCGTAAGCGAGGTGTTTTCAAAAGCAGAAGACCTCTCTCAGCTCCCCGGCTCTGTTGCTCTCGGACATGTGCGCTATTCTACCTGCGGAGATAGCTCGCTCGATAACATTCAACCATTTGTATTCAGATTTTCGGATACAAATGTTGCGCTTGCGCACAACGGCAATTTAGTAAATGGCATGAGCCTGCGAAAACAGCTTGAAGATCAGGGCGCTATTTTTAATTCCACGAGCGATTCTGAAATTTTGATGCACCTCATACGCAGAAGCCCAAAAGCCTCATTCCACGAGCAAATCAAGGATGCGCTTCTGCAGGTAAAAGGCGGTTTTACCTATATTTTGGCAACGCCTGAAGAGCTTATTGGCGCCTGTGATCCTTGTGGCTTTCGCCCACTTGTCGTAGGCGAGCTGGAAAACGGAGCGTATTGCATGGCGAGCGAATCGTGTGCACTTACGCAAATCGGCGCGCGCTTTTTGTTCGATGTTGAGCCGGGTGAAATTGTTTTTATACAGAACGGTGAAATCTGCCGCGAATACTATACCGAGCATCGCCAGCAGGCCATTTGTGCCATGGAATATATTTATTTTGCGCGACCTGATTCAGTTATTCACGATGTGTGCGTGCACACGGCACGCAAGCGCGCGGGCGAACTCTTGGCACGTGAAGCACCGTGTCCCGAGGCAGATTTGGTCATCGGTGTGCCCAATTCTTCCCTTTCGGCAAGCATGGGCTATGCCGAAGCCTCGGGCCTTCCCAACGAAATGGGACTTGTCAAAAATCAGTATATTGGAAGAACGTTTATTCAGCCCACCCAAGCCGAGCGTAGACAAGGTGTGCGGATGAAGCTTTCCGCCGTGCGCAAAATTGTCGAAGGTAAACGTATTGTGATGGTCGACGATTCAATCGTGAGAGGAACCACATCGCGCTTGATCGTCGCGCTTCTGTTTGAAGCGGGAGCGCGCGAGGTGCACGTGCGCATCGCAAGTCCCGCGCTGAAGTATCCGTGTTTTTATGGGATCAATATTTCCGACACGCGCGAGCTTATTGCCGCAGGTCACGACCTTGAATACATCAGGAACTTTATCGGAGCCACCTCTTTAGCGTATCTGAGTGAAGAAGGGCTCATCAAGTCAGTGGGCCTTCAGGTGGATGCACCCTATGGGGGTCTTTGTATGGCATATTTCAATGGAGATTATCCAACACGTTTATTTGATTATGCAAAAGATTACGAAGCTTCGCTTGCTGAGGTCAATCAAACGCCACTTAAGCACGCATCGCATATCGCCACACGAGTCCAGTAGCTGGTGCGGAAGCGCGTGTAAGTGTTCGCGCACAAGCACGCGATAACAAAGGAAACCAACCCATCACCACTCATCATATGGAAAGGAATGATATGAGCAACAATGCATATTCCCAAGCAGGCGTTGACGTCGAAGCGGGATACGAAGCGGTTGCGCGCATAAAAAAACACGTTCATGAGACGTATAGAAAAGAAGTTTTGGGAGATTTAGGCGGCTTTGCTGGCTTATTTTCTCTGAAGGACTTCCACTTTGATGAACCGGTTTTGGTTTCGGGTACCGACGGGGTAGGCACCAAAATTCTTTTGGCACAAGAGCTCGATGTCCTCGATAGCGTTGGTATTGATTGCGTGGCTATGTGCGCAAACGACGTCCTCGCGCAGGGCGCGGAGCCCCTCTTTTTCCTCGATTACATAAGCGTCGGCAAAAATTATCCCGAGCGTATGGAAGAGCTTGTGAAGGGTGTATGCACCGGCTGCAAACAAGCAGGTATGGCCCTTATCGGAGGCGAGATGGCCGAAATGCCTGGGCTCTACGAACCAAAGGAATTTGATCTCGCGGGATGTTGCGTAGGAATTGCCGAGCGCGCGCGTCTTTTGCATACGTCCCTCGTGCATGAGGGCGATGTCTTATTGGGGCTTTCGTCTTCTGGCATACATTCCAATGGATTTAGCCTGGTACGTGCAATTTTAGGCGATGAGCTTCATGATCACCCAGAACTTTTGGAGCCCACGCGCATCTACGTACAAAGCGTGCTTCCTCTCATACGAGAGAATTGCATACACGGAATTTCGCATATTACCGGCGGTGGTTTTGTTGAGAACATTCCACGTATGTTGCCAAGCGATCTAGCTGCACATATTCATGACGGCTCCTGGGAAAAGCCGGGCGTCTTTTCCATGCTTCAGCACAAGGGTGCGCTTGAGTATGCGTCCATGTTTGAATATTTTAATATGGGTATAGGTCTTGTCATCGCGGTAGATCCTGCTGATGTTGCACACGCTCAACAAACACTGGAAGCTGCAGGTGAAAAGGTGCGGATTATAGGCGAAGTTGAACGCGCGGGCGAAGACGCCGGCGCGGGCGCGGCTTGCGCCTCTCGCAGGTATATACAGCAGCATGTGCAGATTCGCATTGACGCATAGCGCCAACTGTATGCATACATCGCTACACAAGGAGTTAGTATGAGACTTGCCGTTTTTGCATCGGGTTCTGGCACAAACTTCGAGGCAATTTATACCATATGCCACCGCCAAACCCACGTCCTCGACCTCGCGCTCCTCTTTTGCGATCAGCCGGGAGCGGGCGTGTGCGAGCGTGCCAAACGATTTGGCGTACCCATAGAAGTCTTTTCGCCGAAGGATTTTGAAACGCGCGCTGATTACGAAAAAGCGCTGGTAAATATGTGCAAAAAGCACGCAATCGATCTGGTGGCACTTGCAGGGTACATGCGCATCATACATAAGCCCATGCTAGATGCATTTCCTCAAAAGATCATCAACATTCATCCGGCGCTGTTACCTGCGTTCCCTGGAGCAACGGCCATTGCAGATGCGTTTCATGCGGGCGCCAAAATCTCCGGCGTAACGGTGCACTATATCGACGAAGGCATCGACACGGGCGCCATCATCAACCAGGTAGAAGTGCCGCGTTTTCAGAATGATACGCTTGAGAGCTTCGAAGCGCGCATTCACGAAGCAGAGCATCTTCTCTACCCTTCTGTGTTGATACAGCTTGCATGTAAAAGTACAGCTTGCATGTAAAAGTACAGCCTGCATGTAAATGCGCTGGTAAGGGTGCATCCACACATGCAGGCACGCACACGACAGCAAGCGCCTAAAAAACAGCAAGCGCCTAAGCTGCGCGATCACACGATCAGATATCGGCTATACCATAACATACGAAAGGATTTCTCATGAACATATTACTCGTAGGTTCAGGCGGACGCGAACACGCCCTTGCGCGCAGCTTCGCCAAATCATCGCAGGTTGAGCGCGTGTTTTGTGCTCCGGGAAACCCTGGCATGGAAAGCGACAAGATTGAGTGCGTAGACATCGCGCAAGATGCGTTCGAGACACTCGCTGCTTTTTGCGAGGATAACGCTATCGATTGGACCTTTGTAGGACCTGAGCTTCCGCTTTTTGCCGGGATCGTGGATTATTTCGAAGCACATGGGCTCAAGATTTTTGGCCCAAGCAAACAAGCTGCACAGATAGAATCCTCCAAAGCATTCGCAAAGCAGCTGATGGAGCGCTATCACATCCCCACAGCAGCATATTCTGTGCACACATCCTTTGAGTCAGCACTTCAGGCGATAGAAACAAGATGCACGACTCCTTCTTCCTTTGTCCCCATCGTCATCAAAGCAGACGGTCCCGCTGCAGGTAAAGGCGTCATTATTGCGCACAGTCTCAGTGAGGCGACCGAAGCGCTGCAAGAAATTTTTATGTCGCAGGATTTTGGAAGCCAAACAAAAGTGGTTCTGGAGGAGCTGCTCCAGGGGCCTGAATTTTCGTTCTTTACCCTTGTGCAAGGAAGCACCCGCATCTATCTGCCGTGTGCCCAGGACTTCAAACGCCAAGGCACCGGCGACACCGGACTCAACACAGGCGGCATGGGAGCGTATACGCCAGTTCCCTTTGTTACAAAAGAGCTGCTCACAAAAACGATCGATGAAATTGTCGAACCCACCTTATCTGCACTCGAGCAAGAGGGCGCGCAGTTTAACGGCGTGCTCTATACCGGACTTATGCTGACGGATAAGGGGCCAAAAGTCATCGAGTTCAACGCGCGCTTTGGCGATCCAGAGACGCAGGCAGTTACTGCAATTTTGGACGAAGATCTGGCAGTGATGATTGACGCGCTGCTCAAAGGCAAGGAAACAACGCGCTTCGCCCGCGCGCATGGTGCGTGTGTGGGTGTTGTGGTTGCAGCAGACGGCTATCCCAAGGCGTATGTGAAGGGAATCTCGCTTCGTGATTTTGAGAATCCGCCGGCTTCTATTGAGCTTGTCTATGCGGGTGTTTCGCGCGCTTGCGCGGGCACTGCGGGCACGGGCGTTTCGCGCGCGGATGCAGATAGCGGCTTGAAAGACGCGGACGACAGCTTGGTTTCTGCAGGTGGACGCATACTTATGGCGCTTGCACAAGGAAACGATATACGAGAGGCAAGGGCGCGCGTGTACGATTATCTTGACGGGCGCACGCTTTCGCATATGTTTTATCGCAAAGACATCGCGCTTAAAGCGGTAGAACAACTAGGAAAACATGTATAAAGCCGCCTACGGCTTGGGTTTGCACGTCTATCCGCTCAGCTGAAAGACCTTCGCGCGCGAAGTCAGACAGCTAAGCTCAATTATGCATCCGCTTGCATACTCTTCGAGATCGCTTCGCGTACGTGGCCTTTACACTCCGAGAGAATATCGAGTGCCTTATCTGCTGAGCAGTTCAAGAGCAGCATAGTTATAGCCGTTTTAACTTGGCCTCCTGCGGCTTCAAGTGCAGTTTGTGCCTCAGCGGAGCTACAACTACAGGCCTCGCGCACAATATTTTGTGCGCGGCTATGGAGCTTTTCATTTGTTTGTTGCACATCCACCATAAGATTTTTGTATACCTTACCTATGCAGGTCATAGCTCCTGTTGAAATCATATTGAGTATGAGCTTTTGTGCCGTTCCCGCCTTGAGTCTAGTCGAACCCGATAGCACTTCAGGCCCTGTTAGGGGTTCAATTGCCAGGTCAGCACAACAACCAATTTCTGATGCGCGGTTGCATGCAATGGCTACCGTTTTGCATCCCGTCTCATTCGCAAAGCGCAAAGCTCCAATGACATAAGGGGTTCTTCCACTTGCAGCAATGCCAACCACCAGGTCTTTTTTGGTGAGCTTGTGCTCTTGCAAATCGCGGGCTCCCGCTTGGCAATCATCCTCAACGCCCTCTGCTGCTTTAATAAATGCATGTTCTCCACCTGCGATAAGACCAAGAACGGTATTGTCGTTCACTCCAAACGTAGGCGGACACTCGACCGCATCAAGAACACCCAAACGACCACTTGTACCTGCGCCTATATAGATGATACGGCCTCCATCCTGCAGCGCCTGGCCCGCCCATTCGATAGCTTGCGCGATTTGAGGTATCTGCTGCTCAACTGCCTCCACTGCGTGCTTATCCTCGGAGTTCATCACGCGCGCAATGCGCACAGGAGTAAAAGTGTCCAAGTCAATCGTAAGAGGATTTTGCTGCTCAGTTGTTAAATTTTTGATATTAGTCATGTTGTTCCCCGTTGGAATTTGATATTGACAGGTTGCAAATACACAGGTTGGCAAAAAGCAACGCTACCGAACGAACGCATGTGCTTACGCGTGCAAAACTGTAAAAGATGGTAAATCACAGGCCTAATCTTTTTCCTGTGGCGCCATATTCTTGTAGAGAACAATCATTTGTTCAATGAGTTCCTTGGCAAGGATTGAAGTCATAAGGTGGTCTTGGGCGTGTACCAAAAGAATATCAAGATTGCACGGATGTCCTTGAGCAGCCTCACAAAGCAGTTTTGTTTGGATGTTGTGCGCCTCGAGCGATGCCTCTTCCGACTGAGTAAGAAGGTCATCTGCCGCTTCAAAATTCCCTTGTTTTGCCTGTTCGAGAGCTTCAAATGCAAGAGATCTTGATGTGCCCGAAGATGCTATGATTCCAAAGCTTATTGATTCATTTTCTTCCATAATGCCCTCACTGACTCCGTTCAATTGCTGTTTGTGTGCGCACATAAGCTGGTCTCGCATACACGTGACTATAAAACTCATACATACGATCCTTCGCGTGCGTTTATCCATGAGAATACCTACAAGGTTTTTCCTTTTCAAATGAACGCGCCAACACAAGGACGTGATAAGCTGCGAAAAATTCCAAGGGACACGGAGTTCTTCGCGCTGCATACTGCGCACATTCCCCATCCTGAATAAATTATATATAGTGGGTTTTACCTGGTTAATCAGCGGCAAATTATACCTAGCAGTATGCGTCAATCCTTGCAATCTTTATTTTTTAAGGTAGCAGATACATGAAATATATAGCATCAAGGGCTTACCGCTTGCGCGTAAATACTAACCGCTCGCTTAGCTTTTCTTAGCAGAAATAGAAATATTTTTTCACAATAGATAAAATTTAGTGACATAAAAATTGCACATTGTTATAACTAAAAATGAAAGGCGCGAGTGATCATATGGAACCTAAGAGCCTTTTGGTACTTTTAAAAGAGAATAGAGATCGCGTAAGTACAAGCGAACAGCAGGTAATAGACTATATTCTTGCGACACCCGAAAAAGTAATAGGCGTCACAATACATGAGCTTGCACGCACAACTTTTGTGTCTGCAGCCACTATTTCTCGGCTTTTGCGCAAACTATCACTTGGGGGATATAAGGCATTTCAGCAGTATCTCATCTATGAGCTCGCCACCCTCAAGACGTCACGCCAAAGCGCTATCGAGGATATCAATCCCAAAGACTCTACCAGACAGATCATGTTCAAGATTATGCGTAGAACTATCGAGTCAATCACACTTACGGAGAAACTCAACAATCCCAAGACCATAGATGCATGCGTAGAGCTCATACATAGTGCACGTAGAATTACCATCTTTGGGATGGGAAGCTCGCTGTTAAGCGCACAAGATTTACAGTATAAGCTTCTCCGTGCAGGTATTGCGTGTACACTGAGTGCCGATTGGCACATGCAGCTTATTGCAGCAAATAACATGACGAATGAGGATGTAGCTATCGCATTTAGCTATTCAGGTGTAACTCCTGAAGTGCTTCGTTGCGTACAAGCCACACACAAAAGAGGAGGACGCGTGATTGCAATAACGCGTTCAGTCAACACCACCGAGCTTGCAAAACATGCCGACGTTGCGCTCTTTGTTGCGTCAACGGAGCCTCTGTTGCGAAGTGCGGCAGGCACCTCTCGTATCACCCAGCTTGCAGTAGTCGACATGATTTTTTCGACACTTGTCAATAAACACTACGATGCATACTCTGGCGCAATAGAGAATAATTACATCTCAAAAAACAGAGAGAGTCATCACTAAACATGAACAACCAGAAGATGCATAACTTTGGGCTATCAAGCGTGAGCCAGCTATTGACAAATTATTGATATATCTTTTTTGCTATGTACTATAGCTATATGTTGTGTCTATATCCAATTTGTCCTGTTGTAATTCGGAGCTAAGGCTGATTGTAATTACGCGTCTATATTTTCATATATTATGAACTATATTATACAAGCATATGCATGCCATACATTCATATGCCGAAAACTAACCGGGAGGGAGTACAAGAAAAATGATTCGTGTACAAAGCGCGCTCATGCGTGAAAAAATTCAGCGATTGCTGACAGAGTATCAAGGATCGATTCAATTTAGTTTTGATCATGAGCAGGGCATCTCTCTTTTTTTCACGACCAATGCACAGAATGAAGAAGAGGCAGTGAAAGAGGCAAAAAAGCTGATCAAGTCGCATCCAGAAACCAAATCTCTACTAGTAAGCATTAAGCCCGCATAGCTTATAAAAGCCCACATAGGTTCCCAAGAAAGGGGTTCTCATGGAAGCATTTACACATTTTATCGAGGAAAAAATTGCGCCTCCTCTCGCACGATTTTCTAACCTCAAATACGTACAGATCATTCAAAGGACGTTCATTGCCTTTACTGCTCTTTTGATTATCGGAAGTCTGTTCATTTTGCTCGCGAACCTTCCCAAAGAGCTCATCGGCGATTTCAAGATGAAGTTCATTGCCGCAGCTGGTGTAGGAACAGGATATATGGCCTTGTTCACTGTAGTCGCTTCCGCGTTTGCTACGATTGAGTGGTACAACCAGAACAAAGACGAACACATTGATTATGTAGCGCCTATTATTTTGGCTATCTCATCTTGGTTTTTGATTGTACCTGCTAAGGTAGTTAACACCGTAGTGGAAAACTCTGATAAGCCTGGGAAATTTAGTGGCGTACCTGTGGAATTCCTGGGAGCTAAAGGCGTTTTTACTGCAGTAATTCTAGGAATTGTCACTATTGAAATCTATCGTTTCTTTATCAATAAAAAACTTACTATCAAACTGCCCGACAGCGTGCCTCCCATGGTCGCAAATGCTTTTATCGCATTGATCCCCAGCTTCTTTGCGATCATTTTCTGGTGGCTTATCAAACCTGTATTTGGAATAGATATTCCCACACTTATCACCAAGGCTTTTGCCCCCTTGATCAGCGCTTCAGATACACCTGCTACTGGATTTATCACCATCTTCCTCAATCGTCTTTTGTGGACCGTGGGTATCCATGGAAGCAACGTTGTAGGTTCCGTTGCAAACCCTGTATGGCTACAAATGACTGCGGAAAACCAAGCAGCACTTGCTGCAGGTCAAGCACTCCCCTACACCTATACGACTGTGTACTATGACAATTATGTATGGCTTGGTTTGGCTCCTCTTGCAGTAACTATGCTCTTCACCAAATCAAAGGCGCTCAAGGCTATGGGCGCACTCGGTTTAGTTCCTGCGCTCTTCAATATTGGCGAGCCTCTCATCTTCGGTCTCCCCATTATGCTCAATCCACTGATGATGATCCCCTTCGTCCTTTCCTACATTGTGGTATTTGCCTTCTCTGTAATAGCAGTTTCCTTGGGACTTGTCCCCATTCCTGTACTGAGCGCACCATGGATATTGCCCTCGCCCATCAAAACCGCTTTTGCGACATCAGGCTCGATACCGGCGATTGTATTTGTGCTTGTTATGTGGGTGGTAATTGGCCTTATATTCTGGCCTTTTGTCAAGGCGTTGGAAAATCAAGAAAAGGAAGATAAATAATAAGTTATCAAGCGCAAGACGGCGCAGTGCGTATGTCTCAGGTTTTGTCGAGACATACGCTTATTTCATAGGAAGGTTACTACAGTGCTGGGAATTTCTACCTACCTAAGCGATATAAATGAGCAGTACCTCAAACAAGCTGCAGAGCACGGTGCTTCTATGGTGTTTACCTCACTGCAAATCCCCGAGGAAGGAATCTGCAATGTAGAAACACGTGTGATGGACATGGTTAAGCTATGCAATCAGCTTGGACTCAAGATGGTGCCAGATGTCTCCCCTCAAACCCTTGAGCTTTTGGGAACCACCAGGCAAAATATTGATTCCTTGACACATCTAGGTATTGATAGCATACGACTCGACTACGGCTTTGATGCATTTGACGAGCTAAAAACCCTCCAAAATCATTTTAGACTTGTGCTGAATGCAAGCGTGGTGACAAATGAATACGTTGCGCAGGCACAGAGAGAAGGACTTGATTGTACAAAAATTACGCTTCTCCATAATTTTTATCCTCACGGCGATACGGGTTTGGGAAAAGAAGCGTTCGTGCGCAAAAATAAAGAACTCAAGTCCTTTGGGTTCCGCGTACAAGCTTTTGTACCAGGAGATGCCAAAAGGCGTTTCCCACTCTTTGAGGCGCTACCCACACTTGAGCAACATCGAAATATTAACCCTCTCGTTGCCGCAGTTGATCTTTGTGAAAATTGCTTTGTAGATGATGTATTTATAGGTGATAGTCAGGCACTTCCCACAACCCTTGAGGAAATTGCTGCATATTGTACCAATAAGACCATCTCTCTACACGCACATCTAAGATCGGGCCATGAAGGACTGTATAACCAGCCATTGCACTGCAGGAAAGATGTATCGGATAGTCTTGTGCGGCTTATTACTCCACGAACCCCTGATATTCCTCAAGAACTTGCAGAGGAGCGTCTCCGTGGAAGCATTACGCAAGATAACGAACTTGCCAAACGCTATTCTGGGGAAATGAGCATTGTTAAGAAAACTCTTCCAGGATCGGCGCGCACCAATGTCATTGGCTTTGTCGATCCGCGGTATCTTCGTCTTGTAGATTATGTTCGTGGGTATCACACGATTCTTATAAAAGAACTTAGCTGAAAATAGTAAGCATCTCTTGATACTAATGTATAAGGGAGCATCAAGAAAGAAGGATAGTATGGTGAAAATATTATTGGCTTGCAGCGCAGGAATGTCTACCAGCCTTTTGGTTAACAAGATGCGGGCTTATGCAACATCAAAAAATATTGAAGCAACCATAGAGGCAAAACCTGTCATTGAGGCTAAACGTTGTATGAATGAATGGGATATTGTACTTCTTGGACCTCAAGTGCGCTATATGTGCAAGGATTTCTCTCAGCTTGCCAATGACTCTACCTGCGTAGATGTCATTCCTCCGGTAAGCTACGGTACCATGAATGGCGAAGCAGTAGTGCAGTTTGCACTTGAACACCTCCAGAATACCCACGAGGATAAATAGCATAAAAATTTAGGATAATTTAAAGACAGGAGAGTCAATGAAGCACTATAAGGTTTTACTGGTGTGCTCGGGTGGTATGTCCACTTCGGTCCTTATGAACAAAATGAAAGACTATGCCAAGGAGCATGAACTTGATATAAAGGTAGCTGCCTGCGGAACCACTCAGTATCTTGAAGAGGTTTCAGCATATGATATTGTGCTTTTAGGACCTCAGATCTCATATCGAAAACAGCAGATAGCCTCAACTGTTAGCGTTCCTGTTGTTGCAATAAATCCCCAAGATTATGCATTCGGAAACATAGAACATATTCTAAAAGATGTGGATGTGCACTTGTAAGGGAAACACAGAAAGTTTGTAAGGAGATCAGTCTGTGAATCAGTTCCAAGCATGGGTAGAGAAATACATATCCCCTTTTATGGGCGCTCTTGGATCCAATCGCTATTTACTTGCTATACGTGATGGAGTAGTAGCGGCACTCCCCCTTATAATTGTGGGGTCATTTTTTCTCATCGCAGCATTCCCTCCGCTTCCCCCCTCTTTGCCGCTGTGCCAGTTTCTCAAATCACACGCAGAGACGATTCTTTTGCCCTATCGAATGACCATGTTCATCATGGCGCTCTATGTAGTATTTAGTATGGGGTACAGTCTCGCTCGATCCTACAAATTGGACGGGCTTTCAGGAGCAATCCTTTCTGTGATGGCATTCATGCTTACGATTAAACCTATCACGGATAGTTCCTCAAACGCTGCACATACTGTCAACTTCCTGCTTCCCATGAAACCCTTGGGAAGCGCGGGACTTTTTGTAGGCATCATTGTGACCTGTATTGCTATCAACATCTTTAGACTTACTAACAACTCAAAGTTTAAGATCGTAATGCCCCACGCAGTCCCTCCTTCTGTAGCTCAATCTTTTGAAGCACTCACCCCCACTCTGTTGGTAGTTTTCTTCTTTGGATCTATTACCTATTTTGCCGGCTTTGATTGGAGCGGCGCTATAGAGACAGCTGTAAGGCCTTTAATTTCGGCAACAGATACTCTGCCAGGCGTTTTAGTGCTCACCTTTCTGTATTGTTTCTTTTGGTTCTTTGGCATTCATGGAGCTTCGGTAGTGGGGCCTCTCGCACGTCCTTTGTGGCTTATGCTACTCGAAACAAATGCATCTGCTGCCGCAGCGGGAATATCTACAAATAACTTGCCCGCCATTAGTGCAGAGCCCTTTTATCAATGGTTTATTTTTATTGGGGGAGCGGGTAGTACGATTGGACTCGCTATTCTCTTAGTGTGCAGTTGCAAATCTCAATACGCGCGTGATCTGGGGAAAATTGGCATTCTACCGGCCATTTTTAATATCAACGAACCGCTCATATTTGGAGCGCCAATTGTACTGAATGTAACTCTATTCATTCCCTTCATTATTACGCCCCTGGTAAGCGCTGCAATCGCATGGTATGCCACCTCATGGGGATTTGTGGGTCATGTGGTAATAAGTGCTCCTTGGACTCTTCCCGGCCCCATCGGGGCATTTTTGGCTACAGGGGGAGATATTCGCGCGGTAATTCTTTGCGGCGGACTCATCATACTCTCTTGCCTTATTTATTATCCCTTTGTGAGAAGCTGGGACCAACAGTGCCTCGCGCGCGAATGCGAAAATAAAAACGCTTAAAGTCAGTTTCCACAAGCACCCCAATAAGCAAAGCATGCCAAGTATATGCTTTGCACAAAATGAGAGAACAAGGACAATAATATGAAACGATTAGGAATTTCTATCTATCCAGAAAAAGCCTCGTTTGAAGAAACACGCACGTATATGGAGCGCGCAGCACGCTCAGGCTGCAGCCGTATATTTAGCTGTCTTTTGTCTATTCAAAGTTCCCGAGAAGAGGTTGTACGTCACTTTACTGCTGTGAACAAGCAAGCGCATGAGCTGGGATTTGAGGTAGTGCTCGACTGCAACCCCCGTGTAATGAAAGATCTGGGCACATCTTATAAAGACCTATCATTTTTCAAAGCGGTGGGCGCCGATGGAATTCGTCTCGATATGGGTTTTTCTGGTCTTGAAGAGTCGCTTATGACATTTAACCCCGAAGGCCTTTTTATCGAAATCAATATGAGCAATAACGTAAACTACCTTGATACTATTATGGACTACATGCCTGATAAGACTCGGCTAGTTGGGTCCCACAATTTTTACCCTCACGCCTATACCGGACTTACTGTTGAGCATTTTCAAGCATGTAACCAGCGCTTTAATCGTTATGGGCTCAATACTGCCTGCTTCATCACGAGCCAAGCCCCTCATAGTTTTGCCAATTGGCCTGTGGTTCAAGGTCTGCCCACTCTCGAGGCTCACCGCTATCTTCCCCTCCACCTGCAGATCGAACACATTATTGCACTAGGAGGTATAGATGACATCATGATTTCAAACTGCTATCCAAGCGACAAAGAATGGGCAAACATAGAGAATTTACCAAGGAATATGGTGTGTTTTACTGCACAATTAATCCCTGACTTACCACCACTCGAGCGCAGCATAGTACTCGACGAACTCCATTTTAATCGAGGCGATGTGTCTGCGAACCTCATTCGCTCCACACAAAGCAGGGTAAAGTACAAAGATCATGAATTCAAGCTTATACATCCCGTAGATATTCACGCGGGCGATATTGTACTTGAGAGCAGCTTGTATGGGCATTATGCAGGCGAGTTACAAATTGCAAAGACTGCCATGAAGAATAGTGGAAAAAGTAGCGTTATTGGACACATTGCAGAGGACGAACTCTTTTTGCTCGACCTTATCAAACCTTGGCAAAAATTCAAGTTCCGCTGCGCATAAGCTCTCACAAGTAGTATGAGCTACCCGTTATGCACCATCACAAGCAACAAGAAAGGCATAGCATGATTGCAGCAGGTATCATGAGCGGGACCAGTCTCGATGGCGTAGATGTCGCGCTCGTTGATCTCAATGGATGTGGTTTGAATACTAGCTGTCAGCTACTTACATTCCACACCTACCCCATGCCCACCCACACTAAAAAGCGCATTATGCGCGCATGTCTTGATACGGCCACTACATCGGAGCTAAGCGCGCTCAATAGTGAACTGGGCTATCTGTTTGCAGACTGCGTAAATAGCACCCTTAAATTTATGCACATGAGCCACAAGGATCTTGCATTTGTAGCGAGCCACGGCCAAACCGTATGGCATGCCCCGCGTATAGACGACACACACAGTCCCGAATATCCCTCAACCTTACAGCTCGGAAACAGCGCTATTATTGCATGGGAGTGCAAAACCACAGTAGTCAGTGATTTTCGTTCCATGGATATGGCCGCAGGAGGGCAAGGCGCTCCTCTAGTCCCCTATTCAGAGCTCTTACTCTACGGAAGAGAAGACATAAACAGAGCGCTTGTAAATGTAGGAGGCATTTCAAACATCACTGCTTTACCTGCAAATGCAAAGCTTGAAGACGTGTTTGCATTTGATTGTGGACCGGGAAACATGATGATCGACGAAGCATGCCGCCTATTCCTAGGTACTGAATTTGATGATGAAGGCACCACCGCAGCACAAGGTACACTCATCCCCTCACTCTATGAAAAGCTGTACGCTCATCCGTTTTGGAAGAAGTGCCCACCAAAAAGCACGGGACGCGAAGTCTTTGGTGCACAGTATACACAATCCCTACTGAAAGATATGGGATTTATCAGTGCAAATAACGAGATAAAAGATAGTGCGCGGGCATATGCAGCAGATGTTATAGCCACCCTAACACACTATACAGCGTTTTGCATTGCCCAGGCATATATGGATTTTGTAAACCCTTCCTTTGCAGCTGCCACCCAAACAAACGAACTCATCATATCGGGTGGAGGCGCTCACAACAAGACACTTATGCGCAAGCTACAGCAGATGCTACCGGATATTAATGTGTGCACACAGGACGATCTAGGCTACTCAAGCGATGCAAAAGAAGCGATCGCGTTTGCGCTCATGGGTAACGAAACACTACATGCCATGCCTTCTAATGTTCCACGTGTGACAGGGGCATGCTGTCCTGTTGTGCTCGGCAATATCACTCCTTGCCCCAGGACGCACAATTCCTAAGCGTAAAGCGTTATATGAATACAATTGTGGTTTTGTAAGTGTATACCTTTACTGCGTATGCAGCTGGTACTAGCTTTGATCTGCAGCTAGCTTGGGCCTGCAAATGTGCAAAACCCTTTGCACAAGCCTTTGCACAAGTTTGAGAATAGTTAAATCGCACACACAGGCAAAGAAAAACGATACCGCATAACCTACAACCACAAAAGCCACCCACATAGGCGCACCTGCGCTAAATGAAGGAGGAGGCACGAGGGACAGCTCCGACGTGAAAAGACCAAGCGATTGGGCGCATGCGAGCACGGCACAAAGTGACGCATAGTTGAAGAGATAAACAGAGTACGAATGCCGTGCTACAAAACTTATGCACGCACAAACTGCAGGCGCTGTGACATTGATCTTTTGGAAAAGACAAAACATACCAATCGTCGTGAAAAACCACAGGTAGCTGGGGTTCGCGCGTTCGTAGCCAAATGCAACTAATACAGCCCCCACAACCCAAAGGACGAGTCCGGACGCACAACACCTACGCAAAGTAACTCTCGAAACGAGTTGCGGCAACAGGCGTATAAAATAACCAAGACAGAAGAAGACAAAATATTCGCCGGGAACGAGGCGCGGAGGAACAAAAAGCGCAAGAGCGCGCGCAAGCGCTTCTAAACCGCTCAGCTGGAAGACTTTCGCGCACCAAGCCAAGCAGCTCACGATAATCCCCCAGGTCATAGCAGCGCTCACCAACATGAACAACGCGCGCTTTTTATTAATATCAAGCGCTTCAAACATCATATGCAGCCAAGGAGCCAGCAACAAGCATGGAATAAGCGCTGGTATAAACCACCAATTACCCGAAAGTTCATATTGATAATAGCGCATAACATTGCCGGGAGATACGCTGATCTCGCCTCGATACACCGCATAGAGATACATGACAAAGCCATACACAATGAGAGGAAGCAACACTGTCAGGAACTTTTTCCACAGATAGCTTGCATAGGATGTCGTGAGTTTTCGAATCGCAAAATAGCCCGACAGTGCAAAGAACACGGGATTGCAGATAAGTGCCAGCTCACCCACAATTTTTCCTGCGTCTATACCTTGCATGATCCCGAGGTACGGCGACGCGTGATTCACAATCACCAGAAACATCGCGAGCGCACGAAGCAAATCCCACTGTACAAGTCTTTTTTCTGTCCCCATTATGTCCCCTGATAATTATTCAGCGTAGATAACACCTGATAAACGGTTTGTAACACTTAGATGTTCCAACTCTAAAAGTACATTCGATATTTCTATATTTCCGCAGACAAAAAGGGGTGTTGAATAAGAAAAACGCTGGTAGGGGCGGTGGGACTCGAACCCACATGACCGGAGCCGGAGGATTTTAAGTCCTCTGCGTCTGCCAATTCCGCCACGCCCCCAAACGCGTCGCCAAAGGCTTTGTTTACTGTAACACGGAAAGGCGCGTAAAGAAAGCGCTGTTTCTCGCCTTAACCAATACTTCAACAACACGCGCGGGCACAAGTACGTCCACACGTAAGCTGCGCGTCAACCCGCGCTCGCGCGCACAAACCTGCTCGGCAGTCAAAGCCTACAAACGTGCCAAACCTGGCTTCCACGGCAGCGGCACAAATTCGCTATGATACTCCGCTGCAGCACAAATGCCCAGGCCATAGAGCAGATCGTGTTCGCTTACCACAAGCTCCAAATAATTCGTACACTTCATCAACTCAGCCAAAATCAATGCGCCCGCAAGCATCACATCCGCGCGCTTCTTCTGCAAGCCCACAACCTTGGTAAGCTCCTCAAGTGTCAACGGACTCAAACGTTCAATCAAATATTCGATGTCCTCCAAGCGCAGCTTCTGCAGATGCACGAAATCGGGGTCATACGGATCAAGCTCATGAAGTATCGCCACAAGCGAAGTAACGGTGCCGCCACATGCAACCATACGCTTAGGCTCGAGCATCAAAATACCCTCATCATCCAGGCGCTCAGCAAAAATTTTGTGCGCATATTCACGCGCCGCGCAAATACTATCAGCCGTGGGCGCCCCATGTGTATACGGGAAATACGTATCCGCAAGCCTGCGGCATCCCATCCCTACCGACATAACGCGCTCAACAAGCGGCAAAAGCTGCTCAGACGGCGACGCATCGTTCGTCGCACGATACGACATGCCCTCTTCATGCGCGAGCCTACCCACCGTAAGCTCGGTCGAACCGCCGCCGTTGTCCACAGCAAGAATGCGCTCTTTTGGAAAATCTTGGCACATGCCCAAAAACGTGAGGCTTCCTTCGGTTTTACCGCCGATTACCTGCGCAATCAGGCCGCGCGACGCAAGTCCATCGAGAAGCGGGCTCACATTGTGCGACTCACGCGCCGCTGCCGTAAGAATGCAGCAGGTACTTTCAACCTCCATGAGCTTAATAATTGAAATAAAGGTATCGATGCACGACAACACGCGCTCTATCGCGTCTTGAGAAAGATTGCCTGTTTCGTTGAACCCCTTGCCGAGATCGCAGATCACAGAGTTACGTTTGAGGAGCTTGACGGGCTTTTGGTCCACATCGAACACCCCAAGGCGCGCGGTAACAGTTCCGATATCGATACATGCAATTTTTCTCATGTCACACACCCCTTACGCGTACGTTTTTTGAACAATCTTGGTTAATAATCTTTGTCGAACAGAGAGCCTGTATTCACATGTCTTAAGTGCTTCCAAAACACGTGCTTGAATTGCCTGCTAGAAGCGCTAAAAAACCACGTACTCCCGCCACAGCGCGCTTCAGTTGCATGCAAAAAATACATGCTCAAACACATACTCTACTGTATAGAGATCAAAGTCGCAAGATGGATGCGCGCTACTCATCGCTTATTCCAAATGAGCGTTGGGTCAAAGCCAAAGATGCCATCAAAAAACTTGGTCTGCTCGTCTCGCGTATCAGGGTATGTAGATACTTGTGAGGGATCTACCTGCGGACTCTTGTCAATGCCTTCCACGGACACACCCACCTCGCCCGGCTCAACATATCCGCGCTTGCGTGCCTCTTCTTGGATACCATCCTCGGTCATGAGCTTTTCACGATCGTGCTCAAGCTCTGCATTTTTTTCATCGATACTTGCCTTCTTTTGCTCGAGCACAGAGCCAGTACGCTTCGCCACGTAATAATCGCGCACAGGGCCTGCAATACCTACCACAATGGCGAGCACAACCAGAACGAATACCCATATCCGTTTAGAGCAAATGGTAAGAATAATAGCCACAAGCTGGGAAAACTGAGACACAAGCGAGTGCTTCGAAGCAGGGGCATTGCTCCTTTTGCGCGAGCGGGCACTTTTGCGAGGGAGAGCTACTGACGCGCGAGCTGCAGCCGTTGTCGATGCGGCTGCGCGTGCATTCGCAGGCACGCGGTCAAGCGTTTGCGCAGGTACAGCACGTGTGCGCTTATGCTCTACAGCAGAACGAGAGCGCGGGTGCGCGCTCGCTCGTTCTCTAGGAGTATTGGTATGTTGGCTGCGAGTATGCATCATAACGTACTTTCTAAACCTTTGTTCCTTACTCGGCGTTCTAAACGTGCTTTCTATAGTCTAGCGCGGTATGCACGCTTCCGGGCTCTCCGGAGCTATCCAAGCCCTTTGCAGCTTATCACTATTGTATATGCTTTAGTGTGCACGCGTACGCACGGACTGACACAAGCGCAAGAGCTCAGTTTCTAGATCGATATCCTTGTCTTCTGCCGCGCGTATACACGCAATCAGCGTATGCATGAGCTTTGTACGCTCACGTGCCTTCGCTTCATCGACACGCGCTTCATTATCAGCTGACGTATCAGACGCGTCTACAGGATCAAGCTCGTCTACCAGCGTGTCGAGATAGGACGCATCAAATGCATGTGTGCACATGCGATGATACATCTTCTGCAGCTGCATAAGCGCAGGCAGCGCCTTTGGAATTGAGTCAAACATGCTGAGCTGCGAAGAAGTATTGTGCTTCCGCGCCGCCTCGTTTTTTGCTGCACGCTCCTCTTGTTTTACCTGATCCCAAATCTTCATCACATCATCAGGCGTTTGAGCAGGCGTGGCGTCGCCAAAAATGTGCGGATGTCTGCGGATAAGTTTTTCCGCCAGATTCTCACACACATCTTCGATGGTAAATGCACCTTCATCTGCTGCTATTTGCGCATGTAAAAGCACCTGTTCTAGAACATCACCGAGCTCTTCTTTAAGATCTGCATCAGATTGTTTCTCGATTGCATCAAGCGCCTCATACGCCTCTTCGAGCATGTGTTTGCTCAAGCTTTCGTGCGTCTGCGCACGGTCCCAAGGACAGCCGTCCTCCTGCCTCAAACGCCACACTAAATGTACCAAGCGATCAAACGCAGGCACACGCGTTAATTCATTAGTCTTCATCGCCACCACCTATGTGTTCAAGCAGCGTAAGCGCTGCAGCAAGCGCATCTTGCGCATGTGCGAGCGGATACGAAATTTTTTGCGATTTTGGATAGTATAGGGCGTGCTCTTGCTTCAGCTCACACGCAAGCGCATGCGGGACGACTATACCCATAAGTACCAGGCGCTTTCCCGCGCATGAAATGGACGCGAGGCCCAGCCTCACCGCACGAATGCGGATGCGCGCACGTGTAAACAAATTGCGGCACGGCTCATCCATCTCGCCAAAGCGAGACACGGTATCCGTTTCAAGCGTGTGAATGTCCTCGAGCGTTTGCGCCCACGCAAGCATACGATACACATCCACACGCTTATCCACATCGGCAATATAATCCTGACTCAAGTAAAAATCCGCAGCTATATTGATTGCGCAGTTGCGCTCTTCCTGGGGCTCCGCATTTCCTTGCGCGTGCTCAACAGCTTCTTTGAGCATTTGCGTGTACAAGTCAAAACCGATACTCGAAAGATTTCCATGCTGTTCTGCGCCCATAAGCGAGCCGGCACCACGAATCTCGAGGTCACGCATGGCAATGCGGATACCAGAGCCAAGCTCTTGATGCTCATAAATAGCCAGCAAGCGCCTTGTCGCTTCTTCCGTGATCGGCGTTTGTGGATCGAACATAAAGTATGCCCACGCCTGCACGCGTCCTCTGCCCACACGACCTTTGAGCTGGTAGAGCTGGGCAAGCCCCAGATTTTGCGCATCTTCTATGATGAGTGTATTGGTGCGAGGATTGTCGATGCCACTTTCAATAATTGTGGTTGCGACCAAAATATCGATTTCGCCTTCGGAGAAGGCAAGCATCACGTCTTCGATCTCATTTGCGCTCATCTGTCCGTGCGCAACGCCTATGCGCGCTTCGCCTGCGACAGCACGTACGCGCTCCTTTGCTTCTTCAATTGTCTGCACGCGGTTGCTTACGTAATATACCTGGCCTTTTCGGTGAAGTTCGTAGCGAATCGCGTCACTTACCACATCTTCGTCCCACTCGCCCACGTGCACCTTTACCGCGCGGCGGCCGGTGGGAGGCGTGAGAATCAAGCTCATGTCGCGACTACCGGCAAGTGCCATCTGAAGCGTGCGTGGTATAGGCGTTGCCGAAAGCGTGAGCACATCGATTTGCTCACGGATATTTTTGAGCTGCTCTTTATGCTGGACGCCAAAACGCTGCTCTTCATCGATGATGACAAGGCCGAGATTTTTTGGATTAACGTCGCTTGAAAGCAGGCGATGCGTACCGATGAGTACATCTACGCTGCCTTTTTGAAATCCTTCAAGCGCAGCTTTTTGGTCCTTGGGCTTTACAAAACGCGACAGCACGCAAACGTTGAGCCCATAGGGGCAAAAACGCTTAAAAAAGGTTTCAAAATGCTGTTGCGCAAGAATCGTCGTAGGGCAAAGCACCATTACCTGGCGCTTATCCTGCGTGCATTTAAACGCTGCGCGCAGCGCGACCTCAGTTTTTCCAAAGCCCACATCTCCGCACAGCAACCTATCCATCGGGCGCGGCGCTTCCATGTCTTTCTTAATGTCCTCAAGCGCGCGTGCCTGATCGCGCGTAAGCTCGTAGGGAAAATCTGCCTCCATATCAAGCTGAGACGTGGTATCCGGACTAAAGGCAAAGCCTTTGGCGAGCGAGCGTCGCGTATAGAGATCTACCAGGTCAAACGCCATCTTCTTAGCAGATTTTCTCGCACGCTCACACGCTCTCGACCAGTCTGCGCAATTAAGGCGCGTAAGCCTGGGTTCTTCACCGTGAGCACCCACATAACGCGTAAGCTTATCTACCTGCTCAAACGGAACATAGAGCTTATCATCATGCGCATAGATCAACAGAAAATAGTCGCGCAACTTTCCTGCTACCTGCTGCTGAACAATTTCCTTAAACCTGCCCACACCGTGATTCGCATGCACAACAAAGTCGCCCGGTTTGAATGAAAAGCTAAGCTGAGCAGGGTTTACGTGCTGCTTGTGGGCGCGTGAGCTATAACTTGTACGAGACGACAAATCCGGCAGCGCAAAAATCGCGAGATGTGCACTTGGAATCACAACGCCTGCCTGCACGGGGTCTTCAAACAACACAACTTGTCCGTGAGGCAAGGGGATTTTTGGAGTGGGCGCAGGCAGCGAACATTCGTGTGAAAACGCTATGCCTGCATCGGAAAACGCGAGCTCGAACGCAGATGCAGCATCGCGCGCAGGAACCGAAAATACAATTTTTGTATCAAGCGCCAAAAGCTCATGTATACGCTGAATGAGTTTTGCTTGGGATCCACGAATACCAGGTGTTTCCACCTTGAGCTCGGGCGCTTTTGCTGCATGAACCATATCAAAGGAAGAAAGCGATAGACGCTGCTGCGATCCAAAATCAAGCGCTTGCGGGCTCGTGTAGAGACCCTCTGGATCCACGCGCGCATTTTGCGCATCTTGGACAATCTCTTCGTATGCACGCGTGCAGTCATCAAACAACGAGCGTGGTTCGCTGAGCACTACAAGTGCAGAAGAAGGGGCAAAATCGATGAGGCTTTCTGTAGTATTGTACAGCTTGGGCAGGTATTTCCCGAGTTCGGGAGCATATATTCCCGCTTCAATGCGCGCGAGATCTGCTTGAATTTGTGAATCATCTTGCGCTGCATCGTATAAATTATTTTTTGCGCGCTGAATCATTTGGGGATCAAGCGAAAACGCACGAGCACACCAAAATTCGCACGCATCGAGCGAAAGAAGTGCCTGCCCCGTTGAGATAATAATGCTGTGAATAGCATCGATTTCGTCGTCAAAAAATTCGATACGAACCGCACTTGTAGCATCTGCGCCAAAGACGTAGACACTATCGCCCACAACACAAAAACGCGCGGGTGCGGCCACCTCACGCGCGTTTGCGCAAAGCGTATAGCCCAAGCGCAAGAGCTGTTGCGAAAGCGTGTTGATCTCGATACGATCCCCCACATGAAGAGAGATCGGCTGAT
The DNA here is from genome assembly GCA_947090525.1 of uncultured Atopobium sp. Taxonomy (GTDB): domain Bacteria; phylum Actinomycetota; class Coriobacteriia; order Coriobacteriales; family Atopobiaceae; genus Fannyhessea. Next base: position 92,100 of record CAMUON010000004.1, read on the forward strand.
ACATATGGGCTGATCGCGGTGCCACACGCGTCATAAGCGAACGCGCACTCGTCACCACAACACAGGCATGGCCTCCCATAAGAGCTGCTTCAGCGCGAGCACGCCGAGCCATGCAGGCTGGATCAGGTTCCTTCTCCGACCAGGCGCGGAAGGGATTTGTAGGGACATGAAATACAGCGTCTCGGCCCAGCCATCCTTCAAGCGCAAGACGGGCGCGCTGGCTTTGTTCCTCCCCCGATACCACATACACAATAGGACGCTTGAGCAGCGTAAACAGCGCCGCCACCAACAGCGTGCGCGCACTTTGCGCAAGACAGAGCCGTGCGTCTTTCTTTTCTTGTAGGTCTTCGTACACAGAGCGTATGGGACGCGAAAAGAGAAGCTGCTGAGCGACTCTTGTTATGAACATGCTACATCCTACCTGTTTGATCCACTAAGCTGCGCACGTATTCACTCGATTGTTCGATATCGTAAGCAGACGCTCGCCAACTCCAATTGTCATTGGCTGTACCCGGCCTATTCATACGACCAGAATCATCCAAATGAAGCAGGTCTTGAAGCGTGGTGATGGCCACCAACGCATCAGAATTAAACGCCTCATTGATCAGATATTCTGCTTGTTTTTGCGCCGTGTAATTGTCCTGGCCAAAGTGCGATTCGCACCATCCAACAAGCGTTTGCGTATCGTGCGTAGATGTATATGCTACCTTCTTGCACGACGGGTGGTAGCCAAAACGCACGTCTTCGTGGCAAAACTGCATAACATCCATACCGCAAATGTCGGTTGTGACAAGAAGCGCGCGCACCGCAGGGGTTACGATACCCAAATCCTCCGCAATGAGCGGAAGAGGTCCCAACTTTTTGTAGAGCGCTTCAAGGACCTTCATACCAGGGCCTTCGCACCATTGTCCACGTTTGATGCACTCGATGCCTTCGGCCTCGTCAGCCACTTGCTCGCTTCCACGCGTAGCTTGCCTGGTGACTGGAATGGCAAAGTACGAGGAAAAACCTAAAAAGTGATCGAGGCGCACGTAATCAAATAGGTCAAACTCACGCTTGAGGCGCCGTGTCCACCAGCTAAATCCATCTTGTTCCATGCGCTCCCAGTTGTAGGTAGGATTTCCCCAAAGCTGACCCGTGGCGCTAAACTCATCGGGTGGCACGCCTGCCGCAAGCGTGGGGTATCCGTCCGCATCGAGATTAAACATCTCGGGATGTGTCCATACATCGCAGGAATCCGCTGATACGTACATGGGGATATCGCCGATCAAATTCACGCCGCGCTCGTGCGCATAGGCCTTGAGCGCTTGCCAGGCGCGATCGAATTCGTACTGCTCCTTGAGGTAACCGTCGATTTCATGCAAAAGCTCGGTGGAATGCATAAAGGCAGGATCCCAGCGATTGTAGGGCTTGGGCCAGCGTTGCCAGGGAGCTTGCTTAAAGCGCTTTTTGAGCGCAGAAAAGAGCGCAAAAGGTATGAGCCACTCGTCATTTTCTTGCACAAAGCGCTGGTATTCGATATTTTTTGTAAGATCTTCCTGCGGCTGTGAAGACGCGGAAACCTCTGCGCCTGCACTTGCTAAAGGGGGCACAGACGCAGCTTCACCGCCTGCAGGAGCTCCTGCTGCAGCTGCGGGCGTTGCGGGCGCGCTCTCTGTATCCGCAGGTTTTGCGATCAAGTCCATATTGCCCGCAAACGCCGAACAACCCGCGTAAGGCGAGTGATCTTCATCGGTTGGATGAATGGGAAGCATTTGCCAATAATGCATATGCGCATGTGAAAGGTAGTTTATGAAGTCATAGGCGCCCTGGCCAAGCGTGCCTTCGGGAAGCGAAGTGATGTGACACAAGACACCCGCTCCCGGCTTAAAGGGGAGTGCCAGCGGTGTCTTTATCGAGGCACACAGCACAATAGCTGTCAAATTCGGCACTTGAATGGTCAAGACACCATCGTGCGCTTGATATTCGTTGCCTTCAATCAGGTCGATCAGGCGTATATTTCTAAAATCTTTGCCGACGTGCTGCGCAAGCGGGACAAAATTATCCACAGAAATATCGACAGTTTGATCCATATTGGTGTGGGTATTGACCAGCACGCACACGCTGGTCTTTTTGTCGCGGCGCCACATGCCAAATACGTCGTAGCCAAACGAACGCACATGTAGATCACCGTGTATGAGCACCGGCAGAGTTTTTCTCAGCTGAATGGCATTGCGGTAGATGCTCTGACAATTCTTATCGATCGCATCCCAGGGGAAGGTGCTTCTGCAGAAGGGATCGGCATAGCCTTCAACGCCTGCTTCGTCGCCGTAATATACGCAAGGAACACCAGGTAAACACATCTGAATGATGGTTGCGAGCCACAACCTTGTCACTGCAAGACGGCGATACCCTGGATTTAACCTAAACCAATACTGATCGCCTTCGGACAAAACGCTTTTGTCCGGCGCTTCACCGAGCATGGTCAAAATACGCGCACGGTCGTGCGTGCTCATCATATTAAATTCTGAATAAAACGCATCTTTAGGGTAGTTGGCCTGCAGACTTTCGATAGAGCTTGCAAACGCATCCGCCGAGGTATGACGCACGATAAAAGAAATCAGCGCATCGCGCAAAGGGTAATTCATGGTCGCGTCAAGCTCTTGACCTTGGAAATATTCACGCAAACGGCCGTATGCGCGCTTGTGAGAAGCGTCTTCCCACACTTCGCCGATCACAACAGCATCGGGCTTTTCTGCCAAAGCCGCGCGTTTGATATCCTTTACGAAATCATCTGAAAGTTCGTCTACCACATCCAAGCGCCAACCGCGAGCACCGCGCCTCAGCCACGACCTAATCACGCCGTCGCGTCCGCAGATCAACTCGCGAAATTCTTTGCAGCCATCTTTTATCGCAGGTAGATCGGGTATTCCCCACCAGCAGTCATACCCACCCTTAGGATTAAACGTAAACCAATCGTGCGTGCGTGCACGCGGGTTTTGCGCCGGCAACTCGGCATAATTTCCATACGCGTTGAAATAGTGCGAATCGGCACCAACATGGTTAAAAACGCCGTCGAGCATGATCGAAATGCCCTTTGAGGCAGCTACACGCGCAAGCTCATCAAAATCCGCATCCGTTCCCAGCGCAGGGTCCACATGGAAATAATCCGCTGTATCGTAGCGGTGATTCGATGCAGCTTCCACGATAGGATTGAGATAGATGATGGTGATGCCAAGATTCTTGAGGTAATCAAGTTTTTGTATAATGCCTTTTAGGCTGCCACCATAAAAGTCCCAGCACTGAATAGCACCAGAAGAATCCCGCTGATAGTAGGGATACGTGTTCCAGTCTTCCACACAGCGCCGCTTACAACCCTGCCGAGGAAGTGCAAGCGCATGTTCAACGCGGTCTTGCCAAGCTTCATCACGCGCAAAACGATCGGGAAAAATTTGATATGCAATACCTTGCGTGTACCAGGTAGGATCGACACTTCGTTCTTTTTTGTATATGGTTACCTGATATGAAGGCGGCTCCCCATAGGCAAACGCTCCAACGCCTACCTTATTCTCGAGCGCTGCGCCATAGCGCCACACATCGCCTGCAGACGATGTGATTTGAAAGCTATACCACATAATATGCGGTTTTGTGAATGTGAGTGTTGTGCTGTAGCGCACTCCCCCATTGAGTTCACCCACAAGATCGGTATTGACCTTGTCTGTAGCTGCGGTTTTGCGCATGGGAATCAATTCTTCATGCTTTTCGTCGGTCCAGACGCGAAGCATAACACGCTTGGGCACATCGTCCCAAATATCGATTGCAAGCTTGAGGGGGGTCGATACCTCTACCGCACCCGAAATAGAACGATATCTGCTGTCCAGACTGTTGTGTTGTGCTCTCACTATACTACCTCGCTACCTGTTTGCTACCTCTTGGCTGTCTCTTAGCTACCGCTTCATATAATTGTGGGCATACTCAGGACAAACCTGCACATATACCGAAAGATATTCTTGCGCTGCGCGCGCCCAACTAAAGCTCTGGCGCATCGCGCGCTGCTGGAGGGCTCGCCAGTGGGGCTTATCCGTCCAAAAGAGCTCGCACGCCTCAAGAAGAATACGCACCATCTCGTCACCATTGATATTGCAAAAGCGAAAGCCGGTGCCCTCTTGCGTGTATTTGTTGTACGGGATCACGCTGTCGCGGAGCCCTCCCGTCTCGCGGACCACCGGAATCGTGCCATAGCGCATAGCGATAAGCTGCGAAAGCCCGCAAGGCTCAAAGACCGAGGGCATGAGAAATAGGTCGGCACCTGCATAAATCCGGTGTGAAAGCTGATTATCAAACGTAATACACGAGCATACCTGCCCACGATAGCGGTCCTCAAAATAACGAAACGCGTTCTCGTGATCGCTATCGCCCGTGCCTAGCACGACTACCTGCACACCACGCTCCATCAGCTTCTCTATCCCGTAGCGCACAAGGCCAATGCCTTTTTGATCGGTCAGGCGACCAATAAGTGCGACAAGCGGGCGATTTTCGTCCACCGCAAGGCCCAATTCCTCCTGCAGGCGCGCCTTGTTGCGCGCTTTACCCGCGAGGTCTTGAATGGAATAGCGGTTGTGGATGAGTTTATCGTTTTTGGGATTCCACAGTTCGATATCGATACCGTTGAGAATGCCTCTCAAGATGCAGGAACGTCTGCGCAAGAGCCCGTCGAGACCCTCGCCATAAAACGGCATCTGAATTTCTTGCGCATAACTCGGAGAAACCGTCGTGATGCGATCGGTATAGCAAAGCCCTGCTTGCATGAAGTTGATAGAATCTTTATCGATGTAGAGCTGGCGCACCGCGTCGGGCTTTTGGGCAAGACCGAGGACGTCGCCGATCATTTGATCGCCAAACTGTCCCTGGAACTTGAGATTGTGAATGGTAAAAATCACGCGCACATCGCGACAGGCGGGAATCTCGTGATAAAATTCATGCAAAAACACAGGTACCAGCGCTGTTTGCCAGTCGTTGCAATGAATCACGCTGCACCTGAGCTCAGGGATGTAATTCACGCATTCGCATATCGCTTTCGAGAAAAACGCAAAGCGCTCGCCGTCATCAAAAAAGCCGTATATCCCCTCACGCTTGAAATAGTGCTCATTATCGATGAAATAATAATCGACGCCCTTATAGCTTAAGCGCTCGACGCCACAATACACCCAGCGCCACGCAAGTGGCACGTAAAACTCAGCCACATGCTCCATTTTCTGCACGTATTCCCAGGGGATATAGCTGTACTTGGGAAGGATCACGCTTACGTGGACGCCTTGGCGCTTGAGTGCGCGTGGAAGCGCACCTGCTACATCGGCAAGCCCTCCCGTTTTTACGAACGGCACGCATTCCGAAGTCGCGAAGAGCACGCGCAGTTTATTGCTTTGTTGGCCAGGTTGATGAGCATACATATCTATCCATTCCGTTTGCGTATTACAATCCCTTGGGCACTTGAAAAGCCCAGGTGAAGACAAGAGCAGGAGCAAAGGCTTAGCTGTGCGCTTGTGCAAGGGCAGGCTACTCTGCCACCTTCTCTTTGATGAGAATTGCTTCAGGAGTACCTCTGAGCTCGGTAGATGCCGGCACCGTGATATTTCTATCAACGATTGCGTTTTCTACGCGCGCCCCTTGTTCAATGACACACGACTGCATAATGATCGAATTCGAAACATTTGCGCCATGCTCCACCACCACGCCGCGGCCAAGAATAGAGTGCGAAACGCTGCCGTAAATCACACAGCTTCCCGAAACGCGCGAATTGGTGACGCGCGATCCCCGCTCAAATTTCGCCGGAGCATTGTCGTGCGCTTTTGTGCGTACGGGCCAATCGGTGGGAAAGAGCTCTTGCGTAATAGCGGGATCAAGCAGGTCCATGTTTGCTGCAAAGTAGGTCTTTTTGTTAAAGAGACCCGCACAGTAGCCGCTAAACTCGAAAGTTTCGACCTTGACCCGGCCATAATCCTCGCTCATTGCTTCAAAAAGATCGAGGTAGTCGCTTTGTGCATACCACTCGAGCATCTCAAGCAAAAGCTCGCGACGCATCACGAAGCAATCGAGAAATGCACAGTCTCCAAACACGATGCCGTGCGTAATTCCCGTCACACGACCATCTTTGCAGGCAAAGCCCACAACATCTGAATCGGTACGACTCGCCCGCTTCACTACGACCGTAATATCGGCGCCCCGCTCTTTGTGCTGGGCAATGAGCTTGTTGTAGTCGATGGTCATCACGAAACTCGCCGAAGATACCACCACATACTCGTGGCGATCGCGCTTGAGAAATTCCTTGTTGTTTTCCATATCGCGCAAAAGAAAACGGCTGCCGTTTCTAGACGTTCCAAAAGCAGAACCAGGGAGAATAAAGAGTCCGCCCTTTTTGCGGTCGAGATCCCAATCGCGTCCCGATCCAATATGATCGATGATGGATCGATAATTGTACGGCATGATCATACCGATCGTGCGCGCGCCGCTATTTACCATGTTGGAAAGCGCAAAATCCAAGATACGATAGCGTCCCAAAAAGGGCATCGATACAACCGGGCGCGTTTCGGTGAGAATGCCCGGGTGTTTTGTGGAATAGTTCGCGGTAATCAGCCCAATAAAGTTTTTCATCGTGTGCCCTCACCTTTTCCCACAACAACGTCGTTACCAATAACAGCAGTATCGCGTGTTTGATCGACAGAGCCCAGCACCACGTCTTCTTCTACAACCGCGTGCTCGCCCAAAATCGCGCGCGCCACATGTGCGCCCGACTTCACCTGAGCACCAGGTAAAAGCACAGAATCCTCCACACAAGCGCGCTCACCAATGAAGCAATCGGTAGAGATGATGGAGTGTTTGACATGGCCGTAGATATTGCAGCCATTGCCTACAAGGCAATCATCAATCGAGCCCTGCGGTCCAATATATGCAGGTGGGCGCGTTGAAGCATTGCTCATAACGGGATGAGCGGTGTCAAAGAGATCAAAAGCGGGATGCTCGCCCAAAAGATCCATGCTTGTTTCGTGATAGGAAGAAATCGTACCCACGTCGCGCCAAAAGCCCCGGTACTCGTAGGTGTAAAGTTTTTTGCCTTCTTCGAGCAGACGCGGAATGATATCCCCGCCAAAGTCATGCTCGGAAGTTTGATTGATAGCATCCGCGCGCAATGCATCTACCAGCAAATCTTTGTTGAAAATGTAAATACCCATCGAAGCGAGGTTTGAATCGGGCTTCTTAGGCTTTTCGGTAAATTTTTGGATACGCTCGTCTTCATCTTGCGTGATGATGCCAAAACGCGACGCTTCTTCCCAGGCAACGGGCATAACAGCGATGGTGAGATCTGCGCCATGTCGTTTGTGCGACTCGAGCATTTTTTGATAATCCATGCTATACAGCTGGTCGCCCGAGAGAATAAGCACGTATTCTGGGTTGTTTTGCTCGATGAATCCAAGATTTTGCGTGACCGCATCGGCTGTACCCGCATACCACGCGCCTCCCGTTTGCGTGGCAAACGGCGGCAGGATAGACACACCGCCATCCGACTCGTCGAGATTCCATGCAGCACCTGAACCAAGGTATGAATGGAGAACATAGGGTTGGTACTGCGTAAGAACGCCCACCGTCTCTATATCAGAATTTGCGCAGTTGGAGAGCGCAAAATCGATAATACGATACTTGCCACCAAATGAGACCGCGGGCTTTGCGATCTCTTTGGTAAGAGCTCCAAGGCGGCTGCCCTGACCTCCGGCAAGAAGCATTGCGATGCATTCCTTCTTGCTCATCACAAACTCCTTTCTAACCTACCAAGCTTCAGCTACTTCTGTAGCGCGGATGCATTGTTTTGTTTACGCTTCTACGTGCCAAATGTCGCGCGCGTATTCGCGGATGGTACGGTCACTCGAGAAATACCCGGAGCAGGCCGTGTTGTGTACACATGCTTTGTTCCAGCGATAGCGATCCTCATAGGAGCGCGTAAGCTCTTGCCATGCTTTGACATAGTCATAGAAATCCGCGAGCACCAAATCGTGATCATTGTTGACCATAAGGCAATCGTGAATCATTTCGAAATTGCCTGATAGACGTGCAAAACTGCCATCGGTCAGCTGATCTATAATCTTTCCTAGGCGCACGCGATCGTTGTTGTACAACTCCCACGACCAGTACTTGCCTTCGCTACGCAAGCGCTCTACCTCTTCGGCACGCAGACCGAAAATCTTGATGTTTTCTGGCCCAACGAGATCCGCGATCTCGATGTTGGCACCGTCGTAGGTGCCAAGAGTCCAGGCACCATTCATCATGAGCTTCATATTTGAGGTACCACTCGCCTCAGATCCTGCCCAGGAAATCTGCTCAGAAATCTCGCATGCAGGATAAATGAGGCTGGCGTTCGACACCGAGAAATTCGGCACAAAGGCAATTTTGATGATCTGATTGACGCGAGGATCGTTGTTGATCACATCGGCAACCGAATTGATCAAACGAATGACTTCCTTGGCAAATACATAGCTTTGAGCCGCTTTACCAGCGAAAATAAATGCCGTTGGATGCATGCTAAAGCCCTCGTTGGCAAGGAGACGGTTGTAGATATCGATGATCTTCATCACATTGAGCAGCTGGCGCTTGTACGCGTGGAAACGCTTCACCTGGACGTCGAAAATCATCGAGGTATCGAGAACAACACCTGTTTGGTCTTTGATGTAGCGCGCGAGGCGCTCTTTGTTTGTCTTTTTTGATGCCTCAAATTCATCGAGAAACGCGTGATCATCCTCGAATTTCTTGAGTTCTGCGAGCTTATCTGGGACGTGTAGCCAGCTATCTCCGATTGTGCGCGTGATGAGACGCGCGTAGCTCGGATTGGCATTTGCAAGAAAACGACGATGCGAAATACCATTGGTTTTGTTATTGAAACGCTCGGGATAGATGGTATAAAAGCCGTGAAGTGTTTCGTCTTCGAGGATCTGAGTGTGCAGCTCCGAGACCCCGTTTACCGAGTGCGAGAAAATGACGGAAACATTTGCCATTCTCACGACACCGTCCCAGAGCATAGCCGTTTGAGAAAGCACGTCTTGCCAGTTGTTTTGGTCGTGCGGGAACGTTTCGTGGAAACGGCGGTCGATTTCCTCGATAAACATGTAGGTACGCGGCAAAAGCGAGCGGAACATAGCAATAGGCCAGCACTCAAGCGCTTCGGGCATAACCGTGTGATTGGTGTAGGAGAGCGTATTTTTGCAGATCTCAAAGGCGTCGTCGAACTCAACGCCCTTTTCGTCGACCAAAATCCGCATGAGCTCAGGACCACATATAGCGGGATGCGTATCGTTTGTATGAATAGCTACGAAATCGGGAAGGTGCGCATAATCGGGCCCGTGCTTTTTCTCAAATGTAGACAAAATCGAATGAAGGCCTGCGCACACGAAAAGATATTCCTGTTTAAGGCGCAAAAGACGTCCGTGCTCACCCGAATCATTTGGATAGAGAATCTGAGAAATCGCTTCGACGCCTGCACGATGTGCCTGCGCCTGTGCATAATTACCCGCATTAAATGCAGCCAGATCAAAACGCTCCTCGGCAGGCTCTGCACTCCAGAGGCGTAAGTTGTTGATCGCGCGCGCCCCATACCCCACAAGCGGCACATCATAGGGCACCGCACGTACATATTCGCCGCCTTCCTGCGTAAACCAAAAGTGCCCGTTCTCCTCGTGACGACGAACCTCGCCCCCAAATTGAACGAGAACAGAATCGGCCATCTTGCGCGTTTCCCAAGGGTATCCGCGTTGTAACCAATTGTCCATATGTTCTACCTGGCGGCCCCCTTCAATCGCCTGGCGAAATAAGCCGTAGTGGTAGCGCATGCCCATGCCATTGCCAGCAACGCCCAAAGCCGCACATGAATCCATAAAACACGCAGCTAGACGGCCCAAGCCACCATTTCCGAGACCGGGATCTACTTCGAGAGAGATAAGCGTATCGAGATCGGATCCAAGCTCCTTTACACCCGCTTCAACCATGTCGCGAATGCCGAGGTTAAGCAGGTAATTATCGAGAAGCGGACCAATCAAAAATTCGAGAGAAAAGTAATAAACCTCTTTTTGGGGAGCTTTGCTATCTACTTTGAGCGCCTTTGCGCGGTTGGCGACAAGGGCTGAGAGCACGTATAGGCGCTCGGTATCCTCCAGTTCATCAAAGCTGCGGCCATAATAGGACTCACATGCTTGGGTATAGTGTTGTACAAAATCATGGGCATCGTTAAATATCAAACTCATGCAGTGCCTTTCTGGTGGGGTCAGCTGTTGACCCATGTGACCTGTATAAAAGAATTGTAAGAAGCGAGCAAACCGGCATGTTCCTTTCCTTATCCTGTTGAGGTTTTCTCGTTCTTTCAATTTGCGCTGCTTTTCTTACGTGGGTGTGCAGCTTGTTTTGAGGAAGTAGACCTACGCGTGGATCGCTGGGAGGCCTTTTCTACCTGGGATGTTTTTGTCGTACGCTTTGCTGTTGGAGCGGACGCGGACGCAAGTGCGGGTGCGCTTTTTCTTGTGGAAACAACCTTTTCTGCAGAAGCGCTTTTTTCTTTAGCAGCGCTTTTTTCTTTTGCAGCGCCTTTTCCTTTAGCGTTTGCGCTGGTAGCCGTTTTCGCAGAAGCGCGTGTAGACCCTTTTGCAGACGCCTTTTGAGAGGTTGCCCGCGAAGGCGTGCGCTTTTTCTTAGGGCACGCGCGCATAAATTTCAAAATGCAGCCACCAAGCGGAGGCACCTCAATGACCAGCGAGTTTTCGCGTCCATGTTGAGGCTCTTCTTCCGTTTTGAAACTGCGCTCATGGTTGGTTTCTCCCGATCCGCCAAATTCGGCCGCATCGGAATTGAAAATTTCCTTCCAGTAGCCCGCACGCGGAGCTCCGATCCTAAAGTCTTTGTGCGGATTGACCTCGAAATTGATAACGATCAGCAAGGTCTCGGCCGGCTTGTCGGCAAAGCGCGCAAACGCAATGATTGCCTGTCCTGAGTTGTCCGCATCGATCCACTCAAATCCGCGCTGCTCATAGGCATATTTCCACATAGCGGGCTGGGCGTTGTACAAGGCATTAAGCGCAGCCGTGAAGGCTTGGAACTGTGCATGCGCTTCGAACTGTTTTGTAAGGAAGTACTGAATGCCCTCGTAATAGCGCCATTCGATGAACTGGGCAATTTCATTTCCCATAAAGTTGAGCTTGGCGCCTGCGTGCGTCATCTGATACAGCGCAAGCGCGCGCATACCCGCAAACTGACGCCAATAATCGCCTGGTTGGCGACGGATAAGCGAACATTTGCCATGCACCACTTCGTCATGAGAAAGCGGCAGAATGAAATTCTCATTGAACTGATACATCGTCGTAAAGGTAAGCAGGTGATGTGCACCTGGACGATAAGGAAAATCGGCTTGTATATAGTGAAGCGTGTCGTTCATCCAACCCATATCCCATTTCAGATGAAAACCGAGGCCTCCATCTTTAGGCGGATAGGTCACAAGCGGCCAGGCGGTAGATTCTTCTGCGATCATAAGCGCTTTGGGGAAGTAGGTGCTTACCGCTTCGTTGCATTGTTGTACAAATTTGATCGCGTCCAGATCCTCTTCGGTGCCCTTTTCGTTGAATTTCTTTTGTGCGGGATCATCCACACCAAAATTGAGGTACAAAATGCTGGTCACGCCATCCATACGGATACCATCGATATGAAATTCGCTTATCCAATACAAAAGATTGGAGATAAGAAAGCTGCGCACCTCGCCGCGGCCCACATCAAATTTGAGCGTGCCCCAGTTGGGATGCTCTTCTTTTTCGAACAGTTTTTCGCCATTAAAACGCGCAAGGCCATGCGCGTCCTTGCAAAAACCACCAGGTACCCAGTCGAAAATAACGCCAATGTGTTCCTCGTGGCAGCGATCGATAAAATGACGCAAGCTATCGGGAGAACCATAGCGCGAGGTGGGCGCAAAATAGCCCGTGACCTGGTATCCCCACGATCCATCAAAAGGATGTTCCATGAGCGGCATAATCTCGATGTGCGAGTAACCCATTTTTTTAACGTAGGCCACCAGCTGATCAGAAAGCTCATCGTAGCTCAAAAGGCGCCCCTGGCACATCCATTCAAGATTTGAATCAGCGGTGATATCTTCACCTGCATGCTCTGCGACAACAGAAGGGTCGCAGGCGCGCTTCCATGAGCCTAGATGCACCTCAAAAATATTGAGCGGGGTATGCAAGAGGTCTTTGCTCTTGGCTTCTTTTTCGTAAGACGTGGCCTTCCATTCGTACTTCGAAGGACCGACCAAACGAGACGCTGTGCCTGGGGGGCATTCAGCATAAAACGCATACGGATCTGCTTTGTAAAAGCGTTCGCCACTTGCACTTTCGATAAGATATTTATATAAATTACCCTCTTCGGCTCCGGCAATAAAACCTTCCCAAATGCCACCGCCGCGGTGTTCAAGGTAATTGGCGCCCTCATTCCAGTCGTTAAAATCGCCCACTACCGCAACCGAGCGCACACCAGGCGCCCACACTGCAAAGTAGTAACCACGTTTGCCGTTGGAAACGATTGCGTGCGCGCCCATTTTTTCATGACTTCTGTACCAGTCACCTTTGGCAAAAAGATAGCGGTCATCGTTTGTAAGCTGTACATCAGAAAGGGTATAGCTTTGCATAAATGTCTCCTTCAACGTGCAAACAACAAGCGTCTTGGTGCAAAATCTACACTTCGGGGGGCTCATAAAACCGCAGGTAAAGTGTATAATGTGAACATGAACATGTGAAGCTACACTGAAACAACATATTTTCATTCTACGTCAAAAAAATGGGTAGCATTAGAGAAAATCTAAATTGTTTGGTAGGTGTTACAATCTCGTCCGTGAGTGGCACGCGGGCAAAAATCGGCCACGTACAAGAGAGAACATCCTCACTTGTACACAAAACAGACCCTCACAAGAAGAGCAGGTAAGCATGGCAAAAGAGACAAAACGCGCGAAAAAAGAACGGGCATGGGCCTTTTACCTGCGCATGCACGCACGCTATAAGAACCAGGACCCGCATCTGTACTATTACGATCCCTTTTCACTTACCATCGCAGTGCTTCTTTCTGCGCAAACTACGGATGCCGCGGTGAACAAGGTGACAAAAGAGCTATTCCGGCGCTGGCCCACGCCGCAAAGCATGGCAAAGGCCGATGTGTCAGATGTTGCAGAGGTCATTCGCAGTATAGGATTTTGGCGCATGAAGTCAAAACACTGTGTCGAAGCAGCGCAAATGATCGTACGTGATTTTGGCGGGCAGGTGCCTGCGCGCATGGAAGATCTTACGCGTCTGCCCGGTGTCGGAAGAAAAACAGCAAATATCGTGCTCAACCGCGGCTTTCATCATGCGGTAGGCATTGCTGTAGATACGCACGTGTTTCGCATTGCAAAGCGCCTCGGTTTTTCCGACGCAACCACTCCTCTAGCTTGCGAGCAAGATCTGCTTCATTTGCTTCCGCAGGAATGCTGGACTCATGTAAACGACGAGTGGATACGCTTTGGGCGTGATACCTGCCGTGCGCAGCGCCCGCTTTGTACGAGCTGTTGCGCGCGCGATCTGTGTCCCTCCTACACTGATACCGATACAAAGGACGCGAGGAAAAGCAAAGGGAGCAAAATAACGGAAGCTGCCAGAAGCAGCAAAAGCAACAAAAGCAGCGCACGTAGTAACAGAGTCGAACGCAGCACAAGCAAAAAGGCAAAGCAAAACTAGCAGCTTATCATGCGCATGCTATGCACTCACACGCCGCTACAAGCGGGCACGGCCGTACATATGTGCGCGCATATAGCGCAAGAGCTGCGTCGAAGCAAACGCGCACGCAAACACAACAATCCAGCCAAGCAGCATATTTTCCCACCACAGCATCCCCGGCATCATATGCACCAACAGCTGTTGCACGGGGAAACCCCACAAAAATATGCCGTAAGAATAGTCCTGCTTCTCGGAAAAATGTTCACATACAGGACTCGTTCCCCAGCCCAACCACAGTGCAAGATAGGGAAACACCAAGATCATAGCGAGGGTATCTTGCCCTACAAGCACCAACAAAAGCCACAAAACACCAGCTAGGGCAGCTAAACGACGAGAAAGCACCACACGCGTACGCCACGTCCACGCAAGCATGCCGAAATAAAATTCCACGAGCGCGCGGACGAAACTCAACATATAATTGCCCGCGCACACCATATACAGCACAACCAACACAGCAACAGCGCAGGTCAACCATGCCATCACGCGCGGCCTAAACTCACACGCCTTATAGAGCGCGAAACAGCCCACGTAACAAATAAATTCGGCGGGAATTGTCCATAGACTCGCGTTCACCACGAACGGATAGGGATTGTCCGCAAAAACCCCAGGTAGTGTATGTACCGGTATCATAATCATGTTCAAAAGATAGCGATAGCTTTGCGGATTTGTAAGGTACGCCAATGGAGAAAGCGTTGTAACAGCCAAGCCAATGCCATATACCGACACGAGCACACATACAATGAGCTCGGGAAATATGCGCATGATGCGTTTGTTGAAAAAATCAGGCAAACGCTTATGAGTCTCACAACTCTTCGCAATCAGAAGCCCGCTATAGAAAAAGAAGAACGCAACAGCCACACCGCCAAAGCTCAGTCTGGTCTGCGTGATGACATCGAGCGGCGTGCCTTGTGCATAAGCACCTTCTGTCACGCTGAATGAGTGAGACATAATCACCAAAAGTGCAGCTACAAAGCGAATAAAATTTAAATTATTATGACGCGTCATGATGCGCTCATGAAGCGGTATATTCATAGAACTTACAATCCTTACGCTAGAAAATCTAAAACACGCTGCAATGCCGTACAAACGCCATACAAAACACCATACAAAACGCCCTGCAAAGCCCAGCGCCACACGCTATTTTACCATGCGCAAACGCTCGTCACGCTTCGCACATGCATGCAGCAGTTCACACAGCCTCGCAACTTTTGCCTGAGCGCGCGTGCGTTTTGTTTGCGCAAAACAGCAAATACGCTCATAAACGTGTAAAATGGAAAGTTGATACTATTGTCCAGGGTGCCGTTTGCGCTCGTGTCGTGAGAAGGGTTTGTATGATCTACCTCTCCCAACTGCTCAAAACTCCCGTTTTTGACGCGAAAGGCGACAAAATCGGCCGCGTAAACGACCTGGGCATTGCAACCGGTGAAGTCTTCCCGCGCATCACAGCGCTTGCTGTCGAAGGCCCTGGTAAGACGCCGTTTATGATCTCATGGAAAAAATACGTCGACTCGTTCTCCGAAGAAGAAATCAGACTCAAGGTCGTCGACACCGACATTCGTTTTTCCTACCTGCAGCCAAACGAAGTGCTTATCGCGCGCGATTTGCTCAATAAACAAATCGTCGATACGCGGGGTATGCGCATCGTACGCGTAAACGACCTCAAACTTTCCGATACAAGTTCATCGCAGCTGCGCCTTTTGGGAGCTGAAGTGGGCATTCGCGGCATTTTGCGCTCCATTTCCATACATCTCGAGCACCTGGTCATGCGCTACGCCAAGGCGCTCGGCAAGCCCTTGCCCGAAAAAATCATCGCGTGGAACTACATGGACCTCCTCGACCGCGACCTTTCCGCAGTTAAGCTCTCGGTTTCTCACAAAACGCTCGACGGGCTGCATCCTGCAGACATCGCAGATATTCTTGAGCGCCTCGATCCGCGCCTGCGCGGACAGGTGTTTGCGCAGCTCGACGACGAACGTGCGGCCGATGCAATGGCAGAGTTCGACGACGACGCAATGGCTGCAGAGATTATGGGAGAGATGAGCGAAGGCCAGGCATCTCGCATGCTTTCCGAAATGGACCCAGACGACGCGGCAGAGCTCGTGAGCGAGCTTGACTACGATAAAGCAGAAAAAATCCTCCACCTCATGGGCGTGAAAGAGCGCAAAGCCATCCGCCAGCTCTTGGGCTATCGCGAAGATACCGCCGGACGTATCATGACTTCAGAAGTTGTGTGCTTGCCCGAGACCAGCACAAAAGACGATTGCGTGAGCTGCCTCAAATCGCTTGACGAAGACTTTGAAGCTGTGCACTATGTCTATCTCAAGGATGAAGAGGGGCGCCTCTCAGGCGTTGTCAACCTGCAAAAACTCATCACAGCCGACGGCACGCGCGTGCTTAAAGATATCGCTACCACCGATCTTGTGTGGGCAAACCCCGACGATGACCAGGAAGACGTGGTTGAAAACATCGCCAAATACAACCTGCTCGCTATGCCAGTTGTCGATGATATGCGCCGCCTCTTGGGCATTGTTACGGTCGATGACGCGCTCGATGTTATGGAAGAAGAACACGAAGAAGACCTGCAAATTGCAGGTGCAGGATCGGGCGACGCCGATTCAAAGAGTAATTCAAGCGCATTGCTTTGGCTTTTCCGTCACCACATTTGGCTCATTTTTTGGATCATTGGCATGGGTATTTTGTTCCTTGCGGGCGGGATGTATACAGGTCTTTCTCGAGAGATTTCACGCGAAAAGGCCGTGCTTATGTTCTCGGGAGCAGCGCTTTTACCCGTTTTGTTTGTGCTTGCAGACGCCTCGATTTCCTACGTCACCAATTTCTTCCTCGAAAACGATGCAAACGACGAATCGAGTCCCTCGGATCTTGGATTTTTGATCAAAAGCATCGCGCTCGCTATCGTGGTAGCGCTTTTCTTTTGCGCGCTCGGATATGCATCCACTCTTCTTCTTTCTACATCATCTGCACTTCAGACGCTTGCGCGGCCTGTTTCCCACATTTTCCTTGCGCTTGGGGTAAGCATTACGATTTCCTTCCTCATCGCGCCCATTTACCTCAAGGTGTTGCGCATTCGCGACGAAAAAAATCTCGACACATCCGGCTTTTTGCTCTCGTGTATCGCCATGCTCATCGCCTTTGGCGTCTATACCCTTTGCATATGCCTCTTCTTTGCATAGGCGAGGTGTTGTGTGAACGCAAATGAGCAGCTCAAAGAACAAATGAATACCAGCGCTTCGCAAGCACGTTGTACGTCAAACGCTACGTCAAACGCTACGGTAGCGCCCGCACAATCAGGCAACAATCAAAGCTCAGATGCAGGTACACCCAAAGATTCCTCGCAGCAAACCCGTACGCCCACACGCAGGCGCGCACACGTGCACCTCAACCCCAAACGCGTTCTTTTGGCTATGGGACCGGGCCTTGTAGCAGCACTTGCAGGTGCTGATGCGGGAGGTGTTGCCACGTATTCAAACGCGGGCGCACTCTTTGGGTTTGGACAGCTCTGGACCGTTCCTATCATGTGCTTTTTGCTTATTGTGGTGCAAGAAACCGCATGTAGAATGGGATGTGTCACCGGAAAAGGCTTTGCTTCTCTCATCCGTGAACAATTTGGCGTGCGCAAAAGTGCACTTGCAATGTTTGCGCTTCTCATCTCAAATACCACGGTTACGCTCTCAGAATTTGCGGGCATCGCCTCTGGTTTTGCACTGTTTGGCATGCCCACCTACATGAGCGTTCCTCTATCTGCCCTGCTCATCTGGGTGCTCGCTATGAGCGGGAGTTACCGTGCGATCGAAAAAGTGCTTCTTGCAATATCGTGCATATTTATAACCTATGTGATTGCCGGATTTATGGTGGCGCCCAACTGGGAAAACGCATGTTTCGAAACCTTGGTTCCTCAAATAGAGCTCAGTCCCTCCTACATTTCGCTATTGGTTGCAAATGTAGGCACCACGATTGCGCCGTGGATGATTTTTCTCGCGCAAACAAACGTCGTCGACAAAGGTGCCGCAAACGACGACATCCCCTACCAGCAGATCGATACCATTACCGGCGCTGTCGTAGCGAGTGCCATTAGCTGGTTTATCATTCTCACTACGGGAGCTGTGCTGTTTCCTGCGCATATCAGCGTCCAAGGTGCAGAAGACGCGGCAAAAGCGCTTGCACCCCTCGCGGGTAATTATGCATTTATTCTCTTTGGAGCGGGGCTTATTGGAGCGTCATTTTTGGCTGCCTGCGTGCTTCCCGGCATTACCGCAAGCGGTATTTGCGAAGCGTTTGGCTGGGAGCGCGGTGCCGATGCAAGTTGGCAGGAAGCGCCTGCATATCGAGGAATAATCACGGCAATTCTCATCATTTCTGCAATTATTGTTTTGATTCCCGATATCGATTTGTTTGGCATCATGATGTTTGCGCAGATCGTAAATGGCATTTTGCTGCCCGTGCTGCTATTGTGCATGGTACATATAGCGTCTGACAAATTTATTATGGGCGAGTGGGTCAATACGAAGCTCTGGACAGGGCTCACGTGGTTTACCATTATCGCTGTCACCGTACTCACGGTGATTATGTTTGTTCTTCAGGCGCTTGGCTATTAAGCGCTGCTTGTGCACGAGCTATTTTTGAGCTTTATTGAACTCATCCATAAAATCGGAAAACATGCCGCGTGAGCGCTTAAGCTGGCGACCTATCGTTTTTCCAGCATGGGAATACGCGTCAGAAGCACACGCCTCATCTATTTTTTGGTCGATAGCTTCCCGCATTTCTGCGCCTTTTACCTTGGCTTTTGCATAATTTGTACCCGCCGTAGATGCCAAACCACCCGAAAGCTCAAGTTGTATTTTCTGAGCGTCCACGATGAGAGATTGCTTGTCCAAGCCTTTCGTCGATGCGTAGGGTATACGCAGGTGCCCTACAAGCTTCGAGGCAATTTTTCCGTCGTCTATGATAAACGCCTGAACGCGCCCATTGTGCTCATCAAACTCCACGTCACTTACGTGCCCAAGCACCTTTCCAGCATCGTCCTTGACATCCATCCCCTGCCAAATAATGCATGCGTCCCACGAAACGCCCAAGCGCGCGATCGCAGCACTACCACTTGCTTTCTTATCTGGATGTACGATGAGCTCGCCTTTCTCAAGGCGAGTCCCATCGAGGGCAACAAAGAGGTCTTTCTGCTTAATCATATAGAGAATATCTTTGCGTTTGATCAAAAAACCAATGAGGCGAGCGCCTGATTCATCAAACACTGCGTGATGCACGCGCCCCAGCTCCTTCTTGCGTTGAGAGAGGCGCTCAGATTCGCCCGTACGCATGAGACTTTTTTTATCACGCGGTTTTTTGGCTGTGCGCACAAGGAGATAGCTGCGTTTGCCTATTGCTTGCGATATAGCTGCCATACAGATCCTTTCACGCACGTATCTCAAGCGAATCAAAGTTCGGTACATCGTATGTTGCGCGCTGCAACTTGCAAGCATCGCAGAACATCACTTCGTGCAATGCATACTGTACATACAAAAATGGCTCGCGCGCACGTGCGCCCAAGCCATGTCATCTATCAAAGCATATGAGTCAGCTTAGACCTCAGGACACGCCTCAACAACCTCGATGTGCGCGCCATTTTCGTCCTCGATCGTGGTCGTTTTTACTGCAACTTGAGAGTTTGCCACTGCCTCCGAAAGCGAATTGCGCAGGCTCTCCATGCGCTCACGCGCGCGATCAACCTTGGCGCGAAGCTCATCGGTAGTAGCGTCAATAGTGGGGCGCATAGCATTAATCTTGCTCGAAACGGCATCTTGATTGCGCTCATACGTATCGCGCGCACAATCCCAAACGTCTTGCATAGCGTCTTGCGCGAGAGCGCGGCTTTCTTTGCCTGAGCGCGGTGCGCACAAAATACCAACCGTAACACCTGCGGCAACACCAAAAATAGTACCAGCAATAAACCCAAGAGTACCTTTTGCGCTCATGGTTCCTCCTTAGAAAGAGTACAGGCCACGTTCAATCACGCGAATATAATCAAATGATGCACATGCGTTGTGTACTTGTGCTACAGATGATTATAAAACAAAAACTCGCACACGAGGCGCGCACTTTATGCTGTTTTTCTACTTTTGAAGGTCGTGCGCAGGAACGCCCGACATACAAACGGACGACCCGCGCATACCATAAGCTACCAGGCGAGGCTAACGCGTACGAGTGCTGAGTGCTGCCGCGCGCGTAATCGCAAAGGTCACGAGGAAATAGCACACATAGGTCACAAGCACGATAGCAGCTGTTACAAACAGCCAACGTTTTGCTTCGGTGTCAGCTCCCGTCAAACCAAGGATCTGATCCACTACTTTCATAACGCACGCTGCGTGTGTAATCGCAAGCGCGCACGGAAGCATAAACCAGATGCCCAGCTGCGAGAAAATTGCGCACGAACAGCGTGTGCGTGTAGCTCCTAGCTGCTGCAACTTCGTACACGACTCCTGCATATACGAAAGCTCGCTCAGCTGCTGAATCGAGAGAATCGCCGCAGACGTAATGAGCAGGATAATGCCCGTATACACCGCAACAAATGTTCCCATCACACGAATGGCAAGCGTCGCCTCAAGCCTCTCATAGCGCAAATTCACATCAAGCAGATGCCACTTGTACACACTTTGTTGCCCCAAAATACCCTGCGTATGACGCTTTGCAGCTGTAAGTTCTTGCGAGAACTTCTCGTTTATCTCCTTGGTATTGCTAAAGAACTGCGCATAAAGGCGCGTTTGTTGCGCTTTCATATCACGCGCCCACGCATCTGGTACCACAAGCGTGCACAAGGAACTGGTAAAGCCTGCAAATTCTCGCGTGGGACGTTTGGGCTGTAGTTTTACATCATGAAATTTGCCTGCTATAGTTACAGTTTTTCCTGATGCAACGAGACTATCAAGCTGGTTTTCCAAGCCGGGATACGCAGCCATCATCACTTCGTTGGGGCCAAAATCAATCGGCTCCATACCCGCAAGATCCCTAAATTTGTTGTATTCCGAGGATGTTACAAACAGAACAGGTGTGGAGGAAAGCTCCATGAGAACATCCTTAGCTGCCTCTTCTTCAGAAAAGCCAAGGTCAGAAATGAGATTTGAAATAGTATACGGATGTTTGCCCGCTGCAGCTAATCCATAAGTCGTACATTGGGCGGTCTTTTTTACAACTGTACTCCACGAGGGGATCTCTTGAGATACCAAATCTACTAGCTCGCCTGTACGAGCGGGATGTTCAGATTCGCTCTGACTTGAAGGTTCTTCTGCAGGGTTTGAGCCTTCTGCGGCACTTGCGTCTTCTGCCTGGGCTTCTTCTTTCGACGCAAACGTTTTGTAGTCTTTGCACACAAATGTTGCAGCAACATCAGTAGGACACATCAGCTGCTCTTGCCAATGAATCGTATCAACTGCAGCAAATCCTATGGAAAGTGTACAGAGCGCAATGAATACGGTTGCGCAGATCATGGTCATCGAAATCCAGGAGGAATTGATCCGCGACGCGAATTGACGCATCACATAGACGGTAAGACCGCGATAGTACCAGGGCTTGATCGCACGCGCGATTTGCGTAAACGCCGCAGATACCGAATAGAAGAACAGTGCCGTTCCGAATACCACCAAAAGCGTGCAGTGAAGAAAAGCACCCCACCCCTCAGAAGTCAGTGCATCGAAAGAAAACATATTATATGCGTTTGCAATGACAAGGATCGAGACAAGAAAAAGCACGAGAGTAATCCAGGGATTTTTCATCTTAAAACGCTCGGACGCAAAACTCGATCGGAACAATATCGAAAGTCGTGCGCGCGAAATGACAAGCGTTGCGCAGAAGGTCGAAATGAGGAACACGCAGGCAAACATGCACGCGGTGAATACAAACGCATCCGGTATCAGCAAGAAATGAAAACGATCAACAGGCGTGTTGAATAGTTTAAGAATCGCGAGTGATGAAAACTGAGAAATGACGACGCCCACGATAAGACCCGCCACAAGAGCACTTATGCCCACCAGAATATTTTCAATAAGTATAACGAGCGCAAGGCTCGTTTTTTTCATCCCGAGCAGCAGATAAGTCGCAAATTCTCTTACGCGCCTACGCATAAAAAAGATATTGGCATACACGATCAAAATTCCGATAATAATCATCAAAAATATCGAAAGACCCCGTATTAACTCCCCCATCCGCAGCATCAAACTCGAAGTAGAGCTACCAAGACCCACAAACACCGTCTGATTGGTGAGGGTGCTAAATGAATAAAAGAGCGCGACCGAAAGCATCAATGTCGCAAAGTAAATCGCGAAATCCCGAAAGGTACGGCGGAGGTTGCCCCATGCCAGTTTAGCGTAAAGCAGCATTATTACCTCCAAGGTACGACACAACGTCCATGATTTCTTTGAAGAAGGTTTGCCGCGTCTTTTCACCCCGCACAAGCTCGTTAAACACGCGCCCGTCTTTGATGAAAATGATGCGTTCAGCATACGAAGCCGAAAATGGATCGTGCGTCACCATGAGTATGCTGGCATTTCGCGTACGATTGATCTCTTCAAACGATTCCAGAAGAACGCGGGAGTTTTTGGAGTCAAGACTGCCTGTAGGCTCATCCGCCAAGACGAGCGAAGGATCCGAAATGAGGGCACGCGCAGCTGCTACACGTTGACGCTGGCCTCCGCTCATTTGGTTGGGATATTTTTTGAGCACGTCTTGAATATTGAGCACGCGCGCGATCGTTTGGACCTTTTCCTCCATAACCTTGTGCGAGCAAGCACTCAAACAGAGAGGTAGCGCTATGTTTTCAAAAGCGGTAAGCGTTTCGAGCAGATTAGAATCCTGAAAAATAAAGCCAAGCTCCGTGCGGCGAAAATCAGCCAAATGGCGTCCGCGCAGGCGCGTAACATCTTGGTTATTGACCATAATGGTGCCAAGCGTAGGCTTATCGATCGTCGATATGCAGTTGAGCAGGGTACTTTTGCCGGAACCAGAAGGCCCCATGATCCCGACAAATTCTCCGCGCTTCATCGAAAAGCTCATACCGGCGAGCGCCTTGGTGATATTTGATTTCGTACCGAAGTATTTTTCAACATTTTCGCACACGAGCATATCTTGCGCGTGCATAGTGTGCTGAGCAGTCATGATTCCTCCCTATCCTGTAGCTATCTTAGCTCCACTATTACATATGCCTGTGTTCTTTTACCATAGAAGAACCTTGCGCAAATCTTACGTTTTTGTCACAAAGCGCTTGCTACCTACCCTGACGTGCATGCAAGGTTGCGTACGCGTGGGCGCTGAGAGTAGATGCTGGGAGCGGGCGCTACGGGTGGGCACTGCGGGTAGGAGCTGCAAGCGGGCGCTACGGGTGGGCGCTTGGCAGGGAATGGGCGAAGCAGCAAGGTACGCATGCACGGCAAACTCAAGGTTTACGCTATAGCACGTCGTGAAGCGAAGAACTAAAGTACAAACGCACTTGAGTCCCCTCGCCTTCCACCGAGTCTATCGTCACGAGAATATTCATCTTCTTTGCAAGTTCACGCACCAAATAGAGCCCCATGCCGGTAGATACTGCGCTGCGCCGACCATTTTCACCGGTAAACGCACGGTCAAACACGCGGTCAATATCGCTTGCCGGTATACCAATTCCCTCATCTTGGATGGTTAAGCAGCTGTCCCACACCCCGTTTTCGCCCTTAATTTGCGTCGCAGAAAAGCTGAGTTCCGCCGTTTCGCTATTAGGTTTTCGATATTTTGCAGCATTTGAACAGAGCTGTTCGATAATGAATTGAAGCCACTTTGCGTCCGCTTCGACCACGAGGTCTAGATTATGCAGCTTGGGTACGATATGCGCGCTGATAAGTATTTTTGCATATGACTGAATTGCACGCGACACAACGTCTTTGAGGCAGAGTTCCTTGATGAAAAAGTCATTTGAAACGGAGCTTGAGCGCGCATAGTATAATGCTTGATCTACCAGGTGATTTATCTTGTCTATTTCAAAAGCGGTGTCTTCAATAAAGCCACTGTTTTGATTTCTGAGCAAAAGCCTGACTGCAGCAAGTGGAGTTTTGATTTCATGTACCCATAATTCCGTATATTGCTTTTGTGCAGACAGCTCGCCCTCCATCTCACGCACCTCTTCATGCGCAAGCTGCATGAGATGATCTACTGCATCTTGCAGCTCTGGCGCAAGCGGACGCATAATTGTGCGCATATTACTCTCGTCCAGAAGAACATGAGTTGATGGAATAGAGGCAAGTATATTGAAGGCACGAAGACTACGCAGGTAGAAAATATAGTCAATCGTGGTACCGATGAGCACACACAGGATGATCCCAATAAGCAAGACATCGATCAAAAGCCACGAAATACTTAGCAAATAGAGCATCACAACAATCAAGCACACGATAGCGCAGATGGTGAGGAGGAGCGAAGCGCGATCACGCATATATTCATAGATATGCATATTTCTCCTTGTTGTGGCTATGCCGAGATGCTGTAGCCAAGACCACGATGAGTGACAATAGCGTCTGGCTGACCGATGGATGCTAAACGTTGCCGCAGGTGAGAGATATTAACTGTCAGGGTATTGTCATCAATATAAGCTTCGCTTTGCCACAAGCTCTCTTGAATTTGCGTGCGGCTCACAACTTCGCCTGGGTGCTGCATGAGAAGCGTGAGAATTTTGAGTTCATTTTTACTGAGATCCACCGCGCACTCGCCTGCGCTCAGCTTACACGTCCGAAGATTCAGCTCCAGTCTTCCGCAAGCAAGAACCGACTGTTCAACATCCTTCAAAGGAGCGCTACGCCTGAGTACAGAACTGATATGGGCAAGTAAAATCTGAGGATTATACGGCTTTGCAATAAAGTCATCCGCCCCGCTCGACAGCGACACAAGCTCATCGAGCTCAGAATTTCGCGAGGTCACTACAATGATTGCTGCAGAAGATTGCGCACGAATTTCGCGTGCAATCACGGTTCCGTCTATCCCCGGAAGTCCGAGATCGAGCAGAATCAGGTCAGGATTTCCCGATACAATTTCTTGCATAAGCTCCGCGCTATGCTCAAAATTACATGGCGCATAGCAGTTATATGCATTCGCTTGTAACATACGTACCAGCTCAGATCGAATCTGGCAGTCATCCTCTATCACGCATATATTCGCCATAATGCATACCTAACTTGTGTAGCAGAGCAACGCAGCTACTAGAGACGAACACGCTTGGAACGGGGCATCTGGAAGACTTGTGAATCGTCGGCAGAACCCGCACTTGGTGTATTCGCGTGAGGAGCTTGCGTATGAGATACCACTTTTTGAGCGGGTGCAGCAACGTCGTTTTTGTCATCATCTGTAGCATCCGCGCTGGTCACATGCGCATCTTTAACTGCATGATCGTCTTCGCTAGCAACGTCTGCGGCATCCTCTGCGGGGCGCACAGTGTCAACATCGCCCGCGTCTGCACGCGCATGCAGATCATCGGCTTCTTGTGCATCGGCACGCGTGCGCTCGTCTTCACTTGTGGGCACTTCAGCTGCATCGCCGGTATCGAGGCTTTCTGCTTCTTCGTCTGCATCCTCGTTAGACGCTACAGTTTCCGCAAGCGACTCATCTGACGGCGCTTCTTCAGAAGCAGAAGCAGCCGCGGGAGCAAGAGAATCTACCAGCGCCACAATACCCGATACGATAGCGCTTAAGCTAGGAGAAGCGCCTTCAGGGTGCGCAAAAGCCCAGTTGAGAATCCACACGCCGCTCGAGAGCGCAGCCGACGTGAGGACATCGTCTACACATTCAAATTCCAGAGTAAAATGACGATCATCTTCTTGATCAACAAAGGTTTTACCTGCGCTAATATCGCCTGCGCGATCGGTTTGGGCAAGAATCTCCACCACAATATGCTCAAGCAAATGGCAAAGCTCAGTGTCTCCCATCACGTCCTTAAAGGTTTCAGCTGCATCGCCTAGGCACGCATGATCGATAATGCCTGGCATAATGTTGTACACGCGCGTCGTGGCTTCGAGGTCCATTGAGGTAAACAAGGGCGCCTCAGGTGATAACTCAATATAAGCGGTGAGTTTTGTAGCGCTGATCTCTACTTTTGTAATGGATGCAAACTCAATCATGAGACCTCTCTTTGTTGATGGATACCTTATTTTACACCACATGAAGACGCTACTGCACGCTCGAGGACATATTCGCAGACGCGCTCGAGGACGCTGGGCTCGGAGCATCTGTCAGTGCGTGCGGACGTGGCGCGGGCGCAGGCGCGGTCACCCTTAGCTTGCTTACGCGTTTTCGGCGCATTGCAACCACTTTGAAGCGATACCCTGCAACATCAAAACTTTCTTTTGGCTTGGGCAGGCCATCTGCAATATCCAAAATAAAGCCGGCCACCGTTTCAAAATCGGTGTCCTCTGGAATCGGCCAGCCCAAATCACGCGCATCATCTATCGAATATCTGCCATCTACCAGCCATTCTCTATCATTTAACTGCGTGAGATAGCGATTGTCGGGATCGAACTCGTCCTCAATTTCGCCCACGATCTCTTCGACGATGTCTTCGATGGTAATAATTCCTGCGGTGCCGCCATATTCATCCACAACAATAACCATCTGCTCGTGATGTGCGCGCATTTCGCTCAACAGCGGGATGATATCTTTCGTGTCGGGAACAAAGGTAGCTATACGCAAGTTTTTTGCGATTGCAGCACTTCCGTCTGCACCTTCGATAACCGACGACACCAGATCCTTAATGTGAGCAATGCCCACAACATGATCGATATCTTTATGAAATATGGGTATGCGGGAATATCCGGTTTTTTGCATAAGTTTGATCACATCATGTTGACAAGTCGTATCTTCAACAGCGCTCATATCCACGCGCGGAATCATCACCTCGCGTGCGATCGTATCGCCCAGATCAAAAATATCATGAATCATCGTTTTTTCTTCTTCGGAAAGCTCTCCCGAATCGGTCACGAGATAGCGAATTTCATCCTCTGAAGCGTCTTTGCGGACATCGGTCGAGGTGATACCAATCATATGTGAAACGGCCTGCGCGCAGGCGCTTGTGAGAAATACCAGCGGTTTTGCAAGCACCAAGAAACGCGCAATCGGGCGAGACACCCGCTTTGCGATACGCTCAGGATCTGCAAGAGCGATCCTTTTAGGAACAAGCTCGCCAATTACGATAGAAAAAAATGACACGACAAGCGTAATGATCGCTGTAGCTCCTGCCTGCGCAAATGTTTGCGAAAGGCCTACACTCTGAAATACCTCGCTAAGCGGTTGCGAAAGCGATGTAGCAGCAAGCGCAGAACTCATAAACCCCACAAGGGTGATCCCCACCTGTATTGCTGCCAAAAAATCGGAGTCGTTATGCGTAATCGTAAGTACACGCATGCTATCGATGTCGCCTTCCTTAGCCTCGTGCTCGAGAAGCACGCGCTTAGATAGGGAAAGCGCCATTTCAGACATAGAGAAAAAGCCGTTGACCAGCGTCAACAACACTGTAAGTACGAGAGATGGGACAGCTTCCATACGAGCACAAACCTCTATTCTGTCTGACATAGTGCCTGGACAATGAGCGCAGATGCAAAAACTTGCGCCCTGGATAGTACTATACCCGAGGCGCAAGCATAAGTCATACAAGGGCGTAAAAATTTACGCTCACCTTCAAAATAGATCGACCAGAAACACGATAATTATCAAGACCACAGGAAACGCCACGCTGAACTTCTAGCAAGCTTTTGTGCGGCGCTGGAGAAGAGCTTCTAGCGTCCTTCGGCGCGAAGACGCGCGTACTCCTCTGCTAATTTTGCCTGAATATCATGAGGTACCTGCTCAAATCCCGAAAGCTCCATGTCGAATTCACCCGTTCCGCGCGAAAGTGAGCGCAAGCGCGTGGAATAATCGAGCACCTCAGCATAAGGAATCGTAGCTTGTATGCAGGTATAACCTACATATGCAGCCCCTTCTGCAGCGTTCATACCCTCGATGCGCCCGCGCGAAGCCGACACATCGCCCATTACACTTCCAGCATACGAATCGGGAACAGTAATCGAAAGATGTGCCATGGGCTCGAGCAACACCGGCTCCGCATCGGCAATCGCCTTTTGGAAGCCTATGCGTGCGGCCGTTTTGAACGCCATTTCGTTGGAGTCCACCGGATGGTAACTACCGTCGTATACAGCAACTTTCATGTCGATCATAGGATAGCCCGCAAGCACGCCTTCGCGCATAGCCTCTTGAACACCCTTATCAACTGCAGGAATATAGTTCCTAGGAATATGTCCTCCCACAACCTCGTCGATAAATTCATATCCTGCGCCCGGATTTGGCTCTACGCGCAGCCAGCAATCGCCGTATTGACCAGCACCACCCGTTTGTTTCTTATGACGGCCCTGAGCCGATGCCACACGACGTATTGTTTCGCGATAGGGAATACGCAGGGCTTGCGTATGAGCGGATACGCCCGCGCGCGTTTCCATGCGGTCGAGCAGAACCTGCACTTGCGCTTCGCCGATGGCAGAGACAATCGTTTGATTGGTTTCTTCGTCGCGATCAACCGAAAGCGTTGGATCTGCGGCGGCTGCTTTTTCGATAAAGGAGAAGACTTTGCCCTCTTGACCCCGGGTATCCGGCTCGATTGCCACGCGGTAGAGCGAGTTGGGGAACCTAAAGGCAGCGGCCTCAACTTTTCCGGTTGCAGAGAGCGTATCGCCAGTTTGGGCGCTCAGCTTCGGCACGACGCAGACATCTCCTGCTGCAACCTGCTTTTGCTCGGTCAATTCCTTTCCGCACATGCTAAAGAGGTGACCCATGCGCTCCGTTTTACGCGTACGTGCGCAGATAAGCTCAGTTTGCGCAGTGACGGTACCCGCGAGCACTTTGATAAAGGAAAGACGGCCGTTTTGCTGATCATTCATTGATTTAAAGACAAATGCCACAGGACGTTCGTCATCAGGTGAAATATCAAGCTCTTCGCCGTTGACAAGTGGGACGCGACCGAAGGTTTGCATCGTGGGGAACCACTCATCAATCGCGTTCAAAAGCGAAGTCACACCCTCCTCTTTCACACAGGCGCCCGCAAAAACCGGCACAAACGCGCGCTTGGCAATGGCTTTTTCCAGAAGGTCCTCAAGCTCTTCTTGGGTAACCGCTTCGCCTTCGAGGTATTTCATCATCAGATCGTCGTCCATCTCGACAACAAACTCAATGAGTTGCGCGCGATTTGCATCCGCCTGCGTCGTATATTCCTTGGGAATATCCATTTCCTGAACTTTTCCATCGATGAACTTGCGTGCACGCATATGAATGATGTCGATCACGCCGGCGAAATCGTCGCCTGCGCCCATAGGCATAGTGACCGGCACCAGCCGTGAACCAAAGAGCTCTTGCGCAGTATGAAGAGCAGTATCCCAGTTGGCATCGCTGCGATCGAGACGGTTGATAAATATCGCGCGCGCAAGGCTGAGGTCCTGCGCCGCATACCACAGACGCGTGGTAATAGCGCCTGGTCCCGTTGCCGCGTCTACTACAAAGACGGCAGTCTCGCTTGCAGCAAGTGCGCCATACGCATCACCCACGAAATCGGGGTAGCAGGGCGCATCGAGTATGTTGATGCGTGAATGATTCCAGATAATAGGAGCTATCGTCGTTGAAATAGAAAACCCGCGCGTGCCTTCCTCGCTGTCAAAGTCAAGAGTCGGCTTGGTTCCTGCGTGACCACCCAGACGCGTCGTTTTGCCGCTTAGGTGAAGCGCCGCCTCAGCGAGCATAGTTTTTCCTGCGCCACCCTGTCCGACCAGCGCTAAGTTCTTGACACGATAGGTTTCTTGCGACATAGCTGCTCCTAACCGAGACCAACTGAGGACGTATAGCACTAGCTTAAAAGGGGAAAACACTCCTGACAAAATCCTTTCGGGGAACGTTAGATATTTGTCGCTTGAAGGTATATTGTCGGCAGGCGTCGATTTGGGGCGCAGGCGCATGCGTTGACTGATATGATTATGAGGAGAATGTTTGGGAAAGAAAGACAGAGCGCGGCTGCGAGTTGCTAGCAGGTAGCTAGCCAGCTGCGGGTTGCTAGCGAGTTGCTAGCCGGCTGCGATCTGCTAGCGAGTTGCTACAACTAGCCAGCGGGATATAAAAAGCTCGGCCACTCTTCATAAGGACACACCATGCCACACACACCAAAACAGAAAAAAACACAGCCAAGAAAGAATTCTGCGTACTGTGGATGCGAGTGGCTCGACGTCCCCTACGACTTGCAACTTAAACGAAAAAATGAATACATGCGCGAGCTATTTACAGACGTTTTAGCTGCTCAGGGTACAAGTTGCGAGGAGACGCTGCAAGACATCGTAGCCATGGATACGCATGGCAAAGAAGCGCCTATGCATTTTCGCTATAAAATAGCCACCCCTTTTGCACGAGCGGAGACGTCGGTTATAGGCCAGAGAAAGAGTCGGGCAAAGGATCGTTCGCTGCGCGGAAAAGATGCCTGCGCTTTACGGAAAAAAGCTGCTAAAACGTCTGGTATCGCCTGTGGTTTTTACGAACCCGGCACGCATCATATTGTGCCATGCACGGACTGTCCATCGGAAGCTGCGGGGGCACGCGAGATCCTTAATGGTATCGCAGAGAAGGCAGCGCTGCTTGGTGTCGAGGCATATGACGAGGACAGCTGCACCGGCGTTCTTCGTCATGCAATTTTACGCATAAGCAAATCCAGTGGCGAGATCATGCTCGTGCTCGTCACGCGCGTGCGCAATTTTCCTCAGAAAAAAGCTCTCGTCCGTGATATACTGCGCTCATTTCCCCAGATCACAACCGTAGTGCAGAATGTCAACGCGCGCAACACAAACGCCATGCTTGGATCATATAACGTCACTCTTTTTGGGCCGGGAAAAATTCGCGATACGCTTTTGGGCTGCACCTTTGAAATCGGTCCTTGCAGTTTTTTCCAAACAAATCCTGAACAAACAGAAACGCTCTACCAAGTAGCAATCGACGGCGTGCGCACGTGCTGTGAAACACGCGGCAAAGAGATGCGAAAATCTCGCAAACGAAAGACCGCCGCGCAGGTGAAAGCCCTGCATACAGATGACATGCTTCGTATCATGGATAGCTATTGTGGGTGCGGGACAATTGGCATTTGTTTGGCAAGCCAGCTCCAAAACACTGTAGTTGTAGGAATTGACCAGGTAGAAGACTCCATCGAGCGTGCAAGAAGAAATCGAAAAATCAATCACCTGGGATCGCGTTGCGTGTATTCGCTCGACGATGCAACGCATTTTATGCAGGATTTTGTATATGCAGCAAACGCTGAGGCAGAGGCTCACTCGAGTGCCGAGAGCTCTGAGGATACGCGTGATTGCACTCCTCGCTTTGACGCGATTATCATGGATCCACCACGAGCGGGCTCAACGCCAGAATTCATTGCGGGAGCCTGCGCACTTGCTCCGCGCTGCATTGTCTACATCTCCTGCAATCCCCGCACACAGGCACGCGACCTAGCCGAATTTTGGCGCCGCGGCTACAAAGTGAAACGCATCACCCCTGTTGACATGTTTCCCCACACGCCTCACGTTGAGACTGTCGTATTGATGTCAAAGGTCGAGGGGAAATAGTCGCGAAAGCCCAGTAATACTGCGGTTTTCGGGCAATCGGGCAAATTCAGCATCGGGCAAGACGAACGCTTCTCGGAACCTATCCAAGGGCAAATCAGGTCAAAAAGTGTGAGAGTGGAGTTGCCTTAATAGATGTCACTATGTTGGGTTGCCGAGTTAGATGTTGGGGCAGTTGTGGCTGTGAGATAGATGTCTAATTCGGATAATAATTTTCGGCAGGAAAGTTCATGACGAAACTGTAGTATATGCAAATAGGAAGACCTATGCGATAAATTCAGGTATTTTAGGAGAAAAGGAATATATGGATATTTGGGATACAATGTATGAAAAGGCGAAGACACAATTTCATCCGGAGGAAGTTTCTCCATTCGTTTACGCACATCATGTTGTATGTGCAATAGAAGCTGAAAACGGAGAAATTTTCACGGGTTTCTGCATTGAGAGCTGCAGTGGGGTTCTTAATTTGTGCGCAGAACGCGTGGCCGCTCTTAATATGTATGTGAATAGCGGACAGACGAAGGTGAAGCGCTTTATCGCATTCCGCGACAAGGCACCTTATGGCGCGGGAAGCGGTATGCCTTGTGGAGCGTGTAGAGAGTTCTTTTATCAATTGAATGAAGAAAATGAAAAAATGGAGATTATGGAGGACTT
Source organism: uncultured Atopobium sp. (assembly GCA_947090525.1). GTDB lineage: Bacteria > Actinomycetota > Coriobacteriia > Coriobacteriales > Atopobiaceae > Fannyhessea. The sequence goes on from CAMUON010000004.1 coordinate 124,195, forward strand.
TGAACAGCGGAAGACTGTCACATTGAAGGAGCTCATGCCAAATTGGTGGGGCAAAGATAGATATGCTGAAGCGAAAGCAAAATGACCGTCCCGCTTGTATAGACAGATCAAGTCTCCCACACTGCCATCCCGGTTTCAAGCCTTCGCCATGATCTTATGGATCGAGCAAGGAGAATGGCGAGAGTGAATACTGAGCACCATCTGTGGGTTGACATGACGGATGAGGAGATGCTCAGAAGCTGCGGGCTTATACTTGAGGATCCGGAAACGAACAAAGAAGGTATCACACTTGCGGCAATCTTACTCTTTGGTACGGATAACCGTATCATGTCCGTGTTACCTCAGCATAAGACAGACGCTATTTTCAGAGTGTTCAATGTTGATCGTTATGATGACAGGGATGTGGTGATCACAAACCTGATTGAAAGCTATGATCGTCTGATGGAATTTGGAAAGAAGCATCTGAATGATGTTTTTACATTGGATGGTGTCCAGCGGATAAGCGCCAGAGATAAAATCCTGCGTGAGATTATTTCCAACCTGCTCATGCACCGTGATTTTTCCAGCGGATATGTACCGAAGCTTGTCATTGAACGGAATAAGATTACAACAGAGAATGCGAACCTTGCGCATGGACACGGCAACCTGAATCTGAAAACATTCAAGCCATTTGCAAAGAATCCGCCGATAGCAAAAGTGTTCCGTGAGATCGGTCTTGCTGACGAACTGGGAAGCGGTATGCGCAACAGCTATAAATACACGAAGATGTATTCGGGTGGAGAGCCTGTCTTTACAGAGGCAGATGTTTTTACGACAGTGATTCCTCTTTCTGAGGCTGCATCTGCCACGGTCGGGCCGATTAACCAAGCTACCCCACAAGACGCCCCCCAAGATACCCATCAAGTCACCCCCCAAGGTCTGGAACAAAGGTTATTGAGATTAATTGATTTTTGCAGTACACCGCGAAGCAAGCGTGAGATGATGGATTACCTTGGCCTTACGGATAGCAAGAATTTCAGAGAAAGGTATCTTGTTCCTTTGCTTAGTGCAGGAAAAATAGAAATGACGATACCAGATAAGCCAAACAGCAGGAACCAGAAATATAAAAAAGTGAACATTGAAGATTAAAAAGCGACCATGGAGACAGAAACCATATATCGAATAGAGGAAAACGGACATTCAATGTACAGTTTTGGTTTCACAAATAGGTATGTCGAGACAATGGGATTTCGGACTTATTTCCTCAGAGCGAAGTCTTGAAACGAACGTCAAATCTACGGATTCGCATATCATAGGTAGGAACATGGCCTTTGGACTGTTTCCGAGAACGTATGAGGGCAAAAATCGGTGTGTTTTCGGGCAAAAAACGTTTTGAGCATTTCCCGCGAACGAACACGAATCTGGCTACACACTCGACATCAAGATGAAGCAATCGAGCTACGTCAAGAGTGTTGTTTTGATGTCAAAGGCTTAATAGGTGGGTGCAAATTTGCCTTTGTGTAGCAGGGGTCTGCGAGGGCTATCGTTAAAAGGTTTAGCGTGCGACAACATTAAGCTTACTCCTTGCGATTTTTGAGCGTGATTTTGCTGTATGAGGGAAGATATCAACGCTCTGGGGTCGAGTGCTCAGGATGTTAACGTTAAAAAGTGCACCCACTTTGCACCCAGGCTGTGAAGTAGGAAAAATTTATGCAGAAGGAAATGTGATAAGGTAAAATAAAAGTATATCAGCAAGTCTCTGACGTGCTTTTTTGCTGTTAAAAGAGTTACGGGTTGAGTATCAATGGAGAGAAGAGGGCGCGGCTGTCTAAAAAATGTCCGCACCCCCTTGTCTAAAAATTAAACATTTTGAAAGGAGGAATAATGGAAACAATAGTATCCGCTTTATTAGTTTTTGTCTCTACATCAATTGACTACTTAGTTGTTTTGACTATTTTATTCGCCATTCAAGGCAAGGAAGGCTTGAAATCAATTTATGCAGGACAGTATATAGGTACAGGACTGCTTGTACTGGTTAGTCTTATTGCCGCTTACTTTTTAAATTTTATTCCACAAGATTGGATTATCGGACTCCTTGGTCTAATTCCACTAGGTCTTGGTATAAGATCAATTTTTGTGGATGAAGATATTGATGAAGAAGACATCGAGGGAAAAATTACCGGAAATGGATCAAAAATCTTAGCATTTACAAGTTTAACAGTGGCAATGGGTGGAGATAATTTAGGAATTTATATCCCCTATTTTACAGGAAAGAGTTTGATTGAGATTGGTATAAGTTTAGTAATATTTGCCTTAGGGATTTTGATTCTATGCAAATTATCTCAAAATCTCGCCTCAATTTCTGCTATCGGAGAGATTGTAGAAAAGTACGAAAAAATAATTGTACCAGTCGTGTTTATTGGACTCGGTCTATATATATTAACTGAAAATGGAACGATTAATTATTTCATATCCCTAATCACAAGTTAATAGTCTTTTTTTGAGGAGAGAAATATGAAGAAACCCTATCAACCTCCTATAAGCATTGATAAGCAAATAGAAAATTTAGTGTCTTTGGGATTTGTTAATAATTGACAAACCTTTTAACGATAGGCTTTCCTATCGTTAAAAGGTGCACCACTATCCATCTTGTGCACTCAAAAAAGTGTAGCTATACTACCCGCTCACTCAATCCACGTCGGGACTGTCGTATTGATGTCACGGGTAAAGGACTAAGGCGTACAGAAAAGCCTTATTCGTTTGCGGAAAAATCTCCCAAAGCAATTGATATTCTCCCAAAACACTGGCATAATTGGGAGAAAATAAAAGCGTTTGGGGGCAGGCAGAAAAACACATTATGTCAGATCCGATGCTGCCATCTGAGACAAAAAATAAGAGGCTGGGTGTAACTGTCTAAAAAATGTCCGCAGCCCCATTATATAATCCATGTGAAATTGCATGTCAAGAGCAGGCAGATGTTTCCCCCGTGCACCTTGGATTTTGTACGTTCTCTGCTAGTCTTGTATAAATTCCTTTTGAAACAGCTATTTTCACATAATTATGTGCACGTGTGCTAAGAAAATACCATGTTACGATTCGTAACGCTTGTGTTCTCGTTCGTTCCTTTTCTATTCATATGTTGCTCGTTAGCATGTAATTACGCAGTGCGATTATTAATTGCATTACGAGCAAAACAAATAATCGTTAAGAACGAAAACTCATAGCCAATGAAAGGAGTTATACGATGTTGTTAGGAGAAAAAATTAGAAATGCGCGCGTGGAAGCGGGTTTAACTCAGGAAGAACTTGCTGAAATGATTATGGTTTCGCGTGCTGCGGTAGCGAAGTGGGAAGGTGGTCGCGGTCTGCCGGATGTTGCAAATTTGAAGGTGATTGCGGATGCGCTGGGTGTTACTGTCGACTATTTGTTGGATAAAGACAATGCTATTGATTTGTCAATCATTAAGAAGCCTATTGATTTAGCGAAGTATGGTCTTAATGCAAAATTGGGTGTTCGTAAGAAAATCAAGATAAAGGAACAAATTATTCGCGATGAATATCCAGACGCTGAAATTATTATGCTCACGGTGACGAAGTTTATTCCAAATTCGTCTGAAAAGTTTATGGATAATTTTATCGGGTTTATTACTACTTTGTTCGGTGATATTCCTTTGTTTGATACGTTTGCATTCGGTAAAGCGGTAGAGAGTATTGGCAGTGAACAGTATTACTTGGTGAATAAAAAAGAGAAGCAATTTTTTGTGCTGATAACGGATGAGCATATTATTAGCAGAATGATGCGAGTAAAGTTCACTGATAAAAAGATGTGTGTTGGGGATAAAGAATTTATGCAAGTTGGTAAGCTGCGTGATAAGTAAGAACCGGTAGTTGTACTCATGCACCATATTCCTTTGCAAAGAGCTGATCTACTTCATCTGCACTATAAGATTTGCCAGATCTTAGAGAGTCTAAACCTTTCTGCAATTCCCTATCCAACTCATCTCTTGTTAAGCTGCCTAGAGTAGTAGGCTTATTGGTTGGCAGGCGAAGTTCGAATGGCATGCCTTTTTGTAAAACGATTTGACTATAAAGCATTTGGATTGCTGAAGATGATTGGAAAGCACGGTACGAAATTGAAAGAAAATGAACTGCCCCTTCTGGAATATGACGACGATAAACATGCCGTACTTATGCCGAATCACGATAACCTACAACTGCAATTGCCGCCTAAGGCCGTTTTTGCCTTTTTAGGTTCTGAGATTGATCGTTATGCGCAAAGCCAAAATGCGAAAATTGCAGCGAATTTTGTTTCTGCAACTAAAAATTACCCTATATATTTATTGCAGTTACAGGGGACGGAAGTCTGTCTGGTACAAGCTCCCGTCGGCGCTCCGGCAGCGGTGCAGATTTTTGAATGGTTAATTGCTTACGGGGTCAAAGAAGTCATCAGTGCCGGTTCCTGCGGCGTATTGGTCGATTGGGCAGAAAATTCCTTTCTTATTCCCGTAGAGGCTGTGCGCGATGAAGGAACATCGTATCATTATCTGCCGCCGAGTCGCTCCGTCTCTGTTTCCCGGCAGGCAGTAGATGCCATCAGGCAAACTTTGCAGGCGCATAACCTGCCCTACCATGAAGTTAAAACTTGGACGACGGACGGCTTTTTCCGGGAGACTGAAGCTAAAGTCGAGCGTCGGAAGGCAGAAGGCTGCCAGGTTGTAGAAATGGAATGTGCCGCTTTGGCTGCCTGCGCTCAAATGCGGGAAATTGTTTGGGGAGAAATTTTATATACCGCCGATACTTTGCACGATCCGGCAAATTATGACGGACGCAGTTGGGGCGAAGATTCGATTGCGCCCGCTTTGCAATTATGTCTGGAAGCTGTTCTGAAAATTTGAATTAGTGGTCGGTTGCGCTCATTTGTCGGCAGAAATTGCGCTTTCAACGGCAATTTTTTGGCAAATACATGGCATGTATCGAGTATCAAACTGTCCAAGTTTTTGTCCGCACTCCCCTTTTATAAGTTTTAAATTTATGCTATAAAGTAACAAAAATATATTATGGAGGTTGATTCTATGGGATGGGACGATAAAATAGGTAAGGCTAGTGGAGGAAATAGAGATAAATATGTTGTTCTTCAAGTGGTTCTTACAGAGAAGCTTTTAGGCACTGGGTCTGGGACATCAAGTTTAACAAATCTCCAAGCTGCAATAAATAAACAAGCGGCTTTAGGATATAGGTTACACACCATTACAACCTCATCTTCTGGTTCAAAGGGTTTTCTTGGAGGCGATAAGATCCAAGCAACCATGGTGTTCGAAAGAATTGATTAAATCACCGTTATTTTCTGTTGAAGCATCTACCAAAACAGTAGATGCTTTTCTTAAGCTTTAAATTAGGAATATTTCAAAGGAAAAAAGTTATAGGATGAAAGATACAATAGAGCGGTGAGTGTGTAGAAAAATTTCTGTAAACAGCTATTTTTCCAACTTGGTACCTTACTGGCACTGCTTAGCCGTTTGACGTTTGCAGCCGCGGCCGAGCAAATTCATTATACCTTAGAAATCCGCTCGTAAAATGCATCATTTTTATTCTAGTTAAATATTTTTGAGCAGACAGGATTAAAGCTTGCTTTCTGTCAAAAACAAGCTTACAAGCATTACTTGGTCTTTAGAAAAATAGCTTGTGCTTAAATCCACAGGATAATCAGCCATTATTTTAAGTTCAACTATGATGGACCCCCATCTGCGAGCTGATTGACTTCATTTTTAGAAATCCCTTGCGTAGCCAGTCATAATGCCTTAAGAAGCGCTACGTCGCCTTGGAATATCGTTCTTCGTTTATTAAGGCGTCTATACCCTGCATTTATGCTTTCTATAGCATTGGTGGTACAGATTATTTTTCTTACGGCTGATGAGTAGGCAAAAATAGGAGAAATTGAAGCCCAGTTATTTTCCCAAGAATTCATTAAACCTGGATAGAGTTTACTCCATTTTTCTTTTACGTTAAGCATGGCCTTGTAACCCTCTTCTTCGCTGCTACCGTGGTAGATGGTTTTTAGGCCTCTCGCATAGGATTTGCTGTCTTTATAAGAAACATATTTTCAGGTGTTTCTAACCTGATGAACAATACATCTCTGCCATAATGCGCTTGGGTATGCGGCTTCTATTGACTCTTTTATCCCAGTTAGAGCGTCTGAACAGATGATAAATATATCCTCGGCGCCACGCTGTTTAATGTCGTTAAGCACACTAAGCCAAAATTTTGCGCTTTCATTTTGACCTATGCGTCAAAACAGTTCATTGACACCAAGTCATGATTTTGACCATATAAAACGCTACATTGGGCCTTTAGAAAGATATGTCACATATTGTCGAATCTCCATTATTTGTTGTTGATAATATTGTCGGTGTTTCTGCCTGCATAAAAGATACGAACAACCGTCACGCTACATTTATCTGCATCTACAAGGTAAAAAGCTGTGTAGTTATCCGTGGGAACCCTGCGTATTCCCACAGAATGCCGCGACTCCCACTCTACAAGCGGATGGCGCATAGGCATAGTGTTAAGAGAACGGATGGTTTTTCTAATGCGACTCACCTGTTTTTTAGCTCTTTTAGGAACTTGCAAAGTAAAACGAATATACTTATATAATTCGCTGAGATCAAGGAACGCTTGCGAAGAATAGATGATGTTATAAGTTGTACTCATGCGCCATATTCCTTTGCAAAGAACTGATCTACTTCATCTGCACTATAAGATTTGCCAGATCTTAGAGAGTCTAAACCTTTCTGCAATTCCCCATCCAACTCATCACGAGTGATACTACCTAAAGCAATATATTTATTTCAGGGAGATAACCCAATCTCAAAACTTTTAACGATAGCTTTTCCTATCGTTAAAAGCTGCGGCTAGAAGGTGCACCCAGCATCCATAGTGTGCACTCGAAAAAGGACTGACGTACTAGGAGTCCTCTCCACCCACGTCGAGTGAGTCGCATTGATGCCAGAGGCTGATTAGGTGGGTGCATGTTAGGCTTCTATCCTTGCTACATATTAAATAAATCAGCATGACTGCCCGTACGAGACGCAACAAGTATAAGCTCGTCTTCGTGAATGGCATATATCAAAAGCCTGTCTGGTTGGATGTGACATTCTCTAAACCCTTGGTAAGATCCAGTAAGAGCGTGGTCTTTGTGCTTTAGGTCTAGTGCTTCCCCAGCGCAGAGTTTGTCAAGCACCTCTTGAAGTGAAGATATATCAAGGCCTCGCTTTTTAATCCGCTTGTAGTCCTTGCGAAACTTAGAAGTTGCTTGAAGTTTAAGCATATAACCTAATCCTCTGCGTTGAGAGCTTTCAAAAGCTCATCTGTGGTGTTATAGGATGTTGCTTGAATTTTACCTGACATGATATCGCGTGCTTCTTGCATCGCGGCCAGTGTTTCAGCATTAAACTTCGGAACTTCTACTTTAAAAGGAAGACCGCCGTGTAAAATGCACTGGCGTAAGAAGATGTTTACGGCACTTGACATATCGATGCCGAGTTCGCTAAACAGTTCATTTGCGTCTGTTTTGACATTACTATCAATACGAATTTGAGTAGGACTTGTTGCCATAGTATCAGCTCCTTTTGATACGATTATGATACGAACGGTATACGTTGTCAAGCAATAAATAGATGAGTTTTCTATTTGCTGTGCTACATACGACATGTGTGCCAAGTGCCAAACTGTCCTACTTGTTGTCCGCGCCGCCCTGTGGCGTTCCGCTACGTGTTCTCTAAGTTTTGGAATCAACGTAGTGTACGGCTAAGTTTTGATCAGGCGTAGTGTACGACTAAGTTTTGTCATCAACGGAAATCAACGGAATAGCTCAAAGTGCAGACTGCAGCCGCAAGTATTGCAATAAAACATAGAGCTTACTTGTTATCTTTTCTGTACGCTCGTATACTTTTATGCGTGTAAGCAGGGCTGCTATGCGGCTCGCGCAGCATTACATCGCGCGAAACTCGCAGAGCATCTCGCGCTTCATGTCCATCACTTCCCCAACGCTCCCCTAGGACAGGCTTATGACCAAACGACTTACACAGTGGGACTTGCTCCGCTCCCTCGCCATGTTTTTCGTGCTTGTAGTGCATAGCGCAGCGTATTTCGATTTAATGTGCGTTCCTGGCGTGAGCACAGCAATTTCTGAGTTCGCGCTTATCTGTGACCCCGTTTTCTTTGCGCTTTCGGGTTATTTTGCCATTCGGCAACATACATGCTCCTACGCAGCGTATCTCCGGAAAAAGTTCCTAACGGTGGTGCTTCCCCTTATTGTCTATAGTGTACTTGTGTACTGCTATGCAATTCATCGACATGTAACCACGCTCTCACCTGGCAATTTTATCCGCTACTACCGGGAACTTCTTGTGGGATGTTGGTGGTTTATTCCCGCTCTTCTTCCCTTTTTGATGCTTGCCCCCTGGCTTTCAAGCATGTTTGAGAAACTCAGCTTACACAGACAACGCACGCTGTTTATCTTGGTGAGTGTTGCCATCAGCTGGGGAGCAATTCTCACGTGCCTGTCTTCACTTGCCGAAATCATGCAGTGGAGCGCAGCGCACACAGCTATAGAAGCTCTTGCGCTTCTTGTTCCTTCTCAAATCATTCCTGGTGGATATTTCCTATACTTCTGCCTGGGGTATTTCATCCGCATTCTTCCTACGCTCTTTTCAAAACGCACGCTGCAAAAAATTAGTGCACTTGGATTCGTGCTCTGGATTCTAGGCGCTCTCGCGGCGATGTTTGGATATAAACGTTCAGACCCAAGCTTCCTGTGGTTTTTTGCAACGGTGGGTATCTTTTATCTCTTCGACAAGGTTCGCATAAACAACTCTTCACTGAGCAGGTTCATTAGCTTTTTGGCACAGCGCTCATATTCCATTTATCTATTTAACTTTATCGCAGTAGAGTGGGTGTTTTTGCATGCAAAATCATATGGTTTGTTCGGTGTGGAAACTCCCTCAGCCCGTTTTACTGGACTGTTGCTGTGGGTGCTAGCTGTTATAGCTGCGTATTGTGTAGCACTAATATGTGCATGTGTAGCCGATTACCTCATTCTCAAGCCACTGCAGCGGCTTTGTGAAACGGCATTCGCGCAGGTACGAAGCGCGGGCCAAGAAGAAAACTAAGCGTGCTTTGGAAGCGCGTCTTGGAATCGTGTTGGTCAAGTGCTAAAAGTGGTGTAAATTCCGTTTTCATTTGCCTGTGCCGCAACGCATTACTGCAGGGAAGCATGCGCCTGCGCTCTGCCTGCAAGCGCACCCGCGCATCTCTTATCCCGCCCCAAGAAGCACTTGAAAGTAAGGCATGACTAACTTATAATGCTTATATCGACACACCCGTCGATATAAGCATCCACGCACTACGCACCACACGTTCCACCAGCAAGGGAGCAGCCTATGGTTCGTAATAAAC
>CAMUON010000005.1 GCA_947090525.1 uncultured Atopobium sp.
TGTTTGTGTGGAATGCGACAAAGACGATGTACAGATGGTCAGAAACTGGCTTGAGACAATAGCATCAAAAGAACAATGGCATACGAGTCTCAAAGTTTGGTAAGTGAGTAACCATGCCGCTATCTTTGAGTAATGTTTGTTCTTTCATCAACAACTCATCAGCTCTCCCAAAGATCAAGTACGCCGCTTTAGTCGTATTTTTACTGGCTTGCCAATGTATTTCGATTCTCTATATATTCGTCCTTATCCCGCAAGGGGAAGTAAGGTCTGTGTTGGAGTGGCTTATATGGTTCTGCAAAACCACTGATACTCAGCTCGACGGTGCTCTTCTTCGGATGCTTGTTCTCTTTCTTTTTGGCATCCCAGCTCTTCTGAGTCCTTCGTTTTTGTTTGTCAGCCTATGTAGCGTCCCCTTTGCATTGTATTTTGATAAGACTCATGAGAGTAAAAAAGTTCTAACTAGCATTACGGCTTACATCGTCCTTATAGCCTTTCTGATGCTTGTATTTGCCGCGCCTGGTACAACCATCTTTGAACGCGTGATAGCCCCCTCATCCATTCTTCTCACTCGTATGTCCGTCATCTTTTTCACTTATCTTGTTTGTCATTGCGTCGCTTCACGAAAGGAGTAGTCATGAGATCAAATCTAAACCCTAAGTTCTACTGGCATGAGTCATTCACCACCATCCTCAATCAGATCTCTGATGCACAGATGCGTGAAGAGCTCTTGGATGCTATTTGGAGCTATGGTTTTACCCACATCTATCCAAGCAATCTAGAGTTTCCTTTATCAGCAATCTTTGAAGGCATTAAAGCCATCATTGACAACGATTACGCTATGTATTTGCGTGGTCAAGCACATTCTAAGTCCAGTACAACAAACCCCGTTACGAACAATTAGGAGCCTACCATGAAATTTACTTGGTTAGATAAATATACTCGTGTGATCTCAATGCTTCCGCCCGAAGAAGCAGGTATGCTCGCGGTTGCTCTTGCAAAATACGGCTCTCTTGCCGAAGAGCCTCAAGATTTACCTTTTCAAGCGCAGCTTGCTTTTGAGGCTTTGCGCGAAGATGTCGAATATTCTAGAAGTATGACTGAAAAAGGTATGAAGAGTGGAGAGTCTAGGCGTTCGCATAAATCTTATAAACCAAACTCTGAAATAGTAACGAACGAAAGTGCACATCAGCCTCAAACGGCTCCTGAAACTGATCCTGAACCAAACTCTTCCCAACAAGCGAACGCGCTAAGCACCCCAACAGAAGCGGAGAGCGCTATTACTGATGAACAGCCTCGCGAAGACAGTACGAACGATACCCCCCTTGATAGTCGAACGGACAAAGAACACGAGGTCGAACCCGTTCAAGAAAAAACTGCGAACGCGTTCAAACAAAACGCGCGAACGGAACATACACACTCTAACGAACGCGTTCACGCAAATTCTGCGAACGGTGCACCCGAAAGTACACGAACCAAAGCAATGCATAGCATTGCATTACATAGCAAAGTAATAGAGAAAGAAAAAGAAAGTAAAGAAAAAGAAATCGCTCACCCTTCAATCGAACCAAAAAGCACTCAACCCGAAGAGCCGCATCCAAAAAAATTCCAACGACCAACCCTTGAGCAAGTCCAAGCTCACGTTTCGGTGAAAGGTCTCGACGTAGATCCTGAGCGCTTCTGCGCCTACTACGATTCGGTGGGTTGGAGAATCGGTAAGCAGCCGATGAAGTCGTGGCAAGCAGCACTTCGTACCTGGGACTTAAAGGCAAAAAAGGACAAGAAGGAAGCCGCCTCAACCAGCTACCAAAACGATTTTGAGAGAAAGGTCGGACACGATGTATACGAACAACTCGCAATCTACAACTAAGGCTCCTACCTGCAAATTCTGTGGCAAACCACTCGTGAGAAGAAGCGGAATGCTCTTCGGCAAGCCTGCGTTTGCTGGCTTTGAGGCGTGTACCTGCGAGGGGAGCGTAGCGGCTAGAGCAGCAGCCGAAGAGAAGGAAAAGGCGCAAGCGAAAAAAGACGCTGAGCACCATCTTTGCGTGAAACTTGAGCACGCTGGCGTGATGAAGCGCTTCCAACACGCCCTCGATCCTCGCTCGAAAGAGCTTGCAACTCAGCTCTTGAGCGGGCAAAACGTCTTCATCTCGGGATCTGTGGGAGCTGGAAAGACGCACTTGGCGTGTGCATGTGTGCGCGTGCTCATCAGCCAGGGCAAAAACGTGCAATTCACCCGCGCTGTGGCTTTATTTGACCAGATCAAGCGCAGCTTCAACAACGATTTCGATGCGCTTGCACCGTATCGCACCTGTGATGTGCTTGTTCTCGATGACCTTGGGAAACAGTCGTCAACGCCTTGGAGCCTTGAACGCCTGTTCGATCTGGTAGACGAGAGGTATGCGCGCCAGCTTCCTACCATCTCCACGAGCAACTACACGCCTCGCGACCTGATTGTGCACCTTGCCTGCTCACACGATCTCACGCTCTCACAATCGATTGTGAGCCGCCTTTTGAGCAATTCCGTACACATCACCGTCGCTTGCGAAGATAGCCGTATAAAATCGATTTAAGGAGCAAAAATGACCCAACAAGAACTTGATGCAATGGTTCAAGAAGAGCTTGAGAAGCGCGCCCGCGGACGCTGCATATGCCTTAACTTTTCCGAAGCAGAAGAGGTCTACAATGCGCTTATGCTTGCTCGCACGCAATGCCAAAAGGCTTATGCACGTTGTGAGAAAACTGGTCTCACTTCACTTTCTGCGAAAATGAGTCACCGAATCGAATTCATGGATAAACTCATAACGCGCCTTGAGAAAAAGTTGAAATGGTAAGCAACAAACGAGGAAAAAGGAGCAACAATGGAAGACTTTAACTTTAACGATGACCAAATGCGTCTTATTGCTCGTGCGCTTGAGCATGAGATTCAGTTCACTGCAAAGATGCTTGAACAAGCAAATTTGGATTACAAAACAAGTCGTCAGCTTAATCTACAAATGATCAATCTTATCAGTATTGTCCTTAACTTTAAGCGCTTCCTTACTCCGTCTTTCAAGGTCTTTTTAATGACTTATCTCTCTACGCATTAGTAAAGAATTTCTTTAATACGAGAAAGGATGAAAATCATGAGTGATGACAACTTCAAACAGGAAATTACAGTCTTCTCCTTGTCTTCCTGGAGTCTTTTCATAGGGGTTTTATGCCTCAGCATAAAACCGGAAACGCCACGTCTTGGATTAGTCTGGTCGTTTCTTGGCTTTAACCTGCTTGCCGCATCATTTTTCTTCGGTGTTGTTGCTGCTTATTATTGGTATCGCCGTGCTATAGAATCTTGATTTCTTTAACTTCCAATTCTGATGCTTAGGAGCTATCATGCCCACCATCCTAGAGTTTGCGCTTAAGTTCGTCCTGCTTATATTATATGGATTCATATATATCTCTATGGCTTCCAGCCTACATGATTTACTTCTTGTCACGTTTATTTGCTATGCTTGCATTTTAGTATCTACCTATTTGCTCATCCTTAGAAAAAGATACGCTACCAAATAGGAGCGCTTAGTGAACTTGTTCACCTGCATGTTTGTGATACACTAAAACTGACCGTCTTCCACAGTAACGGTATTGAGACAAAGGAGAACTGCTATGAGTGTGTATATCTTTGGCTATCAATTTGGCGACGAACATGAAAAAGTAGTGTCTTCACTTGAAGATATAGCAGCTCATTTATATCCTTCAGAAGAAGCAATTTCCGATTATCTGTATTGTGCAGACAAGTGGGGTTTCACTCCATCCACACCAAACGAGCTTGCGAGCCTTATCCTCGATCCTGCGCTTAGTGACTATTTCTTTACATGCCATGATTATCCCCATGGATACCCTGCCGAAGATACCGCGTATGAGGATATTGGGCACTTTATGCTTGATGAAACTGACCTTTGGAATTTCCTAAAAGAAAATCATCTTGATTATTATTTCGACTTTGAACAATACGGTCGTGATTGTATTCAGAATAATGGCTTCCAACTTGGTGAATACGGTTATCTAGCATCTCCGCCCAGCATCAAAACCAACATTTCTGATGAGGAAATACAGAATCTTGCAAACTACTTAAACGGGTATGTGTATGATCAGTCAACTATTGAAGATACCCGACGCCGTATCAATATCTGCGCTCTTGATGAATCTGACGCCTCTTATTACAATCCTTCTGACTACTGGGTAGTTGAATTCAATGAGACAGATTCAAAACTTAATGTATGCTCCTATGCTAAGCGTATCGTCACAAAGGAACTCATTGATAGTGTTCTTGCTTTAGACAAGCGCATAGCTGATATGGACGTTGGATATCTAAAACTTTACATTGATCATGTCCAGGATGGAAAGGTAGTTGACCACCATCGATTTGATATTGGTGATAGAGATCCCGCTTCAATACAGTTCTTAAAATCTCTTCAAACTCACTTGGATGTACCTGTAATTGAGATGCAAAGACAGCTATCTCAAGCCCAAGCAAAGCTGCAAGCGCATTCTCTTGCTGAGGAGCTGGCTGCCGCGAAAGCAGCAGCGAACAGACAAAAGCAAGCCACGTCTAAGCCACCCACTCATGGGCTTAGGCAATAGGTGGTGTATACATTGAAAGCATTATTTACACACAACACGCCCCAAAATGGATATAATGAACTTATGTATCGTGTGGGCAGCACGTTTCAATCTGACGGTCGCTGCGATTACCGTAAGTATGTGGAAACACATGCGAAACGCAGCTTGAGCGGAGAGTGTGAGCCGCGAGAAAGTCTTGGTAACAAGACACAACTCACCTTACTACCGAAACAGGTTATGCTGTCGGCTCATGGCAGACATGTAACTGTCCATAAGAGGGTGTTACTTAATGCTACGGCGATAGTAGCGCCCTCTTTAAATTGCTTTGTAGGTGGTGATGTCTATGTCACCGCAGCATAAATCTATATCCCTAAAAGAAGATCTGCCTAAGATTTATAGAGCCGCTGCTTTATATGATAGGCATCTCTGTAACAAATCAGTTTTTTTGCTTTACTGTGATGCCTCCCAGCGTCTAAACTATGAAAAAATAGAATTCCGTCCTTCCAACTTTTCTCACCTCATCGGCTGTATACCTAACTATAAATCAAGCGTATCTGCATCGTCTTTTTACAAAAAAGCGTTAAACGAAGAACTTGTTTATAGGAAAGATTTTTCATTTAGTCATGGAGATACCAAAGGTCGATTTTATTTTGATCTTAAGATGGAAACAGTGGGGCATCTTTTTAGATTACCGACAGTCCCGTTGCAAATAGGCTCATATAATGACGATGCTTTTGTTAATCTTACTGCAGATAAAATAGTTGGTCACACTCCCGCTTGCCTAGCAATTGAGTTTGGAGAAGATTCGTATTATCCCAAGAGCCTACTAAATCGGGATATACGTGAGTGTGTATACCCCGACACTCTCTTTCCAATAATAGCAACGGCATGTATTGATGAGGATCTTGATCCTCAATCTCAGTGCTTGGAATTTACATATATATCCAAAGCTCTTTTCCCAAAGTATAAGCATACTGTCGAGGATCTAGCGCTTTCTATTTCTAAAGCAAATAAAGTTAGTTATACGATGCTTGATTCTTCATCTATCAGTATGCATAACACTACTCATTCTCTTGCCGAGGAGATGGCTGCAGCGAAAGCAGCAGCGACAAAATCTTCGCTCAACCAGGAGATGCCACCCATTCGTGAACAACATGGTTTAAGGAGATAATCATGGCAATCGAAGATCAATGTATGCAAACAGTTATATCACTAGGACAGCCCCTTCTTGCTTCCTCGGCGAGTGTAGTTGCTGTAGTTCTTAAAGCTATCGGCGAGGGTCTTTTAGATGTTGGTAGGCTCTCTCTTGTTACGCTTAAGGATACAGGCACACTTGCAATGCAGCTGCCTCATGCTTCTGTGTTCTCAAAGCTTGATGGTCTTGGTTCAAAAGGACTCATAAGCTATGCTCAGCTTGGAGAAAAATACGACGATATCGTTTGGGTTGAGATGCCTATGAAGGATGCCGCACTTCGTGATCTTCGTGATTATTGTCTGCAGCACGATATCGCCTTTGCTTGTATGCAATCGCCAGGACTTGCAAACAAAGCAATAGCCTTTAGTTCCCTCAATACAAATGAGGGACTTGAACATAAGCTGCGTAGCATCTTGTGCGATTATGCACAAGATGAGCTTAAGATTGATCCAGAGGTCTTAAATGAGTTTTTCCTTAAAGATGAGCTCAGAATTGATAATTTTGAGGATTCTAAAAATCTTGGTGACTATACCTGGTCAAAGCTTGACTCATCAGAAGCTCTCGCACTTAACATCATCTCATCTGAAAATGATCCGTTAGTGCCTGCCGCTATCACTCATATTCAAGATGATAATGGGTGCGAACTTGCAGGTATTGCGTATGAAGATGGCACATTTGACATTTACAGAAAAGAGCAGGATGGCTCAATCACGCCTTTGGTAAATGAGCTTGAAGCAAAGCCCTGCCTTGGAGAAAATCTTTCAGGCGCAATGCTTCTGGCAATGTCACAGCTTGACTCTAAACGTCACCCTCAGCAAGAATCCCGAGAAATTGCTAAGAAACAATTACCCAGTCTTATGGAATCTAAGCAGCAAATCGATCGTGCGCTTAATGGTCTTGATGAAGAGATTCCTGTCCGCAAGCAGCAGCTCTCGCATCGATTTTAGGGTGTCTAAGAAAGGAGAGAAATCATGGCAAACGAGGAACAAGCTGCAGAACCTGCTATGTTGCTTCTAAAACTACTCGGCGAGGGATCAAGTGCAGCCGCACGAGCGGTTGCTCCTGCGCTTCAAGGCGTGATTGCTAAGGGCGGCAGCCTTGCAGGCGCTCTTACTAAAGAACTTGCTAAAGCAGGCCTTAATCTTGGTGTAAAAGGAGCAAAGCATGCAATGGGACATGTTGTCTCAATGGGGGATTATGGCGTTGTAAGCGCAAGCAAGCTTGAGAGTATGGCGCGCGAACGCGGGGCTAACATCACAGAGGTTACTCTTCCTGATAGCCTCAGCAAACCGCAGCTTGCTGAGCTTAATAACACGCTCATGAAGGAGAAGGTGGCTTGCCGCGTGCTATCTTGCGATCCACCTGCTATTCGTTGCCTTGAGAAAGACGCTGGCTTTGTCCATCGGGCTGCAAAGTGCATCCAAGATAAAGAAAAAATCCAACATGCAGCAGCATCACCAAAAACAAAACAACTTGCCAACCATGAGGAAAAAGCCCGTTCATTGGAGCCTGCAGCTAAGCACGCCCAAGATAAGGTAAAAGTTGAGCAACCTGGTGAGAAAACACAGAAAGCCGCGCTTTCGAAAAAGGCAAAACATATAGAGAAAAAGGCACCATATGGTGTGGTCAGTGCGAGCAAGCTTGAGAGCATAGCGAAGGAGCGCAGCTCAAAAATCACCGAGCTTTCTCTTCCTAAAAGCCTCAACAAGCCACAGCTCGCCGAGCTTAATCATGCACTTATGAAAAACAAGATCCCTATCCGCGTGCTATCCTCTGACCCACCTGCTATTCGTTGCCTTGAGAAAGACGCTGGCCTTGTTCATAGAGCAGCACGTCGCATCCAAGATAAAGAAAAAATTAAGCAACCTGCAGCCTTGTGCAAGTGCAAACATCTTGCTAAAAAGCCGCTGCGTCTTAAGGCAAAGGCTTTGCCTAAACCAAAAATGAAGATGCCTAGTCTCAAGCTGAAATAGTATACTTATATTCCCTTTGTCTCATAAAAAGAGAGCTTTGCGCGATCATATGTGTGAGGCTCTCTTTTGTATATATCGAGCTGCAGATATTGTTTTGCCTTGTGCTTATTCGCAGCTAAGGTGTATACTACCAGATAAGGCACTTCCACATTGCCTAGAGACAAAGGAGATAGACCTTGTATGCAGATAAGGTTAAACATATCGCTATAACTGTATGCTGTGTATTTCTTGGTTTCCTCATTGGAAACCTCTTGACTCAGTTTATTTTTGAGTCTTTCTCTACTTCTTCCTCTGTCGATTTTAATTCTTGGTTTTTACGCTGTATCTCATCTAAATTCTTAGGCGTTTCCTTTGATCAAATTCCTATGGCTGTGGGTATTTTTGCGGCGCTGGGTATGTTAGGTTCTCAACAAGCTTCTCAAGCAAAGCGAAAAAATAAAGACGTTGATATAGATCCTGCTGCAGCACATGGTTCAGAGCGCTGGGCTACTATCGCTGAGCGCGCTCCTTACGCGCATACATCTCTTGTTACTAAAAATACCGCAGGTAAAAAAGTACGTTGGGATAAACCAGGGTGTTGTGAAGAGCTGCTTGATGACAACATCATCCTGAGCGAGCACACAAAAATGGCGCTTTCCGATAATCCTAATCGTAACTTTAAGCCTTCCAATAAACACATCTACGTTATGGCTGGATCGGGAGCTGGTAAGACTTTTAACTTTTTGCGTACCAATGTGATGCAGCTGAACGGTAGCATGGTTTTTACCGATCCTAAAGGTGAGAACTTTAAGATTTTTGCAAACTTTCTCACAAAACATGGATATAAGGTAAGAGTTTTGAATTTGCGCGATGAAGACTCAATGTTTGCTTCAAATCAATATAACCCTATGCGCTACGTACGCAATATGACTGATGTATCAGTCATCATCGATATGTTTATTAAGAATACGTCTAGTCAAGGATCTAAAGGTAACGACTTCTTCGAGAAGGCGGAACGACAGCTTTATTCCGCTTTACTTGGGTATCTGTTCTTCTGCTATGGCAAACAGGGACGTCTTTCTGACTGCACGATACCTAACATGCTTGACCTGCTTGTTATGGCACAAGGTAAGGATCGGTCTAAGAGTCCTCTTGACCTTATTTTCTTCGGTACGCTTGAAGAGGACGGATACTACGGTTTTCAACAGCGTCTCGTTGATCAGTACGATGGAAGCTTAGAGCTCGCAATGAAAGGCGAAGAGTGGACGGTCCTCACTTCATACGAGGGCTTTAAGTCTACTGCGGGCTCTCCGGAGACGATGGCATCAGTTGTCGCTTCTTGCTTTGTCCGCTTGGACGCTTTCTCCAAGAGCGCTGTACGGCATCTCTTCTCTGACGATACCCTTGAGCTTCAAAAAATTGGCGAAGAAAAAACAGCAATCTTCATTATTACCAAGGATACAGGCTCTCCTTACGACTTTGCCGCGGCAATGCTTTTGTATCAGCTCTTTGATATTAACATTGCCCTTGCAGATGCTTCTGAGTCGGGGCATTTGCCTATTCCTGTGATGTGCTATCTAGATGAGCTCGCAAACATAGGACAAATCCCCAACTTGGAGAAGCTATTTGCTACCGCGCGTTCGCGTTGGATCAACCTTGTGGCTATAGTGCAAGATCAAGGTCAGCTTGAGCATGTTTACGGTAAGACTGCTCAATCCATTATTTCTAACTGCGCAACAATGGTTTATTTAGGCGCGTCAGATGAAAAAAGTGCTGAATGGCTCTCAAAACAAATGGGAAACACCACGCGTGCTGTTACAGAATGGTCGCAATCATATACCGCTACAGGTGGTTCTACTTCTAAATCTCGCCGCTACATTCAAGTGCCTCTTATGAGTTCCTCAGAAATTTTGAATGTTGGGCTTGATCCTGATGAGTGTCTCACGAAACACAAGCAAGCTCGCTGGCTCAAAGATAAAAAGCCCAATCCAATGGAGCACCCACGCTGGAAAGAGCTCATTGATTGCGGATCATGTGACATTGTTGAGTGGAGAAAATCACAAGATGATCTTACTTCACAACCTGAATCTCGTGTTCCAAAACATATGAAAATCTATGTCCCTAAAGGCGCAGCAAAGGAGAGCTTATGTACATTTCAGATGCTTGAATAGC
Source organism: uncultured Atopobium sp. (assembly GCA_947090525.1). GTDB lineage: Bacteria > Actinomycetota > Coriobacteriia > Coriobacteriales > Atopobiaceae > Fannyhessea. Next base: position 9,919 of record CAMUON010000005.1, read on the forward strand.
ATAAATATGCAAGAAAAATGCGGTAAGAGCCTTCCACAACCCCTACCGCGAATGAGACAAAGGAAAAAACCTTTGTAAACATTACTATAACAACTTTTAGAAAAATTACAACTGAAAGGACTTCATTATGGAAATTGCTCATTCAATTGCGAGTATCTGTGACAAGGCTCTTCTTGTCGCGGGTGGTGTTCTGGTATTTAATGCAGCCTATGAAATCATTCAAGCAAGACAACAGCAGCGACCATCTACAGGCGAAGAGTGGTGGGCACTTACTAAAGGAGCATTGGTGCTGGGTGTTGGCGTGTTGCAGCTTGTCACCAAAACCATCACCGCTATCGCTGGATAGTGGTGTGATATGAGCAGGAATCAATTTATAAGAAACTTGCGCGCTGGATTTTCTTGTATCAGAAAGAGCGCTCTTTCCGTTTCGTCTACGCTCTCCTTTGCGTTGATAACATTTATGACTATGCCTACGATTGCGCTTGCAGTTGAGGATAGTGATGTTATCAAGGACTCAGATCCTGGCTGGAACATCGGGAAGATGACAAGCAAGCTTGTCTTTGACCTTTGCCGTTCAGGTACTGAGTTTTTTATTGGTTTTGGCGGCGACCTTATGAAGACGCTTTCTCTTGATTCACTTCTTTCGGGAAACTTCAAAACAGGCGCTTTTAGCAAATTCTTCCTCGCAGCTTCGGGTGTGAATAAGTATGCACTTGCGCCTATTGCATCTGTAATTCTAGCTGCTGCTTTTGTGATGACGATGCTAAAGATCTCAGATGATTCACAGCGTCTGGGATCAAAATTTTGGAAAAACGGCTTTTTGCAAACAGTAATTATGTACGCAGTATCTTTGTGGGTTATCAGAAATTCCGTTGATATTGCAGGTGGTATTTACTGGGTCATGCAGCGCGCAAACTCATTTGTAACGTCTGCGCTCTCAAGTGCAGGTGTTTCCGTCTCCAAGGGTCTTGCCCTCGGCGAAAAGCTCTCAGAGTCGTATATGACCGCCTATGATGCTATTACCTATGGAGCTGTAGGCGAATGCGTTATTTACTTCCTTGCATCGCTGGTATTTGTAGCTGTTTGTGTGTCATGTTTCTGTTACATCATCAGTGTTGCAATGCTTCGTATGGCAGACATTTATCTTCGTGTAGCCTTTGCGCCTATTCCGTCTGCTTTTGTAGTAAATGATCGCTCTCGTACTATTACTTGGACGTACCTCAAGCGCTTTGCTGCTGTGTGCTTCCAAGCGTCAGTTCTTTTAGTAACTATTGCCCTGGCTCCACTTTTCTTCGACGTTGCAAGCTCTGCAATTGACCTCTCGTCTGTTTCTGCGTCGTCTTTAGGAGCTGCAGTGGCAAGTATCATCTCTCCTTGCATCGCGTTAGGAGCTATTACCACGTTTGTTAAGAAGAGTGAGAACATTGCCAACTCACTATTTGGACTCTAGAAAGGGGGATAGTTACCGATGGAATTTGAATTACATGACGACCCAAAAGACTATATAGCACGCCCAATCTTTGGAAAGTTTTCAAATCGTTCACTTCTTACTTGGGTATTGTTTTCGGTGTTTGTAGTTCCTATCTGCGTAATTGGTTATCTCTACCAGCTCAACGAAAACTTTACGATGATTTTCTGTGCTCTTGGCGGTATTCCGATCATTTTGATAGGGCAGTACAAGCGTAAAGGGCTCTATATGGAAGAGTACTTACCCATTGCTTGGGAATTTTTCCATACGCCTAAATTCTCTTTTGCGTATCCCCCTGATGTCTTTATTGAGCGTCCTTCTTACAAACCCACACGTAAAGACAAAAAGGAACAAAAACGCCTTGAGCACGAGCTCAATAAGGATAGAAAAGAGCAAAAGCAAGATGAAAAGGCCGCTGCGTCTTTTATCAATTCACTTGTGAGAGCCCAGCGCCTTGCTGCAAAAAAGAAAGAATATCAGGAGATTACTTCCCCTGTGCGAGAGGTAGAGCCTTTTGATCCAGATGATCAAGAGTAAGGCGCTAACTTCCACGATTACCATTCATGAGACAAAGGAGAACATCTATGATCGATGTATTTCGCGCGCGCAAGAAAAAAGCCCGTCATATAGAAGAACCGAGCTCTGTAAAGCTCACGTATCAGCCTGATCAAACCCAGCGTATCTTGCCCTTCCAGCTCCTCTTTGAGGATGGTATTGCGCAGATAAATGAGAATACCTACTCACTGACTATCCTCTATGAGGATGTAAACTACCAAGCAAGTCGTGTAGATGAGCAAGATTCTATAGGCGATGCGTGGGAAGAGCTTCTCGACTCTCTAGATTCTGATACGCACTTCCAATTATCTGTACTATCACGTCGTATCGATAATGAGACCTTTGAGCGTGAGCTTGCTCTCAAAGAGCTTGAGGGAGATACAAACGGTAACACGTTCCGTCGCGAACAAAACGAGCTCATTCATTCAAAGCTCACTTCATCGGTTAAATCGATGCGTCGGTGGCGTTCCATTACTCTTGCCACCCGTGCAGGAACTCATGCGAAAGCAGCGGCAAAACTCTCAAGCAATGTTGGTCGTATAAAAAAGTTCTTCAATGAACGAGGAGCTATGATCCATGTCCTCGATGGACAGGATAGAATCAATCTTATTTGTCACTACACCCGCTGCGATGATGTTGAGAATAAAACTCTATTTGCTGACCTTGATAGTTCCATAGCTGTTACCGTCAAGGATCTCATTTGTCCTCGTCATCTCCAACATCTCCCAAACGGTGATCTTGAATTTGCGAATCGTTATGTTAGATCATACGTTGTTACCGATTTTGGTCGCGCGACATCAGATCAAACCTTTTATAAGCTCTCTCAGCTCTCTTACGATATTGCAACAACACTTCACGTCACACCCTGGGAGCAAGCAGACGCGGTATCGCTTGCTGAGAACCATTACTTTGACGTAACAAGTGAGAACAATACCTACAAGATCACAAACTCTCGTCCTGAGCGCGGATACTTTGTCGATGATGACAACATTCCAAAGCGTATGAAGGACGCAGAGAAAGAGGCTAATGCTATTCGAGAAGAGCTCCTACACGAAAACGCTCACCTCTTCTCTTGTTCCATGATTGTTACTGTTTTTGGAAAGACACAAGATGAGCTTGATGTGGCTTGTGATGAGGTACTGGAAGTCTTCCGTGAGCAGCGTATGCCAGGTATTGATGCGTGGAACATGCTTCAAGAGAATCTTTTCTCAAGCGCACTGCCTATTGGCGTTCTTAAAGACGTGCCTTACATGAGAAATATGACGAGTCACCCGCTTGCTGGACTCATTCCCTTTATCTCAATCGAGATTATGGATGAAGATGGTCTATATCTGGGTGTTAACGTCGATACGCATAACATTATCCAATACAACCGTATCAACGAAGAGGATGCAAACGCGCTTATCACCGGTCAGCCTGGACGTGGTAAGTCAATCCTTACCAAGCACATGATCCTGCAGCTGCATTGCAAGTATCCAAACGACGATATCATTATGATTGACCCTGAGTCTGAGTATGGAACTACCACAAAATTCTTGGGAGGTGAGGTAATCAACCTCTCATCAACATCACCCACTCACATCAACCCATTCGATATTTCAGTTGCATATGCAGCTGTTGAAGAGGGGCAATTCCTCAGCCCATTGCCTGATAAAGTAGACTTTCTACAAACCATGTTTAGCCTTATGACAGGTGGCATCACTGATGAGGAAAAGAATGTAATCGATATTGTTTCTCAGCGTATCTATCAAAAATGGTTAGAGACCGAAGACGATGCAGATACGCCTACACTTAAGGACTTCTACCGTGAGCTTAAAAAAGAGAAAGATTCAAACGCTGTATATGCTCAACACCTCGCTACGCTTCTGCAGCGTTTTGTTGAAGGTACGTTTGATATGTTCTCTCATCCTACGAATATCAACATCGACAATCGTCTCACGGACTTTGTTCTAAAAGACCTCGGTAAACAGCTGAAACCTCTCGGTATGCTTATTCTGCTCAATCAAGTATGGGTTAAGGTTACCCGTAACCGTGAGCAGGGACGTAGAACATGGCTCTTTACCGATGAGTATCAGCTTCTTTTGGACGACCCTGATGTAGTTGACACATACGACCGCTTTACTTCACGCGGACGTAAATGGGGTCTTTATACGACTACGATCACACAGAATATTACACGTCTACTTGCTAATGAGAAAACGCGCTACATGGTGCAGAATGCGCCGTTCCGTGTATTCACTCGTCTGTCACCTAAGGAAGCAGATGCAGTAGGCGTTGAGTTACAGCTTCCACCAGCTCGTATAGCTGAGCTTAAGAGCATGCCTATCGGTGAGGGCTTGTACGTTATTGCAAATAAGTATGTCCACTTTGAAAACCTCATCCCCAAGCGCATCTGTCCTGTGACCTATAAGACCATTACAACGAAGTTTAGCGACAGCCACAAAGACGATGACTCAAAGGCTAAGAACCATGAGAAAGCCTAATGCCTCTTCTGTAATGGAGAAACGCACAAAATCGTATAGTGCTCTTTCAAGAAGAAGTCGTCGCTCAAGCAGCGCTTTTGCGACCACCCGCGTAAATTCCTCACGCCGCGCTAGAGATCGTATGAAGAGTGAAGATTCATTGTCTGCCATACGCTCGCGGCGTAGGAAAAAGCGGATGAAACAAGTTCTTCGCACCTCTGCTGTTACGACCTTCCGTGTTACGCGCGCCTCTACGCGCGCAGCCCTTGCGGCAACGCAAGCAGCTGCCTCATTTGCTTACCAGGGTCAAGAATTTATTAACACCTCAACTAACACAGAAGCGGGCAATCAGAGCGAATATGCTGCTACTCGCTCAAGCCAAGCGCTTGCTCGACAGATAGTGGAGAAAACGCAAGCAGCTGCGCAAGCTGGGGTACAAACAGTCATACATGGTGAATCTATTGCCTCAAAGGCACTTGGAGACAAAATCTATGATTCAGCAAAAGCGCACATTTCTGCAAATCAAGCACTTGCGGAAAAAGCTCAGGCAGCTACACAAGCTGCTAAAGCACAAGCACAAGCTGAAGCCGCGCGTTTAAGCGCAAGTAAGCAAGCAGCACGCACGCAGGTTACCCATCAGCGCTCAGCAAAAGCCTATAAAAAAGCGCGTATCGCTAAAAAACACAGAGAAGCTCTTAAAAAACGTAAGGTTCATACAGCTAAGCGTCGCATTAAACAACGAGAGACGATAGCCGCTTTCCAGGATGTGCAGCAATTTAAGGATCCACGGGTAAAAGTAACTGTTAAAAAGGCAAATAGCGGGCGCTTGAGAGATAGACTTGGAGACTGGTTCAAATCTTTTTTCCGTCGCAAACGGCATCTCGGATCAAGAATCGGGGAAGCGATAGCCCGCTTTTTCCTGCATTACTTGCTCTTAGGTATCGGACTTATCTCTACGGTCGGTCTTTTGCTCGGTGCACTTGTCTTCTTTGGTGGCATTACCGCAGGTAATATGCGACCAGGTGGGTCAGGAATGACTGATGCTCAACGTGAGGCTGTCGTGCAAGCAGCCTTGGGTAAGCTCGGCTTGCCTTATATTTATGGCGGCAACGACCCTGATGTAGGACTTGACTGTTCAGGACTTACGCAATATGCGTATAAACAAATAGGAGTAGATCTTCCTCGTACTGCACAAGGTCAATACGACCTTGTAGATTCTCTTGGAAACATGGTTACTGATCCAAGCCAGCTGCGGCGAGGAGATCTCGTCTTTTACGGCCGCTGGGTGACAACGACTGTTACCGATGAAAATGGTGTTGAACACGAAGTTAAGAAAGCAATCATCACTCATGTAACGATCTACCTAGGCCATGATGAGATGATTCATGAACCTCATCCAGGGGACGTATGTAAGATTTCACCGTTCAGAACCCAAGGATTTATAGGCGGCGGATCTCCTGTTGAAGGTGGTGGCGACATGGGAAGCCTCTCAGGTGGTGGTACCGTACAAATTCCTCGACCTGATGGATCTAACATCTACACCATTACTGAATATGATCGTATCCACTGGGCTCGCGGCACTGCACAGCGCGCCGTGTTCAACCAATGGAACGATAGTGGTCATTGGACTAATGGTTTTGCAACAATTAACGGCTATTACCTCATTGCTTGTACTCCTAAATTCGGGCGCGTAGGCGACATTGTAGAGTTTCGTCTTTCAGACGGAAGAGTTCTTCCTTGCATCATTGCCGATGAGAAGAACACGTCAGACCCGGGATGTAATGAGTGGGGGCACGACAATGGACGTTCCATTATCGAATTTGAGGTTCAGAGCAGCTGGTATAGAAGCTATGGAAACCCAGGCTCACGCAATTGGATGCCTGAATGGCGAGGATTGTACGTAGACGAAGCAATGAATACAGGACGAAACATTTTAGGATAAGGAGTAATAATGCCTACTAAATCTCTATTCTCATTGGCAAAGCCGATGTCTAAATCTAAAAAGTCTTACTGGATGCTTATTGGGGGTGCTGCGGGGCTTGGAGTGGTCTCCCTATCCGGAATGATTATATCTGCACTTTTGTGGGGAACACCACCACAACCTTATGATTCATCAGCAGACTCGATGGATTCGCTTGCAACTGTATCCGATGAAAATACCGAAGCACAGCAAAACCTGGAAGCAGGGGAGAAATGGCGCAATCGCACGGGTGACTTTGCTCTGGCGTATCCTCTTACCGCTGAGTCTGCTGATAAGCTTATTGATACGGTCGATGAGTACAACAAATACAACCACCCAGACCTTAAAAATCGCAAGCTTCTCATCAAAGAAGTTCGTGAGGTTAAGCAAGAGAAGCCTGGAAAAAATGATGTTAAGTACGCGCTTGTTACCATCGGCTTTGAACAGTCGGATGTGATACTAAACGCTCAGCAGCAAAATGAGTATTGGCAAGTGTGGGAAGACCATGCGTCTTCAAAGAACACGCCTTCTGTTACCTCGGCGGGAACAGGAAATAAACAATCATCTCAAACGAAAAGTATAGATCCTACGGTAGACGTTAAGCTTACAGATGTTGATACCCTTCTTGCAAAGAAATTCCCTCGTCCTTGTGCGAAATACCTTGCGCCTTCTTTCTCTCAATGGGCTGGAAAACACGGTCTTGGTTCAGACCAGTCAGATGCTAAAGTCACGGGCGAGCTTACTTGTCCTGGACAGGGACAGAGCATGTTCTATATCGTTTCGCATGAAGGCGTAACAGTAAGCTGTGTATATGATCAGGCGGCAAACACTCTTGAATTTAATAAGGAAAATCGATAAAGGAAGATGAAAGCTATGAAATTAGTCATTGCAGAGAAGCCGTCAGTCGCTAAGTCACTCGCGCACGTACTTGGCGCAAGAACTTACAAGAATGGATACTTTGAAGGTAAGGATTTGCGTGTTAGTTGGTGTTATGGGCATCTTATAGAGCTTGCGAATCCTGAGGCATATGATCCCAAATACAAGCACTGGAACCTTAAAGACTTGCCTATTATGCCTGATCATTACAAGTATGAGGTATCTAAAGGATCTGCGAAGAAACAATTTAGCGTTCTTAAAAAACTTATGAATGATAAGCAGGTAACTGCTGTTGTTAATGCTTGCGATGCTGGGCGTGAAGGGGAGAGCATTTTTCGATTAGTATATCTTCAAGCTAAGTGCAAAAAACCGATGTATAGACTCTGGACTTCCTCATTAGAGGATAGTGCGCTAAAGCAAGCGTTTGCAAACTTACAGCCTGGAAAAAAGTTCGATAATCTCTTTATTGCAGCTCAAGCGAGGGCTTTTGCTGACTGGCTTGTGGGTATGAATCTCAGTCGCTTTTATACCTGTACGTATCATACGCTCTATACTGTAGGTCGCGTGCAAACGCCTACTGTTGGTATTATTGCCGCTCGTGATAAAGAGATTGAGAATTTCAAAAAGGAAAAGTACTATAGCGTAAAAATTGAGCTTGATGATTTTAGTTTGAGCTCTGAGCGTATTGATGGTATGAGCGCTGCAAATGCACTTGTTGACTCTCTTCAAAAGCAGGGAAGCATCAAACTGGACAGTATTTCTCAAAAAGAAAAAGCAACTAAACCTGACAAGCCTTATGACCTTACCACGCTGCAGCGCGAAGCGAACAAAAAGTATGGTATGACTGCACAAGAGACACTAGATACGCTTCAAAGTCTTTATGAGAAAAAGCTTACTTCATATCCACGTACGGATTCTCGTTATTTCACAAATGACATGAAAGAGACTATACGTAAGCTTGTTTCGGCGTTCGACCCACACTTTGAAATAGATGATAGAAACTTCGATAAGCTCTTTGATTCTTCAAAGGTTAGTGATCACTATGCAATCATCCCCACGTTGTCTGCGGCTCAAACGAAGCTTTCAGCGCTTGATCTTTCTGAGCGTGAACAACACATATTTGATCTTGTCCTTCACAAGCTCCTTTGTGCGGTTGCACACAATCTTGTTGAGAGTATCACTACGCTTACGTACCATCACGAATCTTATAAGTTTAGTTCTTCTGAAAAAGTAGTGTTAAATCCTGGTTGGGAACGCTATTCTATCCTGTCCTCAGCTGACTATGACATTCTTAGGATCCCCGATCTTCTTCCTGATCAGATGTATCTCATTAAGAATGTTGTGGCAGAGGAGAAATACACTCAACCAAAGAAACACTACACCGAAGATACGCTCCTTCGTGCTATGGAAACTGCAGGTGTTGAAGCACTTAAAGATGATGTTGAGGTAGAGCGCAAGGGGTTGGGAACACCTGCTACTCGCGCTGGAATTATCGAAAATATCATTATGCGGGGCTTTATTAAGCGCGACAAGAAGTGCTTGATTTGCACGGATAAGGGTTACAAGCTCTTAAAGGTTGTATCTCCTCGATTTAGGAGCGCGGAGATGACATCAGAGTGGGAAAATCAACTCTCAAGTATTGCCCATGGAACATATTCAGGACATGATTTTCTCAATACTGTTCAAGATGAAATAACTCAAGTTATACGTAGCGACTCTCATCTCACATAATGCTCTATATTGCAAAAGAACCGCAGGTCATGCTATAATTAAGGAATAAGGCACTTCCACATTGCCTAGAGACAAAGGAAACATCATGGACGATAAAACCCGTCTTTCTCAAGAAATTGATAATACACTTAATCACCCTGAGTTATATAAAAGTGTAATGATATGCGCTCACACACCTCGTGTTCTACAACAGTTAGGACTCAAGGATTATCCAATCCTTATGAGCCAACAGCATGTGAGAAATTGTCTACATGAAAAAGGAAAAAATCCGCGCTGGCATGGTCTTGATAAATCCGATCTGATGGGTCTTATCGACCAACTCCAAGCCCCTGCTCTCGTTATGGATAGTCTAAGGAATGATTACAGTATTATCGCTGTTACCGATACAGTCGATAAGGATAGCCTTCCTATTATGGCCACTCTTCGCTGTTATGGTGAGGGTCAATATGAACTTTCCACTCTTCAATCAAACTATTTAACCAGCGTATATGGACGCACGAACTTTTCTAATTTTCTTAATAACCATATTCAGGAAAATACTTTACTTTATGCAGATAAAGAAAAAATCCAAAGACTTGAGCTGTTTTCGCGGCAACAATTGTCGCAAGCATACTCTTTTTGCTTTGGACCTAATAAAATCATACACCAAAGTTCTAACGTTGGTCAAGCGCAAGACGCTTACTATCAGGCATTTCATGACGACTTGTATAAATCCCTTGTAGTTGAAGACGCTACTACAAACACTTTGCATGCCCATATGTTTATCGTAGGTGTAGATAGTGACAATGAACGCTTTATCGTTTTTTCTGATACAAACCCAGATGGTTATAAACTTTTTGCGTACCCTTTTGCAGAAGCAATGCGTAACATGAATTCCGTCGATGGAGAAAACCACACTACTCGTATAAGAGCACACCGAAAGCCTTATGTTTTACAACATGTAGCGCGTTTACGGGATTATATAGAGTATGACTTGCCGTATTTCTATGATCGATCTCCGACAAAACTTGTAGGTGCAGATACTGATTGTTTACCTTCGCAGATGGACTATATCTCATCGATTTCACCGTCTGAGTTTGTAGTACCTGAGCTTAAAGAGGTTTGGGCGGACAAATACGCACGTTTACAAGAATCCGCAAAACCTAATCAATCGTTTCAAACCTTGGGACTTAAACCGAAGCTCCAAGTTAAGAAAGTAGGTTCTCTGGCTGATGAGATGGCTCAAGCGAAAGCAGCAGCCAATAGGCAGGAACCCTTGGATTCATCTTCTCTTCCGCCGCATTTGCGACAGTAGATGATCCACAAATATTTTATTGCGTTGATACTTTTCACACATCGAGACAAAGGAGAAAAGAATGAAAAGTAAGAAGCATGAGATCTCTTCCATGGAACATATGAGTTTTAGCAGCAAAAAGGTATTGGCATCAGTTGTCGCGGGTCTTTTATTTGCCGCGCCAGTATTTGCAACTGTTGAAACGGTTGCTCCTTCACTTGGACTTGCAGACCAGGCTGCATATGCTGCCGTTGCATCAAAACCGCAGGTAAATACTATACATGATTCTATTGTCCAGTTCAAAGATCCTGTGCTCAAAAAACGCATTCTTTCTCAAATGAAAAAACAAAATCTTATTAGTCAATCAGCTCAAGATATTACTGAGGAAGATGCGCTAAAAGTTAAGGAGTTGATCATGTCAAGTGACCCTGGTGATGATAAAATTCAATCAATAGAAGGCATTGAAAATTTTAAGAATTTAACATGGCTTTCTCTATCCGACAACCAAATCACCGACATCACACCACTAAAAGGCTTGACTAACCTCACATACCTTGCCTTGAGCGGCTGCCACATCACCGACATCACACCACTAAAAGGCTTGACTAAGCTTGAGTCCTGCCTTGACCTTAACTACAACCAAATCACCGACATCACACCCCTTGCAGGCATGACCAACCTCTCCTCGCTTGACCTTAGACAAAATAAAATCACCGACGTCACACCCCTTGCAGGCATGACCAACCTCACAAACCTTCTGCTATCCGACAACCAAATCACCGACATCACACCCCTTGCTGGCTTGACTAAGCTTGAGTACGGGCTCGACCTTAACCAAAATAAAATCACCGACGTCACACCACTAAAAGGCTTGACTAAGCTCTCTTCGCTCGACCTTAGCCAAAATAAAATCACCGACGTCACACCCCTTGCCGGCTTGAAAAAGCTCTACTCGCTCAACCTGCAATCCAATCAAATTAAAAATCTTGAATGCTTGAGCATGAGCCATGGTTTTTTTGCTGTCACCGAAGCAAGCCTCCAAACAATCAATCTGCAACCAACAACACTTACAGTTGATTTGAAGAAAGAGATTAAGGGTTTTGGTAATGTAACTTTTTATTTAGACGAGAATGTTTCTAATGGCGTTCTAACTTATAAAGAGGGAATGAAAAATCCATATCAAGTTAAAGCTTATGAGAGGGACTCTGTCGGTGTCGAGCTCGTATATACAGCTGATATCAATATTGATTTTTCTAAGGCTAAAAATCCTATTATTATTCAGTTCAAAGATGCTGTGCTCAAGAAGCGCATTCTTTCTGAAATGAAAAAACAAAATCTTATTAATCAATCAGCCCAAGATATTACTGAGGAAGATGCGCTAAAAGTTAAAGAGTTGGACTTATCAGGTTTCTCTTCTGTTGATAAATTTCAATCAATAGAAGGCATTGAAAATTTTAAGAATTTAACAAAACTTTATCTGAGCGACAACCACATCACCGACCTCACACCACTTGCCGGCATGACAAAGCTTGAAACACTTGATGCAACCGCACAAACAATCAATCTGCAACCAACAACAGCTACAGTTGATTTGAAGAAAGAGATTAAAGCTTTTGGTAATCCAAGTGTCGCTTTAGACGAGAATGTTTCTAATGGCGTTCTAACTTATAAAGAGGGAATGAAAAATCCATATCAAGTTAAAGTTCATGAAGAAAACGGAGAACACAAATATTCAGCTACTATCAATGTAGATTTTCCTAAAGCTAAAATAAATTCTGAAATTCAAACAGAAGATACTTCTGAGGAATTGCAAAAATTACTTGACGGGGATAGTACTGTAAAAGCAACTGATAATTATAAGAATGCTGACGATAATCTGAAACAAGCGTACGACAAAGCTATCACAGATGGAAAAACAATCTATGACAAGCTTTCTTCAACTCCTGAACAGGTGCAGCAGGCAGCTGAAAAAATTAAGGCTGCGCTTGGCAAATTGAATGGAGACGCTAAATCAAGTACAGCCACATCACAACTTCAAGGTCAATTAGATGCAGCTAATGGTAAGATTCAAACCCTTTCTGGTGAACTTGAAAAAGCTAAACAACAGGGTACAGCAGATGCTTCTACCATTCAGTCTTTAACTGAACAACTCCAACAAACGAAGAATGCGCTTGAAAAGTTGAAGAGTGATAAGACCTTGAGTGATCAGCAGAAACAGGCTGAGATTGATAGACTCAACGGTCAAATCACAGAGCTTGGTAAGCAAATAGAAAAGCTTACCCAAGAGAACACGTCTCTTAAAAGTCAGATCGCAACACTACAAGCAACGGTTGCTCGTCTTACGGAAGAAGCAAACCAATGTCATGTCTCAGATGGTGCTAAAGCACAAGAGCTTGAAAAGGTAAAGCAACAGCTTACCCAAGCTCAAGGTGACCTTGAGAAACTAAAGCAAGACAAGACTCAATCAGACCAGGAGAAACAAAAGGAGATTGATAGACTCAATGGCCAAGTAACTCAACTCAACCAGGAGATCGATAAACTCAAGCAAGAGAAGTCTACACTCACGCAGCAACTGCAAGATGCAACATCACAGGTGAATACTCTCAACTCTCAGCTTGAACAACTGAAAAATGACAAGAAGCAAGCCGATGAGAAGAATAAGCAAACCATTTCGGGCTTGAACACTCAAGTCCAGCAACTCACTCATGATAAACAAGGCTTGCAGGAGCAGATAACCACCAAACAAAAGGAAATCGAGAAGCTCAATACCCAGATCCAGACTCTCAAGGATGATCACTCTAAATCAGACCAGGAGAAACAAAAGGAGATTGAGCGACTCTCTGGTCAGGTGAATACTCTTACTCAAGAGAAAAAAGACTTGCAAGGAAAGCTTGATGCTGCCAATGAGAAGGTACGTAGTCTCACTGAGCAGATTGATAAGCTCAAGCAACAACACACTGCGGATGCTTCTACCATTCAGTCTTTGACTCAGCAACTGCAGCAAACTAAGCAACAACTTGAGGATCTTAAACATAATAAGACCTTGAGTGACACTCAAAAGCAAGTTGAGATCGATAAACTTAACGCTCAAATCACAAACCTTGGTAAGCAAATAGCAAAGCTTACCCAAGAGAACACGTCTCTTAAAAGTCAGATCGCAACACTACAAGCAACGGTTGCTCGTCTTACGGAAGAAGCAAACCAATGTCATGTCTCAGATGGTGCTAAAGCACAAGAGCTTGAAAAGGTAAAGCAACAGCTTACCCAAGCTCAAGCTGACCTTGAGAAACTTAAAACAGATAAGACTCAATCTGACCAAGAGAAACAAAAAGAGATTGATAGACTCAATGGCCAAGTAACTCAACTCAACCAGGAGATTGTGAAACTCAAGCAAGAGAATCCAACAGGTGGATCATCCGAGGGCTCTGGTACAAGCACTGGTTCTAGTGTAAGCATTGGCGGTTTCGGTGCTTTTGGCGAGGACAACGATAGTGACGCAAATGCCCCTGCTTCTATGAGCGCAATGTATCGTCTCTACAATCCATGGACAGGGGAGCATTTATTTACCACTGATGCTCATGAAGTTCAGACGCTTGTAGCTTTGGGTTGGCAGGATGAAGGCATCATTGGTCAGGTGAGTATGAAGGAAGGTAAAGCTGTATATCGCTTGTACAATCCAAACACTGGTGAACACCACTTTACTACCGACCTTGCTGAGGTTGAGCGTTGTGTTGCTAATGGCTGGGTAAAAGAAGGCATTGCCTTCTACAGCCAGGGTGATCAAGCGGTATTCAGCATGTATAACCCTTATGCAAAATCCTTCTACCATCACTATACAAGTGATGAGAATGAGATTGCCCAGATGGTTAAAGACGGTTGGAAGAAAGAAGGAGTCAAGTGGTATTGCGCACCTGTCCAACCACATAATCTGGTTAAGTAGGCAGAACGAGGAAATGAGGTTCATTTAGATACATGAAGAGAAATAAACAGTTTAGAGTACGTTCTCCTACATGACCTAAAACTCATGAAGACCCAAAAGTGCCCCTCAGAAGCGAAAATAACGGGCATGTTTACCAGGGCTTTTGCTAGAGGCGCTTTTTGGGTCTATTTTGAGTATAAAATCCGCAGGTCATGCTATAATTAAGCAATAAGGCACTTCCACAACTGCCTAGAGACAAAGGAAACATCATGGACGATCATTCCCGCTCAAAAAAAGTAGACTCTTCTGTTAAAGAGAAAGTGAAAGAACTTTCTCAACAAATCGATAAGGCTGTTCAAGATTTTGCGCTTGACCCAAAAGCCCTATTTGAGCTTTTCCTTTTCAAAGCCCAATTCCACACATATAGCTATAAAAACGCTATCCTCATCCATGCGCAAAGAGAAGGCGCTATACAAGTTGCAAGTTTTAAGAAATGGAAAGACCAAGGTTATCACATTCGCAAAGGCGAGCATGCGATAAAGATTCTTGCACCAGAGCTATTAAGCTATGTCTACGATAAAGATAAGAATACTGTTTGTCTCTTGAAGGCTGCAACTCCTGAGATTAAGGAACTCATTAAATCTGGCGAGTATACCGTTGAAAAACATCTATCTGGATTTAGTCTCGCCTCCGTTTTTGACATATCACAAACTGATTGCCCAATAGAAAACTATCCTCAAGTCTTTCGTGAAAGGTTTGTTATGGGAGATGCGGAGCATAGTGAGGAATTGCAAAGCGCGCTTATGGGCTACTGTGTTTCCGAGTTGGGTGTATCTGTGCTTAAAGCCTCAGATTCTGAGCGAGCAAATATTCTTCGCGGCGCGCGCGGCGTTACTATTTTCCCTCAAGCAGACGCTCAAGCTCAAGCGCCTATTATTTACTATGATCCCAGTTTGCCTGTAAATCATCAGATAAAAACGCTCTTCCACGAAACAGCTCACGCTATTCTTCATGAACCTCATTCAGAGGTAAATAGTAAAACACCTTTATCTCGCGCTAAGAAAGAATATCAAGCTGAACTTACCGCAGGTATTTGCGCTCAATACTTTGGTATCGATTCTATGCGCGCGAACGCAGGCTATATATCGGGTTGGATTAAGGACGAAAAAATCGATCCAAAAGAGAAAGCCGCACTTGTTGGGCAAGTGCTTGATACTGCAGGTCAAATCATTGGCTATGTCGATGAAAGCCTTCGCCAAGCATTTAATATCTCTAAAGAATCACCGTCTATAGAGAAAGACGAGTCGCCTAAGACCGAGCTTTCATCCCATAAACCCCAGCATTTGAAGAAACAAGCTCCGCCTATTCGTTCCCTTGCTGAGGAGATGCGGGCTGTACGAGCAGCTGCAAGTAAAAAAGACAGCATAGACCCTCAAGCAGAAAGATATTTACATCTGTAAGGACGAGACAAAGGAGCCAACCATGCCAAAAGTATCAATTATGTCTAATTCTGAGTATGTGCATACTGACTACATCGGCTATGTTGCCAAGCGACTAAGTGAGCTATCTCTACCTGATGCTCTTGCAACCTTTGCCGCTGTTGCAGACCGACATGAGTATGTAGTTGATGGAAGTGCGTCATGTATCAAGCATGCTATTGAGCAATCGCTTGCAACTCTCGTTGAGAACTCAAGTACCGCTGATATTAAGCATGCCCTTGATCTCAACGAGGAATGCCACCTGGTAGATCTATCAGACCTTGATAATCTCCTGGCTCCATCTCATCAACCCAAGCCTAGCTTTAATCCTTCTGATTATTGGGTAGTGGAGTATAACCGAAACTTTGCAGAGCGAAATCTCAAAGGAAAGGCTCTTACGATGGAGCTTCTCAATGAGATTCGTTCTTATGTAACTACCTGCTATCAAAATGAAGAAGCCCGAAAAAATGTAGGCTTCTATTTTGCTCACGTCAAAGGTGGGGAAACGATTGATCGCATCAACATTGATGGCGAGGATGCAAAGCAGGTTAGTTATGAAGTGCTTGATAAGCTTGCTTCCAAGCTTGCTGTAAGCCAGCGTCTTTCTCAAGCGCAGAATCACTCGCTTGCAGATGATTTACAAGCAGCTAAACAAGCTGCAACACGCCAACATACATCGACAAAGCAACAAGCGTTACATAGACGGAAGTTATAGAGGGGGAGGAAAGATAAATAAAAAAGGCAGCCTTACCTAATGGAGCAACTCAAAGCGTACTCTGCTTGTACTGCCTTTTATCTCATGGTAAAGAAAGAAGGTCAGAATGTCAAATTATTCACTTGCAGAGAGTAAATCAATAAAAAAGGAGGATACCTACTCTTATGATGCACTTAAGGCGTGCATTGCCCGTGTATCCTCAAGATCATGGTATCACCTTGGTTAGGACTATTCAATTTATAAGTTTGAGACGATAAGGAGAAAACCATGCCATCTATTCACGCTCCCTAAACGTAAACGCGCCACGTTTTAGAAATTCCACAGCTAACCACATTGTCGCGAATGAGACAAAGGAGAAAACCATGAGTGAAAAACAATACGTACACTTTGATGTCAAACGTACTCAGTTTATCGGTAAAGATAAACCCGCTAAGGAGCTTATCTCTGCTCACCACAGTGATACACATGGTGATTTTTGGAGCGTTGAGCTTCCGTATGACATGAAGTGCAAAGTTACTGATCCTACGACAAACGAACAAACCACACAGGATGTAAGCGGATACCGCTTCACGACTAGCTATGAGCCTACTGAACCAAAAACGAACTATGAAAACTACAGAAAGAACTACGCTCATGTATCGTTCCCCGAGGGATGGAACATCACCCTGGAAAAAAGCAAGAAGGAAAACGGGGAATTTGTAACACAGAAATTACGTGCGACCCCTGCTGATCTAAAGCAAGCATTTAGCGAATATAAGCAACAGCGACAACAACGAGCTCAGCAGGCGCAATCGCCTCATAGCTTACAGGAAGATATTGCTGCAGCTAAGCACGCTGCAAGCCAGGTTCCTGTTCTTACGTTTGATATGCATGAGACTGCAGCACATACCCTCTAACTAGAAAGGAGCGAGTTATATGAATGTTTTTCAATCAATTCGATCAGGAACTAAAGCTTCGCTTGATAAGAGTAAGAAGTTCCTGTCGAAGTTATTCCACAATAAAAAGACGAAACAAATTTGTAAGGCAAGTGCTGCAGTAGCCGCTACCGGAGTTCTTGTCCTTTCTACGATTATGGGACCTCTTGCAGAGCGTGCCCATGCAAAGCCTATTGGTCTTCTAGACGGTGGTGAGATTACCTATCACGACGACGGAACGATTTCGGGTACGTGTTACCAAAAATTCGATTTCGCCTATTGGACTACTCACACGAAGCGCCCCGCAGAATTTGATGTCACACTACCAAACGGCGAGAAGATTAGAACACAGTGCATTGACTATGAGAGCTTTGTCCCCTCAGACGGGTACTACAAGTTCGTTGGTAAACCCGATGCATCAGGACTTAAGTTCAAGATTAAGGTAATGTCCAACACCAGCCCTGCACCATACCCAAGCAAAGAACTAGAGGGGTACGGGCATGCATTCCCGTGCCAACGAACTGAGCAGATAAATGAAGATTGGGCTCCTAAGATGTGGGGTAAGCTTCGTATTCATAAGACGAGCGCTAATCCTGCTCTGTCAAACGGCAATAGCTGCTATTCTCTCGCAGGCGCGCAATACGATGTGTACGATGCCTTTAACAATAAGTACATAGAAACACTCACTACAGACGAAAGCGGGTACGCAACTACTAAAGAGCTGTCTGTGGGTAAGTATATCTTTAAGGAGAAAAAAGCAGCGAAGGGTTATGCTATCGATTATGAGCCAAGGTATGGCGTGGTGAAAGTGGGGGAGACGGTAGACGTTGAGGTACAGGATATTCCTCAAAACGACCCTCTGACAATCTCTGTAAAGAAGAAGGATGCGCAAACTGGTAATGCTTCGCCTCAAGGCGCAGCTACACTTGAAGGTACTGAGTTTACTCTTAAGTTCTATGCAAGCGATAGCGCAAGCGGTACGCCTGCGCGCACCTGGGTTCTTAAGACCGATAATGATGGTGTTACTGGACTTTACCAGGCAGGACGTCTTGATCCCCAGACATACTTTGTAAAGGGCGATCCGTTCTACAAGAACTCTTTAGGCCACATAGTTATACCTCTGGGTACGCTCACCATTCAAGAGACCAAAGCACCTGTAGGATATCGTCTCAATAGCGAGATTCATACCATTCATGTTACGCCAGACAACCAGGAGATCGAGGATGTACACACCTATGTAGCTCCTGATCACCCTGAGCAGGTACAGCGCGGAGGTGTAGACATCACTAAAATCGACCGTGAACTTAACAAAGCCTACGAGCAAGGAGACGCAAACCTTGAGAATATCACCTTTGAAATCGTAAATAAGAACAATCATGAGGTGGTCACTTCCATGGGTACCTGTGCTCCTGACCAACCCTGTGCTACTATCTCTACGAAGCGCCAAGGTGACAAGTTCTATGCAGCTACTTCTAATGAGGAACTACCCTTTGGTCACTACAAGATCTATGAGAAACAATCGAATGGCACGTATCTCAATGACGGCTTCTCTGCTGAATTTGATGTTAAAAAAGACAAAGAGATGGTGCACTTTACCGACAATAAGTCTTGCGCAAAGGATACTGTTGTTCGTGGTGATCTAAAGATTGGTAAGGTCGACCGTGAACTTAACCGTCACGACAACCAAGGCGCAGCTACGCTTGAGGGCGCTGAGTTTACTATCTGGAACAAGAGCAAAAACTCTGTAGTAGTAAACAATAAGCTTATTAAAACCAACGATGTGGCATGCAAGGTATATGCTGACCGCATGGGTATCGCAAAGACGGTTAAGAAAGCGCTTCCTTATGGCACGTATCTCATCAAAGAGACCAAGGCACCACGAGGATACGAACTCAACGAGTTCTGGACGCGTTATATCAAAATCCGTCACGATGGTGAGGTCTACGATCTAACCTCTAGCAAACAGTCAGCTGATGACCAAGTGAAGCGTGGTGATATTCGCCTTATCAAACGAGACGATAATACTCAAAAACCGCTCAGTGGTGTTGTCTTTAGATTTACGAGTAAATCAACTCATGAGTCGCATCTGCTTGTTACCGACCAAAATGGGGAGATCAACACCTCTTCTTACTACTATCCTCATACGCAAGACACCAACGCAAACGATGTGGCATTTGTAAAAGGCGGCGACCTTGATGCTACCAAACTCAAGATGCCCTACGGCGTTTGGTTCACGGGCGTGAAGGATATTGCCGCATTTGGTCGTTATCCTAACGTTGATTGTGATGATAATGGTCATTGCACTTTTAAGAAAGGTCAGATGGAAGTTCCTGATGGAGCTAAACCAAACGACAAACTGGGTGCACTTCCTTATGACACCTATACGCTTGAAGAGCTTTCAACCCCTCAAAACAAGGGAAAGAAGCTTATCAAGTTTGATGTCTACGTCACACGTCCTCGTTACAACATCGTTTTGGGTACTCTCAACAATAAAGACCAAGAGAACTTCATCACTGAGCTTCTTGGTGAAGAGAACACTCATAAAGTCCATGCTGTAAAAGACTGTGTCGTTCACGATGTGATCAATCTTGAGAATCTGGATGTTACTAAGAAATACAAACTGGAAGGATGGCTCGTAGATGCACAAACAGGTAAAACATACAAAGACGCAAAAGGCAATGCTGTTACCGCAGAAACTGTCTTTAAGCCCCGTGTTACGTCTGATAGGGCTCAGCTTAGCTACAAGCTCGATGCGTCTTCGCTCCAAGGTAAAAAGCTTGTAAGCTTTGTAAGACTGTATAACGATAAAGATGAAATCATCTATCGTGAAGAAGAGCTTGGGGATACAGATCAGATGGTTGAGTTTATAGCTCCAGAAGAGCCTTGCTGCCCACCGTGTCCGCCAGCGCCTGAGCCCAAGCCGCAGCCTCAACCAAAACCTGAGCCACAACCGAAGCCGCAGCCTAAGCCACAACCCAAGCCTGAGCCTAAGCCTGAGCCCAAGCCGCAGCCGAAACCTGAGCCTGCGCCTAAGCCAGCACCAGAGCCACCAGCTCCTCGTGTTCCTGACAAGAAGGAGCCACCACAAACACCAAAACAACCATCTGTTAAGGATAGTCGTGATCAAATTCACCTACCGAAAACAAATGATATTTTGGTAGGTACGCTCGGCGCAATAGTTGCCTGCGCAGGTGTTGCTCTTGTAGCATACGGAGCGTATAAGAGGCATCAGAAGCACTAGCATTCACATGCATGGTGTGTAGGTAAAAAGAAGCGGGTGGTCGTATAACCACCCGCTTTTCTATTGCGCTTTATTATGTATCGCTTGCTACTCCCAGTGTCCTTCTTCGGGGTGTTTAATGATTTCTGTCTTGAGCGGCAGCGTTGTCCAGTTGCCCGCTTCTCCAGGTTTGAATTCATGTGTCATCTGGTATTCGATGCTCGCATCCGTAGCCTTCTGCGCAAGCCTAGTAGTCCAGAATTCCTTACGTGCTTCTTCTTCGGTTTTTATGCTAGGGAATTTTCCTTCTCTCCACGCTTGCATTAGCCTTGTATCTTCGATAGGCACCAAGTCGTTAGGATCAGTTGTAGAGACTGAAACAATATGTCCGTTCATATATTTATCGATAGCCGTCCATTTAGTCTCTTCCCATGCAGGCTTATCAACGACCCAACGCTTGCCTGGGTTGGTTGTATCGTTTGTAGCTTCTGGTGCAGTTGAGGTGGTATCCGCCGCGCCTGCGCTTTCGGTGTTTGTATTTGCTGCAGTTGTGAGGTTGTAGATACCTGCGCCATCGGTGCTTGTAGAGTCGCCTGCGCCTTTGGGGCTTAGAGTTCCGTCTTTTTCTACCATCTCAACAGGAGCCACATACCATGCAACACCTTCATCACGCCAGCCGTCAGCTATACGAGCATTTGCTTCGTTTCTGTCGGTAGTAAAGTGATGATAATGATCTTGCTCATAAGGATTGTACAAGCGATATACAGGAAGATATCCCTCTTTTTGAGTAGAGGATACAGTAAGTGTTGCGCCTTCATCAAGCGACCACCCACTCTGGATACACTTCTCTACTTCTGCCTTATCTATCGTGTAGTGATGATCTCCCCCTCGACCCCATGGATTGTACAAGCGATATACATGCGCATCTCCTTCGCCTTTCCACGCAAATTGTTCAAAGTTCCACCCATTCGCACTGAGATTCTGCACTTCGTTGCCATTCTCGGAGAACAAGTGCTCACCCGTGTAGGGGTTATAGAGCCTCATGGCAACTGTCTCGCCTTTGAGGTCTACATGAACCACGGTAGAGGCATGCGCCTGCAAAGGGCACGAAAGAAAAGCCGTTGCTACAGCTCCTACCAAAATAGCTTTTTTTGCAATGGATTGGGTTGTGGAAGTAAACATTGAAGGACTCCTTCAAACTAACGAGGGCACATCATTGTCCGCTCGATCTATAATATTATTATAACATTTACTAGAAAAAGTGCAATAAAAATTATTATATTTTTGGGTGTTTACGTGGCAAAATGTGCTAATTTCCAAGCTTTGTATACCATGTTCCTAAGCTCTCATGAGCCCACATTCAAAATCTGCTTCTTCACCTTTTTCTGGGTCAGGTTGTCTTAAAAGCACATGCCCATTTGCCTCAACTGATACCACAAATTCAAGACTGTCTTGAGGAACTATCAATACGCGACTATTAAGTCTCGTATCAATTTCCTTGGTCTCTGCGTGTGTTTCCTCATCGCTCTCTAGGGGCGCATATCTTCTCTCAAGGTATATTCCTTCATCTACATCAGTTAGGTCAATGAAGTTATCTTCCAGTAACGCTCCATCACCAGGGCTATCTAGTGTCAACATTGTTGTGTTTATCTCTTCCATGGATCCTGACTTATATAGGATAACTACTTGCATGACTAATCCTTTCTCTTAAGAGTGTTCCTTTTCTCATATGCCTGTTCTTGCGCTTGCTCGTAGGCTTTCTTTGCTTGTGTGATCTCTTGCGCAAGATTTGACAGCTGTCGTTTACCAAGGTTTTGTTTACTATGCTTCGCTTGGTTCTGTTCAAGTCTTGTTAAGTCTTCGCTCTTTTGCTGCTTCTTAAGCTCTTTTTTTATGAGCACTTGTTTATGAATCTGGGCGGTAATTAGCGCTCTTTCTTTCTTGAAGCTCTCTTGAGTAAAGGTCTTATTGCCTACAGTAAATGTCGCACTGTTCTTTTTAAGTGCACGCTCCGTCCGCGCTGGGTCAACATGAGCTATATATGGTTTGTTCTTTGAAAGTGCATCAAGCACCATAGAATACTTTGCGAACGCATCCGCTTTGGTGTCATATTTGTCCTGAGCAAGCTTAAGTATTCGTCTATTTGCTTCGCAAAGAAGTTCGGACTTTTTCTCATCTGAGACGTAAAGAGAGGTATTGAGCGCTAGAAAGTCATGTGCTGAGGCAAACTGTTTGTCTAGCCACGTTCTTTCTTTGTTCAGTTTAGGTTTCAGCTGTGCGCGCTCAATACGCGCCGCAACGTTTAATACATGAGCTTGTTCAAGCTCATCCATACGCTTTTCATCTGTTCTATAAGAGGAAAGTGTAGTTTTGATTTCTTGCGCTCGTGAGTTTGCCGCCTGCGCTTTTTCAAGCGTTACTTTCGCTTCTGCAAGCTCTTGTTGAAGAGTTCCATAGCGCTCTTGCACGCCATCATCAGATGAGATTCTATCCTGAGCTAACAGATTTATGCAATTTGCAAGATTCTGAATTTCTCTTAGATGGCTGCGCTTCTTCGCGAGTATGTAGCGTACCTTTTTCTGATATACAGGAATAGCATCCTTGCATACAAGTGCTACATATTTGCGTCTATGATATGAGATTTCTCTACTGAGTAAGTTCTTATCGCTTTGCCACTGCAGCTCTTTGAGTTTGACTTCATTCGCGTTAGCACCTGCAGCTGCTCCAACAAAGTCAACGCTCAATCTCTTTTTAAGAGCATAGGTTGTGTAATTTGCGCCTAAGCTTTCAGCGCTTGCACGATAGTTATACCCTTTCGAGCGAGGATGAGAGAACGTGATATCTCTGCACCTTCCCGAGCAATTTACTTTATAGCCTCTAGCTTCCATGAGATAGATGAATTGCTCCATATTGGAGCTCTTACCTACGGTCTCATTTACTGCGTCCCTGATATCTTGTTTCCATGACCATTTACCCTCTTTTTTGAGAGCTCTTTCTGCCATAGATAGCTTTTCAGGCTGAGATTGTAATAGTTCTTCTTGTTCTTGCTGTCTCTGTTCCTTTCTCCATGCAACTATGTCCTCTAGTGTGCTCAAACCGTGTTCAGCTGCTATCTTTTGAGCAGCTCGTGCTTCTTGAATGATTTTTGTATTTGAACGCTGTACTTTATAGCCCGTTTTTGGAAGCACGGAATTCAGAATGATATGTGCATGGGGAATATGATTTGTATTATCGTCGTGAACTTCTACCGCCCACTGACCCTCAGGATACATGTTGCCTGCCCACTCAGCCGCCATATCTGCAACCTCATCAACACCAACTTTATCCTGTGGATCAGGTGAGAATACAAAGTGATAGTATTGCCGTCCAGATTCTTTTCCCCATGCGCGTTTAGTATCAAGCATCTCTTGTGCCCACCCATATTTGTCATCACCTATTTGTGACAAATTGGGTGACAGGCGTTCAGCACATACGCGTTCATATTTAGCGTGATGACCCGAGTGAAGATAGTTTTGAATAGATTGGACGCTGTTTTTTTGCTCAAGTTTTTTCCCTACAAGATAGTCAAAAATATCCTTCACACCCCATCCTTTTTTATAGAATGAAGCATTTTTAGAAGATATCTTCATCTGCTTAACGGTCTTGAGCATCGGCATGGATATCTACCTTCTTGAGATGGATATCAGCTTAAGATTGATTTTATTAAGCTGCGCTTGACTTCTTACAAGCGCAATATAGAGATCGTCAGCAACAGGATTGTTGCCGAGATTTTCATCTTTAAGTTTAGTAAGGCTGTCTTGAATTTCTTCAAGCAACCGTTCGATCTCAGTCTGTATCTCAATGAGTTTTTCTGAGTTAAGAATCGCATTCTCAATGCCTGTCCGCATGAGAGAAGAGATAGTTCTCTCAGAAGCATCTGCGAGTGATTGTAACTCTTTGCGTTGTTCAGGGGTAATGCGTACAAAAACGCGAACGTCTTTCAAGGTCTATCTCCTTTGTCTCGAGGCAATGTGGAAGTGCCTTATTTCAGTACCAGGGTGTGGGGCAGAGCCACACGAATGAGCAAGTGGGGAAGTGCTTATTAAGCACAGAAGCACGCGGCTCAGTATTTTGTCAGACAAAATACGTCTCTTGCACCCGACACTATTAGCAGTATAGCACAAAGTGTCGGGGGGCGTCGCTTTTTTGGGTTTGCCCTGTGATACACTTTTAAGTAGTCTTTGCAAAATGGAAGCGCTGAAAGCGGTGGTTGATTATGCTATACATAACAGGCTTATTTGCGCTTAATCTTGAGTGTTTTCTTGGCACAACGGGTGATTGGCATATGTCAGGAATGGACTGGTCTAAACTAACTTTCGCCGATAGCAATAACTCAATTTTTGATACATATGGTATCGAACGAAACTCAACCCGTTTAGTTCCTGAACACGAGGGTAAGCCACATAACATTGCCAATCACGTACGCGCGTGTCTTGATCTTATTGAACAAGAAAACTATTGCGCTGCCGAAGGTATGTATAGAAATTTTCTAGACGAAGACGATCGTTATAATGCTGATGTGTTTGCACATGTTCTAAAGCTTATCAACGTTTATCCCAATCGCTTTGATAAAATCAATCGCTTTATGGGTCATGAGTACGGAACAAAATGGATCTTCTTCATTACTAGTAAAGGATATGATGCTAGCTGTAAAAGCAAACTATCCTATTGATACGCTTGCTCAGATGAAGATGACAGGCAAGATGATGATCTTATTGATAAAGAGTCCCTTGCAGAGTCCTTCCTAAAAGCACTTGATACAGCAAAGGTATCGCTCTCTGGCTGAGGAGATGGCAGCAGCACGGGCAGCTGCCAACAGACAGAAACGAGCTGCACCCATACCTCCACCAAACCGGTGGGGTATTTTTGTATTTATTGCCAAGCGTCAATAATAAGAGCTGTATTTGATTTATACTAATAAACACAGGTTATTGTTCTGTGGAAGGAGCGACGTGGGATATGCAAAACATGATGGACATGATGACATTCCAAGTGTTGGACAACAGCAAAAACATAAGGAAAATACGCGCACGCTCACAAAAACAAGCAGACGCAAGATTGAACAACATGCTAATGGCGCGCGCGGCAATGCAGAAAGTGATAGCAGAGACCAAGAAGAGCTGCAACTTAGTCAAGTATTAGCTTCGTTTAAGTATTCAGGTGTTTTGCCTCCTCCTGAGATTTTTGAACGCTATGACGATAAAACAAAAGAGCGCATGTGCAAGTGGAATGATGCCAACACGTCTGACGAATCAAAAAGGCAAGATAGATTAGTAGACCATGAAATACAGCAAAACAAACGAGGTGCTGTGTTGTCATTTGTTCTCATGGTTGTTTTTGTTATTGCTACTCTCTATGCATTTGTAACAACTCAAAATGAAGCGTCTTTTATATTTTTATCTGTTCCTGCTCTTAACGTCATCGGTAACTTTATTCAGTCTGTGCATTCAAATAGTAGTAAATAAAGCGCATAGAAAAACATCTATCCTCACTGGTCACGGTGGGGTATTTTTTTATAGAATCTATAATAATTGACATCATAAAATGTTTGTACTATCACAATATCTATAGCATGTGATCATCCTTGTAAGGAGCACCTTACGCGACTTTAGAAGCGCGAAATAGATAGGAGCGACTGATGATATTACTTATCCTTTCTGCTGCTGCTTGTATCTTATGGTTCTTAGTAAAGTTCGTAAAAATTTCTTTCTTCGCGCTGGATTGTTTAATTGTTTCGATTTTGTCTTATAACTTTGCTACACGAAACATTTTGCCTTTAGTTGGTAATGGAACTTCAGGAGACGTACCTATTGCTCTTGCTTGTGCTGCTGTTGTAGTAATTTTGTATGTGTCTCTGCTTCATGTCCTACACGCTCACCTTCCACGAATTTGGAAAGTGGTAAATCTCTTTCTTTCGTTTTGTTGCGCTTACTTCACGTATCTTTTCGTGCTTACTCTGGTTGGCATCAAAGTTCCCAACATTCAAACAGATGTTCCCACACCCAACCTCATTGCGCATGCATTCGTAGGCTTATTATTGTCAGCAATTGTCTATTCAGCTCGTGATAGATACTTTAATAATATGAGCCATGATGCTGAATCTGACGAAAACATTGTCTACGTGATTGAAAAGAAGAACGATGATCATACGCCGCAAAAAACTGAAGAAGACTAATCATAGACGCAAAGATACAGATGGTTTTTTTGAGCTACGGGACAGAAATGGGACACTTACTGGTGAGCTGTTTTTGCGTTTCGACTGTTCGTAGCTGCCATAATGCTATTTTTAAGCAGCTCAATTTTTGGGGTTCAAATCCCCCCCTCTCCGCCAGTTTTTTCTTATCAAATACCCCTTTTACCTGCGGAAATATGAGTCTTCCAACACGTGAAAAATAGTCATCTACGCTAAGTGTGTAAAAGTGTGTATAGCTGTGTTTACCCGGTGCAATGTTTTGCAATAATTTGCCCGAAAAACTCATGTGATAGCTGACTTAAATGAATTTCAGCACCGGGAAGGGTGTTGTTTCCTTTTGTGCTGCTAGGATACATCATCTATAAGGGTTGCCGTTTTTTATTATATATGTGGCTGGTTTGCAGAGTAGTGGGTACTAATCTATCATATTCGTATAGAGCGCGAACATAAATATACATGCATGGACAAGGAGGGCGCTATGAAGGCAGTTGAACTGGCAAGTGCATTTATACAGCTGTATGGCAATAGCAGCTACCTGACTAACATGAAGATAAATAAACTAGTTTACTTTGCATACGCTCACGCCGTTCAACGCGGAGATAAGCTGTTCAATGACAAAATAGAGGCTTGGAAATACGGTGCGGTCATACCTGCTGTATACCATGCGCTTAAAGTTCATAAAAACATGGGGATTACTACGACGGATATAGCAACCTCAGAAAAAGCGCTACGTGAAGCAAAAGCGACATGGGCGCTATATGGGTATATGACAGCATCTGACATCATGAATTTTTGTCACAGAGATGGCGGCGCTTGGAAAGCCGTGTACAACGGAGTAGACCATGCGACTATTAGCGATAGCGATATTCTCGCATCAACAGACGGCAAAGAAACACCCGTAAAAGAGCAGACAAGCGGATACGCAATGGACAAGCTGATCGAAAAGCGCATGGGCCTGTTACGGATGCTGGAAAATGCTTAGTTGCGTAAAGCTTACACAAGACGGCGTGACCTTATTGTGCGATGAGATCCTAGATCTGCACAGTAAGGTCATTTCTGTTACAAGCACTAAAAAAGGGATAAACGAGGAACCGCCCGAAGCGCGTGGGCTTATTGAGAGCGCAGTGACAGCTTCAATGTGTTCTCATTTTGGTATCATTGCATCGGTTGATTTTATAGAACAAATAGCTACGTTGTCAGCGAAAATTGCAAAGAATCACGCTTTTTTAGATGGGAATAAAAGGGTTGCGGTACTTGTAACCCAGCATCTTCTGGGCGTCCATTATCCAGACTGTAGCTTACATATTGATGATATACACTTATACCGAGCAATTTTGGATATTGTTACAGGAGACTTAGAAATTAGAGAATACGCGGATCTGCTTCGCTCTAGTTTAGAGATATCGAGTCAGTACGAGGGATTGATATAATCAGGTATTCTAATGGTTCGAATCTCATGCGTGTTACTCAGCCTGCGTCCACAGGTGTATAAGTATACGAGGGTGGGGCGCGACCGCGTCTAATTTATGCGAGATGATAGTTCAAAACTTAATGAAAGCTAAAAAAGTATGCGCGGGCAGGCCGTAATTTTCAGCTCGCTTACAGCTTGGTGACCTGCCATTATTATATTTGTTACAAGCATGTAAATGGCTTGTTTCTAATAAATTATTTATAATGTGCTGCAAAATTGCATAAACAGGCGGATTAATTTTTAATTTCAATATTTATGATACTTTGCTAAAAGAATATACGAAAAAATGCCGATTTTATACACGCTCCAATGCTTCAAGCTCCCCTGTGTGCCCGGTACAATGAGCTCAAAATTTTTTCCAAGTTTCCAAGAAAGGGGAAGCGTCATGAATACACGATGGACACTCAGGGTCGTAAACGCCCGCCGCGCGCATCACGCGTGGTCGAAGCAACATGTTCTGCATACTATTTTTGCCCTGGTGATCGCATCGATTATTACGCTTCCAAGCTCGGCATTTGCAGAAGAACTCTCGCACAATGCGCTTGCCGCCGCAGCGGTACAGGCAGCAGTACAAACGACCGTTCAAACAGCTTCTGCAAATCAGACGTCCCAGGTGGCGAAAACACCCACAGCTCAAACACCCACAGCTCAAACACCCACAGCTCAAACGCCTGCGGTGCAATCACCTGCAAATCAGGTAGTTCAGGCGCCCCAAGCCTCTGTCACACCTGCTACACCTGCTGCGGCGGATGTTCAAACTTCTGTAACAGAAGCATCTGATGCCAAAGAGTCTGCAGCTCAGACGCCCGCTGCATCAGTACCCGAAGCAGCTCTTGCTCCAGATTCCGCAGCACAAACCCCAGCAGCTTCCGCAACTAAAACCCCAGACCCAGCAACTCAAGCACAAACCCAAGCTCCAGCCGCTCCCGCTCTCAACCCCGAAAAATACCAGGACAGCCTAGGCACCACACTCGAGTTCGACTGGGATAAGAACGGCAGTACCTCAAAAGAAGACTGGCTTGCGTTTCGTAAATGGCTCGCCGACTACACCCCTGTCAAAGATGGCGGCAATGCCGAAGGCGGAAACACCGCGATGGGTGCGATCAACATACGCGTCAACAAGCCGGAAGAAGGTACAAAGACGCTTTTGCCAGGCGTAGATGTCTCGAAGGTCAAGCACTACTACCTCGCAAATGTTGGCCAGCTCACGCCTTCGCGCTATCAAAATCCCTGGGGTACGTGCTGGGCGCATGCTATCATGGGTGAGCTCGAAAGCGCCATGCTCAAGAAGGACGCCGGAGCAAAAGGCCAGGTCATCGACGAGTCTAAACACGCAGAACCCAAACTCACAGGCATTGAGAGCAAATATGACTTCTCTGAGCTTTACCTCGCGCTCAAAGCCTACACGCGTCAAAGCCAAGGCGCGCAAAAAGGCGAAGGCGTTGTTCCCTTGGACGCAAAAACGGGCAAGGAAATGCCCACAACTGCAAGCTTAAACTCGGGTGGCTTTACCGATTACGACGAAACATTGCTTACCAACTGGGACAACGTAGTTACCGAAAAGGTTAAGCCGTATTGGCCCTCGAACGTGCCGTTTACCAAAGAAAACAGGCTGAAAGTGCTCGCAGGTATGTTAAATATCGAAGATGAATCGCACGAGCACTGGGATCTCAGCCTCAAGGAAGCCAAGCCTCAGGTTCCCGTGCACGTAGAAGGCGTGCACTATCTGCCTGCGGTCAATCACTACGCGATCGAAAACAAGCAGATGCTGTGGAAGTCGCGCAACCCTCAAGCGATGCTTCGCATGAAAGAAGCGCTGGTAAAATATGGTGCACTTCAGGTTTCTCTCAACATGCTCGGCGACTCCGTACAATACGACGATCAGAATTCCACCGAGCAAAATCACGCAGTTCTGATCGTTGGTTGGAACGACGACTACCCGGCGGATGGTTTTGGCGACACGGTCGCTCCCGGCAAAGGCGCCTGGCTCGTGAAAAACAGCTGGGGTTCGCGCGATTATTACGTTAACCAGGTCAAACAGCTGCAAAAAGACTATCACCTTACAGACGAAGAGTGCCTCAAAGAGCTCGTCGCCACGATGGATACGCCTGATAATAAGCAGGAAACCAAAGAGGAGTATGAGCGCTTGAAGCGCAGGCTTACGCGGGAGGTATCGGAAGCCTCTGCAAAAGACCCGGCGTCTTTGAGTGAGGAAGATAAGGAAGAGCTTGAGCAAAACAAAAAAGACTTGCAAGAATGCGAAAAATTGCTCGCCGATTACGATAACACCTGGAAGGACTATCTGCAGCGTCATGCCAAGAGCTGCCTCAACGGCACCATGAAAGACGGCTGGGGTCTCGTTGATGGCAAAGACAATTCGACGGGGCATTTTTGGGTGTCGTACTACGATAAGTCCTACGCAGGCGCACAGGCGATGAGCGTGGATGTGCCGAGTGACGGTTTTGATTACGATAACAATTACAGTTATAACTACACTTACGCGGCAACTACCTCGCCATTTGCCCTGCGCACGCGCGATACGTCGACTCTTGTGACAAACGTTTTCACCGCACGCGGCACCGAAGTCCTCAAGGCTGTGTCTGTGCGCTCAACGCAAGCGGCCTCGCAGGTAAACGTAAAGGTTTACCTGGTCACGGATGATGATCTGAAAGATTTTGACCCCACAAACGATGGTCAGCTTGTGTCCGAAGTCAATTACACCACGCAGGCAGCTGGATTTGAGACGGTAAAACTCACCAATCCCGTGCAATTGAAGCCGGGCATGAAATTTGCCGTTTGCGAAAATGTGACGGCAGATGTGCTCGAGGGCACAAAGTATGTGAAAAACGCCTGGTTAAACCTCGAAACGGGACTTTCGCAGACGGCACAAGATCCAAATAATGGCAAATTGACGCAAGAGGGCACCTCCTCGCGCGGCCTTCCTATGCAGTATATCTGGACGTATGTGAAGTCGAATCCTGGGGAAACGTTTGTGCGCCTCAAGACGAAAGACGGCGAAAAATGGCTGACGCCAGATGAGCTTTCGCATGCGCTCTGCCAGGGCGATGCGTTTGAATTTGGAAACGCGCTCATCAAGGCGTTTACGGTAAATGGACTCTTGCCTGAGCCGCCTGCACCCTTCGGATTCCCGGTAGCAAGCATGTATTCGTCTAACGACAATAATGATCCCGAGAGCGATTTTGCGCTTGATCCCGATGCTGACTCTGCGTTTGCCGGCGTGTTTGACCCTGCGTTTGACCCGGCGCTAGACCCCACACCCGCATCCGCGCGCGGGGCCTTGGAAGAAGTGTCTGCGTCCTCACCTTTGCAAACGCGTTCAAAAACCCTAGTAGCATCTCTTCTTTCCGGCAAAAACCCTGATTCTGAGCTCAAGGAAGTCGCTTCTCAACTCCTCGATACGCTTTCTCTTGCGAACACTCAGCTTCCGGAAGACGACGCGACAAGTACATACGTGAGCTCGCTTTTGAGCTGCTCACGCGCGCTTGGTAGAGCGCAAAAGCTTTTGGGCAGCGTGGTCGCCGAGCTGAATTTTGCGGCTGAGCAGGGAGATGCGCTCGATGTTCAGGACAAAGAGTTTATGCAGCAGCGCTTGGCTTATGTAAAAACGCTGCTCAAGTACTATACGCTCGTTTTGAACAAAAAGCATGATTCTGAAGACGGAGCGCGCCTGCGTAAGGCTCTTGTACAGCTTGCTCGCCTTGTGGGGAACAAGAAGGATGCACAAGCCTATGTTGAGCACCTGCGCGCCCGCGGTTTTGTTGCAAGCGAGTAATATTTAAGCCTCTGAGCTGGCGTTTGTTTGTGTTGTGTGGCGCCCCTGCGCAATCGTGCGTAGGGGCGCGCTCGTGTTTTATGCTCGTGCTTTGTACACATGCTTTGTGCACATCGCCTGCGCCACCATTCAAAACGCACATTGCGAGATCTTTTTTTGAATAAAATTTTGATAAATGGCACAATTATTGTGTAGATGAATAAAGATGCTCTTCTAGGGGATCACTATAGTAGTGAGCGGCAGTCTGGCGGCTCTGGTCAGAATCCAAAATCAGGACTCTAAACCAGGAGCCACCGCCCGAAGCTTCACAGCACGGACCCAAGCCCGAAGCTTCACACCATGCACTACCAGCCGCTTAACACAAAAACGTTTGCTATATAAACCCCGCGAGTAAAAGGAATGTATATGAACGTACAACTCAAAGACAACTACGGCCTCTACATTGACGGCCGCTTCGTTCCCGCCTCCGATGGTACAACATTTGATACAAAGAACCCTGCGACAGGCGAGGTGCTTGCCCACGTTTCCGCAGCTACAAAAGAAGATGTCGATACTGTCGTAAAAGCAGCCTGGCGAGCTTTTGATGCGTGGAAAAATATTTCCCGCGCCAAGCGCGCGTCCATCCTTATGAAAATCGCGGACATCATCGACGAGAATAAAGAGCTTCTGGCTACCGTCGAGACGCTTGATAACGGCAAGCCCATCCGCGAGACGCTCAATATCGATATCCCGCTTGCAGCCGAGCATTTTCGCCTGTTCGGAAGCGCTGTTTTGACCGAAGAGGGGACAAACAGGATTCTCGATGGCAATCTTTTGAGCATCGTTACCCGTGAGCCCATTGGCGTGGTGGGCCAAATCGTGCCATGGAACTTCCCCTTCCTCATGGCAGCGTGGAAGCTCGCACCCGTGCTTGCTGCGGGCGATTGTACCGTGTTCAAAACTTCGTCGAGTACGCCGCTTAGCGTCCTTGTTCTCATGGAGCTTTTGGGCGACGTGGTACCAAACGGCGTCATCAACGTTATCTCTGGTCCGGGTTCCAAATGCGGTCAATATTTGCTTGACCACCCTGACCTCAGGAAACTTGCGTTTACCGGTTCAACAGCTGTGGGCTACAATGTTGCACACGCTGCGGCCGATAAACTCATCCCTGCGACACTTGAGCTCGGCGGCAAGAGCGCAAACATCTACTTCGACGATTGCAACATGGATCAGGCGATTGACGGACTTATGCTGGGCATTCTCTTCAACCAGGGTCAGGTATGCTGCGCAGGTTCGCGCGTCTTTGTGCAGGAAGGCATCTACGACGAGTTTATCTCTCGCGCAAAAGCCGCTTTCGCCAAGGTTATCCAGGGCAACCCGCTTGATCCTGCCACCCAGATCGGTGCGCAGATCAACGAGAGTCAGATGAAGAAAATTGCGTCCTACATTGATATCGCTCGTGCAGAAGGCGCAAGCGTCCTCGTAGGCGGCGAGCGCAACGAAGAAGGCGCACTTGCGAACGGCTGCTTCTTCAAGCCCACGCTTCTGACCGGTGCAAACAATCACATGCGCGTGTCTTGCGAAGAGATCTTTGGGCCGGTAGCGGTTGTGATCAAGTTCAAGACCGAGGACGAGGTGGTGCGCATGGCAAACGATTCCAACTACGGTTTGGGCGGCGCTGTGTGGACGCAGAATATCACTCGCGCTCTGCGTGTCGCTCGCGCGGTAGAAACGGGTCGTATGTGGGTCAACACCTACAATCAAGTGCCTGGTGGTGCACCGTTTGGTGGCGTGAAGCAGTCGGGTATTGGACGCGAAACTGATCTTTCGATTTTGGATGCTTATACGCAGAAGAAAAATATCATGATCAACTTAAGCGACGATCCAAGTGGTTTTTATCCTGAAGCGTAAGCGCTTATCACGCACGACACGAGCGGCATCGCGGGTGTAGAC
Organism: uncultured Atopobium sp.; assembly: GCA_947090525.1. Lineage (GTDB taxonomy): Bacteria > Actinomycetota > Coriobacteriia > Coriobacteriales > Atopobiaceae > Fannyhessea. Next base: position 43,918 of record CAMUON010000005.1, read on the forward strand.
AAAAAATAGTATCGCGGGTGTAGACAAAATGCGTCTGCACCCGCTTTTTGTCTCGTGTGCGCTGCCCTTTTTCGTGCGTGAACATGATATAATCAAGCAAATTTAGCATGCGACTAAAGGAGTGATCATGCCCGAGACGACATTTGACAACAATAAGGGGCTGTTCGGGGCGTCTATTGCGGCCCTCAAACGCACGCCGCATGTGGGATCGATGCTCGCCATACTTGTGCTTATAGGACTTGTGCCACTGCTAGGCACGATTGTGATTAGCGGAATTGCGTTTGTGTGGGCGGAAGCTGCTCTTACGCGCGATCTTTCGCGCGCCGAGCATGTAGGATTTAGCGGCAGCAAGATTGGCTTAGCTATTTGCGTGAGCATCTTGTCTCTCATTGTTTCTTTGGGCCTGTCCTGGCTTGCCACCTTCATGACTGGTGACTTTCAGATGGGGTCAAACCTCATGACGATACTTAATTTCTTTATTGCAATTATGCTCAATGCCATGTGCATTCGCGCGGTATTCAAAGGCAAATTACATGCGTTTTTCACCTCACGCGTGCTCCTTTTGGTAAAGGAAGACTGGGCAACTTTTATGATGGTTGCGCTGCTCGAATTTATTTTGAGTGTGCTGCTTGCGATAGTTTCTACGTTGATTCTTGGGGCTTGCTTCTTGATCATACCGAATATTCTCGTTCCTAGTTTTGATTTTTTGAGCCTCGCGCACGACTTTTCGCAAGGCGCCATCACGCAGCAAATCGTTGCGGCGGGTATAGCTGTGCTCGTGGCGTGGTTATTTATCTCCACGCTGGTCAACCTCTTTTTCCTAATGATGGTGGCAGTGAGCGCCGCGTGGGTTGCACGCACTGATTCTCCGGAGATTTGCTTTGCGTGTTATGCGGAAAATGCTACGGTTGTGTCGGGCGCTGCGGATGCTACGGAAACGCCTGATGAGGTGGATACCCCTTCTCTTCCCAATGACCATCAGCAAGACGAGTAGTTGTGCGCGCGAGCGCCTGTACCTTTTGTGTTGTTCGTTTGTGATACAAAATTGAGCTGCGCGACCCATCTCGCGTAGCTCTTTTTCATGGGCACCCGCACTCAATGCCGCCACCTCACATTTGCTCCACATGGAAAATGCGCGATTTACGGGTTTTCCTCTGCAAATCTAAATCTTCTTTTTTTGCTACATAGCAGCAACGTATCTCGCCTCATCTATGCGAAAATGATGCTATGAAAAGTGTATAAGGTGTGCTCGCCGGAAAAACAAGCTAATCCTGCCGCTACATGTGGTAATATTAAAAATTGTCTTTTCCTGCTTCGAGTGCAACCTTCACAACTCGAAGCCGCAAGCCCAGAGGAGGTGACCACATGAAGGCATATGAATTGTTGTATTTTGTCAGCCCTTCCGCTACTGACGAAGCCCGCGCCGCTGCTATGAAGCGTATCGACACAGCTATCACCGAGGGTTCCGGCGTCGTAGACAATATCGAGGACTGGGGTAAGCGCAAGCTCGCATACGAGATCAATAAGCTTACCGAAGGCGATTACACCCTTATCAATTTTCATGCAGACCCAACGCAGATTGCTGAGCTCGATCGTGTTTTGCGCATCAATGACACGGTAGTTCGTCACATGATCGTTCGTCGTCCCGACAAAGACTAAGGTCGTAAGGACAAATATTTTGGTCAGCAGACCCAGGTGAGAGGTGGAAAACAATGAGTATAAATCGTGTAGCACTATCAGGAAACCTTACCCGCGATCCCGAGCTTAGAGGCACGCAAGGCGGATCACAAGTGTTGGCATTTGGAATTGCCGTAAACGACCGCAGGCGTAATGCCCAAGGGGAGTGGGAAGACGTTCCTAACTACGTCGATTGCGTTGTCTTTGGAAACCGCGCTGACGCGCTTAAGCGCCTGCTCACTAAAGGTCAAAAAGTTGTTCTTGAAGGACGACTTCGTTGGAGTCAGTGGGAGCGCGAAGGACAAAAGCATTCTAAGCTCGAGGTTATTGTTGATAATCTCGACTTTGTGTCGCGTCCGCAGGCTTCTCAAGCGCAAGCTTCTGCGCCTGCGCCCTATGGTGCATATGCGCAAGCGCCCGCAGCTCCTGCTCAAGCCGCTCCGTATGCTCAAAATTACGGAGCTCCTGCTCCAGCCCCTGCAGCTTCGACTGTGGTGTATGGACAAGGAAATGCCACAACTCCTGCACAGGCTCCTGCTCAGGCGCCTGCAGCTGCTGCGGCTTCGGCAGATTCGATTTACGACGAAGAGATTCCTTTTTAGAACGGGATGTAAGACAAACAGATGGCATATTCCATCATAAGAAAGGCTTAGAGACATGGCTAGACAAAAGCAAGTTATGCAAAACCAGCCGCGTCGCAAATTTAGCCAGCTTGACAAGGCAGAGCTTGACTTTGTCGATTACAAAGACACGCAGCTTCTCCGCAAATTTATGACTGATCGCGGAAAGATTAAACCCCGTCGTGTTACTGGTATTTGCACGCAGCACCAACACAATGTTGCTATGGCTATCAAACGTGCCCGTGAAATGGCACTTTTGCCCTACTCAGTAACTGTTGTGTCAAGCCGCGGTTCGCGTTCGCGCGGCTAGTATGCTCTTGGGCCATACTCAGGCGCCCGAACTTGCATATGTGCAGGTATAGGGCATTTCTTGAGTATGATCGGCATACATAACGTCCGACAAGAGTTGGCGCGAGCCAACATAACAAAGGAGTTCCTATGAAAGTCATCCTTTTGGGTGAGCTTAGGGGCAAAGGCGGAGAAGGCGACATCGTAGAGGTAGCTCAGGGGTATGCAGAAAATTGCCTCTTCCCGAGCAAAATCGCCCAACCAGCCACCCCCGGCAACATCAAACAGCTCGAGGAGCGCCGTCACAACATTGCAAAGCGCGAGGAAAAGCGTCTTGCTGATGCACACGCAACTGCAGAGCAGCTTGATGGTAAGCAAGTCCTTATCGAAGCTAAAGTGGGAGAGAACAATCAGCTCTTTGGTTCAATCACCACCACTCAAATTGTTTCTGCTATCAAAGAGCAGCTTGGTGTGGAAGTTGACCGCAAGCGTATTGCTCGTGGCGCTACCATCAAAACCGCTGGTGCTCACAAGGTAGAGATCAACCTGTATCGCGAAATCAATGCAAACGTCACCGTCGTCGTGGGCGCTTCTATGCAAGAGCTCAAGGCGGAAGGCGTGAGCGCTGAAGCTCAGGCTGAAGAAGCTGCAGAAGAGCCTGCTGAAGGTGAAGCTGCTGAGGCTGCTGACGCAGAGTAAGCGTTTGCGCTTCTTTTGCGTTTGCTATGCGCCTTGGATAGTCGTATAGCTTATATGCACGGTATTAAAAACACGGCCCAGGCGCCTTGTGGCGCTTGAACCGTGTTTGTTTTTACTGCGTGGATGTGCACAAGTATGCGCATGTTTGGCGTGTATTAGGCGCGCGCGTTGGACGCATGCGGCGTCTTTGCGCGTGCGCGCGCCCACGCGCCCGGTTTACTTCGTTTTTGTCTGCGTGACCTCGCGCGCATCTTCTTGTGCTGAGCGTTTGCGCTTTGCTGCAGCTTGTGCGCGCTTTTTATGCTTTGCTGTGGCAAATGCACCTGCAGCTGCGAGCAAGACGATTATGAGCGCGAGGAAGTTTGCGTGCTCAGAGAGCCACGAAGCCAGTTGATCAAAGAAACCGTGAGCGCTTGCTTCCTTCGCATCGTTGCTGTTTGTTCCTGAGCGTTTTGTGTCCGCGCTCCTGCTCGCGTTGGCATCTGCGCTTGCATCTCCGCTTGCGCTCTTGCCGGCATCGGTACCTGTGTCTGCGTTGTCTTGGCCGTTGGAGCCAGTGCCATTTGTACCTTCAGCTGATGCGCTTGTGGCCGTACTTGCTGCGTCTATATCACTTGTATCTTGTGCCTGGTGAGTGCGAGCAAAGTGACGTCCACGACGTCTGTGCGGCGTAGTCGTGTTGTCGTTGCTACTATCGTCATGACCCGCACCATCGGTATCCGTACCATCTGACGTGCCGTCTGTAGTGTCGCCTGTCCCGCCTGTGTGTGAGTGGTTGGGATCTTCGCCGGGATTATGTGTGCCATCATGGTTGCCATCGTGATCTCCATTATGGTCATCACCATGATCACTATCGTGATCGCCATTGTGATCACCGCTTCCACCATCATCCGGGATAGGAAAACCGCTGCCGCCTCCGTCTGGGTGATCGTTATGGTCGTTATCGTGTGGATGCGGATTTGCGGGCTTTGGGATATCTATGGTGATCTTGCCGGTCCACACCGAATGATCGGCGTATGTAATGGTCACCGGGATCTCTCGCGTTGTGCCTTCATCGTTTGCGCTTGCCGTGATCGATTGAAAACCACCCCAGTTAAACACAGGTTCGGTGCAATAAACCTGTTTCGGATTTATATCGTCTTGCGGGCCACTTGAGGAGTCGCCGCTCTCCTTATACCACACGTCAATGTCAACAGAACCGTCAGTTACTACCGGGTAGTATCCACCCTCCTCTTTGGCCTTGCTTTTTTCGATTCTGTTAAAAGGAATCAGCTTTTTACATGCTGCCTCTAAGGCTTGTCTGTCCAGTGTTTTTCCCGCTTGTAGCGTGATGTTATCCGGATGATAGCTTTCTGCCATGGTCCGTACGTATACTGGAACGTCTATATTATCTAGAATGCCCGCCCGTTTACTAGGGTCGTTTTCGCCTGGTTTAAAGTAGACGATAGATACTGTTGCTCCCTGTATGCTGCCTCCAGGAAACGGATAGACCGTTACGCGCTCGCCTCCTTCGGCGCTTTCCGTACCTGCAAGCAGCTGGTAGTGTCCTTCTTTGGGGAAGTGTTCGATGTTTTTAATCGAAACGCGCTTCTTAATCTCATCGATGCTTGGTAGCTTGCCGCCGAAGTCGATTGGTATAGGCGTTAGATTGTTAAGTTCTAGCTTGTAGCGGTATATCCTCATTTCCCCACTGAAACTAAATGTCTGGGATATAGGCGAAATATGAAGCAGGTGTATACCAGGTTGGCTTGCATAGAAGTTATCCTTTGCGTCGAAGCTAACGCGCGTGCTTCCCATGTAGGTATTCAGGGATTCGCTCGTGACGGTCTCGTTGTCCTGGGTGTATGCAATACCGCTATCACCTGCTTTAATGCCGTAGTCATCGAGCCTCACTCCATCTCTGTAATCAAAATCAAGCGTTTGCATATAAAACGTGTAAGAAAAATCCCGAGCTTGTCGCAAGCCGTCTGTAGCGTCTTCAACTTTTGCGGGCAGGTTATCCCATATCGGTGAGATGTCACGAATATTATTGCAATCGCCTTTTATGGTGGTGAGCGTTTGTTTTTGTACCAGGGAAGCGAGGGGCGCTACGTCCTTTACGCAGTTCGACTCTATATCTAGTTGCGCAAGCGCGTTATGGTCTTTCAGTGCCTCAAGTGAAGAAATTTTATTGTGATTGAGCGTGAGCGTTTTGAGCTTTGTGAGCTCTTGCAACGCGTCGATTTTCTCAATCTTATTGTTGCTTGCGTCCAGCGTCTCGAGTTGCTTCAGATTCTTCAGAGGATCGAGAGACTGTATATTATTGTTTGAAATATTCAAATTGGTCAGATTAGTGAGACTAGACAGCGCGGAAATGTTGGAGAGTTCGTTTTCCGAAATATCAAGTGTTTTTAGCCTCGTGTGCGTGTTCAGGGGCGAGAGGTCATGTGTGCCCGTGTGGGCGAGATTAAGATCCTCGAGATCACCCATTTTGCTCAAAAACTTCGTATCGTTAAGTTTAATACCTGATAGGCTTAAGTGTTTAAGCTGTGTAAAACGCGCAAGCTCATTTGTGTCTGTTAGATGCACTTGCCCACTGCCTGGAGCAGTTGGCAAAGAGGTTGTTCCCAACTCTAAGCTCTCGAGCGTCTGAGGGAGGGCGGCAAGCAGCTTTTCTGGATGCTTGATATCACAGCCTCCTACGTTTAACCTCTTGAGCTGTGTAAATTGCTTAATAAGCGCAATACCTTCGTCGGAATCGAGCTGATTTGTGGAGGTTGCCGTGTACGTTTTGCCATACCCGTATCCATGCGTGGCTAACTCTTCGAGCTTGCGGGCATCTTTTTGCGTGAGATTCCAGGCATTTAGTTTTTCCCAGCTATAATATGGGTCTTTGGTCACACACAAATAAACAAGGCGCTTAAGGTCGCCGTCTTTGATTTCGATGATGGCGTCGTCGTCGGAGGCACCCTCGCTTGAATTCGCTTTTGCTGTGCGTGCCTCTTGTTTTTCGGGGTTTTTCGCTTGTGGGGTATGGGGCGCTATCTCTTGTGCGGGGCCTGCTGTTTTAGCTGCAGCTTTTGCCGATTTTTGCGAATTTACAGTCGCCGCGCCCTGGCTAACCGACCCCCCCCCTATGGGATTTTGCGCGCCCGCACCTTGCGGCGCAGGTGCTTCGCTTTGCGCCCATGCAGTTTGAGCGCCCATAAGCGTTGCCGATGCAAGGCCCGCTGCTAGTGCAGACCCCATCAGAGATCTTTTGATCAGGCGAGAGGAAGATGTTTTATGACTGTGAATGTGCCGCGCTGACATAGCTGATCCTTTGCTGAAATGTTTGCTTAAGTATGCTGTATATTACTCTTTTTTCTGCATGTAGAAAAGCCTGCGCTTGCATCTTTGCAGCAGCTCACACATTGCATACAGTGCGCGGCTTGGTGTTCGTGTTAGTGTCCGTGTCGACACACGTTTCCGCTTGGCCCGTCACTTTTGTCAAATGCTCCCGCACGCCTCACTCACGCGTTTCACCCGGGCCTGCATGTACGCGTTACCTATTTCAAGCGCTCACGCGCGCCCTACCATAGATATCAAGTTTTCATCAATTCAAAACACAGTCTCTTCCTCGTGCTATTCATTCGTAGAAATCGAGTCCTGGTAAATGTACAAAAGCAATACATAAAAACGCATACACAATGATAAAAACCAGCATAAACGCTGCAAAGAATGAATAAACCAGCTCAGTTGATGTATTTTATCGAGGAGGGTTCACAATTCCTACATATCCTGTCATCCGCGTCCAGCTCGTTTTTCCTGTCGACAAAAATGTTGAAAATGTTAACAACTTACAAAAAGCAATGACAGACGAAGCCTTGAATTAACAATCCAATGTTTATAAATACGCATCTCTTCACAACACAAAAAGTAAAGACTCATCCGAGAAAAAAGCGCCCTTCTTTAGAGTAGACTTAGAAGCGATACCCACCCACATAGTTCACAAAGAGGTTCGAATGTCCGAGCACACCCCGGCATCTATCCAACAAAACAACTATTCCGCGCCCCCTTCGTTTCCGATCAACCACAGCTCGGCAGCCGCACACTTTGTGCCGGGATCTTCGTCAACTTTCGCATCCAGCTCTGCAAAAACCTTCGCAACAGACCCCGCATCTGACCCCACAACGACCATGCCTCAAGACACGGAAGCTGAGAAATCTCTGCTCTCTGCCATGCTCATCTCGGAAGACGTGCTGCAAGAATGCCTCATGCGTCTGAGCGTAAACGATTTTTATCTCACGACGCATCAGATCATCTTCCAGGCGATCGCAGATCTTTCGGACAAAGGCCACAAGGTTGACCCAATCACTGTTGCCGACTGGCTCAAAAGTACCAAGGAGCTCGAAAAAATTGGTGGCGCTTCGATGCTGCTTGATCTATGCGACAACTCCTTTTCGCTGACTTCGTGGGAACATCACATCGAGATTCTCAAGCGCAACGCCATGCTGCGCTCCATCATTTACGCGTCGACCAACATCCAAAAGCTCGCATTCAACGCGCCCGAAGACACGAAAGAGGTCGTCGATTCGGCAGAAAACATGCTGCTCGACGTCACAAACAAAGAAGTGGAAAACAAATTTTCCTCACTTTCCGACATCATGGAAGATTTGTATAACGATCTCTCGGATATGCAGGAAAATGGAAAACCACAGGGCGTGTATACCGACTATCCCACCATCGATAAGTGGCTGCAAGGTTTGCGGCCGGGACAAATGGTGGTTGTGGGCGCGCGTCCTGGTGTGGGTAAAACATCCTTCGCGCTCAACTTGGCTGTAAATATGGCAAATCAAGGTGCTTCGGTTGCGTTTTTCTCGCTCGAGATGAGCAAAATCGAAATCGCCCAGCGCCTTCTTTCCGCCCAAGCAAAGATTGATCTCCAGGTCATTCGCGGGGGCACCATCAAGCCCAATCAGTGGTCGCAGATCATGGCCGCGACGAGCGATCTTTCCAAGCTCGATATCATGATCGACGACACTCCGGGCACGACGGTCACGGAGATTCGCGCGAAGGCGCGCCGCATTCTCAACAATAAGGAAACCGGTGTTGTAGTCATAGACTACCTGCAGCTTCTCTCGCCGCCACAAGGGCGTTTTCGTGCTGATTCGCGCGCGACCGAGGTTTCGGAGATGAGTCGCGGTATCAAAATCATGGCAAAAAATCTAAATGTTCCCGTGGTTGCGCTCTCCCAGCTCAATCGTCAGGTAACGGGCCGTCGCGATCAGCGCCCGCAGCTTTCCGACCTGCGTGAATCGGGCTCCATTGAGCAAGATGCAGACATCGTTATGCTGCTCGACCGCTCGATGACAGACGAAGAAGCCGAGCGTCAGGATCGCCCGGAGCGCGGCGAAACCAACCTCATTATCGCAAAGAACCGCTCGGGTCCTTTGGGCGTGGTGTCGCTTCGTTTCTTGCCGGGCACGACGAAATTCCTGGAAGTCGATCGTATACACGACGACGAGTAGGCGCTTGTAAGCGTGGTCGTGCACGGGGGTCTGCGCGCACTTGTGCGTCTGGCCATGCCGAAGTCCGCGCCTGTGTCCGCGCTTGTGCGCATGCTTGTGCCCGCACCCGCACGCGCGCCTGCACCGAAGATCACACCACAGTCCGCGCCCACTTCAGCTCTCATTTGTTTTCTCCGTAGACTTAGCAAAAACACGTCTTCACCTAGGCGAAAACGTGCAATACTTAAACAGTTATATTGCAGATAAAAGGGGGATCCTATGCCCGCTACAGTTCTTGTTGGTGCCCAATGGGGCGACGAAGGCAAAGGTAAGATAACCGATCTCGTTGCAGGCGATTTTGACATCGTGTGCCGCTATTCTGGAGGCGCAAACGCCGGACATACCGTGTGTGTGGGCGACAAAAAACTTGCCCTTCACCAAATTCCTTCGGGCATAATGTATCCAACAGCCTACTCCGTGATTGGAAACGGCTGCATCGTAGATCCCAAGATCGTTCTCGAAGAGATTGATACCCTTGAAGGCGAGGGCGTATCCTGCCAAAACCTGCGCATTTCGGGTAACGCCCACCTTGTGATGCCGTATCACAAAGATCTCGACGGCGCGCGTGAGCAGGCACTTGGCAAAAATCTCATCGGCACCACCAAAAAAGGCGTAGGCCCCACGTACATGGACAAGATGTGCCGCATCGGTCTTCGCGTGCAGGATTTGCTCGATGAGAGCGTGTTCAAGTCGAAGCTTGCCGCTACGCTTGAAACCATAAATCCCCTGCTTGAGAAGGTATACGGACTTCCTACCTACAATCTTGATGAGCTTGCGCACACCTATCTTGAGTACGCAAAGCGCCTCAAGCCCTACATCATCGAGTCCGCGCTCTTTTTGCACCAGGAGCTTGATGCGCAGAAAAAGATCCTCTTCGAAGGCGCGCAGGCGACCATGCTCGATATTGATCACGGTACTTACCCCTTTGTAACCTCGTCGAACTGCACGGCAGGAGGCGCTGTTACCGGATCTGGCGTCGCGCCCACTGCGATTACACGCATCATCGGCGTTGCGAAAGCCTATCTCACGCGCGTGGGATCGGGTCCTTTCCCCACAGAATTGCTGGACGACGAGGGTGAAAAGCTCCGCGTCGAAGGCAAAGAATACGGTGTCACAACGGGTCGTGCGCGTCGTTGTGGCTGGTACGACGCTCCTATCGTGAAATATTCTGCGCGCATAAACGGCCTTACCGATCTCGCAATCACAAAGCTCGACGTCCTTAGCTGCATGGATGAGATTCGCGTATGCGTGGCGTACGATTGCGATGGCGTGCGCTACACAAGCGTGCCTGAGTTTGAGTCGCGCTTCCGTGTGGCAAAGCCTATATTCGAAACCGTCCCCGGCTGGAAATGCGACATTACCAAGGTGCGTACATTTGAGGACCTGCCGCAGGAGGCAAAAGACTATATTCACCTCCTCGAAGACCTTGCAGGCGTGCGGGTATCGATCGTAACCGTCGGTCCTGACCGCGAACAAACGATCAATCGTTTCTGGAATTAGCGTTTGCTACGCAGGCGCGGCTGTGCGCCTGCGCTGCTAGGCATGTATGTGGGCGGTCTGGCGCCCGCGCTGCTAGGCGCACATCCGTGCTATTGTGCGCAGGTGCGCTACAGGCGCTATCGATGTGCAATGTTTTCGTGCAATGTTTTCGTGCTTCGCGTTAAGGGGTGAATTATGCCGTATACAGCGCAAACACCAAAAATGGAATCATTCGCTCTCGTTTGTGACAGTTCGTGCGATATTGATTGTCACGTGCTAGCTGCAGACGACGTATATTTCATGCCTTTTTATATACAAAACGCTGCGTATAAGCGCAAGGAATGTCGCGAAATTTCGAGTCAGGAATTTTATGCCGAGTACACGACTACGCGCTCTCGTTTTGTTCCTCTCGCGCCGACTACCGAAGACTATCTCACACTTTTTGAGGATCTGCAGGATAAGGGCTATACGGAAGTCTTGAGCCTTCACCCCACAAAAGCAATTGCCAATTCTTACGATGCTGCGCTCGAGGCGGCGAAGCGCGTGGCAAATATCAAGGTTTGTGTGCTCGAGACTAAGTGTATTTCTGCTGGTCTTGCGCTTGTGCTTGCTGCTGCGCTGAAATATCGCACGCTCGCACACACGCTCGACGAAACAGCCGCCTATGCCGCAAATGTCGCAAATAGCGTGCGTTTTATGCTGATTTTGCCGCCACAGCGCACCTCTATTGCGCAAACTTCTCGAGCGCTGCTTCCAAGTGTTGTGAACGAGGCTAAGCGCTTGCACGCGCGTGCGCTTCGCATGCGCCGTGTTATTTCGCTTGAGCGCGATGGAGTCCCACGCGAACTCTATCGAAGCGCTGACCTGCGGCTTCTTGCAGGAAGAATTGTGCGTACCATGAGTCTTTTTTCGCAAAAAGAGGGCTCGCTCACCTATCTTGAGCTGAGCGCTGGTGTCCCTAAATTTCTCTCCGGCATAGAAAAACCGCTCGATACGAATGAGTTTGAGTCGCGTCTTGCGGGAAGTCTAAACGCAAACCCCTCAAATACCACGCGTTTTGGCATTGGCGCTGTGGGGGTGGCCTTTGTGCCAAGCGAATATGTGTCTGCAGACTTCGTACATGCGATGCTTGCCGAAGAAGATGTGAGCGCCTATATTTAGCAGCGATGTGCCGGTCGAACACACGCGCGGCCGCGTTTGTGTGGGGGCTCCTATTTTTTCCGCGAATGCATTATTTTCCCTCGTCCTACTCTCAACATGGTTTAGCATGTAGATAACATGTTTTGTATGCGTACGTACTGAATTTTGTGGAGGAAACGTTGTCGACGTCTCAATCTCACGCTCATACGGAGCGCTCACGGCGCTCATCGTGCCCGGAGAGTCCGCACCGCTCGAAGGCATCTGCGAATGTAGCGGCTTCTGCGGCCTCAGCGCCTGAGCCTGCGAAGGCAGCACCGCTTGCGCCTGCGCCCACGGTTACATCGGCGTCTGCACCAGCGCCCGCGACCTCACCCGCGTATGGCGGGCTCAATCGCCTGCGCCCGCAAGATAAAGACCTCATCGAGCTCCCTCTTGCAGAGGATGAGCTGTTCAGAGGCCTTATTTTTGCGATAAATCGCATGCAGGTGCGCCTGCCTTCTAAGCGTGTAGAGGGGCGAGACATTCTTCGTCACCCCGGAGCGGTTGCTATCGTTGCGCTTACCGACGACGGCAACATCGTGCTTGTGCGTCAGTGGCGCGCAGCCCTTGGCCGTATTACGCTTGAAATTCCCGCAGGCAAGCTTGAGCCAGGTGAAGACGCTGCCGCCTGTGCACGGCGCGAATTGCGCGAGGAAGCAGGCGTTATCCCGCAAAAACTTGAGCACCTCACCTCAATCGCGCCTGCTCCCGGCTATTCCGATGAGCTTATTCATCTGTTTATGGCGACGCAGCTTAGCTTCAAGGATCCCGATCCTGATGAGGATGAGTTTATTCATGTGGAGCTGGTGCCGCTCTCGCGGCTTATCGATGATGTGCTCGACGGTCGTATCGAAGATGCAAAAACAATTATTGGCGCTTTGATCTGCGATGCTGTGTCGCACAGGCTTTCGCCTACAGCGCCTACTCAGGAGAAAGAACAGTAAGAACAGAAAGAACAAGGCTTGTGCCCGCGTCCGTGCTCGCACGATCAGGCGCGCCTACGTCCGGACCCGCGGCGCCTTCCTTGTTTAGATCGTAGGATGTTTTGATGGCTAAAAAAAGAGAGATAGCACGTATTCAGCGTTTTGCCCTCGACTCTACGTCGGCCGAAGGTCTGTTTGCAACGGTCGATGAAACAGGGCATACAAATGCAGAAACGGCAAAAAAGCAACGCGCCCGCCGTCGTAAATTCGGAAGCGCGGTTGCGGTAGATCCGCTCTCTCTCCAAGACCCATCCGGCTCAAATGTTGAAAAAATTATTACCATTACCGCTGTTTCCTTCGTGGCACTGTTCTTCGTGCTTGTCGTGGCGACGCAAGTGGCAACCGCGCTTATCCGCCGCACGAGTACGGCAAATCTGGCTACGGAAGTGTCGGTGAAGGCGGTTGGCTCTGCGATGAGCGGAGGTGTGGAATGGGGTAACGGCTTTACGCAGTTCCCGGAGCGTTTTTCCGTCCAAGAAGCCGATGAAAACACACATCGTATCGAGGTTACCGTAACCGATACGACTTCGCGCGACTTGTTGGAAGTGTTTGCGGGATCGCAAATCCAAGCGGCTGCGTTAGCGGTAAACGCCCTGCTCAACCCCAATATCAATACGGTTATCTACCACGTTCAAGTGCACTACGACGAAAACGGCAAGCTTTCACATTCAAATCTCTTCGGCATTTTGCCTCCGCAAGGTGTGCAAAAAACGCTCATGACCTTTGTATGGACAAAGACGACGACAAAAAATGGCGTGCGCTTCCACTGCACCATAACGGGTGTAGACAAGGAGACGGCCGATAAATTGCGCACGAATATTACCTCGTCCTTTACGCCCAGCAGCCTGATTGGTCAGGTGCTTGGCACCAAAGACGATGGTGATGTGGCAGATGAGAAGCAAAACACTCAAGAATCAGACAAGCAAGGTGCACAAAACGCGCAAAACGGTGCACAAAACGCGCCGAATGCAACATCTTCTACTCCTGATAACAAAGACACTTCTGCGCCATCGCAAGACAGCTCAAATGCCCAGGATCAGTCGCAAGGTAGTGCAAACAAAGAATCCTCGTCGCAGGATACGGCAGCACAAGGTAGCGGCGGGGAGAATGGAGATGCTGGGTCTCAGGCACGTTCAGGCGCTGTGATTGCAGAAGACAGATCAAATTCTGTGTAAAGCTCGCAGGTACGCATAAGCACGTGCAAGTACGCGCTACTTAATCGCCGCGCGGCCAACTCTCACGCCATCATCGGCACCCATCGCAGTTCTTACTTCAAACTGCACAGCTCTCCCAAAAGCAGCTCAAAGCTTATGCCACGCAGCTGCCACGCAGGTTGTTTTTGCGAAAGCAGCATCGCCTGATACACAAAATCGCTCGCAAACTCTACCGCTTTTTTCATATCGCCGAGGCGAATAAAGGCTGCAAGCACGCAGCTTGCAAACAAATCGCCTGTTCCGTGGAGCGAAAAATCATGCTTCTTGTGGCGCACGACCTCGACGTTTGATCCATTCGTGACGATGTAATTTTCAATGCAGCCATCTGCGGTCTCAATGCCTTTAAGTATGAGGTAGCGCGCGTGATATTCGCGCAATCCTTCAATCAAGCTATCCAGTTCTGCACGATCGGGGCTTTCGCCGCGGTAGCTCCGGCCAGTTAAAATCGCTGCTTCCGTGAGGTTTGGCGTCAACACGTCGGCTCCGTGTGCAAGCTCGCACATCCGCGCGCATAATTCGTCGGTGTAGGTGGCGTAACGCGTGCCCGCATCACCCATGACGGGATCTACCACGACAAACGCTTCGGGGAACATGGTTTTTAGGCGCTCGATCGCTGCAGTTTGCTCAGGCGATCCTAAAAAGCCAGAGTAAATCGCATCGATTTCCACGTCTTCTTTCTCCCACGCATCGAGATAAGGCTCAAGCATGCTTGTAGTATCGTGCATGTAGAAATAGTCAAAACGCGTGTGTGCAGAAAAGAGCGAAGTGGGGAGCGGGCACACGTCCAAACCGGCCGCCGAAAGCACGGGGATCGCAACACCGAGCGAACATTTGCCGTAGCCACATAGGTCGTGAACTGCGCAAATGCGGGGTATATAGTCCTTTTGAGCGCTCACGCGAAGAAGATGTGGCATTTCATCGGTGTATTTCGCGCCCGCGTGCGCTTCTCCAGTAGTTGCATCGTTTGTACACAGTGGTTTGTTTTCACTCATCGCGTGTCCTTTTTCGTATTTTTGGTTTGGCCGCGCGCTCAATTGGCGCATAGTATATGATCATAGTACCTATATGTTTTGTGTTTTGGAACGAAAAAACAAGAGATACGAGATATTAACCCGAATTGAGGATACTATGGCTCGTCACGGTGCTCATAGCGCAATGTCACATATGTCCGCGCGTCCACAAGAAGACGCGCACCCGCGTACGCATTCCGACTCTCGCCGGAAGAAAACTCCATCCGACTTTTTTGCAAATGCCCTCATAATCGTAGGTGTCTTGCTTATGTTGGCGGGAGCTGGCTATTTTGGCTATTCCAAATGGTGTTACTTCCAACAAGACCAAACAAATGCGCGACTGGCCGCATTTGCAAAGGTTTCCGATGAGCAAGAGCCCGCTTCGGTTGAGGAAGAAAAATCCCTTGCGCCCGAGGTAGATTGGGCGGGGCTCAAGGCGATTAATTCCGATGTAGTGGGTTGGATCCAGGCGCCGGGCACCCCCATCAATTACCCCGTATACCAGGCAAGTGACAACGAGCGCTACCTTAGACACAACGCAGAAGGCCAATGGACGATAGGCGGTCAGGTCTTTATGGACTGCGACAATACGGCTCCTGGCCTGGTAGATCGGCAAACCGTGCTCTATGGCCACCATCTCAAAGATGGATCGATGTTTTACCACTTTTTCCTCTTGCACGAGCAGGAAAAATTCGACGAGATGAAGACCGTGTGGTACGTTACGGAAAAAGCTGCCTATGCATTGCAACCGTTTTTTGTGTATTACACCAATCCGGAGGACGAGGGCGTAAGAACTTTCTCGTTTAAAGACAGCGGTGAATTCCATGAGTATCTTAAGAAGCGTCTCGAAAAAGCAGTGACCAAGATGGACAACGCCGAAGCAATTCTGCCTCATATAAGCAAGGTGATGACTATGTCTACCTGCAATTATTATGAAGGGTACGGACGAAGCGAAGCGGTGTTTGTGCTGAAAGATGAAGTCCGCGCGGCGCAAAAGTAAGGATGTTCGTTGCTGCGTGCGCCCGTGCAAACGAGCGCACAAGGGCGCGCGTAAACACGCGCACAAACGCACGCGAAAAACACGCACGCCCGCCCGCAGCGCCTGCCTTATTTGATGTAGTCTCTCAGAATGGTGAGCGTGTCCTCTTTTTGTCCGAGCCCCGCGCTATTAATATCCGCGTATGGTACACCCATCACCACGACGATGTACTCGACACCCTTTTTTTCACAAAGCGTCGCCCAACAAAGTCCTGCTAGATCAGTTGTTCCCGACTTTCCACCCTTGATATGAAAGCCGTCCTCATCGCCTTCATCGATGCGCGAGCGGATATTTGCTTTGAGCAAAAGGCCCTGCGGGTGCTCCTTCGTTTTTGTGGAAAGATAGCTTACCGCCTCAACAGCCTTTCGGAAGCGCTCGTCCTGCAAACACGCCGCGAATACGCGCGCGACGTCTCGTGCGGTGCTCATTTGGCCGTCTTCGTCGATGCCGGTGGGATTTTTATATACAGTATTGTCTAGCTGCAGTTTCTTTGCGTTTTCATTCATTTCAGCTACAAAGCTCTCGATGCTTGGAGCGGTGTGCACGGCAAGACTCAGCGCGCATTCTCCACCTGAACGCATGAGAGTTCCGTAGAGCAGATCGCGGTAGGTGGTCGCTTCACCTGCGACAAAGCCTGCAAGTGATGCGTTTTCCTTTTCCAATTCGTCAAAGATGCCGGGATCTACTGGCGCGGGATCGTCAAGATTTTTGATGTGCGCAAGACTCGTGTAGATGGTCATAAGTTTTACGAGCGACGCAGGCGCGCATTTCTTTCCGCCGTCGAAGTTGAGAATTTCTTTGTTGTGCGTGAGATCGTAGACGTAGATATGTTTGGAATTAAATTTGCTGGAATCGATGGGTGTATCGGGGAGCTGGCGCGGTTTTTCTGGGGCGCGCGTGTCGCTGATGGTGAGGGAAGAAAGCTGATTGTGTATGGTTGTGCCGATATTTGTTTCGACATGAGTAAAAAAGCTTAAGCCCTCGTTTTGTCCCAAAAACGCGAGAAGCGCGTGGACAATAAGCGCGATACATGCAAGTATAAGCAGCGTAAATGCGATGATATGAAGGAATTTTTTTCTGAGGGCGAGTCGGCGCCTGCGTTTCACGCTTTTTTGGTAGCGCGCGCTGGTATTGCGCATGTCCGCTGCCCTGTGCTGCTGCGACGGCTGCTGCGACAGTGGATGTCGCTGCTGCTGCGGTTGTTGTGGCAGCGAGGGGCGTTTGGCATGTGATCCGTGAGGCATCTCGGGCGGTATGTCGTAGCGGTGTATGTGCTTGCTCATCATTCCTCGAGGGTCGGACGGATCAGATGGTTTTGTTGCAATCGCTTGAGAAGCGCGTGAAATTTGTTGCGTCTTCCCTGGTAGCAATATATTAATATACCACGCGTCAAGCTGCACTCATGTGAACATCTTTGAAGCTTTCATGAAGGATTGCGCCCCGCGCGCTGCATACACGCTGCATTTATACGGCGGTTTGACGTTCAGGAGGAGCTTAAGGCCGCTTGCCGCAGAAACAAGCCCGCATCCGCGCATGCGCCTATCGCTTCTCGTATAATAAAACATAGTATTGTTCAAGGCGCGTATCTGCGTCTTTCGTATAGGCTGGAGGATGTATGGCTTTATCAAACCCAGAGATCACGCGCGCAGCGGAATCCTATATGGACACTGCGGTCGATTTTTTGATGAAAAAAATTGCCAAAAAAGCCGTTTCTGCTGAAGGCATAAGCTCTCAACACATGAAGGAAGATGCTGAATTTGTTGCTTCTGAATTGGAAAAAGTGGGCGTAAAGACGCAAGTCATCCTTTCCCACAACGAAGACGGCTCGGACGGTGCCTGGGAAATCATCGGCGAAAAGATGGTTGATCCCAACGCAAAAACAGTCCTTCTGTACGCGCATCACGATGTGCAACCTGCGCCTACTGCCTCAGGCCTTTGGGAAACTGATCCGTTTGTCGGCACGATCAAGGGTGATAGACTCTATGGACGCGGTGCTTCAGACGACGGTTCAGGCATTGCGATTCATGCGGGTGCGCTTGCAATTCTCGGCGACGAGCTCGGCGTTAACGTTCGCTTCTTCATCGAGGGTGAAGAAGAAATGGGCTCGGACAGCTTTATTCCGTTTGTAAAAGAACATCCTGAATTTTTCGACGCAGATATTATGATTGTTGCCGACTCGGGCAACTGGTCACCTGAAATTCCGAGCCTTACCACCTCGCTTCGCGGCAACACCAACATCAATGTCACGGTGAGCGTGCTCGACAGCCCCCGTCACTCGGGCGCTTATGGCGGACCTGTGCTCGACGCCAATACGCTTGCTGCGCTTTTAATTTCCAAGATGTATGACGAAGAGGGTAACCTGTGCATTCCTGGCGTAGAAGAACAAGAGGTTGTAGGTGGTCTTCAGCGCGACATCGAAGAGGAGAGCTTCCGCAAGGATGGAGGCGTTCTGGAAGGGTATCAGCTTGCAGGTAGCGGCTCACTTGCATCTCGCTTGTGGGTCAAACCTGCCGTTACGCTCATTGGTTTTGACGCGGAGCCAGTCGACACATCTTTCAACGTTATCGCTCCGTCGTGCCGTTTCCGTCTATCGCTGCGCACGGCTCCTTCGCAAAGCTCCGCCGAAGCTCAAAAAGCCTTGGGCGAATTTATGGTAGCAAACGCGCCATTTGGCTGCAAAGTTGAGTGGGAGCCCGTGGACACGGGCGACGGCTGGGCAATGGATGCAAGCTCTTCTGTGAGCAAAATTGCCGAAAAAGCGCTGGCAGATGCCTTTGAGACTGAGCCCGCAAATAAGGGTGAGGGTGGATCCATCCCCTTCATTCCGGATCTCTGCAAGATGTTTCCCAAGTATCACGTGCTTGTTACCGGCCCAGAAGATCCGCAGGCAAATGCACATTCGCCCAATGAAAGTCAGTCGCTCTCGTCGCTTCGCAAGCTGATTGCGGCAGAGGCGATGATGCTTCGCGATTTTGCTGAGCTGTAGCGAGAACATAGATCAATAGTTGTACCAACCTATGTGGGGAGTATTGCGCTTTTGAGTGTTTGCATACAGGTTGCAGCAGTTTGAAATGTTCTAAGATAAAAGGTCGCATGACGTTTGTCGTGCGACCTTTTCTTGTGACGTTTGTCGTGTATTGTGCGCGTCTGAGCTTTGGTTGAGCTTTTCCTAAATAAATTGTGAAACAACAACAGCCGCAATCATAAGTGCAGAATTGTATACCAAGAAGGTGGGTACGCAGGTGTCCCAGATGTGATCGTGCTGGCCATCGGCGTTGAGACCCGATGTGGGGCCAAGCGTGGTATCAGAGGCAGGAGAGCCTGCATCTCCTAGGGCTGCTGCTGCGCTGATAAGAACGATTGTTGCGGGCACGGAGAATCCCATGCTTTGGCACAGCGGCACAAACAATACGGCAAGTACCGGGACAGTTCCAAATGAAGTGCCGATACCCATGGTGACTACAAGTCCAATTAGCGTGAGGATAAAGGCTGCGACTACGCGATTGTCTCCCATGCTTGCGCTTCCAAATGCGACAAGCGCATCAACTCCGCCTGTTGCCTTGATTACGTTTGCGTATCCACCAGCAATCAGCATAACAAATGCAATGAGTCCCATGAGCTTTACACCGCCCGCAAGCTGGGAATCTATGCTCTTCCACGGCACCGCCTTAAACGCAATCATTACAAAAAGTCCTGCGAGTGAGGAAAGCGAAAGATCCTTCGTGATGATCTGCGTGATCACAACGACGACGATTGCGAGGATGGTGATGTAGTGTGGGTAGGAGAGTTTTTGAGTGCCTGATTGTGTGGTATCACTTGCAGCATCAGCGCCCGCAGCTGCAGCTGCGCCAGCCCCCGCGCTTCCATGAGGAGTCAGCTCCTTGTACGCGCGCGGCTTTCTGTACAGGACAAATATTGCAAGCAGGAGAGCAAGAAGCATCGCAGCTCCAAGCCACCAGTTGGCGCTCGTCACATCGCTTACCGTTACCGACATGCCATTTTCACTCAAATTGGTTGCAATGACCGTCTGAAAAATCAATCCAAAACCAAAGGGTATCGCAATATATGGCGCCTCAAGTCCAAACGCGAGTGCGCACGCCGCCGCGCGGCGGTCTATCTGTAAGCGATTCATCAGCACAAGAATGGGAGGGATGAGAATAGGAATGAAGGCAATATGGATGGGGACGATGTTTTGCGACATTACTGCAATGATAGCAAGCGCAGAAAGCAGCAGGTATTTGCGGGTTCCGATCACCAAACTCAGTTTTCTGGTAATGATTTCGGCAAGTCCTGTGCTACAAATGGTTTCGGCGAAGGCGCCAAGCAAGATATAGGCAAGCGCCGTCTGCGCATTGACTGCAAACCCATCGCAAAGCAAGCTCATGACAGAGTTGCCTTCACCAAATAGTGGAATACCTGCGCAAAGGCCGCCTACAAGACAGGCGCAGATCATTGAGAGCAAGACATTTAGCTTGCACAAACTCAAAACACAGAGAACAACAACAGAAACGATAACGGGGTTGAGCGCTAGGTCCATGAATGCCTCCTTTTGTATATAAGGAGTATCGTAGTGTTTTTCCGTGCGATTTTTGGTGAAAATGTGAATTCGATTCTATTTGTTAACAGAAGCGCGCAGCGCCGTGTACGACTGCACTTGCGCGCCCTAGACACAAGGACTTTCGCGACGTATTCGCGATCATTACGTAAGATATTTTTTCCCGGCACGCGCAGAAATCATTGCAAGTGCAATCACGGCCGCCCCAGGAAGCAGAAGCGCGTGCGCTCCATTTTGCTCGATAAGTATGCCTCCAGCCGCAGCTCCTGCCATGATCGAGAGATTAAATGCGCAGGATTGAAGCGAATTTGCGACGGATACACCCTTGTGGACCTGACGCGCACATGCTGTTTGAAATAGACTGCTGAGTGCACCAAAACCGATGCCCCAAAACAAAAATCCCGCACTGATAAAGAGCTCCCTATGCAGGAAGAAAAACGCAGCAAAGGCAAGCACGGTTGCAACAAGCGAGCCTAACAAGAGCTCCAAGAGATAGTCATCAATCCACTTCATCGCAAGCACAATAGCGACGACCGACCCCACCCCAAAGAAAATCTGTGCCTCGAGAATGCCGGGGTAGGCAAGCTCCTCAATGAGACGTGTGATGTAAGTGTAAATGCCGTAATTGACGCCGACAACCAAAAATGTCAACAAAAGCACCAAGAGGATCCCTTTGTTTTGGAGCATAAAAAGGCAAGAATTTTCATTATTTTGTTTCTCGCCCGCGCGGCTAGGCAAAAACAATGCGCAGGCACAAGCAATGATCAGTACAAGCGCGCCCAGAATAAAAAATTCACTTCTCCAGCCGCACTCAACGCCGATGAGCGTCATCAAAGGAATGCCAAGCGACATACCCACTGTAATTCCCGACATGATGATGCACACGGCCTGGCCTCGCCGGTGCTTGTCCACGAGGGACATGCCGTATGCTGTGATCATTGGCCAGGTAGTGCCCGCGCAGGCGCCGCTTAACACGCGCCCCGCAAGCACGGTTTCTGGCGTCGGCGCAAGCGCGATGAGTATGTTTGCGATAGAAAAGCCCGCTAACAGGATGCACAAAAGCGTTTTTCTGTTCCACGAAACGGTGAAAGATACAAGCGGAATGCCAAAAAGTGCCGACGCTACAGCGTACGCCGACACTAAATTACCTGCTTGTGCTTCAGAAATTGCCAGGTCTCGGCTCAGTTGGGGGAGAATGCCCGCGGGGCACAATTCGCATAACATTGCCATGAGCGTGACACACGCCATAAGTACTAACTTAGCCAAACCCTAACTCCTGAAACCCTGAAACCCTGAAACCCGCACCCGCGCGTGTTTCGTGCGTGTTTGCTGCTACCTAGTGCGACGCGCGCGAAGAAAGCTCCGTAAGCGCTGTGATGACAGCTTCTTTTTCCGCAGCTACAAGGGCTACTTTGCCCTCGATAAGAGTCGTATCCATCTCAATCTCGCGACCCAGACCCGACACACCGCGCTTGGGATCAAAGAAGGCGCGGAATTCTTTCAAGCGCTCGGCACTATGAAATACCTGCGCTGCACATTTCACAAAATTGGTGAATTCCATGTCGCCGCCGACGGTCTTCTCGAGCCAGTCCCAATTGTCTTGGAGCCAAGTCCATGCCGCCTCTTCTGCCTGGGGATTTGCCAAGAGCGTAGCAAACCACATGCGCAAATCCTGCGGTTTTATCACGTCGGAAGACGTAAACGCGCGGAGTATGGTTTCAATCTGGGAAGCATCTTTTGTTGCGCACAGAGCCGCGCGCAAATCATGCTTAAATAAGGCGTCTGACGTGGTATTATGCAGCTCAAAGAAGCGGTCGAAGACGTCCTGTGTACCAAAGTTTTTAATCTCGTTTTTGAGCACAAGCAGGCGAATATCGGCATTGATGAGCTGAGGATTATCTTTGTTCGCACAGAAACAGCTGTGGAGCTCATCTTTTGTGCGCGCGTCGTCTGCAGAAAGCGAAAGAGAAATGAGTATCGGTCGCGCAATCACGTCGTCGTGGCTGTCGCTAGCCTTTGGCAGTATGCCCAGCGCTTGCACACGTTCGCAGGTAAGCGTCTGTATTGCGCGGTGGAAAAGCGCTTCTTCAGGCGAGTGCGCTGCATCTTTTGCAGCGCCTGCCTTAGCGCCGGCTTCATCGATAAATTGCTCAAGGTCATGCACGATTTCTGCAAGTTTGTGGCTTACGATATACGAAGGATGCGTGCTAAGCATGCCCATAATAGGCACGATCTCGGCGTAGGAAATCACGCGCCCTTGCGCCAAAAGCAGCATGTCTTGCGCTAGTTTGTAGCAATCTATTGGCGAGAGTTCGTCTTTGTGCGCCAATATGTCCGCCAGAAGTGTCTTGTCGTAGTGCACAATCATGTGCGTAGTGTTGTGGCTGTTGAGCATAAATGGCTTGCCTACCTGCGCGCGAGCCGCGCTGTAGCTGCCAAAGTCAAGCGTCTCGGTATCCATGATCGTCTGCGCCGCGGGATAATTCGCGCCCAGCGGGATATGCCAGAGGCGTTTTTCGCCATCGGCTTTGCCCATGAAGAATTGCTTTTGTGACAAGATGATGTGGTCGTTCTCTACGCGCGCGCTCAGCATAGGATATCCTGGCTGCTCAAGCCAGGATTCCATGATGTCGCCGAGATCGATTCCACTCGCTTCGCTTAAGCAACGCCAGAGGTCTTTTCCTTCGGCGTTTGCATATTTATGCGCATCGAAGTAGGCTTTGAGGCCCTTTGCCAGCGCTTCATCGCCTATAAGTGCACGCACCATTACCAAGAGGCGCGCCCCTTTTGCATACACAATTGCACCATCAAAAATTGAATCAATTTCGCGCGGATCTTCAACCATCACATGCACGCTTTGTACACCTGCAACAGCATCGCGTGCCAGCGCACTTGCGGCTTCATCGGGTTGGAAGCGCTCCCAGATGCGCCAGCTTGGCTCAATCGCATCAATAGCAACATATTGCATCATATTTGCAAATGATTCGTTGAGCCACAGATTGTCCCACCACTTCATGGTGACGAGGTCGCCAAACCATTGGTGCGCAAGCTCGTGCGCAACAACGGTAGCTACCAGCTGTTTATTGGTAATTGTTGAATTGTGCGGATCTACCAGCATATACGACTCGCGATAGGTGATAAGACCCCAGTTTTCCATAGCTCCTGCCGAAAAGTCGGGGAGTGCGACGTGATAGCTATGCGCAAGTGGGTAGGGAGTTTGGTAGAAATCCTCGTAAAACTCGATCGCGCGCACGGCAATATCGAGCGCAACATCGAGCTCCGAAAGATCGTGTGCCCGCGTGCTAAAAACACCCACCTCAACGCCTGTTTTTGTGTGTGCGCTTTTCTTTTGCAGATCGCCGCATACAAAAGCAAGGAGGTAGGTGGACATGCGCACCGTGCGCTCAAAGATGTGGTAGCCATCTTTGCAGGCTACTTCCGGCTGGTTGGAAAGTGCGCATTCACCAGGCTGTTCGTCGAATTTTACTGCCAGATCAAAAGTCGCCTTTGCCATGGGTTCATCAACGCACGGAAATGCTTCGCGCGCAAACGTGGTTTCAAACTGCGTGCCGATGAGCTCGCGTTTTTCGCCGTCGAGAACGTAGTAGGAAGGGTAAATGCCCATCATGGTGTCGGTGAGGCGCGCGCTATAGTCAATTTCTACGCGAAGCTCGCCTTGCGTTTGTTCAGGCGCAAAAATCGTAAGTGTTTCATCCGCATCCGAGCTTTCGAAGCTGCAGCTTGCGCCGTTTACCAGGATAGATGCGATGTCGAGATATTTTTGGTTGAGCTTGAAGGTGGGCGCCTGCGAGGTGCCTTCGATCACAACAGATCCGCGAAAGCGCTTTTCTTTTCGACTGATGTCGAGCTTGAGCGTATAGTGCTTAGGCGTAAAGTCGTCGAGGAGGCGCCGCGGGGCTGTGGACGTTTGGGCCTGGGAGCTTATAGGCGTTTGAATAGGCGTTTTGCTATCGACTTGAGGGGACACTTGAGTGGGCATTACACGTTCCTTTCGTGCATCTCGATTTGTTTAAATATTGATAATGCGTATATACATATGCATAGACATACGCATAGACAATCGCGCAGACATCAGTGATAATATAACTATCATAAGCGCAGATATATGCCCAAAAACGCGTAAAAAGAAATCTGCTTAATTAAACGATAACTGCTGCTGGACAATTCTCTCCATGCACGAGTGTTCTTTTGAATCCTTGCACGCGCTCTTTCTGCTGCTTACTGTTGTCTGCGATATACTTCGAGCTGAGAAAGGATGCATATGAGCGCTTCATCCCATGATATGCATATTTGTGTATACGCGCCTGTAAACGGGTACGCGCGGAAGCTTTCAGAGCTCAAAGACCCCGTTTTTTCTCAAGAGATGCTTGGGGCAGGTATTGCCATAGCATACGAATCGGGCGATGTTTTCGCTCCCATTTCAGGCACCTTAACCTCGCTTTATATGCCGTCTTGCCATGCCTTTGTCATTACATCTCCAGAGGGTGTAGAAGTATTGGTGCACGTAGGGATCGATACGGTGAAGCTACCCGCTGGTGTCTTGCAGCCGCTTTGCGCTACTGGCGAGCAGGTTTCGCAAGGAGAGCGTATTTTGCAGGTAGACGAGGAAAAACTTCGAGCGTCTGGCTATGACTTAAGCACCGCAATCGTCGTTTTACAAGAAGAAATGCCCTATCGCCTGCAGATGCATGTGGCGTCTGGAGATAACTGCCATGCCTGTGAAACACAGCTTTTCAGCTGCGAATATGATGATTCAGAAGCGAGCGATACATCTAAGCCTGCGGTATGCACAGCGCCCGCACAAGCCACACCTGCACCCGCTCCAACCGCACCTTCTCCAGCGCCAGCAGCGCCCGTGCCAAGCTCTTCGCCTATGCCTGCAAGCGCACGCTATATAAGCACCTTTCTCGGGGGAGCGCTCGGAACGCTTGCTCGCTACGGTGTCTGCGTGGCCTGTGGCCTGGGCTGTTATGATCCTATTGTGATTCTTGCTATCAACTCGGTTGGTTCCTTTATTCTTGGCTATGCACAAATATGCATAGACGATTCACATCCCCGACTTAAACAAGCTGTCACCAGTGGCTTTTGTGGCGCTTTTACCAGCTACGCGAGCTTTGTAGCTATTCTGATTTTCCTTAGCATGTCGCCCCCACACGCGCTTTTTTATGCATCGTTGTGTCTTGTTGGAGGTACTTGTTGTGCTTTGGGAGGAAGATTCTGCGGCCGCGTGCGCATACAAGCTAAACGCGCTCCTTTAGCTGCGGGTTCTTCCATTCGAGATTGAGAGGCGAGATGATGCTAGCTGTTGTTGGAACGTGCGTTGTGCTTGCCCTTTGCGGCGGTATTGGTGCTGTTGCGCGTCAATTTTTGATGGATTGCACAAAGCAAGTGAAGCTGCCAGCTTTTGGCAACATGAGCGTGGGCATGTTGTGCGTGAATTGCTTGGGTTGTGTACTTGCCGCTGCGGCTTCACTTATCCTGAGAGCGTGTGCTTTGGACCCGAATTATGGATTCTATGTATCCGTTGGAATCTTGGGCGGATTTACATCGTTTTCCACACCATGTGCCGAAACAGCCATACTGTGTGAGCGCAAACGATATGGGCGCGCACTGTGCTACGCAGTGGGCATGTTGTGCTGCTGCTTTGCTATATACGTGATGTGCATGCTGTGGTTAATGCGAATCTAGCTTTAACGGACATTCGCGCGCGCGGACGCACACACATCATGATTGTGAGCATAAAGCATGTGCATAATCACTGGGCTGGAGAATGCCATTACACCTCAGATCCTGCTGAGATTGCTCGTATGGAGCGTGATGGCTGGATCCGTGAAAACATCAAGTGGTATTGCGATTAACCTTTTACCTGTTTGTATTGCGCGTAGCTTGTTGTCTACGCGCGATTTTTCTTTATGTGTGTGCGTTTGCGTGTTATTGCACAAACAGTTGCAGCTAACCCTCCGAAAGAAGCTGCGACAGATAAAAGGACGCTAGCCGCGGTCAAGGGGTCGCTCGTTTGGGGGAGCGCGGGTGCGGGCTTTGCTTTATGAAGCGGGCGGCCAAGCATGTGTTTTGCAGCGGGCGTTGGTGCGGTTGTCGTAGGCGTAGAGGCTGGCGCAGGTACCGCCGTAGCGGGCGTTGCGGGCGTAAGCTGCGCCTTGGGCTTGTCGTAATCCTCAGGAAGCGGATAATACGAAAGCGATGGCGTCTCATGCGCGGGAGCCGGCACGATCGGCGGCAGTGGCGCCGGTGGCTGAGGTGCTGGTACAGGCGGCTCGGGCGTAGGCGGCTGAGGTACGGGCGGCTTTGGCTTGGGCTCAGGCTCCTTTGTCCCTACAGCAATAACTTCGTCTACAGCAGCAGTTGTTTCTTTTTTTGTGTCCGTTACAGCGCCCAGCGCACCTGTAGCAGCATCGACTGCATGCGTTTTTTTAACGACTGTCTCTCCGTCTTTGCCCGGGGTGATCACTTTGGTCTTTCCCTTTTCAAGGGTAGGATCATCCTTTTTTATTATGCCGTACTTCAGTACGGTCTTCGTCTCTTCAACATTTCCAATTTCCACTATACCGTCTTGAGCAGCAGAAACGGTGTTCAGGACCGTAAAGATATCTGGATTCCAAATCCCCTCTAAAGTCATGCCGCCAAGCGCAACGTTTTGCGTTCCGTCTTTTGCGGCTTTCAACACTTTCTGTGTTCCATACTCGAGCGTGCTACTTGCACGATACGTTGTTTTCGCAGGTATCGGACGCGTTTCCGTCTCTGCGATATGATACGTAGTCTTGAACAGCTGCGTTGGAGAGCCGTTTGGATCGATGTTCTTTTCGGGTATCAGCGCATAGTTTTTTGAAAGGGAAGGCATGCAGGGGAAGTTCGACCATTCTGGTGGAAGATTTTTGCATGCGGCCGCATCTTTTTCCAGCTGTGCGCGCAGCGCATCGTTAAACTGGGTGCGCACAATCTTCATCGGATCTTTCGACGGTTGTTTTGTCTTGTCTACCTTGCCATTATCATCTACGCGCGAATCATAAACAGCAGGAAGCGTGATTTGTTCTGTTTGATCGCCCTGTTGAACGGTCACTTGGGTTGTGTAGCTGGTATCTTTCAGCTTTTCTAGGATTGTGTCATTATCTGTAAGGAATAGGCAGCTTAAGTTTTGTGTATAGTCGGAAGGAAACCATCCCCCTTCCTGTCCAAACAAAGCCATTCGCTTTTCTTCGGAGAGCTTAGATATGTTCCAATTATTTGCCAGGAAGATGCCTTTATACCCGCTAATCATATAGTTTGGATCTTGCAAATCGTTGAACACTTTATTGCTAAAATCGATTGTGCAGTCGTCGTTACCGCTTTCCTGAAATATGCGGCACAGATTAGCATTGTTCTTAAGGGTCCACTTGCTCAGGTCGTTAACACCGTGAAGCCCGAAGCATTCTTCAAACATCATGCTTAAATCTTTAATGTTCTTGACGTCCCAATTAGAAAGTGGGCTCAGACTTTGCAGATTCACGCAACAAGAAAACATATGGTTTGTATCTTTCAGGCTTTGAATATTCCACTTTGCAAGCGGACTGATATCTGTGAGCAGGGATCTCTCGTCTTCGCTGAAGGGAGCCTGCTCCGGATCTTTTTGCTGGAACATGTAGCTCATGTCGGTAACTTTGCTCGTGTCCCAGTTCTCTATGGGGTGAAGATTCGTAATTTTGGAACAAAAAGCGAAGGCATAGGATAAGCTTTTTACTTTTCCTGTCTTCCAGTTTGAGAGCGGAGAAATATCGCTAAGTGGAGAACAAGCGCTAAATATGAACGATATGTCCGTAACGTTGCTCGTATCCCAGTTTGTCAGCGGTTTGATATCTGCTAGCTGGGAACAACCAGAAAACAGACTCATCATATCCCGTACATTACTTGTATCCCACGCGCTTAGGCCGGAAATATCACGCAGTTGATCGCAACAATAAAAAAGGCTATTTAAGCTCGTGAGGTTGCTGACATCCAAGTCTTTAATATTTCCAAGCAAATGTATTGGCGAAGAAGACCATCCTCCAAAAGGACTCAAATAATCTCCGTGGGGGCCCTCCCATAACATTTGCTTGTACCCGTAAATCTTCCCCTTAAACAAAAGAGGGTAATTGGGGTAATCAAATAGGGTATGGCGGAGCTTGGCTATGTTTCGCTCGCAGATTATTGCTGCAGGTGCTTCTTCTGGCGGTTGTATGACCAGGTAATAGTTGCCATCTTTTTCGGTTAGAACGGCTTCTGCCAAAGGCATGTTCTCAAGCTCTTCGGCACTTGGGGCGGCTGCACGCGCAGTGGGTGCGGGCGCCGCAGGTGTTGTAGGTATTGTAGGCGTGGGTGCAACTGCGGCCGCGGGATTTGGAGCGTGGTTTTGATCGGCACTTGGCGCGGACAAAGGCGTGAGCGCAGGATCAGACGCCACGTTGCTATGCGCATTTTGTGTTATAGCTGCCTGGGGGGGGGGTTGCATATGCGACGTACTCAATGCCCGCACATAGCATAAGGGCACTGGTAGTCGTAAAGAACAGTACGCAAGATCGGGGTTTCATATCCGTCCTTTGTATATTGGTATAGTGCGTGAGGCAGGTGCGTATGGTATATGCGATGCAGGTGCGCTCTTTACGGTGTAACAGAAGTTAGAGAGAGCTTACTCAGTGTACAGCCGCTTTTTGTCCCTGGCAATGGATTATTCAGAAAAAGTTATATAACGCACGTAATTACATCGCGCGCAGATCCCGCACTCGAGTCTACAGCTATCAATTAGGGATAAATTTATCCAAATGCAATGCCGACAAAGAACTTGAGGATAACACCAGGTAAATAGACATGCATTACATTTCTTCAAAGTCTTTTTTACCTGAAACCGACATTTCTTCAAAGTTATTTTAGCCTGAAACCGACATTTCTTCAATGTTTTTGCTCTGAGGGGAGTGCAGTTTTGAGTGCCGTATATTGGATCTGTGGGCTCGCGCGCTGCAGGCCCGTATACGTCGGCATTCATCTCTGCATATCGGCTTCCGCCTGCACCCGTCCGCGCCCGCGCATACAAAAAGCGCGCAAAGGCCTCTGCCTTCGCGCGCTGTCATACAGATATGAATACTCATAAAAATGATTATTCGCTTGCTCCCAGATATGCCCGCGCATACGATACAAAGTACTCCACACCGAGCGGAAGCGCGCGTTCATCCAGGTCAAAATGCTCATCGTGTTGGGCAAAATGGCCGCCCTCGCCCGCGCATCCCAAAAGCATAAAGGAGCCGGGTATCTCTACCAAATACTTTGCGAAATCTTCTCCGCCCATCACGCGCGGAAAATCGGTGATAAGTCCCTCGTGAAAGACTTCTTGCGCAACACCTTGACCAAGTGTGACAGCTTCCTTGTGATTTACGGTTGCAGGCGTGCCGTCGTGGTAATCAAGCTGTATATGCGTGCGGGTGCTCGTGGCTATGCCGTCGAGCACGCGCTTCATAGCACCCTCAAAGCCCGCGCGCAGTGCGTTATTGAAACTCCTGGTTGTGCCTTCGAGATGAGCGGTATCGGGTATAACATTTTTTGAATTTCCCGAATTAAAGGCGGTGATACTCAAGACCATCGGTTCAAGCGGATCGTTTTCGCGACTGACCAAAAGCTGCAGCGCCTGCACAACCTCGCTACCAGCGGTGATAGGATCGATTGCAGTGTGCGGCGATGCTCCATGGCCGTTTTTGCCCTGAATATAGATGTCGAAGGTGTCGGCGGATGCCATGATCGGGCCTTCCTGGAGAGCTGCCTTGCCCACATCGATATCGCCCCAAATATGCAATCCGATGATCGCGTCCACCTCGCGTACAAGCGGGTCTTGCGCCAGATATTTTGCGCCTGAATCTTGGATAAACTCTTCTGCCGGTTGAAATATGAGGCGAACAGTGCCTTTGAGCTTCGCTTTTTCTGCGTTGAGCATACGCGCAGCCGCAAGCAATATCGAGATGTGTGCGTCATGGCCGCACGCGTGAGAAACGCCTTGATGTGCGGAGGCAAAGGGGAGTCCAGTTTTTTCTGTTACAGGAAGGGCATCGATGTCCGCACGGATGCCGAGCATTTTACCAGGTAGATCACCCTGTATTGTGGCGATGACAGAAGTACCGCGCCCCCGCACAAAGGGAATATCCATCGCGCTTAGCTCTTCTTGAATTTTTTGGCTCGTGTGCTCTTCTTGCCAGGAAAGTTCGGGGTATTCGTGGAAGTACCTGCGCATACGTACAACGTAATCGCTAATTTCTTGGGGAATAGACATTTCTTCTCCTTTTCAAGTGGTCCCGCTCACAGCTGTTTCTATAGAAGTTGTTTTATACATATTGCATAAATCGAGATGGAGCATGCATGCCTATACTGATATGTGTATAAGCGAAAAAGCTGCGGCGACGCTGTATAAGCAGATCCTGCGTAGAAAGTTGTTAAAATGGTCCGTAGTTGATTTTAACCGCCACAATAAGTGCTGCGATTGAGACGGCAAACAGGATAATCATGAGCTTCGTAATGAATTTATACCAGGAGCTCAAGGGTATCTTGCTGACGGTCAAAAACATCAGTAGCGTGCTGCTCGTAAACCACAAACAGTTGGTGAGTCCGTCGCCAAACTGAAACGCGAGAATCATCGTTTGTCGCGTCATGCCCACAAGGTCCGCCAGGGGGATAAGGATGGGCATGAGCGCTGTTGCCTTTGCAGAACCCGAGGTAATGAGCCCATTAAAGAGGGTAATGATGAACATAACCGCGATGGGCGTTGTGGTCGAGCCCAGTAGAGCAAGTGGTTTTGAAATCGCGTTGATGATGGGGTCGATGATTGCGCCCATGGTCAAAATGCATTGAATGCCGCGCGCAAGACCGATGATAAGCGCAGGTCCAAGGGCATTTTTCGCGCCGGCGATGAAAGCAGCGATGATTTCGTTAATATTCATGCCGTTGATTGCCCCGCCTGCAATACCGGCAAAAAGGAACGCGCCTGCGAGGTCATTGAGCGACCAACCCATGCTCGAGACGCCAATGATGGACGCGATAAAGGTTCCCAAAAATACCAGGAGCGAGATCTTTTGCCGCAGCGTCATGGTCTCGCTGCTCATCTCAAGATTGCGAAAAGCACTATCGTCGAGACCTTTGACCACGGATTTTTCTGGATTCTTTTTCACCTTGTTGGCATAGCGCAATACATAAATTTGCATAATCACATTGAAGATGATGAGCAATATGAGGCGGAAGCCAAAGCCGGAAAACATGGGGAGCTGCGCCACTTCATCCGAGATGCCTACCGTATAGACGCTCGATGGAGATACCGAGAAGCTGATCATGTCTATCATGGCTGAGCAGGCAAGACCGGTCATAGAATCGTAGCCCATCGCCAGGCAGAGCGAGATCACGATGGGGATAAAGGGAACGATCTGCTCGTTCCAGCCCAAAAATCCGCCCAAACAGCCAAACATTGCCATAATAAGCATGAGTATCGCTTGTGAACCAATGCGATCGGCCTGGGCTAGAAGGGCGTTGACCAGGCGATCTATCGCGTGTGTGCGCTGATACACCTCTACGCAGCCGCCCACCATAAGGACGACGAACATCATGGAAGCTGACGCGGTGAGCCCTTGCGGTATTGCTTGGAAAATGGACTGAATGCCCAGGTATTGTTTTGTGGTGCTGTGGAAACTGTTCGCGACGACGGTCGTGATGCCGCCGGTCGTTTGGCGGTCGAATTCACCTGAAGGAACGAGTAGCGTCAAACAGTATGCAAAAACAATCACCAAAAAGATGATAACGAACGCATCAAATTTGATTTTCTTCTTGTTTTGCGTACTGGATACAAGTTTTTGTTCACTTGTGAGACTACTCATACAGCCCTCTTTCCGTGCGTTGTGCGAGCGCGCTCGCGACTTTCCGCTCGCGACTTTCATTAATTGTTCACCATAGCACAGAGTGCTTGCGCGACATGCACAAATATGGATAGTTTACTGTTTTGTATTCTTTTCAGCTTTCCACCGTGCGCGCGAGCTGTGGCCGCTTGAGCGCGTACAAGATAATTACGAAAGGCTGGTAATTACGCTGGATAAAGCACTCGATGATGATTACAACGGAATACACGTGGCACACATCATAGACTGGCTTTTTTCGTAAAATTGCACCTTGTATTTCAGCAGGGGGGGGGTGCTACCATCTTCTTAAGCTTCGTTACATCCAGACGGTGACGAGGCGCAGGATAACGCAACATACGAGGAGGAACCGCATGGCTGCTCACAGGTTTAATCAGAACAATAAGCCGCAAGATCTCGGTCCATTACAGGAGAAACAGACCTCTGCCGCATCGCTGCCAATGAGTGCAATGGGCATCACATCCCTCGTGATGGGCATCATCGCCCTTGTTATATCTTGGGTTCCTATTATTAACAATCTCACATTTATATTCTCGCTACTGGGCCTTATCTTTGGTTTGGTTGCTTTTCTTGGCATCAAGCATAATAAAAGGCGTGGTAAGGGCATTACCTGCGCAGGTATTGTGATTTCGATCGTCAGCTTTGCAATTATGATCGCTACACAATCCTTCTATGGGGCCGCAGTGAAGAAAGCGGCTGAGAGTATTGATACAAAATCAACGAGCGCTTCTGTTTCTGCTGCTCCTGCACAAGAGGAAGCGAAGAGCGATGACTCTAGTAAGAACCAGGAGAAAGCTCAAGATGACAGTAAGGAAAGCTCTGAGGGAGATATAAATAACGGAAAGTATCATATCGCGATTAAGAACGCCGTGCTTTCTGGTGAAGATCATGAGGGTAATCCTACTGTATTAGTGACTTATGAAGTGACAAATAACCAAAAAGATAAAACAAGCAATATGTTTGACTGGGATATCAAGGTCTTCCAAAATGGAGCAACTTTGAATAATACTCCGGTGTTTACTCACAATCCAAAAGGTTACGATCCAAAAGCCACTCACTATCAGACGCAAATTCAGGCCGGTGGAAGCTTTACCTATACCGAGGCATTTATTGTGCGCGATAAACAAGCTCCGATTCGTGTAGAAATCGCATCGGTACTGGGAGGGAAAACGAAAATCTCAAAGGAATTCAACCTGGCGTAAAAGTCGTTCTTACAGACTGTAAGACTGGTTGTGTGGGGAGAGTTTTGCGGCGTATGTTTGGCGGCATAAGTTGAAAATAAGCTAAAAAGCAACTACAATGAGGTTTCCTATACCTATACAATAAAGGTTGACATTCAATGAGCGCTCACGCACAATCTCACAGACAGACAGACAGACAGACAGACAGACAGACAGACAGACAGACAGACAGAC
>CAMUON010000006.1 GCA_947090525.1 uncultured Atopobium sp.
TTTCGTCGTGTTGAACGTGCGCGAAGAACTACTATACGCGAAACAAATGAGAATAGAAGCGAGATTGTAGGTCTTCACGGAGTGTACATAATTGCACAAGGTTGGGCGGGGGCAACATGCACGTTTGCCCAGGTAGTCCGCACGCACGCGGCAAGGCCCCCGCAGAAGAATCTTATTTATCTACCATACCGTGACGCACACGCCATTTACGGCGCTCGGTCTCGGTGAGGATACGCTTACGCATGCGTATATGAAGCGGCGTTACTTCTACAAGCTCGTCGTCTGCGATGTACTCAAGCGCCTCTTCGAGCGTAAAGGTCTTGGGAGGGGTAAGCTGCACCGCAATGTCTGCTGTGGAAGAACGCTGGTTGCCGAGGGATTTTGTTTTGGCAATATTCACTACCATATCGCCCGGCTTGGAACGCTCGCCCACGAGCATGCCCTCGTAGCACTCGGTTCCCGGCTCTACAAAGAGCTGGCCGCGTTCCTGCAGCGTACCTAGAGCATAGGCTACAGCCTTCTCAGTAGACATAGAGATCATGGAGCCATTTTGGCGCGTACCCAAATCGCCTGCGTACGGTCCATACTCCAAGAACGTATGATAAAAGACTGCGTCACCGTGCGTGACATTCATGATGCGGGTCTTAAGACCCATGATGCCGCGCGTGGGGATCTTAAAATCGAGGTGCGTGTGCGTGGTGCCCGTTTTCATGTTTGTCATCGTGCCGCCAGCATTGCCGAAGACTTCGATGACTTTGCCGGAGTATTCGTCGGAACACTCTACAACCGCCTGCTCAACAGGCTCTTGCAAGTGGCCTGCTTCGTCCTTCTTGAAGAGCACGCGCGGACGGCCTACTTGAAATTCGTAGCCCTCGCGGCGCATTGCTTCCATAAGAACGCTTAGGTGCAAGACACCGCGTCCCGAAACCTCAATACCCGTCTTGTCTTCGAGCTCTTGGATGTGCATAGTGACATTGTTTTCGCGCTCGGCTTCGAGACGCGCTTTAAGCTGGCGGGCGCCTACGATATCGCCATCACGCCCCACAAGAGGAGAGGTAGATGCTTCAAAGACGATGGAAAGCGTCGGCTTGTCGATGGTGATGGGGTCAAGACTCACCGGATGCTCAAGGCTTGTATAGACATCGCCAATATCGGTATTGTCTACACCTACAACAGCTGCGATGTCGCCTGCTTGAACTTCTGAGCATTCCTTTTTACCGAGGTAGTCGAAGGTGAAAAGTTGTTTTACCTGGGCGGGTGCGGATGCACCGTCGTTTTTGACTACAAGAATCTTGTCGCCCGTGTGGATGGTACCGGAGTAAATACGCCCAACACCGATGCGGCCTACATAGTCGGAGTGATCGATAGTGACACACTGGAGTGCCAAGGGAGCTTGCGCGTCGGCTTCGGGAGCTGGGAGCTCGTCTACGATCATATCGAGCAGGGGGTACATGTCGTTGTTGGTGTCGTCTTCAGAAAGACGCGCAAAACCCGCGAGAGCAGACGCATAAATCACGTGCTCCATAGTGAATTCGAGCGCTTCATCGGAAGCACCAAGATCCATCATGAGGTCAAGCGCAGCGTTTAAGGCTTCCTGGCAATTCGCAGCAGGTTTATCAATCTTGTTGATCACGAGCATAATCTTGAGTTTGGCGGCGATTGCATGTTGGAGCACAAAGCGAGTTTGTGGCATGGGGCCTTCGGCAGCGTCTACGAGGAGGAGCGCGCCATCTGCCATCTTGAGCACGCGTTCTACCTCTCCACCAAAGTCGGCGTGGCCCGGGGTATCGATCACGTTGATCTTAACGTCTTTGTATTCGATGGAGATGTTTTTAGCGAGGATGGTGATACCGCGCTCACGCTCCTGATCGTTGGAGTCGAGAACACGGTCTTCTACCTGCTGGTTTGCACGGAAGGCATCGGTAGCGCGCAGGAGTTTGTCTACGAGGGTGGTTTTGCCGTGGTCGACATGAGCGATAATCGCAATATTTCTAATGTGTTGTTGGAACATGTAACCTCTTTCAGCATTCGGTATAAATTCGGTATAAATCACTCACACTCTATACTACTTGGGTACCGTGAGCTAGAAGGTTAGGAAAAATTGCCGAAATATACATGTGGGAGGTGCCGCGCGTGAGCGCTGACGGGCGCGCGGGGGACCGATCGTGAGCGCGGGGGCCGGAGCTGGGGACGTGGGTGCGAGGGCTTGGGCGCGCGAGCAACAAAAAAGAACCCGCACAAGGCGGGTTCTTTTCCACTCCAACTATGAGTTTAGTACACAAAAGGACATGTGAATTAGAATGCCATGTCGTCAACTTCAGGAGTAAGCTCCATGAAGTAAGGAGCAAGAGCTTCCTTAACAGCATCCTTAACCTTTGAGTAGTCAGCAATCTTCGAGGGTTCGTTCTCAACAGCTTTGTTTGCAGCCGTAACAGCATCTTTGTATGCCTTGACATTGCCGTGTTTGGTGACAACAAAGTCAACAAGGTTGCTTTCCTTGTTTGAAAGCCTTGTGACTGCCTCGTTGAGATCAGCGAATGCCACTGAATATTTCTCGTAGGCAGCGAGGTCACGGGTGGCCTGAGCATCGCTGAGGCTGAGAGTGTGACGGAAGTCGTTGAACTTCTTGACGCTCTCTTTGAAGAGGAGCTTGAAGTTGGCAAGATTATCTTTTGCGAGCTTAAGCTCTTTCGTTGCCTTGTCAAAAGCATCTTGAGGGTCCTTGAGCTCCTTGGTTTTATCATCAAGAGCCTTTTGCAGCTCAGCAAGTTTCTTGTTTGCTTTTCCGAGGTCGCCGCCGTCACCCTTCAACGTATCAATCTCTTGTTGGATTGGTGTTTGCTTAGCTACCTCAGTCTCTTTAGCGAGCTTCTTGTTCAGCTCATCAAGTTTCTTTTGAGCAGCTGCAAGATCGGTGGCTTTGTGGTTATCAAGATTAAGTTGTGCAACAGCTTGTGCGAGTTTTGCGGAAGCAAGCTTAGCTTGTGCATCTGCCAATGTAGCTTCTGCAGTAGTTACTGTCGTTTGCTGTGCCTTGTAGTTTTCCTTCTGGAATACTACTTCAGATGCGAGTGCAAAAGCGTCAGAACCAGCGGCTCCGTGCTTGCCTTTGAGGTTGTCCTTGATCTCTTGTGCTTTAGCCTGAAGCTTGTTGAGGTAGAACTGAACATCAGTAAGCTCACTCTTAAGAGCTTTGGTTACTTCTTGAACAGCTTCAATGTTCTTTTTCTCTGCTTCCTCGTCATACTTGCCAGATACAGTGGCATTGAGAAGCTCTTTTTGGAGAGCTTTGTACTTCTCGAGGTTTGCCTTGTATTCCTTGGTGATACGTGCGAGAGATTGAGCAATCTTGGCCTCGTCGGTGGTGTGATCAAGGTCAAATACCTCAAACATCGGCTGCTGCTTACCGTCAACTACGTTGTCTGCCTTCCAGCCGTCTGCCAAGCATTTTGCATTCTCTTCGACACCACCGTAGAGGTGCGTACCAACCTGAACGAAGGGGTTGAACATACGGTATACGGAGTCGACTT
Source organism: uncultured Atopobium sp. (assembly GCA_947090525.1). Taxonomy (GTDB): domain Bacteria; phylum Actinomycetota; class Coriobacteriia; order Coriobacteriales; family Atopobiaceae; genus Fannyhessea. Next base: position 3,531 of record CAMUON010000006.1, read on the forward strand.
TACCTGGAGTCAGAACCTTTTTATCGGTTTCCGGATTAACTGGTTTTCCATCTTTTGCTTTTACAGTATAGAAGGAAACACCCTCACCAGTCCAGCCAGCAGCTACATTCTTGTTGTACTCTTCGGTGCTGGTGGTGTAGAGGTGCTCACCGCTATATTGATTGAAAAGACGATAAACGGGAGTGCCAACCTTGGCATCTTGATTAACAAACTTGCGATAGTCACCTTCGTGACCGTATGCTTTCCAGACGGTACCCTCATTGGTCCAGCCTGCCTTTTCAGCAGCGAATACTTCTTTCTCATCCCATGTGAAGAGGTGGTCACCATTCCAGGGGTTGAAGAGACGAACTACTTCAACGACCTTAGCCTTGGGGGCCTCATGATCGCTTTTCTTGTTGTCATTTGTGCCTTCCTCAACCTTGTCAATAGTGAGGTTACCTTCTCCTGCAGCATTTGTGATTTCCGGATTTGGCATATATTTGTTTACAGGATTGTCAGCGAGTGCAGTAGCAGGAGCTACAAGAGCACCGCCGAGTCCGAGTGTAGTGGCGAGAACAGCGCTGAGGCCTGCCACCTTTAATTGATTCTCTTTAGACAACATGACATGTATCCTTTCTACTAAACACATCGTTGGGCATGTTGAGTATAGTATAGAAACATCGTAGCGATATTTCTATACTTTTTTCGGCTTTTTTATAATGATACATTATAAATTAACAAATTGTAAACATACAAGTCGTATTTTTTCTGCGCTACATTCATTTTTTTGACTGTAGTGCAGGTAGACGCAACATCTCATATGCAAAAAAAGCCGAAGGCTCGTGCGCGCTTCGGCTTGTTTTATGCAATGGTGGAGACGATGGGGGTCGAACCCACGACCTCAGGCTTGCAAAGCCCGCGCTCTCCCAACTGAGCTACGTCCCCGGTTGTGCCGGTGATAAACACGCGTGACACAAAAACCTGGTGGACCCGACAAGGCTCGAACTTGTGACCTCCCGGTTATCAGCCGGACGCTCTGACCAACTGAGCTACGAGTCCGCGTGCAGAAAAGAATGTTACTCTCTTTGGGGTGTAGCGTCAACTATTTTGTGGTGGCTCCCTCACGTGCAAAAAATTTTCACAAATATATTCACATGAAGTGCAACACTAAATAAAGTACGATTTCATATAATTATGTGAGAATCATCACATAATTGTACATAATTATGTGATGACCGTCACATTTTTATTGGTTTTTGGGGTGTGTGCGGGCGCGGCAGGCTGTCGCGCGGGAGCTGCAGGAGCTGGGGGCGCTGGATGCGCGTTCTAGTTCATATTCTCGCGAAACATACGTTGAAGCGATTCTTTACACATCTCCCGAAATGAATCGGGATTCTCGATTGCAGCTTCCTCAAACACGTCTTCATCAACAGTAAGCAAGCTATGTGTAAGAAGCGCGAATACACACGCATCGCTCGGACGTATAGGAAGGGCATTTACCTCGCCATTTGGACGAGCTACGTGCGCCTGCGCGAAGAAGCGACTTCCTTCCACCTTGTCTATATAGAAGAGTGAGAAAAATTCGTTCGCGCGCTTCATGCTATCTAAATAGAAGGTAAAGCTATTGCGTCCGAAGAGCTTGGAAGCGGGCGTGCGCTCTTCCTCTTCGCGATTGAGGCAGTCGAGCGCATATGACACGTTTTCTGCTTCCCGCGTTCCTAAGATGATGGGCAATAGAAGGGTTTGCAGCTTTGCATCGCGCGAGCGGTCGTGAAAGTCCATATTCCATTGCAACATCCCGGGGTAGCTGATGCCCTGTAGAACATCATCTTTATGCTCGTTATACGTGCGCTGAAACGCACTCATGCGTTCATCATAGCTAAGCGGGCGAAGCAGGAGGAGCGAAGGCATCGTTTGTGTGCCTTTGATGACGGTTTGAGGCGCAACAAAAATCATGGATACTCCTTACAGGTAGACGGCCGGCAAGCGTGGTGCATGAACGTATGTGGTGCCTGGTTACATGAAGTGCATGAGCGCGTGTGGCGCATAATCGCGCACGGCAGGTACGCAGTGTGCGATTACTTTGTGAACTCCAAGTCGAGTGTGGGCTCAGGCGAAGAATCCTCTTCTTCGTCCTCGTCTTTCTTAGCCGGAACATGAGCGCACGCGCTTACTGAATCACTGTCCGCAAGATTGATAATCTTTACCCCTTGCGTTGCGCGGCCGGAGCTTGAGATATCACGCGCAAAGACGCGAATCATGCTCCCCTCTTCGGATATGATCATAAGCTCGTCTTCGGGCTTTACAATCTTAAAGGCTATGAGCTTGCCTTTTCGCTCGGTCATCGCAATTGTGGTGATGCCTTGACCACCGCGTTTGTGCACCGGATACTCGGCAATAGGCGTGCGCTTGCCGTAGCCATTTTGGGTGATCACGAGGAGATCTTCGTCCCCCGTAGCAATACCCATGCCCAGCGTGTACGCATCGCCCTTGAGTGTGATGCCTTTTACACCAGCTGCTGCGCGGCCCATCGGACGCACGTCGCACTCGGAAAACATAATGGCTTTTCCTGCGCTTGAGCAGAGAATCACCTGTTCGTCTTCCTTCACGCGCGCGACATTCATAAGCTCATCGCCGGGCTTGAGATTGATAGCATGAAGACCGTCTTTGCGACTCTTGTCGTAATCGCTCATGGACGTCTTCTTTACCATTCCTTGCTTCGTGGCAAACATAAGGTATTCATCTTGCGGAAAATCGCGGGTAGTAATGATTGCTGCAGGATGTTCGCCTTCATCGAGAGGAAGGACGTTGATGAGCGCACTTCCGCGGGCGTGACGCGATCCTACCGGAAGCTCGTGCACTTTAAGGCGATAGACCTTACCTTTGTTGGTGAAGAAGAGAATGTAGTCGTGCGTGGATGCGACCAGCATATCTTCTACAAAGTCATTGTCTTTGAGGGAAAGACCTTGTATACCCTTGCCACCGCGCTTTTGCGCCTTGTAGGTGGTGGTGGGCAAGCGTTTGATGTAGCTGGAGTGCGTGATGGTAATCACCATATCTTCTTCCTCGATGAGGTCTTCCGTCTCGAGGTTGAGATACGCGCTGGTAGATATGGTTGTACGACGAGGATTGGAGAAGCGCTCAGCAATTTGCATAAGCTCTTCCTTGATCACTTGAAGAATCTTTTCGGGATGTTCAAGGAGATCGGTGAGGTAGGCAATTTGTTTGTTAAGCTCCTCTATCTGCTCCACAAGCTCCTCGCGCGCAAGACCAGTAAGACGGCGCAGGCGCATCTGAAGAATCGCTTCGCCTTGGATATCATCGATATTAAAGCGCTCGTGCATACGTGCTTTTGCCTCGGTGTCATCTTTGGAAGAGCGGATGATGTGCACGACTTCGTCGATATTGTCTACCGCAATCAGAAGACCTTGGAGGATGTGGACGCGCTTTTGGGCTTTGTCGAGATCAAACTTCGTGCGGCGGGTAACTATATCCACCTGGTGATCGATATAGTATGAGATGATTTGTTTGATAGAAAGGGTGCGCGGTACGCCGTCTACCAGCGCGATATCGATGATACCAAAGCTTGTTTGTAGCTGTGTGCGTTTGTAGAGATTATTGAGAACTACCTGCGGGTTAGCGCCCGATTTAAGGTCAATAACAATGCGCATACCTTTGCGGTTAGATTCATCGCGAAGGTCAGAGATACCTTCAATTTTCTTCTCGTTTACCTGCTGTGCAATACGCTCTTGCAGAAGACCCTTGTTTACCTGATAGGGAATCTCGGTTACAACAAGACGCTGGCGGTTTCCCCTGTTTGCGCTTTCTACGTGTACTTTTGAGCGAATAATGATGGAGCCGCGGCCCGTCTCATACGCATCCTTGATACCGTCTGTCCCCATGATAATGCCGCCTGTGGGGAAATCGGGACCAGGAAGCACACTCATAATGTCTTCGGTTGTGGCGTCGGGATTATCAATCACCATGCACACAGCGCGGGAAACTTCCATAAGGTTATGCGGGGCAACATTTGTCGCCATACCTACCGCAATACCGTTTGAACCGTTTACCAAAAGATTCGGGAAACGAGATGGGAGTACTTGCGGCTCTTGAAGCGATTCGTCGTAGTTGGGTTGTAAGTCGACAGTCTCTTTGTCGAGGTCACGGAGCATTTCCATAGCTGCTTGCGTAAGCCTACTCTCGGTGTAACGCATAGCTGCTGGAGGATCACCATCAATAGAACCGAAGTTTCCGTGACCATCTACGAGCGGCAAACGCATGGAAAATTCCTGCGCCATACGAACCATTGCATCGTAGATCGAAAAGTCGCCGTGGGGGTGATACTTACCCATAACTTCTCCCACGGTCCACGCACTCTTTTTGTGGGGACGTGAAGGCACGATGTGGGCCTCATTCATCGCATAAAGAATACGACGATGAACAGGCTTTAGGCCGTCGCGGACGTCGGGAAGGGCGCGGGCGACGATAACCGACATCGAATACTCCAGAAACGAGGCTTTCATCTCGTTTGAAAGATCGGTGGGTTTGAGGGTGCCGCCGTGAATATCGCTTAAGTCAAGGCGGGTACCCGCTTCATCCGAAATTGTATGATCGAGATTAGCGCCTGCAAGATTAGGCTCTGAGCTGGGTGTTTGTGAGGCGTCGAAGTCGTCTTCGTTTTGAAGGCTTTCGTCTTCGTTTTGAAGATTGTCGTCTCCAAGATCTTCAGCATCAAGCTCTTTATCTTCCTGACGATTATCTTGTGCACTTATATCTTCTGATTGTTGTTCATCTTGAGAGAGATCGTTTTGATTATTCTTTTGATCATTCTCAAGATCGTGTTGGTCTTTGGACGCATCAGTATCGTGTGATGGATGTTGAGTGTCGTTTGCCACGTTGTGTTCCCTTCTTTCTTGCTAAATATCGAGGAATCGAACGTCTTTTGCGTGCGTTTGAATGAAGTCTTTGCGTTTTTCTACCTGGCAACCCATAAGACTCGACACCGCATGCTCTGCCTCGCGCGCATCTTCAAGCGTGACACGAAGCATAATACGATTTTTGGGCTCCATCGTGGTTTGCCAGAGCTGCTCGGGGTCCATCTCACCCAGACCTTTGTAGCGCTGAACTGTGTATTTAGATGAATCTTCAAAATTCTTTGCCTCGAGCGCGAGTTCCTCGTCGGTGTAGAGGTACTTGCCACTTTTACGCCCTTTTGCCTTGATTTGATATAGAGGCGGCTGCGCCACATAAATAAAACCAGCGTCGATGAGGGGGCGCATGTAGCGGTAGAAGAATGTAAGCAAAAGGATGCGGATGTGCGCGCCGTCAACATCGGCATCGGTCATGATCACAATCTTGTGATAGCGAGCTTTTTCGAGGTTAAATTCCTTGCCGACGCCCGTGCCGATAGCAGTGATGAGTGAGGTAATGGATTCGGATGAAAGCGCGCGGTCTTGCTGAACACGTTCAACATTGAGGATTTTTCCGCGCAGAGGAAGAACTGCCTGGATAGAGCGGTCGCGCGCCATTTTCGCAGAACCACCTGCCGAGTCTCCCTCTACGATGAAGAGTTCAGTCATTTGTGCATCGCGAATAGAACAGTCAGCTAATTTACCAGGGAGTGAAGCGTTTTCGAGAAGCCCTTTTCTTCTAGCTACTTGACGTGCGCGCTGCGCAGCAAGGCGGCCGCGGGCTGCTTGTTCTGCTTTTTTGAACACTTCTTTTGCTTGCGCGGGGTGCTCTTCAAAATACTCACTTAAACCTTTGGTTGTAATTTTATTGGTGAGCGTACGCATGTATGAGCTTCCGAGCTTGGCTTTTGTTTGACCCTCAAACTGTGGATCGGGAAGCTTTACTGAAATAATCGCCGAAAGACCTTCGCGGATGTCGTCACCTGTGAGATTGGGGTCTTTTTCTTTGAGGAGCTTGTGCGCGCGTGCGTAATCATTGACCGTTTTGGTAAGGGCCAAGCGAAAGCCCTCAAGGTGCATACCACCTTCGTCGGTGTAGATGTCGTTTGCAAAACTCATCACATGCTCAGAGTAAGTGGTATTCCATTGAATCGCTACTTCTACCTCGCCTTTTTGCGAATCGGGCGCAGAGGGATCTGAACTGCCTTCAATATAAATAGGATCTTGAAGACCAGGAAGTATCGTTTTTTCTTCGTTGAGGTATTTGACAAAATCGATGATTCCGCCCGAGTAACAAAACTCTTCAACAGTTGGCGTATCTGCACGTTCATCGGTGAGGGTAATGTGCAGGTTCTTGTTCAGAAATGCCGTTTCTTGGAGACGCGCGGAGAGAGTTTCGAAGTTGTATATGGTTGTTTCAAAGATGGTGTCGTCTGGCCAGAAGGTGATTTCGGTACCGGTTTCAGTAGAATCGCCAATGCGTTCCATCTTTTTGGTCACTTTACCGCGGTGAAACTCCATTTGGAAGATGCCACCGTCACGTTTGACGGTAGCGATAAGCTTCTTTGAAAGAGCATTTACTACAGACACACCAACACCGTGAAGACCACCGGATACTTTGTATGCTGCGTTATCGAATTTTCCACCTGCATGAAGGATGGTAAGAACAACTTCGAGGGTTGGGATCTTTTTTTGTGGGTGAATTTCCACGGGGATACCACGGCCGTTATCCCGTACCGATATAGAGTTGTCGGGATGAACCGTGACAGCAATCTTGGTACAAAAACCTGCCATCGCTTCGTCAACCGAGTTATCAACAATTTCCCAGACAAGGTGGTGAAGACCAGCTGCCGAGGTGGTACCTATGTACATACCAGGGCGTTTACGAACTGGATCGAGGCCTTCAAGGACTTTAATTTCATTTCCACCGTAGGTGTTGGTTTGCTGTGACAAATCATCCTCCTTCTCTATAACGTATCTATTGTACGCTTTTGTGGGAGTGCGAACGCGCGCGTGAGGTGAGGCAATCGTATCTTCTTGTAAAACTCATGACGAATGAGGGCGATGCGGGGTGTGAGGGGTGTGAGAAGCATGGGAGCCCCGAGTAGCGCGGAGGCTGTTTTCTATTGCTTTTTGTGCGGCTGGTTGAAGTGCGCGCGGTAAGTGTTCTGTTAGTTTTCGAGCTTCTTCTTTTTCTTGTGGAAGAAGTGGAGGAAGTGTTTGATGTTTATGGGTCTTTATGGATTCATCTTTAGTGTCAGTTTGCGCTGAAGAAGATGGTGTTTGACCTGTCGTTTTATGTGGCATACGCGAGCGCTTGAAGATAATATCCGATACCGGAAAACCAAGGGCCGCGAGACGTATAAGATAAAGCTCTTTATTCACCGAAAAATCCACGACAAGCATGTCGTTATCAAGGTATACACCAAGTTTTCTTGATGTGGATGTAGGTGCGGGTGAAGGGTGTGCTGGTGCGGGAGTGAGGGCTGGAGCTGCAGGAGCAGGCGTTGTAGGTGGTTTAGACGTTTTAGGTGTTTTATTTGTTTTAGACGAAGATGTGCGCTCTATCAAAAACACACCTGTTGTATGTGCGTGTTCTATGTCTCCAGTTGCCTTCCACCAGGCGTTTCGTGCTTGCTGTTGAGCGCTGAGAGTATGAGTTTGTGAGCGCGTAAGAACGCCTGGCAAGACGTCTGCGAGCGCAGTATAGGGTTTTAAGTTAAAAGGGTCTTTATGGGGTGTGTTATGCATTGTCATGAACCGTCACCACCTTGGCTTCATCAAGAATATGAGAAGAAAAATACGATAAATTGGTGGTTGTAAGAATAGTTTGAGCGCGCTCTTCAATAAAACGTAAGGTCATTTCGCGGCGTTTCTCATCAAGCTCGCTCATCACATCGTCTAAAAGCAGGAGTGGATATTGTCCCGTAATATCTTTTACGACGAGAATTTCAGCTATTTTTTGTGCAAGAACGCAAGACCGCTGTTGCCCTTGCGAGGCAAAATTGCGGGCGGGCTTGTTATCAACATAAAACAGCACGTCATCTCGCTGGGGTCCTATGAGACTTTGTTGACGGGCGATCTCGCGCGAATGAATGGAGGTAAGTTTTTGTATATATAGGTCAAAGAGCTCATCTTTTGTTGCTTGCATGAGCTGTTCTTCTTGACGTTTAAGAGCTATGATGTCGTCGGTTTCGTCAAAGAGAGAAGAATGATAAAAAATATCAAGCTCTTCGTGTTGGGATACGTCATGATAGATCTGCGATATGTGGCCTTTTATGCGATGTACCAGGTGCGCTCGGGCAAAAAGAAGTGCTGTGGCTCCTTTTGCAAAACTTTCATCCCATGCAAGAAGGGTGTTTTCATCTAGATACGGTTGTTTGAGAAGAGCATTTCGTTGAAGCAGGAGCTGTTGGTAGGTTTTGGATATTGCTTGATATCCTGCGTGTATCGAAGCACCAAACGTGTCAAACTCTTCTCTGCGAAATTGCGCTGATTGCTTAATAAAAAGCAGGTCATCGGGAGTAAATATGACGGAAGGAAGAAGAAAACTAAGCTCTTTGGGAGAAATATTCTTCGTATTTTTTTGAAATATTTTTTTATGCGAGGTGATAATTCCTCGCAGAGTAATGGTGCGCGCATTATCGGTAATATGCGCGAGTATATGAGCAGTCTCAGCATCTTTACCTATAAGCTGCGTATTTTTGGGTTTTCTAAAGGAAGCAGCGCGGGTGATTACTTCACACGCTTCGATGATATTCGTTTTTCCTACTGCATTATGTCCATGAAGTATGGTGAGCTTAGGCGCGAGCGTAAGCTCATAGCTAGAAAAGTTTCGCCAGTTTTGTAGGTGAATATCCTGCAGTACAAAGCCCATAGCAGCTCATATACCTGTGCGTTAATTCGTACGAAGTGGAATAAGCAGGCATTGGTAATTGAATGTACCAAAAGACTTAATGGTGATAGGCTGAAAACTATCAACCACTTCGAAAGCAAGCTCATCGGAGTTGGTAGTCGATTTTGCACATTCGAGGATGTATTGGTAATTCATAGCAAAACTGATAGGGTTTCCTTCTATCTTCGCAGGTAGATCCTCTTGCGAAACACCAATTTCGTTGGAATTAGCGTGAAGTGTGATAGTTTGTGCGTCAGGCTTAACATCAAAATGTACACCAAGATTGTTATTCGTGGTGACAAGTGCAACACGGCGTATTGACTCTGACAAAAGCTCAGGATTGACTGAAATCTTGGTATTGCACACCTTGGGGAAGAGATTTTGATATGCAGGGAAGTTACCTTCAATCTTACGTGAGATATAGGTCGTGTTTTGGAATTTAAAAATAACCTGATTGTCAGAAAGACCAATGTGGAGCGTCTCTGAGATATTCGGGAGATTCAAAATCTCATGGAAGCAGCTTGCGGGAATAATGCAGGTAAATTCTTCTTTGGGCGATGCAAAATCAGTATGGGTGTCTACAATTGCCAGACGATGGGAATCGGTGGCAAACATAGAAAGTTTGTTTTCTTGCGCAACAAGCGTGATGCCTTCGAGAATAGGATTGGATACGTCTTGTTTGGTGACGCGATAAAGACGTTCAACCATCTGAGATAGAAGCTCGGACGGAAGCTCGATCGTTTGACTCTCTTGAAGCTGCGGAAATTCAGGAAAGTCGGAAGAATTAAGAACGGCTAGTTGGTAAACAGATTTAAGACAAGAGATTTGCGTTTGAGCGTCGTTTGATTCAAAGACAACGGGGGCATTTGGGAGGTTTTTAATCAATTTTGCAACAAAGGCGCCGCTTACGACACAAGAGCCTTCTTCATCTACTGCGGCTTCTATAGTGTGTTTGATTGCAACTTTGATATTGGTAGTTTGTAGAGTGACACTCCCCTCTTTTGCGGTAAAGAGAATACCTGAGAGTACAGGAGCGGTAGAGATGGTAGTTACGCCTTTTAGAACAATCGTGATCGCTTGTGCGAGACTTGATTGACTCACTGAAAATCTCATGTTCGCTCCTTTTATAGCCGGTCTTGTTGTCTTGTAAGACAGTCTTTGACTTCTTATATAGTATATATGTTATATATCTAAAAACATTAGTAATAATAAGCCTGGTTGATATGTTGATAAGTACATATATACGCTGGTAGATGCTTTAAATTTAGCCGAAATGTTTTGATGTTTATCTCAACAATTTATACATTCCAAAAGCCTCCAATATAACTTTCATCAGAATACAGGCGCTTATCAACCTCTTTCTACAGACTTATCATCAATGAATGTTTATAACTCCTGTGTGCGTAGGGCGTCTTGCAGTCTGCGCAGTTGATCGTACATAACACGGTCCTTTTTGCGCGCCTCCACCCAAGAAATACTATGTTTGATTGTGGCATGCGTACGATGACCAAATTTATCACCAATATCAGCAAGTGTAATATCGGTCATTTCACGTATCAACCAGATACAAATATGCCTTGGCTCCATAAACTCTTTACCACGTTTATTGCCAATGAGATCTTCGTGCGTGATATTGTAAGCCTCTTCGACTGCTTTTTGTATCGCTTCGATCGTAGGCGCTTGTTGATGAATATTCCACTTGCTACTCGCGATACACTTAATATCGTTTAGGCTAATATGATGACCTTCGTGCTCGTGTTTGCCTGCGTTTATGAGGCATATTTGGACAAAGCCTTCAATCACACGAATATTTGATCCAGCAATTTTTGCCATATATTGACGCTGTTCCTCGGTAATCGTACCGAAATTTCCAGCCATATGTTCTTTCTCAGCGTCCGCCTTAATATCTTTATAAAAATTATTGATAAGGTTGAGCTTCAGTTCATAATTTGGCACTTGAATACTGATTGTGATACCAGAATCCATGCGCGATGTTTCACGTTCATCAAACTTACTCTCACCCATTTGCAGTTCTTGCGGCGAGCGATCAGCTGCGCAAACAATCTGTTTACCAGAAGAAATAAGTGCATTAAACGTATCGAAGAAAAACTTAATCGTACCTGCAGCTGTTCTCATATTTTGAATATCATCGATGATGAGTACGTCGATATTCTTGTAACGCCTGGCAAGTGCGTTTCTGTCTTCGGGGCTTTTTTGCCATGCAAGTGTATATTCTTCGATAAATTCTGTTGCGGTTTTGTACACACAACGTCTGCTTTCATCATTTTTAATGATGTAATTTTGAATTGCGCGCAAAAGGTGTGTTTTGCCAAGGCCGCTTTTACCATAAATGAAAAGCGGGTTATATGACTGACTTCCTGTGCCACATGCAACCTGCATAGCCGCTTGATATGCAAGCATATTCTCTTCACCTTGAACAAAACGATCAAAGGTAAGTTTAGAATCGATCATATTTTCTGTTTCCGGAAGCATGGAAAAAGTGGGACGTGTATTCATAAAGCCGCCATGGAGCCTAATGCGTTCTTGCGCGTCATCAAACTCATCATGCAATGTATCATCAAGCGCAGAAAAATCATCAGCTGTCATCTTTGTTTGAACAGAAATTAGCTTCTTTTGGCTATTTTGTGAGCTTAGGGCATTTGAGGTGGCATTTGTATGCTCTGCCTGTGTATAAGTGCGGGCTGCATCTTCATTTTTTTCTTGCTCTTCCTCTGGTGCTTTTGAATATGAGGCGGAATTGGTTGCTGCAAGACAGGGATACTTACTGCATTCCTCAATGCTTGTAAGCTTAAAACTGAGGTCTATATGTTCAAACGCCGCTTCTTCCAAATAATTTTCTACCAAATAGTGGTTGTCTTCAAGCTTGCGATATGCAAATTTAAGTGAGGTATACACTGTAAGCTTGTTGTCTTTAACCTCACCAACTCCGCAGTTTTCAAGCATTGCAATCACAGAAGGCAGGTAATCATCATCTTTTAAGAGATTAATTACATCTTCCCACAACATGAGTGATTCAGATTTGTTTGTGCTTAAAACATCCTTCTGGCCCTCTTGTGGGCTGTGTGTACCTGGAGTCTCCAAGATAATCCCTTCTCTCATACAAACGTGCTACGCATGCATAGCAGATGATGAAAACGCCCTGTATAAATTGATGAAAAAGCAAATCAATTTTTTATACAACCACATCATAGTACAAACAAAATAAAAGCTCAATACCCAAAAATATAATAATAAAATAATTTAGTATATCAACAATTTCTACATTACTACTATTGTATAAATGTTGATATGTTAAGAAACCAAGCCAATGGATAAAGCTATGTATAAAAGACCATGTTTATACTCAAAACAAAGGATGCATATACATCTAGCTGCTATTTTTAAGCTTGATGATTGATGTTTAACCGATAGATTGAATATAGATGATCGCGAGTTCAGTAAAGGTGCGCTTTTGCTCGCCTGAATTTTTATGGATAAGGCCTAGCTCTTCCAATGATTTCAACTCACGTGACCATGTGGGCTGTGAAAGGCCAAACATACGCATAAGTTCCGTAGGGCCTATAGATCCATGCGCTTTAATCGCCTCGATGATTTGCTTTTGACGGTCATTAAGCTGGGAAAAGAGCTGAGAAAGCGCTGGGTTTGAAACTGATGACTGAGTCTGTAAGCGTGATTGAGTCTGCGCTTGTACTGGTCTTTGTTGTGCTACTGGCATTTGTGCCTTCGCATATTCATGCACGTCCCCAAACATAGCACCCATAGTTACTGCCTGCGCCGCCTGTGTTGAAATTTGGTTTGGATATGTTGGCGTCTGACTAAATATTTCCTTTTGTATAGGCTTTGGAAGAGCAGAAATTGTCACAATCGTGCCGCCTGAGATATTATCTTCTACTTCGAGATATCCTTGCGTTGTTTTCATATATTCTTTGACATATGGAAGACCTGAGCCTACACCTCGGATGTAACGCTTCATTTCTTTTGTGGCGCTTGTAGTGCCAAAATCCAGGGCTTTTTCCTTTTCTTTGATACCAGGACCCTGATCGGAAAAACGTATCGTTTGACCATGATCAATAATACTAATGATTGGTTCTATAAAATATGCATGAATAAAATTTTCAACTATTTCTCGGATTACCATAAATGGAATTGTGCCGCCTACCTCCTGAGAAAGGCGTGTGACTTCTCGTGTGATTTCCTCTAAGTAGTCACGTACATCACTCGGTTCGATAACTATCACCCGAGGTGCTGCAGTCACAGAATCGAATACTGCAATACGCGCCGCATATTGAGGAACAAGGGCTTTTGATGAAGTTGTTTGTGTTGAAGGAGACGACGTAGGTATTGATGCCCCTTTTTGCAGTTGATCTTCACTAGGCTCTTGCGCTCGCGCAAAAGCCGTGCTATCTCCTTGATTTTCCACAAAGGGATAAAAGCTGTGTGACATCACTACCCCATAAGTACTCAGACGCAATTGCATATCGCTTACGTATTCATTCGGTACCTCTACTATAACCTACCCGGACTAAAGATCAACGCATGTGGATGGAATATTTCAATATACATTCATTATGAAAGAAGAAGTATTCATATATGAAAGGATGTGAATGAAAGTTTTTAACAGATGTTAAAAACATGTTGATAACTCATAAGACAGAAAATTTACAAATGAATAAAACGTTGAAAACAGAATAAAATGCCAGGTAAAAGCTGGTGAAACTTTTGATAACTTTCATCAATCGCATAAAAGCATTCAATATTTCAAAGCGATCATTCAAGAGTTTCAAAACCATTCAATCGCGGCCATTCACAGCTCTTATTCACTCAAATCCTTGAAATCTGGTGAAGTGTTCGACTAAGTGTCCTACTAAGCTTTGAAATTAACGGCAACAAAACACCCAGGATAAATGCGCACAAAATAAAGAGATTGCTGGTTTTACATTGACAGTCGCTTTGCAAAACACCTATACTTTCAAGGCTTATATCAAAAGACATGCTCATGCATCACTCAAGGATAAAAGGGGTTTTAGTATGAAACGCACCTACCAACCAAATAAAAGCAAGCGTGTAAAGACACACGGCTTCCGCGCTCGTATGGCTACCAAAGCTGGTCGCCTTGTTCTTGCCCGTCGTCGCGCAAAAGGTCGTAAGCGCCTGACAGTGAGCCTTTAAACTCTCACTGTTACACAATCGATTACGCTCTAATCTTAGTTCTCAAGGATTCTAAAGGTACTACGAATGAAGACGATTAAGTCAAAACAAGACTTTCATGGCGTCTTTAGCGAAGGAAAGCGCATCTCGCGCCCAACAATGCGCGTTATATACAGGCAAACACAGAGTCTAGAGCCTCGTTTAGCATTTTGTGCGCCAAAAAGATTGGGGTCTGCGCCTCTTAGAAACCGCTGTAAACGTTTACTACGTCAGGCGGTTTTTCAAGCGCCTGGGCTACTTCAGCACTATGACCTCATTCTTTTTGCCACGCCTCGTACTCCACATCACAAATCCTATGAACTTTCATTAGATTTTCAATCGATACTACATGATATAAATACACGCTCATGTAATATGTCATAACACACTCTATATAATGCCATTTACCAGGTATTATATAGATGCAAAAAGGGAAGATGATGAATGGCGCCAAGTTGTATAACAGTATAGATTTCATGCCTGTATCTACGCCCGCGCCTGTGTGTAAAGCTGATAACATTTGTTCAAAAAACCAGCTCGTATCAGGTAATATACATACATCGTCAAACGCTGCTATTTTTTCGACAAGCGCTGTATATGCAATATCTTTCTATCAGCGCTTTATTTCTCCCCTTTTTGGCAGGCACTGTATTTATATCCCAACTTGCTCGGAATATGCACGTCAAGCCTTTATACGCTATGGTTTTCGAAAGGGTCTATGGTTGACGATCACGCGCATCGCGCGCTGTCATCCTTTTGCACAAGGTGGGTATGACCCTCTTTTGTAAACCACTGTAATTCGGAGGAACTATGTGGGATTGGTTTATTGATATTCTCACCCAGATTCTTAGCGCCCTACAGCAACTTTGCGGCGACTGGGGACTGGCTGTTATAATTCTCACCCTCGTTATACGTATTTTAATTATTCCCCTGATGAATAAATCTACGGAATCTACCGCAAAAATGCAGGTACTTCAGCCAAAGATGCAAGAAATACGAGATAAATATTCCGACGATCCTCAACGCATGAACGAGGAGCTTAAGAAGTTTTATTCAGAAAACCATTTCAACATGTTTGGTGGTTGCTTGCCTGTTGTGTTGCAAATGCCCGTGTTTTTTGGTTTATTTACTGTTGCGAGCGCCCTTCCAAAGGATGCTCACTTTTTCTCACTACTTCCAACGATTGCGGTTTCCCCTGGTGCCATGTTTAACGAGGTGGGGCTTGGAGGATCGTGGATGTACATTCTTTTAGTCGTGTCGTTTAGCGTGCTTACCTTCATTCCTATGATTATTGGTGCCGCTGCCGATACACAAGAGCAGCGCACGCAAAAGCTCACCATGGGTGTGGTTATGGGTGTATTCATGCTCTGGATTGGATGGACGGTACCAACAGCGGTGCTTTTGTATTACAACACATCTGGTCTCTGGCAGATTGTTCAACAGAAGCTTGTGACTGATAAGGTCATCGCTCGTGCTCGTAAAGAAGCTGAAGAGCGCCTAAAGAATGCTCCCGTTGAAGTGAATGTGGTTAGAAAAGAGAAAAAAGAGCGCCCACACAAAAAGAGTAAGTAAGTAAAAGGTGTATAGAGGGATCTATACACCTTTTCTGTACGCTACTGTGTGATGTTTGGAATTATTAGACGGTTTTGATCGGTTTTTGCCCGGTTTTTAATTGGTTTTTGATTGGTTTACTAAATAGCGAGTTTTGATTGAGGCTTCCGCGCACTTTTATTTGACTCTTTGCGCACGTCTCGGTCGGCTTAGTATGTAGGAGGTTGGTATGGGCAGTGAATCAAGCTTCACGCCTGAGGCATTTTCTTTTTCTGGAGATAATGGAGAGGAAAACGCGAGTTCAAGTTCCCTTTTTAGCGATACGCGTAAGTCGCTCGATGCGTTTCTTGCGCAAGAACGCGACGGGGGCTTTTTGAGTGAGATTTGTACCTGCGCAGATGATGAAAAAGAGCGTGGGTCTTCCCGCACATCAAAAAAGAAAAAGAATGGTCGGCAGAAAAAGGCGAATGCATCAGGTTCTAGCACCTCTACTTCACCAGCTACTTCTTCCTCTTCCTGCAGCTCTCGATCTTCGCGCCGCGCACGTGATACCGAGTTTACGCAAGAGGCACGCATGTCGTTTGCGAAAAAAGACGGTGTAGCAGCTGATTTAGATGGGCTTGGTGAATCAACTGACACGTTTGCTGCATCCTTTGATGGGGTGGGAAACGATGATGCTGTAATAGAAACCCGTGAGTCTCAGACAAGCGCTGTGCATAATCAGATTGAAGATAAAGAATACATTCCAAGCGACAATCCTATGGTGAACGCAATTCACGATCATGTAGTTGCTGGGGCTCCGCTTTCGGATGAGGAGCAAGATTTCATCGCGCAGATTGTTATCACACACTTAAAAGCGATTCTTAGCCTCTTTGGCGAGGAAAATGCCGTTATTGATGAGTATGAAGACGATGACCACAATCTGATTTTCGACATCTCTCAGGGTGATTTGGCAGTTTTGATTGGACGTCATGGATTTACGCTCGATGGCCTTCAAAATGTGATCAATGCGTTTGTGAGCAATGAGCTGCACTTTTACTATCCCATTATTGTGGATGTGGAGGGGTATAAAGAGCGTCGTCGTCAAAAAATTACATCGATCGCACTCTCTGCAGCTACACGTGCACGTGAACGTCACGGGAAAGTCAGTTTAGCACCAATGAGTGCTGCTGACAGGCGTCTTGTTCACCTAACACTCATGAATGAAAAAGACATTAGCACGCATTCCGAAGGCTATGAGCCCAATCGCCGTGTGGTAGTAAGTGTGATTAAAAAGGGTAAACGCCGCTCGTAATGGCGCTCAATGCTCCTACGTTCATGTTTGCCTCGTTTACGCACTCGTAGCAAGCACTGAATATATAGGGCATATAGAAGCTTTACGCAGATATATACGTTATGTAAGAAGGGGAATACACTCCCCTTCTTTTTTATTTATACTTTTATATAGATACGAGGATGAATCGTTATTCTATGTAGACGCATGCGTTATATATCAATCCGTCGAGATTGATATAAATGCATACACATATTTAGAAATGCATAAAGACCAAGAAGAGGAATGTGGGTATGGCCGATACAAAAGCCATGGATGAGAAGGTTATTCGGGATGCTTTCAGCGCTCCTGAAGAAGATGATAGGCATGATGAGCTGCGCGAGCAGTTTGGAGAAGAGCTTACACGCGTGATTCATGCGTACGGAATAGAACTATCGGCGCGAGCGCTCTCACTTTGTGCATCTCATTATATAGAGCTTTGCGAGGCGAATAAAACAACGAACCTCACGCGCATTACAAGTCTTCACGAAGCGTGTGTTCTGCATTACCTGGACTCTCTCTTGCTGCTTCCCGTATGGGAGAAGTATAAATATTTGTGCGAGCAGCCGCAAACTGCGTCCACGGATGCATGGGGGCTTGATATGGGGAGTGGTGCAGGATTTCCCGGCATTCCCCTATCATATGCACTGACAAAAAATTTTATTCTATGTGATTCTGTCAATAAAAAGGTCGCTTTTTTGGAGCGATTCGTTGCGCAATATGGGCTCGCGCAGCAGATTCATGCTATTCACGCAAGGCTCGAGGAGTTGCCTGATATGGAGCATCCTGCCTTTAACCTGATTGTTGCTCGCGCGGTAAGTAATCTTGGCGTGCTTATTGAATATGCAACTCCCCTATTGCAGCCGCACGGTTTGTTAATTTGTTCTAAAGCGCACCTGCAATCGCCTGAAATTGAGCAAAGTAAACGCGCAGCTCGCATCTGTGGTTTATCGTATGTTTCACGTGAAACATTTGAACTGCCTGAATCGATGGGGCACAGAGAGCTTGTGGTGTTTCAAAAAACAGGAACCGCTCGCATAAAACTTCCGCGAAAAATCGGTGATGCACTTCATAAACCGTTATAATATGTTTCACGTGAAACATTGGTGACTGGGAGTTTAGATGCAAGACGAACAAGACAAAAAGTACAAGGGGCATATTATTCCTATCATCAACCAAAAAGGTGGTGTGGGAAAGTCGACAACGGCGATAAATTTAGCGTCTTGTTTGGCTGAAAGTAAGAAACGTATCCTTGTGATTGATCTTGATCCACAGGGAAATACAAGCTCAGGTTTTGGTATCGACAAAACAAAGCTCGAAAAAGATATCTATAATGCGCTTCTCGAAGATGCACCGCTTGAAGACATGATTCTTGAGACTCCCCAGAAAAATGTATGGGTTATTCCCGCAACCATTCAGCTAGCAGGTGCTGAGATTGAACTCGTCTCCTCGATTGCGCGAGAAAGTATCCTAAAGCGCTTGCTCGAACCGATACGATATCGATACGATTTTATTTTCATCGACTGTCCCCCATCGCTCGGTTTGCTCACCATAAATGCGTTGGTAGCTGCAGAAAGTTTGATTATTCCGATTCAATGCGAATTTTATGCTCTTGAGGGTGTTACAAAACTCATTGAGTCCATGAAAATGATTCATTCGAAATTGAATCCGACGCTTGATGTATTTGGTGTAGTGATGACAATGTACGATCCACGCACAACGCTTTCTAAACAAGTGGTGGAAGAGGTACGGAAATATTTTGGTACAAAAGTATTCAAAACGGTTATTCCCCGGAGTGTAAAACTTTCGGAAGCTCCTAGCCATGGGCTTCCCATCAATCTTTACGCGCGATTTAGTAAGGGGTCGCTCGCATACCTCAAATTAGCAAAGGAAGTGAGTCGTCGTGGCTAAAAAAACCGGATTGGGACGCGGACTCGAGTCGCTCCTTGGCACAAGCGATCAGGAAGTGGGGGAGAGCGCTTCTACAAAAACGCTTCCTCTTTCCAGCATTCACGTCAACAAGAGTCAGCCGCGCAAGCATTTTGATGCGGGAAAAATTGATGAACTCTGCGATTCAATCAAACAAAACGGCGTACTACAGCCCATTCTTGTAAGAAAAAAAGGTGCATCATATGAAATTGTGGCGGGGGAGCGACGCTTTCAAGCTGCAAAAAAGGCGGGATTGAAAGAAATTCCTGCTGTCGTAAAAGATATCACGGACGATGAGGTGCTAAAACTCGCGTTGATTGAAAACTTGCAGCGCGCAGATCTTAACCCTCTTGAAGAAGCGCTTGCGTATCGAACGCTATTGAAGCAGCATAAATTGACGCAAGAACAACTCAGTCACATGCTTTCTAAGTCACGCTCTGCAATAAGCAACTCCATGCGCCTCTTAGAGCTTACGGATGATGTGCAAAAGTTTGTGATCGATGGGCTCTTGAGTGCAGGACATGCACGCGCTCTTCTTGGTGTGACTGATCCTGAGGCTCAAATTAAGCTCGCACAAAAAGTAATTGACGAGCATCTCTCAGTACGTGAGACAGAAAAGCTTGCACCGCTCTTTCTTGGCGCAACGCTCGAAAAAAAGCCAAAAAAGGTCATGCCACAAGAATATAAACGTGCATGTCACCAGATGCAGCTTATTCTTAAGACGCGCGTGCGGATCAAAGAAGGAAAGAAAAAGAATATCGAGATTGAGTTTAGCGACATGAAAGACCTGGCACGTATCCTCGACGCACTACAAACGATACGCTCGCACGAGTAGCTGTTGAATGTTTGTCTAGCGTAATTTTAGCTTTTGTGTGAGAGATTTGTATTTTTATATGAGCTCCCCAAAAGTGGAAAATGATGTATACTTGATATGTGTACTAACACAATATTTTGACATGTATGGGCTATGTGGGCACGTGAAGCATGTTAGAGTAAGTAGAAACCCGTGGTAACCCACGGGTTTTTGCATATCTAAGAGAGTTTTTAATGCATTTGTCTGCTGACTTGATCGCCTGTTTGCCGATTTGCCCGCGCGCATGACCCCTGATGACGTAAGCTTTATCGCGCTGCTGTGCCACGCAGTTATTTTGCATTAGAGCGAGAGGCGTTTAAGCTTTTGTTTTAGCGTTTTTTCCTTTAACTGACCACAGGCCGCATCAATATCTGCGCCCCGAGATTTACGTATAGTCGCTTCAACGCCAACAGATCGCAAACGCTCAACAAAATGTCGGGCACAGGCTTCGGACGTGGGCTCGAAGGGGGAGTCGTCTATTTTGTTCAACTGAATCAAATTCACATGAGCAAGTGTGCCCGCACAAAAATCACAGAGCGCCTGCAACTCTTCAGGCGTGTCGTTGATGCCCTTTATCAGCGCATATTCATAGCTGGGTCTGCGATTGGTATTTGCAGTATAGGTTTGCAGCGCTTCGTGAAGTGCGAGAAGCGAAAAGCGCTTGACGCCCGGCATAAGATAATCTCTTGTTTTTTGCACAGCGGAGTGTAGAGAAACAGCCAAAGTAAATTGCTCTTTCTCATGCGAAAACTTTATGATATTTGGAATGATACCGCAGGTAGAGATGGTTAAATGGCGCGCGCCGATGCCAAGCCCTTCTGGAGAATTAAAGCGCGTGAGCGCGCTCACACTGTTTTTGTAATTTGCAAGTGGCTCGCCTTGGCCCATGAGCACGATTGAAGAAATGCGCATCTTAAAATCGTCGCGCACGCAAAGTGCTTGTTCATATATTTCATTGTCACTGAGAGAGCGGGTGAGCCCGCCTCTTCCTGTAGCGCAAAACACACATCCTATAGCGCAGCCCGCTTGCGTAGAAACACACACGCTGAGCTTGTCTTTTGTAGGCATCCCCACACACTCAGTGATCGTTTTGTCCGGGAAACGCACAAGGTATTTGCGACTTCCGTCGCGAGAAACTTGTTTGTCGATAATTTCGATGCTTGTTTGTACAAAACGCTTAGCAAGTTCTGTTCTCAGTGCTTGCGGTAGATTTGTCATCTCATCAAAGGAGCGAACATTCTTTTGCCACAGCCACTCCTCAATTTGTTTCACGCGAAACATAGGTTGATGTAGTTCGTGGAGCGCCTGTTTGAGCTGGTCAGTTGTGATATCAAGGCGCTTTGTTGTCTCTTTATCTTTTGCCTCTTCATGCGTACATAAACACTGGTGCGCAGCCTCTTTTGCGAGCTTCTTCGCATCTGTTGCTATCTTTGCATGCAGTGTTTCTGCAGCTTCTGGTGTCGCGCAAACACATGATGTGTCAGAAGCTTCTGGTGTCGCGCAAACCTGAGGATTTGCTTGCTCGTACGTATTCGTCTGACCGTTTAATTTACACATATGGAAAACATTGCCTCTCTCAACCGCAAAATGAGGTATTCTTTTATCACTAGACTACACCGACTTAGATGCTGCGTATACACAGGTATTCGACTGCATCACGGTACGTAGAGAGTTTAGCGTATATGTTGAAGGATAAGGAGAGCCTCATGCAGAAAGCGGACATTACACATTATTCCATTGCTGTTTTGGCAGGTGGTTGGTCTGATGAGGCTGAAATTTCCCTGCAGTCGGGGGGCGAGTGCCTGCGTGCGCTTAAGCAGGCGGGGTTCTCGAAAGTTGAACTGTTTGATATAAAAAATTTAGATTTTATTCAGCGTTTGCAGCAGCATGAGTTTGATGTTGCATTTGTGGCCCTTCATGGTAAATATGGAGAAGATGGCTGTATCCAGGGTTTACTCGAGATTTTGCATATTCCGTATACGGGATCAGGCGTGTTGGCAGCGGCACTTGGCATGTCGAAAGATATGGCGAAGCTTGCGTTTGAACACGCGCATATTCCAACGCCTAAGGATGTATGTGTGCACGCAAGCGATGCTATCGACGATGCGCTGGTAGATTCGATTTGTTCAAAACTTTCGCTTCCCGTGTTTGTAAAGCCAAGCAATAACGGTTCGAGCTTTGGTATTACGCGTGTGGTTGAGCCTTCCGAACTGCCAGCGGCTCTTCACAAAGCGCTCGAAGTGTCTTCTTCTGCTCTTGTGGAGGAAGAGATCAGAGGTACCGAAATCACGGTGCCAGTACTTGGCAATGAACACGCACACGCGCTTCCCATTGTAGAAATTCGTTTTGACAGTGATTTTTATGACATTTCGGCAAAAGCTGAGCCAGCGGCGCTTCACCACGTAATACCTGCGGAATTGCCAAAAGATGTATATACCCGTGCGCAAGAGCTTGCGGTGCGCGCGCACCAAGCGCTTGGCTGCCGCGGCGTTTCTCGAAGCGATTTCATTGTTACGCCAGAAGGCGTGCCTTACATTCTTGAGACGAACATTATCCCCGGCATGACTGAGCGTAGTCTCATTCCGGATGCCGCGCGCCACGCCGGTGTGGAATTTCCGGAGCTATGCTTGGGACTTGTGGAAAACGCGCTGGAGGAGAGGGCGTAACGTGTGCGCCTTCGCACGTGGCGGTATGAGTTTTGCGTAAAGAGATATTTATGGAACACACGGATACGATGAATATGCAGGAACATCCGCTGGAAGACGGACTGAGGGATAAACTAGCTGGTAAACAAGGTAAGGGGCTCGGCGATAAACCAGAAGATAATCTGGATGATAACCGAGAGCTTAAGCTGGATGATAAACCAGAAGCTGGGTTTGATGATACGCTAGACGAAAAACTGGAACGCTACATCATTCCCAATACTCCTCCAAAAGTGTTTGCACGTTACCGAGCGCTTCTTGATGAGGCGGCCGCGTATGACTTTGGTGCGCTCGAGAACAATATTATTGTGCTTGATACCGAAACAACAGGTCTTTCGCAAAAAAGTTGTGCGCTTACGCAGATTTCTGCGATGCGACTTGAAAAAGGGAAGAGTGTGGCTGACTCGAAGTGGTTTACAACGTTTGTGAACCCGCACCAGCCCATACCACCTGAAATCGAGGAGCTTACACATATATACGCGAGAGACGTAGCTGCTGCTCCCGATGCGAAAGTGGCCGTCAATCGACTGGCTGCGTTTGTGGACGGAGCACCCATCATCGCGCATAACGCGAGCTTTGACAAGGGATTTGTGGAAGCGGCAAAAGAGGGGAGTCCAGTAAGTACGCGTTGGGTAGATACGCTTGCTCTTTCGCGTATCGCATTTCCCTCTCTTGCGACGCATAAATTGAGCGATTTGGCGCAGCTGTTTTCCTGCGATGGTGTAACGCATCGTGCGAATGACGATGTGTGTGCGCTTGCGGGCGTGTGGCATATGATTTTGTGCGGATTGTATAGCTTGCCGCTTGAGTTGCTTGAGACTCTGTGTGTGATGCATGAGGACGTAGCGTGGCAATATCGCTTTATTTTTGAAGAGTTATATAGAAAAAAAGCCGGTAAAGACCCGAAAAAACTTCATTATGTGATACCGTGCATACGTCAAATTCGCCGCAGGCTGTTTTCTGGTGAGAATGTGGACGAGAATGAGACTCGCGCTGGTGTAGACGTGAGCGCAGCCGACGCAGCGCATGATACGCATGATTCGCGTGATGGCGACGCAGCGCGCGCAGCGCGTGATGACGCCCCCACTTCTGTCCGCGCGCACTGGAGGCGTGCGCTTCAAGATCTAGACCACGAGTTTGAGCGTAGTGGTACGCTTGGCCGCGTGTGTGGAGACGCGGATTTTGAGCCACGGCCGGAGCAGTTAGAAATGGCCCATGTGGTTGCAAAAGCGCAGGCAGAGAAGCGGATTTCGATCATTGAGGCGGGATGTGGCATTGGTAAGAGTTTTGCCTATCTCATTCCTTCTGTTTTGCATGCGCTCGCAACAGGTGAAGCTGTAGGCATTGCTACGCGTACAAATACCCTTGCCAACCAGCTGATTAGTTCAGATCTACCACGCCTTGCGCGTGCGTACAATCACGCTTTTTCCCACCTTATTGCCAAGGGATATAACCACTATCCCTCGCTTGAAAAAATTGAGACGCTCATCCGAGGTAGTTTTGATCATAAAACAATTAAACAAATACGCTTTTCACGTTCAAAAGTTGAAAGTGAAATCCTCACCACGATCGCGCTCGTGCTAGCCGCGTCGTGTGAGTGCAGCTTTGTTGACATTGACAGCCTGGGAATTCGCTGGAATATGCTGTATCGCCCCTGGTTTGTGAGCAGCACTCGAAACGAGGGGCATGTGCGCGGGCGTGAACTTTCGCACTTTTTCATCGATGAATTGCGCGCTCGCGCACGCACGCATGATATTTTGATAACCAATCATGCGCTTTTGTTGAGCGATATTGCGTGCAACC
Source organism: uncultured Atopobium sp. (assembly GCA_947090525.1). GTDB lineage: Bacteria > Actinomycetota > Coriobacteriia > Coriobacteriales > Atopobiaceae > Fannyhessea. Next base: position 27,673 of record CAMUON010000006.1, read on the forward strand.
ACAATATTTTTCCCGAGATCAACAATTGGGTGGTAGACGAGGCGCACGCCTTTAGTGAGCAGGCGCAGAACACATGGACGGAAGAGATAAGCACTTCGGCATTTTTGGGCGCACTTGCGCAGCTAGGAGACGAAAAACACGGTCTTCTATCTGGTCTCATGGCGAAAAAGACAAGCGCGTGTGCAAATGGCGCAATCAGTCCTACCTGCGCCGCTTCCGCTACTTCTTCTGCTGACGCTGGTGTTTTAACGTCCGCGCAGGATGATAAGACAAGCGCTCGCGCTTTGTCTTCCCGCACACTAGCCCAAATCTTGTGCGCACGCGATGCACTTGTAGAGAAGGCTGAGCAGGCGTTTTCCTCGCTACAAACGATCAATCTTTTGGATTACTCGCACACGACTAATCAGGACTTTGGCGAGAGGGAAGTCTCTGCCAGGGTGAGTGCGGAAATGCGCGCATCGGACGGATGGTGTGCATTTGAAGAGTTCACGCGCGATATGGCTGATGATTTACATACGCTCATCAAGTTTATGCAGCAGCTTCTTATGGATGCGACGCGTGAGAAGGAGTTTGAAGCGCTTTCACTTTTGCAACATACACTTGATGCGCTTCTTACGTTTGACCTCGTGTGTAATCGTATACGCACTTCGGAAGAAGAAGGTTATGTATGCGTCTTGGAGCGGAATTTTCAACAATCAAAACCCAATATCAAGATCAAAACTATACCCCTTGCCCCTGGTAGCTTTTTGCAAAGTATGTGGTATAAAAACGTCAACAGTATTGTCTTTACTTCGGCGACGCTTTCATCTGGACATTCATTCCGCTACTTCAAACAGAGCGTGGGCGTTGAGGGTGCAGGAGTTGCGGCTGCGTGTATGGATGCAGGTGTCACGCGCGGTGAAGATGCTGAGTATGTACAAGACGCTGATTGCATTGATTATGTTGATCCCGCTGAATCCTCAGATTATGCACCGTCCGAAACACCTGTGATGCCTCTGGAAAAGTGTATTGATTCGCCGTTTGATTACGCGCATGCGATGAGCTTGGTGATTCCGGAGAATCTTAAAGAGCCGGGCGAAGTAGGCTACAAAGAAGCGCTCGTGAAGTTCCTTTTTGATGTACATGTTGCTATGGGTGGTTCTGTTTTAACGCTGTTTACCAGCAAAAAAGACATGCAGTCTTGCGCTGAGGCTCTTTCGCCTCTCCTCGCGCGTGAGGGTCTTGATCTTTTGGTGCAGAATAAAGCGGGTGCTCATGCGGGACTTATGAACAAATTTAAGCGCGAGGAAGCATCTTCGCTCATGGCGTTGAAATCGTTCTGGGAGGGGATAGATGCTCCTGGAAAAACGCTTCGCTGTGTTGTGATTGTTCGCCTGCCATTTTTGTCTCCGCATGATCCGGTGTGTGAAGCTTTGGCTGCTACCAATCCAAGAAGTTGGTGGGAATATGTGCTTCCGCATGCAATTATCGAAACCAGACAGGCTGCGGGCCGCTTGATTAGAAGACAAGACGATACAGGATTCGTTATACTTGCCGACACGCGCATTTTGCATAAATCATATGGAAAACACGTTATATCAAGTTTGCCCAATGCACCTCTTACACGCATCAATACCGAGCGTATAGGGCAATACATCGAGATGTGGCAGCGTTCGCACGCATGATATGCTGCGTATATAGTGCTGTTGGAGCTCGTGTGTGATACCGTGGACTATCTCTGCTGAGCTGTATGCGCGCGCTGAGGGCCCACAGCGCAGATCTTTATATGCTATATGGATCGATTTTTATGCGTTTAGCTCTCGCTGCAAAGTATCCAATAGTGCAAGCTGTTGTTTTGCTTCGTTTTTTACGGTATTTGATAGCTCGTTATCATCAATCTGCAGCTCATCTGCACAAGCGAATATGCGTTTGATAAGCCAAGGTGTTGTGATAGGTGAAAATTGTATGCAATACCCCTCTTTAAAGCGTGTGATACAGTTTTCCGGCCAGAAGAGTTCTTCCAAGAGTTTGCTTGTTGCAGGTAGATAGAGTTTAATGCTTGCCTCTGTATGTGAGGCTGTATGTACTGCTGTATGTGCGTTTGTATGTACTGCTGTATGCGCAGGCGCATTGCTCTCCACTTGTACATCTGCAGGTATTTGCGTTGGCTCAAGCTCACGCATCTTTTCCACTGCAAATGTTTTCATCATCTGTGCGCGTATATCAAATGCCCACAGGTACCAATTTTGGTTAGATCGGAAGAGTCTATTGGGAATGACGAGGTAGCGAGGGGTGGTATCGCTTGCTGCTGCTTGGGTCTTGGAATCTGGATATGCGAGCGCGCGCATTTGTGTTTTCGGATGCGCTTTTTCATAGGCAAACGTAAGCGCCTGCTTTCGAGCTTCCGCCTGCGCAATGGTGATAAGTTGTTTTGCGCGTTCGCTTCCTTTATCCGAGGAATAGCTATAACTACCTACGGTTTTGTCTGATTGCGCGCGGAGCGTTTGCGCGTGTTGTGCGATCGGTTTTGTGTGCGCGTGCGTGCGTGCGCATGCCTTGCTTGCTTCGTTTGGATCCAAAACGTGTAACAGCGCGTCCCTTGCTTCGATTCCGCAGTTTGCCAGCGCCTCGCGCAAGGCTGCCACCTCGCTTAATGAAAGGCGAAGCGATCTACCTTGAGCGCTATCTTGTTTCGACAGAGTAGTAAAAAGACCAATACGCTCAATTTGTGCTGATTCTTCCTGATGCGAGCTGCGCATATGCACCTGATCTGAATCATTTTCCTGCAGATTTTTATTTGAACTTGAGTTTTCGACAGGCCCCTCTTCATACTCGTCATACACCAAGGGCAGCGAGAAAAGACGTGTGTCATCTGCAATTTCTAGCATAAGCTGCAAGAGTTTTTGTGCTTCTGCCTGTGTACATGCAAAGCGGCTCATGATATCTGCGCAAGAGATGGAATCTCCTGATTTTTGTAAGTGCGCAAGCAACAAAAGGAGCTGGCGTAAGGTTTTATCTGCACTAGTGCGCCCACGTCTCCCTTTTTGGGCGGGTGCTGTATACAGAGTTTTGCAGCTAAATGATGGTTTTTTGAGTTTTTGCGCACGTTGTAAAAAGTTTTGATACAAAGTTACAAGCTGAGGCGGATCAAGCGGGATCATACCTGTTTCCAGCGCCATACGCACCGTTGGCACAAGCGTATTGATTGTGGTTTCCCATATGGTGGGTGTGCACGGAGCGAGGGCTCTGTCACGAGTGTCATGTTCAGTGTTTTCAACATGTATGCGGCGCTCGCTTGTGGAAAGTGTTCCGCTGCGCTCAATTTTTCGCATAAGCTCATATGGAAGCGCAGTTACAAGTGCAAATTTCGCAGGTATTTGGGCTGTTCCTATGTGGCAAGGAAGTTTGATATAGGCGTTGACGTCGAAATGTTGAGGTGGCGTAAATCCCTTTTTGAGCATGCAGACGCTGACAAAACGGTCACTCCGAAAACTATGAATCTGGGGCTTTAAGGACTTATTTGGTTTTTGTTCCTTTGACATTTTTTCTGCTACAACATAGCTTGCATTGTGAAATCCAAACGTGCCTAAAGGCGCGAGCACATAGTCTTTTACCTCGTCATTTGCACGCTTATACTGGCATGAAATGAGTCGTTTTTGGCTGAGCGCCTCTATCAAACATGAAAGTATTTGAGCTTTGTGCTTTGCGTTGTTGCTCTGAACACCTTCATGCCCGCTCGCGTTTCCGCACAAAGGAAGCAAAGAGTAGGGAAAACGCGCACTTATTTTGGTTAACGCCAGACGAAGCTCATCTGCATACGCAAACGAAGTATCGAATACAAGCGCCTGAGTAAGACATTCGAGTGTCCTTGCCTGAACAAGCGTAAGTTTATAGGAGAAAAACGTTTTTTGGCTATCTATCTGCCAAAATCTACCATCACTATCAGCTGGATTAGTTTCATATTTGATGAAGCGATAACCTAGAGTTTCGAGCATTTGTCTATCTCGCGAAAATGCCCGAAGAAAACTATTCTGCTTGTCTACATCCTCATAAAAACGGCGTTTGATCTCGTTTTCTGCCACACGCCCCTCGTGATTCATAAAAAAAGCGGCAAGCGAAGAAATACGACGCGCACGCGTCTCATCTTGTGAAAAATTCCAACCGGCATCGGCGGGGTTTGTATCTACCTTGGGTTGCGGGTTGTCACCGGGTGATAATGTGTTGGGAGAGGATGGAGAATCGGCTGTCATGATGTGCCTTTGCGTGTGGTTGGACGATGGGTAGACATAGCTTGGCGTTGGTTGAGCTTCGATGCGTGCGAGCTGGCCTCGTGAGTCGGTTTTACGTATCTATTTCTGCTGATATTTGCCTATATTTATTGCTTTTGTGCTCTTTCATGATACGCGCGCGCGTGCCTCTCTCGCAAGTTCAAAACAAAAAGAACGAGAACGCAAAAAAGTGCCCGCGCGCATCGTTCATGCTTGTTTCGCCCTGCCTCGTCTTGCCTCCGTGCTCACACACGTCTTCTTGTATCCACCCCGTCTCCTAGAACACTTTTTTGTGCACCCTAACTCACATGGTCTCCCTACAAAAAATTGCAGTTAATAAGCCACTTTACGACGAAGTTTCGGTCAAAAAGTCGTATACTTACGCTATAGCAACTTGCACTTCGCTATAGCTCGTACTTGCACAAGACCTGCAAAGGATAGTTTCATGGCATATTCGCGCACATACCTCGATTACATCAACAAATCCATTGACATAGCTCCTACAAACAGCCAGGAAGAAGTCGACGCCGCACAAACGCTGGCCCAAATCATGAACGACCACAAACTCGACGTGTCGCAGCAAGATGTGTTTTCGCATGGTTGGGGTCTCGTCGCTCACGATGCACTCTACGTGCTTGTGTTTGTGGGCATGCTGATGTCCGGTTTTGCAGGGACGGCCGTGGGATATATTGGCTTTGTGATCTGCGCACTTGCGTTTGCGCTGCTTGTGCTTGACCGTTTCAACATCTTTAAGGTGAGCGAGCTCGGCCCCCTGGCGCAAAGTCAAAATGTTATCGGCGTGCATCGCGCGTGCGGACCTCTTGTGATGAAGGGGAATCGTCCTATTGTGATTGTGGCGCACTACGATACGCCCAACGAAGATCTGCTTTCGCACCAACAAATCGCACCCTACCAGGCGCGCATTAAAAAAATCATGTATTCAGCACTTGTGTTTACGGCGTTTTGTGCGCTTGTGCAAGTGGCGTTGTTTTTGCCATTTATCACCGATACCCCGCGTCGAATTTTTTGGCTTTTAGGTGTTTTATCTTCGCTTTCCCCGCTTGCATATGGTGCGAATACTCTTTATAAAAGGTTTTCACCATGCACGGAGGGTGCAAACGACAATAAAGCTGCTCTCGCTGCGCTGCTAGGCGTGCTTGATAAAGTGCGCCCGATGGACGATGCGGCTAAGCACGCATCCGCATTTGCGAAAAAGCCGGTATTGAGCGAATACACTGGTAAGGATTCCGGAGATGAGCAGGAACCAGCTCCTGCGGACGCAGCCGCCGCCGAGGCCGCCGAAGAGCCCGCATCTGCTGATGGAGCTCAAAGTGATGCAGAAGGCCAGCATCCTCGTGAAAAGAAAACTGAAGCCGAGATTTTGGCCATGACGACAATCCTTCCTGAAGAGCCTGATCAACCTGCTGACGCTGCGGGTGCGGACGAAAAAGCTGCTGCAGAGGTGGCTCAAGCCTCTGATGAAGCTGCTGATCAAGCGCCTGAACAAGCAAAGATGAATGCTGATGATAGCGCGAACGCCGATGCCACGGCACCGGTCGAGGCGTCTACAGAAGATACGGCTTCCTCAGTTGTATCGGCTGCATCAGAAGATGAATTTGTAGGCGAAAGTACGCCTGCGGAAGCGGAATACGATCTTCCCGAAGGCTATGTGCGCCACGGCGTAGACACACTCCGCTCGCTCGAAATCTTGCCTGCTTCTTGCGAGATTTCCTACGATGTTGCGTACAAAGAGGCAATTCAAGCGCTTAATTCTGACGAGGGTACTGTTGCGGACGCCGCGCCCGCGCAAGCCTTTGACGTCTTATCGCCTGAGCGAGGAGATGACGGGTTTGTATCAGAAACCGCGTCTTCTGCGCGCCGCGTGCGAGCCTCTGTCAGTTCTTTTGCGCGTGACGGCAGCGAAAACGACGACATCGCTTCGCCTGAGGCCGCGGATGAAGCTATCTCCTACAGAAGTCATGCATACAACATGCGCCAGTTTGAGGCGGCGTACCCGATTGCGAGCTGGGAGGCAGCACCCGCGCCTACTGCCGCGGACAAGAAGAATTCATCTATCTCTTCGAAAGCGTCTGATACATCTGATACTCATGATGCATCTGGTAAGGAAGCTGCAGCTCACGATGCTAATGCGAGCCAGGACACAGTTATTTCCACATCCAAAGATAAAAATGAAGCCGCAAATGAAAACTCAAACGAAAGTGGCTCTTCTGTTGATGCACATAGCGTAACAGCTGATAGTGTGTCTTCGCCTGAAGCAACTCCTGCTTCTGATGCTTCTCGTGAACAAGCGGCAGACGCCCAGTTAAGCGGCAAAACGCAGGCGATGGATCCGCTTTCCGAGAGCGCTCAAGAAGATCAAGTTCAAAAGAATCCGGAAGATCAGATCATTTCAGAAATCCACCGCTCGCTTTCGCGCGCGCAGCACGAGTCTGTGCAGTCGGAAGAGGAGCGCGCGCATGCCGCACAAGTGCTTCAGCAACAGCAAGAGGCGCTGGGTGGAGGCTCCAACAAAAACATGGCTCTACGTGCGGCTTTGTTCGATTTACCTGATCCTTTGCAAGAGACAAATGATCCGTTTGCAACCGGTGTATCAGCGCCACTAGACGAGCATAAGTTTGAGGAAGCACCCGCAAACGCAAATGGCGCGGCATCTGCGCTGGCATCTGAGCCATCTGCAGTAGCACCCGCAAACGCGTCTGCAACTTCACCGCAAGCACCTAATCAAAGCCCCGCTACGCAAGCTGCTCTTCGCTCACACCGACTCTTTGGCAAGAAAAAGAAAAACGCAGATGATGCAGAGTCAATGAGTTCGTGGCTGGGCGTTGAGGAAGGCTATGACGCCAAAAAAGACGGACGCGAGATCGGTAGCTGGGATAACTTCGTACACGAAGATGAAAGCGCTTCCAAAGACGCAAGCTCTCGCGGACACGGCGCTTCTCACGGTGAGGCGCATGCTGGCAAGAAGTCTTCTTCGCATTGGAAGGGTGGTGCAGCTACGAGAAAGGGACTTCGCCCCTATCCATTGGGTGAGGATGAGCCTGAAAGTTCGGCCGTGAAGGACGGCGAGCTTGAGCTGCCTACGTTGAATGATATTGAGCGCGATGAGGTTGCTGCTGGCGCCGATGCATTTGATGCGCAGGCTCCTTCTGAGTTTGATGAAAACACGCCTCAAGAGAGTTTGTCTCTTGATGACAACCCCTTTGTCCAGGAAGGCGTAGTGCAGCTCTTCCAAAATGATGCGCCGGCTGTGGTGCGCAAAGACGCTACGGACTCCGCAGACGCAGCGTCTGACGCTTCAGTTGATCTTGTAGCGCCTGAGTCTGGCGATGCAGCTGGTCATGAAGCCGCAGATGCGTCATCCTCTGATCAAGAGAAGAAGCCCAGTTTGCAGGACTTGCAAGACGAGATTCTTTCCATGGGTGAAGACGAGCTCTTGTGCCACGATATTTGGTTTGTGGCGCTCGGTGCGAGCGAGCATGATCACGCAGGTATGAAGCAATTTTTGAGCGAACATAAGCGCGATATTCGCGGTGCGTTTCTGATCAATCTCGACTGCATTGGTGCTGGTTCGCTTTCGGTGCTTACGCATGAAGATAATTATCAAACGCGGCATGCAGATAAGCGTCTTGTGCGCCTGATTCAGTCGGTGGCAAAAGATTTGCATATAGGTGTTAACAAGGTGAAATATGACTTTGGCACCACAGACGCGACGCCTGCCATGCACGCCTCTGTGCGCGCAGCAACGCTTATGGGCTGCGACGCGAACGATCTGCCGGCATTGTCCCACACCGCGGAGGATAGTGCGGATAAAGTGGATGCGAAGCAGGTGGTAAATGTCGTGCAACTTTTGTGCGAGCTTATTAGGCGCTCGTAGTTGCGTGCCCGAGTTGAATCAGTAGATTGTGACTTACGTGCGCCCGCGCTCGGCTTTATGGCTGCGCGGGCGCGAGTTATGATACAATACATCATGTCGTGCGGGCATCGCCAAGAGGTAAGGCAATGGCTTCCCAAGCCATCATTCGCGGGTTCGAATCCCGTTGCCCGCTCCATTTTTTTTGCTATTTTTTTTGCTGCTTGACGTATGTACGCGTGCGAATAACAAGCATATAACACGCAAAAAAAGCACCCGGACACGCGGCCCGGATGCTTTCAAACAACTTAACAACTTGACTTTTATATCAAACAATTCGACTTGTATCTGCGCTTACACTGCTTTAGCTGCACTTACGTCGATATGCTCCCACTTACTTTCATCTACGCCGTAATTCTTGGCGCCAAGCTCGCGGGTTTCTTTTTGTACGTCATGATAATCGCCGTTAAAGAGCGCGTAAGTTATAAGATGCAGGGTTCCATTTTCTGTCATGACGTAGAGCAGTGTGTCGTCCTTTTTGCCGTAGAAGAGCTGCGCGGGCGCGTTTTCGCTGTTGGAAATCTTAAATTGCATCTTTGGCCGAGACAGACTGTCTTTATCTCCGCCTGAAAGTAGCACAATAGCTGAACACGATGCTGCTGGATTCTCGTCATTGCTTCCGATGAGGATGAGGTCTTTGATCTTATCCTTGTTAACATCCTGGGTGAGATAGAAATAGTGCGCATACGCAGCGTCCTGGTTGTTTTTGAGGTAGGATCTCGCATCTTTTAAGATGTTTGCGTACTGCTCATCGGCGATACTGTTCGTCTTTTCAGCGGCCTTCTCGGCCTTCTGCTTGGCTTCTTCCTTCTTCGCGGCATCCGCAGCTGCATCAGCATTTGTGTCGCTGACGCTTTGTGTGGTGTCTTGCTTTGCGGGTGCCTGAGGCTTTTGCTTATTGAGGTTAAGCATACAAACTGCTGCGATCACTACTATCGCAAGCGTGACCACTGCGACGATGAGTTTTTTCTTTGGGGTGGATGAGTTTGATGAAGAGCAACAAGATGCCATAACACCCTCCTTAGAACCGCTGGTTGAAAAGGCAAAAGTACTGCGCGAACCGCCGTGGGTGGGGTTTGCGTGCGAATATCACACGTAGAGATGGTTCGTAACTTTATTGTACGTGCGGAGCACGGGAAAGAAAAGGAGAAATCGGCATAAGGACGTACCTTCGCCATGCGCGTGAGCGTAGAAAAAATGGGTTTATATCTACCAAAATATCAAATAATAAACTATTTTTATTAGTTAAAAATAGTTTATGGGCTGGTAGAAGCTTTAGACATTTTTTAGGTGCATTGTAGGTCCCGATATTTTGGCTGAAATCAGGTCAAATCGGTAGATAAATTAGCCATTTTTTCTACGCGGTGTGGTGCAGGAGGGTAGGACGGGCTTTGGCCGGCGGCATGGAGGAAAGCGGGGAAGTCGCTTTGGGGTATGTGTAGTTATCTTCATATTTGAAGAAATTCTGCAATTCTTAGCGCAGAAGGCGGCAACTTGTAGGAAAATAATCAAGCATTCTCGCAATCGAGTAGCAGTCATGATATGATTGTTTCGTTTAGAGGGTGTTTTGCCTCTTCACGTCGGGTCGTTAGCTCAGTTGGTAGAGCAGGGGACTTTTAATCCCAAGGTCGTGGGTTCGACTCCCACACGACCCACCACCTTTTTCTTGCTATAATTCCCACAGTGACCGCAGTTCCCGCGGCTATGCATCCGTTTCGCGCGACATACATGCTGGCAGCAGATCTTATGAAAGACCTGCCGCCAGCTTATTTTTTTTTGGATGAAAAGATTTCAACAAAATCTAAGGAAGGTTTTAGGCAGGCTCCAGACAAGCCCTAGACCTGCACTTAGATATGCTGTCGCTTGTGCAAAATATGATTGGCGATAGCGTTTGAGCTGATCTGTACGATCTGTACCAGCACGATCATGATAATCACGCATGCCCAGGTCACACAAGGGTTGAACTTTTGATATCCGTAGGCAATAGCGAAGTTACCCAAGCCGCCACCGCCGATGTAGCCGGCCATAGCACTCATGTCTAAAACAGATATAAACAAAAATGCATAACTAAGGATCAAAGGCGCGAGTGCTTCCGGCACCAAAATGGTTGTGATGATAGAAAAACGAGACACACCCATTGCCCGTGCGGCCTCGATAACACCGGCGTCAACCGATAAAAGATTCTGTTCTACCAGGCGCGCCGATGCATTCGCGCACATGATGATCATAGGAAAAATCACAGCAGCGGTACCTATGGAAGTCCCGATGACCGCTATGGTCACCGGTTGCGCTGCTGCAAGAAAAATGATAAAAGGAATAGGTCTAATCATATTAATGCATACATCAAGTACGCGGTAGAACAGGCGATTTTCAAAAAGCGAGCCGGGACGTGTGCCCCACAACAGCACTCCCAAAAACAAGCCCAAAAGCCCGCCTACGAAGAGCGTAAGGCATACAATCTGCAGCGTTTCTATGCATGCCTGAACAAACGACCCGTCTTGTGCATATGTCATAAAGTCGTTCCACATGATAGGCGAAATCTCATTTGCCGCACTATGTGCAAAACTATGAATAAAACTGCCAGATGCGAGAGCTGTTTCTCGCGCGCCTGCGCCAAGCGTTAGCGTGCATGTTTCGATTCCCATGGTTTACTCCTTGTATGCACTGCTAAGAGCATCCGCGTAGCGTACGGGATGCTCTTTTGTGCCAAAATCAACGATGATATTTTCCTGTTTAAGCTCTTCAACATAGCTGTCGAGCAGGCCGTCTTCCCCGTAGAGCTCATAGGTAAAGGAGCCGAGCGATTTCGCACCTACGCTTTTTACGCCGCCGCACAGAATGTTATTGGTGATGCTTCGATGCGTAAGCATGCGCGAAATGTGCGTGCCCGAAGGCGTAATGCCAAGCTCTGGGTCCTCGTCACGCATGATCACCGTGATCAGGCGCTTGGGATGGATGGTTCTGAGCTTGTTAATTTCTGCCTCGCTTGGGCAGCTATCTATTGCCGACGCCACAAAGGAGCGTGTGATCGCCTGACGCGGCGTTGCAAATACCTTGTATACCTTGCCTTCTTCGACAATTTTGCCATTTTCCATCACGGCCACGCGGTCGGCGATCTTGGCGACAACGCTCATTTGGTGCGTGATGAGAATCACGGTGATGCCCATGTCTTTGTTTACCTGTTTGAGCAGGCTGAGTACCTCGTCTGTGGTAGTGGGGTCAAGCGCGCTTGTAGCCTCATCGGCAAGGAGAATTTGTGGCTGAAGTGCAAGCGCTCGCGCGATACCTACGCGCTGCTTTTGGCCGCCCGAGAGGCTTTCTGGATAGCTGTCTTTGTATTCGTATAATCCAACGTAGCGAAGCAGCTGGCTGACCTGCCGATTGATGAAATCTTCCCGCCACCTATCTTGCAAAAGCGGATAAGCGATGTTTTCAGCGACAGTTTTCGAAGAAAACAAATTAAACTGCTGGAAAATCATGCCAATTTTTTGGCGCGTGGGGCGAAGCTTGGCGTCATTGAAAGTCTCGATGTTGGTTCCAAATACGCGCACCTCGCCTGAGCTGGGCTTTTCGAGGCCGTTGATCATGCGCAACAGCGTTGATTTGCCGGCACCCGAATATCCAATAATCCCCATCACCTCACCGGGGTAGATGTCAAGACTTACGTCATCGAGTGCGCGCTTTGCTTCTGTGTGACGTCCCCGAGAAAACACCTTGCTGACATGCGAAATCTCAACGAGCGGTGGATTCTCCGTGGGTGTTTGTATGGATGTTTCGTTCATATAGTCCCCTTTTGAAAACGTTTATGTAGTCGTTTGAATATGCAATATTGGGCGCGCGGAGCACGTGTGTAGCGTACGCAATGCTTGCGTTCAGCATCTTGCGTCTTGCATCAATCATGCGCTTAGAGCGTCTTGCGCCACGTCCGCGACACCTGCGTCACCTGCGCGACATAGCGCCTTGCGCCTCTTCCGCGCCCACGCCCGCGCCCAACGACAGCTCTTGCTACTTATTCAACACGCTCAGCTGCTGCTCTTGCACCTGTTTCAGAACATCGCGCAGCACTTCACCCGAATCGTTGTTGAGGGTAGCCATATGTTGAAAATGATCGAGCAAGGCATCGGACACCGCTTGTTCATGCCATATGTCAACTAGCTTGAGATATACCGGATTGTTGATATCTTCTTTTCGAGCAGTCCAGATGTTGATATAGGGTTTTGCATATTCCGACGTAGCGTCGTCTTTAAAGATCGCGCTATTGGGGTCAAGGCCCGCGTCCTTCATATAGTCATTGTTAACAACTGCCGCAGCAACGCTTGGATCGCTTAGGGAATTGGCAACTTTTGCCGCCTCAACAGGCAAAACGCGTACGCGCGATGCGGCTTCATCGATATCTTTGGGAGTAGAAAAAGCGGTCCAGGGCTGCTTGAGCGTGATGAGATGTGCGCCATCGAGAACACCCAGTGCGCGCGCTTGATTCGTTTCGTCGTTTGGTATAACCACGCAAGAACCAGCAGGTATATCGCTTACTTGTGTGTATTGACTTGAGAACAAACAAAGCGGATACACCGCAACGCCCCCTATGGGCTGCAGGTCCTCGTTGTTTTTTATGTTGTAATTGGCGAGGTAGAGAATGTGTTGAAACTCGTTGAGATCCAAATTCTTTTGCGCGAGCGCAGGATTTTCCGACGTGTAATCGGAGAAATTCTTGAGGTCCACGTAAATGCCTTGTTTTTGCGCTTCAGATACAAAAACGCGCCACTGAGGATCGTTTGCCCCAATGACGCCAATTACGACAGGATTTTCTTTGGAACCTTTTTTGTGCGCGGTACTTTGTGTGAGAAGCCCGTTAGAAACGGCGCCGATCGCAATACCCACAAGGCACGAAAGGCCAGCTATACATACGTATCGCCGCGTGTAATTGACGCGGATCACCTGTGATGCAATATCCTCGAGGCGATAGTGCTCCTGTCCCGAAGTGGGGGTAGCAGTGTCTTTACCGGCGGCACCCTGGCCGCCTGTATCTGCATCAGAAGAGGGGCACATAGCTTGTGACCCTGATTCTTGCATTGATGAGACCACGTTTTTTCCTGTGTGGTTTTGTGAATTGGTATTCTCGGCCATGGCAACCCTCCTTATGTATGCGTGCGCGTCCGCGCCCGCTCGAATGTGTAATATACACGGGCGTGTATACTTTTTCTTATTATGCATCATACCTCACATAAACGCGGGCGCTTATTCACAATTTGTATCCGTTTGCCAAACGTTAATATGCGCGCGCCTTCCGCCAGTGCCTACTCATATCCACCTGTGTTTTTCGTTTGCGCGCGCGGCCTCGTGGCGCAGTCGCTTCTGCCGTTTTATACTAGAACGTGTTCCCACGAAAGGATGACTATGATTGAACGGTATGTGCGACCCCAGATGGGCCATTTGTTTTCGCTCGAGCATAAGTACGAAGTGTGGAAGGAGATTGAGGTTTTGGCCTGCGAAGCTGCGGCTGAGCTTCATACCTGCCCAATTACGAAGGAAGAAGCGGCGTGGATACGCGCTCACGCTGCGGTGAATAAGGACGAGATTGACGAAATCGAGACGCGCGTCAATCACGATGTGATCGCGTTTCTCACCAATATGGCGTCCTACATCGATAAGGACGCACCAAGCGATATGCCGCACCCGAGCAGGTGGGTGCATTTTGGCATGACGAGTAGCGATCTTGGCGACACGGCGCTTTGCTACATTTTGTCCAAAGCGGTCGATCTCTTGATTCTTGATAACGATAAGCTGGGCGAAATTTGCAAGCGCCGCGCATTTGAGGAGCAACACACGCTATGCGTAGGCCGTACGCACGGTATTCATGCCGAGCCGATGACCTTTGGCATGAAATTTGCAAGCTGGGCATGGGAGCTCAAACGAAATTCTCTGCGCTTGCGTGATGCACGCAAAACAATGTCGTGCGGCGCGCTTTCTGGAGCAATTGGCTCCTATTCGTCTATCGATCCCAGGATCGAGGCGTTTGTATGCAAAAAACTGAATTTAAGCATCGATCCCGCCTCGACGCAAGTGATTAGCCGCGATCATCATGCGTATCTAGCAGGTATTTTGGCAGTATGCGCGGCAACGTGTGAGCGTATTGCCACAGAAATTCGCAATTTGCAAAAAACCGATACGCTCGAAGCCGAAGAGCCTTTCCGCGCAGGTCAAAAGGGGTCAAGTGCGATGCCACACAAACGAAACCCCATCACTGCCGAGAAAGTGTGCGGTCTTGCGCGCGTGGTCAAGGCAAATGCGCAGGTATCCTTTGACAACGTAGCGCTTTGGCACGAGCGCGATATCAGTCATTCTTCTGCCGAGCGTGTGGCGCTTGCCGATAGCTTTATGGCGCTCGATCACATGTATGCGTGCTTGCATCGCATTGTGGATGGATTGGTGCTGTATCCTCAGCAAATGCTTGCAAACCTCAACAAAACGCGCGGGCTCATTTATTCCTCCAAGGTGCTTTTGGCGCTTGTGGATACAGGAATTTCTCGCGAAGATGCATACGCGATTGTGCAGCGCTGTGCTATGGCAACCTGGCATGAGGTTCAGGCCTGTGAGCAGGGCTCGAGCTTTGAGGATAAGCTTGAGGCGGATGAGGCAGTGACGCTTTCGCGTGAAGAATTGGACGCAATTTTTGATCCGCAGCAGTTCTTAAAGCGCGTAGATGTGGTGTTTGAGCGCCTGCGCACGCTTGAATTTGAGGACGAGGGTAGCGCCAGTGCAGATGGTTGCGCCTGCAGTAATGCCAGCGACGACGGCGCAAAATAAGCGCGCTTGCGTGTTGTGAGACGCGCAAGACTTTTGCGAGCGTGTAGCGAGCTTGCGGTGAGCGTATGGCGAGTTTATGGCGCGCTTGCGGCAAGCATACGGCAAGCGTGCAGGGATACACGCTTGTACACACACGATAGTACGAACGAAGGTGAGAAGATGACTGATATGACGCGGGCGCATACCTGCGCAGATGCGCACGAATGCGCACGTGAACGCGCGTACACCCACGAGGACGCCCGCGCGCACAAGCGCAAGAACACGCAGGCTCAAAGCGCACCCGCTCTAGCCCCCGCACCTGCACCCACCCATTCACACATCTTCTCGCCTTCACGCAAGGCATTTCTGAATATCTGTGCCGCAGGGTCTGCGCTTGCGGGCCTTGCCCTTTCGCAAAGTGGCTGCAAACGGAAATCAGGAAATGCCGATGTAGCAGCGCAAATCGACGATTCGCGCGCCGAATACATCATCGATCCCAAAACAAACGAGAGCAATTACACGTATGCCGATTTCTCATTCCAAGAAAAAGGCTCGTGGGAGATCCCCCTGGGAAACGTCTTGCGTCCATCTTCAGGATCGTGGATCGCGGCGACGACCGCGGGCACGTCGGCAACACCTGTGATCAAAGGCTCGGCGTTCTCGCTCGAGAGTGGAAAACTTATAGAGGTTCTTAAAGAACCATACATGAAAAAGACACCAAACTTCGTCATATTTGATGTATCTTGCTCAGACGAGATCTATGCATGGCTTGAATTTGACACGATTGAAAAAGGCTGGTATCTCTTTGCTTCCGCTTTCTCAAAAGGCGCTCTTACTGGCGAAGTGACTGAACTGTGGCATGCTGATGAAAACTATGCTCCGGCGAAATTTGTCGTCAGCGGAAAACACGTAATCTGGCAGGTCACGCCCTTTGCCAAAAAGAAAAAAGCACGTGAAAGCGCTACGCTCTACCTGTGGAGTCTTGGCCAAGCGCAGGCAGATGCCATCCTCGAATCGAAGGGAGCTTTTGCTACGGCGCCTACAATCTCAGGAGATGTGGTGGTGGTTGTGCCTCGTCTTGCACGCGAAGGCGCAGGCGTAGCGCATGTTATGCAGGCATATTCCATTTCGAGCGGCATGAAATCGGTTGTCGACGAATTTGCGATGCCTTCCGGCGTGGCTCCTCAAACGGCTGTATACATCAACAACCATTTTGTATTTTCGGTTGCGGCGAATCACCAACAGCGCGGTCTTTTGGGCAAGATGGGGACCTATATTGCCTGTTCAGACGGGAGTTTTGTGGTGCTTTCGCGCGAGCCTTCGGCTGCATGTGCAGGCAACAAAAACACAATTATCATCCGCAGCAAGGTCTCGTATTTTGTGGTGGATATCGAGAATAAAAGTTATTCCATTCTCGCGGCGAGCCCGCGGACGAGCGATGTGGGCGAGTTTCCGTGTGTGAGCGGAGAGAGCCGATTTTTTATCACCTATGCCACGCTCAAGGACAAGGATACGGGATACCCAAAAAATATTTTAATTCGGCGCTTTATCATATAATATTGGTGTTTATCCAGGCTTTAATGATACACTAGGTATACCTATTCGATTTTTCACGAGCTGCTCATAAGTAAAGGAGGCCTCGTATGGCTTCAGACGAAAAACGCATTCTATTAGTCGAAGACGAGAAAACAATTCGTGATGCCGTAGCGGCGTATCTTGAGCGAGAGAGTTATTTTGTGCGGAGCGTTGGCGATGGACAAAGTGCTCTGGAGGAATTCGAAAAACACTCGTTTGACCTCATCATTCTCGACCTGATGCTGCCTAAGCTCTCGGGCGAGAGAGTGTGTCGTGCGGTGCGCGAAACATCCAATGTACCCATCATTATGCTTACAGCAAAAGGCGAGGTAGAGGATAGAATTATCGGCCTTGAGCTCGGCGCCGACGACTACCTCATCAAGCCGTTCTCTCCGCGCGAGCTCGTGGCGCGCGTCCGCGCGCTTTTGCGCCGCGCTCACACCGAGGCGGAGCCTGCGCTTGAGGTGCTCGATTTTGGTCATCTTGTTATCGACATTTCCGGTCACAAGGTGCTTGTTGATAATCAGGAGATCGACCTCACGGCATCTGAGTTTAAGTTGCTCACGACCCTTGCACGCTTCCCGGGACGCGTATACACGCGTATGGAGCTTGTTGAAAAAGTTCTCGGCTATGACTTCGAGGGCTATGAGCGCACGATCGATTCGCATGTGAAAAACCTGCGTGCAAAGCTTGGCGACGATCCACGCAATCCTCGCTGGTTGTACACGGTGCATGGCGTGGGCTATCGTTTTGAGGCGCCAAATGCTTCGGGCGATTCTGCGCAGTCTGAGTAGTCGCGAGCTGGGTACGAGCGCGTATGAAATCGGACGATGTGCTTCGATCCTACAAAAAACTCAATAACGATATGTACAACAAACTGGCGAACCAGGAGACACAAAGCGCTCTTGGTTCGTTTAGCGTTAATTCGCAATCCAATAGCTACCGGCCTGAGCAGACGGTTTCGGGTAAGCTGACCTTGTATTTTGCGCTGACGGCATTTATGACGGTGGTCATTTTGTCTATCGTGCTTGCCGTTGTGTGGGAAGATCAGTTCCAAACCTATACGCGCCGCGGTATGCAGCACATGGCGGAGAAAATCGCGCTTTCGCTCGGGCGACAGTACGCGCTCGCGGGAGGGTGGAAATCTACCATTATCCGAGGTTCTTCGCTTAATTTGCCCATTCCTTCCGACGTAGGCATAGAGATAACTGACGAACATGGCTGGGTCATTTATGGAAATGTTCTCGTAGGCGGAAATCCGGGCGATGTGGTCAATCTCAAAGATCAGGTGTCGCCTGTGCAAAAGCGGGGAGAGGACTCCAATCAGCCTCCCACCAACGAAAACGCGACGGCCTCTGCCGATATTTTGACGCCCGCTGGAAAATACGCAGGTAACGTGCGGCTTTGGGCGTTTGGTTCGGAGTCGCTGGTGACCAAGAGCGACGATGTATTTCGTCGAAACTCCTATGGCGCGATTTTGGCGGCAGCGGTGATTGCAATTTTGTTCGCCTGCGCACTTTCGTACGCGGCTTCTCACGCCTTTACCAAGCCGATCAAAAAAATAACCTCAACAGCTGCGCAAATTCAAAGTGGTGACCTTACCGCGCGCACGCATCTCACCGGTACCGATGAAATCGGCCGTTTGGGCGAGACGTTTGATAGCATGGCAAGCGAGCTTGAACGTGATATTAAGTTTGAACATCGCCTTACGTCAGACGTCGCGCACGAGCTGCGTACACCCCTCATGGCGATGCTTGCGACCGTGGAAGGCATGCAAGATGGCGTGCTTCCTTCGGATAATGAACATTTTGAAACGGTGGCGCACGAGGTGCGTAGGCTTTCTCGGCTTGTAGATGCTATGTTGCGCCTATCTCGCATAGAAAATGGCACACGTGTGCTCAAAATCGAAAAACAAGATGCCGTATATCTGGTAAAAAGCTTAGCGTCCATACAAGAGCCGCTATTTCGCGAGCAAAACTTGCGCTTGCGTTTTGACGACAAAACTGATAATCACGAGTGCATGGTTGAGATGGATTCGGACCTTATTCGCGAGGCGATTACCAACATCATTTCGAACGCGATGCGCTACACTCCCGCAGGTGGATGGGTGGTTATTAGCATTCGCAAGAGCAAAACTGAGGCGATTATTTCGGTAAGAGATACCGGCATCGGCATTGCAAAAGAGGATATTCCGCGTGTGTTTGCCCGCTTCTGGCGAAGTGACGCGAGTAGAGGCCGCGTGTCGGGCGGTTTGGGCATAGGCCTTGCGCTCACCAAAGAAATTATCGACAAACACAATGGTAGAATCGCTGTGGAATCTACCCTTGGTAAGGGCACGACCTTTACACTCGCGATTCCTTTGGAGCACGAAGAGAAGAATCACGTAGAAGAGGGGCACGAGCTCATCTAAGCGGCAGTTTGCGCTGTGTGTAGCGTGCGCGCTGTGTGTGGGGTGCGCAGGGTCGCCGCTACTCTTCGCGTGATTTTTGCGCCTGAGTGGTTGCGGGAAGCAAGGGAAGTGTGTTTCGAATCGTCACCGCAAAAGTAAAACCATTATGTATATAAGCTGCAATAATCGCAGGTAAAAGCCCGCAAATACCCAAAACTATAAGTGATGTATTAACTATCACGATGCCTTTAAAATCGCTATGGATGCGCTTCATGAGTGCGTCCGAAATGCGACGGGCGTAGACGAGGGCTCCGAGCTCAGAGCCAAAGAGCGTGATATCCGCGACCGCTTTTGCGATGTCAGAGGCGTCGCTTAGCGCGACAGATACGTTTGCCTGCGCGAGAGCAGGGGAGTCGTTGATGCCGTCGCCCACCATGCACACGCGCTCACCTGCTGCTTGATAGCGCTTGATGTAGGAGAGCTTGTCTTCGGGAAGAATTTGTGCATGCACCTCGTCGATTCCCAGGAGGCCTGCGATTTCCTGAGCGGCTTTTTCGTTGTCACCGGTAAGCATAACAAAACGCTTAACGCCGAGCTTGCGCAGCGCTTGCAAGGTGTCTTGAGCGCCCGCGCGCAAGGGGTCAGAAATAATGAAGGCAGCGGCAAGCGTCTTTTCGAAGGACATGTAAATGACACTCGGGAATCCTTCGATTTCTCGTTTTGCCTGGTCAATCTTTGTATCAATATCGGGCGTGCGCGTAACACCCAAATCTTCGAAGATGAAGCGATGAGAGCCAATGCATACTTCTTTTCCATCGACATGCGTTTTGATGCCGTGCGCAACAACATATTCTACCTGCGTGTGAAGCTCGTCCGAGTGGTCAAGGTGAAGCGCTGCCGCCTCATCTGTGATGGCGCGCGCCACGCTGTGCGGGAAGTGTTCCTCGATGCAAGCGGCGATGCGAAGGGTTTCTTTCCAGTCAAGATCGCAAAAGCTCAAGACGCGCACGAGCTGCGGGCGTGCTTGAGTGAGCGTGCCGGTTTTGTCGAAAACAAAGGTTGTCGCGTCGCTCATAGCTTCGAAAAATTTGCCGCCCTTGACGATCATACTGTGTTTAGCTGCTTCGTCCATGGCAGAGGCAATGGCGATGGGCGTAGACAGCTTGATAGCGCAGGAATAATCCACCATGAGGACGCTCAGTGCGAGCGTAATGCGCCGGGTGAGCGCCAGGAGCACGAAAAAGGCCGCAAAACTGTAGGGCACGAGCGCATCTGAGAGACGCTCGGCGCGAGACTGAGATTCGGCTTTCATCATAGAGGAGTTTTCGGTGAGGCGGACGATTTCGTCGATGCGCGCAAGGCCGGCTTGCGCATGAACTTCTACTACAACTTCGCCTTCTTCTATGGCACAGCCTGCGTAAACGCTGGAACCTGCACGTTTGGTCACGAGATCGGCTTCGCCCGTGAGGGACGCCTCGTTTACAAGGGCATGGCCCTCTACAACCTCGCCATCGACGGGGATAACGGCGCCCATGCGCAGGCGGATGAGGTCGCCCCGCTGGATGTTTTTAAGTGCGCAGAGCACGTCATTTCCGTCTTTGACCTGCCAAACTTCTTCGCAGCGGTTGATGATGCCCGATTTGAGCGCGAGGTGCGCACGTGCTTCGACGTGGTTGGACACACAGTCGGAGAGCTCAAGCAAAAACATGATTGTGGCGGCACTTTTTAGTTCGCGTCGCGCGATAGAGATGAGGATGACTGTTGCGTCGAGTACTTCTACCTGCAGTTTTCGGCTCATGAGTGAGTGGAGGGCGAGTCTGACAAAATGAAGCGCTCGCCAGATGATCCACGCGTAAAAAAGCGGCAGGGGAAGAGGAGTGAGTTTGAAAAAGATCCGCCTGAGCACGAGGTGGGAAAGGGAATGCGCGAAGTGCATGTTTTCGAAGGAGGCTTCGAGCTCGCAGCTTTTTTTATCGACTCCAGCTTCCTCAATCTTAGGCAACTTAAAGATGTTCATCTGCGTGAGCGCTTGTGCAGCTTCTGCAATCGCAGCTTCGCGCGTAACGCGCAGGTATACCGTGGTATTTGCAGGTGCTACGCGAACGTCTTCGACATGGGGGAGCTCTTGAAGCGCGTGCGCAAGGCCGCGCGCCTCAGCCTTGGTGAGGTAGGCGCATGCGAGTTTGAGACGCGCTTGTTTTTTGAATTGCCAGCTAATGCGTACGTTCATGAGTTCCCTTTTGATTGGTGTGTGGAGTGCACTGGGCGCGTGGCACTGGCCGCGCGCGTGGGTGATGCGGGTGTGCGCGGCTCGGCGCGCGGTGAGGCTGCGCGTGACCTCGCGCTTTACATTGCGCGTGACCAGCGTTTTTACTTACGATTTAGTCGTTTTGTGCCTCTTTGAGCACTTCAGCGCGAATTTGCGGCTCAAGGGCGTCGAGGCGCTCACGGATGCGCGCGTCAATGCGTGCTTGTTCTTTTGCCTCAACAGACATTTCCTGCATTTCGTCAAACAAGGTCTGAAGCTCTTTCGATGCACGATCCGCAACGGCAATGCCGTAAGCACCTGCTTTTACACAGTTTTCGCGAAACGCGCCCTTGCTTTTGAGGCAAGCTGCGGCGCCCGCAACCAAAAGACCTGCGGTTCCAAGAATCCATTTCGCGTGTAACATAGTTTTCCTATCTCTCGAGGGTGTGAAGCGCAAACATGTATTTGTTTGCGGATGTGGTCTCCGCGCGTTTTTTGTATGACCACGCGTTATCTTGAACATAGAGCCTTTCCGGGAAGTTTACAAGCAAGAATGATGATTTTCTTTGCACGTGCAGGCGTGTTTTTTTGCGACAGGCGCCCTGAGCTGGACTTTGTATTTCCGCA
This sequence comes from uncultured Atopobium sp., assembly GCA_947090525.1. Taxonomy (GTDB): domain Bacteria; phylum Actinomycetota; class Coriobacteriia; order Coriobacteriales; family Atopobiaceae; genus Fannyhessea. The sequence continues at coordinate 49,473 of CAMUON010000006.1, forward strand.
GGTTAACTAAGGTAAACTCAAATATGGAGAAAGTAAGTTGGTGGTTAACTTTATATAACTTTTGGAGCAACGGCCGCACATGTGTATCCCCGCGCGCAAGGGCGTGACGGGCTTTCAGCTGCTACCCTCACGTAGAAAAAAAGGGGTTTTTGTCTACCAAAACATCAAATTTTTAACTATTTTTATTAGTTAAATTCCTTATATCCACAGCTAAAAGCCTTGGACAATTTTTTGGGGCTTTGGAGATGGCCGAATTTTGGCCAAAAGTGGCTTAAATTGGTAGACAAAAAGGCAATTTTTTCTACACCTGCGCGCGTACGTTATCAAGCAAGAGTGGATGCGGGTTTACGTGTGTGCTTAAGCTGGTGAGGGCTCCGCGCGAGCCTTTTACGCACAAACCCTTTCCTTACGCGGGGGCTTTTTGCTGCGCACGCGAGCTGAAAACCCTGGTAGAACTCTCACGCAAACGAGGAGGATGTTTTGTGGTAGGCCGTTATGTCTTCGGTCTATCCACAAAACATCCGGTAGTGAGCGTAAGAGGATTTACATAGGGAATGGTTTTCAGCTTCCGCGCGGGCGTAGAAAAAACCAGGCAGCGGGGGCTGCCTGGCAATCATCAAAATGGTGACCCCGATTGGATTCGAACCAACGACACCAGGTTTAGGAAACCTGTGCTCTATCCCCTGAGCTACGAGGCCATGTAGATATATTGTAACACGGCTTGAGTTATCTTGAACGCCTGCACTTACTCCTGAGACGCCGTCCGCGTCCTTGCGTGCTTTCAGCGCTTACGCTAGTGCTTGCGCCAGCGTCCGCCTGCTCACAAGCTTCTAGTCCTTCTTGCGAAACGCGCCAAAAATCTTGGACGCAATGCTTTCATCCGCAGGGCGCGCACCTTGATCATTCATAAGAAGTTCGCGGATCTTCTTGGGTGAAAGCGCAGTTGCACGCGCTTCCGCCGCGCGGCGTATCGGCTTTGCCTTGATCAAATCGTACACAAAGCCCGCGATTACAAACGCATACGCGAGCACCAACAGCGCCACCTCGAGCATCCCTTCGGGCGAGGACAAATCGCTCATAGCATGCGGTTGCAGATAGTTGATCACCCAGGAAAGGACGATCGAAATCAAGCCTGCTCCCAGCATGATCCACAACACAGTTTGATAGCGGCGATACTCGGGGTTTTGGTCGAGCAGCACGCGCGTTGCGGCGTAGTGCTGATCGCGCTTAATGCGCTCCTGCTTGCGTGCCTCGCGGCCTGCACTTGGTTTGAGCAGGGAAGGTTTTGGGCCATGAGATGCGGTTTGCACGCCTTTTGCCTTTTCGCGCGTCGGTTTTGCACGCGTAAGCGAGCGCTCGAGGGCACCCCGTCGCTCATTCACACGCTTGTCATCCTTAGGCGCTTGTTTTTGCTTTGCGGAAGAAGAGGGGAGCGTACCTGCCTGAATAGCCTCTTCCTTTGCCTTCTTGATGGTGTCTAACAATGACATAATCGTTTAACTCCTGATATCTTGTGCCGAATATCTTGTACTAAAAATTACGTACATGCTGGCGTTTCAAATTCTATTGTAGCCGAATTTTGCGCACGTCGCACGCGCCGGGCCTGCATTGTCTGCACGCGCAGTCGTGCGCCGTTACGCTCATGGGCTTTTAGTTCGAACTCGTCAACTGATCGCCTTTCGAGCCGTTGGATACGGTCAGCGTGACGGTCTTGCCAGGTTTTGCGCGCTCGGTGAACGAAATCACCGTGTCTTTCGCAGCTGAACTACTGTCTACCCGTCGTACGTTCACCTTGAAGCCCTGGTTTTCGAGCGCTTGCTTCGCGCTTGAGAGCGAGTCGCCTTTGGAAACATAGCGCGATATGTCTACATCCTCAGCCTTTTTCGCCACGTATATGGTGATCGTGCTGTTCTTTGGCGCTTTGCCGCTCGCGCTTTGCTTGGTTACGGTGCCTTCTGCCTGTGAGGACTCCACCTTGTTTGAGGTCACTTTAAAGCCTGCTTTTTCGAGTGCGCTCGTAGCATCTGCCTCGGATTTACCCACGACATTGGGAACATCGACTTCCTCGGCGCCTTTGGAAAGTTGGTAGGTGATCACGTCGCCCGCTTTTGCAGGACTCTTTGCAGCGGGCGTTTGGGCCGCGATTTTGCCGACTTCTACATCGCTTGAGTAAATGGAATCTCCAGCCTGACTCTTAAGGCCAAGTTTGCTCAAAATCGCTTCTGCTTCAGATGGAGTCTTGCCCGTGAGATCAGGGACGACGACGTCGGCTGCGGGCTCTTGTCCCTTGGAAACGACGATGTTTATCTGCGTACCTTTTGTGGCCTTTTTGCCTGCGTCGGGATCTTGATCGAGAACTTTGCCCTTTTCAACCGTAGATGAGTACTCTTCTTTAACGGTTCCTCGCTGGAAAAAGCCAGAATTGTCTATTGCCATCAGCGCATCTTGCTGAGAAAGGCCGAGGAGATTGGGGACATCTTTTGTGGCGCCTTGGGATCCAAAAAAGCCTACAACAGCCACAACGAGCGCTACCAGCACAAGCGCGCCAAGTATCGCCATGCCCACAACTTTTCCTTTGTGTTTGCGCTCGTTTTCGGCGGCAAGCTCCCGTGCCCGTGGCTGCATCTGCGGCATCGTTGCTCTACCAGCTGGAGCCAGGTGCGGAAGGGCTCGCGTAGACGCTAGAGAAGGCGTTTCTGCCGCGGGCGTCATGTAAGGTAGTACGTTTGTAGCAGCACTTACCTGCGTAAGCTTCCCTGCCAAATAATCTCTGAGCACGCGCGCGAGCTCATCGGCCGTTTGGAAGCGGGCGCGTGCGTCTTTTTGCATGCATTTGAGAATGATGCCCTCAAGCGCGCTGTCTACCTTGGGGTTTCGCTGTGAAGGAGGAATCGGTTCCTCGTTCACCTGCTTGAGCGCAACGGCAATCGCGTCGTCGCCGTCAAACGGCACAACACCTGTCGCTGCTTCGTACATCACGATGCCGAGCGAATAAATGTCGGTGGTAGGGCCGAGGGGTTTACCTTGGGTTTGTTCAGGAGAAACGTAGTGTGCGGTGCCTAGTACGGAATTATCGGTGGTGAGGTGAGAATTTTTTGCGCGCGCGATGCCAAAATCCATGACTTTGATATTGCCATCGGGCTGTACCATGATGTTTTGCGGTTTGATGTCGCGGTGAATGATGTCGTGACGGTGCGCGACCGAGAGGGCTTGTGCGATTTGCGATCCGATTTGCGCGACTTTTTTGCAGTCGAGCGCACCGTGTTTGCGCACGCCGCTTTTGAGATCGGTGCCGCGCAAATACTCCATTGCAATGTAGTAGGTGTCGGCGTCTTTGCCCCAGTCGTAGACTGAGACGATATAGGGACTCTGCAGGGCAGCCGCTGCTTGAGCCTCCTGTTTGAAGCGCGCCGCGAAGGACGGGTCGCTTGCGTACTGGGGAAGCATTGTTTTGATAGCAACGCTTCGGCCCAAACGATTGTCAAGACCTCTATAGACGATTGCCATGCCGCCCGTGCCAATCTTGTCTTGAATGATGTATCTCCCGCCGAGGACTCTATCGGGCATTGCTTCTCCTATCTATGGTGCTAGCACCTGTTCGATTCTGATTGTAAAAGTATTGAGAAAAAAGATTGTGTGGTAGATCCGGGTCAAAAATTCTGCACATCTTGTGCGCAAAGCTCATGCAATTTAAACAGCGTATGTGGATCATTTTGCTGCCCCCAATGCTTGAATGTTGAGGCAGGCGGCCAATACTTTGCCTGCTACCTGCGCAGCTTTGCCGTGGACGTCTTGGGTGGGAGAACCTTCGAGGCAAACGGCAATCGCTACAGTTGGCTTATCGTAAGGCGCAAATCCAATGAAAAGTGAATTGGAAACGTCGTCGGAAATCTCAGCAGTACCCGTTTTACCAGCAACTTTAACGCCGCTTACGCGAGCTCCCGCACCCATTCCCGATTCAACGACCGAAAGCATCGCTTTTTTGATTTCCGCTGCGGTATCGGCAGAGACTGCTTGACCGAGGACGCGCGGCTGCGTTTTTGCCGTGGTTGCACCTTCGCTTGTGAGCAGGTGGCTGATCACGTACGGGTTCATCGCTACGCCAGAATTGGCTATCGCTGCAGCTACAACGGCATTTTGCATCACGGTCGATTGAGGGCCCGCAGGGCTTTGGTGCATGCCCACCGGTTGTCCGCAGGCGGCCCAGGCGGTCTCCCAAGCGCTCATTTCTCCCGGGTCGGGCATGAGGGAGGTGAGTGTTGAAAAGTCTTGGCCAAGCGCTGTTTGCCAGCCAAATGCGCGTGCGTAGGTGACCAGCTTTTGTGGGCCAAGTATGGACCCTACCTGCCCAAATGCAGTGTTCGACGAGTGCTTGAACGCGTCTTGGAGGGTGATCGTACCCAGATCCTGATGTTTGTAATTGGTCACCTCGGCGCCGCCTATGGTTGTTTGCGCGGGCGCGGCGATTTGAGAATTGAGATCCATCACCTGCTCGTCGAGGGCCGCCGAAAGTGTGACCACCTTAAAGGTGGAGCCGGGTGTATAGAGCACTTGTGTTGCGCGGTCGAGAAGCACACCATCTGCGCTCTTAGACGTCATGGCCGTATCAAGATCATTGAGGTCAAAGGTCGGGTTAGATGCTTTTGCAAGTACAGCGCCTGTTGCGGGGTTGAGCGCAACCACCGATCCTTTATAGCCTTGAAGTGCCTTTTCGGCTGCTTTTTGCATTTGAGAATTGATCGTAAGTACCGCAGACGCTCCTGTTTTTGCGGATCCCGCAAGGGAATAGAGGACGTCGTTTAGGGAGGAGAAGTTATTTTTGCTGACGAGCGTGTCGTTTAAGCGCTGCTCAACGCCGCTTGTGCCGTAGCGCGTCGATACAAAGCCCAGGGTATGGGCCGCGATACTGCCTTGCGGGTAGCTGCGCTTATACGAGCCGTCGTCTTGCTTAACACTTTCGGCGAGCGTCGCACCATCAGACGATATGATCGAGCCTCGTTTGATGTGGTTTGTCTTGGCGATGGTGTGATTGTTGCCGGGCATATTTTGGAACGTTTTGGCACTGATGACCTGTATGTTTGTAAGATTCGCAATGAGAAGCGCAAACATCAGACAAAACGCACCCAAAAGGTTGACCAAGCGATTGCCAAGCGCCACACGTCCCAGCACGCCTGATTCGGGAGTGTTGAGCGAAAAACCAAATACCGCGTGTGCACGTTTGGGTGTTTGTGCGTGCGAGCCGGTTTTTCCCTGTGCGTTGCCCATAAACGGCAGCGCAAAGGAGAGATTTTGCTCGGTATTTTTAAGCTGACTGGAGCGCCCGGTGCCTTCGTCTCCCGCTTTGAGCAAAAGACCCACGATGATGAAGCTTGCAAGCAGCGAGCTTCCTCCCTGACTGATAAACGGCAACGTAACGCCTGTTAGCGGAAGGAGTTTTGTGGTTCCTCCCACAATAATAAAGGCTTGAATTACAAGAGAAGCGCTGAGCCCCGCTGCGGCAAATGCAGCCACATCGGTTTTTGCCCGCGCAGCTGTCGTAAGGCCGCGTATGCCGAGCAAAATATAGCAGATGAGCACGGCACTCGCGCCCAAAAGACCTGCCTCTTCGCCAATAGCAGAAAAAATAAAGTCTGACGCGACAACGGGAATAAGTGTGGCAAGTCCGCGACCTATGCCAGTACCCGTAAGCCCGCCATCTGCGAGAGAGTAGAGCGACTGCACGATCTGAAGGCCTTTGTTGCTGGGATCGCTAAAGGGGTTAAGCCAGATTTGAACACGCGTCTGTACGTGCGAAAACAGGTGATAGCACAGCACAGCGCCTATCATCAAAAGCGCGATCGAGATGATGACATAGCTGATTCTTCCGGTGCAAACGTAGAGCATCACGACGAAAAACGCGAAAAACAGAAGCGCGCTTCCCAGGTCGCGTTCAAAAATAACGACCAAAAGTGAGAGCCCCCACATGAGAAAAAGGGGCAACAACATGCGCAAACGAGGAATTTTGAGCCCGAGTATGCGGACAGCCGAAGCAGAAAGAATTTCGCGGTTTTTCGCGAGATAGAGCGATAAAAAGAGCACGAGCAAAATCTTTGACAACTCGCCCGGTTGAAACGAGAGCGCGCCCAAGCTCAGCCAAAGCTTGGAGCCACCGCGCTCGGTACCAAAGATCATCGGCACCAAAAGAAGGATCACACCCAAAGCTCCGATGGTAAATTTGTAATTCTCAAGCTCTTCGATGCTTGGCACAAACATAAGCGTGAGTACCAGCGCTCCTGTCGCCACAAAAAGCCATACGACCTGGCCCATTGCAAGATTAGGCGCAAGGCGCGTGACAAAGGCAATGCCGATGCCCGAAAGCAGGAATACGAGGGGAAGAATCGCCGGATCTGCCGCAGGCGCATAGATACGCGTGGCAATATGGCAAATCGCAAATGCGACAAACAATCCCAGAGGTACTCCAAGCGAAAATACGCTCAGTTCAACATGCGCGTTCATGAGATAGAGTGCATAGAGTAGGGTAGTGGGAATGGCAGAGGCAATCAAAAGCCCCAGTTCAATGGTACGCCGAGTATTTGTTGTGGGCATGATTACGCGCCTCCTTCGTCTTTGTCTGAGTGTTCGTCTTCGGGTGTTGCCGGGTTGTTTACGCTGGTAGTGGTGCCCGTGCTTGCCCGCGCGGCGGCTATGGCCGCGGCACTTTTTTCTGCATCGATTTGATCGCGATAGGATTCAATCGTCGTGCGTGCATCCGATTCGGAATCTACGCGAAGGCCGTTCGCAAGGTCTTGTTGTATTGCAGTAGGCAAGTCTTTTACCTCGACCGATGTGGTGTCGGAGAGATGATAGAGCGGAATACCCAATATATGAGATTTTATGCCTTGGTAAATGCCTACCGTGCCGTTGTTTTCCGCAAGGAAATACGAGGTATTGATCACGCCAAGCCCCATCACAAATGAAATTAAAAGTGTAACAAGAGCTGCTAAGCCAGAAAACATCAATCGTCTATTATGAAACATTCGTCCGCGCTGAACGACGCCGTCGTCTTTGACGTCCACGACGATCACGCTCACGTTGTCAAGGCCTCCCGCCTCAAGAGCCGCAGCGACAAGATTATCGGCCGCTGTTTGCGGATGCGCGGCAGAAATAGCAACGGATTCGATCTGAGAATCCTCGATCATCGAGGAAAGGCCGTCGGAGCAGATAATCAGTCGGTCTTGCGTGCTTACATCGAGACTAAAGTGATCCGCGTACATGTCGGGATCCGATCCAAGCGCACGCGTGATGATGGAGCGCGAAGGATGCACACGCGCCTCGTCTGCAGTAATTTCACCTGCGTCAACCAGCTCTTCTACAAAGGAATGATCGTGCGTAAGGCGCACAAGCGCTCCTTTGTGCAAGAGATAGATGCGTGAGTCACCTACGTGAGCAATAGCAATTTTGTTGTTTTCGATGACCATGCACGAGGCGGTGCAACCCATGCCGGGTTTACCTTTGCCTTCTTGGGCTTGGCGGATAATTTCGGTGTTGGCAGCTTCGACTGCTTCTCCTAAAAGCACATCATCTGCGATGCGCGGCGCACAACTTTCGAGCGTTTCAACAGCGATAAAGCTCGCTACTTCCCCCGCTTCGTGTCCACCCATGCCATCGCACACGGCAAAGAGCGGGGGTTGCACCAAAAATGAATCCTCGTTGTGTTCGCGCACCAATCCCACGTCCGAGCGGGCACCCCATACAAGCTTGGCATTTGCGCCTTCGCGGCTGTCGGTGCCTTCGCGTGTGTCTACTGCCATCACGTTGTGACCTGGGCTATTGGCAGGACGCGGGTGCGCGATTTTCTGCGCGCTTGACGCAAGCAGCTCTTTGAGATCTTTTCTATGGAAGGGAAAAGACTTCATCGGCGGCTCACCCGCATAATCGCGTCGCCTATCTGGATTTCGTCGCCTGCCCTAAGCGTGACCGCACAGTCGATCATATGGCCGTTTACCAGCGTACCGTTTGTAGAATTGAGGTCTTCAAGCACAAGCGCAGGCCCCTGAAGCGAAAGGCGCGCGTGTGCACCCGAAACAAAAGGTTCGTCGATCACAATGTCTGATGACGCCGAGCGACCAATCACTACCGGTCCCAGTACATCTACATGCAGGCCACGAATGCCTTTTTGACCTTTTTCGACGTCGATGAACCAGATTGCATCGTCTTTTCGCTGCATGCGCACAAGGCCCGTGCCTGTTTTCATCACGAGGAACAAAAAGAGGTACAAAAAGATTACGAGTATGATACGACCTGCAAATAATACGAGGTCAAACATATCACATCTCCCTAAATTCGAGATTGGTAAGTGCCACCGTAATCACATCCCCATCGTGGAGGACGGAGGCGTCTACCATCAGATTGTTGACCTGCGTGCCGTTTGTAGATCCAAGATCGTGTATGCTCCATACCTGCCCATCAAAGACCAGTTCGGCGTGGTTTCTTGAAACGTTGGGATCGTGCAGAACGACTTGCGCGCTTGCCCGTTCACGGCCAATGATCGCAGACGGCGCTTCTACGCTGTAGGTTTCTCCAGTTTGTCTATCGATCAACAGGCACTGTGCATAGCCTTTTTGCGCGTTTGAGGCAGGGCGTTCGCCTCGTTTGGTTTCTGCGCTATAGGCGTCACGTGCAGAAGGTCTAAGATTAACCAAAGGCACGTGGGGGCTGCTGTTCCGAGCAACCACTTGTGGAGCGAAAGACTCGTTTGCGTACGGCGCATTCGCATACGAAGCCCCTGCCATCTCAGCATAATCGCCTGGTAAAACATCAAGTCCGCGGCTTGGGTCGAAGTTTTGATTGCCGACGAGCGGAGCAAAATCTCCTGCGGACGTTTCGTCTGGAATGGGGACGACGCCGCGCCGATAAAATGAAGCGGGCGCAGCTGCGGGAATTTCGTTTTGCTTGGGCCCCGCAGGTACAAAGGGCACATCAGCAGCGTATGCGTCTTGTGCCGCACGTGCGAAAGCGCCCGCGGCAGCTGCAGCGTTTATGCCCGCGGCAGCGCTCGCGCCCGCGGCAGAGGCAGCCATCGCCGCATGTGCGCTTCTGTGCTTTGCCGCGCGTGGCGTAGGCTTTACCTTCGGTTTTGCACTTGGGATAGCAGAAGGCTCTGACGAAGCAAACGGATCTGCTGCTTCGTTTGCGTGCGCGCTTGGAGTGTCAACGCCCGCGGCAACAGCTCTGTCTACGCTGCCTGCGCTTGCATTGACAGCGCTTGCGCTCGCGTCTGTAAAAGGCGTCTGAGCAGGCGTTTGTGTGAGCCCCTTGTCTTGTTTTGCGTTTGCATCGATCGACGGCAGGGGCCTCGCACTCACAGAATCATCGGGAGACGCTACATCGCGCACTGGTGTTGCAAAAGCTTGAGCTGGTTGAGCAGCACCCGCACTCACGTGCGCGCCCATGTCTACTGGTTCTGAGGACTTGGGGTTTTCGAGCTGTTCGCTTGCAGCTCCACCAAGGCCGAGGGAGCCTTGGAAAAACGCATCTTCTTCGGCGCGCAAGCGAGAAAGCGTAAACGCATCGACATTCTCTGCAAACACGGCAAATTTACCGCTTTTAAGACCTGGATCAACCATGAAGCGGATGAGCGGTTTACCAGTAAATACGTAGGACTTTGATTGCGCTTTGGCCTCGATAAAGCTCGAAATTTCTTGGATCAGGCGCAAATAGAGCGAGCGGATATTGGCGTCGTCTTGCTCCGAAACAAGTATGGTGTAGAGGGCGGGAGCGGTTGCGATCCCATCGATATCGAAGGTTTCTGCCTCCATCTCTTTTGCGGCGCGCTTGGCCAGCTTTCTCAAAGAAAAAGGCGAGGTCACACCCGTAGCGCCTGCGCCAAATACGCTGTTCATACGGTCTTCAAAGGTTTTAATCAGATTCATGAGTATTCTCAACCTCCTCGTGCGTAGGTTGTGAATCATTAAGAATAATCACAATATTTATAAGGATACTTAAGGATACCGCAACGACAGGCCAAATTACAGGCGAGAGAACCCAAATCGCGGCATTTTTCACGCCTTCCATAAACAAAATAGACGCCGTCGCAGCCGTGATGAGAAGTTCTGCAAAAACGTATATCCCGCGCGTTTGGAAGTGGCGAATGAGCGCAGATCCGCAGGCACTTGCTGCAGCCATAAGCACAAGCAAAGCCGCAGTTTCTGCGTTGATAAGGCCTATGAGCTGCTGAAGCGCGGGCTCAGCCGCGAAAGCGCTTTGGACAAGCGATACATAGACAATTCCCATAAGCGAAGACAGAAGCGTTGTGGTACCTGCGCGCACAGGAGAGAGAAGTATAGCTGCAGGTACCGCTTGCGCAAGCGGACAAAAACTCAAGAGTGGCATCATGCTTGCGTACGCTGCCCGCGCGCGCTCTTCCCCGCAGGCAAAAAACCACGCAAACAAAATCACGCACAAAATCACGCACGCACCAAAAGCGGCAAAGCTTGCGCCTGCGTGAAAGCTTGTGCAGATGAGAAGTACTGTCGCTGCAACTAGCGCACAGGGACTATAGAGCGCAGAAACTAACGCGATCCCGCACAACACACAAAGCGCTACGAGCTGCTCTTGGGGAAAGAGTGCATATACCATATTCCAACAGCCTCCAAGGCCCAAGATTCCCCCCAAAGCACGCCAAAAAAACGGCTCTAACCAGGGAAAACGATAGCTGAGCGAAAGCTTTACGGGCTCAGCTTCAACGTCTATCTCATCGTCAGCAAGCGCTTGGTTGACGAGTTCAGCAAGGGACTTTTGCCCAAGTTCGGGGGACCCCAAAGGGCGTACCAGTTGGTGCGCAAGGTCTTGGATGTGCGCGGTACGAAGCTGCGCTTGCGGGCAAAGAGCTGCGCGCAGTGCCTCTTCGATTTGTGTTTGAGCGATGGGTGCAAGATCAGAAAGAGCCTCGTTAAGGGGGGTTTTTGGTCCTTTGTCGATGAGTTTGAGTGAGTTTTGAGCATTTTTTGCAGCGAAAGGACAGCTTCCGCTGAGCGCTTGCCAAAGCACGCACCCGCAGGAAAAAATGTCGCTGCGCTCGTCGACGACATCGCATAAGAGCTGCTCAGGGGGCATATATCCGAGCGTTCCTCCGCGCGCATCCTCGTAGCCTTGGGCACTTGCGAGGCTTGCCATACCAAAATCGCAAAGCTTCGCGCATCCATTACGATCGAACATAATGTTTTGTGGCTTGATATCGAGATGAAGTACGCGGTTTTCGTGGGCAAACGCAAGCGCAGACGCAAGTGCGCGTGTAAGATAGCTCGCTTCGTCAGGCGTGAGAACCCCACCTTCTACGCGCGCGAGCAGCTCCGCAAGGGTGATGCCGTCGATATATTCCATGACCAGGTAGGCAAAGTTTTCGTCGGTTTGGAAGTCGAACACAGAAGAAATATTTGGGTGCGCAAGCATCGAGGCTACACGCGCCTCTCTGAGTGCTTCTTCCATGGTAGATGAGATGATATCGTGGGTAAGTGGATTGGAGTCTTGCGTACCCGCGCCGGCTCCGGCGCTCACGCCGCTTTCTTGATAGCCGTATGCATCTCTTTCTCCGCAGGCAAAGAGGGGTATGCGCTTGATCGCACAGCGCCGTTGCAACCGCGTATCCCAGCAGATCAGTACGTCGCAAAAGCCGCCTTGCGTACATGCGCTCATAATGCGATAGCGATGGTCCAAAATAAAGTCGCTATAGTCCGCATCTTGTGAAGAATCCATGATGTCATACGCCGTGTGATTTGAAAAACGAGCAAACGGAGTGGTTTTCATGCAAAACTTCACCTCTTTTGGGCGCGCACGCTAAAAATCTCGCGAAAATCTCGTCGAATCATAAATGCTTCTAGGCGAAACGCGCAGAACGTAGTAAAATAACATGTCTCATGCGGGCGTGGCGGAATTGGCAGACGCGTATGCTTCAGGTGCATATGAGGGTTCCCTCGTGAAGGTTCAAGTCCTTTCGCCCGCACCATTTTATATCATAGCTGCTTAGGCTATGAGTTTAAGCGTTTGCGCGAGTGTATACCGCGCGTATCTATCTCGCCTGTCTACCTATATGCGCGTCTTCCCGTTATTTATTATCCTCTTCGAAATCGCTCCAGCCACTTTCGCTCGAGTCGTCAAAGAGATCAAAATCGCCTTCCTGTTTTTTGTGATTCTTGAAGCGGCGCCTCGTTTGTATTTCGAGCGCGCAAGCGATGATAACAAACAGCAAAATGCCGCCCACCACCAGGAACAAGACGCCTTGACGCGTGGCAAATAGCCAGCTAAAGAACTCCGAAACTGCTTCCATGACGTCTCCTTCTCTCGTGTTGTTGAGGACGCACGCATTTCAAAAGCCACGAAACGAACGTGCTTAGGGCATTGCTGTGTGCCGCTCGTGCCTGCTCGTCCGCGTATTCCTCACAAAAACTTAGAACAAGTATAGCGTGATATGTGAACTGAATGCAGATTGAATGCACAAAAAGTATGAGCTCAAGCTTGTTGTGTGCTTGCCTTGTGTTATTTGTGCGTATAATAGCGGTATAGTCATGCGAAAAGTCATGCGTATAGTCAAATCAGGCGCGCTTGTCCTCGCTGCACTCACATTCGCGCACACCCGCGCCTGCGCAGCACCCGCCTTCAGAAGGAGCTAAAGGAGAAATCATGCTCGATACCAAATTTGTGAGAGAACATCCCGACGCTGTTGATGCTTCGTGTGCATCACGCCAAAACGCGCACTGGGATCGCGCGCAATTTTTTGAGCTGGATGAAGCCCGTCGCTCCACAATTGTCGAGGTAGAAAAGCTGCAGGCCGCGCGTAACACCGCTTCCAAAGAAATCGGCCGTCTGATGAAAGAGGGCAAGCACGAAGAAGCTGCTGCCGCAAAAGAAGAGGTTTCGGCAAGCAAAGCTCGCATAGCCGCGCTCGAAGAAGAGCTTGGCACTATCGAGGAAAAACTTCGCGCGCTCGTGAGTGCAATCCCCAATATTCCTGACAAAAGCGTGCCCTACGGCAAAGACGACAGTGAAAATGACGAGGTACGTCGTTGGGGGACGCCTAGAAACTTTGATTTTGATGCGCTTGCGCACTGGGATTTGGGTACAAAAACGCAGATGATCGACTTTGATCGTGGTGTTAAGCTTGCCGGATCGCGCTTTTATGTGTTGGGCGGCGAAGGCGCTATGATGGAGCGCGCGCTTATCAATTTCTTCATCGATATGCACGCAAAAGCTGGCTTTAAAGAGTGGTGGCCGCCTGTGCTCACCAATTACGATTCGCTTTTTGGCACGGGCCAGCTGCCGAAATTCGATGAGGATTTGTTCCACGTAAGCAACAACCTCTATCTCATTCCTACGGCTGAAGTTATGCTCACCAATCTTCACAGAAATGAAGTGCTCGAAGCAAGCGATCTTCCGCTGTACTACACGGCGTTTACGCCCTGCTTTAGGGAAGAAGCGGGTTCTGCCGGTCGTGATACCCGCGGCATCATTCGCGTGCATGAGTTTGACAAGGTAGAGATGGTTAAATTTGCTACTCCCGAAGACTCAATGAACCAACTTGAGTCGATGGTTGCAGAAGCGGAAGCGTGCTTGCAGACGCTTGAGCTGCCGTATCGCGTGGTCAGTTTGTGCACGGGTGACATCGGTTTTTCTGCCTGCAAATGCTATGACCTCGAGGTGTGGCTGCCCAGCTACAACAACTACAAAGAAATTTCGTCCTGCTCGAATTGCTGGGATTTCCAGGCGCGTCGCGCGAATATCAAGTACCGCGACCCGCAGCACTTCAAGGGCACGCGCTTTGTCCACACCTTGAATGGATCGGGCCTTGCGGTGGGTCGTTGCATGGCTGCTATCATGGAAAATTATCAGAACGCAGACGGTTCGATCACTATTCCAGAGGTACTGCGCCCCTACATGCGCAATATGAGCGTGATTGAGCCCAAGGAATAGCGCGAGCTATTTTTAGAGCTGGCTTGACCGTTTGATGCTGGTTGTTGACCGTTTGATGCTGGTTTGAAGGTTTGAATACGTGGAGAGTGGGCGTGTGCCCGCTCTCCGTTTTTATAAGCGGTGGTCAGGCCTTTGATTTGGGCTGTGCACTTCTGTAGCTTAGTTTTTGAGCATAAAATATTTCATCTTATTTAACAAGAAACCATATTTATATAACAACATAAAATACACTAAGTTATTTTATTGAACATATATCGTACTTTATCTATCCGACTATTTGGACGACGGGGCTGGCAAACAGGTTCACCGGTAGTAACATGGTACCCTTTTAACTCTGTTAAACAAACACTACGTCCATTTGTAAAGAAAGTTAAATCACTACGATATTCTTGAATACACCGAGCAGGGATTTCTCCACTAAGAATGACCTCATTATTTTTCAATTGAGTGTCTACGATGTTCGCACAATATTTAGGAGCATCGTTGTATGCTCGTGAAAGATATTCCTGTGGCGCATAAATTTTAAAACTAAGATATGGCTCTAACAATTCTGTTCCAGCTTTTTTTAAGACTTGTTCCAATACAATAGGAGCAAGCATCCGAAAATCTGCTGGGGTACTAACAGGGCTATAGTATAAGCCATACTTAAAACAGATTTTACAGTCCGTCACATTCCAACCATATAATCCTTGTTCGCAACCATAGCGTATCCCTTCCATAACTGCATTTTGAAATGATTGATTTAAGTATCCAAGAGAAACCGAGCTCTCATACTGCATTCCACTTCCCAACGGAAGCGGTGATACAGATAAACCAATGGAAGCCCAGAAAGGATTTGGCGGCACTTCGATGTGAATGGTATATTCTGCATTTTTTAACGGTCTCTCCATATAAATGACTGTAGGCTCTTTTAGTTCTATCTCCACATGATACTTTTCTTGCAACAGTGCACTAATCACTTCCATTTGTACTTTCCCTAAGAAAGAAAGTATAATTTCATGTGTCGTAGAATCCACGTAATATCGTAGAAGCGGATCACTATCTGAGATTTCCAAAAGGGCATCAAGCAACATTTCTCTCTGTTCAGGTTTACTCGGTTCAACAGTTGTTTGTAGTAGAGGGTGCGGATTTTCAATCTTTTTTCTCTGTGGCAATAGTTTTGTATCTCCAAGAACACTATTTAACTTCAAAAACTCATTTTGCAAAATAACAATTTCTCCAGAATAAGCTCTATCAATCTTACATAATTCACCATTTATTGAAGTATACATTTCTGTAACTTTTATTTTTTCTTTTTCTGATACTCTAACCGAATCTCGTAAATGTAGTACTCCACTATAAAGGCGTATATATGCAAGACGTTGTCTTTTTTTTGTATATTCAATTTTGAAAACATTTCCGCAAAGTTCAGACGGACCTCGATGTGTTGATGAATAAAATTTATTCGTAATCACTTCTATAAGGTTATCAATCCCTATATTGTTTTTTGCACTTCCGTGATAAACAGGGAACAGGGAACAATTCTGAAATCTTATGCTTTCCTCTTGTTCGAGTTCCAATGCTTCTAATGATTTACCGGACATATATTTCTCTAAAAGGTCATCGTTTCCCTCTATTACCGTATCCCATTGTTCAGATTCGGTAAAGTTCGTCACACACATATTAGGATACAGTTCTACCTTCTGTTTGATTACAATTTCGGTAGAAAGTTTCTCTTTAATATCCTGATAAACCGTTGATAAATCAATTCCATTTTGGTCAATCTTATTGATAAAAAAGATTGTGGGAATCCCCATTTTCCTAAGTGCATGAAATAATATACGAGTTTGTGCTTGTACGCCATCTTTTGCAGAAATCAGTAGAATTGCCCCATCTAAAACTGATAATGAACGATATACTTCTGCTAAGAAATCCATATGTCCTGGCGTGTCTATGATGTTCACCTTCGTATTTTCCCACTGAAAAGAGGTTATTCCTGTCTGAATTGTAATTCCTCTCTGACGTTCTAAAAGCGTATTATCCGTCCTCGTTGTACCTTTGTCCACGCTTCCTAATTCTGTAATCGCTCCACTGTTATATAATAAGCTTTCTGTTAAGGTAGTTTTTCCTGCATCAACATGAGCTAAAACTCCAATATTAATAATTTTCATGTGATTTTCCTCCATTCAAAAACCCAAAAGGGCATAAAAATCCCAGTGATAAATACTTTTATCACTGGGATTTTTATGCATAACCATAGGTATACAAAGCATACAGATATTCTCTGGATACTTTAGAATCACATGATAAAGGTATTCTTAAACTGGGTACAAAAAACTAAGCCCTCCTAAAAAAGGACATCCAATTATTTGTTCCCACTATCAAATTGACAGTTTATTTAAGAATACCTTGCCGCATATTTATTAACTCCTTTTAAATCGATACTTAAATAATAGCACGTAAGAGCATATTTGTAAAGGAATCTCCAATTTTTTATCAAAGAGAGTACGTGATTACAAAATAGCTGTAATAATGTACCAATATTTGTTATTCTATAATCTTCCAATTACTCCCGTTCTTTTCAAGTACCAAATCAAATTGAGATACCTGCGTTGCTTTGGTCTGCTGGTCGATATACTCCACTGTCAGCGATACCGTGACTTGATTATCCTTACGATTGTGAATAGGATTTACCAGTTCTTGAAAGATGTACTCTTTTCCGATTGGTTTTAATATCCCGTCATTCACATAGTAGGAAAGTTCACTGGCTGTCGCTGTAGGATAGAGCTTGAAGAACGTCGTTAAAAACTCATTGATTTCATTGGTTGTAATGGAATCAACCGTCCCCTCACTTTCAATGGCTTTTGGTTTATAACTTGATTTCTTAGGTATGTTGGTAATGGTCGGATTCTTAACCAGTACCATATTTCCAGAACCATCTACATAGACACTCACTATATAAGCAGAGTGGACGGTCTTTGTATTTTCTCCCTCTGTAATGACGTACCAGTTTTACGCTTAAATCGTCATAAAAATCTTTCACTTCATTACAACGACGTTTGAGTTCGTCAAGATCATTTGCTGATACCCTTACCACATAAGACAGCTTGTACATAGATTCCTTGCTTTGGTCTAAATTGGTTTCCAGCTCATTCACACTTTCCAGAGCTTCCGCCACATTGGAGCTGGTTTCATTATCACTTTGCCAAGCGTGGTTATCCAAGTCTTTCAGTTCTTTCTTTTTATTGCGGACAGTAGATAGGGCTTTACGATTCGCTACAATTTCCACATTCATTGACGTATCAATCGGGAATGTAAATTGTTGTTGCTGGTAGTAGAAGATTTCAGAGGACGGGAAGTCCAGTTCTCCGACAATGC